>CAYNWL010000001.1:0-267453 GCA_964400895.1 uncultured Bacteriovoracaceae bacterium
ATTTCCATAAATAAATATGGCGTCCGACAAAGATCTTTCGATCTCATCTACTTACGTCAGACCTAATTTCTATATGGTCTTTTCTCGTCTTGACAAAAAACCTTCCCATAGGAAGGTTTTAAATCTAAAAATCAATTATAAAATTTTTAATATATCTAAAGGTTTATTACTTCAGATAGAGGACGCATCTTAAAGAAAAGATTTTAAGGGGTCAAGTAGTTTTTTATTTATTTTTTTTAGAATATTTACCTATAAAAAATACCTCACCAATAACCTTTTTATCCATGGCTTGCAGCACATCATTTTTTGTCTTCCCAGGAGGTAGGCCCAATAATGAATTAAGAGCATAAAGTTTAAAGAAATACCTATGTTCTCCCTTAGGTGGACATGGTCCACCATAACCAAATTTTTCAAAATCGGAAAATCCCGAAACAGCTCCATTTTTGAGCCTCCCTATTGGGGGGACATTTTGATTAAAGCCTCTCACCTCGGCAGGAATATCATAAACTACCCAGTGTACCCAGGTCATTTGTGGGGCTTCTGGGTCTGGAGCATCTGGATCATCTACAATTAATACAAAACTCATGGTCCCTTTGGGCGGATCCTGCCAATTTAAAGCAGGGGAAATATTCTTACCTTCGCATGTAAATTGTATCGGAATGGATTCATTTTGCCCGAAATCCGGTGAGTTAAAGGTAAATGCCATAATTTCCCCTGAAATAATAAAAATGAAAAAAATTAAAAAGATTTTTTGCATATTTTCCCCTCTTTTAAATCAACAAAAGTTAAAAGTACTCCACCTATTAAGAATAGAATTAGCAACCCAAACATTGAGAATCTAGGATTTTTGGTTAGCATAGCAATTGAACCCATTAAAAAGGGACCTAATACGGCGGCAAATTTCCCCAACATATTATAAAATCCAAAAAATTCAGATGCCATCTCCTTTGGAATCAATTGGGCATATAAAGACCTGGATAGGGATTGAACACCACCCTGAACTAATCCAATAATACAGGCCAGCAGATAAAAACCAAAAGCGGTTTTCATAAAATAGGCACCAATACAAACTAAAATATAAACAAAAAGAGTTATAAAGATTCCCGCCTTGGCCCCTAATTTATCCCCAATTTTTCCATAAATTAGTGTGGCAGGAAATCCTATAAATTGGGTTATCAAAAGAGCTTTAATTAGATCATTGGAATCAAGACCAATAGAAAGTCCAAAATCCACTGCCATCACGATAATTGTGTCGACAGCATCGATATAAAACCAATATGCAAGAAGGAATATGAAAATTACTTTAAGGGAACGGATTTTTCCCAAAGTATCCAAAAATTGCCCTATCCCTAGGAGAACTGTTTTCCCAATTGGAATTGAGGTTTTTTCACCAGGCTCATCAACTTTAAAAAGCAAAGGAAAAGTAAAAAGAAGCCACCAAATTGAAACCATCCCAAAGGAAATTTTAACTGCTTGCTCAGGACCGCTTAAAAAGAACCAGGCCGGATTTAAAACCATCAAAACATTAAAAGCAAAAAGGATACCTCCTCCCAAATAACCTAAAGAATATCCAAGTGCGGAAGTGTTATTTAAGTTTTTTTCTGATGTTGAATAAACCAAAAGGGAATCATAGAAAACATTGGCGCCTGAAAAACCAATGATGGAAATTATGTATAAAAGTGAAGCAAATCTCCAATCTCCTTTCCCAATCAAGGATAATCCAAAAACCGAAATGGTTGCCATAAGGGTAAAAAAGAAAAGAAATTTTTTACGAGATGAAATTTTATCTGCAATTGCGCCAATTATTGGTGCAATCAATGCCATAAAAAGAAAACCAATTGAATTTGAAGCTCCTAGAATAAAGGTGCTTTTTTCGGTTTCTTCACCTGCGGCAAAGTAGGATTTAAAAAATAATGGAAAAAAACCGGCCATTATGGTGGTGGCAAAACTGGAATTGGCCCAGTCATAGATGGCCCAAGAAATTTCTTTTTTATTAAATTTCACGAAAAAATCTTTCCATAGAATAAATAAATTTTCTAGATATTCATTAAATCTTTTTTTAAATCTTCGATAAGTCCTCCATGAACAAAAAAATTAGAAATTTGGTGTTTGAAGGCGGGGGAGTAAAAGGAATTGCCCTGTTGGGTGCATTGAAGTACCTAAAAGAAATTGGCGAATTGGAAAATATTCAAAGGGTAGGGGGCACCTCTGCGGGCGCAATTAATGCATTATTTTTAGGACTAGGCATTGGCCCAGATGAATCTATACCCTTAATGAAGAAAATGGACTTTAATAGCTTTCTGGATGATAAACCTGGAGTTATTCGGGATTTGTTCAATTTATTCCGAAATTTCGGATGGCACAAAGGAGAAAATTTTAAAAATTTCATTAAGGAAATAATTTTGAAACAAACTGGAAATGCAGACGCCACCTTTGAAGATATTGAAAAAATGAAAAAGGAAAAAGGTTTCTTGGATATGACTTTTGTGGGAACAAACATTTCCACCAATCAAGTAGAATTTTACAATTATTATTACACCCCAAAAATGAAGGTATGTGACGCTATAAGAATTTCTATGAGTATTCCATTTTTCTTTGAGGCCATTAAATCCTCAACAGGAGTACTTATAGATGGAGGAATGGTGGCAAACTACCCCATTAAACTTTTTGATAAGCCAAGATTTCTTTCCGAAAAAGGTAATTTGATAATCCCCGATTATTACCAAAAAGCTAATAAGGCAGAAAAGGAAATAAACCCACATTCGGATGGTTATTGTATTAACCAGGAGACTCTAGGTTTTAGATTAGACTCCAAATCTGAAATAAGAACTTTAAGGGATTCCAAAAAACCAAAAATTGTTAAGATAAATTCCTTTAAAGATTTTACTAAAGCATTAATAAAGACTTTAATCGACGCCCAGCAGGCAACCTCCCACCTAGAATCAGATGATTGGCAAAGAACAGTATATATAGATACATTAGGAGTGGGGACAACAGATTTTGAAATATCAGAACAAAAAAAGGATAACCTTATTCAATCAGGTTATAATTGCACAAAAAAATATTTTACTTGGAGAAATAGTCTTAAGGTAGCAGCTTAAAGAAGTGGAAACCCTACATATCTATTGATTACGTTTTTGGCCACTTTTACCATTCCATTTACAAGGACTGAAGGCCCGATTTTTGCGGCCACTTGTGCAGCAGCTAGATTGGCCTGACAGGAATTTTGCCATATTTCCAAATGGGTTTCTGCTTCTTCAGGAGTTATTTTATTTTCTTCCTCAAGTTTTTTGATCACCTCAAGGGTATGGGTAAGATTTATTAAATTTTCGGCTATATAATCCTGTGCATTATCCCAGTCTTCCTTTAAAAGGTTTTTTGCTTCCTCTAGCATCATTCCTCTTATTTTTTCCAAGTCACTCATACGCTCTTCTCTTTTTTAAATCTTTCAATATCTAAAAGTGATTTAAATTGTTGTTTGAAATGTTCTTTAAATAACATCCGGTTTGCAGCATTAAGACCTTTTTCCTTATGAAGTTTTTTCATTTTAGAAAATGTATCCATAATTGTTTCTATAACGGAAATGGACTCTTTATTGTTCTTATAAAATTTAGCTTTATCAAGAATTTGATTTATCCCAGTCTCAAAAGAGGAGTAAAACTTAGTATCGCCTTTTTTGAACTTTCCACTCCCCGAGATTTGATCCAGGAATAAATTTGTCTCCTTTTGAAGTAACTGGGATTGTTGATAAATTTCCTCGTCATAAGGGGCGGTTGCGATGGTTGAACAGCCAAAAGATACAAGGAGTAATGGTAAAATAAATAAATGCTTCATTAATGGGATTTATCGGAAAAGAATAAAATTATTAAAGGTTAAACCTAGACGGTTTTTATTTAGAACTCTCTATACAGATATGATTTTTTAATGAAAAATTTTTATTATGAGAAATTATAAAAGAGCAATTTTAGAAGCTTCTAACCAATTAATTGAAATTCAAAAGCCTATAATGATTCTGAACTCCATTGAATGGCCTGAGGAGGTTTGGAAGGAATTCAAAAGAAAAAAATTTCAATCATTTCCAAAATTAACTAAAGACCTTTATAAGGCCAGGCCTTTAGGATTTGATCCAGATCAAAAAATCATGGAATTTAGGATTCTTCAAAAAAAAGTTGAAAATTTTTTCGGCAAAAACGATGGCCTTGCAAAAATTCTTATAAGAAATTGCCAAGAATATACCCAGGCAATAGGCATGCTCAATTCCAGAGGAACGGCAGATTTTTATAAATATTCTACCCTTCTTTATGGAAGTACGCACGATCATTTCCTGGATAAAAAAACACAAGTTCATGAATTAGGAATAACCATGAAATCAGTCTTAAAAGGGATTAAGACAAAATATGTTGAACCTGAACCCCATATACCTGCATCCAAAGCGGTTAAAATTTTATCCAACAGATTGAAAAAATATTTTCACCATGACGACGTCAGGGTGAAATTAGATGACGGAATTGTATCGGATGCAGCCGCAGGATCAAACTATATAAAATTAAAAAGGGATATAAATTTTACCCAAAACCAATTGGATATTTATGAAATTCATGAAGGGCATGTACATGTTGGAACATCTCTAAATGGAAGGGCACAACCGTACTGCAGGTGGCTTGCAGTAGGTTCTCCAAGCATGAATGTCACCCAGGAAGGTTTGGCATTTACCATGGAAATTTTATCTTTTAAAAGTAATCTTAGAAGAATAGAAAAGGTTAATGATCGAATTATTACTCTCCATATGGCCGAAGAAGGCGCGGACTTCATGGATATTTATAGATATTACCGTAATAAGGGTGTCCCCCAACGCCCAAGCTTTGAACGGGCCCATAGATTATTCCGAGGAACTTTAGGTAAATCTGGAGCAGTATTTACTAAGGACATCAGTTACGAAAGAGGATTTATTGGTATTTATAATTTCCTTTCATTGACCGCCTCCTTGGGGGTTCCCCATCTGATTCCATTCTTATTTGCTGGAAAATTAATAGTTACAGATTTGCCAGTACTATATGATTTGTACCAAGAAAAAATTTTGGCCTTTCCAAAATATGTACCAGAAATAATAAATGACCATAAAGGACTTATTTGTTGGATGACTTACAGCAAGTTTTTAAATAAACTTGATTTCCATAAAATTGAAAGGGCCGCAAAAGAGATCCTAAAGAAGAATCGTCTTTAAATACTATCCCTTAAGGGGAAACCCGCTCTCTTTTAGGGTTTCCATAATTTTATTTGAGATCATAGTGATAAACTCACCAGAAGGAGTCTTCTCTGGATCGAAAATATTTGCCCTAATAGTTACCGATCTATGGTCATTATCCATTTTAAAGGTATCAACAACCTGAAAGGACTCAAGGCCTTCAACTTTTATTTTCTTAAGGCACTCAAAAATACCACCAACTTCTTGATTTGATTTTAAAACTACAGAACAATCAAATCTGGATCCAGGGAATTTGGGAAGCGGTTTATATTTTGATTTATCGGAAACCTTGGCAGTTTCAAATTGTGTCAGGTTAAAGATAGCGATGGATAAATTTCCTTTTATTTTAAATTTCCTAAGCATAAGTGGATGGATGGACATAACCATTCCGTGATGTTTTCCCATCGCCCTGATATTTAAAAATTCAATTGGGTGTATACCCTCCCAATTTTCATCAATAAGGGGATTTTTAAATTTTGGGTTGGTTTTGGCAAAATCAAAGGGAATATTTAGGAGATTTAAAAGTCTTTCCATGGTGTCGGTAAGTTCCATAAAAGGAGTTTTTTCTTTGTCATAAAATGCAACTGCCAGATGTGAATCTTCTTTTGCGAAATTATTGCCATCAGGCAAATAAACTCTTCCTAGTTCAAATAAGTGGAATTCCTGAAAGTTTTTGGCGTTTTTTTCACAGGCATCTAGAATACCCGGAATTAATGAACTTCTCATGTGATCTTGATCTAAAGAAAGCGCATTTATTAGACCAGGGAGCTCGATCTTAAAAGATGCCTTTTCAAACAATGGTTTTCCCACCAAAGGATAATTCATAATTTCAAAGGCCTTTCCATTAAAACACATAAAATCTTTAATTTTTCTGGAAAGAATTTGGGCGGTAGAAAGTTTTACTGGAGCAACTGCCCAAAAAGGTGCTACTGGCTCAATGTTATCGTACCCGATAATTCTTCCAATTTCTTCGATTATGTCATCAACTACTTCTATATCCTTGGTGGCCCGGTAAGTAGGCACAATAACTTCTAAGGGTTCATTTCCTGATACCCTAAAATCCAGGGACTCAAGGATATTTTTTACTTCATTTTGGGATAATTTTGTTCCTAAAACCGCGTTTATTTTATCCAGGGTCAAATGCTTAATTAAAGGAGGATGCTCCCAAAACTTTTCACCCGCATACTGGATATTTCCAACCACTTTGGCATTTGGATTTAGTTCCAAGACCAATTCTAATATTCGCAGAAGAGTCCTCTCCATGAGATTTGAATCAAGGGATTTTTCAAATCTCATTGAAGAATCAGTTCGAAGTCCAAGCCTTGTTGAAGTCTTTCTAACCTGGGCCGCTTTCCAGTTGGCCACTTCAATAAAAATGGATTTGGTATCTGAGTTAACTCCGCTATTTAGTCCTCCCATTATCCCCGCTAAAACTAAGGTCTTTTTATCATCACAGATGACCGTATCCGATGGTATTAAATCTCTATAAATTTCATCTAGGGTCAGAAATTTTTCATCCCTTTCAACACGTTTAATTACAACCTTGTTTCCCTCGATCATTTTCCTGTCAAAAATATGATTTGGATGGCCCAATTCCAACATAACATAGTTGGAAATATCAACAATGGAATTTATAGGACGAAGACCGACGGCCTTTAGCCTTCTTTGCATCCAATCAGGGGATTCAGAGACTGAAATGTTCTCAACCGTAAGTCCTAAATAACCTAAGCAAGCGGATTCTCCCTCGAGAATTACTTTTACTGGAGCATCCCGGTTATCAAATAAATCTTTTTGTTTTTTTTCCCAAGGTTTATTAAATGGATTCTTTAGTGGCTGATGGAAAATGGCCGAAAATTCCCGTGCCATACCATAATGTCCCCATAGATCCGGCCGGTGAGTTAGGGATTTATTATCAATATCTAGTAAAATGTCTGGTGATTCTTTAAAGTAAATATCTAATCTTTCACCGGTGGGAGCGGATTCGGGAAGCTCCATAATACCTTCTGAGCTTTCCTTAAGCCCTAATTCCTCTTCAGAGCATAACATTCCCTCAGACAACACTCCCCTAATTTTTTTTGGTACTAATTCGAATCCTCCAGGAAGGATTGTTCCCACAGGTGCAAATGGAGTTTTCAGTCCAATTTTAACATTTTGAGCACCACAAACGACCTTTCTCCTTTCCCCGCCTGCAATCTCAAAAGTTACCAAGTTTAATTTATCCGCTTCAGGATGTTTTTCAATTTCTAAAATCTTAGCTACGGACATTTTTTTGAGATGTTCACCTGAAGAATGCACTCCTTCCACTTCTGCACAGGCCAGAGTAAATTTTTCACCCAATTTAACAGGATCCATTTCAGGGAGGGAGACAAAATCTTTTATCCAATCTATTGAGATAAGCATAAATAATTTTCCTTAGAATGATTTAAATTGTGAGATAAACCGCAAATCAGCACCATGCAAATGGCGAATATCATCTATTCCATATCTCATCATTACTAACCGATCCAGTCCTAGGCCAAAAGCAAATCCATTAAATTCTTCAGGATTAATTCCTCCTGAGGCTAAAACATTTGGATGAACCATCCCGCAAGGGAGAAGTTCTACCCATCCAGTATGTTTGCACACAGAGCAACCTTTTCCAGAACAGATTAGGCATTTTATATCTAATTCAAAGCCTGGCTCAACAAATGGAAAAAAACCAGGACGCAATCTAATATCCATTTCCTTCTTAAAAATTTCCCGAAGTGCTGTTTTCATAAAATATATAAGGTTTGCAACGGATATATTTTTTCCTACCATCATGCCTTCCAGCTGATGAAATACCATTTCATGGGAAGCATCTGTCCTTTCGCACCTAAAAACCTTTCCGGGTGCAATAAATTTAAAAGGAGGCCTTCTTCCTTTCATTCCACGTACCTGAATTGTGGAAGTATGAGTTCGTAGAAGAAATCTCTTCTTTTCATCAGGGCCATGGAACCAGAATGTATCCTGCATATCCCTGGCCGGATGATCTGAGGGAATATTTAATGCTTCAAAATTATGATAGTCATCCTCGATGTGTGGGCCATCTAAAATTTCAAAGCCCATCGATTGGAAAATATCCTCAATTTCTTTTTGAATTATCCAAGTTGGATGGACTCCACCTGATCTTATACCAGAGGCCTGAAGGGATTCCCTGTTGGTGATATCTATTTTATCTTCTAGTAATTTTTTGTTAAATTCTTCGATTTCTAAATTATTTAATTTTTTGGAGGTGAGCTCAGATATTTTTTCTTTAATTTCATTAGCAGCTGGCCCCAATACTTTTTTTTCATCAAGAGAAACGTCTTTAAGTGATTTTAAAATATCTGAAACATGACCATTCTTTCCTAAATATTCGGCCTTTAGATTTAAAACCTCTGCTTGAGTATTTTTGGTTGCAAGATGTTCTTCAAAGATTTTAAGTAGTTCGTTTAATTTTCCAAGCATAGCTCTTCAATCCCTAGATTTTTTTGGGCAAATATTTTCATGCAACGCAAGGTTTGTCCATAACAAACTAGGGAAGCAAAGCACTAAAACATTTCCAAATCTTGGAATTTTTTTTGAGTATGTCCTAGATAAATTACTGAAAGATCTCTAGTAAATTCGCTTTTTAAGGGATTTTTTCCTTTTATTTTTAATCCTTGGAAATGTGGTTTAGAAAAACCTTTAGATATAAGACTATCTTCTAGCTCTGAAGGAGTTATGAACTTATCCCAATCATGGACACCTAGTGGAATCTCCCTTAAAAGGTATTCCAAAATCCAAATCATAATTACTTTGGATTTAAAGGTTCGGTTGATGGTATCGAAGAAAAAATAACCATCATGCTTCAAAACCCGTGATATCTCAGATAAGGTTTTATCAACATCATCTAAATGCTCTAAAACATCCACGCATACAACCACATCAAAAAAACTCTCAGAAAAAGGAAGAGAATCACCTTTTCCATGAATATAATTTATTTTTAAATCTTGCATTTTTGCGTGATCTGAAGCGGCCTTAATCAATCCTTCCGATTGATCAATTCCCCAAACTTCGGCACCATTTTTATAAAGGAATTCCGAGGTAAATCCGCCACCACATCCTAAATCCAAAACCTTTTTACCCCGGAAGTCTATAAACTGATTAAAATATTCGAACCTAGGAGGGTTTAGATGGTTTAAAGTAAAGAGCTTAGACTCTGAATCCCACCAATCACTTGCCAAAGTATTATAAATTTCTAATGAATTCTTTTTCATAAATTAAAATTGGATCAAAGTTGCGCCTGCATAATCTCCAGCATGAGCAAAACCAGCAAGACATACTAACATTCCAGGTTTTATTAATCCCTGATCCCAAGCTTCAGATAAATTGACAGGCACAGCAGCGCCAAACATGTTTGCATATTTAGAAAAGGTATCAAAATGTTTTTCCTTTGGAATACCAAGGGCATCTCTCCAGTTTCTTAAGAACATCTGGTTGGGTTGGTTGGTTATAAAAAGATCAATTTCTTTTGGATCCCGCCCGGCAATTTTACATACCTCAATAACCTTCTCGGGAACCATACGGTTACCCCTTGCAAATATTTTTGCGATTTTTCCTTCTGGGAATTCAATGGTTCCAGCTCCTAATCCTGGCTCCCACCATTTTCTTTTATCTGGAAAGGAAGCGTACATATCCTCAGCAAATTCTCCATAAGCAGCGGATACACTTTCTAATATCTTTCCTCCCTCAGAATCGGCCACTAAATAGGCCATTCCACAACCATCCCCTGGAACCGCTGATTGAGGCTTCTTCTTATTGTCGGTAAGACCAAAAACCCTTCCAGCAGCAGTTTGAGCATTTCCCACCAACGCAGTCTTGGCCCCTGTCGATTTCATAATGTTTTTGGCCAATTCCAACATTGTGACAAATGAAATACATCCACCATTATGAACATCATAAACATATCTTGCCTTTGCCCCAATCTTATAGTTGAGAGTTGCTCCGTGCCCAGTAAAGGCTTCATCACCGATTGGAACATTCGTTAAAATAATTTCAATGTCTTTTTGTGGATTTAAATTAAATTTTTCTATTATTTTATTGGCAGCCTTTAAAAGGAGATCCGAAGCCTTCTCAGAGGGTCCTATATGACGTCTTTCTATCGTGCCCTTGAACATGATGTTTTGAAGTTGTTCGGTTGAAACGTCAAAATATTCATTGGTGATAATTGTCTCAGGCATAGCGGTGGTAATACCTTTAATAAAAACTTCCATTAATTCTTCTCCACAAAAGGGCCAATCGGCAGATTATTTTTATATCTATACTCTAAAATATGTTTTAGGTTTTCAAATTCAACTGTATGTCCTGCATAAAAAAAATCCCAGAACTCTCCCACCCAGGCCCTGCCTTCAGGTGCTTTTTCAATAAAAGGATTTTTATTATAAAATGGATGTTTGCAATTTTGCCAAAAAACTACAGAACCAGGTTTATTTAAAACTAATTCAGCGGGAACAATTCTATTTAAATAGATCATCCAAAGCTTCTCTCCCTGATCCCAAGCACAGTGATAATCCACTGTAAGGGCCTCACGATTAGAAACTACTTTGGCATATATTTTGGTATTTTCTTCTAAAGTATCCTTACCAACAAAAAGACCAGGAGATTCAGTTTCAACAAAATCTCTAGTGCTGTATGTCCATTCTGAAAGTGAATGGATATTAGACATATAATCAAATACTTTTTCCGGAGGACATTCAATATAGATTTGGATTGGGCAATAATCCCCATAAATCTGTTCGTGTGAATAAACCGCACGAGTAAGGTCCATCACTTTCCCAAGTAAACCCTCTCTGGTTACCTTTTCACCTCTGATAAGGCCTGCAATATTGTTTATTTTGGTTTCATCAACTTTCATTTTTTTTCCTTTTTTAAAAATGGTAAAAACGGAGGCATATCGGATGGGTCTAAATTAAGTGAAATAACCGAAACTCCTTTTTTGGTTTTTTTAAGAACCTTTTTTAGATCTGATAAATTATAAATCTCGAAGGAATCAATACCTGGAAACATTTTTTTCAAACCTTTGGCCAGAAAAGAAGAGTGAAATCTATTAAGTCCTGTCTCCCCAGATAAAAACAGATCCTCTCTAATATCGCACATTGCATGTGCATTATTGTTAAAAATGACAAAAGTAATATCGAGTCCAAGTTCTATGGCAGTATGAATCTCAAGTCCATGCATTAAAAAAGATCCATCTCCTGCAAATACATAAGTTTTTCTTTTATTGGCAATTGCGGCCCCTATTCCAGCACCAAAGGTATAACCCATTCCACCAACACCAAGTGCCACATGGAAATTGCTCTTATCTGAGACTAATAAATAATGAAGTAAAAAGGATCCCGTGTTTCCAGCATCCGCAAATATATTAGAATTTTTTTCAATCGTTTTTTCAAAAGCCTTTAAAATTGTAAGGGGATTGAAATTTGAATTTGAAAATTTAATGGGTAATAATATGTTATCTGAAACAAAGGTTTTTTTCGTTATTTTCTTGGGTTTTAATAATTGGAAAATATTATTTAGGGGAAATTTAACTTCAAAAAGATTTCTTAAGGGAAATGATTTTTTTTTCATTCCCAATTTTATAATCCTTTTTTCCTTTAAAATTTCCTCCATTCCATACCTGCCCAAAGCAGGTAGAGAAGTTCCAACTATTACCACTAAATCAGATTCACTAAGTTCTGTTATGCCTAAAGGACCTACAAATACTCCAGTTATTCCTGCATATTCAGGTCGGTGATTATCAAAAGTAGATTTAGCTTCAGGAGTTAGGAGAACTCTAAAACCAGAATTGATTATAAATTTTCCTATTTTATTTATAAGGAAGGAATCTCTAATTTCCTCACCTAAAATAAAAAGAGGCCTTTGAGCTTTTGAAAGTAAATTAGAAACTTCAATAAGTTGGGCCTTAAGTTTTCTAATATTAATTTTTTCATCTACTTTCTTATACAAAACGACCTTTGGAGATTTTTTAAAAATCCCATCTTGTATATTTTTAGGAAGAAGAATGACAGAGGGCCTTTGCTTTGTTTCAGCACAAGTGTAGGCCTCTAAAAGAATTTTTGGGAGCTGGTCAATGTTAGAAACTTTTTTACAATACCCTGAAACCTGTTTAAAAATTTTTAAAGCATTTAGAGTATCCTTTTTACCGCTTGAATCCTGAAAGGCTCCCAATCCCTCGGCGTTAGTGTTTACCTGACCTATAAATGCGATTAGTGGAACATGGGATGCAAAGGCTTCGGCCAAACCAGAAAAAGTATTAAAGGCCCCACCCCCAGAAGTAACTGCTACTGCTGCCACCTTTCCTGAACTTCTAAAATGACCATCGGCCATAGAAACTGCGGAAAATTCATGTTTTGCTATGATGGGTATAACTTTACCCTCTGATTTCAAAGCGCTATCAAGGAGTCCTTCTATATTGGCCCCACTCATCCCAAACATATGGGATATGCCATTTCTGGCCAAAAAATGGATTATAAAATCTGAACCTTTCATATTTTGGGCAACTATACTCCAAAAGGTTCCGTATAATTGGGGTTATGTAAAATTTTCACCTAATTAAAAAAACCGAAAGGCCAAGATTGACCCCTCGGTCTTTTTAAAATGTTCTAGGTGTTTTGCACCTTCCATCACTGTTGATTGCCAGAGTACATAATGGCAACAAAATGCGGCCAAACTGGCCGTAAAATTCCTTATCCTCGAAGGTGAATTCTCCATTCGGAGACAATACAGCAGAAATTGTTCGAACCAATTTCTGGGGGCCTTCTTATCCCTGGACAAGAAAACCAATTCGGATAAATTTTAAATTAAAATCCTATGGGTAAATCCTCCAAAAAACCTTATCCCTCCAAGGGGGAACTCGCCAGGACCTTGATAGGGCCCACCGCCGAACCACCTCGACCCGATCGCCATAAAGAGGGAGGGTCTTTTCCACATGGGCAATCTTAAACTCGTAGGTAATACCGCTAGAGCTAAGACTTTGCTCCCGACCCCTTTCGAAAGTCGGTCGCCCTTTTCCACGGGCTTTAGAAGGGGGCCACCATCCAATCCACTAAAAGCGGTAAGGGAAGAAAACCCACCTACCCTACAATCCTAACTCGTAGCACAATTTTAATCAAGCTTTTTGGTCAGATTTTAAAACCATGGAAAAGGGATGATAACCGCAACACCTTAGTGGGGTTACCCCCTACCATGGCTTTAACAGAAAAACAGCGAACCCAAGTGTACAAGCTGATGGAGCGAGACAAGAGGGTTGTGTACTGTAAATTACAGTATAACGCTATATGTTAATTAAGTCAATAAAAAATGGTCTTTTTCCCTTAGATTTTTTAGGAGAATTTCCCTTACTAAATTAAAAAAATTGAGAATTTCGGGGTGTGCATAATCTGGGTAGGTCCAGGGAAGGACTTGGTAGGACTTATTTTGAAAAAAATAAGTCAGTTCCTGGTAGATCCCTTCAGTGAGATAAATCCTATGAGCAAATGGCTTGTTAGTTGCAAGCACCACATTTTCTAGAGAGATAATTCCAAAATCAATATTTACCTTTCTTGAATTTTCTAATTTAAATTTTTCTTCTTCAAATTGTGCCTTTAATTTGCCTTCTAAAATGGCCTCTCTTGGAGTGCAATCTAGGCCAACAAGAAAAAACCTATTCAACGGTTTGCCCATTTCTTTGGAGTAATAATTTTCCATGGAAAAAAAGGGATGATAAAATTTAATGCTTTTATTAAACCACTCTTCCCATGGTTTTAAAAATTCTAAAGGGGAAATCAAATCCTCTCTATAGAGAAAACTACAAAACGGGAGTGAGGGAGTCGGAGTTTGTGGTTTCATCTTTTTTTAGTTTTTGGTGAAATTCAATTAATTCATTCAGAGAGACAGTAGCTGTGCCAACTTTTCCAACAACAACTCCAGAGCCACAATTTCCAAAATAGGCTGCCTCCTCTAAATTCCCTCCGGCCAATAGAGTTGCCACAAGGAGAGAAATCGCTGTATCTCCAGCACCTGAAACATCGAAAACTGCCGAAGCTAGGGTTGGTATTTTTTTAAAATTTCCATTTTGATCCATTAGGGCCATACCGGCCGGTCCTAAGGTAATTACAAGCATGGAGAGGGATATTTTATCCATTAATATTTCTGCAATTTTCGTTAAATCATTCTCCATATAACCCAAAGCGGTTACCATGGCCTTGGCCTCTTTAAGATTGGGTTTTAAAAGAGTGGCCCCTTTGTACCAAAGAGGAGGAGTATGTGCACTCGCATCTATGGCCACAATCTTTTTCAACTCTTTAAATTCTTTCATTGATTCTTGAATTATTTTTTCAGTGAGGACTCCTTTCCCATAGTCTTGAAGAATCAAGGCGCTGTGGCCGTCCTTGAAATCGCACACTCTTTTTAAAATTTTATCTTGATCATTTTTTAGGATCGGAAAATCAGCTTCGTAATCCACTCTACAAATTTGTTGGTTTGCTGTAGTAATTCGTTCTTTGAAAGTTGTTGGACGATCCTCACATTGAATTATTCCCCACGTTTTTAGATTTTGTTCCTCAAGGAGGGATTCAAAAATTAAAGCATTTTTATCTTTTCCAGTTACTCCGCAAAGAGTTGAACTAATTCCCAGAGACATAAGGTTATTTGAAATATTCGCAGCAAGGCCTAATTTTAATTTTTCCTCTTTTACTTGGACTACTGGTACAGGAGCTTCCGGGGAAATTCGATTTACCTCACCTATAGTATATTTATCAATACCAACATCTCCCAATACCAATATAGGCCCAATATTGGAAAAATTTTTACAAAGATTTTCAAATCTATTCTTTTTCATCGATTAATACCTTTGCTGCCTCTACAACTTTTTCAACCGAAATTTTTCGCATGCATTCAAAATCTGGGCAAGATTCCCCCCTACAATGCACTTTTTCGGGACAGCTAACTATTGGTGCCAAAACTAGAGAATTTTCTACATCAAAAGGAGACCAACGGAAAGCTGATTGGACTTTTATTGGAGAATAGATAGCAATTTGCCTTACTCCCAGGGCATTTGCTATATGCGTTGTTCCGGTTGCAGGGCCTAAAAATAAAGTCGCCTGATTTAATATCCCCATAAAATTTTCGAGACCTTTAATGGACCCATTTAAAAAGGTAACTTTTTCTCCCAGTTTTCTAACGTCCTTTAAATAGGGTTCATCACTTGGAGTATAAGAAATTACATAGGAAAATCTATTAGGATATGCTTGCTCCATTAGCTCGATAAATTTGGCATAATTTTCAGAAGGCCAGTTAAGGGTGTGTCCGGTCATTCCTGGATGAACAACAATAAACTCCTTGGTGAAGGGGTTTTGGGGAATTTCTTTTAATAATATTTTGGGAGAATATTTTTTTTTAGGAATATTTAAAGGATTTAAAAGGTCTAAATTATAATCCACCTCATGTTTTTTTATTTCTGACCTTCGTTGCCTTACACCCTTGTTAAGAAATAAAAATGTTGGCCAACGGGACTTAATTCCTCCTCTAAAAGGAATAAAAAGTAGGGCCGCTACAAAATTAGGAAGAGAACTTCCCCCAACATAGAAATAAAATTTAGATCCTTTTAATTTTTTAAATAATAGAAAAAATCTTTTTAAAATTTTTTCTTTAGAATCTAAGACAATAATGTCATCTACAAACGGATGGTTTTTTAAAATATCTTTGCATTTGGGTGAAATAATAAAGCTAACATGGGCCTGAGGAAAATTTTCCTTTATGGCCTGTGCCATGGGAGTGGTTAAAATAAGGTCGCCGATAGCGTCGGATCTGTTTATGACAAATTTCACTTTATTCCGTGGAGGGATTTTTTGTCTTGTACAATTTTTTTTAGTGCCGACAACGCACCATCTAAATCCAATAAACTTGTATCCAGTAAAACCGCATCTGTGGCAGGTTTTAGTGGCGCTAGTTCCCTTTTTTGATCCCTCTCGTCACGTTCCTTTACATCGACTAGTACCTTTTGAAAAGCAATGTCATCGCCTTTTTTGCTTAATTCCAAAAAACGACGCTTCGCACGAACATCATCTGATGCTGTTATAAATATTTTGCAAAAAGCATGAGGGAATACAACCGTTCCAATATCCCTTCCTTCCATCACAATAATTTGATTTTTTGCTAGCTCCCGTTGAATATTAAGCAAAAAATCCCTTACAACCTTTATCTTGGATATCTGGGAAGCAATCTCCGATACAAAATGGTCTCGAATCTTAGTGGTTAAATTTTCTCCCCCTACAGTCAGTAGTAGGTCTTTATCTCCTATGTATTTAAGGTCCAGATTTTTTAAAAACTGGGACAAGGCCTCCTCTTCAAAAGGAATTTTTCTTTTTTGCGCCGTAAGGCCAATGGCCCGATACATGGCCCCAGTATCAACATAAATTAAATTTAAATCTTGTGCTAATTTTTTTGCCAGGGTGGATTTTCCACTACCTGCGGGTCCATCAATTGCGATTACTTTTTCCATCACCATTTGTAATTAAGTTTTTCGGTAAATCCGTAAAAATTGTTAACGTTTAAAACTTCACCATTATCTAACATGATTTCCCCTGAAAAGGAGCCGTAAAATTTCTTAAGTTTCGCATAGTAAACTAAAACATCCAGATCAACCGGAACCGAACTTTTTGGAGTAAAAGTTAGACTTACCTTTCCGTCATTTGATTCTACTCTCCAAGGTTTCATTAAATCATGAGGATCAAAGACCCATTGGATTTTGTCTATTTTTTGGATTTTTTCATCGACCAATAAGGAATTAACTGTACCATTTGAATCATCCCCATACCCATAACTCATATTTAAAGAAATATTTTTTTTCCCATATTTACCACTGGCAAATCCCCAATACCAGGTACCAACTTTTGGCCAAACTCCCCTTCCCCAATCTAAAATGGCAAAGGTTTTATTGGGATCAAAATCAAAACTTTCATTATTTACAACTACCTTCCCTTTAACTGGCATACCAAATACCTTATTTTCATAGAAAAATAGGCCCGGCTCAAAAAAGGGTCTAACTACCGCGATGGATTCTTTTGGTTGGGTTAACTGTAATGATCCTTTAAGAGGGGCCAGAACAATTTTGTTTTTAAAGAAAAAATCTAAATATCTGATCCCGTTTTTATAATAAAAAGAAATAAATTCCTTATCCTTTTCCCAGTAGGTATTTCCATAAGGTGTTGGGTTAAAAGGGTAGTTATGAAAATTTTCAAGACTATTAAAAAAATTGGTGTAGTAAATATTTTTTTCGTAATGGCAAAAATCTACCAACGCAGCAACCGTAAATCCGATATTTAAAAGGGTCAGGGATATGGAATATTCATCCCCTACAATTGTATAATGTTCCCATTCCTTTTTTTGTGCCTTCAATTGGTCCGGAATATACTCTGGGTTATAAATAAATATTGGATTTCTGGCCCACCCCGAAACCGCCAAATTTCCATCCATTCTAAGTATTGGCATTGGGGATAAAATTTCTTCCGAAAAGGCAGTAAACGCCAATCCAAAGAAAAAACAAATAAAAATGATAATATTTTTTGAAGTCATACCTCTAACCTTTTAGGGATTTAATCCGATATTTTTTAAGTAATTATAAAACATAAGGAATTAGAAAATGAAAACCCTTTTTAACATTTCATTAATATTGATTTTGTTTAGTTGTACCAAAGGGCGAAAAATTGCTTCCGAATCAAATAAAATTTATAAAGGGCAATTGACTACCTACGCGTCAGATTTGAGCTGCAGGGACTTGGAGCAAGAGGCAAAGGGTCTAGCGTTAAAATTTTGTGTAAAAGCAGATTATTTCCATTCCGAACTTGTAGAAAAAATAAAATGTCCCCCTGCTGCGTCTAATGGCCTACTTTTCGGATCATTTCTGCTAGGGGTCTCCCCAAGCTCTCCTATTAATTTTCAATTTAAATGTTCAAAAAGCTATGATGATGCAATCAAAGGACTTCCTGAAAAAATTTATTTTCGAAACAAAAAAGAAAATTTCAATAACCAAAATGAGTTTGTCATAAATGATGGGATTATTTGGTATCGAAAAAGGGTGCCTAACTCACTTTGGAAACCTCTTCCTCTTCATGAGGACCTAAATACCCCGATCTCAATAGGAACCGACAGTGAACATTTTATTGCTATCGATCAAACAGGCAGGATTTTTTCCATAAAGGATAAGGCCCTTTCAGAAAATATCACCGAAAAAGATTGGATAAGTACTTGGGGATCTCCTCTTTGGTTAGGGCAAGGAATGCAAATCCCTCTTTCCACAAAATCCTGGGAAATTTCATTTTTCTCTCCAAGTGAGGATAAATTCTATACTGACAAAGCAGGAAATAAACACGGGATCGGTGTGGGTTGTACCTCCCTTTACCTACTGTCAAGCGATGGACAAAGAATAACCTATCTGGATCCTTGGCTCCCCAGTGACCTGAGTTATGAAATTTGCTCTCCGGCAAGAGGAAAATTCAAATCTGAAAAGTTATCCGCTTCTGGGTCGACTCTTTTTATAATTAATAAATATGGAGACATGTATACCCGGACTTATGATTTTGATATTTCTGGCGGTAACGATCTTATTTTAAATTATACCTATGAGTTCAAAAAACAAGCAATATCCAAAGACAGAGAACCCCTTTTTTATGAACCTCTTTTTACCCAAAGGGTTATCTCTACTGAGGGCTGGCATTTACAGCCAAAAATAAAAGGTAAAATTACTGATAATATTACAATTTTCAAAGGCAAAGAAAATAAAAGATTTCTCCGGGTAGAAGGGGAAATAGGAGATGGAGTTACAGGATATTTTGAAAAAGAACTCGATGGAAAAGATTGGAATTTTTCAGCAACTGGTAAAAATCTTGAGGGAAATATCCTCTTTAACAGTGAAAAGGAAACTTCCAATTTATCATTAGGGCCAGATGAATCAAAAAAATTTATTTTCAGAAAAGACGGTCTCAAGATGGAAATTCCCAATTTTCATATCTACTGTTCACCTGCGGAATTAAACATTAGTTTTCAAAATGGCAAAACTCTTGTTCTTAAACTTCATACACGTGAAACTATAAGGCAGTACCCACGAGAGAGAGGGCTAACTGAAGAACCAATTCAACTAAACGGAGCTATTGAAATACCTCAGGAGACCCTGGAAAATTTGGCCACGTTATCAGATGAGGAACGTGATTTTATTCTTTCATACCTTAAAGGAAAGAGATTCACCAATATTTCAGTATTAGCAACCACAGAGAATTTAATAATTTATGGCAAGGAAGGAGTTATTAAAAATATATTAGACTCTGCCTTTTTAAAGCCTATATCTAAGGCACTTCCATCAGTTTCAGCAACCTTCACGTTAATTTTTAAAGGAGAATAAAGGATTTTCTATCCTTTTTAAAATTAGAATAAACCAATTTTGGGGTATTGGTCTTTGGGAGCACTGAGAATACCTTCTCAAAATATTTTTTAACCCAATGATTCCTTTCAATAAATGATTTTTCAAAAGGTGGACTTAATTTTTTAAAATAATCATTAGTTTTTACGGTCAAAACCATATAGGCGTTTCGAACCTTGATTAAGTATTGGTTATTTAATAATACTTTTTTACCTTTCTTTTTAACATTCCCTGGACCTTGGTTATAGGCGACCGTAGCTACTTGATAATTGTTGGAATAAATATCCAGAAGTTTTCTAAGATAATGAGCTCCCATTTCGATATTTGTACTTGGTTCTAAAATATCACCTTGGATATTTGTCAGGGTCTTTGCAGTTGAAGGAAGAACTTGCATTAATCCATGGGCGTTTTTATTACTTTTTACAGAATGTACATAGTGACTCTCAGTCCACATAATGGCCAAAACCCAATAAGGATCAAGTTCATATTTTTCCGAAATCTCTAGGGCATCTGTTAAATGTGGTCTAAGTCTTTTTCTAAGTTCCAAATCAAGAGAGGACAAAATAAGGTCTTCTAGCTTATGTTTTTTTATCTCACCCACTCTTTCTAAGTTAACTCTGCCAAATGGTCTTTTAACATTAGCAAAATCATAAGAGGAATCGGTAAAAGGTAAATTCTTAAGTTGTGGGCCATAAGGCGTTTGGATTAAATTTTTTAGAGGATGTTCTAAATCTGCCAAAACTAACCTTTTGGCCAAAGCTGGAAATACCACTAAAATAATTGCGCTTATAATCAAAATTCTGGCCAATACCATGGCATCCGAGGGTAGATTACGGCGCTTAATGATTGTCTGCGTCATAAATTTCATAACGAGGTATGTAATACTATGAGGAGGCGCTTAAAGCAACCTAAAATGGTCGGTTGTATAGATTTTATTCAACTAAGTAGTGATATAACTATTTGAATTTATTAGAATAGCTGACTCCACTGGAGATCAACCCTTTTAACGTATGTGCGGTTGAAAAAACCCTTTTTAAGGGCATAACAATCATTAAATTTAAGCTTCTTTTTTCCCTGAGAAAAAACAATTACAACAGTCCCATCTATAGAATCGGCCAATTCAGTAAAATCCTGATCCATTCCCCCACCAAGGCAAGTAGTACAAGGAATCTTACAGTAAATTCTTGGAGCAGTTGTAACCCTATAAAAGGTAAGACATACAATGCCTAAAAGGACCAATTTAATCCAAGTTAATTTTTCAATTCTCATCCTTTCCATTATGATTTGATTTTTCATTTTAAGGAAATTTTCTATGAACCAGCTAAAAGGTGAAAAATCGGCATACCTAAAACAACATGAAAAAAACCCTGTAAATTGGAGGCCTTTTGGAAAGGAGGCAATAGAGCTCGCTGCAAAAGAGCAAAAACCTATCTTTTTATCCATTGGATATTCTTCATGTCACTGGTGCCATGTAATGGCACACGAATCATTTGAGGACCAGGATGTTGCAGATTTTCTTAATAAAAATTTTATCTCAATAAAAGTGGATAAAGAAGAATACCCAGATATTGATGATTTCTATCAAAAGGCCTGTCAACGATTTACAGGAAATGGTGGTTGGCCGCTATCTGCTTTTTTATTTTCAAATCTTAAACCATTTTTTGTGGGAACATATTTTCCGAAAGAAAATTTTTTGGATATTTTAAATAAGATTGTGTCTGCATATAAAAACAACCGTGAAAATCTTGAAAACGATTCTAAATTAGTTTTTGATTCAATTTTGAATCCCCCAAAAGGAGAGGATTACAAAGGTGTTTTCCCTCCACCACCAAGTATCATGAATGCTTTGGAGCAGTTCCAGGATAATAAATTTGGAGGTTACGGAGAAGCTCCCAAATTTCCCAATTTTTCATTTTTGGAATGGGCCATAGAGCAAATGATCGAGGCCAAGATGGAGCCAAAATTTGCTGATCATATTATAAAGACAGTTGAAAACATGCTTTTAGGTGGGATTTATGACCACGCTCGGGGTGGTATCCATCGTTACAGTGTTCATAGCGATTGGCTAATTCCCCATTTTGAAAAAATGCTTTATGACCAATCTGGTCTTCTCAGGGTCCTATCCAAAGTGGGACTTCTTAATCCAAATCCTCTAATTTTTGATGCCCTTTTTGATACATTGGATTACTTAGAAAAAGAAATGCAATCAGAAAATGGAAGCTTTTTTAGTTCCCAAGATGCAGATACAGAAGGAAAAGAAGGAATTTTCTTTACATTTTCACAACAGGAATTTGAAAATCTTTTATCTAAAGATAAAACACTTAAATCAAACCAAGATAATATAATTAATTGGTTTGCCATTCATCCTGAAGGAAACTTTGACCAAGGACAAAATGTAATTTCGTTAGATCCAAATTTAAAAGATGAATATTTGACAGAGGAAAACTGGGAAATTGTGAGAAAGGTTAGAAAAGAAATTTTAAATGAGCGAAAAAACCGAATTCCACCCAATACCGACAATAAAGGAATAGCCTCTTGGAATTTTATGTTAATTTCGGCCCTTTGTGATGTAATTCAGTACTGCCCAATTTCTCCAATTAAAAAAAGAGCACAGGTGATTTTAAATTTAGCGGTAAAAGGATCCTTTAATTCTTTTATCCTAAAAGGAAACGAAACTGATCTTGGAACCGCCATTCGCCATTCTACAACCAAAGAGGATTCTATCCCTTATTTGGAAGATTATGTCTTTTTTGCTGAGGCCCAACTTCGGCTATGGGAAATTTCGGGGAATGCCGATTTCAAAAATAACTTTTTTGACTCCCTTCAATTTATTCACCAACAATTTATAGAAAATGGGAAGGTAAAAACCAGGGCCGTATCTTTTAAACCCACTGAAATCTATCCCAATTTGGACGTAAGTGTTTTCGAATCATCTTTTAAGTCTCCCGTTTCAACTTTGATAAACCTAACTCGAAGAGCAGAGGTTCTATTTGGGAAAAAGGATTTTTCGGCCACCTTTAATATTTTAATAGAAAACGTAACCTCTGAATGTCTTAGATTTCCCATTGCAGCTGGTGAGGCGCTAAGAGCACTTACCTATCCTGAAAAGGCCTTCAGGGTTGTTAAAGTTCCTAAGGATTGGTTAAATCTGGAAAGGTTTATTAACTTTATTCCCCATTTTACCCATCGTTTTATAATCGATTACCATGATGAAAAAAACCAAAAATGGCAAATTTGCACTTATAATTCCTGTGAAACACAGGGAGAAGATATTGAGAATTTCATCTCTACTTTAACTCCTGCCAAGGAAACTAACCACTAAGGAGATAAACTTTGAAATTACTTGAAAACCTGAAAGTAATTGATTTTTCCCACAGACTTCCGGGACCTTTGGCCGGAAAACTTTTAGCCGATTTAGGGGCAAAAGTTATAAAAATTGAGGATGAGAAATTTAAAGATCCTTTTTTAGTTGGGTTATTTGGGCAAATGGATGAGTCATTTCCTGCTTGGTATGAGGATTTAAACAAGGATAAAGAAATAGTTAGGTTGGATTTTAAGCATCCATCTACCTATTTGGAAATCCATAAATTAATTAAAGATGCTGATGCTATCATTATGGGCCCTCCTGAAAAGGTTCGGGAAAATTTACAAATATCAAATCAACATCTGGAAAAATTAAATCAAAATCTTGTGGTTTTGGAGTTACTGGCCTCCAAAGGACATGTTAAAAATATGCATGACCTAAATTCCTTGGCAGAAACGAACTTTCTCTCCCTCCATGTAGAAGGAAAAACTGAGAATATTATAGATCCGCCTTTTCTACCCTTTTCCGGTGTAACATTTGGTTTAAAGGTTGCTCTTGATTTACTAGCATCGGTTATCAAATCAAGAGAAGAAAAATCAAAAATATTTTATTCTAGTTATTTGATGGAATCGACAGAAGAAATCTTGCGGCCTTTTTATCCTAAAAAAATTATGAATATAGGTATGAGAAAATTCCTACATAATGGTAGATATCCATGTTATTCCATTTATAAGACTAAGGATAATAAATATATTGCTCTCGCGGCAGTTGAAGAAAAATTCTGGATAAGATTTTGCGAAATTTTCTCTTTAGATATTACACCGCCTTTGAGATTCTCAACCGACCAGACAATATTTAAGAAACTTTCTCAAAAATTCTTATCATTTTCCCAAAATGAAATAATGGCCATGGTGGAGAAAGAAGATATTTGCCTAAGTAAAATTTAGATCTTTTGAGCAATAATTTGAAGAGTATCTGGATCGCTTTGCAGGGGATGATTTCGGGATTCATCTGGAATAATTTTTTTATGTGAAAACACATATAAAAAAATTATTTTAAATCCTGCGCTTAAAATATCCTGCTCTATTTTCATCGCATGATCAATTCTTCTAACCGGTAAAAATGGTGCTCCATCTATAAATTTAAGATCAACAAAACTTGCGTTGGTAAATAGACGATAAAGGATATTATTTTCAAATATAAAAGGACTTTCAAATTCCATCAGTTTATGGGAGGTCATGGTCTCCAGGGAAAAGATCCCTTTAGGTTTTAGTGCCTTAAAAATATTTTCTAGAGCCATCTTTCGATCTTGGGAATCGGTTAGGCAATGAAAGCAATGGGCATCATAAACCAAATCAAACTCTCCATTAAAATTCAATTTTGTGACGTCTAGGGTTTCATATTTAATATTTTTTAAATTATTTAATTGATTAGCAATTTTTATAGCAGAAGGGGAAACATCAATCCCCAGAACTTCAAAATCTCCCTTTTCATTTTTAAAAATAGATTCAACACCACATCCAATCTCCAAAATTTTTTTGGGACCTGCAGGTAATCTTTTTTTTATTTCCTGGGAATAAAACTCTTGTAGGGATAAATTGGGCCCTTGAAATCCTATGGGCCCCTTGGAATAAACTTTCTCGTAACTTTCGTAATATTTCATAAGGAAGTATTATTTTACTTCCCAAGTATCTCCTGAATTAAGCAATTTTTCCATATCCCCCAAACCTTTCTTTTCCCTGACTATTTTAATTTGGTCACTAACCCCTTCATCGAAGGTTGGAGCTGTAACTTTTTTCAAAACTCCAAGTGGAATTGGAAAGTGTGGACGTTCAAATGCCCCTAGAATATGAGATAAAAATACTGAAGTTTCATCATGGATTGCTAGGTCTTTTTCAGTTATACCGTTTTCTCCAATTTTTACCACTTCTGGAGAATGACCCTTTAAAATAATACCCATGTTTCTTTCTTTCCCAAAAATCATAGGCTTTCCATGCTCAAGTCTTAAGGTGGTATCATCCCTATTTGCCCTATTGGTAACTTCATCATGAACTTTATCATTGAAAATTACACAATTTTGAAAAACCTCAATCATAGAGGTCCCTTTATGTTCTGAGGCTGCTTGAAATACCTCCATCATATGTTTGGGGTCGGTATCAATGGTTCTAGCAAAAAAGGTTGCACCAGCACCCATAGTTAGAGAGGCAACAGAAAAAGGTCTATCAATCGCACCAAAGGGAGTAGATTTTGTCACAAGTCCTGGCTTTGAAGTTGGTGAATATTGACCTTTTGTAAGACCATAAATTTCGTTGTTGAAAAGAATCACGTTTACATCGGGATTTCTTCTTAAAAGATGAATTAGATGATTTCCACCAATTGATAAACCATCCCCATCACCAGTTACAATCCAAACTGCAAGATTTGGATTGGTAAGTTTTAATCCAGTAGCAAAAGCAGGTGCTCTTCCATGAATGGTATGCATTCCATAAGTGTTCATGTAGTAGGGAAATCTTGAAGAGCAGCCAATCCCGGAAATAAAAACTATTTCTTCCCTTTTTTTTCCAATCTTGGTCATCGCCATCTGTACTGAAGATAAAATTGCATAGTCACCACACCCAGGACACCATTTAACTTCTTGGTCTGGGACAAAATCTTTTTTTGAATATACCGGATTTTCGCTCATATTATCTCCCTAATTTATAGTTCTGCACCTATGGCCGTTACAAGTTCGGAAATCTTAAATGGAAGGCCTTGATACTTATTATATCCCTTGGCATTACAATTAAATTTCGCGTTTAGGACTGTTCTCATTTGTCCCTTGTTTAATTCGCAAACAAGAATCTTTTTAAAACCTTTAATGATCTCAGGAACATTCTTCGGCATCGGATTTATATATTTTAAATGCATTAATGAAACTTTTTTTCCATCTTCCCTTAATTTTTTAACGGCCATGTAAGTGGAACCATAAGTACCACCCCATGAAACAACTAAAACGTCCCCAGTTAAGTCACCAAAAACTTCCTGCTGAGGAATTATTTCCACTGCATTTGCAACTTTTTGTGCTCTAATGTTGACCATTTTTTCATGGTTAAGGGCGTCATAGCTAACGTTCCCTGTTCCATCTTCTTTTTCCAGACCACCAATTCTATGTTCAAACCCAGGGATTCCTGGAATTGCCCAGTTTCGAACTAGCAACTCATCTCGTTTGTAAGGAAGAAATTTTTCCCCTTCTTTTGGTGGTTCACCTTTAACTATCTTGGTATTTATTTTAGCGTAATCTTTTTTCAAATCTGGAATTTTCCATGGTTCAGCACCATTTGCTATGTATCCATCGGTTAAAAGTATAACTGGAGTCATCATCTCAAGAGCTAGTCTGGAAGCCTCATAGGCCATATGAAAACAATCCGAAGGTCTTGATGCAGCTACAACAATCATTGGGCATTCTCCATTTCTCCCAAATATTGCTTGATACAAATCACTTTGTTCAGTTTTGGTAGGAAGACCAGTTGAAGGACCACCTCTTTGCACGTTTACGACAACTAGGGGAACTTCATACATTACCGCAAGTCCCATGGCCTCGCCTTTTAAAGCGATACCTGGGCCTGAACTTGTAGTGATTCCTAATCCTCCAGCGAAGGAACTTCCAATCGCCGAACAAATTGCGGCTATTTCATCCTCCGCTTGAAAAGTAGTAACTCCAAAATTTTTATGTTTGGAAAGTTCATGTAAAATATCAGAGGCCGGAGTAATGGGATAACTGCCTAAAAATAATTTTAAGCCGGCTGCCTGGGTCGCCTGGATAAAACCAAATGCGGTGGCCGTATTTCCATTTATCTGGCGATATTTTCCTGCAGCAATTTTTGCAGGTGGAATTGTGAAAGGTGAGATTATCTCTTCCAATGTTTCAGCAAAATTCATTCCAGCTTTTAGGGCCGCCACGTTGGCATCTACCAAAATGGGTTTTTTAGAAAATTTATCTTTAATCCAATTGATGGTTGTTTCTGGTTCCCTGCCAAACATGAAGTAGGTCATCCCTAAGGCATAAAAGTTTTTACATCGACCCTTTGCCTTGGAATCCATATCTAGATCTTTAAGGGCCTCCAAAGTCTGGCTGGTTATTTTTGCTTTTATTATTTTATATTGTTCTAATTCTGGAGTGTTAAGCGGATCCCCTGGATACCCACATTTTTTGAAATTTTCTTCTGTAAACGCATCTGTATTTACAATTATCGTTCCACCCTTTTTTAATGCTCCCAAATTCGATTTAAGAGCTGCAGGGTTCATGGCCACTAATACATCCGGTTCATCACCAGGAGTATTAATATCAACCGATCCAAAATGAACCTGAAATCCTGATACTCCAGCAATTGTCCCTTGAGGTGCCCGTATTTCTGCAGGGAAATCTGGGAAGGTTGAAATATCATTTCCCATTATTGCTGAGGTGTTAGAAAATTGTGTTCCGGTTAATTGCATCCCATCGCCGGAGTCTCCAGAAAACCTGATAACTACTTTTTCCATGATTTATATGGTCCTTTCAAAAAATGAAGTCTTCTTTTTTTATACTTTATCCGCTTAGCCATTGCAATGCAGAAAATAAAGAAGCTTTTACTTAAACTGATTGAAATATATAATTTAAAGTATAAAGAAATTAAAGATTTTTATGGAAAAAATATTTTTGGAAATTACTGGTCGGACTGAGGAGCATATAGAATGGTGCGATGAGTTGAACGCAAAAATTCATCGAAAAGTCCAAGTCCCCTTGTTGGCACTAACAAATGATGCAAAAAAGGCCGGTTTTAATTTAAAAATTGTCAGCGGTTTTAGGTCATTTCTTAGACAAGAGGAAATCTGGAACCAAAAAATCAAAGGGGAAAGACCAATTTTGGATGATTCAAGTAAAATAATTGATCCAAAGGTCATCAATAAAGAAGAACTCGTGTTTTTAGTATTGAAATGGTCGGCCATTCCTGGGGCCAGTCGCCATCATTGGGGAACAGATTTTGATTTTTCAGATGGGAATATTTTGGATTACAGACCCACCCTGACCCCGGAGGAATATTTGGAAGGTGGAGTTTTTAATCCCCTTTATAATTGGCTAAAAGAAAATGCCCAAAATTATAATTTTTATTTCCCCTACAATGAAAATTTAGGAGGAGTTAATCCAGAGCCCTGGCACCTAAGTTATTTTCCCCAGGCCAAAATCTATTTAGATGGATTTACGCTTGATTTTTTCCTTGAAAACCTAAAAATGTCGTCTATTGAGAGTAAAGAAATTTTATTTAATAATGCTGAATTAATATTCAAAAAATTTATTCAAAATATTTCTCCCTTTAAATCAAATACTTAAGTATTCTGGTTTTTAAGTTACCAATTAAATTTCCGAAAAGTAGTTGAAAAATCAAAGGGTAACTTATGTTTAAAAATTTTTTTCATTTAATGTTGGTTTGCTCTCTTTTCCTTAATCAATCAGGATACGCCGCCAAATGCGTCAATCAATATACTCAAGATACGGTGGATTGCGTTCCTGGTGATCCAAACTTGGTACCAATAGAAAATACAGGAGGTGGTGCCGGGAGTAAAAAAGCACCTGAAAGCCAAAGCAGTCCCGGAACACAAGGTTTGGTTGATGATAATACTACACCAGCTACTGGCCAACAATCTGGAAAGCAAGGAGTGACAGAAGAAAGAACGGACCTAACGAATAAACCAAGACAAGGTGGAGAGAAAAAATTTGGAGAAAATGTTGATGTATTGAGGGCGGCGGAGAAATTTAAGAAAAAGGGCGGGATAACCTCAGGGTCCGGTTCTGCAGCAGGATTGGTTCCAGAACTGCCTCCAATAACTTTTCAAAGTGAAACTGGAAAGCCCTTAGCATCTTCCAGTTCAGTTAAATATTTGGGTACATCCCTTTTTCTAAATTGCCAAAGACAGACCTCTAAGGCCTGGTCAGATATGGTGAATACCTACAAACAAAAAACTACCTCCGATATGTGGGGAGATTCCTGGTGGACACTTGCCAAATCTATAGAGCAAAAATTTGAAGATTATAGACTGACACCTGAACAAGTTGAGGCCTTAAACAAGAGCGGAGAATCGGCCGACTACTCCGGCTTTGGTGGTGGTAGCGATACTACCAGTTTTGGAGATGCATCTAGTTTTGGCTCAGATGATCAACAACAAGGAGACCAAAAAGAAAATCTTAATACTGGAAATCATTTTGAAGATGCCAAAAAGAAATTGCTTGCTGTTAAGGCATTTGTAAGAAAAGGAATCGCTAGAGGAAAAGGTAAAAGCCTAATTCTTAAAAAATGTACCGCCTTAGTTCCTTCGACTTCTTTTGTTAATTATAACAGCTCCGAAGATACTGTTGCGATAGTTCCAAAAGCTTCAATTGATAGAAAATTAGCATGTAGGTCCAGAGGAGCTGAAACCCAAGATTATCCTGAATGCCGGAAATTAGTAAAATGGTGGGATGGATTTTTTATAGGTAAAAAATTAATGGAGACTGGTCAAAAAATTAAATATCAAATGGATGCAAAACAACGACAAGAAGATTTAGCACTTGATATGGCATCAAAAAATCCCGATCCTCTTCTGCCACTTAAAATGCAGAAGGCCGGGGTGGACGATCAAGCGGCAGTGGCATTTCAAAACTCCTTTTTCCTAGGTGCTCAATTTGCAGTAATGAAAATGAAATTCGATCAATGGCCAGACAGGGAAGAAGTAGTTAAGACTTGTCAAAAAGCTGTTACATCCGAAAAAGAAGATCCAAATTTAGAAACTTATTTGGATTGGTTTAAAAGCTTAATAACAGCTTTTGAGCCTTATGCTAAAAAAATTCATATAAACAATCTCCTAGATGAATTCAAAAAGAAAGATGACATTGTGGCCTCTTGTGAAGTTTCTCCAACGATGGGAATGGGTTCTATGATGGGCGGTTCTTATGGGGGGGGAAGTTATGGCTCAAGCTTTGGATCCAGTTTCGGCAGCTTTGGTGGAAGCAGCTTTTCAGATTATAATGGAATGAGTTCAAGCAGCTCAGGCGAAGGTGAAGGTGCCATCGGAGCGGTTCAATATCAAAACTGCGATCAAATACTAATGCAAAATGCACAAATGGATGCCCAATCTGCTCCGCAAATGCCTCAAGGAATGATGAGTCCTATGGGAGGTGCAATGGGAATGATGGGTGGATCAAGTTATGGGGACCAATCTTACGGTGGCGGTAGTTATGGTAGCGGTGGTTATGATTCTTATGGTGGTGGAATGGGTGGTATGGGAGCAATGGGGGGAATGGGTGGAATGCCTGGCGGGGAAATGATCATGGGGGCAATGCTTGGACAATCTCAGGATGCCTGTATTGATGTCATGAACTCTGGGACCCAGCTCATATTAAATTTTCAATCTCGCGAAAGCCTTAAAATGGTTATGGTCCAAACTGGTATTGAAGCAATCTCTAACCTAATGAAAGGAATGATGCTGAGAAAACAATCTGCAAAAATCCAATCTTTAATTGATGGAATGCCTGTTCCTGACCCAGCTTTGGATAAGATATCCCAACAAGAGGAGGATTTAGTTGCCTCGGTATGCCAAATTGCACCACAAGAGCCAATTTGTGCGGATTTTTCAAACCGATCAAATGGATTCAATAGCCCCAATATAGATCTTTCTCCACCTGAAGCTGCCTCAACCTTAGCAAGAGTAAAGGGTGAGGAACAGGGAATGAATGCCATTGAAAAGGAAATGGAACAAATAGCCGCAACGGAACTCGGACAAGCAGGAACCTTTCCAGAAGCATCAAGTGGAGCTGGTGGTGCGGCTGCTAAAGCACCTAGCGTTACTTTTAAGGCCGCAGAAGGAAAAGGTGGTGGCGGTGATATTTCTACAGATGCAAAAATGTCTGAAGCTGCCGCTGCAGCAGATAAAGGGGCCGAGGGTGAAGAAGCTGCTGCACCTGAAACTGCCTATGCCGGTGGAACGGAGGCCAGAGAATATAAAGGTCCAGGGTTTAGGGCAGATCAATATAAAAGTGGTCAAGAAGGGGGCCTTGATAAAATTGCAGGAGAATATGGATCAATGGGATTTAGGGACCCTGCATCTGAAGGAATTTCTCCTAAAGAGGCAGGTGGCTTATTTAAAATAATATCCGACCGTTATGAAATGATTTCCAAAGGCAATAGGCTGATGGAAGTTAAAACGGATGTCGCCAAATAAAATTTCATCTCTTCAATTCTATTTTTAAAAATAATCTAACATCTAATTATCAAATTAAATTTTAAGAAATATCATTTTTATAAAAAATATTTTAACGGAATGAAAGAAAGGAATCTACAGACGTTAATTTTATCTGAATATTATTCAGCCATCCTTTATCTGGATAGGGTTGCGTTTCTATTATCCAAAATTCACCACCCAAAAAAAGAAATCGATGAGTGCTTAAAAAGATTTTACCTTCAAATCCTTAATTTTTTTAATTCTCAATTTACCATTCCTCCTCTATTGGACTTTGAAAATTTATCAGAAAAAAACCTTTATTCTGAAATAAAAAAAATTTGTGACCTTTCTTTAATGGCCCTTAACTTACCTTTAAGTGATGATTTTAATAACAAGGTTTTTATTCCCTTGATAAACATCCTTTATGAAAATGCTCACCACTTACACAGCATTTGCCTTGAAAATAATTATATTCAAATAGATTTCCCTCGTACTCAAATTTTAAAATCAAGAGAAATGGGTCCCCTTCCCCTATTTTACCTTGACCCAAATGACCTATTGAAAACCCATAAAACGCCTATTCATTCCCTAATTGAGCTTAGGAATAATCGATATGAGGAGTACTTATCAAAGGGACTTGAGGCAATTTCTTATAAACAATATAAAAAAGCTGTCGATTTTCTTTCTAATTCTTTAAATTTCAAAGAAACTGCTGAAGTATTTTCTTTGCTTGGATGGCTACATTCGTTACTTAATAATTTAGAATTGGCCAAGGAATACTGTAAAAAGGCGATTAATTTGGATCCAGATTTTGGCCCTCCTTATAATGATTTGGGATTAATAATTATGGAGGAAGGGGATTTAAAAGGAAGTTTAAAACTATTTAGCCAGGCCAAATTAGCTCCCAAATATCAAAATAGAGAATATCCCTACATTAACTCTGGAAGGATATACATGTTCCTTAAAAAATATGATTTGGCACTTGAGGAGCTGAGAATTGCCTTGGCCTTGGTTCCATCCCATCCAAACTTACAAAATACAATTCAAAATTTGTTAAAAATTGTACCCCTTCCAAAATTATGTCAATCAAAAGAATTAAACTAGAAAATTTTCTAAATGATTTATTGAAGCCTTCAGAGTTTGAAGACTACGGCCCAAATGGCCTTCAAGTTGAAGGGAAGGAAATAATTAAAAAGATTGCGTTCGCTCTTTCCGCCACCAAAGAATCAATCGAAATAGCGGTATCAAAGCGCGCTGATGCTCTAATTGTCCACCATGGGATTTTTTGGAATTTTCATGGAACTAAAACTCTTACGGGTCCCTTTTATAATAGAGTGGCCCCCTTAATCAAAAATAACATCAACCTATTTGCCTATCATTTACCTTTGGATGCAAATTTAAAGGTGGGAAATGCAAAATCCCTTGCCACAAAATTGGAATTAATAAATCTTAAACCTTTTGGAGATTATAAAGGATCTCCCATGGGAGTTTTTGGAAATTTTAAAAAGTCCATTCAACCAAAATACTTAAAAAAAAATTTGGAAAAAATTTTAAACCATGAGGTTTACCTAGCTAGTCCAAACGGTATAACCATTAAAACCTTGGGGATCATCACCGGGGGCGCCAATTCAAAATGGACTTTTTCCAAAGAGCTGGGTTTAGATGGCTATCTGACCGGGGAAATGTCTGAACATGACTTTCATGAAAGCCAAGAAGCGGGGATTGTCATGTTTGCTGGCGGCCACTATGCAACTGAAAGATTCGGGATTTTATCCTTGATGAATTTGATTGAGTCAAGGTTTAAAATCGAGGTATCATTTATTGAATCAAATAACCCAGCATAATTAAATGGAAATTGAAAAAGAAAAGATTGATGTTGGCCATAGTGTAAGAGTGGACTCTCTCGACCTAAAAAATTTATTCAACTTAACAGGACAGCTATTAATCTTAAAAAATATAATGATTGAAAGCCCAGAAATTTCTAATATAAAAGAACCTAAACTTCGTCAGGGACTAGCAGAACTTGATAGACTAACAAAAAAAATAGAAGAAAGTGCATTATCTCTTAAACTTACCCCCATTAAAGGATTAATTCTTAAAATACATCGGATGGTTTTTGAAATTTCCAAAAAGGCCAATAAATCAGTAGAGCTCCAATATGAGGGGGAAGATACTAGAGTTGATCGAGAAATTATTGATTATTTATCTGATATATTTACCCACCTAGTTAGGAATTCAATTGATCATGGCGTGGAAAATGTTCAGGAAAGAATGGAAATTGGAAAAAAGGAAACCTCCGTCATTTTTTTAAAATTTTCCTCAAAAGGAAGAGAAATTAAAATAGAATTTAGTGATGATGGAAGAGGAATAGATAAAAAAAAGGTACTCCAAAAGGCAATAGATAAAAAAATAATTGAATCCGATACCGACATTAACTCCATTTCAGAGGAAAGTATATTCTCACTTTTGTTCCATGGAGGACTTTCCACTGCCAAAAGCATTACAGATATATCAGGGAGAGGGGTTGGTCTGGGCTTTGTAAAATCAACCGTAGACAAATTAAGAGGAAAGATTCAGACAAAAAGTACTTTTGGAAAGGGTACCACATTTATAATCACACTACCAATTGACACTTCTATAATGGATGTTTTGGTGGCGGAAATAAATGGAATAAAATATTTAATTTCACTTGGTGATATAGACCGGGTCTATTTAGTAAACGAAATCAAAATCCACCATATCCCAAAATCAAAGGGTTTTATTATTGAAAATGGCAGACCAATTCCCTTGATTGAACCCTCAGGTTATTTCCCCGGCACTTCAGCAAAAATAACCGGAAAGGAAGCAATTCTTGTCTTCTCACTTCAAAATAGCACCTTTGGTTTGTTTGTTAATGATCTTCTTCATCAGACACAAATAGTTTTCAATCCCTTGCCTCAGAGTTTAATTGGAAGGCTTAACTTTATAAGCGGATCCGCTTCAATGCCTTCTGGAGAAGTCAGCCACTTAATCGACCTTGGTTCTTTGGTTGATTTCCATCTGGAAATGAAATGAATAAAAATGAAATCTTAACCCAAATTGATAAATGTTTTCTTTCCTTAAAAAATTTTATTTTTGAACCTGCTAAATCCTTGGAGAACTGCATTTTTGTCCTAGAATCTTTTAAAAATGAACCATTCCCTATCTTCCTTGAAAAAAATAATTTCCTTTTAAATATTTTTGAAAAGACCCTTAAAATACTTTCTCAAAAAATCTATTTGGAAAAGGATATGTTAGAAGAATTAAATTTCTTCATTAAAGGATCACTTTTAGATTTGGCCCAACATGCCAGAGAAATCGAAAAAGATGAAAGCTTTAAAAATGATTATTGGCAAAAAATACTTTTTCTTAGAGATTGGGTTGAAAATTTTTTAAGTTTACCTGCTCCAAAAACTAAAGTGGTTGAAAACCTTATAAAAAAATTTTTAATTTTTACGCTTGGAAATAACATTTATTGCCTCCCGATTAATTCCTATAGGGAAATTATTTTAGTAGAGGCCAGTGAAGAAATAAAAAACGGAATTTATAACTATAAAGATGAAAAAATTCCTCTTGTTGATAGGAAGAAGGTATTTGGGGACTATTCAGATAATTTCCCAAAAACAATTCTAATTTTTAGTCAAAATAATAGTTTTGTTGGACTTGAAGTGGACCAATTAATAAATTCTGAGGATTTGGATACAAATACTTTTTATCCCATTGAAACTATTGCAGGTTCTCATTATGTAGGGCCTATTAAATATATAGGAATCAAAGGAGAAAACCCTATTTTTGTTCTGGAACCTCAAGGTCAGCGCTCTTGGCCGTTGACAATTAATTAAACTATCCAGAAAATGCGACCTTCCAAAGTAAAGGGTTTAAATATGCAAAAAAAGTTAATGCTCCTAGGATCAGGTGAATTAGGAAAGGAAGTTGTAATTTCCCTTAAAAGATTGGGTTTATTTGTAATAGCGGTAGACCGCTATGAAAATGCTCCTGCCATGCAGGTAGCCGACAGATTTGAAGTTATTAATATGCTGGATGCAGATGATTTACAAAAAATTGTGGAAAAGCACAGACCAGATTTTATAATTCCCGAAATAGAGGCGATAAGAACTGAGAAATTGCAGGAATTTGAGGATCAGGGATTTGTTGTAATTCCAACTGCAAAAGCAGCTTTTTTAACCATGAATAGAATTGCAATAAGAGAGGTTGCCAATAAAGAATTAGGGCTTAGAACAGCTAAATACGCCTACGCTGCTTCAAGTGAAGAATTGAAAAATAAAGTTTTAGAAATAGGCCTTCCATGTGTGATTAAACCAGTCATGTCTTCCTCAGGAAAAGGTCAGTCTACTATAAATAAGGTGGAAGAATGCCAAAAGGCCTGGGATTATGCTGAAAAAGGAATGAGAGGAGATGAAAAGAAGGTAATCGTAGAGGAATTTATAAAATTTGATTCAGAAATTACTCTCCTGACAGTAAAACAAAGAAACGCCCCTACCCTATTTGTTAACCCTATCGGGCACAGGCAGGAACATGGAGATTATCGCGAGTCATGGATACCTGCCAATATTTCTGAAAAGGCCCTTAATTCAGCAAAGGAAATGGCAAAAAAAGTTACCGATTACCTTGGTGGAGCCGGAATTTTCGGGGTCGAATTTTTTATAAAGGGCGATGAGGTTATCTTTTCCGAATTATCACCAAGGCCTCATGATACAGGAATGGTCACCCTTATTTCACAAGATTTATCTGAATTTGACCTTCACGTAAGGGCGATTCTAGGTCTCCCCATCCCAAAAATTAATTATAATGGGCCATCAGCTTCTGCCGTTATTCTTGCGGACCGGGAATCCCAAAATATTCAATATGAAGGCCTTGAAAAAGCATTAAGCATACCTGATACTGAAATTAGAATTTTTGGAAAACCAGATTCAAGACCTAATAGAAGAATGGGTGTTGCACTGGCGAGGGGAGAATCGGTAACAGATGCTATAACCAAGGCCAAAACAGCAGCATCAAAGGTTAATTTGGAATACAAATGAAAACAAAATATATTGGTCACCGAGGAGCAAAAGGGGAAAAACCAGAAAATACTCTTCTGGGAATTCGTTATGCAATGGAACTTGGGCTAAGTGGAGTTGAAATAGATATCCACACCTCCCAAGATGGTGAGTTGGTGGTTATTCATGATGAGACTTTTGATAGAACCACCAATGGACATGGTTTGATTGGTCAATTGCCTTTAAAAAAAATAAAAGAACTTGATGCCGGTCTTGGAGAAAAAGTACCTACCTTAGGTGAGGTGATTGATTTGATTAAGGAGTTTGACAAGGAACTCATGATCGAACTCAAGGTTCCAAATGTGGAAGAAAAGGTTTTAAATCTTATTAAGGAAAAAGGTTTTTCCGATCAAGCGATTATTAAATCTTTCAACCATAGATCCATCCTCAATTTTAAAACAATGGCACCAGGAATTAGGGCCCAAGTTTTAATCGATTGTTTACCTATAGATCCTGTAAGTATCGTTAAAAGTGCAAAAGCAGATGGACTATCAATTAAATTAAAATTTTTAGATGAAATAATAATTGATCAATGCCAAAAAAACGGTTTATTTGTAACCGCATGGAGTGCAAACACAAAGGATGATTTGGCCAAATATACCTTTTTAAAGACAGATTATTTGTGCACAGATTTCCCTTGTTTGCTTAATCCTTGATTTCATTTTTATCTATATAATCTTTAATTACCGAAATAGTTTCATCAATATCATCGGTGATAACCAAACGTTTGATATCTTCTTCTGCAATAAAATTTCCATCCAACATGGTTTTATCAAACCACTGTATCATTCCTTCCCAAAATTTTTTTCCAAATAAAATAACCGGTATATTTTCAATTTTTTTTGTTTGAATTAGGCAAAGTACGTCCCCTAATTCATCAAGTGTCCCATAACCTCCAGGAAAAAAAATGAAGGCGGTGCTATATCTAACAAACATTAATTTTCTAACAAAAAAGTATCTAAACTCCAAAGCAATGTCCTGATGCGGATTTGGTTCTTGCTCAAAAGGCAATTCAATATTTAGTCCAATGGATAATGCCTTTCCAGATTTTTGCGCTCCCTTGTTCGCAGCTGTCATTATTCCTGGACCACCGCCACTAATGACGGAAATACCTTCATCAGCGAGTTTTCGAGAAAGTTCTTCTGCCTTTTTGTAGTAAGGATCATTATCTGGTGTTCTGGCGGAGCCAAATATAGAAACCGCAGTTCGAACTTCTTTTAGATTTTCAAAACCATCAACCACCTCGGATTGAATCCGCAAAACCCTCCAAGAATCCCGGGTTATGTCATAGTGTCTGTTTAAACTTTTTAACAACTCTATTTCTGAAGACTGGCCAGAAAAAATCCGATTTAATGAGAATTTCATTTATTGCTCCTAAAAAAATCTTAGCAACAATATTTTGAATTGCAAAAAAGAGTAAAGATTGGAGGTGACGATCGGATTTGAACCGATGGCTGTACGGTTTTGCAAACCGTTCCTTTGGACCGCTCAGGCACGTCACCCAAAAATGTAGATGGAAAATATGAATTACTCGGCTTAATTTGTCAATTTACGCTTCGCGAATATTGTATTTGTCCTTACCTGCATCCACCATTTCTTTAAGTTCTTTTCCAACTTTAAAAAATGGTACTTTTTTTGGAGATACTTTTACAACTTTGCCAGTCTTTGGGTTCCGCCCCTCATAGGCCTTATAATTTCTATTTGCGAATGATCCAAATCCTCTGATTTCAATTCTTTCATCGTTATAAAGTGCTTTAATCATGCTCTCAAAGCAGATATTTACAATGGACTCTGCTTGTTTATGAGTTAAATTTGCTTGTTTTTCTACGGCTGAAATCAAGTCGGCCTTGGTCATATTTTCTCCTTAAAATAATTCCCTTTAATACAATTTTAACGTCCTAAGGTCATTTGGGTCAAGCAATTGAAAAGAGGTTTAAGAATTCCAAAAAATTTTCCGATTAAATACTAAATGAAAAATATTTACAAAATTACCCTGGTATTGTTCTTAATTTCTTGCTCAAATGAACCTCCTCCGAGCAATTTAGTCCCCATTTATGGGGTTACTCCTCCACCTACCTGTACTGGTTATGTAAACCCTGAAGTGACAACTTGTTATGAGGAATGTAATCCCCCTCAATACCATGTGGCCTCAGAAGCGGAAACTGCCATTTACACAAAAAAAATCCAGGACGACACCAAACTTACTCAAGAAGAAAAGGATTTTAAATCAGGACAAATTAAATCTTCCAAAGGGATTTGTGTTGAGGGGCCAGAACTTAAACGTCCGGAAAACTCGGTCTTTATAAAACCGGATTACTGTTCTTGCCTCAATGGAAAACCAGACATTAATAACCAGTGCACCACATTTTGCAAGTCCACTACTGGCGGTCCCACTTTATATGGATCGGTAATCTTAGGAGAAAAAGTTTTATTAAACGAGGTCCTTGGATCACTCGAGAGGTGGTGTAACGCTGAAATCCCCGGGATACCAGGAGTTGCCCCAAAATGCGTTTTAGAAGTAGATGATGGAAAGACTAAAGAATTCTTAAATATAGATATTCTCCCCAAATCCAATAACTTTACCGTTAATATCAATACACTAAAAATGAATGTTACTTATGTGGCAAGGATAGTAGAAACGGGCTCTGCAACCAATAATGCCAGTTCAAATACTTTTCAAATTAGAAGAATTTATCCTCCAATTACCAACCCTGTTTTTCCAGGTCCTCTAAAAATTACACCAATAAATCAATACACCTGCATAACAAGAGTTGGTGAGTCAGACCCAAATACAAGATCTAATTATTTTAACTTAAAAGCAACCAACCACTATTATTTTGATCCAAGACAAGTTCCTCCTGTTGGCCCTCCCAATGCTTTTGTGTATTGCTATGACCGCGATCAATATGGGCCTATTGATAGGATCACTTATCCAAGACTTGAACTTATCCCCAAGGCCTTAAGTTTATGGGACCAAAATGATATTAGATTTTCCGATACAAATAATAATGGAAATTCTGATATTAATGACCTGATCGATGCGGAAATGCTGGTTAAATACGGTATCGAAACCAAAACAAATTATTTCGTACCTTTTACTTGGCCAACGGCACCTACAATTTCAGCTGAGGGGTCTGCAGAAGGGGGAGAGGCCCAAATATCTAAACTAGGTTATATAATGAGAGTTTTTATAGATCCAACAACTGGAGTAGGAAAATGTCCTACCCAAGGAGATTATTTTGGACCTGATGTAACTTTTCAGGCGCTTCGAGGAGTTGTTGGAGTTGATACAGAAGCTATCTATATTGGTGCTAGAGAAAAAGAGGTTCTTTATAATCCTGATGGAACGGTCACCGAAATCCCTCAAGACTTAATTTTAATAAAGGAAAGCATATTGAAGCAAATTTGGTTTTACATTGAGAATAACCTCAAAGTGAAACCTGATGAAACTACCTCATCTCAACAAACACTTTATTTTTATTATCCTCCGGCCCCTGGCTACATGGAGCCTTTTGTACAAAAGTCCTATCAAAAACTCTATACGGTAAGAGATCGAGGTTCGCTAGGTCAGACCCAATCAAATGAAACTGCTGGCGGAGGTGAAGGTTCTACTTCCATCCAAGGTTTACCATCCTATGATAAGAGGTTTGGTTGTATTCCTGCAAACATCTCTCCCAAGGATATTCCAAATATTACCTATCCGGATATTTAATTTTTCTTAATTTTGGAAAGGAAAAGAGTAAATGGTGAGGCAATGAAAATTGAGGAATAAGTTCCTACAATAATCCCTACACTCATCACCAGGAAAAAGTCCTTTATAGCAGGTCCACCTAAGAAATACATAACCACACAGGTTAGTAAGGTGGCCGCGGAAGTTAAGATGGTTCTTGAAAGGGTTTGATTAATGGCATCGTCGACATGATCTTCAAAGGGAAGATTTTTTTCTTTATGCTGATGCTCTCTAATTCTATCATAAACAACAACGGTATCGTTTACTGAATAACCAATCAGCGCCAAAAGAGCTGCAACAACTTGAAGGGTAAAGTCCCCTCCAATAAATGATAAAACCCCTAATGCGATAATGGGATCATGAATGGTGGCCACAATTGCACCTGGAGCATAAATAAATTCAAATCTAAGGGCCAAATAAACTAGAATGGCTGCACATGCCCAAACCATTGCCAGAACCGCCGAATTTCTAAGATTTGCTCCAGCTTTAGGTCCTACGATATCCACTTTTTGGATTTCCACTTTTTCATTTGCAAAATCAGTTTTTAAAGCATTGGATGCCTGATCGGTCAAAGAATTTAAATTGGCCTCATCACCAGGAATTTTTACCAGAATTTCATTGCTACCCTCTTCTCCAATGGTCTGAACTGTTGCAGAGCTGAAGCCATTTTTTGATAGGACATCCCGGACTCTTTCAATAGAAACATTGGTGGAAAATTTGGTTTGAATTTCTGCACCTCCTCTAAAATCAACTCCTGATTTAAGTTTGGTGAAAATTCCCCAAATGGACACCGCAAAAAGAACACCTGAAATTATCAGGGCCTTGGAGAAAAATTTGGAAAATTTAAAATTAGTTTTATTTTTTAAAAATTTAATCATTGTTTTAACTCCAGAATATTAAATACTAAGCTCTGCCCCTTGGGTTTTATTAATATAAAATTCAAACATAATTTTGCTGACAAAATAACAGGTATAAACTGTAGATAAAATACCAATTAAAAGTGTCACGGCAAAACCTTTAATAGGTCCTGTACCAAAATTTAAAAGACAAATTCCAGCTAACGCCGTGGTTATATTTGCATCTAGAATTGTCCAAAATGCCGTAGCGAATCCTTCCTCAACAGATTTATAGTAACCAATTCCTTTTTCGATATCCTCTCGAATCCTTTCATAAATAATAATATTTCCATCGACTGCCATCCCAACGGTCAAAGCTATACCGGCAATACCAGGTAGGGTTAAAGTTGCATCAAATCCTACAAGTATCGCCATAGTAAACAATACGTTTAAAACCAAGGTTACGACGGCAATCACCCCAGAAATACGATAATAAATAATTGAGAAGGCAAAGATAAATAAACAAGCTATACCGGAAGCAAATACTGCTTTGCTAATTGAATCTTGTCCAAGATTTGGTCCGATAGTTCTTTGCTCCAAGAAATCCAATTGAACAGGAAGAGCTCCTGCTCTAAGGACTAAGGCCAAATCTTTTGCCTCTTTTAAGATTTTTTCATAATTACCCAACCCCAAAGTAATCTGGGCATTTCCTCCAGCAATCCTGGACTGAATATTTGGTGCAGAATAGATGTTTCCATCAAGAACAATTGCAAGGCGTCTTCCAATATTTGCACCCGTAACTTCTTCAAACATTTTGGCACCTGCGGATTTAAATGTAAGTCCAACATAAGGCTCATTTTTTTGCTGGTCAAACATCACTCTTGCATCTTGAAGAGCATCACCAGTCACCTTTGCATTACTTTCTACCAAAAATGGTATTTTGTTGGTAATTTCATTGGTAAAAGTATTCATTTGCTTTTCAAATGCAATTTCATATCCAGCTGGCAAATCATTTTTCAAATATTCATTTACAGTTTTTACATAATTGGAAAAACTCTGGCCTTTTTTATGATTGATCCCCGCGGCTTCGGTTTTCTTTACCCAGGATTCGATTGTGGATTGTGGAACCTCATTATTTACTAATTTAAATTCCAGCTTGGCGGTTCTTCCGATAAGCTCTTTTGCCCTTTCGATATCCCTAACACCTGGAAGCTGAACAACAATTCTATCTTTCCCTTGGGAGGTGATCTCCGGTTCTGTAACACCAAACTCATCGATTCTATTTCTAATAACTTCGATTGATTTAGAAACACTTTGTTCCTCAACAGAGGTCCTAGTTATTTGGGCAATTCCATAATAAATAGATTGCCCTTCTTCTTTGGTTAATCTCAATACGCCGGAATAATATTTTTTAATTAATTCCTTTGCCTTGGAGATTTGGGTTGGATCTTCCAAAGTGATTGATTGAATTGGATCTTCTGGATTGGTAAGATCTAGAGTACCTTCTGTTGATTTTATACCTTCATCTTTGAGAGCGGATTCGGCCTTTTTCAGATACCCTCTAAGCTCATCTTTAAAAACCTTTTTAAAATCAATCCCCAGAACCATATAAAGTCCGCCCTGAAGATCAAGTCCCAAATTTATCCGAGATTTAACGGGATAATTTGAATCTCTATCAAATTTTAATGCAGTGGGGACTAAATAAATTACGGATAAAACCACTAAAAATAGAAGAAAGGAAAATCGATACCACCAGTCTCTTTTCACGGAGGACTCCTTAAATTACGAAATAAATTGCAACGAGTATAGTTCCCCGCTAGGTATTAAGTAAAGTAAAAGGGTAGGATTAACTTTCTTTTTTTGGATTTTCTAACGCTTCGGGTGCTTTTTCGTTTTTAATCTTTTCCACTACCTCATCTTTTGCATCTTGGAATTCCCGGATAGATTTTCCAAAAGCTCTAGCTAATTCAGGTAGTTTTTTGGGCCCAATAAATAAAAGTGCAATAATGCCAATTAAAAGAATTTCTCCAGCTCCTAAACCAAACATTAGGACTCCTTTTTGAAAAGGGATTTTGAAAGGCCACCAATTTGACCCCTTAACATTTTCATTTTCACGCCATTTTCAATTTCTAAAGTTACTATATCATCGGTTAGCCCGTAGATTACTCCTATAATTCCTGACTTAGTATAAACCTCATCTCCTTTTCCTAAGGAGGAGAGCATTTTCTTTTCTTCATCTAATCTCTTTTTTTGAGGACGAATCATTAAGAAATAAAAAACAGCAAAAATTAAAACAAATGGAACAAACTGCATAAACATATTTGGCTGTTGTGGTTTGGCAGCCACTTCTTGGGCAAATGCTGAAGAAAAGAAAAGATTTAACATTTTTTTATCCTAAGTTTTAAGTTAACAACGGGTTAATTTATAAATTCGATGTCGGTGTTCGTCAAACGTTGATAATTTTTTTCAAACGAGGAGAAGAACTCGGAAAATCTTCCTTCTTTTATAGCGCGTCGCGTTTTCGTCATCAAATCAAGGTAAAAATGAAGGTTATGGTAGGTGGCCATCTGTCCGGCCAAATATTCCCCGACATTAAATAAATGGCGGATATAGGACCTGGAATAGCCCTTACAGACTTTACAGCTACAGTCCGGGTCTATTGGCGATGGGTCTTCTTTATATTTTTCATTTTTTAAATTAATTGGCCCTAAATTGGTTAGAAATTGACCATTTCTGGCATTTCTAGTGGGAAGAACACAATCAAACATATCCAGTCCGGCCCTAACTCCCCTTAAGATATCAAGGGGTGTTCCAACTCCCATCAAATAGCGGGGCTTCTCCGATGGCATCATGTGAACAAAATTATCTAACAACTCAACCATCTCCTCATTTTTTTCCCCTACAGAAAGTCCCCCAAGGGCATATCCTGGAAAATTTCCCAATGAATTAAGACATTCTATCCTTAAATTTAAATCCAATCCTCCCTGGATTATCCCAAAAAGGTGTTGATGAGGTTTAAGTTCAAAATTTTGGCACCTTTTTGCCCAGGCCAAGGTTCTTTTCAGGCTCTTTTCCAAGTCCTCCTTGGTGGAAGGAAGTGGTGGACAATCATCAAATGCCATTACAATGTCTGAACCCAATGCCTTTTGAATTTCCATAGATTTTTCTGGAGTTAAAAAGTGGGTGGATCCATCTAAATGTGATCTAAAAATCACGCCGTCATCGGTAATCTTGTTTAGATCTGAAAGGGAGAAAACTTGATATCCTCCTGAATCGGTAAGAATGGGCCTTTCCCAATTCATAAACCCATGAAGTCCACCACCTACTTTTTCAATTAGGTCATGGGTTGGGCGCAAGTACAGGTGATAGGTATTTCCTAAAATAATTTGGGCATTTAGCTCTAAAAGCTCATGTTGCCAGATTCCTTTTACAGATCCCCTGGTCCCCACGGGCATAAAAACTGGGGTTTCAATTTCCCCATGGGAGGTTTTAATTAATCCAGTCCTGGCCTTTCCTGATGTGGATGTTACCTTAAAAAATTCCATGAAGGGGTCTATATCCTAAAAAGAGGCGACGTGTCACCCTTAATTTCACGGTAGAGGAACTTCCTTTACATAGGATTTAGGTAACTGGGCGATGATGGCATTTAGAGTCTCATGGGGCCAACTACTTTGAAAAAGATTTACAATCCATTTTGGGATGGCACCTTTTGGATCAGTTAACACTTCCACTTCTAACCTACATTTGTTTTTTTCTAAGGGGGTTATCCTGTATTCGCCATCGATCTCTCCCCTAACGGCCGAGGAATCCGGCACTTGGGGTTCCTTTACGCTTTTAACGGTTAAATGGACAACACCATCCTTATCCCTAAAAACTCCCGCATGAAATACAAAGTCACGATTTTTAAGCGGCCAAGGCAACTTATATTCTTCATGAAAGATAGCATCGAAGGGACCATTGCTAACCAGTATTGTGGAAAATTTTAAATCTTTTACCCATTCGAGCATGTGTTCTTCATCGACCAAAATGCCAAAAATCTTTTCTGCAGGAGCATCAATAATAACATCTCCCTTAAACCCAACTAATGGGCTATCTGGAATATGCGTTTTATAAACAGCGATTCCATTTTTTTCCCCAATCTTGGTCCAGCTTCTAATTTCACCGTAGGAAAAACTTATTAATAAAAAAAAACAAATAAATATTTTCATTTTAAAACTCCGCTTATCTTATAATTAACATGGCATCACCATAGGAGAAAAACCTATAGTCCATATCAATTGCCTCACGATAAACCCTTAAGGCCTCCTTCCTTCCCATAAGAGCAGAAATTAAAATAAAAAGACTTGAACCAGGCAAGTGAAAATTGGTTATCAAAGCGTCAATAGATCGAATTTCTTTACCAGGGTAAAGAAAAATATCCGTTGAATAAGTAGTGTCTGGAATTACTTCCTTTTGATAAATGGATTCCAACACTCTAAGGGTCGTAGTTCCCACTGCAATAATTTTTTTGGCATTTTTTATCTTCTCTATACTTTTCTCGGAAAGCAAAAAAGTTTCAGAATGCATTTTATGCTGCCTTATATCCTCTACCTTGATTGGTGAAAAAGTTCCCAAACCTACATGTAAAGTAATAAAGGTATGATCTATAGATCCTTTTTTCAGATCTGAAAAAATTTCTTCTGTAAAATGAAGTCCTGCGGTTGGTGCGGCCAACGAGCCCAGATCTTTAGCATAAATTGTTTGATAATCGGATTTATCCTGTTCATCGGATTTCCCTTTTCTAATATAAGGAGGAATGGGGATCTGGCCGGACTTTTCAAGATAAGATTTTAAATTGGATATATTAAACTTAACTAAAAAATTATCATCAAATCTTTTTTCAATTTTGGCAGATACTCCACCATCAAATTCAAATTCATCCCCAATAGATTTTTTCCGTGTAGTCCTAATTAAAGCGGGATAAAGCCCATTTTGTGGGTCAAGTGAAAGCAAAAATACTTCAGCAAATCCACCTGTTTTTTTCTTACCTAAGAGTCTGCAGGGAATTACCTTGGATTGATTTAAAACCAAAAGGGAATTTTTGGGTAAATATTGGGCCAGGTTTAAAAAGGTTGAATGGATTATTTCCTGGTTTTTCACGGAATAAACCAAAAGTTTGGAATTATGCCTGCCTTCAATTGGCCTCATGGCCACTTTCTCTTTTGGTAGATCAAAATTGTATGATGAAAGCAAAAAATCCAGATCGGTACTTGTGTTTTTTTCCATTTTTGGCAAACTTAAATTTGAATGAAAATATTTATTGTTTTTTCAATTTCCCTAACGATTTATGCCCAAGATCGATTAAAAAGGCTAGAGGAAGAATTAAATTATCTAAGGGATCGTGAAACTTTTCTCTATTTGCCCAAAAAAGACCTTATTTTGGAAAAATCGGATGAAGTAAAGACCTCCTCAGCGGCCACTTTAAGGCCTGATGATGAAAATGCTGTTTCAATGCTCCTTGAGGAAATGCAAGCAGATTTGGGCTTTAAAGAAGAACCCATAAACTCCCAAGAATAAATTTTATAAGTTATTCGGTGTAATCATCATAATCAATCGGTGTAACACATCTAAAACCAATTGAATCTGATTTGTTTGGAGCGGATCCCCACACATAATTCAGTAACGTTTTTGCCATTGGAAAAACTTTGGAAGAATTAACCGTGGTAATCCCTTGAAACACAACTGCTTCAAAAGGTCGGTTACAAGAGGATCCGCAACTACAGGTTGTAGGCGAATTTATACAATTGGCCAAATTAAAGTAATTTGTTGAAACATCCCCGTTAGCATCAGTTGCAAGATATATTTTAACTTCGTTGGTAGTAGTATTTGCTTCATACCTTAAGGTGGCATTGGTGGTTAGAGGTTGAATATATTCAATGGAGTATTGTTGGTTAAGGAATGTTCTTATTGAAATATCTCCAGTTATTAAATAGTTATAAGCATCATCTAGGCAGGGGGTAAAATTGAAATTATAGACCCCAGCTCCATTACTATCGAGAAAATTTCCACCAGTATTCATCGAACCACAAGCGTTGGATGAAGCAAAAATATTTTGGTTATTTACAGTCCATGTATCCTCGTGAAGTTGTGCCGCTGTAATTCCATTGGTTGGCCCGATATTTAAAATATAGGGATCTACTGGCGAATTAGGAAAAAGAGTAGGAAAATCCACCATTATTGGTAGGGCCATAGGAATTGCCATTCTTCCGGCCCCATAGGACTGCTCAGATATCTGCCAAGAAGAAATAATTCCATCACAAATTCCATCTGCATCCGAGTCGTTGCAGGGTCCCCTCACTCCATCAAGTTTCCATGATCTAAAATCGATATCATCGCTTGGTGTTCTAAAATAATCTTCTGAGCGGGTGATTAATGAATTAGTTTCTCCGAATAGAATACCGCTACATTGAGAAAATTTAGGACAGGAAATACGTTCCAATGTCCATTCGGCAACATTTCCTACGGCATCTTGAACCCCAAATCCTGATTCACATAAACTTGTTTGTTGGGATCCTGTCATTAAAGAACGGATATCTGAAGATAAGGATCCTGGAAGGGTATAGTAGGAACTTGAATCTGGGGTTGCAGTTTCGGTATATTTATCCTCCAATCCATTTGCCGAACTAGTATTACACTTAGCAGTGGAATTTAAAGATAAGCCAGATTCTAAAGATAAAATCTCAAAGTCTGTAAGAAGGGGTGACCACATCGAATACCCCTTTTGATATAACCTATTCGGAAGTTGGCTTGGAATTGACACAGTTGGGTTTCTAAATCCTAAAATTCCAGAAATGCTTTTATTTGGTCTGGAGCAAAATACTGATGCCTGGTCCTGGGTTATGTTGGTTATAGGTGCCATCCCCGAAACACGATGTGTGCTTATATCATCTGCACCAACCAAACCTGTAACCAGGACCCAAGGATTAGTTCCGCCTTTATTGATTAAGCATTGTCCATTGGAACGATTATAATAAATGGAATTTAGAGGTGCGGTTACATGTGAAGTATTTGGATCATTTAAACCTATACATGCATTATCCCTTGTACCAGTAAGGCATACTGGAGCCAGTGAATAGGGGCAACCCGCTTCAAACCTATCTACTAATAAATCGACTCCTATATCATAAATTCCTGGAGCGGTCCCACCCACAAGTGGAATAACCTCTCCAGGGGCCATATAGGGGCAAGAAAAATTATCCAAAGAATTTATCTGAGTTGAATGAAGTTGCTGACACGCCCTTTGGTTAACAATCCAACGATGAACAAATGCCATATTATCAGGAGGAGAGATTATTCGAACTATTGAAAACTTTTCCAGGGTTCCTGTACCCAGCCCATTAATAATTGGTTTAATTTCGTAGTAATAAACGGTAGAAGGAACTGGTGCAAATATCGAATTTATTCCGTTATCTTCATAAGAAAATGTGTTAGCATCAATAGGCTTTCTATTTATTTTTATTCCTGTCGGAATTGTGGAGGAGGTAGTCAACCGGCGATATACATCATAGCCTTCTATTTTTCCCTCACCAGAATTACTAAATGGTTTCCAAACTAAAGTCGTTGAAGCTGTTGAAGTGTAACTTTGTATATTACCTTTTTGTAATCCTGTGCTTCTATAACAAATTCCAGTACTGGAATCATAGTAAAAATTGTTAATCTCCGTTGGTATTAAATCATCAATTTGTGCCTTGCTGGAAAAAATACAACTCCCATTGGCGCTGCATTCTGTTGCAACTTCTGCCTGAGAAATATTACAGTAACTGTTAAATTTCACCCACCCTGTTGATGTTGAAGCGTTTGGACTTTCATTTAACCAGCAAGTATTTTCCTTTTCATTATAATAAATTAAATTTTTTGTAGACCCCATTATGGTTCCCTGAGGATCTACTTGTCCCACACAGGGAAAATTCAAAGGCGAGGTTTGACCTGGGAGAGAACATTTATCTAGGTAGTAGGAACAAGTCAGTATTGGAGAAACTTTTTCACCAAAATGATTTGTTGTCGGCCCAACCGCCCTTAAATTTACCCAACCATTATTTTTTGCAGCGGAATTATTAATTTTTAATTCAAAATTTGCTGTAGTTGTTGCCCCTGATGTATCTTCCAAAGTAAAAGAAATATCACTTACACCATACTGACCTTCTTGAGGGACCATTTTAATATCAAAATCATATTGAGCAGCAGATTCTGTAGTGGATCCAAACCAATTATTAGGAAGGATGACGGAATTATTAAAATAAAATGTAATATTTGCAATTGGTAACAGTAAGGTGTTTGAACTCTTTACATTGGTGATTTTAAGTTGCTGGTTTATTTCTGTGTATTCTCCACCACCTTCATCGATTCTTATGTTTTGAATCCAAACATCTTCTTGTTCATTCGCCTGTTTATTTGCCACAAAAGTTGGAATTATTACCCAAGAATTTGAAGTTGTCCCGGTACTTTTCCAACAGATGGCCGCCTGAGAATCAAAGTAATAAATATTTGATTTGGTAGGGGTGATATAACCTACAGGAGGCCGAGGAGCTATACATCCTAAAATTCCACATTCATAAGCTTCTTTAAAGGTCGAATATTCACAAATTACTGGTTGATCGTTGGTTGGAGTTATACTTATACTGACATCCCCAGGAACGGAATAAGCAATTCCATCATAGGCCTTAATTTGAAAATTATCAAAATCAGAAGTAGGAGTGGGCCCAAGATTTATGGGTGTAGAAAAACTTGTTTGGGCCAAATCAGCACCTATAACTGAGGCTGCTACTAGTTTAGATGCATAGAGGTCCCCATTAATTAAACTAATAATTTTGGATGCCTTTGTCTGACCTGAGGCAATGTTTACGGTAATTTGATTTCCAGACATTTCCAAATATTCGGCCCCTAGGCGTATTCCACCTTTTAGTAAAAAGCTAATGTTGGTACCAAAATTTCCAGGAAATGTGGCGACCAATTTTATATTCTGATTGGTTAGTTCCGAATGGTAGAAATTAGTTCCATTGGCATTACCGTCAATTGGTGTATAAGTACAAGAGAGGCTTTGTCCTGAAGAAGTATTTTGAAGGCAATTGGATAAAGTTCCTTGTGTTGGCGAGGAGATTACGGAGAGAGTAAGGACCTGATTATTTACCGGAGAATTATCATTATTATCATAATCTACAGGTGTCGGAATGGTGAAAGTAATTGGAGATGGATAGTTGGTCACACTTTCAACTCCAGAAGCACCATATGACACCGCTAATGGGGGATCGTTAACTTCGTTTACATTAATTTTAACTGAATATTTCCCTGTGGATCCAATTTGATTATTGATTTCATATTTAAAATTTACTTCTGCACCGGAAACAGGAGATCCTTGATAATAGGTAAAATAATTGCTGCTAGGACGGACGACAACCTTACAACTACCGCCTGTACAACTGCAAAGAGCAATTTCAGTAACGTTAACCAAATCTGTAACCATACAGGTCAATGGAGGAAATCCATTTCTATCAAAATATCCCAGAGTAACGGTAACTGTAGAATCCTCATCAATGGTGACTACCTGATTGGATCCAGTTGGAGGTTTTAGAACTTCGTTTATATTCAGATTGATGGTTCCAACATTTGAGTTTAAACCACCTGGATCTGTTACCTTCCATTGAAAACTATCCGTTCCGAAGTAATCAACATTTGGAACATAATAAAAAACTCCGGTAACTGAATTAATTGTAAGGGTTCCATGCTGCGGGTTGGTTATTTTTATGAATGTATAATTAACATCTCCATCTATATCTGAGACAAAACTTTGCAACGATTGAGTAAGAGGTTTATTTTCATCCGTTGAAAAAGCTTCCGGAGAAGATACTACGGGAGGGTCATTTACTGGTGAAACCTTTACATTTGCTACAAAGGGCTGCGAAGATCCATAATTATTGCTTAAAGAATATGTAAGGCCGGCGCTTCCGGAAAAATTAGACTGAGGTGTAAGATAAGTTGTACACACTCCTCCAGTACAGGAACAGTATGGAGGTATGGGGCTTCCGTTATTTATTTCCTTGGAAATTGAATTGATAATACATTGGGACGCTAAAGAATTATTAGAAATTGTATAATTAAATGTAATTAGATTATTTGAAGAATCTTCCTGAATAGTAATGGAATTTGTAGTTGGTACAGGAGTATCAGGGGCAGCTACCCCGCTTACACAAGATCTGGTTACTGGATTAAATGTGTAGCCTACTCCACAATCCGCTGAATTTTGGACGGATGGAGCACACGAGATGATTAGAAAAGGGATAAAAATAATTAGATACTTTTTCACATTTTCATATCGAAATATTTTTTATTGTTCTTAAAGGAAAAAATTTTTCCGAGTAATTCACTTTATATTTTATATGTTACAATCTATCTAAAAATGAAAAAAATTATTTTACTGATTTTGTTTTTATCTTTTAGTGCATTTGGTGAGGAGTTGGTGGTCATAAGGGCCATATCTTCTACAAAAAAATCCTTTGTATTGCCCTTGGGAACCAAAAACGGAATATCACTTGGTCAAGAATCTCTTTTTACAACGGAAAATCTTTCCCTAATCGCAACGGCAAAAGAGGTTACCCGAAACGAATCTCTCTGGGAATTAAATGATAAAGATGCAATGGTTCCATTTAAAATTGATGAATTTGTCAGTTTTTCAAACAATTTGGAAAGTCTGGTATATGAAATTCCTCTTATTAAATTCAAAGAAAAAGAGGTCATTTATATAGGAAAAAATGCTTGGTTTTTCAGATTTGGATATTATGGGACCCTCTCAGAGACTATTTCAAGTGTAGATGCTAATAATATTTTATCTAGCTTTGGATTATCCATCGATGGTTTGTATTTAATGGATCTTACCAGAAAAATTAATGTTGGAATTGGCCTGCGATATGACTCCGATACATCTCAAAATTCAACTCCACAATTAGCAGTACCTACTGACAGGGTATTAGCTGAGGGAGAAATTCAATATAAATTTGATCCCTTTTCCAATACTACAAATTATTTTTACGGAACCTTGGACCTGGGAATAGGTGTTGCCAATTCCAATGTTTCTGGTACTTCCTCATCGGGATTGGCCTTGTTACTTCCCGGAATACGATTTGGAATTAATTTTTCCATTTCATCCAAAAACTCGATTTTAGCAGAGCTGGCCTTAGAAAATATTCTAACTTCCCAAACATTCCAAAATGGTACGAAACAAGATACCAGCGAATTGGACCTTAAATTTAGTCTAGGGTTTAAATTTTAGGAACCTTTGGAAACTTTAAGATAATACTGTTTTCTTTATTTTCCATCTGGACATCTTCTATTTTTACTCCCTGGGGAGCAGGGAAGGAACGAGAAAAAGAAGAGATTGAAACACTTTTTGTTACGCCAAACTGCCCTTTGTTTTCTTTTTCGATTTTTGCTTGGCCAGAGATGTTAATTTGCCCATCTTTGATGTCGATCTTCAAGGAATTTTTATCTACTTGATCCAGAAAAATTTCATAAATTACAAATTGATCCGTTTGGGATGTTTCTAGTCTTCCAACTTGCCCCATTGAGGCCATCCCCTGCATGCTTTGGGCCATTTGTTCTGCCATCTGATCGAGACCTTCGTCAGAGAAAAACCCATCCTCAAAAAATCGCTCAAAAAATGATTTTTTCTTTATGCCAGAATCCGCATGAGATAATTCTACTGGTTGCTTTTTGGAATCTAGAAAAAGCTTTGTTCCTGTAGCAAAAACAATTCCTCCTAGCAAGAAAATGGCCACATATATTAATTTATTCTTCATAATGTTAGAGAGTTTATTTAAAAGAAGAAAGGTGTCAATACTTAGGTTTTATATAGATTTTCATTAGGCCCTTACCAAAACTTTTTCTGGATGCATCAAATCTTTCCACATCGCCTATGTATTCCAATCCATAATCTAGTTCTGTTTGCCTAATTTTTACCGTATAATAGACCCCTGTTCTTTCTTCACTATTTTGATTTCCAACACGGGTTGCGCGTTTTTCAAGAATTTTAAATTCAAGAACCGGTATTTCCCTTTCCAAATAATATCTTAAATCAACAATATCTGCCTGATCCTTTGATTTATAATAAAGTGGTCGGTTGGCCACTCCAGGTAATACATTGTTAAACATTATTTTAAGGCTTAATTGGGGAAGGCCATTTAAAAAAGTAATATTGGCCTCTTTGGTCTGTATCCAATTTTTCCACTCTTCACTTTTTTCATTATTATTTTCAAGTAATGCGGTTATAGCATCGGCCCTGGAGGTAATATAAGGAAGGTGAACGCTTTCATTCTCTTCATAAAGTGGTGCTGACTCAGATTCAAGTGCCTGTATCTTTTCATCAATATCAGCGTTTATTTTTTCCTCTTTCTGAGTACATTCTTCCTTTAAGGTTTCACTGTTCCAAGGTGACTGGGCCAACTGGTCACAAGATTGAGGATAGATCGTCCCTGAGCAGGAATCAGTACCTTCACATTTATAACTATGGTAAAGATCCTCTAATATTGAATTTCTTTCTTCTTCAGTTTTTTCAATTTGTTTTTCAATTTTTGAAATCTTAAAGTTATTTTCATCGACAAGTTTATACTTATCTTCAATTTCAATCCCGATTTCAGAAACATCTGCAGCAATTCTTTTTAAGGCTTCGCGATCTAAACCTGATGGCCAGAAAAAGAAGTTAAAAAGTTCACTTCCTGATTCGTAAGTTCTTTTTAGGGAAAGACCTGCTCTACCAATTTCTTCCGGTGTTTCTAAAGGTGAACTCTCAGGCCTTGCGGTCAATGGCTCCGGTGGTTTAGCGCAAGATAAAAACAAAATAAATGGTAAAATAAAAAATAACTTTTTCATAGTTAAAAATAAGTCGCTAACTCCAGAGATATAATTGGATCCTTGACCACATTTTTACCGGAAATAAATCCCAAGTAATTTAAATTTAGTTCCAGTGGTAAGAAGTTTCTTGAAACTCTAACCCATGGAATATTAGACCCTGATAATGATAACATATAGGTATTGGCAGAAGATTCAGTGTCTTCAGATAAAAAGTCATATCTGTATTGAGGAAATTTTGAACCAGAATACTTGTCCATAAACTTCTTATGATAATTATAGGCGCCTTTTGCAACAATACCTTTGATAGGTGAAAATTGTCCTCCTAATTGAAAATGGATATGATCTCCTAAATTTCTAGAGGTATTTTCATCTATGTCTGGGGATATTTTTCTTTTAGTTCTATAGGGTATTCTCTCCGCAGAAATATCAGATAGTTCTGCAGTATATCTAAGAGAAGTATTAATTGAGTTATCCTCGGTGAAAAAATAATCGTACAAAATACCTAGTCCAACATCTAACTGGCCATCACCAGAAGGAAAGGACACAATTTTATTTATTTCTTTTTCTTTACCGGTTGGCCAAGCAATCTCTGTTTGAACTGCCAAAATATGGGGATTTTCTGTCCAAAAACCATATTTAAAAACACTCACCAAATCTCCAATGGCCTGCCCTTCTTGATTTGCCAGTGGTTGATAACCATATCTGGAGGCCGCTTCATCTGTTGGATTATTTATTCCTTTAATTAGTTCTGTAAGTGGATAATATTTCTTGTCACTTCGAAGCTTTTCCGCAAATTTTAAAAGATTATTTGATGCCACAAAACTTGAATTGACATTAATTTTATAATTAAAAATGGGCAAGGCCAAGGCCAAGGTAAATCTATCTGTGATTCCATGAACTACCACAGGAACCATGGTTGAAACTCCTAAGGAAATATCCCCAGTAACTTTTCCTACGTCACCTTCCAAAGGTATTTTCCAGGCCTTAAGAAGTCCCTCAAGTGCACCTCTTTCAGCTGGATCGGCGGTTGGGTCGTCAATTGCAACCAAATCATTATAAGTTAATTTTGTGTCAAAAAGCTTTGAAAGAGGTTCTGCTTTACCGTCATTTGAATAATGTTCGGTTCCTCGAAAAAAAACTCCCCTATACCTAACAGAACTAATTCTTTTTGGCATAACTCTAGCAGAGTTAAGATCAATGGCCGGAGTTAAAGTCATTCCAAAAGAAATTCCGGGAATTAAAAATAGATAGGAGAGGATAATTCTCATCAAAATTAAAACAACCCGTTATAGATTTCTCTACAAAGGTTAATTTCCTCTTGGGTTTCGGCCCATCTGTATTCACCATAAATTTTATAGGCCTCGTTATGTAGTTCTTCTAGTTTTCCAGAATCTGCTACTTCAAGGGTGGCCTCTAAAATCTTTTTTGCCTTAGCTTTATCGCCTTTTGCTGCTAATGCTTCAGCATAATAGGCAGTTGTTAATGGATAGACAGAAACCCCTAGGGTAGAATGTAGAGATTTTTCATATGCATCTTCCAAATATTTAACGGACTTTCCTCTACCACCTGGAATAGAAAAATAGGCCCTTCCTAACGCTCTAAGTGGACCCTGACCATAAATATGGGTTAGCCCCATTTTTTCATCCAATGTTTCCAACATTGGCTTTACATCATCCTTCCAATAGCCAAGAGCTCTTAGTTTGCTTTCATCTTCAAACCATCTACCAAAAGATGAAGTATAGAAAAAATAAAGCTCGCCTAAAAGGTTTTTCCATTCAACTTTTTTTGGATTGCCCAGGGTAAGTTCCAACAAGGAGATCCCCTGCTTGCAATAATCTGCAGAAACTTTATATTCTTCTTTTTTTTCAGTCCTAGAAACAGGTAAATAATCTCCTAAGAAAAATAATGCCTTGCAAGCAATTAAATAACCTCTTGCTGAAACTTCAATTGGATTTGACGCATCTTTTCCAATCTCGATTCCAAGCTTGGCCGCTAATCTAGCGTTTTCAAAACCCTCATTATTTACCGCTCTTTTATTATATGCAACGGTTGCCTCATCTACGGTAAATCCATGGGATGCAGGAATAATAAGAAAAAAGGTTAAAAATAGATTAATAAGATTCTTCATGTAAAATCTCCCTAATTTTGAATGCCTTTACTTACCTCTTATGAGGGGCATTATCAATATTTACCTCCTAATTGGGTAAAATTTTTCTCCTAAAGAAAAATTAAGGGTAATATCTAACCTATTGAAATGATTTGGCTTATATCAATATTCCCAATTGAAATTAGTTCATGCCCTTTAGGATTTCACGGCATTGGGAAAGCTCCTCTAACATTTCTGGCATTCTATGCTCTCCATAAACCTTGAAGGACTCTTCTTCCAATTCTTTCATTTTATCGGGATCGGCCGCCACATCTAGGGCATCAGTGAGTATTTTTTTTGCCTCTTCATTTTCTCCCTTAGCAATTAAGGATTGGGTAAAAAATGCAGTATTTAATGGGTAAATTGAAACCCCTAAGGTTGGGTGAAGTGATTTTTCATAAGCTTCTTTTAAATAATTATGTGCTTTGGTCCTTCCACCAGGTATGGAAAACCAGGCCCAGCCCAAAGCTCTAAAAGGTCCATGTCCTGCTACGATTTCCTGGTGCATTTCTCCTGCCAAAAGTTCCAGCATTGGCTTGACCTCATTTTTCCAATAACGAAGAGCATCTAATCTCCCCTCATCTTCAAACCATCTTCCAAAATTAGCGGTCCACATAAAATAGGACTCCGCTAGAAGGCTTGTCCATTCAGGTTTTTTGGCCATTCCTTTTGTTTGTTCAAGAAGGGCAATAGCCTTTTTGCAACTTAAATAGCCATTTTGATAAATAAGTTTTTTATCCGAGCGGGCGACGGGAAGATAATCACCTAAAAAATAATTTGCCTTACAAGAAATCAAATAACTTCTTGCTGATATCTCTGGATCTTTTTCTTTTTCAGAATTTCCTAATTCATCACCAAGTTTTGCCGCCAGTTTAGCGTTTTCAAAACCAGAATCGCTTACTGCCCTTTTATCGAAGGCCTCTGATATTTCTGATAAAGTAGCTGCATGGGAAATTGAAAAAAAGAAAATAAAAAGCGATAGAAATTTTTTCAATCTAATACTCCTTTGCTGGTGAAATAGATTCTTAAATTAATCCTAGATTTATTTTCTTAAAAAAGACAAGGATTAATAAAGTATGCGGTGTTTCTTTTTATTTTCTTGCAGGATCAGAAATTAAATTCTCTTTGAGTTTACCATAGATAATGGCCTGTTGAGCAATCAATGCCTCAAGATTAAAAATATAACCAGCTATGCCCTTTTCGGTATTAGTTAAGGTTTCTTCGGAAATTAAAACGTTATCTAGATAGGTCCGGCCCCTATTATATAATTTATTGGTTTCATCAAGGGCCTTAATAGAAATTAATCTTCTTTCAATGGCCGAATCAATATTTTTTCTTACTAAGCTTATTCTTTGCTTAATACCTCTTTCCATATTAATTAATTCTTCCCTTAAATAATCTAGGTCATAGGTCTTTTGGTTCATTTCCAATTGTTTAGCAGATTTCAAAGCGCGATTTACTTCCCATCCTAGTGGCATCACAAAAGTTAGAGCACCTGAAAATTTTATTTTGTCAGAATCCCATAAATTATTATTTGCGAAGGTAGATGAAACATCCATTCCAGTCCCATCTGTTGCCCATGAAACTTGTAATTGAATTTCGGGTATAAAATCCATATTAATTTTTTGGATTGTTTTATCCAAGGACATCAATTCAAATTTTAATTCTTCAATTTTGTAATTTCTTTCTAAGGATCCAACCACATCTTCCGGTAACTTGGCCTCATCGAAGGAATAAGGAGTTATCTCTTCATCTTTAACTTTTCTAGAGAGTTGGGAAGATAGATCCTCTAAATCTTTTTCAAGTTTTGCCATTGAAGATTTAACTTCTTCTTCAGCATACATAACACCCATTTTTGCTTTTTTAAGATCCACACTATCCAGAAGGCCCGCATCCACTCTCTTTTTAATGCTGTCCTTTCTTACTTCGGCCCTTTTCTTGGCATCTAAATCCCTTTCCACAAAGGTTTTATTAAGGCGGGCACTGTTATAGGTCATAAAGAATTGCTGAAGAAGACTTTGGTCAACTTCCTTTATTTGAGCAGCAACTTTTTGAGCGTTATATTCTGCTGCTGTTACTTCATTTCTAAATTTAATACCGAAAAAATCATTTCCCAGATTTTGTTTATAACTAAAATCCTGAATAAACATTTTTCCTTGTTGATTATTAAAAATGTTATACCGGTTGTTAAAACTAAGTTCACCACCCCAGGAGAAAGTTTTAAAAATGGATCCGTTTAAGTTATCAAAAGTACCAACAGCAAAATCATCTTCCGGTCTTTGGGCACTTCTAGAGGGGGTTACGTTTTTCCCACCTGATAAACTAAGATACCATTGCTTAGAACCCCAAAGAGCATCTACTTGTTTTTGTGCCATGTTTGGGGCCAAATCGGCAGATTTTATCTTTTTATTATTTTCTAAAAAGTCCGTCAGAAGACTTTTAAAATCAGCAAAGACGCAGTTTGTAAAAAAAAGGAAAAATATAAAAATAAATTTTTTCATAAATAGGGCCAAATTAGTACCAAATTCCTGGAAGGTAATCAAACAATTTGGACTTTTTTTACTTTTTAAAAATAAAAAGGCACTATCAGATTTTTAAACCAAGGAGATATTTAATGAAAATCTTAGTATCAACCCTGTTCTTCCTGCTAAGCATTAACAGTTTTGCTGAAGGATGTAATACCCCTGATTGGGTTTTTCCACCAAGAATGGAGTCTAAAATTCTAATCTTAAAAATCAAATCCACCTGTACTTTGAATAAAATTGGCAATTACGAATCCCTAAAGGATTTCTTTGTAAAACAAGTTACTTTAAACTCAACTGTTGCCCAAGTATTTTCAACCAATGAAAATAGTACTCTAGAAAGTATGCCGGCTACTGAAGTTGATTCAACCATCGATCAAAAAGCTGAAGATGATGACATGAGTATCAGGTATATTACAAAAATTGGTACCAACAAATCAAACCTATTAATTTTTGACCAGGATTCTAAGCAATTTGTTAAGGCAACTGGAAATTCTAAATTTGTTACCAAACTTTATACCAATATAAATGTGAAAAATGCCCAAAATGGTGTGGTAATTGAAATGGTCCAAGAAACCAGAATTAAAAAACCAAGTTTTGCTCCGGAGGGAATGTTCATTAGCGAGGCTTCCAAAGGAATCAAAAAAGGTTTTGGAGAATTTTTAAAACAAACCTATCAGGATATATCTCTAAATTTCTAAATTAATTTGGGCCATCTTAATAAGATGGCCCCTATTGACGGCCCAAAATTAACTCCCATCTTATCCGTAGTGAGGATTACTTAAATTTAGAGGGAGTTTTATGAATAAATTCAATGAGATAGTCTTGGGGTCCATCGATATAGCTCAATCTGAGGCCCTAAAGAGAAAAAATACAGAACTTTGCCCTGAACATTTACTTCTAGGATTGCTCTTAAATCCTAGTACCTATTCTTCAAGGGCCCTTAAAAAATATAAGGGAGAAGTTGAAAATCTTGTAAAAAAACTCCCTATTGCCTCCTCTCCCATTGGTATGGATCAACTTAGACCCTCACCACTATTTGGCCAATGGGTAACCCAGGCATCCTCAAATGCAGTTCAAGACAATAGAAATGAGGTATCTGAAAAAGATCTTTTAAAGCTTCTTCCTCAAATCTTTCCCAATTTAAAAATAGATTATAAGGATTTGGGAAATACCGAGGACGGAGAACAAGAAATTCCCTCTTTCTTAATAAATCTAAATGAACTTGCGGAAAAAGGAAAATTAGATCCCGTGATAGGAAGAACCAAAGAAATTCGGGCCGTAATGGAAATTCTTGGAAGAAGGGCAAAAAATAATCCAATCCTAGTGGGTCCTGCCGGAGTTGGAAAAACCGCAATTGTAGAGGGGCTTGCTGGACAAATCATTACAGGAAAAGTTCCGGACGTGCTTAAAGGAAAAACCATTTATACCTTGGAAATGGGTTCCTTAATGGCCGGAACAAAGTACCGTGGAGAATTTGAGGAGAGGATTCAAAAACTTCTAAAATTTGTAAAAGGGACAGCAGGGGAAGTTATATTATTTATTGATGAAATTCATCTTCTAGTGGGGGCGGGTAAGGCCGAAGGGGCCATGGACGCCGCAAATTTATTGAAACCTGCATTGGCAAGAGGAGAACTCCATTGTATAGGCGCCACAACTCATGAAGAGTACCAAAAACATATTCTCTCAGATTCGGCATTGGAAAGACGTTTTAGGGAGGTACCAGTAAACGAACCATCAAAAGAAGATTCCATTGAAATCCTGATGGGACTTAAGGACAAGTTTGAGGGGCACCATGGAATTAAAATCTCTGATGATGCCATTTATTCTGCTGTTTATTTATCTGACCAATACCTCACCAATAAAAACCTCCCAGACAAGGCCATTGATCTAATTGATGAATCCGCTGCTGCACTCAAACTCTCCGCAGAGGCCATGCCTGCTAGTTTAGTTGAACTGGAATCGGAAATTAGATCAAAAAAAATCCTTATAAATTTCGAAAAGGACAATAAGGAACTAAAAAAGGAGATTGAGGACCTTCAAAAAAGGTTTGATACCGAAAAAAGAAAATGGGAAGAAGAGGTATTAGCACTTAAAAAGGTCAGTGAATTAAAAAATAAATTAGACAAATATCAATTTGAACTTGAAACTGCACTCCGGGAACAAAATTTTGAAGCGGCTTCAAAATTAAAATACTCATTAATTCCTGAAGTTCAAAAACAACTCGAAAATATTACTTATGAATGGGTACTTGGCACCAAACAAATAGCCAAAGTAATAGCCAGGGCCACTGGAATACCGGTGGAAAAAATTTTAAAATCTAAACAAGAAAATATTCTTCAAATGGAAGATTATCTGAACTCCCGTGTTTTTGGACAAAAAAAATCCATCTCAGAAATTTGTGAAACTTTAATTATTTCCCACGCAGGGCTTTCCGCATCTAATCGACCTTTGGGATCTTTTCTGCTTCTAGGGCCTTCGGGGGTGGGAAAAACTGAAACTGCTAAAGGAATTTCACAATTTCTTTTTGATACCGAAGATAACATGATCCGTTTGGATATGAGTGAATTTTCCGAAAAACACTCAGTGGCCAAATTAATTGGCGCTCCAGCTGGATATGTAGGTTATGAGGAAGGTGGGATATTAACTGAGGCAGTCAGAAGAAAACCCTATTCAATTATCCTATTTGATGAAATCGAAAAGGCACATAGAGACTTCGCAGATATTCTTTTACAAATTCTAGATGATGGAAGGTTAACCGATAATAAGGGAAGAACCATTAATTTTAAAAACACCGTGATCTTCCTCACTTCAAACAGCAAAAATATTGAAATGGATTTTAAACCGGAAGTATTGGGCCGCCTTGATGGAATTTTAACTTACAATTCTTTAGATAATGGAATCGTAGGAAAAATTGTGGAAAAACAGGTTAAACTTTTAAATGAAAGATTGAAAGACAAAAACCTAATCCTAAAATTAAGTGATGAAGTTACCAAAGAGGTGATGGCATCTGGTACCGACCCTAGATATGGCGCAAGACCTCTTCATGGAGTATTCAATAAATTGGTGGTAAGACCACTTTCCAAAGCTCTTCTTAGAGGAGAGAATTTAAATGGAAATCTTTTGGCCGTAAAAAAGGGCGATCATATAGAATTTATTAAGGATTAAAAATAAAGGATCCAATCCTTAAAAAATCTGTTCCTTCTTTAAGGGCAATTTCAAAATCCTGCGACATCCCCATTGAAAGAGAAATTTGAAAATTTTCTTTTTCCAGGACCTTTTTGTATTCTTTAAGTTTTCTAAAAGAATTAAGGGCATCCTTTTCAAAATCCAAGCTCCTGATTTTCCCGATTGTCATTAATCCTTTAAGAAAAAATTCGGGACCACCTTGATCCCTTATTTTTCTAGCAGCAATCAATAATTCTTCAATTCCCTCAAAGCCATGCTTTTCTTCCTCTCCGGAAGTGTTACATTGCAGGAATAGGCCTATAGGATTTGTAACTTCTCCTTTATTCTTTAATAATTCCTCTAGAAGGGCCAAGGAATCAACCGAATGAATATAAAAAAGATTTTTCACCAGAAGAAGTTTTTTAACCTTATTCCGCTGAAGGGTCCCAATAAAATGCCATCTCAATTTAAGATGGATAAGTTGATTAGATTTTTCTAAAAGATCCATCACCCTATTTTCTCCAAAATCCACTTGGCCCGCTTTGGAAGCGGCTTCAATTTCCTTTATTCCTACACTTTTGGAAACTGCGATTAGGGTTTCATTCTTTAGTTTTGATTTAATTATAGAGAGGTTTTTTGAGATAAGGGCTTCATTTTCCATCAGGTCTTTTTTTCTTTTTTGGCCTTAGGGTAAATTTCGCGGTCATTTCAACATCGTTTTCTTTCATCAGGTCTTCGAGTATATAAGAAAAATCAATTTTCTTAATTTGCTTTTTAAATTCCTCTTTTAAAATCTCGTTGAGTCTTTGCTTGATGACCTCGGTTTGGGAAATAAGATTGGTCATGGTCTCTTTGGCCAGAGGTAATTCAGAGAAAATTTTCTTTAAGGTTTCATCCTTAACAAAAGTACCTCCTACTCCTAGGGACCTAATTTTATTTATAAATTCTTTTTCCTTCATAGTTAATATCTGGGTTTTCGGTCAAAATGGTGTTCTGCCACAATTCTTCTTAGGGTTCCGGATTGGCTTCTCATTACAATCGAATGGGTTATAGCACCCCAGGGTTTAAAAATGACACCTTTTAAAAAATGTCCATCCGTAACTCCTGTAGCGGAAAATACAACATCACCTTGAACCAGGTCATGAATCTCCAATACTTTACCTTCTTCAATCTCCATTTTTTCTAAAAGTTCTCTTTCTTTTTGGTTTTTAGGTCGAAGAATCCCTTGAAACCCGCCCCCCATACAGCTTATTGCACAAGCAGCGAGTACACCTTCAGCGGCTCCACCTTCTCCAAAAATAATATCAATCCCTGAATCGGGTAAACAGGTTGAAATGGCACCGGAAATATCCCCATCACCAATTAAATAAATTCGTGCTCCTACTTTACGAACTCTCTCAATTAAATCTTTATGCCGATCCCTATTTAAGATGACACAGGTTAAATCATTAACCCGGCATTTTTTAATTTCACTAAGCCTTTTAAGATTTTCTTCAGGGGTTTCTAAAATATCAATAATATCCTTGGCCTCGGGTCCTACCCCAATTTTTTGCATATAGACCTGAGGAGGTCTAAAGATTTGCCCTTTTTCTGCAATAGCTAAAACCGATAAAGCATTATATCCCCCTGAAGCACACACTCGCGCACCTTCAAGAGGGTCCAATGCCAGCTCGATTTCAGGACCAGTACCTGTACCTATCTCTATTCCAGGTTCAAGTCCCCTAACCTTATGTTCTCCAATAAGGACTCTCGCCTTACAATCTATTGAATCAATCATCCTTCTCATTGCATTTACAGATGCGCTCAGGGCCTCGTTTTCATCACCTCTTCCCATAAGTCTGGAAGAGGCCATTGCGGAGGCCTCGGTTACTCTGACAAATTCAATTGCGAGATTTCTGTCCATATTTAAATGCTAAGTTTCAACTTAAAAAAACTTATAACACTGGAGGGTAAAAAGTCATTAGGAATTTTGTCCAAAAGCGGGATAATTTCTTTAATTTTGGTATCATCAATTTTACTATCCATTTGAAATAAAAATTCATCCTCCTCAAATAAGGAGGTTTCAGAGTTTCTTCTTGTTAAAACGGTTCCAGTTTTAAGTCCTGCACCGTCTACCCATTCCAAAAAATTTTTAAAATAGATAATTTGAAATTCTTTCCATTCCCCATCAGAATGTTCCCAAACTAGGATTTCTACTGGGCCGTCACTATGAAGCCAAAATTTTAGATTTGTGGGATATTGTATCAAGGTATTTTGATGTACTAATTGCATGGCATCCAGGATATTTTCCACGCTTAAAAATTGGGGCAATCCCACCATATTTTTAAAGGAAATCCCAAATCTTTTATCCCTTACCCAAACGACTTTTCCCCTAATCTTTAGGGATTTTCCCTTCCAATGGAACTCCCCCTCTATTTCCTGATCAGGAGAAAGGGATAATTTGCCATCTTTTAGAAGAAACTGGGCCCCCGTCCTAGATATTTCTCGAACTTCAAATATTTGATTGGAGCTCTTAAAAGTAAGAAAGGAAAAGGGAAAATTCGGGATTTTGCGTTTTTCAATGGGATTTGATTGGTTTTCCAATAGTTTAAGATGTGACATACCCTTTAGCTTAATTAATTTTTTGAAATTTTTTTAGGAGGTAAGAAGGTTCCCTCGCATTTCTAGACAAGTTTTCTAGGTTTTGATATTTTTTTTCAATCATGACTGAAGACCTAACCCCTCAAAATGAGTGGGAGATTGATAATCTTCCCAACCGCCTGACTATTTTTAGGATTTTATTAATCCCAGTCATTATTATTTCTCTTGCCCTTCAAGGTACAAACGTCATGCTCCCTTATCACTATTTCTTGGGCCATTTGGCGGGTTGGTTTTTTGTAGCTGCATCCATCACGGATTTTTTGGATGGTTATATTGCAAGAAAAAGAAAAATTGTAACAGTATTTGGATCATTTTTGGATCCAATAGCGGATAAGTTTTTAGTGGTTTCTTCCTTAATTATGCTATTGGCCCTCGGAAGAATTCCGTCTTTAATTGTTATTGTTTTGGTTTTAAGGGAAATATATATTACGGCCCTTAGACTTTTGGCCCATGAAAGGGGAATTATAGTTTCCGTAGCTTCCATGGGTAAATGGAAAACGGCACTTCAGATGATTGGCATTCCCATGCTGATGATTAACTACCCACTGCTTGGACTTCCTCTTCCTACGATTGGACTCATAATGATGTACATAACCACCTTTTTATCGATCTATTCTGCAACAGAATATTCTTTAGAAACTGTAAAAAAAATAAAAAATGTAATGCTGGAAAAGATAAAGAAAAACCAAATTAAGGGAGATTCCTAAAATGTCTGCTTCTCATGTTCTTATAACTGTATCCGGTCCAGACCACCCTGGTATTACGGCGAATCTAATGGAGTTAGTGGTTAAAAGTGGTCACCAGGTATGTGATATGGGCCAGGCAGTTACTCATGGTCTTTTATCCCTTTCAATTTATATAGAATTTAAAGATAGGAACCAAACAGATTTGATTAAGGAACTTCTTTTTGAAACCAGAAATATGGGTTTGGCATTAAACTATCAGCTGATTGAGGAGAATGATTCCGACATTCCATTTAGCACCAATGAAAAATTTATCTTAAATTGTATCTCCACCTCTAAGTTAACCCCAAAATTCCTACGGGATGTTTCCAAAACATTGGCGGATAACAAAATTAACATTCTAAGAATAGATAACGTTACCCCAAGATCATTTAAGTCCCTGGAGATGACTACTACCATCCCAGATGGCATCGACATGCAAAAAATAAAAAAGGAATTGATGGCCCTTTCAGCATCTCACCAAGTGGATCTGGCCTTCTTAAAAGATAACATCTTTAGAAGATCAAAAAGATTAATTGTCTTCGATATGGATTCAACCTTAATCCAAAGTGAAGTTATCGATGAAATGGCCGATACATTAGGTGTAGGAGACGAGGTTAAAAAAATTACTAAAAGGGCAATGGAAGGAGAAATCAATTTTGACCAATCTCTAATTCAGAGGGTTTCCAAACTTAAAGGTTTAAAAACAGAGCAAATGAAAGAAATATTGGATAACCTTCAACTTACACCAGGCGCAGATCAGTTTATTAAAAGGGTAAAATCCCTAGGATATAAAGTGGCAATTATTTCTGGTGGTTTCTCATTTTTTGCCGATGCCTTAAAAGAAAAATTAGGACTGGACTACGCCTTTTCAAATGAACTTGAAATTCACAATGGGACCCTAACTGGATCAGTAATAGGAACGATCATAAACGCTCAACAAAAGGCACTATTATTAAAGTTGATAGCCCAACAAGAAAAAATATCCATGGAACAAGTTGTGGCCATCGGAGATGGGGCAAATGATTTGCAAATGTTATCGATTGCAGGTCTTGGAATTGCATACCACGCTAAAGAAATTGTAAAAAAAGAGGCGCACCACCATATGAGTCATGGGCCAATGACAACAATTCTTTATTTCTTGGGAATTCCGGAAAACGAACAAATGCTTTGATTATTTTATTTCCTGGAATCCCTCTCCTTTTGAAGGTGGTTCTTTTTTATTAGATTCTATGTATTCATTAAGAGAATCCTGGCACTTTGGATCTTTAGGTTTTTTAAAAACACCTTTCGTACATGAAATGTATTCTTTCAATTTTTTGTCGGCTTCCTTTGTTTTTCCATCTTTAATCAGGAATTCATGATTTACTAAATGAAAGCCACAAGTAGTAATGGTCTCGGCCTTACAATCTTCAGTTACCTTATCTAACTCTTTTTGTTTGGGGGCCTGAGGCATGCCTTCATCGCTTAAAAATTCCTGGCAATTTGGGGAGAAACTAGATTTTTTCTGTTTCACGCAATTTTTATTATCAGGATTTGGACAGGCGGCCTTCATTTCATCCAAGCACGGATGGGAGTATTTACCCATTTCCACATCCTCTTTAAATTTAGGAAAACAAACCTTTGAAAACTTTTTCTTTTCATTGGTTGGATCGGCCATTATGCAATTATATTTCCCATCGGCATCTGCGCATTTTTCTTCTAATTCCTGAGCACAGGTATCCTCCTTTTCCTCCTGAGGGAAAAGGGAAAAGGACAATAAAAGTAATAAAAGGATTTTCATAATCACCCACCAATTATTTTTCATCTCCGACTAGTTAATTCGGTTTTTTTATTCTTTTCTCACTTGCGTTTTTTTTATAAAATATTTCCAACACTTAATTCTAAATTAAAAGGTGAATATTTGAAAATCCTATATTATTTCCTGAGCATTTCAGTTCTACTTATTACCTTCTCTGGAAACTCCCAAACATTGGGGCCGGGTGAAGATCCATTTTATGAATGTAAGCCATCACCTACTGGAGATGTAGAACGACAGGAAAACAAAGTTAAATTTTTGGAAGATGCTGAAAAGGTTAATAGTGAAAGAGTTAAAAATAAAGAACAAGAATTGGCACAAGCAAAAGAAGAACTAAGAATTGCAAGTCTACGTGTTCAAAATACAGATTCTACTTCCAGAGACTCATCCGCAATGGATGAAAAACAAAGAGCAATTGAAAAAGTAGATTCAATAAATAATGAGCTTGTAACACTCCGGCGCAGCCAGGGTGTTAATGCTGAGTTACTTAAGAATGCCCAAATCACCCTAAATGCCCAAAAGGAAAGAGATAAACTTACTAACTCTTCCATAGAGATATTCACTTTAACCACAGCAGAGTTAGCGAAAAATTCTGTACCTGGTTCAATAGCGGATACAAATCTGCAATTAATGGCCCTGGCCACTTCTGGTGCTAATCATTTGGAGTGTAACCCTTCAAGCGACACGGACGCTCCAAGCTATCATATTTTCAAGGCCGCTTCTGCCGCTTATCTTACCAATAACCTTTCAGAAATAATGGATTATGAAAATCTTGCTGAATGTGTAACTAAGAAAGCATTAAATCCAAATGAAAAAAAAGATGTCCAATATGCCCTGATAAAGCGTGCTAGAGATCTCTTTAATGAAATGGAAAAACATGTGTCTTCGGTTATGGATTCAAGATCATCGGATTTGGAATTTTTTTCAAAGGCCTTGGAATATTCAGGCAAAGAGTGGGCCGCAAAAAACCAAAGAGTGGGAACTGCTTTTGCAGCCTATACGACTGCCATAGAAAATGAGAAAGATGCTTATAATTGGTGGTTAGGTGTAATGATTGCCGCTATCGTTATGTCAGCATTGGCCTGGGTTCCTTTTTTTGGGGCCTATGCTGCTTTGGTGGCCATCGCCCTATGGGCCTTTTGGGGAGCTTCATTGGTTCCTAAATTGGCAGAAGCAAGAAGAGTTTTAAGCGAGGCCAAAACTGAACTCGCCAAGGCACATAAACATACTTCCTTGGCATGCAATTACTCCGATGCAAAAAGATGGGACCTGGCCATCGAACTAAATACATTTGACAGATATTTGGATGCAAAATTAAAAGCAAAAAAAGCTGAGCTTGCTGAGGAAGAAGAAAGAAGGCGAATTTATAAAGAACAACAATATCAAAATGAAAAAGAGGAAAGAAACCAATCCAAAGAAAAATCTAGCTATTTATTTTTAAAACCTCAATATTTACTTTCCAATAAAAATTGGACCGATTTTTTTATGGATAAATTAATTGCCCAAGACCAAGTCATATTGGAAAACGCAATAAATAAAATTCAAGATGCCTATACAAAATCTACCTCTACTGAACCAATGGTTGGCTCCATTGCTTCTCAGGGAGATGCAAAAAGCAGAATTCCAGCATTTACCCCTGGGACTCCTGAGGGAAATCGCGTGGTGGAAGATTTGAGAAGACAGTTCGAAGCAAAAAAACAAGCCTATGTGGCAAAAAAGACTGAAGTAGACGTTATGTATGATCGTCTTGAAGCTTTGATGAAGGACTATAATGATTATGCTTCCAAATTTGGGGAAGTCGCTACCGGGAATCCGGAAATAAAATGTACTTATGAATGGCCGTTTCCATATTATAGGGCAGTAGCTAGCGGTAGCAGTCCAACATATAATTGGGACAATACTGCAGACGGAAGAGCATGGGCCAATACCTGGAGAACTCGAGGATGTACAACTGATAATAAAAGAAATCTTGAAACCAAACAATCTGCATTAAGCTCTTACTATGATGTAATTTCACCCCATGATGCTATTCTATCCGCGCTCGAATTATCTATGGATCAGGCCGAATTGGATTACCTAACAGCACTTCAGATTAATGAAAATGCCGATAGTTCCGATCCTTTTAACCCAACTTTAACCCCGGGATCTCGAGAGGCGGCTGCATTTGCAGATTTTTTAGGTAAAATAAAGGCAGAATGGAAAACTTCTTCCATCGACACTGAAAAAAATAATTTTATTTTAGTAGATCGAACAACCAGTTGGACTCTGGAAAAACTTTTGAATGAACATACTGAAATAAAAGCATTACCGGCCGATAAAAAAGCAGGTTTTTCTGATCCCTATACCAGATATATTTATATGCAATATGCTGTAGATCTGATTATAAAGAATTTAGATCTACTAAATCGTGCTCATTCTTTGGCCCTTGGACAGGCAATGGCCTACCAAGAACTTTTAAATGATGCCGATGTTAAGTTGGGATTAGATGCTGTCGCCCTTCCGGATGTTTCCCTTAGATTGGCCAAAAATAAATCTTGTATGAAAAATAAGAGTGGAGGATATCAAGCAGATCCGACTTGTTCATGCAAGGCCAGAGGAAATTGTTCTAAGTTCTCCTTCCCTACTGCAGTTCTTCATAAAGGTTCTGACCAAGGGTCAGGTGTAATTGAAAATTATGCAAACGATGTCTTTTCAGGTTCGGAGGGTGCTAGGCTTAGCGGAACCAGTGTAAAAAGAAATGCTGCGGCCACAAAAACCTCGATAGAGGAAACTAAAACTTCTATTATACAACAGAGAAAGGATATGGGTTTTCAAAATACAAATATTGAAAATAATTCCAACCTTTTGGGCGCTGCCATCTCCGCAGAATCGAGAAGGGCCGCTGCATCAGCTTTATCTAGTAATACCAAAACAGGAAGAGTTGCTAGAATTTTGGCTTTGGAAAAGAAAACCACTCCTTTAGCAGTTCAATCAGCAATTGCCGCTGCGACTAAACCAAAAACAGTGATAAAAATGCCAAAATCCAAAAAAGAGGCAATAAAAATGGGCCTACTTTCCATTGATGAAGAAGGTACGGCAACTGAAGGGGAAGTCCAAGATAGTTTTGATTTAGGGTTAACTACTAGTGCCAAAGAAGAAAATGCCCAGGCAAAAACTCCTGTAGGTGAAAAAGGCCCCGGTGTCGAGTATGATCCCTCTAAGACACTTTGGAAAATTATTACCAAAAGATACCAAAGGTCCGCCTTTCCTAAATTGTTAAAAAAGAAAAAGGTCGAATAACCTAAAAATGAAATTTTTAATTTTATTTATCATTTGTAACCTAGGTTTTTCCCAAGCTTTGGATTCACCAAGAAAAACCATGAAAACTTTTTTAAACTCGATGGAAAGATTTAAACTTGGTGACCAAACAGGGATCAATGATGCTGTCAGGACTTTTAACACTTCAAAATTAGATCCACTTACCCAATCTGCATCGGTTCAATTGGCAGCAAAAAATTTAATTCAAACCTTGGATAAACTTGAGAAAATTGAATTTGATAAAATTCCAGAAAAAGCGAATGGCGATTTCTGGGTATATAAAAGAAGCATAGCTCAAATCGATGGAGAAAAATTTCCCGTTGAAATTTCCATAAGTAAAACTGAAGACAATGATTGGAAATTTACCCCTGAAACCATAAAATCTATTGGCCGTTATGCCCAAGCATTAAAAGAGGAAAAAACTTTAAATGGAATTACTCCTCTGGTCACATCTTCCTCCAAAATAAAAGATTTTATGCCAAATTGGACGGGTGAAACTTATTTTTTATTTTTAAACGGACAATGGCTAGGAATATTATTAATTCTACTCCTTGGATTCATTGGAGGCAGAGTTGGAAAGATATATGCTAGTAGCACTTTGGAAAAAATCCTTCGCAGGGGTCATGTTACACTCGCATCAAGTGACAAAAAAAACGTCTATTTCTCTTTACAGGTAATTTTTGGTGCCATTTTTTGGATTATAGGTATTCGATTTTTAGAATTAGAGGATTCAAATCTTTCCAGGATGACAAGATTTGGGTTTTTTATCCTATCCATTTTTCTAGTTTTATTTTCCTATTATTTGGTGGAACTAATCGCCAGTTATTTTTTGAAAATTGCCGAAAAATCAGAAAATAAATTTGATGATATTTTAGTCCCAATACTTAAAAAAATTGCACAATTCACTGTCGTAGTTACCGGATTAGTCATTATTGGTGAAAGCTTTGGTTTAAACATGAGGGCAATTATTGCGGGTCTAGGTATTGGAGGTTTGGCCTTTGCACTAGCTGCTAAAGATTCAATCTCTAATATTTTCGGATCCCTCATGGTGCTTTTAGATAAACCTTTTGAAATTGGAGACTTTTTAAAAATTGATAATAATATTGAAGGAAAGGTTGAATTTGTTGGTCTCAGATCAACAAGACTTCGCACTATTCAAGGTTCCCAAATAACGATACCAAATGGTCTCTTAACCAATACCCATATTGATAATTTAGGGAGAAGGCTATCTCGAAGGTTTCAAACAACAATCTCCATTACCTATGAAACACCAGTTGAGAAAATTGAGGCATTCTGTGAAGGAATTAGAGAATTAATTATTTTAAACAAAGTTACTTTTAAAAATGAGTTTTATGTATATTTGGCATCATTTGGTCCCTCTTCCCTAAATATAGAAGTAATTTTATTTTTTGAGGTACCTGATTTTGCAACTGAAGTTACGGAAAAGAACAGACTCCTTATTGAAATAATCCGATTGGCCGAAAAAATTGGAATAGATTTTGCCTACCCAACTACCACATTATATAAATACGAAAAAGAACAATCCAATGCAAAACCCTTTCAAAAGGATCTAGGGATACCCCAAGTTTTTGGCAAGAAAATGGCCAAAGAAATCTCCAAAAATCCTATCTCACCTAAATTTCCAAGAAGTACCAAAAAGGATGTACTTGAATTTTCTGAAGATGATATTTAAAGGCCTAACTTTTTTCTTAATTCTTTTTCAGAATCTGTTAGTGGAGAGTTTTCAAAAATATTATTTAGGGTCGAGGCAAGCCTTAGCCCACCTTTTTGCAAAAGCCCATATAAAGTATCTTTTACTTTATAGTGATATTCATACCCAAGGTTTTTGTTAGAGGAGAAATCATATACTAGAGGGAGATATGAATTTGACTCTATCGCCCAATCCAAATAGGTTCCCGTTTGAATTTTTTTAATTATTTCTTTGTCGGATACGTCTACTTTATCCGCATATTCAGTAAAAGAAAGCTCTTCAAACAGTATTAATTCCTCATCCCACACTTGATGAAGGTTTACATTTTTTTGAAACCATTTAACCCTGACATCATTTCCACCTTGGTCTTCAGAATACCCAATGTGTAGTGGTTGATGTAAATCTCCTAAAAGATGAAGGATAAATTTTAATGCAAATTTTTTATTTTCAGGAGAAGAATCAGTAGATCTTAAAATATCTTCAAATTTAACCAAACAATAAATTATTGAATCTTTTTCAATTTCAATTTTTGTTAAATCGGATCCTCTAGGAACGTCCATTCTATGGTAAATCTTGGCATAGTCATATGATCTATCAGATTTAATTTCATCGGCCCAAAGGGAAGCATGAGAGAGTTTTTCATTCCCTAAAATCTGTTCAATCCCCTTTTGGGCCTTAATGCCTAAATGCCTCTGAGCAACTTCGCCGATTATCCGGTGACCAGTTTTTCCAAAGGCGTATAAATTTAAGGGAATTAAAACAAAAATTAAAAATACTTTATTTTTTAAGGATTCCAAAAAGTTTTTTCTCCTTTACAACTTTAGCCACAATAGTGGGTACCATACTTTCCCACTTCTTATCCCCTTCCTGGATCAATTTCAAGACTTTTCTGGACCAAATGCTGGTAACATCAACATTAAAATCTTTTATATCCTCCAAAATATTCTGATTTTTCATAAACTTAAATATCAACACCATGTTTTCTGACATTTTTACCTTATCAGAAGTAATCAAATGCGAGGCCTTACCTCCTCCCTGGTCCCCTTCCGTAGCGGGATAAACATAGATTTTAGTTCTTTTACCGGTTAAAAGACCAATTGATTGTAAAGGTCCAAATTCCTCATTTTCTTTGCTATTTTCATCCAAGATTTTTTCCAAGTTATAGACTCCTATATTGAAGGCCACATTTTTGCTGGTCCAGCGGAGGATTGTCTGGTTTAGACCAAAAAATCGGTTATGGTTTGAAATTAGAACTTTTTGTCCTAGAGATGACAATAAATCTACCCTTGCAAGAAAATCCTTGGAATCCACCTTTCCCCTATCCAAAAGTTTATTCATTGAAATTTCCGCCAAGGATAAAACTTGGGAATGCTCTTCCTTGGGCAAATCCTTTAAAAAGGCTTTAAGGCCGGAATCTATCATATCAACATTTAGGAGTGTCGGAGGGCGAAAACTACCACGGGTAATTATTATATTTTTTTTATAAAAATTTTCAGAGGCCAATTTAACCTCTCCATTTTCATCAAAATAGGCACAATAGGTATAATTATTTGAAACAAGTTCCAAACTTAAAAGCCGACTATCAACTCCTTTAAAGGCCGGGCCCTTAACTCTAATCATATCGATTTCAATCCGCTCTGGAGAAAGATTCTCCATTAGGGATGTAACAAATTTTGCAGGTTCCCCTAAGTTAAAATAACAGGAATAAATTAAGTTAACCCCAATTGACCCGAGGGCCTCATACTGTTGAAGGGAAACTTTATCTAACATGGAGACATGAAGGATGGCCTCTGAAGGCTCAGCTTTTGGTTCATGTTGAAATTTTACCCCTATCCAACCATGACAATCTCTTTTCCCTTTGAAACTCTTTGCTGCCACCGTATCTGCAAAAACAAAAAAAGTGGTGCTATCCCCTCTAATTGGGGCCAATCTTTCCGTTAAAATCTTATATTCTTTATCGAGCATATTATGGAGGCGAGATTCGGAAACATATCTTCCACTTACCTCCTTCCCATAAATTGCATCTGATACATTCATGTCATAGGCCGACATGGTTTTTGCAACTGTACCAGCGGCCCCACCTGCCTGAAAAAAGTTTCTGGCAACTTCCTGGCCCGCACCTATTTCAGCGAAAGTGCCGTATATGGATTCTTCAAGGTTAATTTTTAATGCTTTTTGTTTGGAACTTAAGATATTGGAATCTGTCATTTTTGACCCCCCTAAATATGATAAGGCCAATTTATGAAAGAATAAAATATTCCCTTTTAATCAAGAAATTTTGTCCCCTGCCCGATAAGGCATAGAGGGTAAATTTATGGATTACGGCGTATTATTGGCAGGATTTTTGATATTAGCAGCGTTGGGGATTACCGCAATTGTCGAGGAAAATGAAGAGGATGATTCTGAACCTATACCTGTTGAAGAAGACGATAAAAAGAAATCAGCTTAGTTTAGAAATTGGGCCATTTCTTTGGCAAAATAGGTAAGGATCATATCACAACCAGCTCTTTTAAATGCGGTAAGCGACTCAACCATACACATTTCCCCATTTACCCATCCAAACTGATCTGCTGCCTTAATCATGGCATATTCTCCACTAACATTATATGCGGCCAATGGAAGATTAGTTTTTTCCCTTAATTTTGAAATAATATCCAAATACGGAAGGCCGGGCTTAACCATTAAAATATCAGCGCCTTCCTTTTCATCCAATAAGGCCTCCAAAATGGCCTCCCTAGAATTGGAAAAATCCATTTGATATGTTTTTTTATCTCCCTTCCTGGGTTTGGAATCTAAGGCATCCCTAAAGGGACCATAAAAATGAGAAGCATATTTAACAGCATAAGACATGATCGAAACGTCTTCAAAACCCGATTCATCCAATGATTTTCTTATATACCCTACCCTTCCGTCCATCATATCTGAAGGCCCAACAATATCAGAACCGGCCTTTGCCTGAAGAATTGCCATCAAGGATAGGATTTCCAAGGATTGGTCATTTAAAATTCGATTTGTTTTTTCATCAAAAATTCCATCATGTCCCATTGATGAATATGGGTCTAATGCAACATCTGTCATCACTAATAGGTCAGGAAAGGCCTCTTTTATGGCCTTAATCGCTCTCGGGTATAATCCATCTCCATTTAAGGACTCTTTAGCAGTGGGATCTTTTAATCCGTCTCCTATTACAGGAAATAGGGAGACACAGGGAATCCCCAGATCACTAAGTATCTTCACTTCAGAAATTAAACGATCAATACTAAAGCGAAATTGACCGGGCATTGATTGGATCGGGTCAGAAATACCCTTTCCCTCAATCACAAATAATGGTGCAATTAAATCCTTTGGAGTTAAATTGGTCTCCCGGATTAAGGATCTCATATTTTCGCTTTTTCTATTTCTACGTGGGCGATGGATTAACATGTGATGCATTCTTCTATAGCTGAGTCTTAAAAGCAATAGCATATAGTGAAATTTGCTTTAACATAGAAGAGAGTCCATTGGATCTGGACATAGAAAGATGTTCACGAAGCCCTATATCTTCCAAAAAGTTGGGTTTTGTTGATAATATTTCATCAGGAGTCCTTCCAGAATAAACCTTAAAAAGAAGGGCGACTATTCCCTTAACAATTGCAGCGTCGCTATCCCCCTGAAAATACAATCTTCCATTTTTAAATTCTACATGGAACCAAACTTTTGACTGACATCCGTGGACCAAATTTTTATCGATCCGGTATTTCTCTTCCATTGAATCTAGGGCCTTTCCCAGATCTATTAAATGTTTATACCTGTTTTCCCAGGAATCCCGTCCTTTAAAATCAGAGATTATTTTTCTTACTGTTTCAGAAATATTTTCAATCATAAAAACCTGAGAATTTTCTTATCCCAAAATAAATAAATTAGAAAGATAAAGGGATAAAAAATTAAATACTTTAAAGGAACCCCAATATAGGGGTACTTCCGACAAAAGCCCAATAATTTTGGAGAAAATTTATAATAAAAAAATACAAATTTTTTACCCCAATTCATTTTTAAAAGGTGTTTTTTAAATACCCTTAAATCGTTGGTAACAGGATGATTTTCACCAAAACAATAGGTGGCCACATAACAAAAATCTCCACTAGTTTTTAAAGCGTTTAAAGCACTCTCAAACTTTCTTTTATTCCGGCATTTACCACTTTTTAGATATTTAAAAATTAATTGGTAATTTGCATATTCAAATTTAAAACCCTTGGAAAATTCCACAAATTTTAAAAGGTATTTTTTTAGCCTATCCGAAAATCTAGGATCCTTGTCGTAGATTTTGCAAAGATCCCAATAAACCTGGGAGATTAAAAAGATTTCTGCCAAATCCCTTCCCTTTTCAAATAATCTTGGTGAAATTTCGCTCTCCTGGCAGTTAAAAAATGCAGATACAATACTGAAAAAATTCAGGTATTCCTCAACAGCATTTTGATACCTCCCGTTCGTAGAATGGCCCATCGCCGCTTTTAGAATGGAAAAGCGGTTGGCATAAATCTTTTCTATTGCCCGTTGAGTTCTTTCAGATATCTGGGTTTGGGAAAATGTTGTTGTCTGTTTTGCCATCTTCGTCCCTTTCGGAAAAGATGGCAATTTGGTTAATTTAGGACTTAATTTTTCTTAAATTGAAGAAGGTATTTAACCACCCTTACTAAATATTCTTTATTGGGTTCTGTAAGATGCTCTCCCTTATCAACAGTCCAAAGGGCCACTTTTGAACCCCTTTGACAAGATTCCCAAACCTCTTCAGTGGTTTTTAAGGTGGGTATTTTCATATTTCTAGGTTCTAAAATTTGATTGGTGGTTTTAACAATCTTATCCATCACACATCCATCTATTTTAGCCCACTGCATTACAGTATTCCGGGCAGAGGGGTATTCTCCACTTCCATTGTATTGGATAATCATGTCCGAGGTACCGTGAATTTGTAATACTGGAATAGATTCTTTTCCTTCACATCGTTCAGGATCTTTAAAGGTTACACCTGCAAATGATGCAATCGAGGCAATTAATTCTGGGGCCTCACAAGCGATTCTATGACTTAAAAAACCACCATTCGAATGCCCAAACAGATAAACTCTTTTCCTATCAACAGAATATTCCTGGGCCATACCATCGATCAAATCCCTAATATACTGAACATCATCCACTGGCTTTTGGTTTGAGCCACAGCAAAAATCCGTGGCATTCCAAAATCTTAGGCCGGCACCGCCCTTAAGACCATTTGGGACGGCCAAAATAAAATTCATTTCCGTTGTAAGAGGTCTAAAGTCGAAAATTAAATTTTGAAAAGAAGCAGAACCACCTAATCCATGAAGTGAAATAATTAGGGGGTATTTTTTATTTTTGTCGTAATTTTCTGGAAGGTAGATAAGAGTTTTTTCTCTTTCATTTGTATAATCAAAATCTTGCCTAAAGGGGCCATTAAATTCCTGAATTCCTGCGAATAACATCTTAGTGCTTAGTAATAAAATAAGAAGAAGTACTTTAACCATGGTTAAACTCCATAAACTCTTTTTAAGTCAATTCTAGGGGTTATACGGAAATAAGGTGGGATTTTAAATTAATAAAACCTTACTTGGTGTAATATTTAGCTCTATCTTACTTTGCTGTCAGTTTCTAGTAGTTAATTAGGCCTTCTTCGCTGTCCAAATCCCAGTCAAAGTCAGGATCAAGATCTAAATTTATTTGGGTTGAAGCGCCGGCATTTTTAAGTAGATCCATAATATCTTCATGACCATACTTACTGGCCAACATATAGGCGGTCATTCCATTACTTCTTTTTAAATTTAGATTCGCACCAGCTCGGATTAATAATTCAACAATTTGAGTATGCCCCAACTTGGATGCAATCATAAGAGCTGTTCTTCCTGATTTTTCTTGATCGTTTAGCTTTGAACCATTTTCAATTAGGAAAGATAATCCATCCAAATTATTATTTTTAGCAGCAAACATTAATGCATTCCAACCAATATTATTTTTTAAATAAATGGCATTTGGACTGTTTTTAAATAAATTTTTTAAAATCTCCATATTTCCCAAGGCCATTAACGGAATATTGCCATTCTTATTTGGCAATAAGGGATCCGCGCCCAATGAAAGCAAATAGGAAACTAATTTTTCATTTTTAGCCCTTGCAGCAAAAAATAGTAATGTTTCCTTTTCATAGAAGGAGTTTGGACTTTCTTTGGCCAACTTAAATATTTTGGAAGTTCTAGTTAGAACATCATCAAAAGTATTGGAATCAATACATGAGAAAATAACCTTTTCCTGTTCTACCTTTAGAGGATTTGATCTGGAAAAGTTTACCTTTTTATTTATGGTTTTTCTTCTGGTTTTAAATTCAAAGGACAAGAGGATATTTTCCTCCCCTAAGATATAATTTGCCTTAACTTTGACCAAATTATTTTTGATTTGAATCTGGGTAAATTGGGCCACTTCATTAGGTAGCACAACCAAAATATCTTTATTTTCAATATGCTGACCAAACTTTAAATTACATGAAATATACTCAGCTGAATGGACCGACATAGATAAAAGAAACACAAGAGCTATTTTTTTCATTTAGGTTCCTATTATTTGTGGAATTGCTAATCCCTTTTTTGAATTTTGCTTTTCTACCTGCAGGATAATATTCCTGTAAAAGGTTTCTGTCATTTTAACAGAATCTTCTAAATCATATTTAAGAGCAATTTCTCGATATTTAACCTTTGCTTCTTTTAAAATTTCTGGATTTTCTATTAGGAAATCAATTTTTGATGCCAACTCTAAATAGTCTGAATCTTGAAATTTAAAATTATCATCAAGTGCAAACTGAGAAGATGCAGAAGTGGGGTTAATTGAAATTAGGGCCGGAAGACCACAGCCGATGGCCTCAAGTACCGCCATTCCTTCCAATTCGACCTCTGAAGTATGGACATAAAGGTCAGCTGTGTTGAAAAGATTAATTAATTCTTCGTGACTTACGAATAAAAACTTTGCTGGATTGGGTAGCTGTCTTCCTAATTCTTCCCATTTTTCTTTCATGGGGCCTTTACCTGTGGCCACCATTTGAATTTTATCTTTAAATCTAGAATTTGCGATTGCCTTTATCAACAGATCAACCCTTTTTTCCCTGGCCAATCTTCCTACAACTAGAATTAAAAATTTATTTTCATAAATCGAATTTCTTTTGCACTCTACAGGTTTGAAATCTTTTGTAAGACCATTAGAGATAACGATAGATTTGGTATTTAAACCTCTACTTCTTAATTCTTTTTGTGCAAAATCGCTGGGACAAATAACACCATCAGATTTATTAAAAAATGATTTAATAAAAAATTGATAAATTTTTTCGCTTAAATACTGGGATCTCATTTTTATATTCAGCAGAATATTTTCTGGCTGCATATGAAATCCAGTTACCACCGGAACGCCTAACCTCTTAGCTATCTTTATCGACTTAAGGCCAAGCAACCAAGGGAATTGGACATGCACGATATCCATTTTTGAAAAAAGCTCGGTCAATTTTTTGGAATCTGGCCATGCAAAAACAAACCCCATTTTTTGCATTAATCCCTTAAAAAAGGGCGGATAAAAGCTTTTTAAAACTAATCTAGAAGGATCCTCCTTCCCGGTAGTTACAATGGTAATATCATGATCTTTGGACAGGGCGTTTATAAACCGCTGTGCGGAAAATACCCCTCCGGTTTTAATTCCATCATAAGAATCAATTACAAAGGCCATTTTTAATCGTTTTTTTGGTAGTTCCATGGTGGTTGCCATTTTTAGAAAAAAAGAGAAGATTTGTCCAGCATTCCTGAGCTTTTTACAATAATCTCACCTAATAAATACAATGGGTTAAGGTTTGCAAAGATATTTTCTCGTTTTTAGGTTTTGATTTTTTTTTCCAAGAGGGTAATTTAGAGAATTATGAAGCATTTTTTATTTCTATTAATTATTTCTTGTTCCCACCAGAATTCAAAAATAGACACATCTCCGCCATTACCAGCAGAGGTTCCCATCCAAGAAATTACAAAACCAAAAGACGATTTATCCGCAGCAATTGATCAAACCAAGTCATATTTTTGCATCAAGAATGATAAAAGGTTTAATAAGGAAATTTCATGCAAATCATATTCAGAAAGCATGCATGCTAAATGCAGTAGGCTGCATCAGACCCAAAGCGCTGTATTAAAATGCCTGGAAAAGTTATTGAAGGTTTAAGATAACTGGCCCACCAATATGCTTAAAATCACTAAAATCAAGAGCGTTAAGGTCCACCCCTTCCATATGTTCCTTTAGGATTTTTTCTAAATACATCCTAATGCCAATAATGTTTCCTAGACCAAATGAGGCTATAAAAGCATCCAATTGTCGCCCAATTCCAGAGGTAACTTCATTAAAAAACCGTTTTGCATCTGGAATGCTAATTCCCAATTTTCTGTTTTTCTGATCATCAAAATAACCTAAGGTAAAGTTTGCAAGACAACTTAAAAGGAGAACTTCAAAATCCATTTCCTCTTTAGTGTAATTTAAATAATAAGTGTCCTGAATACTTCCAGAATTTATCATTTCCCTATGGACCGAATGGAATTTTGAAATAAAAGGTAAAAGCTTTATTAAAAATTCTGATTCATCAATCCAATTTTTATAAATTTCCAAATTATTTATTGGGTTACCATCAAATTTTAAATTATCGTCAAACGAATTTTCCAAAAGTGATAAAAAATGAGGCCCTAAAAATGGCTCTGAATCTTCGATTTCAAATTCCTCAAGTGCATCTTTTATTTTCTTTTGATTAACCCTTAGCAGGCTCAGACCGATTTTGTAGAGGTCTTCAAAACCAAATATATCAAAAAGGACTTCATTTGATTTTCTATTTTTTAAGTATTCAAACCCTAATTCAATAATATTTCGGGTTCTTCTTCCGGAATTTGCTAACGAAACCGAGTCTGATTTTAAAGTTCCCTTAACAGTATTTATGGAATTTATCAACCTTATGAAATTGAATTTTAAAAAGTCTCTTCTTTTCTCATCCTGGATTTTCTCTAATTCTGAAAGGATACCTGCAGAACTATCACCAAAAGATACTAAGGAATTCTTTGGCAAGGATTGGATTTTGGAAATCTTTCCAATTTCACCGGTATTCCCTTTTTTTGTATCTATAAAATTATCCACCTGGGCACAGTTATGAAAGGGACTTTCTACCGCCAAAGCTTCATAATAATCCAAAAATCCCAAATCCCTTAAGCGTTCTTTCTTAAAATGAAATTCTTCTTCAATTAGGTTGCAATGAAGCTCAGAAACAATCTTAAAAAGGTGGGCGTATGCCTTCTCAACTCCAAGATTGGAATAAAGGATTCTAATAAATGAACGGACTTCCTCTATAAAAGGAAAGTCATTATCAAATTCAATTAATAAGAGATTATCTTCCGTTAAAAAGTAGTTATCGTGGTCAGGATAACAAGGGTCCTCAGCATCGAAAGTCCAAATATTAAATTTGGATTTAAGAAAAAGGGCAAAATGCGGGCCTTGTGAAAATTCAAATTTAACTTTTTCATCAGGGCAAAGGGCATAGGCATTTAGCCAATAAGGAAAAGTATTTATTTCTAATTCGTCTCTTTCCCAAATATCTAAATCTAGGAATGCCATTCTTTGGGTTTTGTTTAATTTTGGAAGGTACAGGGAGAGGGCATCAGGTCCCATTTTTTTTAGCGCTACATATAGTGGGTGGACCGGCATTTTGGACAGGTCAGTACTCGTCTCTATTTGGCCTTCTAAATCTGTGAAAACATTAAAATTGAATTTTTTTATCCCAGATGCTTTTTCCATGTAGTCCTCTGTAACCTAAACCTAGATTAAAAGCCATATTTTGCTAAGCGTTATTTGTATTTTTTTTACACAAATTCAAAAGAATATTTCACTTTTTCCTTTGCTTTAAGAAATTCCATCATTTTTGAGGGTGTTAGGTGTGTGGGGGAAATCCAATTTTCAATTAATTCCCTTTTTAAAAAAATTGGGCATCTGTCATGGCCGGCCTTTAGGACTTCTTCTGGAGGCTCTGTAGTTATTATGGCGAAAGACTTAATTTTATAATTTCCCTCCTGGGATTCCCACTCATCCGTTAAACAAGGGGCCCACATATATTCCATCCCAATAGGTGAAAAGACTCCCAGCTTTTTTTTGGGGCCATCGGTATTTACCCATTCAAAAAATCTTTTAAAAGGGACAATACCACGCTTATTATCCAATATTTTTTTCCATGTTGTTTTAGTAAACAGAGAGTCAAGTCTTGCATTATAGAGATTATATTTACTTGGAATCTCCTCTTTGGTGCCTGCAGGCCTTATCCTATATCGCATAGGTTCAATAAATTTATTATTTTTTTCTCTTACCAATACGGGTGCATAAACATTGGGAAAAATCCGATTATCTTCACCGGGGACTTTAAACTCTTTTGGATGTTTTTTGGAAAGATCTTTTAACTCCTGAAAACCTTTTTTATCGACCTTGGCACCAAATTCTTTTGCCAAAAAATTCAAATCTCTAATTATTTCCACCGAAAAGCACATATAAACTCTTTTAGTTTAAATTAAAAAAGGACATAAATAATGGACCCTGAAAAAGAACCCTTTACCCGGCACGATTTGCATCTTCCCAGAAGATTATTCCACCTCTTTGGCGGTATTGGAATAATTTTAATCTATGGTTCCTTATTTGAGCATACTACAGCAGTTCATATAATAGGTACTGCTGCTTGTTTTTTCTTTATTTTTGAGCATGCTAGGATCAGATATCCAGAATATTCCCAATTTTTTGCTAAATTTGCTAGCCCCTTTCTTAGAGCGGAAGAACAATTAAAGGAATCTGCTCTTTTACCCTTTATTATAGGGGTATTTCTCACTATTCTTTCTTTCCCAAAATCAATTGCCATTCCGTCAATATTGGTACTTTCATTTTCAGATCCACTGGCCGCAATTTTTGGAATCCTTTTTTCCAGAAGAAAAAATAAGGCCGGTAAATCATTAGAGGGATCATTGGCATTTTTTGTCTCCTCTTTTCTTTGTATTTTTCTATTTTTCCATTTTTCTATTTTACCGATTAAATACTTAAATTTAATTGTCGTGGCACTTGTTTTTTCTTTTACTCTAACTTGTATTGAAAGAATTCCTTCAAAGCTTGACGATAATTTAATAATCCCCGTTGCCTCCGGGTTTGTTTTATGGTTTCTTTGCAAAGTTTTTGCTATCCCTCTTTATTAAGGAAGTTTCTAAATGATCCTTCATAAGATAAAAATTAATAGTCCTTTTCCAATGGATTATTTTTCCAATGAATGTGCAAATCCCAAAAGAGTAATTTTTCTTCTGCATGGATATGGTGAAAGCGGTAAAAAAATATTTAATCGATTGATTGATTTCCTTCCCAAAGATGCTTTGGTAATCGCTCCTAACGGACCCTTTCCCCTTCCTGAAAAACTCGAGGATGGTTATAAAGTATCCTATGCATGGTACTTTTATAATAAATTCACAGGAGAATTCTTAATAGATTACGATTTCCCGTCGGAGTTATTAAAAAATTTATGGTTGGAACTAAACCTTAAACTTCCTCTAACCGTAATTGGTTATAGTCAGGGTGGGTACTTGGCACCCTTTGTGGGTGAAAAAATAGTAGATACAAATCAGGTTATTGGAGTTAATTGCAGATTTCGTTATGACAGGCTCAAGAATTTAAAATTCAAATTATATGGGATACATGGAAAAAATGATGATACCGTAGACCCAATAATGGCATTTGAATCTTTTGAAGTATTAAAAAGAAAGGGTATATCAGGAGATTTTTATACTTTGGAAAACGAGGGTCATCGACTCACTAATCCCTTTAAAGAAAAGATCCAAAAATTATTAATGGTATAAAATTTTTGAGCCTTTCAAGGAAAAATAATCATTTTTCCTGATACTGTCAGTCATCTTGTTTATCAGATCGGAAAAGTCCTTGTCTCCTTTCATCTTATCTTCAATTTTTGTTACAGCATAAATTACTGAGCTATGGTCCCTATTAAATTTTTTTCCAACCTGAAAAAAGCAAATCCCTAAAACCTTATACATAAAAAACATACATAAATGCCTGGGCAGAATAAGTTCTTTTTTTCTGGATGGAGATAATACCTCTCCTTCATCTAAGTTGAAATCTGCGGAAATATTCTTAATTACCTGATCTTCAGGTGAAAGTTTAATTGGAGGAGGAATAAATACTTCTCCTGTAACCATCGAAGAAGCTTTTAAATTTACCAAAGCACCTTTTAAGGATCTCCCGTCATTTGGATGTTTTCCAAGCATTTCTTTTTTGGTTTCAAAATCTAAATGGATTTTTTGATTATTAGAAACCATTTCCAAATAAGATGTGGCAAGTTGATTATCCATAGGATTGATTTCTAAAACCAATGCTGCGTTCAATCTGGAAAAAAATTTAGGGGAAGTTTCGGCCAAATTTTTTTGATTTGAAAAACCGGATAGGATGATCTGCTTTTTTCCATAGGAGAAATGATTATAAAGATGACAAAAATAACTTTGAAATTCTCTGGATTGATAAACTTCATCAATGTCATCTAACATCAAAACATTATAAGAATTATTAAAATCCCTAAGGGTTCTGGCATGGCCATTTTTTTCACAACGCTCTTGATAGTATTCTAAAAAATCTCTTCCTGAGGAGAAAAACACTGAAGATGATTTTGATAATTCCTTAAAGGCTGCATGGATAAGATGAGTTTTTCCTATTCCAGAATTTCCCACAATATAAACAAGTGGAAAATCAACTCCTGGATTTTGACAAATGGTTTTAATTATCTTCACAACTGAAAAATTGGAGGGGGAAACCAGAAAGTTTTCAAAGGTTTGATCAGAGAGCTCCCCTAGACAATCTGCCTTCCAATTTATCCTTTTTTCTTTTTCAAAGTCCTGCTTGTTTGTAGGATTTAAAATAAGATCCATTTGACTAAAGTTCATCTAATTTAAGGCCCCCAAAAAAGGAAAAATTTAAACTATTAAAAAGTTTAGAGTAAAATTTTATCAGGTCAATTCATTAGTAGGAAAAAAAATACGCGCAATTGGCCAAAAGTATAAAAATTGATAAGAGCACTCTACTTAAATTGGGAAATTTGTAAAAATTTGGTTAGAATGTACCTAGCACCTTTTTTCAAGGAAGAAAAAAATGCAAAACCCAAAAATTAGATGTTATGTTATCGCGGATGATTATCGATGGCATTTCTTCACTGATTCCCTGGAAGAATTTACCCAAAAAACCAAAGAATATCTACAACTAATGAGTACTTCTCAAAAAGAAAATAATTATTATTTTAGAAATATCTTTTTAACCCAATCGGAATATGACAATGCCTTAAAAAATTTCTATTCCCAAAGAAAAATTCAAAAAAATAGTGACAAAAAAGTCCCAAACCTTTATTTAGTTGAATGAATGAATTTAATTGAAAAAACAATCAAAGAGAGAAGAACAATTCACCATTACCTGCCAGAAATGGTTTCTAATGATCTTGTTATTGATACTTTAAAGACTTCTCTTTTTGCCCCTAATCATAAACTAACCTTTCCTTCCAAATTTTATATTGCCGGACCAAAAATAAGAAAGGATTTGGCAGACCTTTCAATAAAGATAAGGAAGGATAAGGGTGTTGAAATCACCGACCAGGTTATGGAGGATATTAAAGGGAGATTTTTAAACCCCTCCCATTTGGTTGCAATAACCCGAACAAACTCACCTGATCCTACATTAAGTAAAGAAGATTACGCCACAATTTCCTGCATAGTTCATAATATTTCACTACTACTTTGGCCTCATGGGATTGGTTCAAAATGGACCACAGGGGAATTAATTAAAAGAGAAGAAACTTATCAGCTTTTTGGAATAAATAAGGAAAAAGAAATCCTAGAAGGGCTTATATGGATTGGAATTCCAAAAACCATAAAGCCTCCCCCAAAATATCCTCATTTTGATTCAGTACTTACTTATCTGGAGTAGGCCTCTAACCGAATACTTAAAAGTTTACTGCTTCTTAGTGCAGTCCTTGCCTTATCAATTTCTTCTTTTATTTCTGTAGAATCTGGATACTTTTTGGCCATGTAATCCACTGTAGTAAAAATCGAATCTGTGGCCAATAAAAGCGCCTTAATCTCCTCTTTCTGCCCACTTTTTGAAACAAACTCCTTAACCACAAAAAAATTAATTACCACGGAAAAAAACAGGATGGAAAAACCATAAAAAATTCTTTCTTTTGTTGTCATTTTACCCTACCAAATTAATTTTTAAATGCTATCTTAGCCTAATGTATCCTGTTGGTGAATTAAAAGATAAAACATTGGCAAAAGAACTCTCCAATCATTTAAAAAAATTGGGGATTGATAATTCAATAGTTTCCCATCAAGAAGTATTTATACTTTATGTCCAAAATGAAAGCGATATTGAAAAAGCACATTTAGAATATAGGAAAGCTATTGGCGCGCCACTTCCTATGGAAATAGATCCAAACTGGAAGAAAATTAGTGAAATCCCTATGGGCACTATCACCTGGATTTTAATCATTATCTCTGCTTTTATTTTTTTAATTTCCCTCCTGCCAAATGGAGAGAATCAAATCTCGTTTTTATTTTTCGCCACAGATTCATCAGAATTTATTAAGGAGATAAGAAATGGACAAATTTGGAGGCTAATCACTCCGGTTTTCCTCCATTTTGGTTTTCTCCATATTATTTTTAATTTGTTATGGCTAAAGGATTTAGGGAAGGTATTGGAAAAAAAAACTGGAACTTTATTTTTTCTGACAACTTTTTTCATAACAGCTGTTTTTTCCAATTTTGCCCAATATTTAACCTTTGGCCCAAAATTTGGAGGAATGTCAGGAGTGGTATATGGATTTTTAGGCCAAATCTGGATGAGCTCCATCTTCAATAAAAAATCAGATATTGCCCTTCCTAAGCATGATGTAACCATGATGATAATTTGGTTTTTCCTCTGCATGGTAGGATTAATTGGAAATATAGCGAATATGGCCCATGGGGTTGGACTCTCCATTGGTATGATTTTTGGTATTTGGAATGGGATCTCCCAATCAAAGGATAAACTGGATTACAAAAAACTCTTTATTTACTTAAGCTTGGCCTTTATTTTTACTGGATTAACGGTGATTGTAGAATATTTAAAATTTGGGAAAAAACTTTACTTCTTTTCTATTTTTTAGTACCGCATCATATGAAAAAGGTGGACGACAATGGCAAAAAAATTAAATGAAAATTCATTCCTAAAGGAATTAATGGAATTTCTTGGTTCCTCTCCAACTCCCTTCCATGCAGTGGCAAACATGGAAAAACAGCTAACCAAGGCGGGGTTTTCTAAATTAAATGAGGAGGAATTTTGGAATTTAAAAAAAGGCGGAAAATATTTTGTCACCAGAAACGACCGTTCAATTGTTGCTTTTAAAAACTTTGATCCATCAAAAGGTTTTAGAATCACTGGTGCCCACACCGATAGTCCCTGTTTAAAATTAAAACCAAATCCGGATAAGGTTTTTAAAGAATATTATCAATTAGGTGTAGAAATATATGGCGGGATGTTATTGGCCCCCTGGTTTGATCGCGAATTATCCTTGGCCGGAAGGGTAACTTTTTTAGATAAAAGTGGGGAAATTAAAAGTTCATTGGTAGATTTTAAAAGGGCCATTGCTTCCGTCCCTTCACTGGCCATACATCTCGACCGGAACATAAATGAAAATAGAACCATAAATAAGCAAAAAGAAATGCCTCCACTTCTTGCTCATGTTAAAAAGGGAATGAATTTTAAAAATATCCTAACAACAGAAGTAAAATCGCATAACAAAACTATTGAAGAAGTCTTAGATTTTGAAATGTATTTTTATGATGTTACCAAACCAGGAGTCTTTGGTCTGGATAATGAATTCCTGGCCTCTGCTCGGCTTGATAATCTTTTAAGCTGTTATATTGGCCTAAACGCGTTGATTGAAAGCAAAAATGAGTCTAATGCTGTTTTAGTTTGCAATGACCATGAAGAAGTGGGATCGGAATCTTATGTTGGAGCGGCAGGACCGTTTCTGAAATCTGTCCTAGAAAGAGTCGCAGGGACAAATTTAACCTTAACCCTTCCTCAATCCACAATGATTTCCTGTGATAATGCTCATGCAGTTCATCCAAATTACAGTGAAAAACATGATGAAAATCACGGGCCAATTTTGAATCACGGCCCAGTTATAAAAATTAACTCAAACCAAAGATATGCGACTAATTCAGACACCTCAGCTATATTTACTTACCTTTGCAAAAAGGCAAGGGTGCCCTACCAAAAATTTGTAACTAGAGCGGATATGGCCTGTGGATCAACAATTGGCCCTATAACCTCAACCCTGATAGGTCTTAAAACTGTAGATGTGGGGGTTCCGCAATTGGGAATGCACTCAATTAGGGAAGTATGTGGAACAATGGATCCACTTTTTCTTCAAAAGGTATTGGTTGAATTTTATAACGAAAAGAAAAATCTTTAACTTTTTTTGATTTTTCTGGGTTTTCTATTTTCACCAATCGCCACATAAACAAAGGTGCCCTCGGTAACTTTAAAGGTTTGAAAGTTCCGTTCAACCCAGGCCTCGACCCTAAAAGTTATAGATGTATTTCCTATTTTTTTGGTGGTTACATAGCAAGATAATACGTCTCCAACTAAAACAGGTTTGTGAAAAGTCATAGATTCTACAAAAACCGTTACCGCCCTACCACGAGTAACACTTTTTGCGATTACTCCACCAGCTATATCCATTTGAGAAAGAACCCAACCCCCAAAAATATCCCCATTTGGGTTTGTATCACCTGGCATTGCTAACGTTTTTGTCGCCAGTTCCCCGTGGGGCATTCCTTTACCCGCCATAACCAAACTCCTTTTTTAAATTATAACCTAATTATAAAAATTTTAAACTGGCATGGGGGTCGGGTATTGAATTAGGAAATTGAACCCTCATCCAATTCTTTTTCAAGCAGAACTTTCGTTACTTTAACAAAATCTTCGGGATTTTCTTCAAGGATTTTGCTTACAAGCTCAGGATTTTTCTGCAGTTTTTTTGCCAACAGCCTCTGCATTTTCTCGGAAGATCCTCCGGTTAAAACAATCGCCATGGTTAGTGCCCAAAATTTATTCCTTTTTTTCACTGAGACCTCCTTGTTAAAAAAAGAATCCCACAAAGGAATGTAAATTTTGTCAGTGAAATGAAAATTTTAGGAAATTTTTAGAATTCTTTAAATTTATAACCGATGCCACGAATTGTTTCTAGGTAATCATCCGAGGTTTTTTGTCGCAATTGTAGGATATGAGTATCCACTGTTCTGGTGGTAGGATAACTTTCATAGCCCCAGATTTTATTTAATAATTCCTCTCTTGAAAATGGCTTACCTGGTGATTCAGCCATAAGGACTAGTAGATCATATTCCAGCTTTGTAAGGTCAATTTTTTTTCCTGCAAAAAATGCTTCCCTTTTATTTTTATCTATTAGGAGGTCACCAACACTTATCTTTTCATGAAGTAATTTGGATGGATTTACCTTCTCCCTAAGCTGAACTCTAATTCTCGCAACTAATTCCCTAGGTTCAAATGGTTTGGTTAGGTAATCATTAGCACCAGATTCAAGCGCTATTACTTTATCAATTAATTCTGCTCTGGCCGTTAACATTATTACTGGAGTGGTAACAAAGGATTGCCTGATTTTTTTTAAAAAATCCAAACCCTGCCCATCAGGAAGCATCCAATCCAAAATTATCACTTTATAAGTTTTAAGATCTGCCTCAGAAGCATCTTTTAAAGTGGTTAGAAGATTTACGGAGTAGCTTTCTCCCTCCAAATAATTTTTAAGGGAGACTCCAAGGTTTGCATCATCTTCAATCAACAACACATCAGCCATTTTTAACCTCATTATTTTTTAGATGGGGAATTTCCAGGATAAATCTGGTGGGAGACTTTTTAAATTTTAATTCCCCTCCCATTTCCTTCATAACTTTCTTAACAATATTTAATCCCAAACCAGAACCTGAGCTGTTTTTCCCTTTGATAAATTCCCTACACATCTCCTCAAGATTATCAAATTGGCAAATACCCTGGTCCTCCACAGTGACTTTTACCAATTTATTTTCTTTAGAAATGGTTACTCTGATTGGTTTCTTACCATGGGCAAGTGAGTTTTCTATCAGATTTTTCAAGGAAATTTCAATCCAATATGGGTCCAATTCGCCTGATACATCCTCAACTAAAGGATGAAATTCTACTTCATCTTTATAGTGTTCTAAAATAAATGAAAACCACTCATTAAAAGAAGACACCTTCATAAGATTAAAATCAATCTGTTTTTCAGGTCTTTGAAGTTTCAGATAATTTCGGCTTTTTTCAGTTAATCTTTGTAACCTAAAGACATCACCTGAAAGCCTTAAAAAGGATTCTTGAAGTCCTGGAGTTAACAATGCAAAGCTATTTTTTATGGATTCAACTTCCAATATAAGACTTGAAATTGGGGTTCGAAACTCATGGGTTAAAACTTGAAGGGCCAACTTTTTTCTTTCCTGTTCCAACCTTTGTTCTTTTATTTTTGTCAAAAGGAGAGAAACCACCAAAACAATTATAAGTACGCTACAAACGAAAAATATGATTGTGTTTAAATTTATTTTTTGAAAAACATGCCTTAATGAATATTCCCAGCAAATCTCATTATCTTTTAATAAGCATTTCTTAGAAGAAGCATAATTTTCAATGGAAAAATCCGTATTTTTTAAAAAGGCCACAAAATCTTCTTTCGGATAAATATTGTAGACCAAGGGTGTTGAAAATAAAAAATCCTTTTTTACCAAGAAAAAATCTTTTGTAAAAATGGATTCTTGAAAATTGGCCAAGGCCTTTAATGTACTATCCTCAAAATTTTTAAGAATGCCCCAAATCCCATTTAATTCCAAATTTAGTGAACGCAGCTCATGCACATGAAAAAGATACAAATTATTTTTGGCCCAATTTGGATTATGATAAATTGATTTTTTTAAATTAAAGGCAAGGTATGCATAACTTTTTCCGGATGGATGCATGAAGGGAGCCGTTTGAAAAAAATTTTCAGGTAGTTCTTTTATTAAACCACATCTAAATTGATCCCAAACTACTGCCTTAAATCCTAAAGGTGTTGGAGAATTTAAAAAACAGTTTTTGTTGGTGGAATAAATTTGAGGTTTTGAGGTTTTTTCAATGACATCAAATTCTTCCAGTAATTTTAGATTTTCTGAAGTAGGATAAAAATACCTTAAGTTTATTGTTCCAGCAGGTTTTGTTTTGACCAAAAATTCACTTTTTAATTTTTGGATTCTTATCACATCACTTTCAGTAAGATGATAAGAACCTTGCAAAAACAAGGCGAAATATCCCGTGATGAATGCTGTAAAAATGGCCACGGCGATTAAATAAAAATAGGGTCTCATCTTGGACTAATTTACAATCCCTTTAGGGGTTGGTTGTCAACAGAATGTGAAATTATGGGAATTTAAAACTCTTTCTTATTTAACGCAGTGTAGCAAATCCAGACCAAAAGACCGTAAGAAAGGAAAAAGTGGGGAATTTCTATCCATAGGTTTATGTCTAAAGCATTACCGAGGATTAAATCTTTGGAAAGTTCATCAAAGACCCCAATCCTAGGGAATAAAAAATGAGTAATTAAGCCAATAATTCTAAAAAAGGAAACCTCACTTAAGGATTCAGAAAAATTTAACCCGGTAAAAAAGACGTTATAATGGGCCATAAAAAGCATGGAAACAAGTCCTGCAAAAAGGCTTTGAATTTTTGAAAGATAAAGGGATAACAAAACAGTGAAGGTAATTGTGGAAATGATTAGGGCGCCGGTGGGAATAAGTCCTAAAATCATCTTAAAATTAAAAAATACCCCTTCATGTGTGGAAAAAGTAAAAACAATCACGGCCAAAATAAATGCCAAAAAGTAATATGCCAAAACAATCGCGGTGGAGCCTAAAATTCTTGAAAATAATAGATATCTTCTTTTAATGGGAAAAGAGAGAATCTGCAAAATAACGCCTGAATTTATATCGGATTTTAGACAATTCATCCCAATAATTACAGATAAAAGTACATTCCAAAGATTTATCAAATAAAAAAAGGTGAATAATTTTTTATCACCAAGACTTCCGCTTGGGATCAGTCCTGGCATTAGCCCTACAAAATTTAGGATAGAGTTAATTCCAAAAATAAGCAGGACTGTCATTATCACAAAAAAAATCATCATTTTATTGCGATATTCTTTTTGGAAAGTATTGATAAAAAGAACTTTAATCTTATTATCCATTTTGTGAAACCTTTTGGTAAAAATAATCCTCCAGCGATTTACCACCTAACTTTTCCATATTCCCTGAATCCACCAGGACTCCTTTATTTAAAATTCCAAAGTGGTCACAGATTTTTTCCATTTCTGAGAGGATATGAGAATTCATAAAAACAGACTTTTTATTTTCCTTTAATTCTTTAATAATCTCTTTTAAATCCTTAATTCCAATGGGATCAAGCCCCGAAAAAGGCTCATCAAAAATAAAAAGTTCATAATTTCCCATAAAAAGATTGGCGATCCCTACTCTTTGAAGCTGTCCTTTAGAAAGGGTATTGAGTTTTCTATCAGCAAGCTCCTCAATTGATAATTTTTTTAATGCATGGGGTATTCTTTCTTTTACCTCTTCCTCACTAAGTCCCTGCATTTTTCCATAAAAGTCTAGAACTCCTGAAACTGTATAATACGAAAAAAAAGTGAACTTTTCCGGTAAAAAAAATACTCCTTTTCTAGAATTTTCATCAAGAGAGTCGATACCATTTATTTTTAAAGTCCCCTCTTTGGGCTTAACCAAATCAAGCAAAGATTTTACAAACGTGGTTTTTCCAGCACCATTGGGACCTAAAAGTGCGAAGCAGCTTCCTTTTTCCACTGCTAAAGAAAAATTCTTTAGGGCATCTATTTTTCCATAAGATTTTGAAAGGTTATCGGCTTCGATTATATTCATAATTCTGATATAATTACCTATATGGCATTAAATGTAAAACCCCTCTATCCCTTAGATCATCCGGAAGTTACTTATCCAGAAATGGAGGTAGATAAGGTAGAAACCACCTATACTAAAAACAATTACACTCCCATGGACGAGAATTTAAAGCCGATAGATCAAAAAATAACTGATATAAAAAAACTTTTAGATGTTATTGGATAAAATTAAGCTTTTAAAAGATTCATGGAATTTTCCAATTGGATTGTCTAATTTTGGTGGAGATAAATATTCCAAAAGATTTCTAAATTAAACTGTCATTCTTAATTTATTAGCTTTTTCATCTAATTTTTCCATAAAAAATCCCCTTACCCAAAACCTTTTCATCCGTCGATAGGTTTATAAATCCAAGCCTTTGATTGGAAAATAGTTAAATATTCATCTCCTCTTTCTTTAAGGAATCTCCTTATCTCCCTAAAAGCTTCCCTTTTTTGTCTTTCATTAAATAATTGAAGAATAGAAGTTGTATCTAAATACTTGCAAAGGGTTTCTCCTGAAAAAGAGATTTTAAAGTCCTCAAACAATTCTTTTTCTAAGGTGAAGTATTTTTCTCTAATTTTTTCAAATTGCTCAAATTTTCCTTTTGCTTCCTTTACATGAAGCGGGTGTTCCTTAAAGAGTTCAGGTGCATATTTTTCTAGGAGCTTGTCGATTTTATTTCCTATTTTATCTTTTTTCTCATTTTTGGGATCATTCCTAAGAATGATGAAATGGCCATCCGGTTTCAAAAGTTTTTTGACTTTAGGCAAACCAACTTTTGGGTTTATCCAATGGAAGGCCTGAGCCGCAAAGATAAGATCAAAAGTCGATTCCCTGTCTGCAAAGTCCTCAAACCTTTGACAAAAAAATTTCACCTGCGGATATTTTTTGCAATGTTTTTTTGCAATTTTAATTAATTTATCCCCAGGATCAACTGCCGTTATTTTCGCACCCATCTTTAAAAAGGGCAGAGTCGCCTTTCCTGTTCCACAACCGATTTCCAGGATATTCGGATTTTTTAACCCCAGGTATGTGAAAATTTCCCTTATTAATCCATCAGGATAATTAGGCCGATAAAGATGATATTCTTTAGAAATATTATTGAAAGTCCCTCCTAAATTCATTTTTACTTCCTTCAAAACTTTATTTCAAACGGCAATTGTCTTGATAAAATCAAGAGAATCCATTAGCCAAGTGTCATGTGGCTCTAATAGCTTGGGGACATTTTCTAGATCATATGTTTCTATAATAAAAATCTTTGAATCTGCATTTATTTTCCACGTTTTATCGGAAGGAGGTTTAACCTGAGAGCTAAAAAAATATCTTTCACAACCATCAGATATATCTGATTTTTTGGATATAGTTTCAATTGAGAAGAGAAATTTTTTAGGGGTGGAATTGTAATCGAATTCCTCATAAATCACCGTGATATCAGAATTTTTGATGTTTTTAGAAATTTTTACAGGGAGGCCTCTGCAAAGTGTAAATAAATTAGTGGAAATTTTTGATAGTAAATATTTATCATCCAAAATCTCTTTGCGTATTAATTGTAAGTTTATGGCGTCTAATCCAGTTTCTTCAAATAACTCCCTTTTGGCAGCCTCATTAATATCTTCATCAACTTCAACACTTCCACCAGGAAGCTGATAGCCTGCTGTAGGATGCTTAATTAGTACCAAATTAATACCTTTGTGGCCTAGAAACCATGGAATAATGGTTGTTTTATAAAATTTAGTCATTGTTTTTTTTCTCAACAAACCTCAGAGGCAAAATATCCATATCATATTCCCCAACCCAATTATTGCCTTGGGTAATTTCACCCCTAACTTGCCCCTTTGTCATCATTTTTGAATTGAGCTTGGCATGGGCAACTTTCATATCCCCCTCTTTTCTTTTCTCAAAAATTAATACCTCCAAAAATAGGAGCTTGGGGTTAACTTCCTTGTTTAAAAAATTCACTTTTATTTTATATTTTAAAGGATGCCCCTTTGCTTGGGGAAAATTCCAATACTCACCCATTGGCACTTGGAAAATCCCTCTTTCTTTCTTCTCAGGAGAATTGGGTTCCTTCCATTTCCTTTCTATTTCGAGTTCAATTTTACTTCCAAAGGCAGAAAAGCTAAAAAGCAATGCCCAGATAATTGCATTTTTCATTTGCCCTCCAAATTATTTTAATAATTCCCATTAAAATTATAACTCACTTAAAATAAAAAAACCCCTAACATTCCAAATCAACCTCAAAGTATCCTTGATTAAAGTTTTCCGCTTTTTATAAGCCTTCGAGGTCTTCAAATGTGAATGACTCTAAAGTCGCAAAAATTTAGTTTAAAAACTGCTAGATTTAAATAATATCAAATCTTTGAAGGAATCATGGAATTTTTTGATCGGATTTTCGATCATTTTTGTAGATAGAGACATAGCATCTTGGTAGATTTCTCCCGGTAAACCACAAGGATTTACCATCATTAATGCCTTTGCCATTTCTTCATTTTTTAAAATATTCACACTGATTCCATGGTAGGTGACAAAATGGGAGACCGCGAGTCCTATTGAAGCAATCTTTCTTTTTTTATTGTGCCAAAGTCCTAAAAGTTTTTCTTCATGGGAAAGGTCATTAATTCCAAAATGATCTCTCAAAATTTGTGCGGTAAATGATAAACAAGTTTTCATCACCTTATAAACGTCGAGGTTTTTTTTATTGAGGTTGATGATGGGATAAAGAACCCACTGTCCCGGATGATGAAATGTGAGGCCTCCGCCTCTTTTAATTTCATAAAGGGGAAAGGGAAGCCGATCCTTTAGTGATGGATCAAAATCGATTAGGTTAAATTCCTGTGCTCTTTGAAGTCCCCGGCCAAGAGTAAAACAATTGGGGTGGTTGCAGAAAATAAAAATGGACCATTTGGGGTTTTGTCTCACTAGCTCTACACATTTTTCTTGAAGCTCCAATACCTCTTGGTAATCGGCATTCCATCTTTCAATAAAAAATGTATTTTCTTTAACTGGAATCAAGTCCATTTTGTTCTCAAAAATTTCAAAAAATCAGAAGCTTTATAGGAGCTCCTAACCAAAGGCCCTGAGGCCACAAAACTAAAGCCCATTTCATAAGCTATTTTTTTAAGGGTTTCAAATTCCTCGGGAGTATAATATTTTTCAACTTTTAGATGCCTGGTTGTTGGACGCAGATATTGCCCAAAGGTGACAATATCCACATTTATTTTCCTAAGATCGGATAAACACTCTTTTATTTCCTCAATCGTCTCACCTAGGCCTACCATCAATGAAGTTTTAGTGAAGATTTCTGGATAATTTTTTTTATAAAATTCCAAGGCCTTTAAAGTCTTTTTATATCCGGCCCTTTTATCACGGACAATATGGGTTAGCCGTTTTACCGTTTCCATATTTTGGGCAATTACTAGGGGACTTGATTTTGCCAAAGTATGCATATGTTCTTCTTGTGCATCAAAATCAGGGATTAATGTTTCCACCATGGTATTTGGATGTGTTTCATGAATTTTATTTACCACTGAGGCGAAGTGGGAGGAGCCAAAATCGGCCAGATCATCTCTGTCCACTGAGGTGATAACAATATAGTCAAGCTCCATGATCCCAACCATCTCAGCGGTTTTTTCTATTTCATCCTTATTGATAATCCCTTTTGGGTTTCCCGTATCCACATGACAAAATTTGCAAGCGCGAGTGCAGGTTCCACCGAGAATCATTACGGTTGCTGTTTTTGCCTGCCAGCATTCCGAGATATTGGGACATTTGGCCTCCTCACAAACCGTGAATAATCCTTTGGACCTTAAGTTTTCCCGGATTTCCCCATAATTATCACCTGATGGGAGTGGGACTTTAAGCCAGGAAGGCTTCCTTTGAAGTCCTTGGATTTTGGGGGAGTTTTTCGCCAAATTTTCCCTTTTTTTGGCAATTTTCTCTCTGGAATTGAGGTAGTCGAACATGATGCCCAATTTACCCCTTTTTAATGTTAAATGTCACCTTGTGGTATATTTTTGTGGAAAATATAATCTCCATTGTGTAGAAAATTAATTTCTCAAGGATATTATATGGCGGCAATAATTTGTGGACTTGATCTCGAAGGAATTAATATAGACCTGGAATTTTCAGGCCCAAATCTGGACAAAGATAGAGTCATCGAAATAGGCGCTGTTCTTTGGGATACCGAATATGCCCAACCTGTTAAACAAATGTCAGAACTTATCCTTGAAGATGGAAAACCACCAATCTCCCAGGAAGTGTTTGAACTAACGGGAATCAGCGATGAGCTCTTGGACCGATGGGCGGCCAGAGGAGAACAAATTGAAAAGGTACTCCTAAATCTTAAAGAAATGATGGAAAAGGCAAATTATATCGTTGCCCACAATGGAACCAACTATGACAAGCCAATGCTTGGTGCCATGTTTAACAGATATGGAATACCCATGCCCAAAACCCTTTGGATCGACACCTTCAAAGACGTGGAATTCCCATCGAGGATCAGATCTAAATCCCAGGCCATGTTGGAACACTCACATGGTTTTATAAATCCCTTTCCTCATAGGGCATTAACTGACGTTCTTTCCCTATTAAAAATAATATCCGGCTACGATTTAGACCGAATGGTAAAGCTCGCAAAATCTCCGATTGTAACATTACAGGCGGTTTTAAATGCTCCTAATTGGTCCGATCAAAAAGAACTTCAAGAATTTAATTTGAAGAAAAACAAAGTGGCACGTGCCCAATTTAAATGGAATCCAGAAAATAAGACTTGGACTAAGAGGGTTCATAAGATTTTACTTGATGAAGGAAAAATTTCCTTTGATTTTGATTTCAAAATTGTAGATGGTTAACCCTTTGAAAAACCATCGAATCAGACCCTGTAAAGATTGGACAATTTAATCATTAATCTTGTGACCAATGCCAATCCTGATAGACTCCAAGCATGAAATTTCTAGGTTTCTATTTCCTATTTTTTATTGGAATTATTGCCCCAAATTCACGCGCCCTAGGTGCTGTTCACGGAATGGACAATCGTGCAGAAGCAGACCTAATTGAATTAATGGAGACAAATCCAAGTCTCTCAGAAGAACAAGGCCAAATGCTTATGAATGCCCATTCTGCCACAGCCATCACAGTGGCATCTTTCATATTAAAACAACGGCAAGACGGAACTTTTACAACTATAGATACAGAAGGACTTGGTGAAACTTTAGAGAAGTCCCAAGGAATTTGCCCGGGAGCTAAATTTGCTCACCAAATTGTTCTTCCAGGATGCTCCGGTTTTTTAGTTGGTCCAGACCTAATAGTTACCGCTGGTCATTGTGTGGATAAAGAGCACCTTTCCCAGGCTGTTTGGATTTTTGGATATGACAAAAAATACTCATTTGATACCCACCCAATTTTTCAACCAACCCAAATTTATACTGTGAAAGAGGTGATTGCATGGGCCCTGGAAAACCCAAATGATAACAAAAGCGGAATGGACTTTTCATTAGTCAGATTAGACCGGCCGGTAGAAGGGATATCCCCTTTAAAAATACGGAAATTTGGAAAAGTTGAAATTGGGGATCCTTTGGCAATTATTGGATATCCTAATGGACTTACCGCCAAGATTTCAGCTGAAGCAAAGGTATTGGATAATTCTGACCCAAACTTATTTAAATCCAATCTTGATATCTTCAATGGAAACTCCGGATCCCCTGTAATAAATCTAGATACAGGCCTGGTGGAAGGAATACTTACCAGAGGCCCAAGCTGGGGGGATTATGAAATGACAGGCGAGCCAGATCCAAATAATGATGGGCATGTGTGTAGTAAAGTTGTTGTTTTTCCTGAAAATGAAGGTACCTCGTGGTCCTCTTATATTTCCCAGGTAGCGGACCTAATTCCCCAAAATTAAATAAGTTCAATCTTCTTAGGTTCTTTTCTAAGGTTTAATAACAAGGCAACAATTAAGGCCATGATAATAAATGGTATAGATTGTATCTGCCCCATAGTAAGGGGAGAACCTTCTGAAATTAACTGGCTTTGTTCCAATTTGAAATATTCGCAAAAAAACCTGGCTGACCAGTAAAGGATATTTGCCAAAGCAAAATAAGTTCCAGGCCTAAATTTGGTTTTTTTCCAAATTAGAATTAAGATTCCGCAGATTAAAAAGTACGAAAAGGATTCATAAAGCTGAACCGGATGACGGGGAACTATGGGGAGTCCTCCCATAGGATTTCCAAAAGTGACGGCAAAAATGGAATCGGTGGGTTTTCCTAGGATTTCCTGATTAAAGAAATTTCCAATTCTAATTGAACCTAAGGCCAAACCTATATTTAATCCCATTACATCAAAAACCTGAAGGAGAGAGAGATTCTTTATTTTTTTCTTTGCTTTTTTATAAAATAAAAACCAGGCCAAAAATACTCCAAGAATTCCACCGTGACTTGCGAGTCCTCCATCAAATGCAAAGGGAATTTCATCTAAGTGATTTTTATAATAGGGCCAATCATAGAAGAAAACATGAAAAAGCCTGGAGCCAATTATGGCAAATATAACAGAATAAAGAAGGGCCGTATTAATAAGATCCTTGGATAAATTCCAGGTTTCTTTATTTTTTTTAAGTGGCGGAGCTATTGTATTGTAAAAAACGTAAACAGCTAAATGATAACTGGCCAAAAATCCTAAAAAGAAAAAGAGCCCATAATAAGCTATAGGCCTTTCAATTATGGGAATGGTGAAAATAAATTTAGGAGGATTCCAATACATTATAAATACATCTCCACATTAGGATTCCAATTTATCGAATCAACATTTTCAGTTGTAACCTGGTAGGTTTTATCGGGACTCCCTTCCTCTTTTAGTTCATCAATTTTGGCATTCCAATTATTAATCGGTTTCCCACTTCTTATAAAATCCACCATTTCCTGAATTAAATTATTATCCCCTTCTAGCGTAAACTTTACCTCATTTCCACTTGCTAAATTGCTGGCCCCGGCCTTCAAATTTCTTTTTTGGGCCCCCCTAATAATGGTTTGTCGAAACATCACCCCTTGGACCTTTCCTTTTGCAAGAAAAGTCCTAATTTTAACTCCTGGCATAATTGTCATCTCCAATAACTCTTGGCATACTGCCGTCACAATTTATCATAAGGAAATTTTCATGAAAAAACATCTCATAAGGGTATACCCTTCCAAAGAACCATTAAAAAAGGAAGACCAATTTGCATATAAAATGGCCCTGGTTGCTACCGATCCAGTAGATATCAATAATCAAGTAACCGAAATGATCATCAATCGAATTATCGATAACGCTTCTGTTGCTATTGCCGCCATAAATAGAAAACCTGTTGCTAATGCCAGATCTCAGGCCTTATGCCATCCCAGGGAAAATGGTGCAAATTTATTTGGAATGCCTCAAAATCAAACCTATTCTCCAGAATGGGTTGCCTGGGCAAACGGAGCTGCAGTTAGGGAACTTGATTTTCATGATACTTTTCTTGCCGCAGATTATTCCCACCCAGGCGATAATATTCCAGCTCTTTTAGCAGTTGCACAAACTAAAGGTTGTTCAGGAGCAGATCTAATTAAAGGGATCGCTACCTCATATGAAATGCAGGTTAATCTTGTTAAAGGTATATGCCTTCATGAATGGAAGAAAGATCATATCGCACACCTGGGAGTATCTGTAGCAGCGGGACTTGGAACGATGCTGGGACTTCCTACCGATGTTATTTACCAGGCAATTCAACAGGCCCTTCATGTGACTTTCTCCACCAGACAATCAAGAAAAGGTGAAATTTCCTCTTGGAAAGCGTACGCTCCTGGCTTTGCGGGAAAAATGGGGATTGAAGCTGTTGATCGTGCCATGAGAGGTGAAGGTGCTCCATCTCCTATTTATGAAGGGGAGGATTCTGTAATCGCTTGGATGCTTGGTGGAAAAAATGCCAAGTATGAAGTACCACTTCCAGAAAAAGGTGAACAAAAACTCGCTATTTTAGAAACCTATACAAAGGAACACTCCGCTGAATATCAATCACAGGCATTGATTGATTTGGCCTTCAAAATGAGAGAAAAAATCAAAAATTTTGACGATGTAAAATCAATAGTTCTTCATACCAGCCACCACACCCATTATGTAATTGGAACTGGTGCTAACGATCCTCAAAAAATGGATCCGAATGCTTCAAGAGAGACTCTGGATCACTCTATAATGTATATTTTTGCAGTGGCACTTCAAGATGGATCCTGGCACCACGTTAAAAGTTACTCTCCAGAAAGGGCCAGGAGGGAAGATACCGTAAGACTGTGGCATAAAATTTCCACTCTTGAAGATCCTGTTTGGACCCAAAGATACCACGAAACCGATCCTTCAAAAAAGGCATTCGGAGCTAGAGTGGTTATAACCATGAAAGATGGAACCGTATTAGAAGATGAATTGGCCATGGCCAACGCCCATCCATTGGGAGCACGTCCATTTAGGAGAGACAATTATATTCATAAATTTAAAACCTTAACTGAAGGAATCGTTTCAGAAAAAGAAGTAAAACGATTTTTAGAAACGGTACAAAATCTTCCTAAACTTTCTGGAAAAGATCTATACAACCTTTCTGTTGTGGTTGATCAAGTGGAGCTAAAAAATAAAACGAGAGATACAAGGGGGATTTTCTAATGCTTTTTTCCAAAAAAAATGGATTAGAAAAAAGAAAAGATCTTAGAACAAAACTTAAATCAGGAAAACTCCAACATTTTGTGGGTTCCTGGTCTCCTTTAGTTTCAATGTTAATTGAACAGAAAGGATTCAGTGGTGTCTATATTTCTGGCGCCGTTCTTTCTAATGATTTAGGTATTCCGGATATTGGAATGACCACATTAACGGAAGTTTCCCAAAGAGGAAGACAAATCGCCAGAACCACGGACCTTCCCTCCATAATCGATATCGATACTGGTTTTGGTGAGCCCATGAGCGTGGTAAGAACCATTTTAGAACTTGAGGAACTTGGTATCTCTGGATGTCATATTGAAGATCAGGTAAATCCCAAAAGATGTGGACACCTTGATGGAAAAGAATTGGTGGATAGCTCTTCCATGTGCAAAAAAATTAATGCCGGGGCCAAGGGAAAACGAGATCAAAATTTCGTGTTAATTGCCAGAACTGATGCCAGAGCTACTGAAGGTTTAGCAGCTGCCATTAAGCGGGCGAAAGCTTACGTGGATGCTGGAGCTGACATGATCTTTCCTGAGGCCCTTCAAAACGAAAAGGAATTTGAAAAATTTAGAAAGGAAATTAAAGTTCCTCTTTTGGCCAATATGACAGAGTTTGGAAAATCCAAACTATTAGATAACAAAACTCTTTCAAACCTTGGTTATAACATGGTGATTTACCCCGTAACAACCTTAAGGCTTGCCATGAAAGCTGTTGAAGATGGATTGGATTTTATTAAGGCAAATGGATCCCAAGAAGGCATTTTGGATAAAATGCAACATCGAAAACGCCTTTATGAAATTTTAAAATATGAGGAATATAATAAATTTGATCAAAATGTTTTTAATTTTAAATTATAGGAAGAGAAATGGAAAAAGAAGTTAATGTTAAAAAAGGGCTGGAAGGTGTAGTTGTTGATGTGAGCAGTATCTCTAAAGTTATGCCGGAGATCAACTCGCTTACCTATAAAGGGTATCCAGTTCAAGATCTTGCAGAAAATTGCTGTTTTGAGGAAGTAGCATACCTTTTATGGAATGGGGAACTTCCCAATAAATCACAACTGGAAGACCTAAAGAAAAAAGAAAAATCCTACAGAAATATCTCTTCAGATCTAATTTCAGTAATTAAAAAATTTCCCAAATTTGCTCATCCAATGGATACAGTGAGAACAGGAGTAAGTTTTTTAGGGATGGAAGATAAAAGGGTTTGGGATTCCTCTGAAAAGACAAATTTAGACAAAGCTCTTATGCTTTTTGCAAAAATCCCTACCATTATAGCTGCAGATTATCGAAGCAGAAAAGGATTAGAAGTAATTCCTCCTTCCGATAAATTAAGTTTTTCTGAAAATTTTTTCCATATGTGTTTTGGTGAAGTACCTCAAAAGGAAGTTGTCAGAGCATTTGATGTTTCCCTGACCCTTTATGCTGAACATGGATTTAATGCATCTACATTTGCTGCCAGAGTAATAACTTCTACAAACACGGACATGTATAGCGCTATTTGTGGTGCCATTGGTGCTTTAAAAGGGCCTCTTCATGGCGGTGCTAACGAACAAGTTATGCATGTTCTTAAGGAAATTGGTGAAGCCTCCAAGGCCCAAGCATGGATAGAAAAGGCCTTGACTGAAAAACGAAAGGTAATGGGTTTTGGCCACAGAGTTTATAGAAGTGGGGACTCCAGAGTTCCCACTATGAAAAAATATTCTTCCGGACTGGGAAAAATAAAAGGTGAAACTAAATGGCAGGAAATTTCCGACATTTTGGAAAAATACATGGTGGAAACCAAGGGAATTTATCCAAACCTGGATTTTCCCGCAGGACCTGCATATTATTTGATGGGTTTTGATATTGATATGTTTACCCCAATTTTTGTTATGGCAAGAATTACCGGATGGTCCGCACACGTAATTGAACAAGTGGCCAATAATCGAATTATCCGTCCACTTTCCCAATATGAAGGGCCAAAGGAAAGAAAGGTTACCTCTTTGGATCAAAGAAATTAGATTTTTTTCCCCAATTCACAAGCCTGTGATTGACCTTTCTCACAGGCATTATTTAGAACCCTTTTGGCCACTGGAATATCATTTGTATCTAGAAGATACTTGCCCCATAAAAAGCAAGAATCAAGATCTCCCAACACACAACCCATCATTGAATAATAACCATTTTTTTGGGAATCACTTTTAAATATTCCTCTTAAAGTGAGGCAACTTTGCAAATCTCCTAAGTCACAACCCCTATTATAAAATCCAATCGATTTTGGAAGGCTTTTTGTTCTTACAAGCTCTGCAATTTGACGGCATCCAACAGATTCATCAAAATCACATGAACGTTTAAAAAATTTTAGGGCCTCCTGGTATTTTTTTGATTCAAGCTTCCTAAGCCCCATTCCAAAACAGGTTTCCCCCTGCTTTAAAATACAGGCCTTATGGCCAAAAATTTCAGAGGCTTCTGGATGTCTGGAAAGTTTTCCATACATTTTTTCACATGCCTCACCTGAATTCATCAAGCAAGAATCATAATAATATCTGAAGGCAGATTTTGCATTTTTTTGTAAATCGGCAAGTTCTCCTAGAAAAAGGCAGCCTCTGGAATTATCCAAAAAACAGGATTTTTGAAAATTGGTTTTTGCCAATTTGAAATTTTTGATCATCCCATAATCAAAACCCAGAAAAAGACACCCTCCTGAGTCATTTTGGTTACATGTTTTTCTAAAAAGGGAAAGGGAGGAATTTTGTTCTTTGACCAAAAAGCTGGCAAATCCTCCTAGGAAACAAGCTTTTAAATTTTGGGCCTCACAGGCATATTCCAAATACTCTAGGGCCTGGGGGTAAATTCCTAGATTAAAAAAATAAGACCCCTTATCAAAACATAATTTGGTTTCTGATGGACTACATTCATAATTAACTGGTTCAAGTTTTAGTAATATCTGATTTAGATAATAATTATATTCTGCATTTAATTCCTTACTTGCGAGTATTTTCTTTTCTTCTGGTTTGGCCTGTTTAATTTGAAAACAGTCCCCCTTGTAAACACCTGCTTGAACAACAGATAAAAATCCTGCTCCAATTCTTTGCTTACATACCCTGAAAAATTTTGTATTTTTGGGGATGGACTCGCAATTGTTTATCACTCGATCCAAGGCCATTCCTTTCGCCTTTACCACCGAATATTCCAAGTCCATATCGGCCGAATTTCCGCTAAAGAAAAACCATTCTCCCTCCTCGGATGTCACAGGGGAATTTACCCAAGGGAGATTTTTACAATCTGATGCAAATATTAAGCATGGAAAAAATAGAATTATCCAAAAGGATCGCATAACCTAATTATAATTTAAGTTAGTTATCTTTCAATTTGTTTTCGTAAAAGGTTTCACCTATTTCAATTTTTGGACGGTTATTTTTCTCCCGCCATTCATTTGAATCCCTTAAGGAATAAACACAACCGCAATATTGTTGCTGATAGAAGTTTTCCCTTTTGGCGATTTCATACATTCTTTGGGAACCGCCATTTTTTCTCCAATTATAAGTCCAGTAGGTAATTCCAGGATAATTGGCAGCGGCCTTTACTCCGGAATTGTTAATCTGATCCATATCCTTCCATCTGGAGATACCTAGACTAGATGTAATTACTGAGTAGTTATTTTCATAAGCATAAAGGGCCGTTCGTTCAAATCTCATATCAAAACACATTGAGCATCGCTCTCCGCGCTCAGGGGACCGCTCCATTCCCTTAGCACGCGAAAACCAGTTATCCACATCGTAATCGGCATCGATAAAGGGAATTTTCATGGATTCGCAAAACCTAATATTTTCATTCTTTCTTATCTCATATTCCCTTTTTGGATGAATATTTGGGTTATAAAAAAAGACTGTAAGATCTATCCCTGAGGCAACCATTGCCTCCATTACCTCTCCTGAGCATGGCGCACAGCAAGAGTGGAGTAAAACTTTTTTTTCTCCGTTTGGTGGATTAATTTCAGATCTTATAATCATTAAAATTCTGATTATCAGTCTTTATCATAAAACACACGCTCGATGCGTCATTAAAATAAGAATTACCTTGAAGGAATCTCCATAATATTACAATATTACGGTCAAATATTTTCATGGAAAAAACAAATGGCAAACCACATCAATGAGTTTAATCCTCTAGGAATTATTGAAATAGACCATTTGGAATTCACCTGCGATCAGGTTAATTCCAAAACCAAAGATCTTTTCTATATTTTAGGATTTGAAAGAGCGTATGAAAATACAGGAAATCAATCCGAGCTCTATACCCAAGGACAGGTGAAGTTCCTTCTTACCGCAAATAAAGAGGACCACTCCCATTCTAGAAAATATTTTAAAAAACATGGAGAAGGAGTTTCTAAAATTTCTTTCATGGTGGAAAATTGCGAACATGCTTTAAAGACAGCACACCATCGAGGTGCAGAAGTAGTCCATGATGTCCAGACAGTAGAATCAGAGCATGGAATTTTTAAAATTTCCCAAATAAAGGGTTTCGGTGATGTCTTAAATGAATTTGTGGAAAGACCAAGGACTTATTTCCGGCCTGAATACTCTAAAGTTTCCAATGATAGAACAGTTAAGCCCTTGGTTAATAATTTCACAAGAATTGATCATTTAACCAATAACGTTCCTAAAGGCGAAATGGAAAAATGGGTTAAATTTTACAAAGATATTTATGGTTTCGTTGAAACAAGATATTTCGATATTAAGGGCCAAAAAACAGGGCTTTTCTCAAAGGTTGTTCAATTAAAAAACAACTCCGTCATTATTCCTATAAATGAACCAGACAAAGAAAATTCTAAATCCCAAATACAGGAATTTTTAGATATTCATAAGGGGCCAGGAGTTCAACACATAGCTCTTTTTTGTCCAGATATTATTTCAACTGTCGGCGATTTAACCGATAGGGGCCTTCAATTTTTGGAAGTTCCCCATACCTATTATCAAGATATTCCTAAAAGAAACTTGGGAGTGACTGAGGATTTAAAAATCCTAGAAAAATTAAAACTCCTTGTGGATGGAGACCCAGAAGGATACCTCCTTCAGATATTTTCTAAAACTTATATTGGCCCATCCTTTTTTGAATTTATCCAAAGAAAAAAACATATGGGCTTTGGCGAGGGGAATTTTCAGGCCCTTTTTGATGCCATAGAAAGAGACCAAAAAGAAAGAGGCTATATAAAATAAGGGAGAATAAAAATGTATAAGATGGTAGCTATTTTTAAAGTTCCGGCCGATGTTGAATCATTCGACAGTTATTACCAAGAAATTCATACACCAATTACCAAAAAGGTCCCAGGAATTAAAGAATTCAGAGTATCTAAGGTGTTTGGGACTCCAAGAGGAAAGTCAGATATCCATTTAATGGCGGAACTTTTATTTGCCACAAAGGAAGATTTCAAGGCAGCCATGAACAGCCCTGAAATGATGAATTCTGGAAAAGACACACAAAAATTCGCCAAAGATTTGGTTTCTGTACATTTTGCAGAGGAAAAGTTGGTTTAACGTGGAAAATATAATCTTAGAATATCCTTTTAAAAATGATCACATGGTGGCCTTGGTAAAATTAAACAGACCAAAGGTTCTAAATGCTCTGTCCTCCGACTTAATGAAAGAGCTTGTGGAAACCCTTATCAAATTAGATGAAAATCCATCTGTCCGAGTGATCATCTTAACAGGAAACGATAAGGCATTTGCCGCAGGTGCTGATATCGCTCAAATGGTAAATGACTCTCCAATTGACCAAATTCAAGAAAGACGGTTTAAGCATTGGCAGCTTCTAAGCACCATCACCAAACCAATAATTGCCGCCGTAAACGGCTTTGCCCTAGGTGGAGGATGCGAGCTTGCTATGAGTTGTGATTTAATAATTGCTGGAGATAAAGCAAAATTTGGCCAACCTGAAATATCAATTGGCACTACTCCCGGGGCCGGGGGAACCCAAAGACTAACAAGAGCAATTGGTAAATCTAAGGCCATGTACATGGTCCTAACTGGTGAGATGATTGAAGCAAAGGAGGCATTGGATTTAGGACTGCTGGCCAAAGTTGTTCCAGAAAAATCACTGCTTGAAGAAACCTATCAGGTTGCAAAAAAAATTGCTGACAAGGCCCCAGTGGCAGTAGCCTTAGCAAAGGAATCTGTAAATAAAGCATTTGAAATGTCCCTAAAAGATGGACTGGACTTTGAAAGAAGAAATTTTTATCTAACTTTTTCTTCAAAGGATCAGAAAGAAGGAATGAAGGCATTTTTAGAAAAGAGAAAACCAAATTATCAAGGAAATTAGCAATGAGCGATTTTAAATTTATAAAATATTTAACCGAGGGCAATACCGCGATCATTTCTATAAATCGCCCTGAGGTTTATAACGCTCTTTCATTGGATGCTAAAAAGGAAATTATAGAGGCGGTAAAATTATCCAATAAGGATACCTCGATTCGTTCCATTATTCTAACTGGAGAAGGAAAGGCCTTCTGTACGGGCCAAGACCTAAACGATAGGACCATTCAGGGAGATAAAGGTCCTGTTGATTTAGGCAATACACTAGAAACTGAATGGAATCCTTTAATAAATTCTCTAAGAGTATCAGAAAAAATTATTATTGGGGCCATTAATGGGGTCGTAGCAGGAGCTGGGGTTTCCATTGCTCTTGCCTGTGATTTATTAGTTTCCAGATCAAAGGTCAAATTTGTTTCAGGATTTTCCAAACTGGGATTGGCCCCTGATGCTGGCTCCACCTTCAACATGACTAAAGCTTTAGGCCCCAAAAAAACTTTGGAATTTTTTTTATCGAGTGAAGGACTAACTTCGGATGAATTAAAGGAGGCCAACCTTATCAATATTTTAGATGATAATCCCTTGGAATTATCCAAACAAATTGCGGATAAAATAAATAAATTGGCACCCAACTCGGTCTCAATGATTAAATCAAATATTTTGTTCGCAATGGAATCCACCTATAAAGAATCCATGGAAAAGGAAATATATACACAAAGATTTTTAGGAAACACCAAAGATTATCAGGAAGGTCTAACTGCGTTCTTTGAAAAAAGACCCGCTAATTTTACTGGAGTTTAGATAATGTTTCCAAAAGGTGTCCTGTGATAAATAAAGTGCTAGTTGTTGGTGCTGGAACTATGGGACAAGGTATTGCCCAATGGTTTTGCCAGCAAGGAGTTGATGTCCAATTAATGGACCAAAGTAAATCCATCCTCCAATCGTCTGAAACTAAAATAAAAGAATCATGGAAGAAATTATGTGAGAAAGGAAAAATTTCTGCTGATGATGTCTTAGGCTATTCAAAAAGGCTGTTTACCGTTTTAGAATCTGAAATTGACCCGAATCCATCTTTAGTAATTGAGGCAATTGTTGAAGACTTAAAAGTAAAAAAGGAATTGTTTTCAAGACTTGATAAGGTAATCAATGAAAACTCCATATTCGCCTCAAATACATCAAGCATTTCCATAAACTCCCTTTGTGAAGATTTGAAAATTCACAGAAAAAGAAACTTCCTAGGACTGCATTTTTTTAATCCAGTGCCCCTCATGAAACTAGTTGAGATTATCCAGGGGAAATGGACAGAAACAGATCTAATGGAAAATCTAAAAGACTGGTTTGAAAAAAATGGAAAGGCAACGGCATTTTGTATAGACAGTCCAGGTTTTATCGTCAACAGGATTGCAAGGAATTATTACGGAGAACCACTGAGAATTGTAAAAAATTTTGATCGCGCCAAATTTCGCGAAGTTGATGAAATCATGAAAAGAGTTGGTGGATTTAAAATGGGACCTTTTGAATTAGTGGATCTGATTGGAATAGATGTAAATTTATCTGCAACCAAAACTGTTTGGGAAGATTTTGGAAAAAATCCCAGATTTGCTCCTCATGAAATCCAAGAAGAAAGAGTTTCTAGCAAAAAGTTAGGAAAAAAAACCGGGGAAGGATATTACCTCTATGATAAATGAAGCATTAGTTTTTTCCTCCCCCGACCATCCGTTATACCCGGCCTTAAAGGATTTAGGAATTTTAAATAATTTAAGTACTGGTGTTAAATATATTTTTGATTTTTCATTGGAAAGGTCAGAGGAAAAAAAAATAAGACTTAAAAAAATATCTGAGGATTATTCTTGTCCAATATTTTGCGACCTCTCTACCGTAGATGGGGACAAATTCCTTAAAGAGTTCCCAAAAATTGAGGGAGCTTTTGCAGGGGCATTTTACTCGCCAAACCATACTCTAGAAGCTTTTTCTAAAAATGACACATCTTTCGTGGTTATGGAAAGTTTTTTTAATTGCCTCCACTTAAAACTAATGAGAGTAAAAGCTCCCGGATTTGGTTTTGTATTTCCCCGAATTTTATCCATGATTTTTAATGAAGCTCATTATGCCCAAGATGAATATCTAGCAACTGAAAAAAATATAGATGTGGCCATGAAATTTGGGGTTAATTATCCTCTTGGCCCTTTTGAATGGATGGATAAAATGGGCCCAAAAAGTGTGGTCTATTTACTGGAAGAGTTATTCAACTCCACTCAAGATGGAAGGTATCTTGTAGCTAAAGGTTTAAAGGAAAAAATAAAATGAAACCAACTTATATCGTTTATGCAAAGAGAACTCCTATCGGAAAAATAAATGGTTTTTTATCTTCGATTAGGGTCGATGACCTTTTAAGTTTTCTTTTTGAAGATTTGAAAGAATGGGCAAAATTCCCTCTAAATGAAATTGATGATTGCGTGGTAGGATGTGCTAATCAGGCCGGTGAAGATAATAGAAATCTTGCTAGAATGAGTTTGATTTTGGCGGGATTTCCCCTGGAAATTCCAGGAACCACCATCAATAGGCTCTGTGGTTCATCTCTGGACGCAATTATCGATGCACACTCAAGAATTAATTCCAAAATTGCCGATTGTATTTTGGTTGGAGGCGCCGAATCCATGACAAGGGCGCCTTATGCTCTTTCAAAAGCTTCTTCTAGTTTTGGCCGAGATCAAAAACTCTATGACACTTCCCTAGGCTGGCGCTTCCCCAATCCAAAAATGGAAAAAATGTTTCCCCTTTTTTCTATGGGGGAAACAGCTGAAGAGGTAGCAAAGCTATTTAAAATATCAAGAACCGATCAAGATGAATTTGCCCATAACTCTCATTTAAAGGCCTCAAAGGCAGATTTTTCTGAAGAAATAGTTCCTATTACCTTAAACTCCAAGAAAGGAAATGAAATAGTCAAAACAGATGAATGTATCCGCAAGGACTCAACCATTGAAAATCTTTCCAAACTTAAACCTGTTTTTAGAGAAGGCGGAACGGTTACAGCAGGAAATTCTTCCCCCATGAATGATGGTGCTTCAATGGTTTTATTAGTTTCAGAAGAATTTTTAAAAAGACATAACCTTAAACCTATTCTTGAAATTACCGGTGGTGCTGCTCGCGGAGTTCACCCTAATACAATGGGACTTGGCCCTATAGAATCCACAAAAGTACTTTGCAAAAAATTTGGAAAAAAAATTGAAGATTTCGATATAGTTGAACTTAATGAAGCCTTTGCCGCTCAAGCATTGGCCTGTATAAGGGAACTTAAATTAAACCCGGAAAAGGTAAATTTAAAAGGTGGAGCTATAGCTCTTGGCCATCCTTTGGGATCCTCAGGCGCAAGGCTTGTCACCACCATGGCACATATAATGAACAAAAATTCAAAATTAAAACAAGGCCTTGCAACCATGTGCATTGGGGTTGGGCAGGGAATTTCACTTAGCGTGAAAAATTGTAAGTAAAGAGGGAGATGTTATGAAAGAAATAAAACTTTTCATCAATGGAGAATTTAGAAACTCATCCGATGGGAAAACAATTGATTCCATTAATCCTGCTACGGGGGACGTATATGCAAAATGTGCACTTCCTTCAGCTTCAGATATTGAATTAGCAGTCGATTCTGCCAACAAAGCATTCTATTCACCAGAATGGAGATCCTTTGACCAAAATAAAAGATCCGATCTTTTATTGGCCATATCTGAAAAAATTAAAGAAAGAAAAAAAGATTTTATTGAAACAGAAATAGCTGATTCCGGTGCCGTGGCAAAAAAAGCTATTGCAGACGTTCATAATACTGCCTCCTTTTTTAAGGTAATGAGTAAAGTTGCTAAAACATTTAATTTTGAGGAAAAGGATGAAAACGCCTCAAGAGATGGTTTTTCAAATAACTTTAGGTCATATGGGCCAATTGGAGTTTGTGCCCAAATTATTCCCTGGAATTTTCCACTTGTAATGGCCGGTTGGAAAATTGGACCAGTCCTGGCCACAGGATGTACCTCCATTTTAAAAACGGCCAAGGAAACCCCAGCTAGCGCAATGCTATTGGCAGAAATTTTAAATGATGTTGGCCTTCCTAAAGGGGTAATCAATGTCATTACCGGTGGTAGGGAAATAGTTAAAAATTTGGTTACCCATCCAAAAATCTCTAAAGTTGCCTTCACCGGGTCAACTGAAGTAGGGAGGGAAATTTTAAAACTTTGTTCTCCAACAATAAAAAATTGCACCCTTGAGCTTGGAGGAAAATCTGCAAATATTATCCTTAACGATGCCGATTTAGATATCGCAGTAGATGGGTCCCTTTATGCATTTTTATACCATCAAGGACAGGCCTGCACATCAGGTACCAGGTTATTGGTTCAAGATGGAATTTATGACGAATTTATCAAAAGGTTTTTAAATAGAATTTCCCAAGTAAAAATTGGAAAAACCGACGATATGACTGTTGGATATGGGCCAGTCATTAATGAAAATCAATACAAAAATATTATGAATTATATCGATATTTCCAAAAAGGAAGGTGCCAAATTACTCTTCGGTGGTAATAGACTAACTGGAGGAGATTTTGATAAAGGCCACTATATCGCTCCTACGGCCTTTGAAATTACACCTTCAAATACTATCTTCCATGAAGAAATCTTTGGCCCAGTGGTAGGGATAACCAGATTTAAGGATATTCAGGACGCCATTGATTTGGCCAATAATTCAATTTATGGTTTGGCAGGTGCAATTTGGTCAAAGGATAATGAGGTAGCAAAAGAAATTTCCCGAAAAATTGAAACAGGTACAATGTGGATTAACGAATACCATCTCCTAAATCCTGGTATGCCTTTTGGAGGCTATAAACAATCTGGTATTGGAAGAGAAATGGGCAAAGAAGGAATATTGGCCTATCTGGAAGTAAAACATATTTGGGTGTCCGATTGTAATCAAAGGGAAAAAAAGCCTTGGTTTGATCATTTGTTTTAATCAAGTGTAAGACAAAACGTGATGGCATTTTGGGGAGAATGATCCTTGGACATCTCCCTGAAACAAAAATCAAATGAACGGGATGCCCTAAGACAAATTTTTCCCGCACTTTCAGGGTTAAAAATTTTTTCAGCATTATTAAAACAGCTTCCAAAGCCATCATTGGCGGATTTACAGATCAAAAATTTTTCAACCGAAACTGCCATATCAGATCCCTTATACATACAATCTCTAAAACCCCCTTTCAGGTTAAGACAGGTGGTTAAGGATTTTTCAAAAGGCATATACAATTTTGCTTTTTCAAAACAATTAGTGAATCCGGACTCTGCACCAATACATACTTGTGAAGCCTTTTCTACTCCAAAGACCTTTTGTGAATTTAAAAAACAATTATTAAATTCCATAGCTGCTTTGGAGCAAATCCCCAGAATTACAGAAGGTGGTTGTGTTTTACTTAACAACCTAGTGCAATCAGAATAATTGGACTGAGCACTGGCACATAATCTGATGGCCACTGGTTTTTTAAAATAGGCCTGGGCATCATTAAGACAAGCTATAATCGCCTGAGGAATTCCGCCTTGATATCCACAAAGCTCAATACTTTGAGGCAATGGAAGTATAGTCTTGGCGATATTTAGACATCCCTTAAAACCCGCCTGGGCATTAGTACAAACGTTTATTGCCTTTTCTGGAGGTAAAATATTTTTTGAATTATTAAAGCAATCAATAAATCCTGAATTTGAATCCGAACAAATCCTTAGTGCCTCTTCTTTTCCTTTTAAATCAAGAAGGGTTTTATAGCATTGTAAAATGTCGGCCCTGGAAGGTTTATTTATAAAAAAATTAAGTAAAACTATGAAATAAATTTGTTTATTTTTCATTCCCCTGGCTTTTCGGTCGGAATTTAAACAATCTTAAAGTTCCTATTTGGAGGGTGGGATTTCATAATCCTTAAGTCCAGATTTTAGAACAATCTTTTGAAAGGGTGGTGCATCCGAAACAAAATAATATGTTTGCCCTTTTTGGTAGTTTTTTAAAATAATAGACCTTGTGTTGCTTGGCGGGACACCTAAAAAATCCAAGGAGTTCCCATTACTATCCAAAAGTTTTCCCCAAATATGGCCTAAAGTGGTGTTTTCTACTATTAGAGAAATCTCTTTGGCATCCTCTCTTGGTGAGGAAACATTCACCTTCAAGGGATGGAATTTAACCATAAAAGAATAAGATTGAGCAAAAGCACTTACGGAAAATATAAAAAAGAAAATCTTCATCTACAGGTATTTTAACTCTTTTAAATAGAAAGTTTGGTTTTGGAATTAATTTCCCGCCCAATAATCCGAAAAATAGTGGATGGAAAACTTTTCCGATCATTTTAGTAAATATTTTTTTAAAAACGAATCAAATCTCTGGATTTTAAAGTTTCCTAGAGTCCTTAAAGCGATTCAAGCATTATTTAAATCCATGGATGTAAATACCCTGAAGGCCCTTTTAAAAATTGATTTTGCAATAGTTACCTGCCAAGGACTTTGGGCCTCCACCATTAATCCCCAAAAAAAACTCTATCTTATAATTGTCTTTCCAAACCTTTTAGATCTACTAGATTCACTAAATTATCGAATAGGACTTGCGGTTTTGGCCCATGAAATTGGACATATATTTTTAGAGCATGCAAAAAAGGATTTATCAGAATTAGAGGAGCAATTTGAAGCTGATCTCTTCGCCGTTAACCTTGGATTTGAAAGGGAGCTACTCGAATTCCTCTCATTTTATCCTAACTCAAATGAATGTAATATTCGGAAGGATAAGATAATTCAAAGAAGCAAAAGTGCTTCATTTAATTCCTTGATTTCATCACGGTAGCCCGCAGCTTCCTCAAATGCCAAATCTCTACTTGCCTTTTTCATCATTTGTTTTAATAAAATAATTCTTTCTTGAATTTTCTGGGGAGTTACTTCACCACTAAATTCCAACTCTTTCTTTCTAAACTTGCGACCTTCTTCCTTGACTCCTCGTAGTGTTTCAAGGACCCCACCCTGGATTTTTTTTGCAATAGTGGAGGGAGTAATATTGTTTTCTAAATTGTATTTTTCTTGGATTTTTCTCCTTCTATTTGTTTCAAGAATGGCCTTTTTCATGGAGCCAGTTTCCTGATAAGCAAATAAAATAACTTTTCCTTTGCTATTTCTTGCGGCCCTACCGATGGTCTGGATCAAGGATCTCTCTGATCTTAAAAATCCTTCCTTATCCGCATCCAAAATACCAACCAAACTCACCTCAGGAATATCTAGACCTTCCCTTAATAGATTTATCCCCACCAAAATATCAAATTCACCTTTTCTTAAATCCTGGATAATTTCCATTCTTTCAATGGTTGCAATATCTGAATGGAGGTATCTAATTTTTAGTCCCAAAGATTTAAAATAGCTGGTCAATTCCTCAGCTAGTTTTTTGGTCAGAGTTGTAATTAAAACCCGTCCGCCTTCTTTGATCGCAGCTTTTGCCTGCACCAACATTTCATCTACCTGGTTTTTAGCATTCTTTACCTCAATCATCGGATCTAAAAGTCCTGTGGGCCGAATTATTTGCTCCACAAATTCACCCTTAGTCTGCTCCAATTCATAAGGTCCAGGTGTAGCGGATACAAAAAGTACTTGGTCTGTTTTTTCAATGAACTCATCAAATTTTAACGGACGGTTATCCAAAGCTGAAGGAAGCCTAAATCCATAGTTAACCAGGTTTTCTTTTCTTGAGCGATCTCCATTATACATCCCACCCACTTGAGGAATGGTGATATGCGATTCATCAACAATTAATAAAAAATCCTTTTTAAAATAATCCAGAAGGGTCGGTGGTGGATATCCCGGAGGAAGGCCAGTTAAATGTCTGGAATAATTTTCAATTCCAGAACAAAATCCCATTTCTTCCAACATTTCCAAATCTAAAAGGGTTCTTTGTTCTAATCTCTGCCTCTCAACCAGTTTTCCCTGTTTTTCTAAATCAATAAGTCTCTCACGCAATTCTTCTTTTATGGTGGTGATCGCATGTTTAAGTTTTTCTTCACCCACCACATAATGGGATTTAGGGAAAATAGTAACTCTTTGGACTTGTTCTAAAACATTTCCTCTTAGAGGATCAACCCATGAAATTCCCTCTACTTCATCTCCAAAAAATTCAATTCTGATGACGTTGCTATCCTCTGAGGCAGGGAATACCTCTACCACATCTCCACGTACCCGGAATTTTCCTCGGGAAAAATCAATATCGTTTCTTTCATACTGGCCATTCACCAAATCCTTAAGTAATTGGTCTCGGTCCAAAATATCTCCCGTAAAAATATTAATTTTTTGTGCCTCATATTCAGCTGGATCACCAATTCCATAAATACAGCTAACCGAAGCTACTACTATTACATCGGACCGAGTTAATAGAGATCGGGTGGAACTATGTCTTAGCTTATCAATTTCATCATTTATGGATGCATCTTTTTCAATATAGGTATCAGATCCTGGGACATAAGCTTCAGGTTGATAATAATCATAATAGGAGACAAAAAATTCCACTGCACTTTCAGGGAAAAATTCTTTAAATTCACCGTAAAGCTGGGCAGCTAGGGTCTTATTTGGGGCCAAAACTAATGTCTTTTTCCCAAGATTTTTAATAACATTTGCCATTGTAAAGGTTTTTCCGGAACCTGTTACTCCTAGTAGGGTCTGATATTTTTCCTGGGATTTAAAAGAATCTGATAATTCTTTGATCGCCTGCGGCTGATCACCGGTGGGTTTAAATTTAGATTTTAATTTAAACTTACTCATTTATAAGACCAGGTGGTAGTCCCGTCTGGATTATCCTTAATTTCCACGCCTGCTTCTGACAATTGGGCCCTTATTTCATCGGATCTTTTAAAATTTTTTGAAATCCTGGCCACCTTTCTCTCTTCCACTAAGCTTAAAATTTGGGCCTCGGAAAGCTTATCTGATCCGGAGATTTTTTTTCTAGCATTTCCTACGACTTCAAGTAACCGTTCCGCATCGGAGTAGACTAAACCAGTTGCTTTTTCCATAAGATCAAGAACGTTTAATACCGCATCTTTTAGTTTTCTTCCAATTCCTTCCTCCGTGGAGGCCATGTGCTCCCGATTAATTATTCGAATAAGCGAAAAAAGCTCCGCAAGTGCGCCAGGGACATTAAAATCATCTGCCAATTCTTTAAGGATATTTTCCTTTATTTTTTCCACCATTAATATTGTTTCAGAGGATTCTTTTTGGGTAACTTTTAATTTATTTAGTTCCAAGACAAATAAATGTATTCTTTCGATTTCCGATAATGCTCTCTCTATTGCTCCATCGGACCATTCCATTTTGGATCTATAGTGGACCGATGAAAGAAGATGCCTTAAGACTTCTCCGCCATAGGTTTCCACAAAGGCACGGATAGTGATAACGTTGCCCAGTGATTTAGACATTTTTTCAGAACCAAAATTTAAAAATTCGTTATGGCACCAGTTATTGGAAAAAGTACAACCATTTGCACATTCTGATTGAGCAATTTCATTTTCATGATGGGGAAACATCAAATCAATTCCTCCATGATGAAGATCAATATGTTCTCCCAAAAATTTTTTTGCCATTGCAGAACACTCGATGTGCCAACCAGGTCGACCTGGCCCCCAGGGGGAATTCCAAGCAGGCTCCCCTTTTTTAGCAGGTTTCCATAAAACAAAATCGCTGGGATCCTTTTTTTTCTGATCCACATCCACTCTAATTCCGTGCTGAAGGCCTTTCATGTCCTTTTTTGATAATTTTCCATATTGTGAAAATTTTGGAACATTAAATAATATCTCCCCATCTATTCCATAGGCGAAACCTTTATCCAGGAGTACCTGTATCATCTGAATTATTTCGGACATCGTTTCGGAGACTTTCGGAGAATGAGTAGGGTTCAATAGATTTAAAGATTTCATGTCCCTTAGACATTCATCGATAAATCGCTGTGAATGAATTAAAGGATCTACGCCTTCTTTATTGGCACGCTCGATGATCTTATCATCAACATCGGTAAAATTTCTTACGAAATCAACTTTTAAACCAAGGGAACTAAGAATTCTAAATATTAAATCACCTACAACCAACGCCCTGGCGTTTCCGACATGAAGAAAATCATAAGTTGTAGGGCCGCAAGAATAAAACTTAACTACTCCCTTATTTTGAGGAATAAATTTTTCTCTTTTCCTGGTCAGAGTATTATAAACAAAAATTTCCACTTCTATTTCTCCAATAGCATTCTTATACACGAAATTTTACTGGAAATTAAGGCAAAGGAGAAAAATGAGAATCAATTTTAGTTTTAACTTCGTTTTTGTCCTGGCTGTTTGCCAAGGAAATTTCTTGGGCAAGTAGGTCCTTGCACTGATCAAGCATTTTCTTTTCGCCAAAACTTAAATTTTTGATTTTTTTAAGTAGAAATAGTGCCCTTAAAACCTCTGCAATCTCTTTTAAAGATCCGGTCTTAATTTTAAGCATGTATTCCCTATATCTTCTGTTCCAGGTTGAGTTATCAACTTCAACATCATGATTGGAAAGAAGGGTAAAAACCTCGTCGATTTCGTTGCCAACAACTAGTGGTCTTATTCCTTCTTTGGAATTAGTAGGAACCATAACGGTCATACCGTTTGATAAAATTTTAAGAATATAAAATTGGGAGGTAGATGATCCAGTGGACTTTTCCTGGATGTCACAGACTTGCCCTACACCATGTCCTGGACAGACAGCATAGTCTCCAATTTTAAACATCCAATACCTCCACCAAAGTAACTTTCGCTGCATTATACTGAAATGGAGGGCATTCCTTCAATATCCATTGTAATTCTTTCAGCGAAAAAATAGCCTAACTAGCTGAATTTACGAGCTAAAAACGAGGGTAAATTTCATTTTTATCAAAGAAATAGGCAATTTCCCTTTCCGCAGAGGCATGAGAATCAGAACCATGTACGGCATTTGCCTCAATATTCTTTGCAAAAAGCTTCCTTAGAGTTCCTTCTTCAGCGTCCGCTGGATTAGTGGCACCCATTATTTTTCTATTTCTTTCAACAGCATTATCCCCTTCTAGAACCATCAATAAAACCGGGGATGAAGTCATAAAGCTAACCAAAGATCCAAAGAATGGTCTTTCTTTGTGCTCGATATAAAATCCCTCTGCTTTTTCTCTAGTTAGTCTTACTAATTTAGCAGCACCAATTCTTAATCCTTCAGATTCATAACGATCAATTATTTTTCCCATTACATTTGATTCAACGGCGTTTGGTTTAATAATACAAAATGTCTTTTCTAACTTCATTTAAAAGTCCCTAGATTAATTGTGTGGTTTTATTTTCTGGCTTTTAGCACTTTTTCCATAGTCTGTCCAAGGTCCGCGGGGGATCTACATACTGTAACACCACATTCCTGTAATATCTTATACTTGGCCTCGGCGGTAGTGTCTCCTCCGGAAATTATCGCACCAGCATGGCCCATTCTTTTTCCTTTAGGGGCTGATGCTCCGCCGATAAAACTAACCACCGGCTTAGAAAAATTCTTTTTAATCCATCTAGCGGCATCAATTTCTGCGGTCCCGCCGATTTCACCAATCATGATAACGGATTCTGTATTTTCATCTGCTTCAAATAATTTTAAACAGTCCACAAAATTCATTCCCGCAACTGGGTCCCCACCAATTCCTACACAGGTGGATTGTCCGATTTCTCGTGCTGTAAGTTGATAAACTGCTTCATAGGTTAGAGTTCCCGATCTTGATATAACGCCAACTTTTCCAGGCATATGAATATGCCCAGGCATAATACCAATTTTACACTCCCCTGGCGTAATAATTCCCGGGCAATTAGGACCGATCATTTTGGATTTGGAATTATTAAGTGCGACCTTTACTTTAACCATATCCATTATGGGAATTCCCTCTGTTATACAAACAATCAGTGGAACTTTAGAATCTATACATTCTAAAATTGCATCGGCAGCAAATGGAGGTGGAACAAAAATCATTGCAGCATTTGCTCCGGTCTTTGATACCGCCTCATAGGTAGTATTAAAAACTGGGAAACCTTCGTGAGTAGTACCACCTTTTCCAGGAGTGACTCCGCCCATAAAATTAGTCCCATAATCTTTTGATTGAAGTGAGTGAAAGGTTCCTTGTTTCCCGGTATATCCAACTGTGATTAATTTTGTATTTCTATTAATTAGAATGCTCATTTAAATAGTCTCCCCTTTAGCGGCCTTCACTACTTTTTCAGCTGCTTTTCCTAAATCGGAAGCAGTTATGATATTCAATCCAGATTCTTTTAAAATTTTTCTTCCTATGGCCACATTGGTCCCTTCAAGTCGAACCACTAAAGGTACCGAAATCCCAATTTCCTTGGCAGCGGCAACTATCCCCTCAGCAATAATATCGCATTTCATAATCCCGCCAAAAATATTTACCAAGATGGCCTTTATGTTTGGATCTTCCAAAATAATGGAAAAGGCCCTTTGAACTGTCTCTTTTGTGGCCCCTCCTCCAACATCCAAAAAGTTGGCGGGTTTCCCTCCAAAAAAGGTTATGATATCACAAGTGGCCATCGCCAATCCTGCTCCATTAACAAGACAACCAATTTCCCCATCTAGCTCAATATAACTGAAACCCGCTTCAGCCGCTTCCATTTCTTTGGCAGATTCTTCATGAGGGTCTCTCATTCGTTCAATTTCTGGATGTCTAAAAAGGGCGTTATCATCAAAATTTAATTTTGCATCTAAGGCCAATATATCACCGGATTTTGTTTTGATAAGGGGATTGATTTCTGCAATGGTGCAATCACAATCCACATACATTTTGTAAAGGCCCTCAAAAAATTGTGAAGCCTTTTGAATTTGTTCCTTGTCAGTAATTCCAATGGAGTAGGCCAATTTTCTTCCGATAAAAGAAGTGAAACCAACAGATGGTTCTACTGCAACTTTTATAATTTTTTCTGGATGCTCTTCGGCCACTTTTTCTATTTCCACTCCACCCTCGGCGGAGGCCATAAAAGTAACCTTTGAAGTTTCTCTGTCTAGAACAATTCCCAAATAATATTCGTGCTCGATCTCACAGCCTTCTTCAATATAGACCTGATGAACAGTTTTTCCCTCTGGGCCAGTTTGATGAGTAACTAAAGTTTTTCCTAAAATTTCTTTTGCCAAAGACTTAACTTCCGCTAAACTTTTAGCGACTTTTACCCCACCAGCTTTTCCTCTTCCTCCTGCATGTATTTGGGCCTTAACAACCCAAACTTTTCCACCTAATGATTTGGCTGCCTTTTCTGCTTCCTCAGGGGTTTTAGCTATTTCTCCGTGAAGAACTTTAATGCCATACTTTCGCATAAGGCCTTTGGCCTGATATTCATGAATATTCATAAATTGAATTGCTCCTAAAACATTGATTGGTAGGCGATAATAATCTGGTATTTGGCGATGTTCTAGGAATATTGCATCAAAAATTTATTAAATCTAGTTCATTTTGGATTTTGGGTAACTCGATTTCCACATTATTTCGAAGGGAAGCAAAAGAATTAAAAACCTTATTTAAAAAAATAGTTCTTTGAGTGTCATTAAATTTTTTAATTTTTTTAATTTCCAAAGCGATACTTGAGGTAGCCTCCCCTATCTCCTTCCCAAACAAATAAAGTTTTTCGTACTCCAAAGCCTTTTCTTTGGATTCCCTGGAAAGATCGGTGGACATTTTTTTTGTTTCAATAACAATTTGAGAAAGCATGGGCCCTAAGAATTCGGTATATTTTTTTTCGAATAAAACAATTGAGCTACCTTTAGAAATTGTTTTAATTTCATCGGAAAGCATAATATCGATTTTATTTATAATGGATAAATAGGCCTGCCATTTTTCCATTTTTTCTTTAATGGGGCGTTCCATCTCATTTTTAATTTTAGTCTTGTAATCGTTTAACTTTTTTTGAAAAGTTTCTTTGTTATCAGAAGAAAAGAACAAGGTTCCCGTTAGGGTTTCTTCAGTTTTTAATTCCCCAAAAAGCGGAGAGATTTTAGAAAATAAATAACTTAATCCTTTCCCCTCCTGTTTGGGGGTTAGGGTTAACGTATAAGAATAATATCCCTGTGCAATTTTAGTCCCTTTTTCCAAATCAAAGGTATAAAATCTGGCCCAATTATCCATTAACTCTGAATGAGAATTAATGATAATTTCTCTATCACCAATAATTGAACCTGATACTGATTTAAGATTTAGTTGAGCGAAATAGGTTCCTTTTTTAGATATTGCCAGCCAAATTTCTCTGGAATCTTTTGATAGAATCAAATCTTTAACCGGTTTACCATTTTTTAATTCCTGGTCTATCTTTTGATAAGTTTTGTGGTCTAGCTGGGAAAATGGAAGCTTGGGGCCGGATTTAGTGGGATATAGAAAATAAAATCCCACCCCCATAAAAAAAATTGGGATAAAGGCCCATATCTTAAGCTGGGATTTCTTTTTAATATTAGGTTTTACTATTTCCACAGCAGGATTTGATTTTTCTGAAGCTAGAGAGCTTTTATTCATCAATCTGGAAAGTGGCATCCAACCCTTTAGACCCACTTTCCAAACAACATCTGAATCTTGAAGCTTTTCCTCATCAAAAGATTTTTGGATTTCCTCCAAGGAAAAAGGCCCCAAATGATGTCCATTTCTAAGGACATACCAAGATTTTTTATCTTTGGGATCTTTTAGTTGTGTTTTAATGATTAAACCCTCTTGGTTTAATTAAACTATTGTTTCAAAAATTTGGCCAATCGGAAAACACCGGAATCGATTGCCTCGTTTTTATCGGTTAAGCCGTAGAGGTTTATTACGTGATGATAGATTTTTTTGGACTCGTGGTGCACAACATCAACCTCGATATCAAAAACACCATTCTCCCGTTTATTAAGACTGATCCTACCTAAAAAATTAGGTTCATTTTCAATTTTTACAAAGTAGTCCTGCGGGTACTCTTCCATTTTCAATCCTTTAGGCCTAACATCTTCCATTATTTTTAAAGTGAGGATCCTATGAAAATTTCAGTTCTATTTTTATCGATATTTCTAACCTTTAATTCTTTTGCAGCAAAGAAAAAAAGCTGCACCTATTCCATTACTCCAGAGGATATAAAAGTTACCTGGACGGCCTTTAAAACTCCCAAAAAAATTGGAGTTAATGGTACTTTTTCCGATCTAGGAATAAAAGGTCCAATGGAGGGGTCATCTATTAAAGAAATTGTTAGTGGATCCAGTTTCCATATAAATACAGATTTAGTTGATACCCAAGATAAGGCCAGGGATGTAAAAATCGCGCAATTCTTTTTCAAAAAAATGATGGGCGACCCTGCCATTTCCGGAAAAGTTGAAAGCATGGATGGTAAAAAAATTATACTTTCCATTACCATGAACAATAAAACCCAATCTATACCTTTGACCTATAAAATAAGGAAATCAAAACTTAGTGCTTCAGGTTCATTGGATGTCCTAAACTTTTCAATGGATGAAAGTTTAAAAAGCATCACCGCCGCTTGCAAAGAAAAACATGAAGATAAAACTTGGAGTGATGTAAATCTTGCCATGGAGGCAAATTTTAAGAAAACCTGTAAATAAAATTTAGGGCCCGTTAATGGGCCTTAACCGCTGCCTTTAGGTATTCCCGGTTCATTCTTGCAATATTGCTGATGGAAATTCCCTTAGGACATGATGCCTCACACTCGGCTGCGTTGGTGCAATTTCCAAAACCCAACTCATCCATTTTTGCGACCATATTAAGAACTCTTTTTTCTCTCTCAATTTGGCCTTGGGGAAGAAGCGCATATTGAGAAACTTTAGCCGATACAAATAGCATTGCAGATCCATTTGGACAGCTAGCAACACAAGCAGCACATCCAATGCATTGAGCGGCATCCATAGCAAGATCTGCTTTATCTTTTCCGATGAGGATGGAGTTAGCATCTACGGCCGAACCTGTATGAATATCTACAAATCCCCCTGCGGCCATAATTTTATCAAAAGCAGAACGATCTACCATTAAATCTTTTAGGACTGGAATTGGTTTTGCCCTAAATGGCTCTATTACAATGGTATCTCCATCTTTAAATTTTCTCATATGAAGTTGACAGGTAGTAGTCAAAGCTTCCGGTCCATGTGGATTTCCATTGATCATTAAGGAACATGCTCCACAAATCCCTTCCCTACAGTCATGGTCAAAGGCAACTGGTTCCTTTCCTTCATGAACCAGTTTTTCATTTAAAACATCTAGCATTTCCAAAAAAGACATATCCGGAGAAACATTATCTAGTTGATAATCAACCATTTGTCCTTTGGCCTTCGGATCATTTTGTCGCCAAATTTTAAGTTTTAACTTCATAATATCTCCTACTTGTAACTTCTTTGGGTTAATTTAACATTTTCAAATTTTAGCTCTTCTACATTTCTGATTGGTGCCTTATTTTCGCCAGTAAATTCCCAAGCTGCCACATGGGCAAAATTATCATCATCTCTTTTTGCTTCATTTTCTTCTGTTTGAGATTCTTCCCTGAAATGTCCTCCACAAGATTCCTTTCTTTCAAGGGCATCTAGGGCCATCAATTCTCCAAGTTCTAGAAAATCCGCTACTCTTCCGGCCTTTTCCAATTCATTATTGATATTGTTAGGTGTTCCAGTAACTTTCAGGTTATTCCAAAATTCTTCTTTTAATTTGGGAATTTCTTCTAAAGTTTTTCTTAGCCCTTTTTCATTTCTGGCCATTCCGACATTATCCCACATTATTTTCCCAAGTTCTTTATGGAACTCTTCTGCGGTTTTTTTACCATCGATGGATAAAAATTTGGATATTTTATCTTTTGCAGATTTCATGGCATCTTCAAAGGCGGGGTTATCTTCCTTAACAGGTTTTATCCCTTGGGCAAAATGCTGGCCAATTGTATAGGGAATTACAAAATATCCATCCGCCAATCCTTGCATTAGCGCAGAAGCACCTAGTCTATTAGCACCATGATCAGAAAAATTAGCTTCACCCAAAACAAAGAGCCCTTTGATATTAGATTCCAAATTGTAATCAACCCATAGTCCTCCCATAGTATAGTGAACTGCTGGATAGATTCTCATGGGCTGTTCATAAGGATTTTCGTCTGTGATTCTTTGATACATTTCAAAAAGATTTCCATATTTTGCCTCAACTACGGCCTTGGAGTCTCTCTTAATGGAATCTCTAAAATCCAAATAGACCGAAAGCCCTGAAGGTCCTACTCCCTTCCCTTGATCACATTGAAGTTTTGCATTTCTTGAAGCCACATCTCTTGGAACTAAGTTTCCAAAAGAAGGATAAATTCTTTCCAAAAAATAATCCCTTTCATTATCAGGAATTTGACTTGGATTTCTGGTATCCCCTTTCTTAAGTGGGACCCAAACCCTTCCATCGTTTCTTAACGACTCGGACATAAGGGTCAGTTTTGATTGGTGTCCACCTGAGACTGGGATGCAGGTTGGGTGAATTTGGGTAAAACAGGGGTTAGCAAAATAAGCGCCTTTTTTATAAGCACGCCAAGAAGCTGTCACGTTACAGGTTTTTGCATTGGTGGAAAGATAAAATACGTTTCCATATCCACCTGTTGCCAAAATAACTGCATCCCCTGTGTGTTTGGAAAGTTCTCCTGTAACCAGGTTTCTACAGATAATTCCTCGGGCCACTCCATCCACAAGAACCAATTCCAACATTTCCATTCGAGGATGTACTTTTAACTTTCCCTTACTTACTTGTTTCATCATTGCAGAGTAAGCACCAAGTAAAAGTTGTTGCCCGGTTTGTCCTCTAGCATAGAAAGTTCTTGAAACTTGAGCTCCACCAAAGGATCTATTATCTAAAACTCCACCGTATTCTCTTGCAAAAGGAACACCCTGGGCAACACATTGATCGATAATATTGTTGGATACTTGGGCCAGACGATAAACATTTGCTTCCCTTGCCCTATAGTCGCCACCTTTTACTGTATCGTAAAAAAGTCGCCATATGGAATCGCCATCATTAGGATAATTTTTTGCGGCGTTTATACCACCCTGAGCGGCGATCGAGTGGGCCCTTCTGGCGGAATCCTGAATACAAAATACTTCCACTTGATAACCTAGTTCAGATAAAGAAGCCGCCGCGGATCCTCCAGCAAGGCCTGTTCCTACTATTAAAACTTTAAATTTTCTTTTATTGGCCGGGTTAACTAATTTTAAATTAAATTTATGGTTATCCCATTTATCTTTTATTGCGCCCTCTGGAACTTTTCCATCGAGTTTTTTCATTATTTGGCTCCTTGTAGATAGCAATAGATTGGAAGAGACATATATCCAAGAGCAATCACCACACCAAATGCACTAGATAAGCATTCAAGAGGTTTATTATATCTAGGATGATTAAAGCCTAAGGTTTGAAAGGCAGACCAAAAACCATGGGATACGTGAAGTCCCACGGCAATCATGCAGATTTCATAGAAAGCAACATTAACGGGGTTTGAAAAATATTCCATCAGAAGTTTATATAAATCTCTCATTTCAACACCATCATATGAAATGACGTAATGAGGTCCGAATTTAAAATTAAGCAGGTGATAAATTATAAATCCTAATATTATAATTCCTGTGTAAGGCATAGTGTTTGAAGCAAATGTGGCCCCTCTTCCGGTATCTTTTTTCATATAATATGGGATTGGCCTGGCAGCTTTATTTTGAATTGTGAGTTTAATTGCCAAGAAAACATGGACCAGAAATATTATCAGAAGGCCTAACTCGGCAGGAATTAAAAGTGGATTTGTAATCAAGGCATGCGCGTATGAGTTAAAAGCCCTGTCTCCCTTATAAATTAAAAAATTTCCCATTAGGTGAGTTACAAGAAAACCACAAAGTAAAAGACCCGTGATGGCCAATACCTGTTTCTTAATTATTGACACGCTAAATCTTGAGCATTTTGAAGATTTCATTTGGATGATAGCTCCTGAATAAACAATTTTTTTCCAAATAATAGCGGATTATTTTCAACTTATTAAGTTATTTATTTGGTAAATGCCCCGCGCAATTTATGACGAAATGGACAAAACTTTAAAATTCAAGTAAAAAATATTTTTTCAAACTCGGACTGTAGCGCAGAGGTAGCGCACTTGCATGGGGTGCAAGGGGTCGCTGGTTCAAATCCAGTCAGTCCGACCACCTTTAAAAGATAAACAATGGCAAAAAGTAAGCAGCTTTTTAAATCTTTTTCCGAGTTTTGGCCCCATTATCTCTCACAGCATTCAAATCCTATAAACAGAAATCTTCATTTTATAGGATCATGTCTCGCCTTTTGTTTTCTCAAATCTGTAGTGACTTCAGGGAATTGGAAGACCTTGCCTTGGATATTTGTTTTAGGCTTTGGACCCGCATGGATCGGACATTTTCTATTTGAAAAAAACTCACCTACTACATTTTCAAATCCATTTTTTTCTTTATTGGCCGATTTTAAAATGGTTGGGTTAATGATTCTTAAAAAACTTTAACCTTCCCTATTCCTGTAATCCGTTATCGGTTATTTGGAAATGTCTTATATGACTGCATTCTCTTGGATCTAATTTTGCCTTAATATCTCGCGGATAAACTCCAAATTTATCAACGTATTTGCCATACTCCTTTCCATCTCCAGTATAAACAGCAAAAAAGGTTTCTACATTTACATCCTTGGTTGGCCTATCCAAAAAACCAAGTTTTCTTGTATATTGAATTTTTGCGAATTTTATTCTGCCAACAATGTTAGGTCTAAATTTTACACAATCACCAGGACAAAATTTTGGCCCTTTTGTATCCATAACAAAATATTTTCCCCGGTACAAAACTGAATTATCAGCAAATACCGTAGTTTTTACGTTATTTAGATCTGCTTCATATTGGGGGTCCTCAAATTTCATTTTTTGAGAAGGTGGATTGGCATTTGATGGCATAAATTCCCCAAAACAGTTTTTTGGTTTTGATGTGGCATATTCATACATAATTTGCCAGTTATCTGCAGCAAATAATCCGGTGATATTTAAAAATAATAAAATTTTTAAAACTAATTTCATTAATGTACTCCATTTTTTAAAAAAATTTGTTTCCTGATAAGGGTAATTCAGATTTGGAAAAAAAGAAAATAAATAAAAAAATCTGAATTAATGGACTAGGAAATAGTTTAGTTTTTAAAGATTTTTCCCCCCAAAAAAATGTGTTTTTTAAGGTATTGCAAATATCTTGCGAAGCATCAAAAGCAATCATTCAACTATCAGCCATTTCTTAGATATTTTATTGAACAAATCTATCCACAATGCCTATACTCTTTTCGTGACAAAAAAATTTCTCGAATCATGGCTTAAGGCTTGGACAGGTAATCACCCTGATGTTCTTTTGGGATTTTATGGGGAAAATGCATATTATCAAGATCCCGCTAATCCCAAAGGTCTTAAAGGCATTGAAAAAATAAAACCATATTTTGAAAAACTATTAGCAAAATATCCCACATGGACATGGGAACTTTTGGAGTTATTTGAAACAGAGCATGTTTTTATCCTTAAATGGAAAGCGAAAATTCCTAATAAAGGTCAGAATAAAGATTTTTTCGGTTTGGATATCGTAGAAATAAAAAATCAAAAAATTATCCGTAACGAAGTTTATTTTGATACTTCTGAATTCCATCGACAGTAAAATTGTCTATTCAAATCAAAAATGATATTTCTTCCACAAAAGTGAGGATTAAAAAATGAGTAATTATGTAGATGGTTTTGTAATTCCCATAAAAAAGAAAAATATAAAAACCTATAAAAAATTGGCGGCCCTTGGTTGCAAAATTTGGATGGAATATGGTGCCTTGGATTACTATGAATGTGTTGGCGATGATTTGAATGTTAAGTGGGGACTTACTTTCCCTAAAATGTGTAAATTAAAATCAGATGAGACTGTGGTTTTTTCTTTTATTGTTTTTAAATCAAAAGCACACAGAAATAAAGTGAATGCACAAGTAATGAGAGATCCACGAATGAATATGGAGGGAATGGTAATGCCCTTTGATATGAAAAAGTTTGCAATGGGTGGATTTAAAGCCCTTATAAAATCTTAATTTATGGTAAAAAGATGTAATTGGGCAGAGTCTGATCCCTTAATGATGAAATATCACGATAATGAGTGGGGTTGTCCCGTTCATGATGATAATTTACATTTTGAATTTTTAATTCTTGAAGGAGCACAGGCAGGTCTAAGCTGGGCAACTATTTTAAAAAGACGCGAAAATTATAGGAAGGCCTTTAGTGGATTTGACCCAAAAAAGGTTGCAAAATATTCGGATAAAAAAATTAAAGAACTTTTGCTTAACCCAGGAATTATTCGAAATAGGCTCAAAATATTATCGGCAATTAATAATGCAAAATTATTTCTAGAAATCCAAAAGGAATTTGGAAGCTTCGATAATTATTGCTGGCACTTTGTAGGTGGGAAACCTATAAAAAATAATAGGCGAACTTTAAAAGATATCCCTGCCAATACTCCCGAATCAGATGCTTTTAGCAAGGATCTTAAAAAAAGAGGATTTAAATTCGTAGGTTCTACAATAATGTATGCACATATGCAGGCAGTTGGCATGGTAGATGACCATATCCTGGACTGTTTTAGAAAAAAAAGGAGATCTAAATGAAAGCATTTTTCTTTATTCTTTTAAGTTTTTCTCTATTTGCCAGTGAAGAAAAAATCCCTGATTGTGGCAATAAAAAAATTCAATTTAAGGATTATCCGGTTAAGGAAATTTTAACGGATGTTCCAAAAGAGTTGAATCTAAAATCGGTCAAAGAAAAGAAACTCCACTTCTTTCTAGGGTTAAAACCTCGAAAGTATAAATCCCCAAATTTCGCAGGCCACTTTAGAACCGTTAGGGGTGGTTGTGGGACAATGTGTACCACCTATGTAGTTATTGATTTAAAAGATGGTGAACCTTATGACCTAGGAGTCTCAGCATCTCTAAGCTTTCGATTTAAAAAAGATTCCTCCCTTGTAATCGTAGACCCTGAAGATGTGGTAGAAAAATGGATGGAAAATCGCGATGTGGAAAGAGTAAATCAAACTACCTATTATAATTTTGTTAATAACCAAATGATCCCCGTCTGTGTAAGAAAATATCAAAAACCTAAAAAATGATTATTTACGAGGTAAATTTAGAGGTGGAGAAACCTGTCGAAGAAAGGTTTCTCCTGTGGCTTAAAGACCATATTCAGGAAGTTCGACTGACTGGAGATTTTCTTGCTGCCAATTTTTTTAAGATTGAAAATAGTGAAGGAAAGGGCCTTTTTTCCGTTCAATATTCTGTGGAAAAAAGGGAAAAACTTGATCTTTACCTTAAAAACCATGCCTCAACCTTTAGACAAGAGGGTCTAGATTTATTTGGAGAAAAATTCAAAGCAACCCGGAGAATTCTTCAATTAATCTAAAAAAAATTCATCCTCCATCAATATTTCTTTTACTTTGTTCCAAATATATGGTTTGAGTCTAGGATAAACTATAAAACCTGAGGATATCCATGACTGATTTAAAAATTGCTGACGGCCACGTTGTTGAATTTAATTATACCCTTACTGATTCAGAGGGAGGATTAATTGACTCCTCAGAAGGTCATGGGCCAATGCCATATATTCATGGGAAACAAAATATCGTTCCAGGACTTGAAAAACAAATGACCGGTAAAATGGTTGGAGATAAATTCAAAGCAACCGTTCTACCAGCAGAAGGGTATGGTGAAAGACTGGAAAATATGGTGCAAAAAGTTCCTAAGTCTCAATTTGAAAATCCCGAAAACATACAAGTTGGAGAACAATTTCAAGTTCAAGATCAAAACGGTCATGTTTTAGTAGTTCAAGTAGTTAATGTAGAAAATGATAATGTGGTTTTAGACGGAAACCATCCTCTTGCAGGGGTCACACTTCATTTTGATATTGAAATAAAAAGTATTAGGGTCGCGACTGAAAAAGAACTTTCCCATGGTCACATCCACAGTCACGGAGAAGGTTGCGGGCACTAAACCTTTTAAAATTTTAATTCCAATGCAATAATTTTGGGATGCACCCAGCTCTGAAGAAAACCGATCACCGACCATGGCCACTCCCAAAAGGGCCTTGGAGTTGGAGACAGGCCTGGAAAGATGTCTTATTTATCCACTATATTATTGATAAAGAAAAAATTAGAGATTTGATACCCAAATCCCTCGCCATTCAAGAATATAATGGCAACTGCTACCTTGGGATTGTCCCCTTTAGAATGGAAGGGGTTATGATTCGTCCTCTTCCTAATTTACCTGGAATATCCTCTTTCCTAGAACTTAACGTGAGAGTCTATGTAGAGTATAAGGGAAGGTCGGGAGTTTATTTTTTAAGTTTGGATGCTTCCAGCTTATTGGCGGTTTTAGGTGGCAAATTTCTTTTCCATCTACCGTATAAATTTGCCCAGATGAGTTTTAAAAACGAGAACCATGATTTTTTCTACCATTCAATCAGAAAAGAAAATCATTTCGTACTAAATTTAAAATACCAACCTTCCCCTGATATATTTTTTGCAAAACCAAACACATTGGAACATTTCCTTACGGAGAGATATTGTTTATTTATACAAAAGGATGATGGGATCTATAGCGCCAATGTTCACCATTACCCTTGGCCCCTTCAAGCTGCCAAGGCAGATATTATTGAAAATTCAATGTTTCAAGGGACTTTATTAAAAAATCCAATTCTTTTTTATTCAAAAGGGGTTGAAGTGGTGATTTGGGACCTGGAAAAAGCTTAATTACTTTTTCTCTTCCCATTTTCTTATTTCTGTCATCAATTCCCTTTCATGTCTTTGTGTTTGATTTTTTCGTTCATTGTTGTACCTAATGATTAAAAAAATGGGAACTACGATCATTGCGGAAAAAATAATAAGAAAAAGAACATTTTGTAATTGGTATGGATTCAATTTGTCATCTCTTTAATTCCTGCTTAAGATATATTAAAAAAGTTTTCAATCGAAATGCCAATAAGGCCGGAATCTGAGTATATGAATCAAATAAAAATTCATTTAAATATTGATTAAGGAGGATTTTTCAATGAAACCAAATTTACACAAAGTAGACAGAATTTTAAGATTTGTTGGCGGTCTTTTTATCGCCTCAATGGCCTTTTGGGGTCCAAGCAATTACTGGTTCCTTATTGCATTGATTTTCCCTCTAACTGCTACCATGAATTGGTGCCCAATTTATGCAATGTTGGGCTTTAAAACCAATTCTGATGAAGAAAAAAAATCTTAAGGATTAAGAATGGAACCCATTCATTGGCATAATAGAGACTGTGAATGGGTTCTTAAAAATCTCGAAACGGATTCAAATAAGGGTTTGAGTGAATCCGAAGTTTTTAAAAGACAAAATCTTTATGGAAAAAATGAAATATCCCAAAAACCCATTCGACCCCTTTATTTAGTTTTTTTTAATCAATTTGCCTCCCCTCTTATCTATTTACTTCTATTTGCCGCGCTAGCAGCATTTCTTCTTGGTGAAGGCAAAGATTCAATAGTAATTTTTATCGTCGTTTTACTTAATTCAATTATCGGTACTTTCCAAGAAGGAAGAGCGGAAAGATCTTTGGCCGCTCTAAAAAAATTAACTCAGGTATTCACCAAAGTAATAAGGGATGGGAACGAAAAAATCTTTCCTTCAACAGAGTTAGTTCCAGGAGACATCATTTTACTATATTCAGGGGATTATATTCCCGCTGACTCCCGAATAATTGAATCCTACTCCTTTGAAGTATCTGAAGCCGCTTTAACCGGGGAATCTCTTCCAATAAATAAATCCTCGGAAAAAATACCTGAAAAGACTATTTTGGCCGACAGAACAAATATGATATATGCAGGCACTTTTACCAATTCAGGCAGGGCCAAGGCCGTAGTTGTAAAAACAGGCTTAGAAACCGAAATAGGACAAATAGCAAAGCTTGCAGAATCCACCAAGGAAGCCCCCACTCCACTGGAAAAAAGAATCAGCGAATTCAGCAAATTCTTACTTAAATGCGCTTTTGTCCTTTTTATTTTAATAATGGGAATAGGCCTTCTAAACAAAGTTCCAATGGTGGAAATAATCCTTGTGGCCATTAGCCAAGTGGTTAGCATGGTTCCAGAGGGCCTTCCTGTTGCAATGACCGTTGCACTTGCAGTGGGAGTCCAGCGGATGGCCAAGAAAAAGACCATTGTTAGAAAACTCTCTGCAGTGGAAACTCTTGGTTCAACTACAGTGATTTGTTCAGATAAAACTGGAACTCTAACAAAAAATGAAATGACGGTAACTAGGGCTACCCTGGCAAATGGAGAAAAATTTAATGTTACAGGTGTAGGATATGGGCCGGAAGGTTACATCCAAAAAGATGCAAAAAAAATAATTCCCCAAAATCAAGATGATCTCTACCAACTTTTAAAGGTGGCAATTCTTTGCAACGATTGCCATTTAGAACTTAAAGAAAACCTTTGGACCGTAGTTGGAGACCCTACAGAAGCCGCATTAATTACTTTAGCAAGTAAAGGAGGAATTTTTAAGAATATCCTCGACAAGGAAAATCCCAGGATTGCTGAAATTCCCTTCAGCCCTTTAAGTAAGGCCATGGTTACTGAACACCAAAATGGTGGAGGAAGAAAATTCTTGGCCATCAAGGGGGCCTTAGAATCTATCCTTCCAATGTGCTCCAAAATTTTAGACAAGGGAGCGATTTTAGATTTAAAAGATAGGGAAAAAATAAAAATATGGGCAAATGAAATGGCCTCCTCTGCCCTTAGGGTTTTGGCATTTGCCTACATTCCTGATGAATCCATTAAAAGTGATGATATTTCTACCATAAAAAATGCAATTTTTTTGGGAATTATTGGCCAGATGGATCCACCACGAATGGAAGTTGCTGCTGCCATTAAAAAGTGTAAAAAAGCGGGAATTCGTCCCATTATGATCACTGGAGATCATAAGTTGACAGGTTTAGAAATCGCAAAATCTATTGGGATGGCCGAAAAAGATGATGTTGCCCTAGATGGGGAAGAATTAGAAAATCTTCCTAAAGAGGAAATGGAAAAAAAATTAGGGCATGTTTCAGTCTTTGCCAGAATCCATCCCTCCCAAAAACTTAAAATTGTCGAGGCACTCCAAAAAAACCATCAAGTAGTGGCGATGACTGGAGATGGAGTAAACGATGCCCCTGCTCTTACCAAGGCAGATGTTGGCGTGGCAATGGGCATTTCAGGAACTGAAGTTGCCAAAGAAGCATCCAAAATAGTTATAACAGATGATAATTTTTCTACTATCGTTTCCGCTGTTGAGGAGGGGAGATTAGTATATCAAAATATAAAAAAAGTTATTTTGCTTCTTTTTCCGACTTCCCTTGCAGAAATATTAGTGTTGTTTCTAGGTTTACTTTTGGGCTTCCCACCACTTTTTGCTGCTGTTCAGATTCTTTGGAATAATTTGGTAACAGAGGGAATTATTACCATCAGTTTAATTATGGATCCTCTTCAAGGAGATGAACTAAAGAAGCCGCCCATCTCCCCACACGAGCCGTTGGTAACCAAACCGATGTTAAAAAGAATAATTTTAATTGCAACAACTATTAGTGCCGTCGCTTTTGGATGGTTTTTCTTTAGAATAAAATCCGGAATTAGCTTTGAGGAGGCAAGAACTGAAACCTTTTGCCTTCTGGTTATATGTGAATGGTTTAATTTGGTTAATTGCAGGTCAGACAGGGTATCGGGCTTAAACTTAGATATCTTCAAAAATAAATGGATAATAATTTCCTTGTTGGTTGGAAATATCCTACAAGTAGCGGTTATTTATTGGAGACCTTTGGGGGATCTCTTTTATACTGTTCCAATGGATTTGGGACTAATCCCATTGCTTGGTCTGGTCGGAAGTTTAGTTTTTTGGGTTGAGGAACTCAGAAAATACTGGGTAAGAAGCAGAATTAACGTAATGCATTAATAAATCAATTGTTTGATTATTTATAACAACTGTTATAAAAATCTTATCCCAATGAATACCCAAGAAAAAATCATTAAAGCAGCAAAAAGCTCCTTTGCCAAAAAAGGGTTCAAAGGTACATCCGTTCGAGACATTTGCGATGATGCAAAAGTGGCCACTTCTGCAATTCATTATCATTTCAAAAGCAAGGAACAACTCTTACAATTTTTATTTGAATCTTTTGGTACAAAACAGCTGGATAATGCTTGCAGAATTTTGGAAAATCCCACAACTTTCGACGAACTCAAAATAAGACTGAAAATGTTTTTGGATTCAATTCTCCTTTCCTTTTTGGAGGATCCAGAGCTCTTCCGTCTAATTCAAAAGGAAACAGAAGATTTAAATCCAAATATTGAAAAAATTTTTAAAAATACGCTTTTAAAAATAGTCGAACGAATGGTTATTTTTCTAGAAAATGCAAAAAAAAATAATCTCATCAATGAAAAAATAGATTCTCAAATTTCTGTAAAATTTTTATTAAACCACCTTTGCGGTCAAGTACGCTCAGATGATTTAAATAAAAAATTTTTTGGACTCACCCTAAAAGATCTGGAATATAGATATTATTGGATTGAACAATCCCTCTCTATTTTCCTTAACGGAGTAAAAAATGAATCCTTCAGAATTATCCATTAAACGTCCTATTTTTATAACCTGTATCGTGATCCTGATGATAGTTTTAGGCTGGATTTCCCTTAACAGGATGCCAGTTGATTTGTTTCCTAATGTTACCTTCCCCATAGTAATGGTAAATACCCCTTATCCCGGTGCAGGACCACAAGAAGTAGAGACGCTAATTTCAAAAGTACTTGAAGATGAAATAAGCACACTTCCTGGAATCAAATCTTTAAAGTCTATAAACAAAGAAGGGGTAAGTACGGTAATTGCTGAATTCACCCTGGAAACGGATATAAAATATGCAGAACAACAAATAAGAGATCGAGTTGGTTCTGCCAAAGGAAAATTACCAAGCGATATATTAGAACCAATGATCAGAAGGATAGACCCTGCAGATCAACCAATCCTAATTCTTTCCCTCAAAGCAGATTTGCCTGAAGGAGAATTATTTGATCTTGCCGATGAAGTTTTGAAACCAAAAATTGAACAGGTTAACCAAGTAGGTCTAGTTGAAACAATTGGTGGACGAAAAAGGGAAATCCAGGTCCATTTGGATAGAAATAAATTAAAATCCTATGGTCTTGCTGCTACTCAAATTTCCAGCAGAATAGGGGCCGCAGGTCAAAATATCCCCGCAGGTAAAGTTAATGAGGCAAAAAGGGAAATGGTTTTTAGAACACTTGGAGAATTCAAATCAATTGAAGATATTAAAAATACGATTATTAACTTTTTAGGAAATGATGTACCTGTAACCGTTGGAAACGTAGGAGAAGTAGTAGATACTCTGGAGGATGAAAAATCACAAAGCTATGTTAATGGGGATAAATCCTTACTTCTTATGGTCTTTCGCCAATCAGGTTCCAATACCATCTCAGTTGTTAATGCTGTAAAAAAGAAAATAGAAAAAGTGAACCAGGAAATTTCACTTCTACCAGGAAAACCGCAAATTAGCGTCGTAAGGGATGGTTCAAAATATATTGTAGCAAATGTGGAGGATGTTAAAGAATCAATTATTATCGGTATTTTACTTACAATCCTTGTTGTTTACTTTTTCCTGGGAAGCGGAAGATCAACTTTCATTACAGGACTGGCAATTCCAAACTCCCTTATTGGTGCATTCTTACTTATGTCGGCAGCCGGTTTTTCCATTAATATAATGAGTTTATTGGCACTATCCCTTTCTGTTGGTCTGTTGATTGATGATGCGATAGTTGTTCGGGAAAATATTTTTAGACACATGGAAATGGGGATAAAACCCAAAGCTGCAGCTTTATCTGGAACCAAAGAGGTTACTTTGGCGGTTGTTGCCACAACTTTTGCAGTATTGGCGGTTTTTGGGCCCATCGGGTTTTTACAGGGGGTTGTTGGACAATTTTTCAAAGAATTTGGACTTACCATTTGTTTTGCTATGGCCATTAGTCTTTTTGATGCCCTTACAATAGCTCCTATGCTTTCCGCTTATTATGCAGGAGCAATTCATAAGGAAACTGAGGAATCTGGGTTTTGGGCAAAAACCATGGGAAAAGCTCTTAAGGTCTTTGATAAATTTCAAAGTTGGTTAGAAGACCAATATGAAAGGACTATTAGGTTCACCTTAAAAAGGCCTAAGTTAATTTTATCCTTTGCTTTGGGAATTTTTATCGTCTCCCTTTTATTAACTAAATTTATTCCAAAAACCTTTTTGCCAGCACAGGATTCAGGAGAATTTTCTGTATCTTTAGAAATGCCTCCTGGAACCAATTTAGCAAATATGAATGAAGTGGCCAGAAATGTGGATAAGGTAATTATGGCCAATAAGGAAATTGACTCATCTGTCCTATTTGTGGGGGGAAGAGATGGGGAATCAAATGTTGCCTCCTTTTTTATTACTCTTGTTCCAAATAAAAAAAGAAATTTAAATACAAGTCAAATGAAGGACTTATTAAGAGAGCAATTAAAACAATTTGTATTTGCCAAACCAGTGGTCAAAGATATCGATAACGTAGGAGGAGGTATGAGACCCTTTAACGTTAATATTATTGGCCCAAATCTTAAGGAAATAGAAGATATCTCCAACAAGCTTTTTGAAAAAATTAAAAATCATTCTGGTCTGAAAGATGTTCAAATTAGTTTGAAGGCTGGTAAACCAGAATTCCAGGTGGCAATTGATAATAATAAAGCGGAAAAATTAGGTGTATCTACCAAAGTTGCAGGTGCAGAATTAAGGACCTTAGTTGAAGGAACCACTCCAGCAGTCTTTAGAGAGTTTGGGAAAGAGTACAATATTCGTGTAAGGTTAAAAGAAGACCAAAGAAACCTGGCACAAGATTTTGATAAAATCTCTGTACCAAATATAAACTTTTCCTTAGTAAAATTACCACTTCTCGCTACTCCAGTTCATACTACAGGACCAGCGACCATAAATCGGCAAGATAGGGGCAGGTATGTTCAAATTTCTGCGGATATGGCACCAAAGGGACCAGGTATGGGTGTTGTTATGGCCGATATAAAAAATTTCTTGGAAAATGAAATTAAGATTCCACAATCGGTTCGATATTCATTTGTGGGACAGGCGGAAAATTTTCAGGAACTGGGCCATAGTTTAATGTTAGCAGCAGGCCTTGGTATCCTTTTTATTTATTTTGTTTTGGCAAGTCTTTATGAATCTTTTGTTACTCCATTTACGATTATGCTCGTTCTTCCACTTGCAGCGTGTGGAGCATTTATAGCATTGGCAATCACCCAATCCTCTTTGGATATTTTCTCTATGATCGGTTGTATTATGCTTTTAGGGATCGCCTCTAAAAACTCCATCCTCCTTGTGGACTACACCAATCAGTTGAAAAATGAAGGAATGGAGATTAATGCGGCCATTGTTAAAGCTGGAAAAATAAGATTACGTCCAATTCTAATGACCTCAATTGCCTTAATTGCTGGAATGTTACCTATAGCCATCGGGTTAAATGAAGCCTCCAGACAGAGAACCAGTATGGGTATTGCCATAATAGGTGGGTTAATTAGCTCAACCCTTCTTACCTTAGTGGTGGTTCCTGCAGCATTTTCTTATATTGAACGTTTTAGAAATTGGAGTGCAAATCTAATAAAGAAATTTGTTGGGGTTACAGAATAAAAAAGACTCCGTTTCCTAGGAAACGGAGTCTGATTTTAAAGATCCGCTAGAAAAATTTCTTGTTCATCCTGAAAATCAAGTTCGGTTTTTTCTGTCGGAAAAGCAGGAAAACTTAAACTAAACAAAGAAGAATTTGAATCATTTATGCTTAATCCATGCCCCACCGGACAACTGCTGTAATCAAAAGTACTAACTAATCCTGAATTAAGCTCAATACAATCTGCTCCCTGAGGTGCCAACGAATCAACACCACCTAAAGATTCGGCCCTTAGGTTAAGTTTTCCATATCTAGGAATATTTTCATTTGCCTCAATTGCATATGTAAATTGGGCTGTTTCCAAACCACTAAAATTCACTAACATTGAAGCCTCTTCATTGACCTCATCGTGGAAGATGCGTATTAGCGAATCCTTAGTAGCAGTTAGCACAACTTTTTCGATCATGGTGATTTTATTGACCTTATCAATGGTCATACGATTTCTTTTTTCAACACCGAATTCACCATAAACAATTTTATCAGAAGTATTACCATAATGAATTTCGCCTCCATTATACTTTATAATCTTCTGAAAGTTACCAATTCCAGAATCCTCAACTGTGATGATCCCATCCATATTCAGACTTGTGGGTAAAATTCCGCATTTTTCCTCAATAGGAAAAGCTGAAAAATTAACCATGTAAGAGCCCGTCAAGAATTTTCCATTAGTCTCTTTTGGTAATGATTCGATTAAGGCACAAAGTTTGCTTAAATCAAATGGCAATACCTGGTTCTCCAACAAGTCTTCCAAAAATTCCTTGGTGGATAAATCACTAAAATATCCCAACTGATTCCATGAGTAACCATTAACTTTATCAAAACCAAAAATCATTCCCCTTAATGAGGGGGCATTTACATGGCCTGGTTTTATAAGTGTATTGGCCTTTGGAACCGTGCCACAACCCACAGTACAGGGTTGGTTGGAAAACAAAAAACTGTTCACCTTTGAAACTTCAACTTTCAAAGCACCTAACTCTTGGGCCATCAAAGTGGGATTCCCGCCGCTGGTGTTTACCGAAGCTCCAGGTCCTGATTTGGAGCCGGTTGAATTGCAGGAAATAGTTAAAGTGGCCATTCCAAGTAGAGCTATCTTTTTAAAGTGGTTCATTTAAGATACCCTCCTTTTTGGGACAGAAAGACAATTCTACCATAAAAATGGGCCCAGTAACTCTTGGATATTAAAAGAGGATAAATAAAATTTATTTAGTTTTTTTTAAATACTGCAATTCTATCATTATAAAAATTAATTTCCATGTGAAACCTATCGGCCAAATATGAGAGTGAATTTTTTGAGAAAAACCCCACGTGAGTATGATATTTAATATAGTGCCAATTCGGAAAATCCCGTCCCTCATGATAAAACTCGGTCATTACTCCCAAAATTCCACCCCTTCTTAAGGCATTATATAATTTGGTGAAATCACCTATTGGATCCTTGAAATGTTCAAATACCTCCGAACAGGTAATTAAATCATAGGAATTCCCTAGAAGATTAAAATCGGGGAAATAGATGGGATCAAAAATATCCATTTTTATGCCCAGATCTTCTAACATTAAATGTAGAGTTGGCCCAGGCCCGCATCCAAAATCTAAACCTTTTAAAAATTGCTCCTTTGGGTGAATATGATTTTTTAGTGGAACGACCAATTGGCTTAAAAAATCTCTGTATGCCAAATCATTTGGATTATTTTCGTGTAAATCATAAACCTCTCTTTCTTTTTGTGGAGAAAGATGGTTTTGGGGGGCTAGGAATATGTAATGGCAGTACTGGCAGGAATAATAGTCATAATTTCGCTCCTGCCAATTAAAAAAAAAATTTGTGGTATTAGAACAAAGAGGGCAATTCATTAATTCATATTTTGAACTGGTCTCAGCCTCTTCTTAAGGTATGAAAGTTCTTTTAATTTGTATTTAAAATTGATCTTTGCCAATTCAATGTTTTTCCTTAATTCCAAAATTCTTTGCTGGTTCTTTCTTTTCACATCAGCTTGAAGTTCTTTTTTAAAGCTTTTAATTTTATCCAGGTTTGCGGCCAACTCAGAAATGAGGTGACCAAATTTTGCCTTAATTTCATGGGAGCTTGACCATTTTCTATCTAGTCTTTTTCCATCCATCAGGATTTTTGCCTTTAAAATATCTTCATCAGGAGTCCTTTTAAGATCCCAGGCCAATCCTACCAAGGACATAAAAGAAATTACCCATTTGGTGGGGTCAAAATCAAAGAATCTAATCCCATTTCTATAGTCAGTCTGAAAATGATGGTGGAAATTATGATATCCCTCTCCATATGTAACCAATGCCATTATAGGACTATCCTTTGCTGTGTTTAAATCAGAGTAAGGTTGTGAGCCTAAAACGTGGCAGAGAGAATTAATAAAAAAGGTCATGTGGTGAACAAATACAATTCTAAATAAGGCAACGATGGCCAAACCGCCAAGAACAGATCCCATAAAGTAACCAATAAGCATAGGAAGACCAAACCCTATTATAATTGAAATAGGCAAATAAAACTTATGTTGAAACAAAACTAGGGGATCATTTAAAAGATCTGGGGCAAATTTATTTTTGTACTTTTCTTTTTCTTTAACCAAAAGCCATCCAAAATGGGCCCAGAAAAAACCTTTGTTAATATTATATGGGTCTTCTTCGGTGTCACATTCTAAATGATGCCTTCTATGATCGGTACACCATTTAAGGGCCGAGTTTTGAAAAGTTGCAGCTCCAAATATTAGGAAAAAGGCCTTTACAAAGGGGTGGGCCTTATAACTTCTATGAGAAAAAAGTCTGTGGTAGCCAGCAGTAACTGATAATCCGGTACATAAATACATGATAAAAAATGGGATAAAAATTGATGGGTTAAAACCATCGATTTTTACATAAAGGTATATAAAGACGACGGTTAAAACCGGAGTACTTAATAAGAAAATAGTATTTATCCAGTCAGTTTCGTTTTTTTCCTGAATATAATTCATTGGTTAGGCCCTGTTATTTTGAAATAATCTTAGCATAAAAATAATTTAACCTTAAGTTCTAATTTGCTATATGGCAAACAAGAAAGGAAATTATTCAGGAAAAAAGGAACTATAACCAATTGATTTTAAAAGACTTATTTTTTCCTTAGAAACTTCCATGAAGATGAACCCTTGATTTTCAAATTTAGTTCCCAAAGATTAACTTTAATGGACACTTCTGAATATTTTCTATTTTTTAGAACTTCCTTAAGAAATTTTTGAGTCTCAAGTGAAAGTTCCTTGGGGTTAGCAGGTAATTCAATTGCACCCTTTAGGTTTAGGTCTTGTCCTGAAAGTCCTGCAGGTTTTTTCAAAAATCTAATTCCATGGTGGGTAAACAGTTTTAATTTTAAAAAATCCCCCTTAGGAAATTTCAAAATTAAATCAGAAGATGAACAATGGACATTAAAATTGGGTATTTCAAGAATAGTGCCATCCTTATTTTGGAATTGAAAATATGATGACATATCGATACCCAAAGAATCCATGGTTTTGTCATCGGGTGAATTTGCAATTATTTTTCCCTCTAAAGGATCTCCTGTAGGAATAAAAGTCCAAGGAAGATTACTTCTAGTTTCCCTTTGCCAAAAACCATTAACTCCTCCGTTTTTTCCTTCTACTCTTAAAAGATGGTTGATAGTTCCCGCACCTATCCTATATATTGAAATTCTGTCAGTAATTACCCCTGGAATTTTAGGTTGTTTTATCCAATCCTTTGTAGGGATAACCCTTACTGATGTAAACCCTGATAAAATACTGGGATCTTTTTTGGGACCTCTCCCTCTCTGAGGATCATAGGTATAATTAAAAAATAGAGCATCAGCACCAGAAATATCAAAATCATAAGTCCGGGTATACATATCTCCAAATCTATTGATAATAAAATGGGTTGATCCGCTTGAACTGATGCTCTCGGCCTGAAATCTTCCATTTACTGGAGTGCACATTTGATAACTATAATCATTGGGAAGCCAGGGATCTAAATAAATCAGGGTCTGTCCACTCTGGTCCAAAACGTAAATTGAACTCACCCCTTGCCCTACTCCCTGTTTGTTTCCTGCTGGGTCCACCCAATATTTATCTTCTCTTGGTGATAGAAAGGAAATAGACCAGTCTTTATAATTTGGAGGCATATGGATGCCTGGGCCAAGCCATAAAGGAGCACCCCATTTGGTCGTTCCCTTAATTTTTGAAATGTCATCCTCTAGGGCCTTTCTTGTAGAAAAAACCCTTCCTTCCTGATCTACAACCAAAAGGTGATCGGAATCTGCTGAAATCTCTTTTGGTGATTTAAGTTCTATATGAAAAGGTAACTCCTGCCATGAGGAAATAACGCTATCCCCACTTCGTTTGCTTATCCACAATTTATTATTGGCCACCATAAAATTATATTTTTCATTGTAACTTTTGGTTCTGGTTCTAAGATAAACAGCTTTCGGAAATTGAAATTCACCTGCAAAGAGGGATCCCATTAAAATTGCCCAGAAAATATTCATTTGAACCTCAACTTAAAATATTTAGATTATTTATCGGTGTTTTTTAGATAATTTTTTAGACGTTTAGGATGAACTTTTTGATAATTATTCACTTCCTGTTGAAGTTTTTTGAGTTCATATTCAATTCGTGCCTGTTTTAAATCATTTGATCTTGCCAATAATTTTCCAATTTCCTGGCGATCAACATCAGAAACTTGATTATTGTTTAGTTGGTTAATTATATCCTCTTCATCGAAAAAGGATTGAATTTCCTCAATTTCCTCATCAATTTCTTCTATGGACATCGTTTTAACATCGGCATTAGACCTCTCTAATAGAGTCGCCAAGGCTGCCGCAAATTTACCAGAGGAGGCCTCGGGTGTTGGTGCAGGCGGATTTACCGTAGTCAAATCTGAATTTTTCTCTAATTTATTTTGCTTTATTTCTTTAAAAGATTTTACAGGTTCGGATTTTTCGTCAGATTTAAAATTGTAAAAAAGCACCCCTCCCATAAGGAGGAGCGCTACTAATACAATCATTAATTTTGGAAAATTCCTCATTTAAACTAGTGATTAGCAAGAGGGATATTGATCCTATTTGCTCTACGCTGTAACTCGGTAGGTGGGACAAAAGTCAAGGTTACAAAACGGTCCAATACTATTGCACCTTTAACTCTTTCTTCAACCCATGCATTATTTTGTCTTTTGAAATCGGAGACAGCGGTAGTTTGTCCAAAGATATTATCTAATGTCCCGAGAATAAATCCTCCTGCCTGACAATAAAGATTAAACCCGCATCCTTTCCTCATTGAGGAAGCAAGTTGAGAAGCGCCAGATACTGGCTGACTTGGCATTCCTGGCATAACTGAAGGTCCACCACTTGCAATTCCGATATTTCTAAGAGCTCGGTCAACTAATTGTCCTTTAACTTCCCTGGTGATTTCTGCTTGCTCACTTGGCGAATATTGGAATTCAGAAGATCCTGGTTGATCAAATGTTATTTCAAACCAGTCATTAGACTTTGTGTCTTCTACAACTGAGTGAATATTAGTGGAAGAGAAAAAACCTCCCTTTTTAACATTTTTTTCTACTCTAGAGAAAAAGTTAGACATGTTATATTTTGCAAAATATCCACGTCTTGCCCCAACTTCAAAGGTAAGCTTCATATTGGCATCCAATAAGGCCGCAAATGCTTTGAAATCCATTGATGTTTTGGTGGTATCTGCACCTTTTGGAAAATAGTTACAAGCACCTGTAATACTTAATGCCACTTGCCCAGAAAGAGAATTTAACTGGCCGACATTATTGTTTATTGGTGGCGTTGGAGAAGATCTTACAAGTCTAATCATTGGACCTAATACTGGTCTCATGGATGCAGCACCAGTTTTTTGATCTGTAATTCCCGGTACAACAGACCATAGTAGAGCAGGTAAGCTTACAAGGTCATAATTAGAAGGGGTTTTTCCATTTGCGTAGATTTCACCGGCCTTAATTGGGGCCTGTTCAAAGGTAATCCCAGGATTTAATTTTTGATATTCATTGATTAAAGAAGGATAATTAACTTCGAATAGAACCTGAGAAACAACTCCTTCCATAGGAGCATAAGTTTTATAAAGATCCAAAACTCTCGCATTTAAATCAAAAAGCTTTTCCTGTAAATCCAGAACAGGGGTTAGACCTTCCGTGTATTGTTTGGATAGCTCAGCGATTTTATTATCCAGTTTTTTGAAAGCTTGTTTTTTTTCTAAAAAATTGTCTTCCAAAGGTGATAAAACATTTCTTAAATGATCTGCAAAGGCGGTCTTTGCATTTTCCACTTCGCTACTTTGATTGGAGCATTCAGTGGTGGGGTCAGTGGCCAAAAGAGTACAATCCTTATAAGCCTTTTTGGCCTCAATTAGTGCCTCTTTAAGTTCTTCAGATCTTGAAGTTTCCCTGTTAAATTTTTCTTGTAGGGCCTCATATTCAGGTTCAGCCTCTGCTTTTTGCATCCTTAATTCTTGGATTTCTTTATCAAGGGAACTGAAATCCTTAATCATATTGGCAATTCTATCTGCTAGAGTATTAGCTGAGGTCATCGTTTTATCAGCAACATTTCCAGCTTTTAGAACGGCCGGACAAAATTGCAAGTTGGCGTTTTGAACCATATTTGGCACTGACGCCGACCCATGAAGAGGTGGCAGAACATAGGCTGTGGTGCAGGTTTCATCAAACATTACTCCACTTCCCAAATCTGGCGCTTTAACTTTAATATTACAACGGGCATTTAATGATGGAATCGCAAAGGCCCCTTGGTTTATTAAAAAGATACCAAGGATTGCAGCAACGCAATATTTAATCCTCATATTTTCTCCTTTAATTGATTTAAGATAGCGCAATTGCTATAAAGCATTTCGTTAACTGTCAAATGTTTAAAAGAGGAAAATTTATGAAGATTGTTTGGATTTTATTTTTCCTATCTAAAATCAGTTTTTCCGCACCAATAACTGCCATTAATGCAAACATTTTACCTAATGTTAAGCTTAACCGCGTATTAAATATTGCCCGTCCAAGAACTGTGACCGAATTATCAAAGGTACGTGAAGAAATTAAAAATTACCGAAAAGAAATTTTGGTTATTCCCCATGTGCTTAAACCTGCTACTCCTCCAAGCGGTAGTTTTGTAAATGGGGTATCTGAAACTAAAGTGCTTCCCCTTTCAGAAGACCTGCCTATAAATGACTGTGAAATAGTTAAATCTGGTTACGCAAAGGCCGGAGAAATTTTAGTTGAAATTGTAGATTTAGAGGAAAAGATAGAAGAATTGGCGGATAAGGCCGAGCTATTAGCGGCCAATCCCCAGACTCCAGTCGAAGATATCAATGCTCTTTTAGATGAATCCGGAAATCTTATTGATCAATTTACTGTTTTTTCTGAAGAGTTAAAAAACGTTTACCCTCCTTCTTATTCTGAACTAGACCGGATTATCGAATATCGATGGAATCTAAAAGCTTCCCAAATAAATTACCCTGATAATGATAAATGGTACCTGGTGGAAGATATAGAACTAGATTCTTTAAAAGTACCTGGTTATGACTGGAATAAATCAATGGGTGAATCCTTAACAGAAAGTATGAGATTACCTTCTTCTCCAGAGGCTACTGAAAAAAGGGTGGTTGTCTTTAGAAGATTTGCAGCTCCTTCAGAGGCCTGCCTTTCCGATTTTAATGTTGAATTTAAAGGGACAATTAAAGTTAGAGAACCTATTGGTGGAGAACCAACTAGACCTCTTCCTTCTGTAATTTTGCCTAGACCAATTAATAGATTATTACCAATCACCAGACCAATACCAACGGTAATTAGACCGCTTCCTCAAAGATTTAATGAAAAAGAATTTGATGTCACATTTAATTCAAACCAACCTTTACCTGTAATTCAAATGCGAACCCAATATGTCCAAAGATTAAATATTGCTACCGTGAAATTGGCCCCCCAATTAATGATGACGCCCGTGGTACGACCATTACCACAAGTGGTTCTTAATAATTCAATTAGATTAAATCCTGTTATTAGAAATCCCCATATTTTGAAACCAATTACCATGCGACCTATTCCCTACACCCGGATTAATAGACTTTAAAAAATTTCCCTTGGTTTTTTTTGACGAAGGCAGAATTTTAAAGCAAATTCACCTAGATGAAAAAAACTAAATTTAGATGGGTAACTATATTTTTATTTCTTTATACTGCTGGAATAAGCCAAATGCTTTGGCTAAATTTTGCTCCCCTATTAAGCCTGGTAGAACAGAAATTTTCTGTAAGTGAAAACCTGGCAGGTCTTTTATTATTAGTCTTCCCATTAATTTTTGTTTTCCTCTCCTTCCCTGCTGGAAAGATAATTGACCAAAAGGGATATAGATTTGCCCTCGTTTGGGGATCCGCAGTGATGGCCATTTTTGCAGGCGGAAGAATTTTTACCGATAATTTCTATGGTCTCCTTCTCTGCCAAATTGGGATTGCATTGGCCCAGCCTTTTGTAATGAATGCAATTTCCAAATTAGTGCTAGATTGGTTTGATGAAGAAGAGGCAACTGTGGCAACAGGACTTGGAACTATGGGAATGTTTATAGGCATGGCCGCTGGGCTGGCCCTAACACCATTGTGGGTAGAAAAATATGGATTTCAAGGGTCCATGATTGTTAATTTTCTTCTTTCAGGATTGGCCTGGTTGCTATGCTTTTTACTTCTAAGGGAAAATTCCCATCCTCATTTAACGGTTACCCAGCAATCCGGAAAAACTAAAATTTTAATGTCCCAAAAAGAATTCCAAAAACTTACTTTTCTATCTTTTGCTGGGATGGGATTTTTTAACGGACTCACTACTTGGCTTGAACCTATCCTAATCCCTAATGGTCTTTCTGCGACTCAGGTGGGAATAATTGGGGCCATAATAATTATTGGAGGGATAATTGGATCCATAATAGTTCCCTGGTTGGCAGAATTTAAAAAGACGCGTAAACCATTTCTGGTTTTATCAGGACTTGGAGTTTTAATAACTTTGATCCCTTTCTCTCATAACCATGATTATTTTTCAGTTGCTTCACTTGGTTTTGCCCAAGGATTCTTTTTTCTTCCCGCCTTGGCATTAATGCTAGATTGGGGTGGACAAATGGCCGGAGAAGAACTGGCAGGTACCGCTGCTGGGATACTAATGCTAGCTGGTAATATTGGAGCAGTAGTAGTTATAATAATGATGCAGGTGGTACGTGGCGATTCGCCCACATTTGAACCAGCAATTATTTTTTTAATGGGGCTTATGACACTTACCCTTTTGGTTTCAGCATTATTAAAAGAAAAAAAGGCAATTAATCCTTAAATGCAAAAAAAGAAAAAAAATATCATACCTGGATTATACCTAAATCAGGGATATTTAAATGGTCCGAGAAAAAAAACACTCATAGAAGAAATTGAAAATTTTCATCCCATTTGGGAAGAAAGATTCTCCAAATCAAATCCTCCTCCTGAGGGAGATACCTGGAGAAGCCTACTTCGTCCGGTTTATTGGCTAGGAAATTGGCAATTTGCCTGTCTTGATTATTTTCATCCTCCTGAAGGTTTAGAATATCGTTGTGTAAAAGCGGAAGACTTCCCTCCATTTATGAAAAAAATGGTGGATGATATTGAGGATTTAACCCGAAAATTTGCAGGGAAAGACATCCCAAACGGGTGGAAGCTTAATACCTGCCTGATCAATTATTATGGCTCAAAAATTGATAACAATGGAAATGAAATAGACATGGCAAGAGTTGGCGATCATAAAGATAGTGAACCAGGACCTGTGGCCTCAATATCACTCGGCGAGAGGGCCTATTTTCAATTTTTGAAAGGAAGACCAAAGGACCCCAATAATGTAGTTTCCAATCATTGGTTAAACGATGGCTCTCTTCTCATTTTTTGGTCCGAAGAGTTCAAAAATAAGTATTTCCACAGAGTTCAAAGAGTTGAGAAAAAGGGCGGAATTTTTTTTAATGATCACCTAGATAACTACAAAACAAGAAGGATAAACTTAACCTTTCGTTATGTGCCTGATGAATATATCCATCCTCTTTGTGAGTTTCCGAAAGAAAAAATTGAGGATATCAGTCCCTATTTAAATATTCTTTCTAAATTTTCCTCTTTTTGGAAAGAAGAGATTGATAAATCTGATATGCACAGTTCATTGACGAATAAATTGAAATAAATCTATAGATTTATTATAAATATTAAATGGGGACAATGATGAATTCAAAATTAATATTTCTGTTTTTTTTAATATCCTGCTCCAATATCAATACCGAATCTCAAACCCACTATAAGGAACAAAAGAAAAAATCCCATCATGGAATAATCACCCTAGAGGAATCAATTGAAGAAAACGACGTGGCCTCAATAAACAGAGGGGAAATACTTTATAAAAAAAATTGCGTGGGATGCCATGGCAATAAAGGTGAAGGAAATGGCACCAATGCCCAATTTTTAAATACTCCACCAAAAAACTTAAACGTACTTCTCCATGATTATCCCAATTTCAAATTTTATTTAGATAGTTCTCAAGCTTCTGGAAATATGCCTGGTTGGAACCTAAAACATTTCTCTGATCAGGAATTAAAGGACCTAACTAGGTATTTAAAAAAATTAACACGAGAAAAAAATATTTAATTTCTATTTAATAATAATAGATTTTTCATCGTATAAAGGAACTTCCTGGCTATTTGAGAAAAATAAAGCCTTTTTTGGATTTGAGGAATGGATTTCAAACCAAAGTGCACCACTGTTTCCTAATCCAAATCCAGCGCAAGTCGTGGTGATCGGATACTTACTACCTTCTTTCTTAAATTTTTCTAAAGCTTTTCCAGTTGGCATTAAAACATAGGCCGTAACTCCAGCTCTGCTTCGTCTTTCATCCTTTTCAAATTTACATCCATCAGATTCTTTCCAATCTCGATTTTTTCTTAAATACGGAATGACATCCTCAATTTTCTGATTTTTTAGTTCAAATAATTGGACAAATCTAAAGGTAACTATCTTCCCTGTTTCAAGCTGTAACTCTTCTAAAATACCAGGTAAAGTTTCACTAATACTTACCCAAGATTTTCGTTGGCCCCAATCGCATCTTTGTCCCCAAAGCTCTAAATCTTTCCCAACTATTCTTTCCCATTTGCATTTATCAAGAGGTTCCCTGGAAGGTTTTTGAATCATGGAAGAATTTATTTCTTTTTCGTCCCTTTTTTCCAAGTAGGAAAAGGAGGCAAAAAAATAAAGGATTGTCAGAATTAGCAATCCCAAAAAGATTCCGAATAACCATTTATCCAATTTATTTGGAACGTTAAAAAGTTTCCAGGTGCTAATGATTGTCCCCAAAATTAATCCAGAGAATAAAAACAGTAGCCCCATAGGAATAAGATAAAATGGCTCATGTAAAATTCCATCCGGACCTACACTTGATCCAATTAAATTGTAGGATACGAAACAAATCATTGCCAAAATCAAAAGGGTAATTGGAATCAAATAAATTTTTTTCATTTCTTACATCCAAATTTAGACCAATCTAAATCCTTATCCAGTATCAAGGAAGTCGAATAGGCATCTGACAGTGCTCCTAATTTTTCCCAATCCCTTTTATTTTCTAACGAAGAGGAGCAAATTGCCAAGACTGGGAACCTCTGGGAAGTTTTTCCAATAATATGTTTTCTCCCATTTTGCATTAAATTTGATCGGGAAAGAAAAACGACCTCATCGGGCCTAATCAAACCGGTTTGGATTTCCTCTTCCCAGTGGTCCTTAAATTTTTTACCTGAAAGTGCCAAATTTCCATCTCCCGCATTTAACCTAAAATTTTTTATATTATTTGAATAAAACCAGTAGGCCAACCTACCCACTGCCATTCCTTTAATAATTCCGCCAAAAGTAAGTCTTTTTGGGTCTTCCAAAAATTTAAACCCATTTTCCTTTAGAACTAATTTATCTAATCCCAATTTATCCTTTCTTTCCTTCCAAATTACGGCTCCTACGGTTATATCAAAGTTACTTTTGGACTCATTATATGCCAGAAGTGAGTATTCTAATCCTCTTAAAAAAAGTTCGCTCGGTCTGTGAAATTTATTGAGCTTTTCTTTTTCAAGTTTTCGAAGTTCACTATCTATTCGCCAATCACTAAAAGTTTTGTCATAAAGATCAACTAACCCAATTACCTTTCTGGACAAATATTCTTTTGAAAAACTGACACCCTGTTCAGCTATATCAACTATCCAATAAGTGCCCATTGAATAAAATGTTATGTTAAATGGAATATCTTCCCCTTTGGAAGGGGAAGATATTAGGAAAAAAAATAGGCTATTTAATATTAGGAAGCTCTTCAATGATCCATTTCAGGTCTCGAAGGAAATCCTGTCCTTTTTTGTGGGGGATTTGATAATCAAATATTCCAACTCTCCCATCCTTATGAAGGATGATTAATTTGGGAACTCCAGTCAATGAGATTTTTTCATAAAATTCATCTACTTTTGAACCTTCTCCTAGTCTTACAACCTCTTTGCAAACTTCTGGTCTTTTTTCGGTTATACCAGTAACCTGACAAAATTCATTAAAGATCGTATCATCTTGGGTTTTTGGAAATACCTCAACCATCTGGACTTTATCCCAAAATTCATCCCCATATCCTTCTTTTATCCATCGAGTAACTTCAGCCCTACAATGTGGACACCATGAAGCAAAAAATACATAAACTTGTTTTGTCTGAAGGGGAAGGGTAACTAAAATATTATCTCCTTTTCGGCCGTTAATTATTGGAAAATTAACCCTCTCTTGAAGCATTTTTCGATGGAATTCTTCCCTATAGTCTTTTTCAGATTTTTGGGCCATTTCATTAAATTCCATCTTTTCTTGTTCGGTTAAGGATGAAACTTCCTCCTTTAACTCGAGCTTTGGAAACCTAATTGATGCCTCGGCCAGTGATTTAATCTGCAAACCTTTTTTATCCAAAATTTTGGACATTTCAAAATACATCATTAGGTAATCTGGGTCCTCCAAAACCAATGGAGGAATTTTTGAAAGGTCCATTTTATTGGCCAAATTTTCTATCTGCTCTTTCTCTTGAAGTTTTGTTGCAGCAAAAAGAGGTAATAATTTGTCCAAATCCTCCTCACAGGAAGGCCACTCTTTGGGGTTTGAGGCGATAGTCAGTAGGAGTTTTTGTCCTTTGGGAAAATTTAATAAATCTTGGTAAAAATCACAAACCGCTAACTTATGGGTTGATGAGTAATAGGATCTACCAAGAAACTTTTTGATACTTGAAATATCATTTTCATCTCCTAGATTGATTAAGTTTAGAAGAAGAAATGAGGGGTTGGAAAGAATGTATTTTTTCGCATCATTTGAAAATTCTTTACTATCCAAAATTTTATTGATTTGAGCGAGGGCCTGTCGAAGTTGCTTTATACCTTGGACCCTCCCTGAAATTAGATTTTGAACAAATTGTTGTTCCTGTTGAATTCGATTTTTCTGATAAGGGTTTAGTGCCAAAAAGGATCTTATTTGATTGGCAGCTTCAAAGATCCTAAAGGAAGTATATGCCGAATTTGAAACTAGTAAGTCCTTATATGCTACCCACGTTTGTGGAGGAAATTTAGTTAATTCATTTGCCACTTGCTTAGGTTCACTCACCATTTGTAGTGCTTCAGGCATTAACTTGGCCAACTCTCTTGCTTTTTCCAAATCTTCTTTGGAGTAAGGTTGGTGATAGACTTTTCTTAGAAGGTGATCCTTTTCCTGAAGAAGATCAATAATTTCTCCTTTTTCATTGAATTGAAGGTGAAAAACTACAGGCGTACATCCTGAATTACATCCAGTTGTTGTGTTAACTGGTCTGAATCCACTTATTATTTTACCATCAGGTCCTTGGGCCCAAATAATGTCTGTATTGTAGTAGTTACCTAAAGGACCAGAACTTGGCATATGATATTCATAGGGAAGCCTATCAACTTTCCATGTTATGTCCTCGGGTTTAAATTCTTTTAACTTCTCTTTATATAAACCAAAGATTGGAGAGGTTGTTTCAATGTTAACCTCACTTGTTGGTGTCCTGCCTGGTTTTAAAACACTTGCATCTGCTATAATTCTTGTTTTTTGTTGGGAACAAGAAAGAAAGAGAAGAAAAATCCAAGTCCATTTCATATTTTCCCCTTATTTTTTATTTGAAAATATTATCTACAAAAAGCGAGAAAATATAAACTAAAAAGCTTTCCCGAGTTATCTGATAGGATTAAAGTTCCTTTCTAACCCAAAAAAGACCTCGAAATTCACCTTCGACAAATCCTATGGCCTGATCATTTGGATATTTTGCTTGAATTCCTTCTTTCAGGGCATCTGGAACATCTTTTCCATGGCAGGTAAGACAAAGAGCTTTTACATAAATGGGTTCCACATAGGCCATATATCCTTGCCCTTTAACCACTTTTCCTTCCATAGGATTTCCAGCCGTGGAATTTTTATATTCCTCAATAATGGGGATAATCCAATCAGCTGGCATATTTTTAGGATTTCTTATTTTATGGGAAGTTCTTCCAAGAGATAATCTCTCCTCCTGAAATTTTTTTAAAATTTCTGGAGCAGAAATATTACATGAATGCATAGCTTCAATTGGGCCCTTTTCCTTTATTCCAGTTACAAGTGTGCTCATTAATTCGGTTTTAAATGGCTGTATATAGCCTTGGGCCTCTTTTTTGAACGCCTCATCTGATGAAGGAGTACAGGCTAAAAAGAAAAGAAGAAAAACAGTTCTCATATATTTAGATTTGGCCATAATTTAAACCTTAAGAAAAGAAAAATTATTTCTCAAATAATTTTTTAAATTCACCATATCCCTCTTCCTCAAGCCTTTCCACAGGAATAAACCTAAGTGAAGCAGAATTTATACAGTAGCGAAGTCCTGTCGGTGCGGGGCCATCATTGAATACATGACCTAAGTGAGAATCAGCATTTTTTGATCTAACTTCGGTTCTTGTAGTGAAAAGTGTATTATCCTCTTTTTCTATTATGTTCTTGGAAACTAAGGGTCTGGTAAATGAGGGCCATCCGGATTTTGAGTCATATTTATCTAAGGAGCTAAAAAGTGGCTCCCCGGAGACAATGTCCACATAGATACCCGCTCTTTTATTGTCCCAAAATTCATTGTTAAATGCTGGTTCGGTGCCTTCCTCTTGGGTAACCTTATATTGTAACGGGGTTAATTTCTTTTTAAGTTCTTGGGACTTTGAGGAATCTTTTCCCCAAGTTTTTTCTAAAAAACGATCCCTTCCAGAATTAAATCTAAAAAATTTATATTTCAGTTTATTTTTCTTATAATAATCCTGATGATAATCCTCTGCAGGGTAAAATTCTGAAGCCGCTACAATTTGTGTAACGATTGGTTTATTGAATTTTTTCGATTGAATTAATTCTTCTTTGGATTTTTCGGCAAGTCTTCTTTGTTCCTCATTGTGATAAAAAATCTTGGATATATACGATGACCCTTTATCCACAAATTGTCCTTCACCATCGGTTGGGTCGATATTTCTCCAAAAGACCTCCAGAAGTTTTTCATACGAAATTATTTTAGGATCATAGGTAATCTGGATCGACTCAATGTGACCGGTAGTTTGAGAGCAAACTTCTTCATAAGTGGGATTTTTTTTTGATCCGCCGGTGTATCCAGATATAACATCGGTAACGCCAGGAAGAATTTCAAAAGGTTGCTCCATGCACCAAAAGCATCCTCCTGCGAATGTAGCCTTTTCCATATTTTCACCTCGGGAAATATTTGAGGTGGGATGGCAAAAAGTAAAGAGAAAACTAAAAAAAATAGGAAATAACCGCATCATTTAGTTTTTGTTTCCATAATACCTTCTTCGATTGGCCTTGGTTAGGTATTTTCCTCCAACAACCAGAAAAACTGCGGCCGGTAAATGCCACATGATCATAAATTCTGGGTGGCCATATACCCTTTTATTGATAATTCCTCCCAAAATTAAAATTACAAAAATGGAGAAAAATGAATATCCGATTTTTATATCTTTTTTATTTTCTTCATCCATAAGATTAATCCTATTGCAGCCACAAGAATCAGAATACTAAATACTGTCATTTCTTGATTAAAGGTTATAAATTTCTGATTATCTATTTTAATTGAACTTCTCCAAATAGAATCCTTACCCCGCACAACTATTTGGTATTTCCCTTCTTTTTGAGACCAAAACTCTCCAACAAAGTCTTTTCCATCTTTTCTAACCGGTACCATGCCTAGATCGGTTACTTCCAAAGAAGGAAGAGTGGTTTCATCCGAAATCTTTACGGTAATTGGCATATTGGTCCGGACATTTTCAAAAGGATTTACTTCCACCCTCATTTTTTCTTGTTTCCTTTTTTGGTATAGTAAACTGTAAAGGCAATACCTAAAACAAAGAAAACTTCAATGGTGTGGACTAAAATTTCAAACCAATAATCATCTGGTTTCATATTTATTTTTTAATTTCAATAAACTTTGGCCCAATTTTATAAATTCCGGGATCTAATTTTTCAAGATCACCTTTAAGAATAATTTGAATACCAAGGTGTGGATTTGAGGGAGTTGTCATTCTATATATACCTGAACTCTCTGCTTCAAAGTCAAATTTTTCGCCTGGTTTTAATACTTGGATTCTCTTAAATACAAATATTTTTTCCTGAAGAAAATCCAATCTTACATGCAAGGGGTGTGGAAATAAATTTTTAACACCAATATTCCCTTTTCCAATGCGAACCAGATTAAAATTAAAACCACAATCTAATATTTCCGTATTTCCTGGTATTGAATCCTTGAAAGGAATTGAGAATTGGACCACGGAGCCTTTGCAACCACTTTCTTCATAAGTTGGCAAAACTATTTTCTCACGAACAATTTGTTTTACCTGTGGGTTAACCAAAAATATATTTCTGGAGACAACCATAGCAAAAGCGCACATTATTGCTAGAAGATGTCTCCGAAAAACATTGCTGGATTCCCATAAAAAATATTTTTTAAATTGGACAAAAAAGACAATAATAAATGCCCACAGTGAAGCAAACGATATAAAAGGGGCGAAAAAGGAAAGGGTAATTTTTTGATCCCTACCTTGAGCTATAAGCTGAAGGGTTCCGATCAGGGTTGAATACAGGGTAATATAAAAAAGCAGGGGAATTGGACTCTTTTTTGGTTTCTCAAAGTCATATTTGAAAAAAAAATAGAATATTAACGCCTGTAAAACCCAAAATAATTCAACATCATAATAAAATGGACTTCCTGTACCTATATTTCGAATTAGGGGAATTAATACGTTATGGCCTATCAAATAAAGTACCATCCCTCCATGAAATACTAGTAACGCTGGCCGGGTGTAAGTTGTAGGCCTTTCGGGATTCATTTTTTTAACCAAATTAAAAGATCAGGAATGGCGTATTTAAAAGAATAATAAACGGCCCAAGAAATTAAGATAACCCAGGCAATTATAAGTGGGGCCGGAATTTTATTTCCAGTGTAAATTTCATTTTTGTCATTTTTTTCTTTGACATCATATCCGTTATTTTCTGCCACAGAGTCCTCCTAATCGTCGTTTTCAAGTTTTAAAGGATAATCAGCAAGTTTTTCTGTATCTTTAAAATATCCTTTTAAATAAAGGCCTAAAGCGCTCAACACACTAAATAAAACTAGTCCCCCGATAGTCGCTATGAGAAATATTTTTAGTTCGGTGGAATCAGCATTACAATAAAAACAGGGAAAAAGGGTGAATTCTTTTTTAATCTTCATTATCACCTTTTACTTCAGATAAAGGAATTCCTTCCGCCTCAAAAACCTTATATTTAATTGCTTCAGTTTCTTCATTATATTCGGTATGGGCCTGAACAAAGGCGTAAAGTTGAAATAATAAAAACGCCATGCATACCAGAGCATAACCTGCACAAATAAATATACCGGTTTTATTCATTTCTCCGCCTTTGGGTAGAAAAATTCCCAATAGGCAAATTATAAAAACTCCAATAGCGGTCAAAGCTGATATGGGATATTTCTTCAATTTAAATTCCTTGAGGGTTTGGAGGCATGGTGACCTCATTTAAATCAAAATGACTGTTTTTTATACCCAAGGTCCAGGCGCCCAAAGATTGAAGGTAAGCAACCAATGCTACTGCTTCTGGCTTTGGGGTTGGAGGATTGGTGGTTTCATCAAAATACCACGTATAAGAGGGCATCACTGATTCGGGTTCAACAAATTTTGGATTGTATAAGTGTGCAAAATGCCAATCATTTGGCCTTTTTCCTGCTTCTCTTGAAAGATCGGGGCCTACCCTTCTTGTTCCAAAGAGTTGTGGTTTGGAAAGATCATTTTGGTATTCGCTCGATACAGAAACAAGTCCATATCTAATTGATTCATTACCGACTGGCCTTACAAATTGGGAATGGCAATGCCAACAGGCTTCTTTAACGTAGATATCTCGACCTTTAAATAAAGCTGCCTGGTATTCCTCAGTTGTTTTATAGTAGGTCTTAAAATTTTCTGGAATTTCAGTTGGAATTGGCCGCTTTTCCAATCGTTCGGTCATTATTGCTGGCCAAAGACCTAAAAGCCCAAAGGCCAAAAGGAAACTGAAAAAACCTGCCACTAAAAATAAAGTTGAAAATTTTTCTAAATTTTTCATATTAAGCCATTGCCTCACTTCTTACCGGTTGTTCAACTTTTTTACCTTTTAAATAAGTCAAAGCTACATTTATAAAGAAACAAACCTCTCCTACCAATAATACACAACCACAGAGAGTCCTTACCCACCAATATGGTTTTGAGGCTATAACTGAATCAATAAAGGGGGATAAGTTCTTCCACATACTTCCCTGAATTAATCCCGCACAAATTAGGACCACATCCATTAAAATCATTCCGACAACGGATAACCAAAAATGCCATTCGCCAAGGGTTTTGCTAAATAATTCATTACCGGTGATTTTTGGAAGATAATGATAAATAAATGCAAAACACCAAAAACTAAAAGTTCCAAAAAGAACCAGGTGGGCATGTCCTACAACCCAATCGGTAAAGTGAACATATTCTTGTACTGAAAGTGTCGAGTGGATAGCACATTGGATACAAGTAATTAAATAAAATAAAGCTCCCATAAAAATAAATCTAAGGGATAGATTTTCAACTACTTTTTTCCAATCTGCTGCCATGGTTGCAAAAATATTAAAGACAACTGTGTAAACTACAACGTGCATCCCTACAGAGGCCACGACGGAAGCATACTGGGTCCACATTGGGATTGGGCTCCACAAAAAATGGTGAGCGGAATTCATTGGATAGAAAAAGGCCAATCCCCAAAATCCAATTAAGGAAAGTGAATGAGAATAAAGTGGTTTTTTCAAAAGAATTGGAAGTAGGTAGTAAACCATCCCTACACCTATTGGTGTAACAAAAAGTCCTACCAGATCATGGATATACATAGATACAATTGTTGCGCCACCAGTTCCAGGGAATACGTATTGAGGTAGAAAATTACCCATAACATAAACGAGTGGTAACCAAATAAGCGCTGCCAAAAAGTACCAAACAGAGACATAAAATTGTTCATGTCTTGCGCGCCAAACACAACCGCCCACCACATTCACTATCCAGCAAACAGCAGCGATGGCAATTAGGGGATCCAAAACAACAGGAGTTTCTCCCCATTCCAAAGCCTGAGCATATCCGCCTAGAATCATCGCCACTGTTGCTAAAATTAGAAAGTTATATACGTAAAAACAAAACCAACCAAATTTTTCCGATAAAATGGGCTTTTTGGTAAGTTTTGGAAGCATATAGAGAAGAATGGCAAAGAAAATATTTGCAAGCCAAGCATAAGCTATAGCTTGAGTATGAATCATCCTCACTCTACCTGGGCTTAACCATTCTATTCTTGGAAAAGGATAGAGGCCTATAAACTGCATTGAATAAGTTAAACCCGCCACCACCACTATAAAGGAGCAAAGAACTGCAAAATAAAGATGGGCCTTTATTAGTGGGTAACAAATTAAGTTTTGATTTTCTTTTTCCATTATTTATCCTTTATTTAATTTCTTCTTTGGTAATTTCTTTAATGGGTGGATTATTTCCATACAGGCCTGCACTTAATCCTCTTAGATATAAGACATAAGCTGTGACATCCCATAATCCATCGTCGGTAAGCGTGTCCTTGTAAGAAACCATCGGGGTGCCGTTTAATCCATTCATTACAGTTCGGTGAATATCTTTAGCTGTATATCCTGATTTTATATAGGCCTTGGTAAGGTTGGCAGGCTTTATAGGAAATCCCCAGTCATCAGATAACTCCATTCCTCCCTCTCCATCTCCTAATCCTTTAATTCCATGACAGACTGTACAGTTTTCAACAAATAATGCTCTTCCTTTTTTTGCTCTGGTAATAAATTTGGAATGATCTTTGAAATCCTCAGAAGGGAATGCGCTACTGGTTACTTCCTCTTTAATTTTTGTAGAATTTTTCCATTCAGGGGAAAATGTTTTTATATACTCTATTAAAGATATTTTTGAGTTTTCAGATAAAAACCTATAACTTGGCATGGCAGTACCATTAAGTCCTTGGGTAATCGTCCTAAAAAGGTCATTATCGGTTGGAAGAGCTCCTAATGGTGCTGAGGAGAATTTAAAAATCCCTTTAGTAAAATCCCTTGGTCTGGGGTTTAAAAAGGGAGAACCAACACCATTCCCATCCCCTTTTTCTCCATGACACCCCATGCAGTTTTGAGTATATATTTCCTTTCCATGTTTTAAATATTCCTGATTGGAAAGAGTCTGATTCATTGATAAACTGGCCAAAGCTTCCAGAGAAAAAATAGTTAAAATAATTCCGATGAGTTTAAATCTCATATTATCTCCAAAATAATTTTAAGAAATTATATAAAAACTATTTTAAAATTTACAACTGATAAAAATCATCTTTTAAGCTGAACTAACTTGGTCGGTTTTTTCAAAAGTTTGATTTTGCTAATAAAGGTCATTAAAGTTTCATAATGACTAAATTTGATAAAAATATAGATTTCTACAATTTTATAAAATATGGAACTGCAGAAATTCCTGAAGAAACTCATGAAAAATTATTGGTTTCAGATATAATGTCTAAAGACCCATTCTGTTTAAATGAAGATGATGAAATATCCCTTATTGACGAAGTGGCCGAGCTCGAAAAAGTACATCATGTACCGGTGATAAATAATCAGAAAGAAGTCACCGGAATTTTAACTCATCGAGATTTCCTCTCTCTTTTAACTTCTATTAAGAAAAATAATTTAAAAGAAAAAGTTAAAGTGAAAGAGGTCATGAAAAAAGAAATTGAAACTATAGAACATTCTGAATCCTTAATTACCGCTGCTGAGAGATTCTATAAAAATAGAACTGGTTCCCTTTTGGTGGTTAAAGGTAAAAAGTTGGTCGGGATACTCACGCCTTTTGATTTGCTAAAACTTCTAGACAAAAAAAATCTTAAGGTTAAAAGGAAATAAATTTGATCAACACTTTGCTTATAGCAACTTTTATTTTTTTTAATATCATTTTTTTGTTAAGCCTTTTTAAAAAAGACTATTCTATCATAGACATAGCCTGGGGGATTGGATTTTTAATAGTTCTAACAATATCACAAATGTATTTTCAAAAAACTGATACGCGATCCATAATCCTTACCCTAATGATTTTGATTTGGGGAACGAGACTTTCCTATCATATCTACCTTAGAAGTTTAGGTAGAGGGGAGGATTTTAGATATGCGGAAATGAGAAAAAAATGGGAAAAATGGGCAAATCTCACCGCCTATTTTAAAATTTTTATATTGCAATGGTTAATCCTTCTGATCGTTTCATCTCCCATTCCCTTAATTTTAAAAAATTCAGTTTCTCCAATTAAAGAAAGTGATTTTCTTGGAATTATAATATTTCTGATAGGATTTGGTTTTGAAGCGGTGGCAGATTATCAGGTACTAAAATTTAAAAATGATCCTCAAAATAAGGGCGAAATTTTAATGGAAGGGCTCTGGAAATATTCTAGGCATCCAAATTATTTTGGTGAAACCCTCATTTGGTGGGGGATCCTTTTTCTTTCAATGGCAGATGGTCCGCTATTCTATTCAATTGTGGGTCCTGTACTTATCACTTTCCTTCTTTATAAAGTTTCCGGTGTACCGATGTTAGAGAAGAAATATAAAGATAATGCTTTTTATGCAGCATACAAAAAAAGAACCAATGCTTTTATTCCCTGGTTCCCTAAAGATTAACCTTTAGAGAAAGTCTCTTGGGTATGGCGAACGATAGCACCATTAACCATATAGATAACATCTTCAGCTATGTTGGTTGTATAATCAGCAATTCTTTCCACATTCCTGGAAATGGAGAGGAACCTGATCATTATCTCAACATTTGAAGGTTGTTTTGAAACCTCAGCATAAATAATCGGATAAAGAGATTTATGTATTTTGTCTACCTCATCATCTGCATGACAAACTTCGTAGGCAAGGTCCACATCTACTCTGACCAGTGAATCTAAGGATTTTTTAAGCATTGTAGCAGTTTTTTCCGCCATAGTTTGAAAATCAAATGGAATCTGAATATTTTTTTGCTGGTTTAGAAAATATGATTGTTCAGCAATATTTACGCTTAGATCACCGATTCTTTCCAGATCATTATTAATTTTTAAAATGGCAACAACCATTCTCAGATCGTTGGCTACAGGTTGATAAAGAGCAAGAATCTTAAGCGCCTCTTCTTCAACTTCCACTTCCAATTTATCAATAAGTTCATCACTATCAAGAATTTCTTTTGCTAATGCAATATCCCTGGTGGCAACGGATTTAACTGCTTTCTGAACACTCTCTTCTACAGCGGCCCCTAAGGAAAGAAGCTGCAATTTAAGTTTGTTAAGCTCATTTTGTAGATGTCTTGCCATTTTTTTCTCTCCTAACCAAATCGTCCGGTAATGTAGTCCTCGGTTTGTTTTTTCAAAGGATTGGTAAACATCTCAGTGGTGTTACCAAATTCAATAAGCTCTCCCTCATAAAAAAAGGCGGTTTCATCTGATACTCTAGCCGCCTGCTGCATATTATGAGTTACAATGACAATCGTATAAGTCTCTCTTAACTCCCCCATCAAATCCTCAATTTTAATTGTAGCCTTAGGGTCCAGAGCAGAACAAGGCTCATCCATTAAAATAACTTTTGGAGACATTGCAATTGCTCTTGCTATGCAGAGCCTTTGTTGTTGTCCTCCAGAGAGGGCCAGAGCAGAATCATTTAGCCTATCTTTTACTTCATCCCAAAGAGCTGCCTTTTTTAAAGAAGTTTCCACAAGTTCATCATAATCCACTTCCAAATTGTTAATTTTGGGGCCCCAAATAATATTATTATAAATAGATTTGGGGAAAGGATTAGGTCTTTGAAAAACCATCCCAACTGATTTTCTAATCAGAGCTGGGTCTGTTGATTGATGGTAGACATCTCTATCATTAAAATAGACGTTTCCAGTGATTTTTATACCAGTAATAAAATCATTCATACGGTTAAAACATCTTAAAATAGTGCTCTTTCCACATCCCGAAGGCCCAATGATCGCAGTAATCTTACCTGCTTTAATATTAAAGCTTACATCGTGTACTGCATGTTTGCTTCCATAAAAGATATTTAAACTTTTGGTTTTTATTATATCAGTCATTGTCTTTATACCTCTGGAATCTTTCTCTAATATATACGGCCAAAAAATTTAAGGAAAACAAACCAACCAGAAGGACTAAAATGGCAGCAGATGCAAGCCCTTGAAAATCTTCCTGGGGTCTAGAGGCCCAATTGTAAATTTGAATAGGTAAAACCGTGAAGCCATCCATTATACTATGGGGTAAATATGATATATATCCGACGGCACCAACCACAATTAGTGGAGCCGCCTCACCTATTGCCCTTGAAAGGGATAAAATAACTCCAGTCATAATTCCCGGGACTGCAGCTGGTAAAACTTGGGTGAAGACCACATGAAATTTTCTTGCCCCTAACGCATATCCAGCATCCCGGATGGATTGAGGTACAGATTTAATAGCTCCCTGTGAGGCGATTATGATGACTGGTAAAATTAATAAAGATAAAGTCAGTGCTCCAGATAAAATGCTTCTTTCAAAACCAAAAAACCTTACAAATACCGCTAGTCCCAAAAGACCGTAAATAATTGAAGGCATACCGGCCAAATTGGAAATATTAATTTGGATCAAATTTACCCATTTATTTTTTGGAGCATATTCCTCCAAATAAATTGCAGTTGATACTCCAAGGGGGACTGCTATAAGAGCAGTTAGGATCATCATATAAATTGTCCCAAATAAACCTGGCTTAACTCCTGCTTGGGAAGCTCTTCTGGAAGGAAAATTATTTAGGAAATCCAAGGAAAAATAATCCTTTCCTTGCATAAAAAGATGGTAAATGAGAACACCTAACACCAAAAGACATAGGATGGTACTAACCAAGCAGAAGAGGTAAAAAAAAGAACTTTTTATTTTCCTTCCCATTACTTTCTTCCTTTGGCGAAAATAAAATAACCACCGATAATGTTCATTATCCAGGTAATTAAAAATAACAATCCGGCCACTGCAAAACAGGTTAAATATTCCACTCCATGGGCGGGTATATCACCCATACTTACCTGCACAATATAAGAGGTCATTGTCTGAACTGATTTTAAAGGATTTATGGTAAAGTTTGGATTAGCACCTGCAGCAAGAGTTACTGCCATGGTTTCTCCTACGGCCCTAGATACCGCCAAGATGATAGCAGCTCCAATTCTTTGTGAAGCAGCAGGAATAATAATGCCAATTACAACTTCATGTGGTCTGCCTCCAAGAGCATAGGCCCCTTGCTTTAATGAATTTGGTAATGCCTTGAAAGCATCGTCACAAAGGGAGGTAATCATGGGCAATATCATAATCCCTACAACTATCGCTGCAGATAAGGCATTAAACACCTCAATTGAGGGAAAAATTTGTTTTAATTTGGGAGTGATATAAGTTAAGGCAAATAACCCATAAACAACTGTCGGGATACCTGCCAAAATTTCAAGCATCGGTTTTATAAAGGCCCTGAATCTTTTTGAAGAAAATTCTGAAAGAAAAATTGCCACCATTAGCCCAATTGGTAGGGCTATGATTATTGAACCAACAACCACTAAAAAAGTGCCTACAACAAGTGGTAAAACCCCGAAGGATCTCGGCTCTATAAGAGGCTCCCACTTGTTACCGAACAAAAATTCAAAAAACGAAACTTGGGAGAAGAATTCAATACAATCCTTTCCCAAAATAATAATCACTGTGGTGCTGACCAGAAGGGTAACTGCAACACATGCAAAAAGGTAGAAATTAATGCTCTTTTCTAATGCCTTATTAAAAAAAAGACGGAAGGTAAACCTTCCGCCCTTATTTGATTTTTTATTGTCCATTAAATTCCCATGAACTTTTCAAAACCTTTAGCAAATTTTTGATATTCTTCCTTTGAAAGTGGAACTTGTCCAATTTCTTTTGCCAAGCTACCTGCAGTTTGAAGATAGAACTTCACGAATTCTTTGATTTCGCTTCGCGCAGCAGCTGCCTTGCTTACATAGATAAATACTCGCCTTGAAAGTGGAGCATAGGTACCATTTGCAATATTTTCTTCGGTTCCATCAACTGGCCCTTTTCCATTATCGATTGCAACAGCATTTAATTTTTTGGCATTTTCCATATAATAGGAGTGCCCAAAATATCCAAGAGCATCTAAGTCACCAGCAACACCTTGCACTAAGACATTGTCGTCTTCACTTTTTGAATAATCAGGTCTTGAAGCTTTGGATTTACCATTGATTGCTTCAGTAAAATAATCAAAAGTTCCAGAATCAGTTCCAGGTCCATATAGTTTTATTGCTCTATTTGGCCATTCTGGTCTTACATCTTTCCAGGTTTTTACTTTGCTTTCTGGTTCCCAAATTCTTTTTAATTCAGCAACTGTCATTGACTTGGCCCAGGTGTTATTTTTATTTACCACCATTACAATTCCGTCATAGGAAACTGGAATTTCAAAGTATTCGATTTTGTTTTTTGCTGCCATTTCTGATTCTTCTTTTTTAATTGTTCTGGAAGCGTCAGAAATATCAATTTCCCCAACGGTGAATTTTTTAAAACCTCCACCTGTTCCGGAAACACCAACCATAACCCTTACATTTGGGAATTTTTTATTAAATTCCTCTGCAACAGCTTCGGTTAGAGGGTAAACTGTGCTAGATCCATCAATTTTAACAATTCCAGATGGTCCTGCATTTGCGGATACTTTTAGTGAAAAGATCATCAGTAACGCGAGTAGTTTTTTCATTTGGGTTTTCTCCTTAAAATATTAATTCCCCAGTTTTGTAACAAAATCTTGAAAAAAAATCCCTCCTTAATAAGTTAGAATTATGTTAGAGAAAAAAAATTGTTAAATGGTGCGATAACCTATTAGAATTATTAAATTATGACTAATCTATCAATTTTTGTTTTTAGAAGGGATTTAAGAACTTTTGACAATATTGGCCTGATTAATTCGCTAAAAATGAGCAAAAAGGTCATTCCATGTTTTTTTCTTAATCCAGAACAATTTAAGAATAATCAATATAAAGGGCAACCATCTTTAAATTTCATGTATGAGTCCCTCAAAAATTTAAATAGGGAGTTATTGGAGAAAGGATCTAAATTATTTATTTTCAATGGAAAAATGATGGAGACCGTTCTAAGGAATCTTAAGGTTGATTCTGTCTTTATTAATAAAGATTATACCCCGTATGGGATTGATCGGGACATTAAACTTGAAAAATTATGTGATAAATTGGGAATTAAATTAAATTCTTACGAGGATTATTTGCTTCATCCCCCAGATTTAATTTTAAAAAAGGATTTATCCCCTTATAAGAAATTTAGCCCTTTTTTTAAGGCCGCAAAAAAACTCCCAGTTAAGTCTCCTCAAAAAAATAATTTAAAGAATTATTATAATGGAATCATTAAATATTCCCTTTCTCTTAATGAAGTTGAAAAAATTTTAAAATATAATCCTAACTCTGAAGCAATTCCAGGTGGAAGAAATAATGCGTTAAACATTTTTAGGAATTTAAAGAATTTCAAATTTTATTCAACAGAAAGAGACATTCCTTCTTTAGAAAAAACCACTCATTTATCTCCACATCTTAAATTCGGAACTATTTCTATAAGGGAAACTTTTTATGAAATTAAAAATAATTTAGGAATTTCTCATCCATTAATAACTCAGCTTTATTGGAGAGATTTTTTTACTTACATCGGATTTAATTTTCCATATGTTTTGGGAAAATGTTTTTATCAAAAATATGAAAATTTAAAATGGCAAAATAATGAAGTCTATTTTGATGCCTGGAAATCAGGGCGGACAGGTTTCCCTATTGTTGATGCAGGAATGAGACAACTTAATAAAACCGGGTTTATGCATAATCGAGTAAGGATGATTGTGGCAAGCTTTCTCTGTAAAGACCTGCTTATTGATTGGAGGAAAGGAGAAAAATACTTTGCCCAACACTTATCTGATTATGATCCTTTGGTGAACAATGGAAATTGGCAGTGGGCCGCAGGAACTGGATGTGATTCGGTCCCCTATTTTAGGATATTTAACCCTTGGTTACAGCAAGAAAAATTTGATCGAGATTGTCTCTTTATAAAAAAATGGGTACCGGAGCTTAAAAATTTAAAACCAAAGGAAATCCATAATCTCAATAAAAATTTTCCAAATGGACTAAAGTATCCAAAACCTATTGTAGATCACCAGGAAAGGAAAAAAATTGTTTTAAAAATATATAAGAGATCGACTTTAAGATAATTTTTCTTCAAGGTCTGCCCATTCCTCGATCAGTTTTTCCAAATGAGACTCTTCAATTTTCAAACTTTTCATGATTTCAGATATATCTTTATTGGATGCTAATTCAAGCTTTGCCTTCAGATCGCTAATTTTTCTTTCTTGAGACTCTATTTCTCCGTTAATAACTTCGGATCTTTTTTTCTCTTGGTAGGTTAAAACGTCCTTCCCTTTTGAAATAGTTTTGGATGAAATGATTTTTTTTGCCTCTTTTTCCAAGTTCAGTGCCTCTAAGAAAAGGGCCGCTTGGGAATAGCCTCCTTCAAAAGTTTCAATTTTTTGGTCATTTATCAACCAGGTTTTGTCGGTAACATTTTCAATAAAGGACCTATCGTGTCCTACAAGGATTAGGGCGCCTTCATAGTTTTTCAGTTCTTCTTCCAGTATCCCTAATGTTTCAAGGTCCAAATCATTGGTGGGTTCATCAAAAACCCAAATATCCCTGGCATGCTTCATAAACATGGCCAATTGTAGTCTATTTTTCTCACCACCAGAAAAGGTTTTTATAGGCCGTCTAATTTCTTCGGGGGAAAAAAGAAAACCTTCTAGATAGCTGGCAACATGTCGTTTAAATCCGGTATTTGAAATTACAAAATCGATTCCTTCCCCAATCAATTCCCAAGGAGTTTTTTCTGGATCAAGGAGTTCCCTTTTCTGGGAAAAAAAACCTATATCTAAATTTTCAGATCTTTTAATGGTCCCCTCGGTAGGCTCCAAATTCCCCATTAATAGATTTAATAAGGAACTTTTTCCAACGCCGTTTTCCCCTAAAAGTGATATTTTATCACCTTTTGCGATAATAAAATTAAAATCTCTAAATAGAATTTTTCCCGGATATCCAAGTCCAATGTTTTCACCCTGGATCAAAACCTTCGTTTTTCTATTGGAGGATTTTAAGTCTAGGCTAACCTGTTTATGAGATTGCTCTTTTAAATCTTTAATTTTTTGATTTAATACTGAATAATCTTCAATTCTTTTTTTACTTTTTGTTCTACGTGCCTTAACCCCTCTTGAAATCCATGCAGTTTCCCTTCTCTGGGCATTGGTTAATTTCTCCATCTCCTTATTTCGACGAACCTGTTCTTGCATTAAAAAATCCAAATATTCCGAATAGGTTCCACTAAATGAATTTATTTTCCCATGTTGGATGTGAACAATCCGGTCCACAACATTATTTAGAAGGCTTCTGTCATGGGAGATTACCATGAAAGTTTTTTTGGAGTTCATCAACTCTTCTTCAAATAATTCAATGGTGGAAATATCAAGATGGTTAGTGGGTTCATCCCATAATATTATGGCCTGGGGAGCGGATAATCCTAAACTTAAGGCCACTTTTCTTTGTTCTCCACCAGAAAGATTTTCTATAGTCTGCTCATGATTTTCTATTCCAAAATATCTTAAATAACTTAAATAGCTGTTATGAAGTTTTTCTTCCCCTAGTTTTTCAAATTTTTCGAATATCTCAGCCTGGGAAGTTATTAGCTTTTCAAAATCCCCTTCCGAGTTGGTGATCTTATGTGAGATTTCATCGAGTTTATTTTTTAGTTCTCCCAACTCGGGATGAAAATAATAAAAATAATCCTTAAGGGGTAATTCTTTTAAAATTGGAAGTTCCTGGGGAACATAGAAAATTGAAAAATTTCTATTTTTGTCAAAAATAAAAGGAGGAGTAGTGGTGTCCGGTTGGATTAAACCGCCCAATATTTTAAAAAGTGATGATTTACCATGGCCATTTAATCCTAATACACCAATTCGGTCTCCTTCCACTAAAGTGAATGTGACATTTTTGAAAATTACCTTATGAGGAAAAGTTAAGGTCAGGTTTTTTAAGGTGCAAAGTGGATTCATATAAGGTCAATACCATAGTAATTAAATGGAGAAAACCGTTAATTGAACAATAATGATTTTTTCTCTCGGTTGTCTTTTTTTTTCCTCAAGACTATAATTTTTCTATGAAAATATTATTAATATTATTTTGCTCCTTATGCTTTTCTTCAGAACTTGCCCCTAATTTAGCAGGAGGGGAAATCAGAACTATACCCTTTTGGGGGATTTCAGTTCCAGTAAGGCTTGATACAAAAAAAACAGCCCTTCATTTAAATTCCAAACCTATTAATTGCTACCAGTTTTCAACAGGTGATGTAAAAAAAGACAACCCTGGCTCCCAGGCAAGGGAGGAGGTAATTGAAAAGAACTTAATTAAAAATATGAAACTGGAAAAAGCCGTGTTTATTGATTTTAAAAGTAGAAAACTAATTGGGGAAATTCAACCTAACAAGAATTATTACATAATAGGTCTTATGTGGTATCCTGGTGAATTTCATTTTGTTCGCTTGTTTAAAAACGGCTGGTTTTCAAAACCATCAAAGGTTGGAAGCGGTTTTTGGGTCGACATACCTCCGCAAAGAGAATCCGGACTTCCTCTTCCTTCAGAGGGAGTGGCTTCCCAACTGGCCAAACGGGCAGGGCCCAGAGTTTATAAATTTCAGGGATTTTATTTATTTCCCAATAACGACAAAAATTTCAACGAACTTTTAAGACGGTAAATTTGAAAATTCTTTTTGATGAAGCCAGGCAGCCTGCTTTGGAGGCGTTTTGGTTTTACTCCACTCCTCCAACATTTCCCCTGAAACATCTTTTAAATTCTTCAATTGCTCCGAGGTACTAATGATCGTAGTAAGCTCTATACGATGCCCGTTGGGGTCAAAGAAATAAATGGATTTAATGATTCCATGGTCTGTAACACCCAAAACATCAAGACCTTTGGATTTTAAATCCTCCATTGCATTTAAAAGGGCCTCCTCGTCTTTTACTTGGAAAGCTATGTGTTGGACCCATAAAGGGGTATTTTGATCCCGGTCCATGGGTTTTTGTCCCGTTAATTCAAAAAAGGCCAAGATATTCCCCATACCAGCATCAAGAAATATATGCATATATGGGTTTGGCTCTTTGGTAGAGGGTACTTTGTCTTCGGCTATACAAACCAGGAGGTCCATATTAAGCATTTCTTTGTAGAAACGTGCCGTTTCTTTAGCGTCACTACATCTGTAGGCCACATGGTGGATTTGTTGAATTTGAATCATAATTTTTAACCTTAATTAATTACCTTCTATAAAAAAATGACCTATCTCAGAGAAATAGCTATACATATAAGATTAAATCAAGGAAATTTTTAACCTCAAGGAGTATTTTCATGTCAAATAATCCAATCGGGCTTAAAGGGATCGAGTTTGTGGAGTTTACCTCTCCAAATCCCGAAAAACTGGATCTGCTTTTTTTGGAGTTTGGTTTCTCTAAGTTAATGAAACATGAATCCTTGGATATCACCTTTTACTGTCAAAATGATATTCATTTTATCCTAAATCAGGATAAATCTGGCCATGCTTTCAATTTCCAGAAGGGACATGGACCATCCATCTGTTCTATGGCCTTTCGGGTGGAAAATTCCAAAGAAGCACTAAAAATCGCATTAGATCGAGGTGCAAAAAAAGCAAGTGGAGAATACCCATTTCCAGCAATCTATGGAATTGGGAATTCTTTAATTTATTTAGTTGATAACTACGATCATAATGACTTTTATTGCCGTATGGGATTTGCCTCTTTAAAAAATCCAATTCGGGTAGAAGAAAAAGGATTTACCTCCATAGATCACTTAACCAATAATGTGGAAAAAGGAACAATGAATTATTGGAGTGATTTTTATAAAAAAATTTTTGGTTTTACCGAGGTTAGGTACTTTGATATCAGAGGTATGAAAACAGGTCTTATCTCCTATGCCCTAAAATCTCCATGTGAAACCTTTTGTATTCCAATTAATGAGGGAACTGAAAAAAAATCCCAAATTAATGAATATTTGGAAGAATATAAAGGTCCAGGTATTCAACACTTGGCCTTTTCAACAAAAGACATTGTCGCAAGCCTATTTGCTTTAAAAGGGTCCTCAATTAAAACCTTAGATATTGACGATGAATATTATTCTGATATTTTTGATAGGGTTCCAAATGTCACTGAAGACCATAAGGTCTTAAAAGATTTGAATATTTTGGTGGATGGCGATGAAAAGGGATACCTTTTACAGATATTCACCAAAAATTTAGTAGGTCCTATTTTTATTGAAATTATCCAAAGAAAAAACCACTATTCTTTTGGAGAAGGGAACTTTGGAGCACTATTTCGATCCATTGAAAAGGATCAGCAAAAGCGTGGTTACCTGGAGTAAAAATGAGCAGTAAAGAAAAAATAGCCCATACAATGGAATTTCCCCCGGAAATTGAACAACCTAATGTATATCCCATGAGCTGGGTCGCCAAAACTATGAAAATGGAAGAAATTTGGAAGGCATCTCAAAGAGAATTTTGGGATCCCCAAAAACTTCCTTGGGAAACCTTTGATGTAAATAAATATACCTGGGAACAAAGGGAGGCCATTGCTTATTGGTGGACACTTCTTTCGGTTTTTGACGCTTCTGCACCGCCTGTTTTTGCTGCGGCGTTGATAAAAACTTATGAAGTTCATGAAGAAGATCCCGTCAGGAGATGTTTTTTCTCCGTAATTCGGGATGAACAAAATCATGAGCAGCTTTGTGGTATGGCGATTACTAAGCTTTTGGACCATCCAGATCCTCTAACCTATGAACCAAAAACTGAAATGGGAAGAAAGGCCCAAAGAAACACCAAATGGCTTTATCACAATGGTGCTAGATATTGGCATGGCTACAAAACAGCCGTTCCCAGATATTCATTGGCAGTTTTATTTAGCTCCTTTTTGATGGGGGAAATCGCTGCAGCTACTATTTTTCATCAAATGGCAGCAGGTTGTAAGGAATTAGTTTTTAGAGAAGGTTTTAAAAATATTGGAAGGGATGAAGGAAGGCATATGGCAATTTGTATGTCTTTGATGGAGCGTGATTACCCAAAACTTCATGTTGATGATAGAAAGACAATCACAAAGCAAATACGGGCCGGATATCTTTTCTTATCCGCAGTCCTTTTTGAGCCCCCTGCTGATTTCTGGGATTTACCGGAAGATTTTATCCCAGTTCAAAGACAGCTTGAAGAAATCTGTAGAAGCGCGGGATTTCATATACCAACCTATGATGCAAAAAAAGAAAACTGGCGAAATGCCATTTTAAACCTTAAAGGTGTTCTCGATAAATTTGATGTCCCATTTCCCGCAATTCCGGAGGTTGGTATCACCGGCCAGGAAATCCTTGATGTTGAAATGGATGATATAATTCCGGTCTTTTAAATATGGGAAAAACAATAACCTTATCCCCTTCTGGAAAAGTCATTCCCTGTGGTGAAGGACAAACCGTTTTGGAAGCTTTGGAAAAAAACGGATTGGTACTTCCTAACAACTGCCGTGCTGGTGCCTGCGGAGAATGTAAAACCAAAGTACTAAAGGGAAGATTTGACCAGGGTTTCATTCTAGATATGGCCTTATCTCAAGAGGATAGAAAAAATGGCATGGGGCTTATGTGTATGGCGAAACTTATCGATGATAATATCGAGATTGAGTTTGAGGCCAGAGATAATATTTCAAAATTACATCCTCCCAAAGAAAATGTGCCCTTTATTGTCACCGAAAAATTAATGGCCACTCCCTCTATCGTAAAAATAAGGCTTCGCCCTCTTGAAGAATCACTTCGATTTTGGCCGGGCCAATATGTTTCAATAGGAGATAAGGAAAACCAAATCCCCTACCGAAATTTTTCAATTGCTAATTACCCAAACCCAGATGGAGAACTGGTCTTCTTTGTAAGTTTAATAAAAAATGGCATAACCAGTGGTTGGATACACAAAAAACTTCAAGTTGGTGACACTCTAAAAATTAATGGCCCCTTTGGCACTTTTATTGGAAATCCTCAAAGCGAACTTCCAGTTCTTTGCCTTGCTTCCGGGTCAGGTCTAGCTCCAATAATGTCCCTTTCCTGTGCGGCCCTGTTGCGAGGTGGGTTTAAATATCCAGCAACGGTCCTTTTTTCCGCAAAAACTGAAGCAGACATTCTTGAGCCAGGATTATTTAAATTTTTAGAAACAAAATTTAAAAATTTTAAATTTATCCCTACTCTAACCCAGGAGAAAAAGGAAAATTTTCAACATGGAAGGATCCCTGAAATTCTTCACTCACTCTATCCACAACTAAATTATTATGATGTATACATTGCAGGTAATCCCGATTTTGTTCAGGACTGCAAAAAAAAGGTATTGGAGCTTGGGACAAAACCAGACCAAATCTACCTAGAAAGTTTTCATTAAATTTTTCGGATTATTTTATCAAAATCCCTTCTTTGAGAATTTTTGGCCCCCGGGACCATAAATAATAAAAAAGAAATTATAATCAATTTTTTTATTTGAAGGGTTACATTCTAAATTTAGGTCGCCTGTTCCTGTTGGTCAGGTAAAGCCATTCTTGAACCTGTCTTCTTTTTTCTCCATGAAAAAATTCTTCTAAAAAATTCTTCCCCTTCAAGATAAACGCATGGAAGAACGTAAAGGTTCATTGTAACCGCGAATATCAGGCCGTATCCCATTGCTAAGGCCATAGGCACCATAAATATATCTGCTCCACCAATTCCATAGGCCATAGGTAAAACACCAACGATGGCCGAAACTGTCGTTACCAGACCTTGCCTCAATCTATCAGCGGTTCCAGCGGCAACAATTTCTTCAATGGGTTTATCCAGTTTTGACTTTCTAAGATTATTAACAAAATCAACCAAAACAATGGCATCATTAACCACTATACCAGATAACCCTACAACTCCTAAAAGGGCCATAAATCCTAATGGTTCTCCATGAAAAAAGAAGGAAATGCATACTCCGATAATACCAAATGTAACTGCCAAGAGAACATATAAAGGTTGTATAAAAGAATCGAATAAGTGAACCAAAATAAAATATATACAGATTATTGAGATTAAAAAAGTTATCCCCAAGGATTCTAAAGATTCCATCGTTTCTTCTGCTTCCCCGCCAATTACAATTCTTGAGGAAGTAAATTTGGAATTATTTTTAAATTTTTCCAATACTTTATTGGTTACTACCATCGGAGTGGTGATTGATTTATCAACATCGGATGAAATTGAAATGGCAGGTTCACCATTATAATGTCTAATTTCCCCCATGGATTCCTTGTCACCCTTAAAATCTGCCACTTCTCTCAAAGGAATCAATTTTCCCATGTTGTTTAGGACTTTAATATTTCCTATCATTTTCTCGTTTGAACGTGTCTCCTGATCCAGAACCATTCTAAAACTGATGTCATGAGGACCAAACCTTCCTTCGGTTACCTCAAGTCCGTCATATGCCATTCTTAAGGTATTAGTCACTGAAGGAACATCAAGACCCACTAGAGATAATTTTGGATGGTTCAGTTCAACCCGAATTTCAGATTTCCCCACTTTATCATCCCTATCAGGACTTTTTACTCCAGGGATAGTTTTCAAATAATTAAATACCTCATCCGCCATTTTTTTTCTTTCAACTTCATCTTTCCCTATAATTTTTATTGCGACAGGACTACCCATTGGAGGTCCACCCTCAATCATTTCAAAAGTAATTGAATCAAATCCCTTCAAAGATTTTGATTTTTCTTTTAGTAAATCTACAATCTCCATTGGGGTCTTTTTTCTTTTTCCATAAGGCAATAAATCCATTTCTATCGTTGAAAGGTTTTCGCTTGGTTTAGGCCCAGCATGTTGGGTTGTGTACATCCCAATTCTGGTGACATAATTTATCCCCTCCTCCTTAGGGAGTTGGTCGATAAATTTTTCCATTTGAGCCGTTTTATCTCTATTTGCCTCTAGCGAACTACCAGGCGGCACTTGAATATGGACAAAGACCCGGTCTGCAGTTGACCCTGGAAATAAAATAAAATCTACAAACTTTATGGTAAAAAGGATTGTTCCAAATAATAAAAGAAAATAAATGACAATAACTTTTTTCCTTCTGGCCAAAACCCAACTTAGGGATTGGTGAAATTTATTTTTGAAAATATAGAACCATTTTTTCCTTTTGCTTTCAAATCCTTCCCCCTTTTCAAGACCATGGACCAAATGGGCAGGTAGAAGAAAAATTCCCTCAAAAAGACCAACCACCATGGAAACCAAAACAACCAAAGGTATAACAAAGATAAATTTCCCCATTAGACCTTTCATAAAAAACATGGGGGCAAATGCCATGACGGTGACAAAAACTGTTGCCATTACCGGGGCGACAATTTCTTTTAATCCATCAACTGCAGCATCAATAGGATTCTTTTTAAATTCTTCATGGTGCCTATGAATATTTTCGGAAATAATAACCGCGTCATCGACCATCAAACCCAAAACAATAATCATTCCTGAAAGAGAAATAGCATCAAGGGATAATCCATATAGTTTTAAAACAACCAAAACACCGGCCATAGAGACGGGGATTCCCAAAGAGACGAAAAGGGATGTATTAAAACTTAAGAAAATCGTCAAAACTATCCATATCAATACCAATCCCTGAATACCATTGGAGGTTAATACAGAAAATCTGTTATTAACCACTTTGGAAGTATCATTGATAAAAGAAATATTTAAACCGGGATTTTCTTTTTTAAATTGATTCGACAATTCCTTAATTTTTTCAACTGTCTGTGTAATATCCGCATAATCGGTTTTGAAAACAATAAAATTAATCGACTCTTTACCATTGGTTCTGGATAGGGATAAAGGTTTTTCAAATCCTTCGGTGATTACTGCCAAATCCTTTACTTTAATTTTTAAACCTTCAAAGCTGGATTTTATAATTACATCCCCAACTTCAAAAGGATCTCTAAATTGGGATTTGGTTACAATATTTTTTTTATCCAAATGGGAAAGGGTTGAACCGCTAGAGGAGCTTTGGTTTCTAGTTTGAATTGACTGATAAATTTGTCCTAAACCTATTTCGTAATGATCTAACTTTTTAGAATTTACTTCGATTAGGATTTCCTTGGCCTCATATCCATAGGACTGCAGATGGGATACGCCTTGGGTATTTTTTAATTTATTTTCAAATTTGAAGGCCCTTTCCCAAAGTTCCTTGTAGGAATAATTTCCAGAAAGACCAATCTCAACAATAGGAAATATTGAAGAATCTAGCGCCGAAACCTTGGGTCTTTCAGTCATCTCGGGTGGAAAGTCATTTATTCTATCTACTGCGGCCCTTATTTCTTCTTGGACTAATTTTTGATCCTTAACATCTGGATCAATCCAAATTTGGACAAAGGACCTATTCTGCATTGAATTAGAAGTAGTTTTTTTTATTCCGGATACGGTTTTTAATTTTTCTTCAATTTTATTTGTAACTTGTCTTTCCACATCTTCTGGAGATGCCCCAGGGTAAATTGCTGAAATATAAGTTTGTCCAAAATCCACTTTTGGCATTAAATCCAAATTCATTGTGGAGTAAGCGAAATAACCTGCAAATAAAACTGCCAGGGTGATTAAATAGGTTAAACGATTATTTTTAATAAAATATCTAAATAGATTTTCCATAATTTTAATTAAAGTATCATTAAAAACAGATTATTTTTACAATATTTTTTGCCTGCCAATTTAAAATTTTTCCTTTAAAATCAACAAAATATGCATCTACCTGATTTATTACGCGATCTAACATTAATATTGCTTGTTGCAGGACTAGTTTCAATTGTATTCCACTGGCTTAAACAACCAGTCGTTCTTGGATATCTATTGGTAGGAATTCTCCTTGGACCCCATGTTACATTTACGCCTAACATAATAGATACGGTTAATGTGAAAGTTTGGGCAGATTTAGGGCTAATTTTGCTTCTATTTTTATTGGGTCTGGAATTTAATTTTAAAAAACTTTTTAGAGTCGGTAAATCCGCATTTGTCGCTGCTACTTTTGAAATTATTCTAATGATTGGAATTGGTTATTTTTTTGGGAAAATTTTCGGCTGGGATAATGTCAGCTCAATTTTTCTTGGTTGTATATTATCCATTTCCTCGACGGCAATCATTATTAAATCATTGGATGACCTAAAATTAAAATCCAAAAAATTTTCGAAACTTGTATTTGGAATTCTAATTATTGAGGATTTATTGGCCATTTTGATTTTAGTGATCCTTACTACCCTTATATCGGGTCAAGGTACTTCCCTCCAAAACCAAATGGGTTATCTACTCCTACTTTTATTTGTAATAATACCTCTAGGTTTATGGTTAACTCCAAAGTTTTTTAGCACTATTGGACCAATAATAAACGATGAAATAAAAGTGATTGTTGGACTTGGGTTTTGCTTATCACTGGTTATGATTACTTCCTTTTTGGGTTTTTCCCCTTCCTTGGGAGCCTTTTTAATGGGTGCCTTCTTGGGGGAATCGGAGGAAGGTTCTAAATATCTAAAGTCTTTGATACCCATCAGAGATCTTTTTGGGGCGATTTTTTTTACATCAATCGGAATGCTTGTCGATGTTAATATTATGATTTCTGAAATCTGGACTGTGTTACTTCTTTGTGCTGTCACCATTTTTGCAAAAATATTTTTTACCTCATCGGGAGCCTACTTATCCGGCCAAGATAAAATAACATCAATTCAGGTTGGACTTTCAATGGGCCAAATTGGAGAATTTTCATTTATTATTGCAGGACTTGGCCTTAGCATGAATGCAATAAGAGAAGATTTATATCCAATAACAGTTGCAGTGGCCGTTTTGACAACTTTTACGACTCCCTATTTGATAAAAATTGCTAATAAAATAGATTCTGGAAATTCCTGATAAATGGTGGAGATGACAGGGATCGAACCTGCGGCCTTTTGCATGCCATGCAAACGCTCTCCCAACTGAGCTACACCCCCGGGAATTTTGATTGGAACAATGTAGACAATTTTAGGCCGGCCTGGCAAGAACTAAGTTATTATGCGTATAGTCTAATTTAGTATTTTTTCTAAAAATTGGGAATAAACCTTATGAGATTCTTTTCCATATCCTCCACTCATCAAATAGCATTGAGGGACATTAAGTTTTTTTAGAAAATTATAAATTAATAGATCTCTATCTAGGAGTTGATCTAGGGTAAGCCTCAATTTAGAGGTACTAGGAAGCTCATCCCTTTCAAAAGGATCTGAACCACAAACAACTACTGCAAGGTCTGGTTTTCCTTTTAATCTTAATAACCCCTCTTTCAACCTAGAAAGGTAATAAGTTTCTTCTCCCTCCTCAATAGGAATATCGATATCAGAAGGGATAAACCAGGGATTTGGATATCCTTCATTGTTGTACTCTGAACTATCAAGTGGCCAACTAGATCCCATATGAATACTGAGGGTTTGAATAGAGCTATCATTTTGGGTAATCTCAGCAGTTCCGCATCCCTTATGGGCATCAACATCGATAACCCATGCGGATTTTATAATGTTTTGTTTTTGAAGTGCTCTAATACCAATTACAATATCGTTGACCAGACAAAATCCACGGGGAAGATTAGTCATGGCGTGGTGAAGACCTCCTCCTAGGAAAAAGGAAAATCCTGTTTTTAAAGAAACTTCCATAGAGTATTTTGACCCTGCTGCCTGGAGAAGAATTTTTTCCCTTAAGATTTTAAATGGAAATTTTTGGTTATTGGGATCATAGCGGTGATAATTTCCCACTTCATCGATTAACTCGTAACACCTTTTAACTTCATCATCAGAACTAAAAAGTGCTTCAACAAAGTCCCTATGATGGGCCAATTCAAGATCTTCTTTACCTAATGGTTTTAATTGAGGGGTTAAAATCTTTTCAGGAATCTTATTTTTAAAATTTTCAAATACCTTTTGAGACCTATCCGCTTGAAGAGGAATTTCAATTCCAAAGTCTGAAAGATCGGGAATGGATTCTTGCAAATGAACAATCATGGTAATTCCAACGCCTCTTGAATCAATTTTTCTGAAGGTGGATTTTTAAGAGCAAGTAGGACCGACTTAAGTTGTTCAATATTTTTTATCCCGCAAAGGACATTTTTAACTCCTGGAAGAGAAAGGTTGTAAGCAATGGCCAATTCCAGTCCATTGTGTTGGTTTTTAGAAAGTACCTCTAAGACCTTTTCCATTTTGGAAATTTTTTCATCCTTATTAGATTTTTTCCACCATGGGGCCCAGGACCTAGCATCACAACTCTCAAATTTTGAATCTGCTTTCACCGTCCCTGAAATTATTCCTTTGTCCAAAGTGCCCCAGCTCATAAAGGGAATTTTATTTAAAAAATCTTGAACATTTTTATAAGCATTTTGAGTAAAAATATTTAATTCGGACTGTATTAAATCAATAGAATCAATTTCTAATGCTTTTTGAAGGTCCAGAGCATTGGTATTGCAAAGACCAATATGAGCAATTTTACCTTTTTGTTTTTCTTTAGACAAAAGTTCCATGGGTTTTCTAATGTCCACTCTAGGATCTGGCCAATGGATCATATACATATCAATAAATTCAAAATTTAAATCCCTTAGACTTTGATCCAACATTTTTTGGATAACTTGAGGGGAATTATTTAAATCCACTCTTTTATTTTGATCCCAGGTAATTCCACCTTTTGTTATTATAAAAACCTTTTCTCTTATCATGGAAAAAGCTTCTCCAATCCTTTTTTCAGAGAGTCCAAAACCATAAATGGGAGCTGTATCAAAGACTTTTATCCCATGCTCAAAAGAGGCCTTGAGCAATCCTTGGTAATCATCTATTTTTCCAAAACCATATCCCCCACCTTCACCAGAAAGGGAAGCTCCACCAAAAGCTATTGGATTATGGTTTAATAATTCTAGCGCCATGGGATTAGGGGATAACACAATTGACAATGGTAAGGCCAAAGCATTATTTTGCACCACATGGAATTATTAACTTTTGCCCATAGGGGTGAAGCAAAAGCTTTTTTAAAAAATGACCAATTTGAACCAATTCCGTTCTTCTTTGATGGTCTTTATAAAAATAGGGAAAGATTCTTGCTAATTCACGGAGAAGGATCCCAAATTACGGCGGAAAAATTATCGGCCGTCTGTGGGGCCTTTAAGGGAGAAATTCACGCTGTTATAAATTTGGGAGTTTGTGGTTCCTTAATGAATGAATTTAAAATCGGCTCAATTTATTCCATACGGACCTGTTATAAAGAAGAGGAGTTTAAATCTTTTTCCACATCAAATAAAAAGGGGGTGGACATTATCAGCTCAAAGGACCGGGTAAAGGACTTGAAAAAGGCCAAAAATCTTTCCTTTTTTGCTCCTTTAGTCGATAGAGAGGCATGGGCCGTAGGTTCTGTTTGCCATACCTTAAATATACCCTTTTATGCGTTCAAGCTGGTATCCGATTACTCCAGCAGCGAGGATATTTGCCAATTGGTTTCTTCAAAATCTGAAGAAATTTCAGATAATCTTTATGAATTTTATTCTAAAATTAAAATTGATATTAAAGAAGATAAAATTGAATTACCAGTAGAAGGAACTGTTTCTCAAAAACGACTATTTAATTCATTATTAAAAAAAATGGAATTAAAGGGAATTTCTCCTAACCAAAATGGTGATGAGTTTAAAAATTTGGAACCAAAAAAAAGAATGGCCAAAAGACTTGAGATAATGGAAAAAGAACTGTTTCCTTTTGAAAATAAACTAAATGAAAGACTTTCCATTTTAACTCAAGGATTAAAGGATTCCAAAATTGATGTAAAATTTAGCAAAGATTTTGAAAATCCTTCACTTTTTATATCCACAAAACTTGACTCCCAAAAAGACCTCGAAAGAGTAATTGCTGCCTTGAATGCCCTACCCATGAAAGAAATTAGTGACTCTTTAGATGGGAACTTCAATGTTTAATCGAATTTTTATTGAAAATGAAGTTTCCTCTAATCCAAGGACTCGTGAAATTTTGAATAAACTTGGAAAATCTGAATTTGAGATTATTGATAGGGTGGAGGATTTATTTGGAAAAGTTAAAAAACCTTATCTTCAAAAAAGGGATAACCTTAATCTATTTATTGGAAAAAAACGTGGAAATTTAGTTAAACCAGCCCCAGATGCATATGGTTTATCTGGCGAATCCCATTTCTATTTTATCCATGCTTATAATTGTATATACGAATGTCAATATTGCTACCTTCAAGGATATTTTAACTCTCCCGACTTGGTTTTTTTTGTAAATCATGAAGAAATTGGGGCCGAAATAGAAAAAAAAATTGGAGAAAACCCAAAAGGTGTTTGGTTTCATGCAGGAGAATTTTCTGATTCTTTGGCACTTTCTCACATTACTGGGGAATTACCGTATTATTTTGAATTGTTTAAAAAATATCCTAAAGCAAACTTAGAGTTAAGGACTAAATCGGTAAATATTTCAGAAATTTTAAAACTTAATCCACTTCCCAATATTGTAACCTCAATATCACTGTCTCCCCAAAAGGCTATTACAGATTATGATTTAAAAACACCATCCCTCAAACATAGACTTAAGGCCATCTCGGGCCTTCAAAAGGCACATCATCCTGTTGGAATCCATTTTGACCCTATCATTTACAACCCAAATTTTGAAATGGAGTATGAAGAATTAATTAGTCAGTTAAATGATGTCATTCCTATCAATGAAATAAGATATATCTCATTGGGTGTTGTCCGTTTTACTAAAAATGTCTTTCATCAAATGAAAAAAAATTATCCGGATTCACCACTTTTGGCAGAAAATTTTATAACAAGTTTTGATAATAAGGTTAGATACATCAGGCCACTTCGGCTCTTCATTTTAAAAAATTTGAAAAAAAGGCTTTTGGATTTTGGAATTGAAGAAAATAAAATTTATCTCTGCATGGAAATGGATCAGTAGCCTGATAGTTTTTCCAAGGCCTGTTTCAATAATGTCCCTATTTCCTCAAGTGAATTATAATAATTTATGAAAAGATCTTGGGCCAAATCATCATTTTCTAGATGATTAACATTATAGGTGAACTCATTTTCAATTTTTTCAAAACGATCTCTTAACTCTAGAACCTCTTTTGCTTCCTCCTTAGGTAATAGGCCATAGGAATCCATCCTAGAAATTTTTCCAAATATCAGTGCCAAATTATATCCGGAAAAGTGATTTTCCAGAAGATTTTCATTAAGATTTTTTATCAAAAAAGGTACATCAAACTTTTTTGAATCGATAATTTTATCTAGAAACTCCAAGGCAAATATACCCTTACATATATCCAGGGATACCATTTCCCTATCATAAGAGACAAGATTGTAAGTAGGCTTGGACTCCAAATCCATTAAATATTGTTTATACATCTCTCCAGCTTCAGGGGCCCTAAAAGCTTTTTCAAAAAGGTCCTGTATATCTTGATTTAGATTCTGGATTTTTATTTTTTTATTTTTAAATGATAAATCATTTTTTACACATTCGTTCATTCTTTTTATCATTCTTTCATTCAAGACTTTCCTTTTCTGCTCACTTAATACAACCATTTTCCTTTTTTCAATTGGTTTTTTGACAATGCTTTCTTTCCCAATTATTTTGTCGGGTGGATTTGAAACTTCATTTATCATTGGAGATGTTTCGTATTTTCTTTGATAAAAAACAAAAATTAAAATAACAATTAGGAATAAAAGTAAAAAAACTTTCTTCATTAAAAGTACATTATCATGGGCGCAAAAATAATTAAAGACTCCAGTATTATGCAATCAGGATTTAAAATTATTAAATTTGAGGGGAATAAAAACCTACTTGATCTGGCCATAGCAAAAAATTGGGTTGGCCTTGACCAGGAATTTTCAAAGCTCATAACATGTAACGGATTTTTTCATTCTCTATTTTTAGAGTATTTAAATTTCAATAATGTCGAATTTATAATCAATAACCGGATGGCCGAAAGTGATGAAGACGGAATTTGGCATGATGATGGTTCTAGGCTTTTAGCCTTCTCTTTATCCCTAAATTCTGACATTAGAACCATTGAGGGTGGGCAACTGCAGATAAGACACAAAACCAAACCCGAATTAGTGAATTCCCTAGGTCCATTTAACTTCGGCACACTAGCACTCTTTTTAACTGGAAAATTTGGGTTTGATCATAAGGTTTGCAGGGTTATAAAGGGTGAAAGGACGACTATTGCAGGCTGGTTAAGTTAAAGCTATTTCCAAAATAAAAAATCTGACAGATAATTAATCATCAAGGGATGGTTAAAATGAAAAAGATTTTTCTTATTATTTCACTCAGTTATGTTTCAATCTGCCTGAGCGCCCCAAATAAAATTTCCATGTATCAGGACTTTATTAGAGAGACTAATAAGCTTCGAATGGACCAAGAATTAAAAATATATAAAAAACAACAAGAGTTTCTTTCAAAATTTTTCAAAAGAAAAATGACACATCTTCAAGAGATCGCGAAGCTTCAAGAAGGCCTAAAACCCGGTGAAAAGGAAAAAAATAAAAAAATTGTTGCACTAATTACACAAAAGAAAAAAGAATTTAAGTTAGATACCCTAAAATTACGGCAAGATTTTTTCAAAAATGAATTAAGATCTGATATTGAAAATTTCAATCTGAAAATGCGCCAAAGAAAGCAGGCCTTTAATAAAAATACCTCTACTACGATTTAGGGGCATTCATTAAGTTTTTAACTTTCTCTTCTAATTCTTTTATCCTTCCTTCCAATTCGCCTACTTTAATTTCTAAGGAATTTATCCTTAAAAACTTACTATCCGAAGGTTCCTTCTTTTGATAATCAATTGGAGATTCCCTAAAATCATAATTCTGGGCCAAAATAACGCTACATGTTAAAGATAGAATTCCCATAAATATCCATTTGCTCATCTCACTCCCCCCATTTTTGGATCTATTATACCTAATTTCAAATAATTAGATATTTTTTACTTACCACTTGATGAATCGACCTTATGGATATATAAACTTCACTTTGATTAACTAGTTAATTTTAAAAAGGAACCGAGCATGGCACGAAGATGTGATTTAACAGGAAAAAGAAGACTTGTAGGAAACAAAGTTTCCCATGCAAATAACAAAACAAAAATGAGACAACAAGTTAATCTACAAACTAAGCGTGTTTTTGATCCTGATACTGGAAGAACTGTTAAATTAAGAGTTTCAGCAAGAGCGATCAAAACATTGGATAAAGTTGGATCCCTTTCAAAATTTCTTAAAAAATACAGACACCTATTTGTCTAATATTATTTAATAAATTGAATTTCATTTATTAGAAATCCCCATTTGTTTACAGAGACATCCGTTTTAAAAACAATCTTAAGTGTGTCTCCTTCAACATATTCCGAGAATCCATCTGCGCCTGAGCCACTTAATTTTTGAACTTGTTCAGCAGCAGAACTAATTTCTAAAAAGTCATAACCTGATTCAAGCTCCCATTTTTTAAGCTTTAACCTTATGTATTTTGCTCCAGGGACTGTGAAGGTTTTGGAGTCAGTAAAGTTTTCTTTGTATGGATGGGCGGATTCAAAAGTATCAACCGCCATATCCTTCCATTCAGAATCCTTTGGGTATTTTTTAACTGGTCTAATATCTGCAAGAAGATTGTAAGCATTTATCCTTCCACTTTCTCTTTTCACTTTTCCTCTAAGCTTAGAAACCTCATCTGCAGTGGCCATAAGCCTCGCCTTTAAATCTTCAAGTGGCAGCCTTCCTTCCTTGGCATATAAAAGACCAATAACTCCGGCAACGTGAGGTGTGGCCATGGAAGTTCCGGAATAAACCTTATAAGAATTATTGTTAATGGTTGAATTAATATTTTTTCCAGGCGCAGCTATATGAACACTCCCCACGCCATAATTTGACCAGGATGCCAATTCATTTTGAGCTGTTAGCCCTGCAACTCCAATCACGTTTGGAACATTATAACTAGAAGGATAGTGTGGGGTTTGATCATTATCTCTTCCATCATTTCCGGCCGCTGCAACAAAGACAATTCCCTTATTTGAAGCCGCCACAATTGCATCCTTTAAAGCCTCGGAGAATTCCCCTCCTCCCCAAGAATTTGACATAATATCAACACCTAATTTTGTTGCATAATCAATCGCTAAAATTGCATCCTCAGAAGATCCTGACCCTTGATCATTTAAGAACTTTACAGGAACAAGAGATACTTCATCCATAACTCCGGCCACACCTATACCATTATCATGGGCAGCTCCAATGGTACCTGCACAATGGGTTCCGTGCCCATTACCGTCCATTGGATTTCCATTTTTAACAGCAAAATTATATCCATGGATATCATCAATATAACCATTCCCATCATCATCCACTCCAGTTTTTCCATTTAATTCGGCCATATTTGTCCAAATTTGGTCTTTTAAATCTGGATGATTATAGTCAATCCCAGTATCTATGATTGCAATTTTAACCCTTTTATCTCCCTTGGTTATATTCCAGGCCTCTAAAGCTTTTATATCTGCTCCGGCTATACCACTAAGATTTGCTTGAGGTTCATTATTTCCAGTATTGGACAATCCCCATAAGGTGCCAAAAAGTGGGTCATTTGGTGCACTGGCATCCGTTTCCTCAATTTGGGTTATATTTTTAACTGGTGTTGATTCAACAGGTCTGACAATTTCCCAAATATAGTTTGGTTCTGAGTAAATAACATTTGGATTACTTTTAAGAATTTTTAAAACGGAATTTATTGATTTATTATTTCCAATATCTAAAACATATAAGGTTCCATAGGATAGTTTAATTGGATGTTTAAGTGTTATTCCCTGTTCCGCCAATCCACTAAAAAAACTTTTGTCCGCGGATTTTAATTTTACGATAACCTCTCCAGGCACAAATTTGGACTGAATTTCACCCTTTTTCGCGGCAAATACTAGAGTTGGAAAGGCGATTAATAACATAAATTTTAAAATATTCATTAAATTATCCTCTTAAATTAAATAATTTTATTAAGTTTCTTACCTATTTTAAGGCCTATCCTAACATTAATTCGCTAGCGGAAAATTCTTCCTCAATTTCTTTTTAAAAACAGAATTAGGCGAAAATTAAATCATGACTGTTTTCAACACATCAAAAGATCCGATATTACTAAAAAAAATTTCCCTTAGAATTTGGCGACTTCGAGATGAGCTAGAGGTCATCATCCAAAAAAAACTCACAAAGGGAGATGAAAAGATAGAAGATTTAGCAAAAGAATATTCCCCTGAGGAGGGAAAAACTCCATCAGGTGAAATCTCCTTACCCATTGTTCCCATTCCAGAAGATAAAACTTCATTTGGAAAATCAATTATTTCAGAAATTGATATGGAGGGAATTAGACTTTTTTCCAATAAAAACTACCTGATTGGTAATTCCTTGGTGTTGGAATTACAGATACCCCGTCCATTCAGGTTAAATGCCACAGTTCTTAAAACCAAAACTTACGACTTAAAAAGTAAATTGATAAGCGATAAAAAACTTCCTTATCGAATCCAGTTAAAATGGACCTTTTTAAAACCTGGAGAGAGAACACTCCTCAGAGAATTCTTACAGTCTCTTTCCCTTTCAAAATCCAAAGGGGAAAAAATAGTTCAAGAAATTTTATCTGGAGAAGAAAAGAAAAGTGCCTAAGTTTCTTTTGCAGCGATGGCAAATTTTTGAGCTCCGGCCTTTTTAGCAATATCAATTATATCCAGTGTATTTTGAAGGCTTGAAGATTTATCTCCCTGGAAAATAATCATGTCTGTATTATTCTTTAAAAGAGAGGATTTGATTACCTCTTCAAGTTGTTCTGGATTTACCAAACTCCCATCTACAAAAACTTTTCCCTTTTGATCCACCGTTATCATAACGGCTGAGGGATTTTTTTTCTGAGTACCTTTTGAGGTGATCTTTGGAATATCAACTTCCAGACCTGATTGGAATGTTACGGAACTCGTGACCATAAAAATAATTAATAGAACCAACATGATATCAATAAATGGGGTTACATTGATATCACTGATGATTTCTTCTTGGGACTTATCATCTTTAAGGTTTACGGCCATTAAATTCTTTCCACCTTTTCTGATAATTCTTCCAAATTATTTTTAAGCGTTAAATGAAGAACGTTTAATTTAGTTTGAAAAAAGTTATAAAAAACAACGGAAACGATTGCCACCAAAATACCTGCGGCAGTTGCAGTTAACGCCTCTGAAAGTCCTGCTGCAACAATTGAAAATCCACTTGCACCAGAGGTGGCCATGGATTGAAAGGACTTTATAATTCCTACTACGGTTCCAAAAAGACCAATAAATGGTGCCAAGTTACCAACAGTTCCTAAAATCCAAAGAAACCTTTTAAGAACCATTTGAGTTTCATTTAATCTCCTAATTATGCTTCTTTCCCAAATTTCCTTTGATAGGCCCTTTCCTTCAAGAACAGCGAGAATTGGCCCACTAAGATGAGGATCAGCTGATTTTACTAGCCCAACACACTCCTGAATTTTGCCTTCTTCCAAAAGACCTTGGGCAGCAGGAAATAAGGAATTTAGTTGACGGACAAATTTTCTAAGAAATAAATATTTTTCAATAAATACTGCCCAAACTAATATTGAACAGATAAGGAGTGGATACATGATAAATCCACCATTTCTAATTATTTCAAAAATTCTCATATGGCCCCATTCACTTATAAATTAATATGAGCATAATATACCATAAACCTTTAGATGCAAAAAAATGAAAAAATCCCAATCCAAAAGTAATTTAAATCTTCCAAACTTAATAATGGGATTCTTTTTGATGACTGTTTGCGTCACAGCTTTCTTTACAGAACTATATCAAAACCCCAAAAACATTAATAAAGATATCAGGGTTGGGAGCACCCTTCCAATTTCTTTTAATTTAGAAAATATAAAGAAAATAAAATTAAAAAATCGTTTGGGAGAATTTCATTTCGAGAAAAATAACTGGGGTTGGAAATTAACTTCCCCAAGACTTTTGACCGCCAAAGAGGAATCCCTAAATTTTATTTTAAGTTCCCTTAATGAAATAAAGGTTAACAAGGCGTTTAGGTTAGACACTGTAGACGAATCCGGACTTTATCTTAATTCACCATTTATGGAGATTTCCTTTACAGGAGAGAATGAACTTGTCCAAACAATAAAATTTGGGATGATAGATTCCAAAAATAATACAACCTATGTTGGAATAACAGGTAAAGAAATAATTTACCAAATCAACTCATTTGAAAATCCATTAGAAAAATTAGATCTAATGTATTTTATTGACCCAAGAGTTTTTTATTTTTCTTCTTTAAAAGTATCATCTTTAAAAATTTATGAAGGAACAAACACTCCGCCAATACTATCCATCATGCAAAATAGCGGTACTTGGCTTGGAAAAAATGGGCAGGTTTTAAATCAAAAAAAAGTGGAGGAATATTTTAAAATTCTCAATGGACTAAAATCCGATGTTATTTTGGATCAACTCTCAGAAGATCTAAATGGAAAGATAAAAAAATCTCTAGAAAAACCTCTTTTTATTGTGGAAGTTCTAGATCTTGAAAATAAGAGGCACTTTTTTCAAATCTTCCCCCTGGTTAATTCCATTCCAGACCTTAAAATTGATAAAAAAGAATCTATCATTGTATCCGTCAATGATTCCGAACAGAAATATCTGCTTTCCCGAAAATTCTTGGAAGTTTTTCAAAAAAGGGAAGAATCTTTTTAAGAATTACTTAGTTTCTTTGTGAAGGGTATGCTTGTTTTCAAACTTGCAAAATTTCTTAAGCTCAAGCCTGTCTGGTTTGGTCTTTTTGTTTTTTGTAGTTGAATAACGGCTTACTCCAGGCTTCCCGCTAGTTCTGCAAGTGGTACATTCTAGATGAATTACTACTGTAGGTCCTTTTGCCACAAACTCCTCCAAAAAACTAAAAGTTACGAACGGCTAAACTACACTTATTTTGGTTGCTCTGACAACTTAAAATTGTTAATTATCGGTCCATGGAAATATGGAACAGCATAACAGAGGAAAACTGGTCGTTTTGCCACTACAAGTCATTGAATTTAAAGGCATTTATTTGTTTTGGAGGCGATTTAGAAGAGGATTTTTTCTACCTTGTAACTTGTACAGATCAAAACCATAATGAGGAATTTTTCCAAAAAAGGTTTAAAAGTCTCCCAGAGGCCGTACAGTCCATCAATTCACTTTATGGAAAATGGCCTCTTGTGGATCTTAGAACTCGCTCAGATGGGGGTTGTTCCACCTGTGAGGCCCATTAAAATTACAGGAATATTGACAATACAACCTAAATTGGCGACATTACGAATCTAAATTTTAAAACCTGTTGTATTTAAAGCAACAAAATTAAAGGTGAAATTATGAAATCAGGAATCCATCCAGAATACAAAGAAGTAACAATCCAATGTGTTTGTGGAGCATCGTATCATACACGTTCCACATCTAATTTAAATAAAATCGATATCTGTGCTGCTTGCCACCCATTTTATACTGGTAAAGAAAAATTGATCGATACTGAAGGAAGAATTGAAAAATTCCAAAAGAAATTCGGTACTTCTTATTCTAAGTCAGCAAAAAAACCAGTTAAAAAGTAATTTATCTTTCTTTTAAAGGTTTATAAATTCTCTTTGAAGGGCCAATGTAAATTTGCCTTGGCCTGGAAATTTTAGTTTCGGAAGAAGTGGCCATTTCTCTCCACTGTGCCATCCAACCAGGTAGTCTCCCGATAGCAAACATTACTGTGAACATATTGGTTGGAATTCCCAACGCTCGATAAATTATACCCGAATAAAAATCAACATTGGGATAGAGTTTTCTTTCAATGAAATAAGGGTCTTTTAAAGCTTCTTCCTCAAGTCCTTTTGCCAAATCCAGTAATGGATCATTTACCCCTAGTTTTTTTAAAACTGTATCTGTAGCGGCCTTAATAATTTTTGCCCTAGGATCAAAGTTTTTATAAACTCTATGACCGAAACCCATTAATTTAAATGTATCGCTCTTATCCTTTGCTCTTGCTATGGCCTTTTTATAATTTCCACCATCTTTTTTTATTGCTTCAAGCATTTCCATTACTTCCTGATTTGCACCACCATGAAGAGGTCCCCAAAGAGCATTTATCCCTGAGGCAATGCAGACATAAGGGTTTGCTTTTGATGATCCGACAATTCTAACTGTAGATGAGGAACAATTTTGTTCATGGTCTGCATGAAGTATAAGTAAAGTATCCAAAGCCTTGATGACTTCCTTATCTAGTTTTTTTCCTGACATCATATAAAGAAAATTTTCAATATAAGAAAGTGAAGAATCACTATTGATAGGCTTCTTTCCAATTGTATTTCGGAAAAATCTAGTAGAAATGGAACAAATTTGTTCCATCATTTGGGTTAGAATTATTTCTGGATCTGTTTCATCATAAAATCCAGAAAGTGCTGACATTGCAGTAGAAAGGACTGCCACTGGATGTGCATTTTTTGGGAAGGAATCAATAATATTTTTTATTCCCTTGGGTAGCGAGTGGCCTTTCAGGGATTTTTTAAATTTGTTAAGCTGAGAACTCGTTGGTAACTCTCCAAAGAAAAGAAGATAGGCACATTCAATGAAATTGGATTGTTCGGCCAAATTTTCGATGGGGTAACCGCGATATCTTAAGATTCCTTTTTCACCATCAAGAAATGTAATGCTTGATTTACAGCTCCCAGTATTTGCATATCCATTATCTAAAGTGATGTGATTTGTAGTTGCACGCAATTTAGAAATATCAAGTGCTCTTTCCTTTTCCGTTCCCTCAATAATAGAAAGTTCAAAAACCTTCCCGTCAATTTCTAATTTTGCATTACCGGCCACATCTAACCCCTTTTTGCAGACCAAGCTTCAGGATCATGATGCCATTTGACCAGATCCTGGACTTCATTTTCACCCAATTTTAAATATCGTTTGGATACCTCAAGGATAGAGGAAAAATCGGTTAGGGAAAATAGAGAAAGATTTAATTTTTTAAGTAATTTTTCTGCAGTGGCAGTTTGATAGCTAACTATACAGAAACAGGCTACTGCGTCTAACCCAGCTTCCCTTAACCCGATGCAGGCGCTATCTAGTGATGATCCTTGGTTTACCAAATCTTCAATTAAGATAACCTTTTCGCCAGGTACAAAATCTCCTTCAATTTGCCCTTTTTTCCCATGTTCTTTGGCCTTCCCCCTTACATAAATCATGGGAAGTCCCATTTTTTCCGCAATCCAGGCTGCATGAGGAATACCTGCTGTTGCCAATCCGGCCACTTTATCAAATTTAAGACCTGAAGCTTTTATTGACTCAACAAAAGAATCAATCACTTTTCGCCTAGCATCAACATGGGAAATTATTTTTCTATTATCGCAATAAATCGGTCCCTTTAATCCTGATGCATAGGTGAAAGGGGTATTCATAGATATTTGTACCGCCTTAAGGTCCATTAATAATTCGGCAATTTTATTTTTTTCCATAAATTAAGAGTGTCCAATTTTTTAATTTATTGTTATCTTCCTTTTCCTGGTAACCTGCTTACCATTTTGAGGAGAAAAAATGAAATTAAAAGTTTGTCTTTTTACGTTTGCCCTAAGCTTTAATTTATTTGCGACAACAATTAAACCGCTTTCCGAAACCAATCAATTTATTTTTGGAACAATTTCCCGGAAATCAGGAATCAATAAGACCGAAACATATGATGTAACCTTTGAAAAAGAACAGGTTCTTGAAAAGGGCCATCAATTTTTAATGACCGGCGCAGGGATAAGTACTGGCCCTGCTCCTACTGGTAATGCTTTTGCAAGTAAAATCGTTTTCTTTGAAAGGAAAGGGAAATCCATTTCCATGTTTGAAAATACCGAAGGGAAAATGGTTACAACTTCCATCACTACTCGCAAATTTTTAGCAGAATTCCCAATTATTCACGAAGATGATAAATATATGACGATTGATTTTGCTAAAGGAATGAGTTCAATCGTAGTTAAGGATGGAATGTACTCATCTGATGGGGGCCCATCCAAAGAACAAATTCTTTTGGCCACTTCATCTTTTATTGATAAAGTTGAATTGAGGGGAAAATACCTCTTTATTGACCAATTTATCCAATATCAGGTCCCTGGGTCCACACAGTTTGGGGACATCAACCTTAAGTTTACTTTTTCTTCCTATAATAAAAATGAAAAATTTAAATCTAGAAAAAGTATTGGATTTAATAAACTGGGATTTTTCGAAACCCATCCTTTATTTGACCCTAAGGCCGGACCAGAGGATCCACCAGAATACACCAATATCCTTAAATATTCTTTGGAAAACCCAATAACTTATTATGTATCTAAAAATGTTCCACCAGAGTTTAAACAGGCCGTATTAGATGGAATTCTTTATTGGAATTCTGTTTTTGGAAAAGAAATTGTGAAGGTTGATGAACTTCCAGATGGTGTTTCAGTACATGAACCTGGTTATAATATTGTGCAATGGTTGGATTGGGATTCAGCCGGATTTGCTTATGCGGATATTCAATCTAATCCGGTAACAGGTGAAATATTACAGTCACATGTATATATGACATCTTCCTTTGCAAATGGAGGAATTTTAAGTGGTGTAGATTATCTAAAGAAACTTTTAACAATGGTTCCACAACAAAATAATAACACCCAACCAAATGTGGGTTTAAAGGGCTTTAATTCTGCCCAAACATGTCACATAACTTTAGAAAACTTCCTAGGTACCGACATCGCCAAAATACAACAACTTTTTATGGAAAAGGGCGAAGAAGGGGTAAAAGAGGTGATCCTGAGATTTGCCTCCGACTATGTCAGAGAGGTTGTAGCTCATGAAGTAGGACATACCCTCGGATTAAGACATAATTTTGCAGGTTCAATGGGAACTAATATCCCCAATGAAAATTTTGAAAAAATCTCAAATTTAAATTTTTTAACAGGACTTATGCCTGAGGGGTTATATCCATCAACTTCTGTAATGGATTATACCCAGATTTTCTCCGCTGCCATGGTTGGATCTATTATAAGAAATAAATCCTTCCCTCTTCCCTATGACAAAATGGCCATTGAATGGGCCTATAGTGATGAAGCTAAACCGGTTAATCCAGAGATCCCTCTTTTTTGTACTGACTCCTCAAATGGTGATTTCATAGATTGTAGAGTTTGGGATCAAATGAGCAATCCAATATTGTTTGCAAATTCCAAATGGGCAGAAGTGCCAGGAATGCTTGCATTCACCCTATTTCAACAATTGGAAACAGCTTTAAAGGCCAACAAAGAAATGAACGTTACCCTGAGAGGATTGGGACTTTCCCCTGAAGGTAATGCTAACTTTATGATAAATAGGCTAATGACATTTTTGACCCAAGCAGCTCCTCAAAATAAATATCTTTATATCCTGAAAAAATACCCTGATCTCTCATCATTAAATCAGGAAGAATATTTAGAAGAGGTAAGAAAACTACAGACCGATTCATTCAATTCCCTTGGAGGGTTAAGTAACGCAGTTTTTGGCCAAGTTCTACCAGATGAAAATCTTCAAGTTCCAGTTATTAAAAAGACCTCAAACTTGTTCTTTTCCTACCTTGAAAAACTAAATCTTGAGGAGGAAAAAAAGTCACAAATTACGAACTTCTTTAAAAATTATTTTTCAGTTCTTCAAAAGGAATTCTTACTAAAGTTTAGCCAAAAAGGACAAAGTCTTACCTTTAATATCAAGGATGATAAATTGATGGATAATATGATGAAATTTGGAGATGTAACTTTATTTACTAAATCCGATAAAATTCAGGCCACCTACAAAGACAAGACCATATTAACTCCATTCTTTGAATACAGTAAGGATGGACAAGATTTAAGATCTGAGGTCGTTAAATTTTTGGGGAATGATTTTTTCCCGCAAACTCCAAGCTACGCAAGGAATAGAGATAAAATGACTAATAAATTGGTAAATAATTTTGTTACCTCTAGTGATGAAATCATTGGGGAAACAGCAAAAAGTGACTTACCAGATGCTGTTTATGATTGGTTTGTGGGAGAAGTGAATAGATTCCTTCCAGTTATGCCCAAAACCCTTCAAATGAAATATATGCAGGAATTAACAAACCTTTAAAAATTTAGGGGGATTTTCAATGCAATTTGACTCCCCCCTAATCCCTGGCCAGATTCAAAAAAGATATAAAAGATTTTTTGTTGACGTAAAGTTAGTAGACGGAACAATTGTTACTGCCCATTGTCCGAATACTGGGTCAATGGAAAGTTGTATTGGGACAGGTTGGCCTTGTCTTTTAAGCACACATAACAATCCAAAAAGAAAATTAAAATTTGGATTAGAAATGATTTCAAATGGAAAATCTTGGATTGGTGTAAATACCCATTTGCCGAATCAAATTGTTAAAGAGGCAATAATAGAAGGTAAAATTCCTGAACTAGCAGGATATTCCAATATTCAATCAGAATATAAAATTGAAAATAGTCGTTTTGATTTATTTTTATCTCATGGTCAAAAAAAATGTTTTGTAGAAGTAAAAAATGTCACCCTAAGGGATAATTATGGAGTAGCACTTTTTCCAGATGCCGTAACCGAAAGGGGAAAGAAACACTTAGATGATCTAAAGATACTTAAATCGCAGGGAAATAGGGCATGCATGTTTTATTTTGTGCAACGAGAGGATGTCCATATTTTTCGACCTGCCTATGAGATTGACCCCGAATATTCCAAGAAATTAGAGGAGTCATATAAATTTGGAGTTGAAATTTTTGTTTACCAAGCATCCCTTTCACCACAGGGAATAAAAATCAATAATCCTCTTCCTTTTACTTTTAAACATTAACGTTATAATGGGGTTTCATGAAGTTTTTTGTACTATTTCTATTAATTTCAAAAGCTTATTCGGCTGATCCAAACTTTATATATTGCTCAGAAGGGAGTCCCGTAGCATTCAATCCACAAGTGACCACCGATGGCACCTCATCAAATGCTACCTCCTATACAGTTTATAACAGATTAGTTGATTTTAAGGAGGGAACTACAGAAATAATTCCTAGCCTTGCAGAAAGCTTTGAAGTTTCAAAAAATAAACTGACTTATACATTTAACCTTAGAAAAAATATAAAGTTTCATACAACAAAATATTTTATCCCCACCCGTGATTTAAATGCCGATGATGTTTTATTTAGTTTTAATAGGCAAAGAGAAAAATCCAATCCCTATTTTCTCGTGGGAGGAGGGATTTATGAATATTTTCAAAGCATGGAAATGGATAAATTAATTAAGTCGGTAGAAAAGGTTAATAATTTTAAAATTAAAATAAATTTAAATAAACCAAACGCCGCATTTTTGGCCAATATGGCAATGCCGTTTATGAGTATTCTTTCTCAGGAATATGCTGAGAAATTAATTAAAGAAAATAATAAAGATAATATTGATCACTTCCCTATTGGCACAGGCCCCTTTGTTTTTATTCACTACTCCAAGGATAACTTAATTCGTTTCAAAGCTAATCCACAATATTTCGAAGGTGCCCCCAAGATTAAGCAGCTTATTTATTCCATAACTCCAGATGCAAATGTTCGGTATCAAAAATTAAAAACTGGAGAATGTAATTTTATCATTGAACCATCTCCCTCTGACATTCCTAGCATGAAAAAGGATAAAAAACTGGAAGTGAAGGAGGGTCCAGGACTTAACATCGCTTATTTGGCAATGAATACCACCATAAAACCATTCGATAATTTATTGGTCCGTGAAGCAATCAATTATGCTTTAAATAAAGATGCCTACATAAAGGCAATCTACCTAGGTAACGCGACTCCTGCCAAAAATCCAATTCCACCTACAATTTGGTCTTACAACAACAATGTTAAGGATTTTGAATACAATCCAAAAAAAGCTTTAGAACTTATGAAAAAAGCAGGTCATGAAAAGGGATTTGAAACTGAAATTTGGACTCTTCCCATTACGCGCCCGTATAATCCAAATGGAAAAAAAATGGGTGAAATGATGCAGGCTGACCTTGCTAAAATTGGAATTAGAGTAAAACTTGTTACCTATGATTGGGGTACATACCTTGCTAAGGCCAACAAGGGAGAACATCAAATGATTCAGATGGGATGGACAGGGGATAATGGGGATCCTGACAATTTTTTGAATGTACTACTTAGTTGCCAATCAGTAAAAACTGGATCGAACTATTCCAGATGGTGTCACCAAGAATTCAATTCGCTTATTCAAAGGGCCACCAAAATAGTAAATAAAAAGGAAAGAATTAAACTCTACCAAAAGGCGCAAGAAGTTTTTAAAAATGAATGTCCATGGGTTACACTGGCCCACTCCACCGTTTATCGGGCAATGGATTCCAGAGTTAAAGGATATAAAATTTCTCCTTTAGGACATGATATTTTTACAAATGTTTTTCTTGAATAGGAATTTGAATGAACCTGATAAAAAAATTTCTAAAAATTTTTCCTACCTTGTTTGGAATTTGCCTTCTTTCCTTTCTTGTAATTAGGTTTATCCCTGGAGATCCAGTAATGTTGATGTTGGGGGAGCGTGGAAACGATCCTCAAGTTTATGCTCAGATGAAAAAATCATTAGGTCTTGATCTTCCAATCTATTCGCAATTTGGAAATTATATTTCGGGTGTTTTTAAAGGTGACTTGGGAAAATCAATAATTACCGGAGAAAGTATATTATCTGAGTTTTTCTCAAGATTTCCTGCAACATTAGAACTTAGTATTTCTGCCATGATTTTTGCCCTAATCATTGGAATTCCCTTTGGGATTTTGGCAGCCGTAAACCGAGGAACTTACTGGGATTATATTTTAATGACCGGATCACTGGTGGGATTTTCCATGCCTATTTTTTGGTGGGGACTTCTCTTAATAATATTATTTTCTGTTAACTTGGCCATTACTCCTGTTTCTGGAAGAATTGATGTTATTTATTACATTGAACCATGGACTCATTTTATTCTGATAGATTCCCTTCAAAAGGAAGTAATCGCCCAGGATGGCCTTGCACCTTTTTTTAGTGCCATTAAGCACTTGATTCTACCAACCCTGGCAATGGGAACAATTCCGATGGCCGTAATTGCTAGAATGACCAGATCTAGCATGCTTGAGGTGCTGGATGAGGAATACATAAAAACCGCCAGGGCCAAGGGACAATCTAATTTTCAAATTATTTTCAAACATGCTCTTAAAAACGCCCTAATACCAATTATTACTGTTACTGGACTTATGTTGGGGAGTTTAATTACAGGGGCCATTTTAACTGAAACTATTTTTAGTTGGCCGGGAATAGGAAAATGGATTGTAGCCTCGGTAAATCAAAGAGATTATCCAGCAATACAAGGTGGAATATTATTGATCGGTACCATGGTCGTATTAATAAATAGAACCGTGGATGTTTTATATTATTTAGTAAACCCGAGGTTGAGGTAGAAATGTTTAAACATAAAGGAATGATTATTGGAGGAATTATTGTTTCTACTTTCGCCATTATTGGAATTTTTGCTCCCCTGATTGCTGGACATGATCCGGCCCAAATTTATCCTGAATTCTATAAAATTCCTCCTTTTTGGAGTGAAGGTTCTATATCAAAATTCCTTTTAGGAACCGATGACTTAGGACGAGATTTTTTCTCTAGGCTTGTATATGGTTCTAGAATATCAATGCTCGTAGGAATATCCGTAATTTCAATTTCTATGACCTTTGGAACTCTCCTTGGACTTATTGCCGGATATTTTCAGAAAACCGCGGATAACATAATAATGGGAATAACCGATATATTGATGGCCTTTCCCAGTATCCTATTGGCAATTGTGGTAATATCCGTTCTAGGTCCAGGCCTTAAAAACGCCATTTTTGCATCTGCACTTGTGGCCATTCCCAACTTTACCAGGTTAGTTAGATCTCAGGTGATGGTAGAAAAAAACAAGGATTACCATTTGGCAGCGATATCCACCGGAGCGAGTTCCAAATCAATAATTTTTAAAGAAATCTTACCAAATATTATGTCGCCATTAATTGTCCAAACTACCTTAGGTTTTAGCGAGGCTATTTTAAATACCGCCGCCTTGGGATTTTTAGGATTGGGTGCACAGCCACCTTTACCAGAATGGGGGATAATGCTTTCTGATGCCAGACCTTTTATCGTTTCTTCACCCTGGCTGGTAACTATCCCTGGGATATGTATTTTTTTTGTTCTTTTAGGTTTTAATCTATTGGGAGACGGATTAAGAGACTATCTTGATCCCAAAATTCGAAAATAAAAATAGTACGATATTTTTCGCTTTGCATTTAATATCTCTTATATCAATATTTATTTATCCACTGCATTTTATTGAAAAAATCTTTCCAAGGAGGGAACGAATGACCAATGAAATAAGCCCATTAACCGGTATATTGGCGGAAGACAAAGTTTATATTGATTTTGGGGAGCATGAGGGAAAATCAATTCTAGAAATCTCCGACACTATTCCAGAATTCTATGAATTTCTAATTGAAAAGAAAAATAACGGTCTTTGTATCATCAGAAGGTCCAAGGATAAATCTTATAAGCTTTATTTAAGCTCGGTGGAAAACTAATTAGTTAAGTTCAACAAACCTGTTTTCCCCATCGTAGCCTGGTATTTTGGTATCCCAACCAAGAAGGGAGAAAATACGCTCACCTTCTCCAGGAAGTCGGGAATAATAAACGGTAAAAACAATTCCTTTCAACCCGCTATTAATTTTATAAAGATTGCTTTTTAATATAGCTGGGCCAAACGGATTTTCCGTTAAATTTACAAAGAAGGTGATTAAAAATATGGGGAGAAAGGAAAATATATTAAAAAGCAATTTAATCCCTTCATAGTCCTCTTTTGGTAGTTCCTCTAAAATATAATCCACTTTTTTATAAAAATCAGTATTGGAGAATTTAGGAAATTCTTCATCTCCACAGGCCATTATATCAGCGACTTTTAAAAAACCCTTTAATTCTCTTGAACTCAAACATCTGGTTTGCATGGTTAAAATCCTTTTAAGATGTTTTCAGAGGCCTTCATCGAAAGGGCCATTATAGTTAATGATGGATTTATACCTGGAGCTGCTGGAAAAATAGAAGAGTCTGCAAGATGGATGTTTTTAAAACCGTGCAGATTAAACTCTGGAGTAGTAACAGATTTTTTTTCATCCTGACCTATTCCACAGCCTCCCATCAAATGAAGGCCAATTCCCACTTTTCCCCTTACAATACTTTGGGCCCCAGTGGATTCAAATATTTTATCAATTATCTCAATCCCCTTATCCTTGCGCTTTTTATCTTCATCATTTAATTTTTTCTCAACAATCAGATTACCATTTTTTCCCAACTTAATTGTACCTGGATTAGTGTCCCTCACTGCGACTTCAATACAGGCCATATATGGAATTTTTTTCATCATTTTCAAGTGGGAGCCGCCAAAACCAGGTAAAAGCATCGCCACACCATTGGGAGGAGCAAAAACATTTTCAAGCTTAAATCCCCATTTTTTAAATTGAGGGTCTTGAGATTTTAAGGATTGAAAGGAAAATTTAAAGGAATCAATTTTTTCCTTATAAATCCCCAAAGACATAAATTGGGGGTGAGTAAAAAAATTCTTACCTATTGCTGGGATAAATTTATGAAAACCAGATTGCAGCAAAAGTTTTGAATTTCCAATGGCACCACTGGCTAAAACAATTTTTCTGGCCTTAAATTGTTTAGTTTCTTTTTTTGCCAATACTCCAAATATTCGAACCCCATCAGAATGAGGCTCAATCATTGTTACTTCGAAAGAAGAAATAAGTTCTGTGCCATTTTTTAAAGCCGATGGTAATTTAGTAACTGCCATGCTTTGTTTGTTATCCAATCTGCAACCAGAGAGGCATTCAATGCAATCATTTGGCTCATGCTGACTGCATCCTTTTTGGGCCCGAATTAATGGTTTTGCAACAAAACCATTCTTGGTCATTCCTTCAAGGAAAATTTCAGCATTTTTATTTCTAGCGGAAAGGGGAATTTCTTCCCTTGATATTTGACCTTCTACCTTTTCATAATAAGAGGAAAGTTTTTCAGGAGAGAAAAAATCAATCTGAGATTTAGATCGCCAATCTTCAAAAACCTCACCATCGAAGCGGTCTAATAGTGCCTGATTAACTACTGACCCTCCTCCAACCACCTTTGGTCGAAGAAATGCCAAATTTCCATCATTATTCAGTTCGGCCCCTCCCGACCAATACATTTTGGAATTAATCAAAACATCATGGATGGGATAATTTTTTTTATTTAAATTTAGACCGGCTTCCAGAACCAGACATTTTAGCCCCTTAGATGATGCCTCACTGGCGATAAAAGACCCTGAAACTCCAGCTCCAATTACAATTAAATCGTAAATTTGGTTAAAAATAACAACCCCCTTCGCCTCGATAGGTTTTCACCTTATCAATTACCTTGCCTTTAGAAAGGATTATGATTTCCTTAAATCTTTCACAAACTTCTCCAGCCTTTGCATGCCTAAAGAATAATGGCTGCCCCATTTCGATTTTTAAATTAGGTACTATAACTGGTGTTTGAACTTCCCCTGCCCCTTCATTTTTTATTAATTCCATTCCCGGAGGCAGGTAGGGTGAAGGCAGTTTTTCAGGGCCAGCTGCACCAGAAGCTATATAGCCACCACCATTACAAGTATAGATATTCTTTTCAGGATTTCTTACCACCTCTAAGGCAAAAAACATCGAAGGCCTGTATTTAAAATCTCTGTAACTGTCAAAAAGGGTTGGGGAATAGAGCGCTGATCCCATGGTCACTTCGTTTACCGAGTTTTCCATGGAGGTGGAATTAAGTGAGCCAGTTCCTCCACCGTTTTTTATTAACAGGTTAACTCCTTCTTTTTGCAAGAAAGTATTCACCTCTTCTCTAAGTTTTTTCACTCTTGGAATTGATATTTTTTTTAAAATCCTGATAATTTGGGATTTAATAAAATTATTTTTAAGATTATCCCCGAGACCTGCAATTTGGGCCTCATATCCCATTGTCCCTACTATTTTTATATTTTCAAATTTTTTAATTTTAAAATAAAGGTCTTTTACTTTTCCTAAATTTCTAAGAGGTGATCTGAAAACACCAAAGTTTAAAAAAGGAAGATGCCAGGACATATCAATATCTAAACAAATATTTACCAATCCATTTAATGATTTTGCTCTATCGGAGATAATTTTAACTTGGTCTATATTATCCACCATTAAAACAATTAGTTTCCCTTTCGATGTTCTTTCAACAACCTGATCAATTGAATCACCTTGAAGACCGGGATAGGCAACTAGCAAATTATCGATGCCTTTGTCGGACAATAAAAGTGCTTCATCAATTGAATAACAAAGCACTCCTTCAAATTGAGAATCCTTATTTAAAATACGTTTTATTAATTCCACGGACCGAATGGATTTTGAGGCCATCCTAATCTTTTTTCCATTAGCCTTTTTTAGGACTTCATCCAAATTTTCATTGAATAAATCCAAATCCAATACCAATGCTGGAAGTTTGACATCTTTTAAAGCATTTAAATAAAAAGTGTAATTTATATCGCTCATACAGAAACTTCAAATATAAGCTTTTATCGAGAGAATTTAAATGAGATATGTGTTAAAAAAGGGGGAAATTTCCCCCTTTAATTCTTAATTATAGAAGATCAAACATCCCTAAGAAGATATCTACAAGACCTCTTTCTGTAACTTCTGCGCCAACTTGTGGAAGAATTTTTGTGGTAGGTTTCACTTCTAACTGCACAAAAACATTGTATGCGTTATTTTCTTCATCTAGTACCACATGTATTACTCCAATCTTATCTTCAATCCCTACAGTGTCTTTAAATGTCTTATCAAGTACAAATTTTAAACTAACCAGGGCCCCGGGAACTGTTGGGATTTTAAAATAATCGGATTTTTCAACAATATGTTCCCAACCAAATGGTCTCCTCATTTCATAATCACACACATGATGCAACATTAATTCTCCATTTGGTCCAAATGTATCTGGAAGTTTTTTGGAAAATTTCATTCTAACATTTTTTGAATTTTGAATGTATCTCTTCCACGCTGGAAAATCTGTAAATCTATTTTGTAAGTCTTCAAGGGTGCCATACTCATCAATGTTCAGTCGGGCGAAGAAATTTACATAGAAAGTAACTAGTCTCTCTCCATCCTCATCATGGCCCCTTTCAAAGGTGGAGGAATGGCAATAGGATTTATTAGAAAAACATCCATCTGGTACTTTAGGTAATTTATCTCCTGGAATATCGGCAAAAACACTTGTTGAAAAAATTAAAAATAAACTAAAAATTAATTTCATTTTAGTACTCCTTTGTATTCGGAATAGGTTATTTTATCTGCTCGTATTGTGTCAACCAGTTTAGAAGAAGTTCGTTTTGCTTTTCCCAGATTTCATTATTAGGCGCACTTAATCGTTTAAATACATCCAAAGCATCAATTACCTCTAATGCAGTGTCTTTGTTCCAATTCATTCTTTTTTGTACATAGACCAAAGTATTATGTGATGTTGGAAGGATAATATCTGTCTCACTAATTCCTTTTCTAACATCGGTAGTCTTAATATTAGAAAGAGATTTCAAAACGTTAAGAAAAATATCCTGCAATGGTTTTTTAAACAGGAGAGGGGCGAAAGTATCTTTCCAGGTTCCTAGATCTTTTTCCTTTAAAAAATTAGAAAGTGCCTTTAAGTAAGAATTAGCTTCCTCTCCCCTACCAGGATTTACTATACTTAATATAAGGTTCTTAAAATAATTCTCGTCATTTTTTCCTCTAACAGCTTTTTCTTTAAAATGACTCTGATATATATCTAAAATATTGAATAGATTTTTTAACGCAAAACGTGTCAGAACCCCATTATTTTTATAAAATGGTTTGGCCACTTGATCGTTAAATGAAACCAAATCTTCCCTTACCATTTGATCCATTAAAAAATTGATCTCCTCTACCGAGATATTTTGATAAATTTCCTGGAAGATTTTTCTATAACTTAATTCAATCACCTCCACATTTTTTTGATTTTCATTTCCAGAAAGAAGCTCATCTTTCATGAAATCCTTAAGTCCTGAAATAATTTTGAATGCCTCTTGCGGAGTCTTAATATTTTGAACAATACCCCCATGCAGTACTTTAAATCCCCTTCTAATTTCATTTAGATTAAAATCTTTAAGCATATCCACCATCGCACGGACAGTTTCTTGCCTCAGAAGCTGTTTTAGTGCCTGTGAACCGGGTTTCTGCCAAAAGGTTCCAGAGGGAACTTGGCCCATTAAAAATTTTAAGAAAATAGAATAAGTGCCGGTGAAATTTGAAAGAGATTCAATATCCTGGGGGTAGGCCACTAGGGCGGAAATTGCATCCAATTGTTGCGGGGTAAGATTTTTTAAAATTTCAAAAATAAGCTCTAATGCATTTGCATCCCTATCTCCATATGATTTCTGGGAAGCTATTACAGTATTTACAAGGAAGTCTTGAGCCGTTCCCTTGGATAAATCTTCATTAATTAAAACATTGGAACCGTAGTGGGCAAGCGCAATATCAATTTGACTTCCTTCGGAAAGGGCCAAATTAAAAAGATAATTTTGATAAACATTTAACAATCCGGGAAATATAGCATGATATCCTCTATGATCCCGTGTTTCTCGAACGTAATAAACTAAGTAATCGGCAGGCAGATAGCCACTTGAGTTCAAAAGACCCCTTACAAAGTTTTCCCTGTCATGAGGAAATTTTCCAAAAGTTTTATAATATTTAAGATGTATCCCAAGTCCCTCTAAACCTTTTTTAAGCTGGGGATTTTCTCCTACTCTTATGATATCGCTTAAAGTCCTTTCATGGTACCAATTCGGCAAGGCATCCGGTAAAGTAATGAAAAGATTTTTATTTTCCCCGCAAATTTTTTCAAGGGAATCCTGGGAAACATTAATATTTAAACCCTTAGTAATTAATTGTTGGAATGAATCGGAAAATCTTTCTTTCGTTAAAAAAGGACAATAAGTTTTTAAATAACTTTTAAAAAGATAATCCCTGTAATTTGTGAATGAATCTCCATTGATCGAATTAATAAAACTTATAGGGCAACTTGATGATTCCTGATTTGGAAGTATACATTCTTTACCAATTCCAACTAAAGGAACAAATTTCAACTTTCTATTTACCGTAAATAAATCAAGCGATGAAAGAATCTTAACTACCTCTAATCCTCCAGGGGAAAAACCATCAACATTTATATCTCTTTCTTTTTTTCTATCAGAAGGCAGAAGATTCCAATTGATGGAATCGTAGGATGATTTATCCCAGAGAGAATTAAACCTTTCCTTTAAACTATCTAACGATTGATTTCTATCATTACTTAAAAAAGTGTCTGGAAAATAGGCAAGGTGTCCGTTCCAAGGACCGTCTTCATAGGGTAGACGCAACCTTGTTAAATTAAAATTGGGAAATCTTTCCGTTCGAACCATTGGAAAAGAGGAGTTTTCCTTACTGGGTAAGGCTCCATCTGCCATTAAAAAGTTTTTTGAATAAAAAAGTGCGATTTTTCTAATTTGATCGGAGGAATAGGGCGAAATTTTGAAAAATTTAAGGTCTAGTCCTTCCAAATGTCCAGGCTCTATAAATTTCTCACTCCAAAAACTATTCTTTTTAATTCCGGTGTATAAAACATTTTTAACCCAAAAATCAAATTGGTCTCCTAAGGATGTTTTAACATTGATTGCGTTTAGTGGGTTATCAAAAAGAATCTTATCGAATCTGAGATAATTTTGACCAATTATATCCTTGATCTGAGAAGGGGTCTTTGAAAAATCGGTTCGCGAAAAAACATAGCTAGAATTTTCTGAATTATAATTATACTGAAATTCAATGGACCGATTTCTATCCCCTAATAGTCTATAGTCCAATTCAGAATCATCGGGAGTTAAGTTTGAATTATTAATTAAAATTCCTTCTAATCTAATTCTGCCAAGAAGCTCAGCTACTCTGAAATCATCACCTTTAAAAGATTCCAAAATCGAGGGATCAATTTTATCTGTAAACAGATTTGATCTTAAAAGGTCTTCTAAAGGCCCTTTAAAATAGGCTCCACTAAATAACCTTAGGGCATTATCATTGCCTTTTTTGTTCTTCTTAAATAAATCCTGAAATTGGTATTGAACCATTTTCAGGTCTTCAATTTTTTTAACAAGAATATTTTCGAGGAAATCCTCTCTTAAAACATCCCTTGTAACCACATGATTCATTAAAGAATTATCCAGTTCGGCTACGTGAATTAAATTGTAATTTGGAAGTGAGGAAGCTTTTTCAATTACAAAATCTATTAAATTTTGGCTAACTTTTCCTTCCGCAAAATGTAACCAGTGAAGATAATAAGGATCCTTTTGCAAATTAACCTTAACCTCATTTAAGGTGGTTAAAAGTAATTCTTTTAAAACTTCCGGCTCAGGCTCCTCGGCTTCCACCATGTTATCATGATTAATTTGGGCCATTTTTTTCTGAATATTTTTGAAGTTTTCCTCACCTAAGCAAGATTCGGGATAAAAATTCCCATCTGGTCCACTACAATCACTTTCAAGACCAATTCTTTTATTTATCGTATCAAAATAATAAACTGCAAGAGGTGAAAGTCCGAATTTACAATTTTGATTTGGGTTAAGATATACTGAAAGGTCATCGAAGAATTTTCTTGGTTCTAATAATTCTACATTTTTAAGAGCAGGTAAATTTAGATCACATCCCTTGATAACCCCACCGTTTAACATTAATTGTTCAGCCAAATAATGCAATTTTGAGGAACCCATTTTTTGGTTAAGGGCCTTTACGGCATCCGGTCCAGTAACTTCTATAGTTTCCTTTAAACCGGTCATAATATCATCTAGATCGGATACCTTAACGTTTTGGAAACCGTCTTTATTCCCTGCGAAGAATTCAAGAAATCCCATTAAATTTCTGATTGGAGTTTCCTGAATATTAATAACTCCTTTACTACCACTTGAGATTTTTTTCAAAAGTGAAAGGCGTTCCTTAGATTCCATGGTGATTATGTTATTAGAAATATCCGATACCAAATTGCTTAGATCATTTATTTCTTGCTCTGATAATTTGCTTAAAAATCGATCGTACCGATCCTTGGAAGTCTCCATTTTAAATGTTTGTTCTAATTTTTCTCCTTCAAAGCAATCATCAATTGCTCCCTTTGGAAGTGGATCTATCCAAGTATTTAAACACTTCTGCTGTACATTTATAGGAAATAAATAGGTTGAATCAATGGTTGCCAATTTTTTTAAAGGCAAATAAAGAGAGTCATTTAGCAGAATTTTATCTACTAAATAAATAGAGGTATCTTTAGTTTTGGGATCAGTTAAGGTTTGATTTAACATCGCAAATAGGGACTGTGTATCTAACTCTTCCAATAAAAGAGGCGAAAGTATATTAAGGTATTTTTTTAACTTTCCTGTTTCATTAAGTTCCAAAATTAGATTCAAAGACCAATATGGATTGAGTTTTTCAGACAATGCCTGAAGTAGTTCAAATCTTTCGTGGTAAAGCTCAGAAGAAAGATTTCCGTCTTTGATAACTCCTCTTTCAGCAAGGGTCAAAAAGGTCCGAAGGAATGGATACTCCGGGCGACCATTTATACTTTGAGGTTTTGGATTTGAAAGAAGCAAAGTGGTCAACTGATCTAGGCCGGCAATTCCTAACGAATCTAAAAGGCCCAAAGTCCCAGGCATGGATTCCTGTCCATCTTTAGTTTTATTAGATACACAATGAGATAAATGATAAAGAAAATGACCATTAAATGCTATGTCTCTAGGTATTTTAAGTTCTTCACAAGATTCTATTGCCTGTTGGGTTTTTATAGCTGGTAAATTTTCTTTTAATGGTTGGGTTTTCCCACATCCAAATAAAGAAATTATTATAAAAGAAAAAATTAAATTAAATTTCAAAACTTAACCCTGCAATCAAACTTAAAACATTTCCACCGGCCTTAGCAGTAAGCACATTTCCTGTTGAATCGACTATCCTAAAACTCTCCCTAGATAAAACCGCCCACTTACCTCCCAAGTTAAAATTAATGGGTTTGGTAATAAAATCTTTTATACCTGGCATCCCAAGACTTAAACCAGCGCCAAAAACAAATCGGTCCACGTCCAAAATGGAAAGGCTTGAAGGATTACTTGGAAGAGAGGATTGGTGATATTCAATACCGAACTGATTAGTTAGATTTGCATTAAAAATATTTCCCCAATTTTTTATTTCATAACCAGCTCTATAAGACCATGAATCCCTTAGTTTTACAGGTGCAATATTTATGGTGGGGTTATTTAAAACACCTAGGTCTGAACCGCCTAATTTTACAATATTTGATTTATAGCTGGAATAAAAAACATTTTCTGCAGAAAAATAAATGCCATATCTAGCACTTTGATAACCTAGACCAAGATTCAGTTTTGCTGGATCATAAAAAGCTATAAGCTGTGAATCTGCACTAAAAGGAAGCTTTCCTGGACCGACTACAAAACCCATATCCACATTAAGGTTGGCAACTGAGCTATGCTCACCCCTGTAGGCGGTTCCAAAAAGGAATTTTCCTTCACCTACCTCTTTTTCAAAAAGTACACCACCATAGGGAATTAGTACTGGTTTAAGCTCCAAAAGGACTCTTGCCTCTGCTGTATTTTGGGTAATTCCAGTTTGCAAAGTACCATCCGCTTTAACCGAACCCAAAAATCCTGCTCCAAAAGAAAACCAGTCAAAAACTCGAATCCCTAATCCAGTATAGATTTCAGGTCTGGCCTGCCTATCCATATAATGTAGATAGTTTGATTCATTCCCAGAAAATGCATAAACCCGGGCCAACGAATCTAGGGGAATAAATAAAGATCCACCTATTACAAGCCTTTGTCCAAGCCGGAGATTGCCCCCTCCTGAAAAAGTATTCATATTTCCAGCATTAGCTGATTGATAATCATCAAAGGGTAAACCCGTTAAAGGTTGGTCTCTAAATTTTAGTTCAGTGTTATCTAAAGATGGTTGGTTTGTCCTAATGCTTAAATCAAATGGTGAATTATAAGCATTTACTAAACCCGCTGGGTTCCCCACCGAAGCAAATGAACCTCCGTCTGTAACATCAGCAGATCCTCCTAGAAAATTATTTCTGGTACCAATGCCAAAGGAGTCGCCATAATTTGCGAATGAAATTTGGGAAAAAATAATAAAAAGAACTAGTGGGTAAAATGGTCTCAAAAGAAAACGCTCCGCATTATATTTTAAAAAAATTGATTTCTTGAAATACTCTTTAGAAACAGGTTAGGCAAGTTCTATGGTAGCAATTATAAAACGATAACTGCATGAAATTATTGAATAGACCTATAGATTTCCATTATTTTGTTGGTGGTTTTTTCCAGGGTAAACCTTTGTACATATTTGAAACCGTTTTCAACCATTTCCATTGGTAAATCCTGGCTTTCAAGTACCTTTAGAATGGCCTTACAGATTTCCTGTGGATTTGAAGTATCGACATATAAAGTATTTGGTCCACCGGCTTCAGGAAAGCAATATCCCTTTGTAGTAATAACAGGAGTTTTGCTAAACATGGCCTCAATTATCGGTATTCCAAATCCTTCAAAATAAGAGGGAAAAATAAAAATTTTTGCTAATTGATAGATACCTGGAAGGTCCTCAGTTGGGATAAAATCATAAAAAATTACTCTTTCTTTTAACTCCCCAATTTCTTCAATTAATTTTTCTTTATAGGTTTTTCCTTTCCCCACCAAAACAAGAAAAAGATCTTTTTTATTTATCTTTTTAAATGCCCTTAACAAATTAAGGGCATTTTTATTAGGTTCTAAGGCCCCAACAAATAATAAATAATTTTCCGGCAAATTATATTTTTTTCTTATTCCTTCTTTTTCGATTGCGGTTAGTCCTTTTGCAAAAATAGGATTGCAACTCTGATATGCAACCTCAATTTTTTTAGGAGATACCCCCATAAGGTCAATAAGATCCCTTTTGGTCTGATCACAAATAGCAATTATCAGATCCGCCTTTTCGCAGGCTTCAAAGTATTTTTTCCCATAAACTGCTCTGTCTATGGAGCTGAAAAAATGAGGAAATCTCTTAAAAATAAGATCGTGAATAGTAACTACTTTTTTACATTTAAGTTGATCGGAAAAAAAAGGAAGTTCATGGCTTAGTCCATGGTAAATATCCAAGTCTCTCTTCTCAATTTCTTTATGAAGAAAAAAACTTCTCCAAATCGAAGGAAACATTTTGAAAATAGGAGAAGTGGGACAAATTAAATGAGTATTTTTATTTTCAAATTTATTTTTTCCTTTAAACGGTGGAGTAAAAAGAAATAACTGATTTTCAGGATAGAATTGCAATAAACCATCGATAAAGGTTCTTGAATAATTACCAAGTCCTCTAAAATTATGAAAGGCCCTTTTTGCATCAAATCCGATTCTCATCGACAATCTTTATAAAATAGGACTTTTTATTTGTATATAAATATCGTGGTGTTTTTATCCAGTGTTTTATTATTGTAGGAAAAATTGCATCGATATATTCTTATTAATGAATGGAAATTTATGACCTTAAAGGTTCCCTTATCTTAAGAATTGTCTTGGCGGTTCCACTGGCCATCCTAATTTTAAAGGCAGGTTGGTATTTTCTAAAAGATATCCAAAATAATAATGAAGAAAGGGTGGATTTTGAGGAATTGGTACGTAGAAAAACCGAACTCCTAAAATACAGCGGTCAGGAAATAAATTCACTTCCCAAGGAGATTAAGCATTCAAACACAGAAAAGGTTTATAGGGAGTTTTACGAGCTTCCTCAAAACCATAATAATGCGGACAAGCGAAGAATTCTTCAAATATTTTCAAGTCTTCAATGGGGAGAGGGCCCCCTCCATTTTGAAATAATTAATAATTTAAAAAAATTTTATGAAATAGAAATTGATCTTGTTCATGTGGGAAAAAGTCTAAAAGATTTGATTAATATGGATATTTTAATTTCCTCAAAATGGAAAAATCTACCAAACTATTTGGAACTTGAACAAATCCTTTCAATGAAGGCAATACTAGATGTTTTTGGAGAAGAGGCTAAAAAATTAAATGGAAAAAATTTAAGAAAATTTTGTGAAAAGGAAAAACTTGACTTAATTCAAACTTCCAAAGCGTTTATTTTTATTTTTTTTCCGAATTTAAGAAATATGATTTTTTCTAATCTTACTCATAATAATCCAAGCGATCATTTTTTATTCAGCTCCTTTTCTTCGAAAGATCTCTCAGAAAAAATTAATCAAAGTTTAAGTCTCCACAAAGGCCCCCAGATTTTCTTTAAAGATTTGGCAAATCTTTCAATTTTATTTGGTTCCTTAAAAAAAATAGAACCTCTGCGTTCTAAATTTGACCTGGATGGAGCCCATAGGATTTTTAATCTGGAAAGAAATTCCTCAATGGAGGATATAAGAAAACGATATAAAACCCTGGCCAAAATAAATCACCCTGACTCTTTATCCAGTCTGGGTCTGACTCCTGAAATTTTGGATCTGGTAAATGGTAATTTTGCTCAAATCAAAAACGCCTATGATCTTTTGGTTGCAAATGAATTGGCCAAATAGGCGACATCGCCTGGATGGATGTCCATAAGACATTTTTTAAATTGGGGATTATGGCATTTACCTCTTCCATCTTTTGTGCAGGGTCTACACCAAAGGGGACGTTCCAAAATTTTTATATGGTCCCCTGTTGTAAATCCAAATGCTGAAGGACCAATAAGAAGGATTCCCTTAACTCCCAATAGATCTGCAATGTGAATAATGCCCGTATCTCCCGAAATTACCAACTCTGCTTTAGATACAACTTGTGCACTCTCTTTTAGAGAAAGCCTTCCTGCCAACGATAAACATCTTATTGGATCAACTTGCTCCAATTCACTACAAAAATTATCTGTAGGACCACCTAAAACCAAAAATTTTTTATTGGGAAGTAGATCAATTAGTTTTTTCCAATATTCAAGTGGCCATCTTTTAAGTTCCCATGCTGCGGAAGGTGCAAGGACAATATATTGATCAAAAAATTTCCCATTTAATTCATTCTCAATTCTTAAAGTTTTTAAATCCTGTGAAATTTGCAGTGAGGCCAAAGGTGCGAGATATGATTTTATTCCTCTAAATGGTTTTGGGAACAAATTTTTTTTAAACCAAAAAAGCAAAATTCTCTTAAACCGATCTTTAGGTCTTCTCAAAATTTTTGTTTTTGAAAATGTTCCCAAAATAACCCTCAGAACAAAAGACCTTAAATTAGAATGTGCATCGTAAACAAGATCAAAATTATCTCTTCTCAAGGAAAAGGCCAATTTTAATAATTCCTTTAATCCACTACCCTTTGCCAATGTGATAATTTGCTCTACATTTTTGGAAAGGCCTACAATAGATTTAAACTCTTCTTTGGTTACCCAAAAAATTTGAGCATTAGGAAATTTTTCCTTTAGGGGTGATATTACGGACATGCATTGGGCGATATCCCCAAAGCTTGAGAATCTAATGATAAGAATTTTTTTTAGCAAGCCAGGGCCTCTAGGCGTCCAAGAAATTCATCAATTGATAATTTTGCCTGATCACATTTTTTCTTCCACTCGGCATGGGAAAGGTCTGGATTTTTATCAAATAGGATTTTGGAAAAGTTTTTATGGATCTCGGAGAACTCTTTAAGTAATTTTACGGATATTTCATTGTCCGGAAGGGACTCAATTAAATTTAAAACCCTATCCATTTCTTTATTATCCAACATAAGTTCTCCTTTTTATTTCATGGTCAGTTTTTCTCCTTTTTCAAAACTAACCATATCTTTCAAAATATTTATGGCCTCAATCAGGTTCAAATCAGTCCGTATTGATTTTACCCATTCATCCGCCCGTTCTTTAAATTCTCTTTTAAAGTTTGCCTTATCGCTTGGAGCGATGGTTATTCCTTTTGTTAGAGAAGGTTCAAAACTCGAGACCATTAAATCCTCATTTTCTTTTTCAACTTTGAAAGATTCTGTCAACTTCTTATTTGTTTCTTCTTCCTTTTTTACTGTATCCATATTTAGAGAAAATTTAGTTTCATCACGTTTTTTCTCTAGATATTTTATTCCCTCTATAAACTTTACATATAAAGGATTTTCCTTTCTCCTTTTTTCACTTCTCTCTCTAAAATTATCTACCGGGTAAGGTTTACCATCCCAAACTTTAAAATTTTTACCAGGTATCCTGTCCCAAGGTAGGGCATTATCTAAATCCTGCTCCCTACTTTTGGTATAACTTAAAGGATCGGCCAAAATAATATCTGGCGTCACACCTTTAAACTGTGTAGAAACTCCAGTAATCCTATAAAATTTTTGTATGGTTACTTTTAGAGCTCCCAATTTTTTCCCATAAAAACTGGTCAAGGGTGCTTGATCCAGACTTAAAACCGCTTGTACGGTACCTTTACCATGGGAAAATTCCCCGCCCACGATTATTGCCCGTTTATAATCTTGAAGAGCTGCGGCCACAATTTCAGATGCAGATGCGGAAAAACGATTTATGAGAACTATTAAAGGTCCTTTATACATAACATAGTTGTCTTCATCTTCAAGGCTTTCAATTTTCCCAGTATGGTCCCTAATTTGAACTATTGGACCCTCTTTAATAAATAGACCCGACATTTGGCGTGCATCCTCTAAAGCGCCACCTCCGTTGGTTCGAAGGTCCAGAATTATACCGTCGATGTTTTCTCTTTTTAGTCTATTAATCTCTTCTCTAACGTCTTCAGAGCAATTTTTGCCATCCTTTCCTGAAAAGTCCCGGTAAAATTTTGGGACTACAATCAAACCTACTTTAATACCAAGTTTTTTGTTTTCAATTATAGAACCTTTTACTAGAGAAGCCGCAATATTGACCACGTCTCTGGTGATGGTAATGGATTTCCGGGTTCCATCAATACTTTTAACATACAATTTAACTTTAGATCCCTTAGTCCCTCGAATATATCTTACCGCTTCATTTACCTTAACCCCCACTAAATCCTTTTTTTCACCATTTTCCTGGGTAACATTTAAGATAATATCTTCTTCTTGCAGTTCCTTTTGTTTCCAAGCAGCTCCGCCAATTACGATTTCTACGACCTTAATATAATTCCCATCCTCCTGAAGAACTGCGCCTATTCCTTCTAAACTTCCAGAAATATCAATATCAAAATCCTCTTTTTTTTCAGGTGGAAAATAATTTGTATGGGGATCAAAAACCTCGGTGATGGAATTTAAATAATCTTCCAAATATTCATCATCGGTCTTTTCTAAAATTCTTTTGAAAAATTTTTCATATTTTTCATTAACACTTTTAATCGCTTTATCCTGCAATTCTTTTAAAGATAGTTTTTTTTCTGGTTTTTTCTTGGGCTTCTTTTTATTTAATTTTATACCTGGAAGCTTGGAATCCTTCACAACTCCCTCTTGCTCATCAATAGATATCAAATACATTGTTAGAACATCATGTTTTAGATATTTTCGCCAAAATTCTTTGAGACTTTTTTCATCATTTTCAAAATCTCTTTTATCAAAATCCACTTCCAAATATTCGTTAAGCTTAAAATCAAATGGTTTTGAAAATATCTCCCTTCGATAACTATCCGCCTCTTTGATTCTTTTGATATAAATATCCTTAACATCTTTTAGAAAATCAATTTTTCCTATAACCATTTCATCATCTAGTAATTTTTCATATTTTTTAAGGTTTTCTATATCACTCTTTAGAAAAATTTGTTTTTGATAATCTAATTTTTTAAAGAACTCTACAAACGCCTTTTTAGAAACAGTGTCATCTATTTTAATATTTCTATAGTGATATTGCTCTAAGGCATTCTTAATGATGTTGCCTATTAACTGGGCCTGCCTCTGATCTGAAAATCCAAAAGATTTACAGACAAAAAGTAAACTCAGGGTAATAACAAAAATTTTCCTAAACATTAAAAACATCCTCCGGAATTCGCATCCTTTAATAATAATTCTTGTTTAAAAAAGGATAAAGGAGTTTCTCAACTTTTACTTAACAAGGAAAGGCTTCCCTTGGGGGAAATCTCAAAAACTTTTGCATTTTTAATGCATTCTAGTAAATCATCCTTAATTTTAAACTCCTCAGAGAACTTATCCCAATATTTTAAGCTGGGATTAATAACAGGTCGAAGCGGTGCAAAAAGACTACAGGCATCATCGTGAGGCAAAATTGAAGTTTCAAAAGTACCAATTTCCTGGGCCTTTTCAATTATTTCATTTTTGTTAAATCCAATTAGTGGTCTAAAAATGGGTCTTTGTGAACATTTGTCTAATATGGATATATTTCCGATTGTTTGACTGGAAACTTGACTTATAGAGTCGCCTGTAAGTAGTGCCTCTGCTCCTATTTGGTCCGCAAGGTAATTAGTGGCCTCAATCATAAATTTTCTAAAAAATACAGTACGGTATTCTTCTCGACAATTTTTAGAAATTAGATTTTGAATATTACCAAAGGGAATAATATAAATTTGGCATCCAGATTGAAATTGGCCCAAAATTTTTGCAAGTGAAAATATTTTTTCTAAAACTTCCTCACCCACAAATGGATAAGCATGAAAAAAGGCAAAAGTTTGAGAACATCCTCTCTTGCTCATCATAAAACTGGCAACAGGAGAATCAATTCCCCCAGATAAAAGGGTAATTAAATGACCGCTCATTCCTACGGGAAGTCCACCTATTCCCATAATTCTATGGACGGAGATAAAAATATATTTGGATAGAATTAAAATTTCGGGGACTATTTTTGGGGTTCTTAAATCCACTTTTGCCTTTGGAAACTTTTTAAGAACTTCTCCGCCCAAAATTTTATTTATTTCAGGGGATGTAATTGGAAAGGTTTTGTCCGACCTAGTAGTATCCACTTTAAAAGTGAAGTTATCCTGGCCAAACTTTTCTAGCTCTTCCAATAAAATCGGAGTTATGAAATCAATTTCCTTTTTACATTCCCTTGCAAGCATTAAGGAATGAATTCCTGGGATTTTTGCCAATGCAGATATTGTCTCCTCCTTAAACGGAATTTCTGAAACAAAAATTAACCGTTGAAAATCCTTATAAAAAGCAACTTCACCTTCATGATAAAGTTTTAATATCTTATTAATATGCTTACGGAGAACATTAATATAGATAGGACGATTTTTTCCTTTTAGCCATAATTCATGAATGTTTACTAATATAATTTTATACATTAAATCAAATGCCTCAAATCTAAATAAATTTTTTCAATCTTATCAATTAACACCGAAAGATCCTCCATGGATACCCGATCATCAAAGGAAACTCTTAAAATATTTTTGTTTAATTCAGAAGGTAGACCTAATTCCTTAAAAGTTGGATTTTCTCCTTTAATTTTTGAAGAACAGGCAGAGGAAGAGGCCACAAAAATATTTTGCTCCTCCAAGTGACGAAGTAAAATATCAGAAGATATCTTGGGTACAGCCAATACAAGTATGTAAGGCCCAGAATTGGAAGGGTCACCAAATGGAAATAAAATAGATGGAATAGCCTCCTTCAAACGTTTTCTTAACCTTTCATATTTAACCTTGGTTTGAAAAAATTTCTCTTGTCTATTATCTAGGCATTCTGAAAAGGCCTCTTTAAAACCCAATATAAGTGAAGCTGCAACAGTTGAAGATCTAACTCCTAATTCCTGGTCCCCTCCCTCAATAAGAGGGTTAATTTTTATATTTTTCCTGATAAATAGTCCTCCGATTCCTTTTGGACCTCCTATTTTATGGGCCGAAATAGAAACAGAGTCATAAAATCCATTATCTAGATTTAATTCAAATTTTCCGAATCCTTGGGAAGCATCCAAATGTATATGAATATTCTTGGATTTCTCTTTTATGGCCTTGGCCAAAATATCACAATTATTAAAAACACCGCTTTGGGAATTTACCTGTGAAAGAAGAACTAATTTAACCTGATCCTCTATTTGCGCCAAAAAATTTTCCTGGTTTATGGTGGAATCTTTATTTAAGGGAATCTTTTCCACTATGACACCAAACTCCTCTAATTTTTTTGCCGGAATCACCAGGCTTGGATGATCCCCACCACATAAGAGAATTTTATTTCCTCTATTTAGGCGGATACCTTTTATAATAGTATTGTTGGATTCTGAGGCAGATGAGGTAAAAATAAGATCATAATGTTTTTCGCCACCAATGGTTTTTAAAAAAAAATCACGGCAGTTTTCTACCTTTTTTGAAATTTTTTTTCCTAAAGTGTGGGCCGCTGAAGAATTGGCATAATCCAATCTAAGGCTTTCATCCAAAATCCTTAGGGCGGATTCCCTGATTGGGGCCGAGGCGGCATAATCCAAATAAATCATTATTTACCTCTAATTTAGAGCATTTTTTCCGAAAGATTTAAAGAATTGGCAAGAGATTTAAATTTTTTGGAGGATTTTTTCCCACTCTAAGGCGGATTTTACCATTTTGGTTAAAGATTCGAATTGGGGTTTCCAGCCTAAAATTTCCTTAATTTTTGAGGGATTAGAAACCAAAGAGGGTGGATCCCCCTCCCTTCTACCTACAGGGTCTACCCTAAAGTTAACCCCAGACACCCTTTTTACTTCCTCTATAACTTCCTTAACCGAATATCCTTTTCCATAACCGCAGTTAAGTACATTTGAGGCCCTTTTTGTTACCAAAAAGTTCAAGGCATCAAGATGCGCCTGAGATAAATCCATTACATGGATATAGTCTCTTATGCAGGTACCATCGGGAGTATTGTAATCGGTTCCATAAAGTTCAAGTTTCTCCATTTTCCCTAGAGCGGCCAATACGGCCCTTTTAATCAAATGAGTGACCACCGGAGAACATTGGCCAATCATTTTATCAGGATCGGCCCCAGCTACATTAAAATATCTTAAGCAGATATATTTAAATTTAGGATTTGCCTGGGCCACGTCTTCTAGCATCCATTCAAACATCAATTTTGATCTACCATAAGGGTTTATAGGTAAAGTAATATCCGTTTCCAAAATGGGACGATGAACCCCTTCTCCATATACAGCGGCGGTGGACGAAAAAATAAAATTTTCAACACCATATTTTATACACTTTTCTAACAGTAATCGAGAATTTTCCGTGTTATTTTTATAATATTTTAAAGGTTCCCGAACTGATTCAGGGACAACAATTGATCCTGCAAAATGGATAATGGAACTTATTTTATTTTTTTGAAAAATATTATCCAAAAGGGATGAATCGGAAATATCACCCAAAATAAATTCTCCTCCTAAAACTGATTCCCTCCTTCCTGTGGATAAATTATCCAAAACTAAAAAATCAAATCCTGCCTTGGTCAAAAGCTTTACCACATGAGAGCCAATATATCCGGCACCTCCGGTAACTAGAATTTTATCTTTCAATTTTTATCCCTTTATTTTTCTTAAGACGTATTGAAGAATTCCGCCATTTTTTAAGTAATCAATTTCTGCAAGAGTATCCACTCTTGAGTTTACTTCGACGGTTTCTTTGCTGCCATCCTTTCGTTCAATTAACATTTCATATTTCATTCTAGGTCTGAAATCTCCCTTGGGAATAAGTGAAATTTTTTCAAGACCAGTTAGATTTAGTGTTTTTCTGCTTACTCCTGAAGAAAACTCCAAAGGTAATACTCCCATTCCAACAAGGTTGGAACGATGAATCCTTTCAAAACTTTCACAAACAACGGCCTTTACTCCTTGAAGATAAACACCCTTTGCTGCCCAGTCTCTTGAAGAACCGGTACCATATTCTTTGCCCGCAATAATAACAAGAGGAGTTTTGTCTTTAATATATTTTACTGAAGCATCATAAATACTTAATTTTTCCCCAGATGGAATATGTAGGGTAAATCCTCCCTCCACCCCAGGAATCATTTCATTTTTAATCCGAATATTGGCAAATGTTCCTCTAACCATAACTTCATGATTACCTCTTCTTGAGCCGTATGAATTAAAATCATAAGGCTTAATATTATGTTCCTTTAAGTAAACACCTGCCGGAGAACTTTCTTTAATTGAACCCGCTGGTGAGATGTGGTCAGTGGTTACTGAATCTCCCAATAGGGCCAATATAGTGGCACTTTTGATTTCAAAACTACCCCCTTTTTGATTTTTGATATCATCAAAATAAGTAGGTCTTCGTACATAGGTGGAATTTCCATCCCAATTATATAATTCTCCCGTTGAAGTTGGAACGCTCTTCCAAAAATGATCCCCCTCAAAAACGTTAGAGTATCTTCTGGTAAACATTTCAGCGGTAAGATCATTTTTCAAGGCATCTTCAATTTCTTTATTGGAAGGCCAGATATCACTTAAATAAACATCTTCGCCATTTTTATCTTTTGCTATTGGATCCCTATAAAGATCTATTTTCATTGAACCTGCCAAGGCATAAGCAACGACTAGGGGGGGCGACATTAAATAATTTGCTTTAACATCAGGATTTATTCTTCCCTCAAAGTTCCTATTCCCCGAAAGGACAGAGCATACAATTAATTTATTGGTATTAACCGCCTGTGAAATTTCTGGTGCCAAAGGACCAGAGTTTCCAATGCAAGTCGTACATCCGTACCCGACCAAGTTAAATCCCAAAGCATCAAGATGTGTTTGAAGCCCGGCCTTTTCCAAATAATCAGTAACCACTTGAGAACCAGGGGCCAAAGAGGTTTTTACCCATGGTTTTCTTTTAAGGCCCAATTCATTAGCCTTTTTGGCCAAAAGACCGGCTGCTAACATTACAGATGGATTTGAGGTATTTGTACAAGAGGTAATAGCGGCCATAACCACATCACCATGGTGAAGTTCAAAATTTTGGCCAGAAACTTTACCGGACTTTTCTTCCTTTATTTCAAATGAACCTTTCAGCTCACTCTTAAAACTTTCAGCAGCAGTACTTAAGATGATTTTATCTTGGGGACGCTTAGGGCCTGAAATACATGGGAGAACTGTTGAAAGATCCAATTCAAGCACCGAGGTAAATACTGGGGAGTCTTCATTTTTATGTGACCATAGTCCTTGTTCTTTAGCGTAGCTTTCAACAAGATCGATGGTGTCCTTGCTTCTTCCTGAAAGCTTTAAATAGTCGATGGTTTTTTCATCGATTGGAAAAAATCCACAAGTCGCACCATATTCCGGTGCCATATTTGCTATGGTGGCCCTATCTGCTAATGACAAATCAGACATACCCTGCCCATAAAACTCTACGAATTTGTTTACTACTCCGTGTTTTCTAAGCATTTGAACAACATACAAAACCAGGTCTGTCGCTGTTGAGCCTTCAGGTAATTTTCCTGTCAATTTAAATCCAACTACGTCGGGAATTAGCATTGGCATTGGCTGACCAAGCATGGCTGCTTCAGCCTCTATTCCTCCTACCCCCCAACCTAAAACAGAAAGACCATTAATCATGGTAGTGTGGCTATCGGTACCAACACAGGTATCAGGAAAAGCAAAGGTCTCACCGTTTTCAGTTTTAGTCCACACAACATTAGCTAAATATTCCAGATTTACTTGGTGGATAATACCCGTTCCTGGAGGTACAACTCGGAAATTTTTAAAAGCTTTCTGCCCCCATTTTAAAAATTTATATCTTTCCATATTCCGGTCGTATTCAATTTTTACATTTTCTTCAAATGCAGAGCGGGTTCCAAAATTTTCAACCGAAACTGAGTGATCGATAACCAAATCAACTGGTGTTAGTGGATTAATTTTTTGAGGAGATCCACCTAGTTCCACCATTCCCTCTCTCATACTAGCAAGATCAACAACACCAGGGACACCAGTAAAATCCTGCATAACAACTCTTGCAGGATAGTAAGCGATTTCTCTGGTTGAACTCTTTTTATCTGCCCAATCATTTATTGCTTTAATATCCTCAAAGGTCACATTTTTTCCATCTTCATTTCTTAAAAGGCTTTCCAAAAGAATTTTCATACTCTTTGGTAATTTATCAATATTTGAAAGACCTTGTTTTTTGGCTTCATTGAGAGAAAAGATGGAATAGGAATTTTTTCCAACATTAAAAGTTTTTTTAAATTTGCTCATTTATTTCCCCAGGATATTTATTTGAGATGCCGAGTATATAGAAAAATGCCTGAATAATCAAAGAATATTGCCTTGCACAAGACATTTTTCTCGACTCGTCACTTAATATAATGCTAGACAATAAAATCTGAAATTATGATAGAAAAAGATACGATATTCAAAACAAAATTAGAAAAAATTAAAGACTTCGAATTTAACGAGGAAGTTGCCGTAGTCTTTGATGATATGGTTTCCAGGTCCATCCCTTTCTATCAGGAAATTCACCGAATTATTTTAGACATCCTTTCCAAATCCTTTATGGAAGGAGATACCATTTATGATTTGGGATGCTCAACAGGTAACACCCTCCTTTCGGTTTCCAAATTTCTAAACGGTAAAAGTTGTAAATTGATTGGTATAGATAATTCTCCATCTATGCTTTCAATTTGTGAGAAAAAATTTTCTAAAAATAAAATAGAAAATATTCATCTTATTCGTTCAGATTTGGAAAAAATGGACCTTCATACAAACGGACTTACGATAATGAATTATACTCTTCAATTCATTAATCCTCTAAATAGATTAGAACTATTACAAAAAATTTATAAATCTTTAAGACCCGAAGGAATTTTCGTTTTATCGGAAAAAATTAAAGTCGAGGATACCGATTTCCATTCATTATTCACTGATTTATATTATGATTTCAAAAGAAGAAATGGTTATTCCGAATTGGAAATTTCCCAGAAAAGAGAAGCCTTGGAAAGAGTTCTAAATCCTCTTACGCCAAATTCTCAAATTGAACTCTTAAAAATGGCAGGTTTTAAAAAAGTTGAAATTTTATTTCGCTGGTATAACTTTGCCAGTTATATAGGAATTAAATAATGGAATTTCCTAATGAAATAGAATTAATCATAAAAGAACGTTCAGAATGGATCAATAAGAAGGGATTTTCAATTTATAAAAATCTCCTTGATGAAATTCCGGATATTACAGCCGATATTTTAAACCTAGATGGAGATTTTGTTGAGTTAATTTCTAATTCCCCACTAAAGGAGGAGAATCTAATTTTAATAAATAAGATTTGTGAGGGGCTAATACCATGGAAAAAAGGACCATTTAAAATTTTTGGACTTGAGGTCGATGCTGAATGGCGCTCGGATATAAAATGGAAAAGGATAAAAAATCATTTACCTAACCTTGAGGGAAAAAACATTTTGGATATCGGTGCTAATAATGGATATTATATGTTTAAAATGGCGGCCGGCAACCCTAGCATGGTCCTTGGTATTGATCCTATAATAAAAAGTTATGCTCAATTTTATTTTATTCAAAAACTGGCAAAAGTACCTTCATTAAGATTTGAACTGTTAGGGATAGAACACGTTAAATTTTTTAAAGAATTTTTTGATATCATTTTTTCCATGGGAATTATTTATCACCATAAAAGCCCAATAGAACAACTTATGGATATTAAAAATGCATTAAGGCCGTCAGGTACCTTAATCCTTGAATCAATTGGTATTCCTGGACAAGAACCAGTTGCCCTATTTCCTGAAAGCACCTATGCAAATATGAAAAATATTTGGTTTATCCCAACCCTTCCATGTATTATCAATTGGGCACATAAGGCAGGCTTTAAAAATATAGAAGTTATCTCCTCATCAAAAACTACATTAGAGGAACAAAGAAATACTTTTTGGTATCCGAAACCATTAAAGTCTCTTGAAGATTTTCTGGATAAAGATGATAGAGGCAAAACTATTGAGGGATATCCTGCCCCAATGAGGTTTTGCCTCAAATTAACAAATTAAATTCTTTTTACTTTTTTAATAATAATGGCATCTTTTGGAACATCCTGATGGCCAGAATTCATGGTTGTTGCAGCCGATTTTATCCTGTTAATAACAGTCATACCCTCTACTACTTTCCCAAAAACAGCATATCCAAATCCTGACGGATTATCGCTTTTATGATCTAAGAAATCATTATTGTTTACATTAATAAAGAACTGGGAAGTGGCGCTATCAACCACATTGGTTCTTGCCATGGCAATGGTGCCAACTTCATTTCCTAGTCCATTTTTGGCCTCGTTCTTAATTGGAGCATTGGTTTTCTTCTGTTCCATGTTTGGAGTAAAACCCCCACCCTGGATCATAAAGTTATCGATCACTCGATGAAAAATTGTGCCATCATAAAATCCGGTATCAACATAAGAAAGAAAATTTTCCACGGTTGCTGGAGCCTTTTCCTTATCCAATTCTAAAGTAATATCACCATAGTTAGTTTCCATTAATATTTTAATTTTATTTTCCATTTTTTGTTTCTCCGAAACGTTTTGTGCACTAAAAGCAAGTGGAATTAAAAATACCAGTAATCCTAAAATTTTGGCCATGTTATTTCTCCTTTAAAAAACAGTAAAGCTTCTTTTTTCAAATTCCTTAAATTTTTCCGTGGAAAGCGGGTCCTTTCCTTTTAGAAAGAGCTCCAGGTGTTCAATCGAATCATTGCCCCAAAATAATTCTCCGTCTACCAAAAATGTTGGAACACCAAATACACCTTTAGAAAGGGCAGTATTAATATTATCTTTTAATATTCTTCTTGCTTGTGGAGTTGATACCTTCTCCAAAAGTTCCATCCCATTTAAATTATGATTTGTTAATTCCTTTACTATTAGACCCTCATCTCCTAAGTCTGCACCTTTTTCCCAACCAAGTCGAAAAATAATATCTATAATTTTAAATTGGTTTTCTTCACAAACTTCCTTAAGTGACATCCTTAGCGCGTACAGGGAATTAAAAGGTAGTGTTTTAGGCGGGTTAAAGGTAATTCCATTTAATGCTGAATATCTTAAACAATTTTTAAATAAATAATTTCTTTTTGGTAATATTTCAGCAGGCCCTTTGGTTTCATAATGGCGAATTAAACTTCCAAGGGGCACCGGAATTAAGTTAAATTTGTAGTTTTGCCTTCTAACCCAAGTCCAGGCCAAATATGAATAAGGTGATAGAAAATCAAAGTAAAAATTTATTTCTTGCACAAGGCATCGCCAATAGATTATTTCTTCAATATCATTAAAATGGCCCAGTTTGTAAAGGAATCTTTGTGGAAAGAAGTTCTAAAATATTAATCCTGATCGGAGTTCTGTTTATTTTTGCAGGTTTTTATGCTCAGTATGGTCAAAAATATTTTCCATTAGGGAAACTTCCAGGAGATATTATTATAAAAAAGGAAAACGCAGTATTTTATTTTCCCCTAACCACTGGTCTTTTAATAAGCCTACTAATAAGCTTAATTTTTGGATTTTTAAAAAAATAATGTGGTTAAAATTTCTTGATATTTTTTTTAACGTTTTCCATATTCTTCTAATAATTTTTAATTTATTTGGCTGGGTTATTAAGCCTACCAGAAAGCTAAATTTAATAACTGTTTCACTCACAGTTTTTTCTTGGTTTTTTTTGGGTTTGTTTTATGGGTTAGGATATTGCCCCCTCACTGACCTGCATTATCATATAAAGGGTTTATTAGGGCAAACTAACTTACCCAATTCCTATATTAAATATCTTTTTGATAACTTCACACCATTTTATCTAGAAGAAAAGACTACTGAAATTTTGGCACTCCTTGGCCTAACTTTTTGTGTTATTGGGTCTGGAATTTCAAACTATAGAGATTTTAAAAAAAGGCCTTTAAATCAAAGGCCTAATTAAAACTACATAGCCAAAATATCATAAGGCTTAATGGTTTTTCTTCCATTTGCCTTACATTTCTTTTGGGCCTGTTCAACTAGCCAGTAAACATAATCATTTAAAGCTTCGATGGCTTCGGTAGAAACATTAAAATCTTCTCCTTTAAGCGCATCTTTAGTTTTTGAGGCAACAAGAAGCATTTCTTTTTTTGATTGCATTTCCATAAGATCCTCCAAATATATTAAAGAATTTTAGGGAGGATTCTTTGGGAAAGTCAAATCTCACCTGGTTACTGTTTGATTATTACCTTGTTTTTTGTTTTTGGATTCTTGGAATTTTAAAAACATCCAAATACCTGACAAAATCATTATAACAACTGAGGCAATAAAAAATTTACGGAGCACCTAATTAATTTCCTTAACTGGGCCAGTGCTTTTCCATACAAATCCATCCGAGGTAAGACCCATATAAAATCCGTTTTTTACCACTTTAATATCAATTAAATTTACACCAGGAACATTGATCCATTCTTTACCGATCCAAATATAAGCACCGCCGTTAGTCCCTGTTCCCAAAATGGTTTTATCTTTTGCGACCGAAACTGAAACCATTTGCCCTGGTATCTTTTCCCACCTTTTTCCATCAAAATGCCAAACGCTTCCGCTTTTTTTTATTCCCCAGATATCATTTTTTTGGGCAACTTCAATTTTATCCAATTGACCACTGATATTCATCCATTTTCCATTTTCTAATCGCATAAGAGAGCCAGTTGGGAGGTTATATTTAATTGCATCCTCATCCCTATAAATCCCAACCAAAGTTCCATCAAATCCACAAGAAATATATTTGGCCCTACCTGGAATCGCCCTCCATTTCTTTTTTATAAAATCTAAATGGTAAATTTGGTCTGTGTTACCCAACGCCCATATATTATTAATATCCCTTACGCAGATAGACTTTGCAGTTCCTGGAAATCGTAACCATTTTCGCTCCTTAAAAAGGTAAATTTCATTTTTATTAGTTAGACCAAAAGCTGTTTTATCCTCCCCTATGGCAATTTGCTCAAACTTACCTGGGAATGGTTTCCATTTTGGTATTGAAATCGGGTTTTTAAGGGGTATGGCAAAAATTTGATCCTTGCTAATTAGCTGGGCCATTAAATTGTTAAGGAATTTAAAATTTTTTCCAAGCGAATTTATTATCGGATCCAACTCTTCGGTTTTTTCTATTTCTTCCTGCTCGCCCAATTTTTTATTTAAATCATCCTGGGCAAAACAAATTTGGTAAAAAATGATGGATAAAAAAAATATTTTAAACACAACTAACTATTCGTAATATGGAGAAAAAACTTGAATTTAAATGGAAATTATTTAGGACTAACGCATCCTATAAAGGAAATAGGCTATAACTGCAATTACCATGCCCACCATAATAAAAATATGGTTTATCCCTGAAGATTTATCTGTCTGGGTAATTACGTCTCTTTGCTGACTTTTAAGGTGCTTAGCCTTAAGAAATTCTTCCCTTCTTTTTTTATCCTTTTTCCATCTTCTTAGATCATTTTTCATTTAATAAAACCTTTTAAAAAATTAATAAACCAGTTCGGTTTCCTTTTCTGTAATTCATTTTCTGGGAAACCATCTTTTGGTTTATAACTATTTTTTTTTAGATTTTCCACAAATTCATTGTTTTTTTGAACTGTCTGCCTGGCTCGCTTCACTGCTTCCTGTGCTGATACGGTCCTCGTCTGAGGTCCAAGTGACTCATAGGCTTCCCAAGGTCTGAGGACCTTTTCTTTTTGATCTGGAATTGTTTCAACTTTATCCTTCCTTGGATTTTTAATGTCCTTTAATCCTATGGCCACTTAGCAATTTGCTCCTTTTCTTGCGAGTAAGATTTATTTAAACCAAGTTGAATTCTTTGATGAATTTCAAAAAGAAGTTTTTGCATCTCAATTGCTGGTTCAGAACCAGGAGCGTGTTCAATAATGGATTTATAAAGCGCAATGGATTCCTCTCCTGCAACGCTTTCTTTAACCCCTATTGGAGTACATCCTTTAACATTTTGTTCGTACCAATTTTTTATTTCGATACTCAATTTTCTATTGGCCGAGTATCGAGTAGGAATAAAAATAGTTTCAAAATCAATTTTCATATCCCGCTTGAATTCATTTAAAAAATGTCTAAATACTCTAAAGTTTCTAAAGTTATTGATCTTGCATTCTAGAGGGGAAACCAACACATCGCAAGCAACCAAAGCATTTGTAGTCAACTTATTCCAGTTCGGAGAGCAATCCATAATTATAAGATCAAATGAATTTTTCAGTTTATCAATAACCTTTTCTTTTAACCAAAATTCCCTCCGATTAATTGTGGAAAGTGTATCATTCATGGCAACCAACTCAGGAGTTTCCGGTATTAAAAAAAGCGTAGGTAAATCAGTTTTAACAATTATTTCTTCGAGTCTTGCCTGTCCATTAAATAGATCTGAAAGACCCTTTGTGCTATTAAGTTTATCCAATAATAAAGATAAATCTCCGTCCTCCAATCCACTTTCAAAACCTAAAGCCGTTGTAATATCACCTTGAATATCAAGGCCCACTACACATGTTTTAAGGCCATGCAAAGCTGCTGTTCTTGCAAGATTTAGAGCAAGTGTGGATTTTAATACTCCGCCTTTGGTTGTGAACACTGCTATGGAAATAGGTGTTCCAAAATTTTTAAAATATCCGATTTTTTGGCCGATTATAGGGAGCTCCTCAACCGGCCATCCTTTTTTAAAAAGGGCCCCAGACCGAAATCTTTTCGACTCAGGAACTAGGTGATTAAGTTCTAGATTATAAAGGTCGGTTTTTAAATGCTGACCACCGTAAATATCTGCAACTTTTGAGGAGGAAAAATAAGTTTCTGCCACAACTTCTCCCTTTAACTTTCCTTTTAAGTTTAGGGAGAAATGGTATTTGTGTCAAAAATATTAAATAACCCAGGGAATGATGGCCTTTCTCTCTTTTGGGTATTCAGGAAATTTTTCTTGGTACCATTTATGTGAAGAAAGGGCCCTTGGAAATAAATTAGAAAAAGTGAAAACAAAAAATGCAAGTCCGGCCATAGACCAAGTAGCAATTGCCCAGCCCAACCAGACGAGAAGTTCACCGAAATAATTTGGACCAGAAACATATTTAAAAAATCCGCCTTTTGGAATTTTATACCCAATCTCATTAGGTTTTCTTAGGGAAAGTAAAATATTGTCAGATTGAATATTTATAAAAATCCCAATTAGGAGAATTAAGCTTCCAAAAATAAATCGTGGATCTAATAACCAATCTATTTTGTAATCATAAAAATGTGAAATCCATCTAGCATTTAAATAGGAATTAAGGGACGTAAAGAAAAATGCTGAGAGAACTACCGCAAGTGGAGTAGTTTTTCCTTTAGTTTTTATTCTAAAAGGAAAAATATAAGTCCGATTAATATAATGGATTTGCCAAAAAATTAAGAAAATCAATGGAACCAAATTATTTGAAAACTGTCCCTTAAAAAATACATAAGCGAAAAATACAACCGATGGAGTTTCAAAAATAATCCAACCGAGATTATTTGGTATAGAAGGCCCCCAACCTTTCCGCTTAAATTTTCCATAGGGAGCAGATACTTTGGTCAACAGAGCTAAAGTAACTGCTGCCCAGACAAAGATAAAAATAAGTAAATTTTGGTAAATTTCAAATTCTTCCATATTATTGCAGAGAGTTATCATCTCCAGATTTTATTGTCAAACAAGTATCTTTTATTTTGACACTATGCTTATCATTATATACAAAGAACTACTTATGAATTCTGACTCTTTTGAAAATCTTGGTTTAGAAAAAAATCTAGTTGAGGTTTTAAAGAAAAACAATTTTGTTTCTCCAACTCAAATTCAACAATTAACAATTGGCCCTATTCTTGAAGATAAAGATATCTTGGCCCAAGCAGAAACTGGTTCAGGAAAGACTGGGGCTTTTGTAATTCCTCTTTTAAACAAATTAATAAATACAAAAGAAAAATCATTATTAGAAAATCATCCCAAACTTGGGGAAGTGGCCACTCCTTATTATATTATCATGAGTCCTACAAGAGAATTGGCACAACAAACATTTAATGTATGCCAAACCTTTGGAAAGGTTTTGGGAATTGAATCTGCATGTATTATTGGCGGAGAGAATATTTCTTCCCAAAAAGATTTATTAAAAACGGGAATCCACATTCTGATTGCGACCCCAGGAAGACTTAAAGATTTATTCCTACAAAATTTTATTAGCTTTAAAAACACAAAGGGAATTGTTTTAGATGAGGCAGATCGACTGCTCGATATGGGATTTAAAGATGAAATCCAATTTCTTTTAAGAAAAATCCCTAAAAATAGACAATTTCTGATGTTTTCAGCAACGGTCCATTTGGAAGTTTTAAACATCGCTTATCGCTTTCACTCTGTCCCACTTGAAATAAAATTAAATAGTAATTCCATGATCGTTGAAAAAATCAACCATACAGTAACTCATTTGGGTGATGATGAAAAAATGTCTTACCTGGTAGGTGTTTTGAAAAAATTTCCGGATACCTACACTATGGTTTTTTCAAATACAAAAACAGAAACAATGGTTATTGCCCTTTGGTTACAAAAATTAGGTTTTAAGGCCATGGCCATAACCGGTGACCTCCCACAAAATAAACGAACCAAACTTATTGAAGATTTTAGATCAAAAAATATCCAGATTCTTGTCTGCACCGATGTCGCGGCCAGAGGACTGGACATTAAAGATATTGAATTGGTTATTAATTACGACATTCCTCAAGATCCTTCTAATTATGTTCACAGGATTGGAAGAACAGGAAGAGCAGGGTCTTCAGGAAGGGCCATCAGTTTTTGCGCTTTTCGGGATTGCGAAAATCTAGATGCGGTTGAAAATTATTTAAATAACAAAATCCCGGTAGAACAGGTACAGGAAGAAATGTTGAATAATGAGATTGGCACAAGACCAAAATTAGATGAGAAAAAAGAAGTAAAACATCCTATAAAAAAAGAAATTAAAAAACCAATCGCCCAACCTCGGAAAACAATTCCTGAAAGAAAACCTGCCCCAGTATTAACTCCATTAATTGTTAGAACTCGAGAAGTAGAGTCCACCAATTTAACCAAGGCAAAAAAATTGGCATTGCCATTTTTCCCTGCAAAAAATATCGATACCATTGGCCATAAAATATTAAAGGAAGGAAAAAGAACTTTTTTTGGTTTTGGTCCAAAAAAAATTACCTATAGTCTTTTTCTTAAACCAAAATATGAAGAAATCATTACCACTTTGCTGGAAAACATAATTAAACCATCAGGTTTTGAACTTAAATTCGAAATTTCTCAGGAACATAAAGACAAACTTAAAGTAATATTCCAAGGACCTGATGAAGATCTTTTGTATAAAAATGATGGGGAGCTTCTAGGAGAAATTGAATTTTTAATCAGACTCATAATCCCTAGATTTATCCCATGCCAAGATCTAAGAGTTGACTTCACAGGTAAAAATTATAAAAAATTTGAAAAAGATAATTTAGAAAATCTTGCAAAAAGAATGAAAGAAAAGGCCATTAGAACAAAAGCACCGGTCTTCATTCATCCTCTTTCGCCAAAACAAAGGTTCGTCATCCACCAGTTTTTTTCTGAGGATCCCTCTTTCCAAACAATTTCTATCGGCCAAGGATACCTCAAAAAAATTAAGATTGTTCCAAAATCCTAAGGTCTCTCCAAAATTGCAGTAACCCCCATCCCACCAGCTGTACAGATGGAAATCAATCCTCTTCCTTTTTTATTTTGATGAAGGATTTTTGAAAGGCTGGCCAAAATTCTACTACCTGTTGCTGCAAACGGGTGACCAATAGCTAAAGATCCACCTTTTACATTCAATTTTGAAAGATCAATTGTACCTAGGGTCTTATCTAGTTTTAATCTTTCCTTGCAAAACTTTTGGTCATTTAAGGCCTTAAGTGTACATAATACCTGGGCAGCAAAAGCCTCGTGAATTTCATAAAAATCAAAATCCTGTAGGGTTAGATTCGCTCGATCAAGCATTTTGGGAATTGCGTAGACAGGTGCCATTAGTAACCCTTCCTTATTTTTATAGTCTACAGCTGATTCTTGAGCAAAAGTAAGATATGCCAAAATTTCATATCCATGTTTAAGGGCATATTCTTCGGATGAAATAAAAACAGCTGCTGAACCGTCCGTTGTTGGGGAACTATTTCCAGCAGTAATTGTGCCATGCTTTTTGTCAAATGCAGGACCAAGTTTCGATAGTTTTTCTAAATCAGTGGCTCCCCTTATATTATTATCAATTTTTATTCCATGGAACGAATATACTAAATCATCATAAAAACCTTCTTGATATGCCCTAAAAGCATTTTGGTGACTTTTTAATGCCAATTCATCCTGATCCAATCTGGGAATATTCCACTCCTTTGCCATCAATTCGCAATGTTCCCCCATTGAAAGCCCAGTGCGTGGTTCCTTAATGGCAGGGACTTTTGGAACAACATCCTTAAAATTTATCTGAGATATTGCCTTTATTTTGTTTAAAACGGATTTTTCTTTGGAAATGCGAAGAAGTTTTGAGGACAATCTGGTTCCAAGTTCGATTGGTACTACACTTGTGGAATCACATCCTCCAGCAATTCCACAATCTATTTGTCCTATTGCAATTTTATTTGCCAAAACTATCGCAGCCTCCAGGCCAGTTCCACATGCCATCTGAAGATCGTAGGCAGGAGTTTCATAAGCAAGCCCAGCGTCTATCCCACATTCCCTTGCAAGTGAAAAATCTTTTGAACTTTTTACTACAGCACCTACGCAAATACCGCCTAAAGTTTTTCCATTGAGATTAAACTTTTCCACCAAATGTTTTATTGAGGCAGTCATCATTTCCCGATTGTCCAAATTCGAATAGGATGTTGAAGATTTGCAAAAAGGTATCCTTGCTCCTCCTAAAATTGCTACTTTTCTCAAATTAACCATAGAAAACTCCGATTATTTTATGTCCAAATATTTTAAATTATTTTTTATTAAATCCGATTTCCGATAATTTCTCACCTTTTCGTGAAGTAGGACAATACTTCTCGCATAAGAAAGCATTACCCAGGGAACTTCCTGATCAAAAATTCTTTCAATTTCCTTTAATTTTTCCTTTCTTCCCTTCATATCCTCAATTTGTTCCAATTTCTCGAACAATAAATCAAATTTCTTATTGGAAAATCCTGTTTTATTAATTCCCGGAAAATTTTTTGATACCAAAAGTTGTAAAATATTTTGGGGGTCAGGAAAATCATATATCCAATTATCTGTGAATAGTTGAAGTTCTCCATTTCGCCCTTTTCGTAAAAAATCTGGAAAATCTAGTGGTCTAACTTCTATTTTTATTCCAATTTGTTCTAATTGGTGTTTAAAATATTCTCCTTCTTTTATTGCGGCTTCTTCTTTTGTTCTAGTTGAATAAACCAAAATAGGTAGACCTTTTCCTTTAGGATATCCTGCGTCTTCTAAAAATTTCTTTGCTACCTTAAGATCAAAATAAAAGGGTAGGGAATGAGATGGATCATAGCCAGGGATTCCTGGGGTTAAAATTGAATTAGCCTCTAGACTTATGTTTCGTCGAATGACCTGATTATATTTCTTGGCATCTATGGCATGCGCAATTGCCAACCTTAAATTTTTGTTTTTAGCAAAAAGAGGATCCTTCATATTCATGGCCAACCAGCTATTTGTAAGCCCCTCAAATCGCTTTAGAATGACCCCATTTTCCTTTATTTCCTTTTTAAGATTCCCGTTTTGATCGAGGATTTCATCCAATTTGATTGGTGAATAATCTTCCAGAATATCAAGCTTCTTGTCCACAAATTTTTCTAAAAGATCCCTATCGGTTTCCAGGATATTAAAATGCACTTCATCCAAAAATGGCATAGGTTTTAGACCATAGGTCAAATAATTTTCCATGACCGCTTTCCGATCTCCTTCTTGGGGATATAAACTCTCTCTATATTTTGGAAATTTTTTAAGCACTACCAAATTGGCAGGATCAAATTTCTCCAAATAAAATGGACCTGTTCCCACCATTGTTCCCTCGAGATTGTTTTCCAAATATTCAACTACTTCCAGAGGTATAGGTGAAAAAAAACTTAATGATAAATAAAATTGAAAATTGGAAATTCTTTTCTTTAAATCAATATATAAAGTGTAATCATCTAATACCCTAAGACCTGAAATATTTTCTTGCTTAAATTTCTCAAAAGATGCTCCAACTCTTTCTGAGAACTGGTCAAATCCTTCGATCGTACCCGAAAAAAGAGAATGGCCTGGGCTCTTGGTTGGACCAAACGCAATTCTTTTAATTTGGGTTATAAAATCCTGGACCTTTAAAAATCTTTCTTTGCCTTTAAATGCAGGGTGATCATGGTAGATAATTCCTTTTTTTATTTTAATTTTTAGAGTCTTCCCCTTATTGGACCATTCTGGATATCCCTCGGCCAATAGAGGGACCAATTTATAAGGCCTTTGTAAATAGTGATATTCATAAAGCGTTTCATAAGTTTGGGAAATTATTTTAAGAGATTTTCCATCAAAAGCTTTAGCAGGGTCAATGGAGCTTATTCCCTTGGTTAACCCCAAATTTATAACTTTCTTCCCCTGATAGGTGCAGGAACTAAAAAATAAGCATAATGGCAGGACAAATAATGAAATTTTCATTTCCCCATTCTCACCTTTTTTCTTAACTTATGACAAATTTACATTCTCTGGGGCCAAACTGCGACCAAATTATAAAAAATATTCCCTCTTCCTAAGTAAATCTTTAAAAAGACCACAATTTAGAGTAGGTTTTTGCGTTGTGATAAAGGCATTTATTCTCACTATTATTTTACTGATTTCATCGGCAAGGGCGGAATCCCCAAATGAGAAAATTGATGATCTTATAAGAGGTGCCCCTAGCGATAAAATAACCTACTTCAGTGCTTATTTTTTGGGGTACAACTCAACCTTGGGTCCTTTGGGAGAAGGAAATCTAGATATATTTGATAAAGATCCTTTATTTAGTTTTTCTGATTTCGATTGTACAACCTTTGTTGAGACCATTCTGGCCTTAACTTTTTCAAAAGATCTGGATTCTTTCTATTCCAATCTAATAAACATCAGGTATAAGGATGGGAAAATTTCCTTTAAAAATAGAAATCATTTTATCAGTGTGGATTGGATTCCCAACAATACCAAGTTGGGTTTTTTAGAGGACGTTACTACCCAAATAGGACCATCAAATTTATCAAAGACTATGATTGATAAAAAAGGATGGTATGAAAAATTAAATATTTCCATACTTGGAGGGCAGGACAATCTTTCAGTATTTGAAAAAGAAGAATTGCTCAAATTATTAAAGTCAGAGGGGAAAGAATTCTCACCAGTTTTAGCACAGATTCCCTATATAAACATTGCTTATATAATAGACCACCCTCAAGTATTGGATAAAATTCCGAATGGTTCCATTTTAAATATTGTAAGGGATAACTGGGATTTATCCTCAACCATAGGTACCCATTTGGATGTTTCCCACCAGGGTTTTGCCATAAGAAAAAACAAAATTTTATTTTACAGACACGCTTCTTTGGAATTTGGAAAAATTCTTGATGTACCTTTATTACAATACTTAGAAAAATATTTAGGCGGATCTGTTCCAGTAGGTATCAATATTCAAAAAATTCCTATGAATTAGAAAGATATTCTTGGATATAATCATCAAAATTCCCGGGTTCACTTTCTAACCTTCTCTGAACATCAAAGGAATTCTTGGCCATCTCCTCGAAATATTTCAGAGATTGGACTGATAAACGTTCGGACAATAACTGCTCTTTATATAATTTTCCATTTCCAAGGTGGAATTCTAAAAAGGATTTTTTTTCATTTTTCAAAGTATCAATCATGATTCCTGAAAAGGTTTTTGAAGAATCATTAATGCATTCATGGAACTTTTTAACAACGAGAGAAAATTCATCGGTCTCTTGTGCAATATCTAAATAGGTTGCACAAATTTTAAGTTCTTCATAAATCTCTAATGCCCAATCTTTAATGGAAATCTGTCGTTTTCCTGTATTTAACATTAGGGAAGGATCTCTCCCTTTTTTGGCTACTTCTCCCCAATTTAACTTTAAAAATTTCATTTCATTTTGGGAACAAAGAGGACTTTCCTTTAGTGAACAATATAATAGAAGGGTATCCAAGAACTTTGTTTGTTCATCGGTAATACCTATAGGGCTGAATGGATTTATGTCCATTACCCTAACTTCAAGGTATTGAACTCCTTCCTCTTTAAGAATTTTATTTGGACGAACATTTTTTAATTTATTATACCTCTTTGGCCTTATTACACCATAATATTCATTTTCTATTTGTAAAATTTTATCATTCATTTGGCGATAATCACCATTTACCTTAACACCAATTTCCTTCCAATGAGGATCAGTTGTTTTTAGTGCTTGATCTATTTTTTCAATATAAGAGTCTAATGAATTAAAACATAACTCCAACTCTTTTTGGGCCTTATTTTGATAACCCAAATCGCTCATCCGCAAGGAAGTGGCATATGGCAAATATAAAGTACCTTCTTTATCAAATTTTAAAAGATGACCTAAATTTCCACCAAAACTTTCATGTAAAAAGGGTGTGGATCCAAAAAAATAGAGGAGTATCCAACCATAACGTTTAAAATTTCTCATTAGTGCAAAATATTTTCTAGATATAAAATCCTGCTCACTTTCATTTGGATTTTCAAAGGTGGCGAGAACCTCCCAATAATCCTTTACAAAGGAAAAATTATAATGGAGTCCTGAAATGGCCTGCATCCTATCGCCGTACCGATTCTTTAGTCCAATCCTATAAATTTTTTTAAGCTTCCCTAGGTTGGAAATTCCGTAATCAGCAATGGGTACCTCTCCTTCTAAAATACATGGCATACTAGATGGCCATAAAAACTCAGAAAGTTCTTTTGAATAAAAAAATAGATGAGTATCCCTTAAAAAGGCTAATGTTTCTTCACTCTTTAAAAAATATGGCGTTATAAACTCTAATTGTGATTCGGAAAAATCGGTCGTTATAAGAGAATTAGTTAAAGACGAGCCTAAAAATTTTGGGAATGGAGTTCTGGCAAGCTTGCCATTTGGAAGGTTCCTTAGTGCCTCCCTTTCGATTCCCCGATTAAAATCCTTAAGACCCTTAAAGAGGTGATGTTCAAAAACCTTAAACTTTTTATTTAAATCCATTGGCTACACCACGTCATAACCACTCTCTATCGTGTCAAATTTGATTACAAAAGGTCCACTTTATATATCAAGAAGGACTCCACAAATGAAGGTTATTTTTTTCAAATTTTATTACCTTGTGGATAAGCGAAATTCTTAAAAATAATATTCCGAAATTGATTTCAAATAAAAATCACCGGGCAATTATTAAGACTCATTCCAGATTTCTTGAATTTCAGGTGCGAAATATTTAAGATTAATTGGCTTAAGGATTATTCCGATAGGACCCAAACCAAGCATTTCTTCCAAATCACTGACTTTTTCTTTTCCTGTTAAAAAAATGATGGGAATATTTTCTGTTTTCGGATTTTTTTTAAGTTCCTTCATTACAGTAATACCATCCATTTCCGGCATCATTGCATCCAAAATAATTAAGTCTGGTAAAAAATCTTTTACTTTGGAAAGGGCCTCAGAACCCGAAGCACAAAAGATACTATTAATATTATAGAAGTTTTTAAATCCCTTTTCGACAATTGGAAAAATAAGAGTATCATCATCCACGAACATTATTTTTCTTAACTTTCCCCTAGGAGAAAAAGAAAATTTTTCCCCTTCAGCTATCTTCTTTTCCATTTGAATCCTCCTCTTGAGAAATCAATTATATTATAACCTATCGGAAAAAAAATATTGGAATAAAGTTTAAATTAGGGGATTTTGGGGAGAAATCTCCCCAAAAACCGTTTCTAATGGACTAAATTACCTATTACATCAATGTAGAGATAAGGTTCCTTGATATAGATATCACCTAAAGTGATTTTTCGGTCTTCAAAAACAAAAAATGGCAAATCCAATTTCATCCCACCATCTTCATTTTCCGTAAATAAATCCACAATAATTCTTAGGGAATCAGCGAACTCTTGCCCTAGGAAAGTAGTGTTTGTTGGCCTATATGAAGGAGCAAAATCATTAGTAAGGTTTAAATCCTCAAGCTTTAATCCTACAACGATCGACCCTTCTACAATCTTAACATTTAGTACAAAGCTAGTTTGTACATGGATGAAAGTATAATCAATCCATTTTTTATCCTGTTCAACCATTAACTTCATGGTTAGGTCTGGAATTTTAGCAAAAAGTTTCCCCTCCTTGATTGCAAAAACTGGAGGTTTTCTAAAGGTTATGAAAAGCCGTAATTGATCTGAAGTAGTTTTAATATTTCCTAGGTCTGGGATAAAGTTGGAAAACTCATTTACTTTTAAAATGTCGCTTACCATCTCATGAAAGTCTGAAGTTATTTCAATCTCTTTTGTTCCCTCTTTAGGTATTAAAACTCCCAGTAAATTTGTTAAAAATTCTGGATTTATTCCTAGGATTCCATATTTTAAAATCTCAGGCGCAGTAGTTTCCAAATCAGCTTTTGAATTATCTTTTTCTACCGCTAAGGCCAAGACTAACTTCATTTTTTCGGAAGATATTTTTATTTCCTGAATTTTGAAAGCAAGGAAAATTTTCCCCTCAGGAATAATTAATAAATTTGGGAGTTTAAGTGGAAGTTTAAATTTTTCAATTTGGGTAAATAATAATGTCCCTAGGTCAGAGGCCAAAAGGTCGACTCCAGCGTTTAGTGCCAAATTAATCGCAGGTCTAGCTGCTGAAAGAAGGTTTTGAGCAAAAAAGGTTGTAAGATAATCGGTAATTCCAAATGCCCCTACACAACCATTAGGCCCCTGTGTTTGATACTGGTGGTTATCTAGATAAAAATTAAATCCATAATTTTTCAGTTTTAGCAGCCCATTTTCCATTCTAATGCCCAATCTGGCCCTTATAGGCAAGGTCTTTCCATTGGCCACTTTGATTTTGGTATTAAAACAACTGGTTCCTAAAGCTGGGATAAAGTAATTGGAAAATCTGACTTCCCCTACATTAATTTCAAGGTTTTTTATTCCTAAATCTATATCCAATCCATTATTAAACGGAATAACTTTAATTCGTTCAAATTGAGCGGAAAAGGAAACTCTATTAATATTTATATTCGCTAACAGTGGTATGGAGAGATTTTGATCTGGGATTTCTTGATTCTCAATATTATGTAACAACCTTTCTTCAGCTATTTTGGAAACAACTTCAAATCCTGACCTATTTACCTCTAAAGATACCGAATCTTTTACGAAGGGGGCATTAATAGGATTAAAAAAGGAAAAAGCCGTCCCTGATGTTAGAAAAAGCGTTAAAATACTTAAAACTTTGAGATTCATTGCAAAAACTCCTATAAATTTTTATTTTTGCGATTGGACTACAATTTGAAAGGTTTGTCTACCCTGAAAATGACAACCAGCACAATTTAAAGGTATTGGCTTTAATAACTTTATAGGTTAGCAATTCCGATCATGAACTTAAGACCATTTAAGATATTAAATTTAGAAGAGGCTGCTCCTATTAAGGAATCAACCATCCCTTATTTAATTAATCTAGACCATATAGTCAGTGTTAAACCCATAAATATTTTAATTAGAAGTAATTTATATAAGGGTTATTGGCTAAGATTATCAAATGGGAAGAAGTACAGGGCACTTGAAATCCCAGAGGAGCTTGAGGCAATGTTTGGCAAATTAATCCCCTCTAAAAGTACATTAGATGAACATCCCCTAAATGAAGAGTCCATTTTTAACTAAAATAATCTAAAATTTGTACAATTTGATTACTATAACTTTTGCCGAATAAGTTTAAATGGTTAAATAGATGGTAAAGTTGGTAGATTTTATTCCTTTCTAGCCACCCTTCTTGAAGGGGAAAGACCTCATTATAACCCAGGTAAAAATCCGGACTTAAAAAATTTCCAAATAAAGTAACCATGCCAAATTCAGCCTCTCTATGCCCAAAATAAACTGCAGGATCAATAAGTACAATTTCTGAATCCATATCAATTAATAAATTTCCACTCCATAGATCTCCATGAATTAATGAGGGAGGTCCTTTATCTTCAATGATTTTGTGAAGCCTTTTCTCTAATAATAAAAAACCTTGTTTTATTTTTTGATTCAAATTATTTTTCGACTCGGCCAATTTATACTGAAATTTCAATCGATTTTCGAAATAAAAATCCACCCATGTAGACATTTGCGTATTAATTTGCGGATTGAGTCCTATGTAATTATTTTTTGAAAGGCCAAAGCTTTTACAAGTTATTTTATGTAAACGGGCCAGGTTTTTTCCAAAATTGTAAAAGGTTTTTAATTTTAATGTTCCTGGTTGGATATATTCCATTAAAATAAATTGATCATCACAATCAATAACCCTGGGTACTTTTAACGCTTGCCCTAATTTTTCCAAACCAGATTTTTCGCAATAAAACATATCTGAATTTAGAGAACTTATTTTACAAAACAAGTCATTGCCATCTTCAAGTCTCAGTTTGAACGCTGAGCTGATGCAACCACCAAAAAGAGAATTATGACCAAGCACTTTTTTCTTTATTTTTGATTCTATCTTTTCAACTATAAATTGTTCCATTATTCTTCTTCCTATAAAAAAGGTTTTATCCAATGACAACTGCCCTTGCAATTCATGGTGGTGCTGGACTTTTAAATCCAAGTGATTACACCGAAGAAAAGTTAAATAAATATTTTGAAACTTTGAAAAAATCCCTGGTTGCGGGATCAAGGACCTTAGATAAAGGTGGGAATTCCCTAGAGGCGGTAATTGAAAGTGTAAAAGTCCTTGAGAATTGCCCATTGTTTAATGCTGGGAAGGGTGGAGTATTTGCAGAAAACGGACTTGTGGAACTTGATGCATCCATTATGGATGGGAAGACTCTAAAAGCCGGAGCGGTTACCTGTGTCCAAAGAATTAAAAACCCCATAATTGCGGCCAATGAAGTAATGAGGAAATCTCCCCATGTAATGTTATCGGGTAATGGTGCGGAAATTTTCGCTTTTAACCAAGGGCTTGAGTTAGTAGAAAACTCGTATTTTCATACTAAGGAAAGATTAAACCAATTGCATAAAGCAAGAGATAAAAACAAAATTGTTTTAGATCACTCCATGGGTACAGTTGGCGCAGTTGCCATTGATAAAAATGGAAACTTGGCAGCAGCAACTTCCACAGGAGGATTAACCAATAAATATTATGGTAGGGTATCAGATACTTCTATAATAGGTGCAGGAAATTATGCAAACAACAGCACCTGCGCAATTTCTGGAACCGGAACTGGGGACGCATTTATCCGCACAGTTTTGGCCCATGATTTTTCTTCTCTTTTAGAATATAAGGGAATTTCTCTGGAAGAGGCAGGAAAAATCGTATTAGAAAAATTGAAAAATGCCGGCGGCCATGGTGGAATAATTGCTATTGATCGATTTGGTAGAGTTCTAATGGATTTTAATTCTACAGGAATGTTTAGAGGATTTACCAAAGAGGGAACAATTTATTACGGTGCTTTTGATAAATTAATAAAAGGGGAACTCAAATGAATTCAAATGAATATATAAAAAATGCTATAAGGACGGAATCTGTTGATTTCAAGGCCATTGAAGGCCGCCTTTGTGAAAAAAGCAATATTAGATTACTTCATGCATCGATGGGATTATCAACTGAAGCTGGTGAATTTCTTGATTCCATGAAAAAACATTTATTTTACGGGAAACCCCTTGATAAAATTAATCTGGCTGAAGAGCTTGGTGACCTTTTCTGGTATTGTGCAATTGTTGCAGATGAACTTGGCGTATCTTTTGAAGAAGTGATGGAAAGGAATATAGAAAAGTTAAAGGCCCGGTATGGTGAACGCTTCAACGAAGAAAAAGCGGAAAATAGAAATCTTAAAGTTGAAAGGGAAATTTTGGAAAAACAAAAATTTCAATAATATTTTTTTGCAATAATTTCTTTTATTCCAATTACTTTTCCTAAAAGTTTATTTGCCTTAAGAGTGAGGGTTTTAATCAAAAAACCATCTTGTTTATTATATAAACCCCACTTTTCATTTCTTTTAGAAAATTCGAAATAAATCTCTTTATATTTTTCAAAAACACCATTTTCTAAATATCTAATCATTAAATTTCCACCATAAAGCGAATCGCAAGAATGACATTCCAAATAAAGAACATCCTTATCTTCAATTTTAAAAAGAACTAAACCTTCTATAATGGCATTAAAATCAAACTGCTGAGATCCGCTTTTTAAACTAAGGATTTGCCCGTCATTATCTAGATTTAGAAAAATAGGATAAATCTTATTATTTTCACCTTCATTGATTACTTTTATAAGCGGAATTTCAGTGCAAAAAACATTTATGGAAAAAATTAAAATCAATATTTTAATCATTCCTGTTAATTACATCGAGGAAGGAAACTGGGAAAGATTATACTTTTTAAATTGAAATTTATTTCAATTTTGAAAAATATTAAGGAATTTTTTGTTCTTTAAACTCTCTTATGGTGTAATGATTTTGTTTAAACTTTAGATAATGGGGAGCACTATATACAAAAAGTTTGCCTTCCTCGTTTATATAAATTCCTGCGGCTGCCGAGAAATTACAATTCTTCTTACAAACTAGTTTTTTCATTGAAACTAAAGTAACAGGATTACCCTTTGTATTTAAATCTAGGTTGAAAAGTAATGCTCGATCATCTTTGTTAATAAGGGGTGGGGCTTTTCCAGTATTTTGAAAAAAGACAAAAAATAATTTTCCATCACATTGTGGAATAATATTTACAGATTGAGCACCAAAATCAAATGGTTTCATCAATCCTAAATCAAATTTTCTTCTATCAAAACTAAATTTAGGCTTTTCTTCAAACCCGTCTAAAAGATTTGAAGTATTGGAAAAATATAAATCGATTTTTGTCATATTATATGAACCAATTAGGTACTTTCCATCCGGAAATTGATGGAAAAAGACTGCACCAGATTTGGTATTCGGTATATTAATCAGTACCGGTAATTTTTTAGGACTCGTTAAATCATGAAAATCAAAAAATAGTATTTTTGCGACCTCGGATTTTTTATATTCTTCCACCGGAATGGCAACAAAATTTTGAAGAGTTTGAAATCCCCCAGGATGCCAATATGGCCAAGCGCCTAATGTCTCTCTTTTAACAATTTCCCCATTATTTATTATTATTAAATCTCCGCTTTTGGTATTTAAATTACTTCCGGTTAATATGAAATTATTCTCTCCTGGAAGTCTTTGAATGCCCTGAAAATGATTATCGATACCCATTTTATTTAGAGGCCTAAAAGTGTATGACAATTTTTCAAAAACCCCCTTTTTAACTTTTATTGGAATATCCCTTCCAGTGGCCGAAAGGTTATCAAATTGAGCTTTTACATTTAATAAACAACGATCAAAGGCAAACAGATTGGAAATGAACAAAAAAAACAAAGTAATTTTCATGGGTTAATGTTATTAAAAATATTCCCTAATAACAATATTGACGTTAAATCTACGCTTATGGTTAAAGAGGATTTTAAACAGGAGAATAACCTTGGTTTCACAAATTTTTGACGCTTCCAGATGGACTAAAGTTGAAGGATTTGATTTTAAGGATATTACTTACCATTTTTCAAATGAAACTGGAGCAGTAAGAATTGCATTTAATCGTCCTGAAGTTAGAAATGCATTTAGACCCCAAACTGTTGATGAACTCTATTTGGCATTAGAACATGCTAGAACAACCTCAAATATTGGAACCGTGTTATTAACTGGAAATGGTCCATCTGCAAAGGATGGGGGCTGGGCATTTTGTTCAGGGGGAGATCAAAGAATTCGAGGGAAAGATGGCTACCAATATGAAAATAATGGGCAATTTGATATTGCCAAACTTGGACGGCTCCATATTTTAGAAGTTCAAAGGTTAATTCGTTTTATGCCTAAAGTTGTAATTGCCCTCGTTCCAGGTTGGGCAGTAGGTGGCGGCCATAGTTTACATGTGGTTTGCGATTTAACTATAGCTAGTAAAGAATATGCCATTTTTAAACAAACCGACCCAGATGTTGCCAGTTTTGACAGTGGGTACGGATCCGCTTATCTGGCAAGACAAATTGGACAAAAACGGGCCCGGGAAATTTTCTTTTTGGGGAAAAACTATTCTGCTCAAGAGGCATTTGAAATGGGTATGGTAAACGCGGTGGTTCCACACCATGAATTGGAAAATACTGGTTTGGAATGGGCAAAACTTATTTGCAATAAAAGTCCAACGGCGATCCGTATGCTTAAATTTGGATTTAATCTTGTCGATGATGGATTAGTTGGACAACAGATTTTTGCTGGTGAAGCAACCCGACTTGCCTATGGAACGGAAGAAGCCGCCGAAGGAAGAAATTCATTTCTAGAGAAGAGAGAAAAAAAATTTAATGAATTCCCTTGGCATTACTAGTTTTTTTCAAAAATTCTAAATTGGATCGGAGAATAATTTCCTTTGGAAGGACCGATTGCCTCATTAAAAAATTTTACAAATTCAGATCCTTCCTTACGTCCACCCTTTGGACGGAATAGATGATGAAAAATCCTTGTTAGATAAAAATAGGTTGAAAGGTAGTTGGGTGGAAAAATTCCTGGCATTTCGTTAAAACCCAATTCTCCCATCTGTTTAATTAATTCTTCATCAATGTATCTATTTTGAGGAGATTGAGGAATTTGATCCAGAAGCATTTCCTTCCTGGCAATATTTAGGTTCTGCCAAGATTCAACAAAACTTTCTATTAAAAGATACCGTCCTCTTTCATTTAAAAGATTATAAAAGTTTTTAATCGCCATAATTCTTTCATTAGGGTTGAAAATATTGATAAGAACTCTTTCAGTAATGATCATATCAACTTTCTCGGAGAAGAACTGTTCTTGGCGACAGTCCCCATGGAAAAACTTTACATTCGGCAAATTTCTTCCCTGGGCGATATCATAAAGCTCCTTTGTAAATTCAACTCCATAAAAAATAGTTCCAGGGTGCTTCTCAGATAATATTGATAAAAGATATCCATTACCACATCCCACATCTAATACTTTAGGAGGATGTCCAAAATCCTTGATAAATCTGTCCATTTCTCCCAAAACAAAATTTACTTCCGAATTTCTTATAAATTGGTCCTTCATGGTGGAAGTACCTTTATCCCCATAACTTTGGGCTATTTTTTTATAATGATCTATTGACTTCTTTTCCAATGTAAATCTCTCAAATTTAGAGGTTTAAGTACCCGATAACAATTCATTTATAAAAAGGCAATCTAATTCAAATTTTTATCCAGAGATTCCGATAATGATTACCTAAGGGGTGGTTATATGATTTCAGATTTTACCGTTACAAATGAATTTAAAAAAATATATAGGGGTGCCTATGATTATTTTGACAAAAACAGAAAATATGCTGAGGAAACCTTTGAAATTTTTCATGATGAAAAAAATTTCATTTATCTATTTAAAGCAGATGTATCCGGCAGGGCCCCGAACGGTGAATTTTTAATAATAAATGTAAATTATAAACTTACTGAAAGGTTCCAACCACTCTCAGTTCAGGTTAAAAAAAATATGGGGGAACACACCACCATAGAAGATTATTTATTTGATTATACCCAAAATTCAATAATGTATAAATTTGTTTCAAATAACATGCTCGGAGAACTCAATTTGTCCACAAAACAAGGTTTTCATGTTTCAACTCCTGCGGTATCAACTAGTTTGTTATTTTTTAGGTCAAAAAAATTTCAAAATGCTGCCATTAATAATTATAGGACATTGATAAGTGATAACCAATGGGACCTTAGTTATAATCTAAGAATGGATGACATTTCTATGGAAAGACTAAGTAATTCACCATTAAATATAAATATAAAAGGTCAAAATATAAGTGCCATTAAATATCGACTTTCTAGATTCGAATATGAAGAACACGCGGGTTTTAAAAAAGAATCTAAACCAAAAAGTTTGGATATTTATCTAAGCAAGCATTTAACCATACCCTATCGAATTGAAGATCTAGAAAATCAGAAGGTTTTGGAAATTCAATATTTTAATTCTTTGGTTAAGGAAGAAGAATAAATTCTTCAATCTCATTAATAGCATTCTTAATTTCAGATTTTTTTATTAAATAAGGTCGCATTAAACTAAAAAATTTCTCTAAAGTTCTTCCTTTCCAAAATTTAATTCTCGAATCAACAATTATTATGCCTCCCCTGTCATTTTCAGTTCTAAGAAGTCTTCCAAGTTTTTGATGAAGGGAAGTGGCCCGGTGGGAAAGATAATAATCACTAAACTCATTTCCAAAAGTCCGTTCAAAAAAATACCTACGTTCTTCAATAACTAAGTCCATCCTTAAATCAGGAATTTTATCGATAAAAACAAAAACCAAATTATCACCTGGGATATCAATGCCTTCCCCAAAAGTTTCTAGACCAATTAATATTCCATTGGGAGATTTCTTAAATTCTTCAACAACCCCATCTCCCATTCCTTGTATAAAAAGAGGCATTTCCCCTTCAAATTCAGAGATTAACATTTCTCTTGCTGATTCAAATCTTTCTTTAGAAGAAAATAAAAGGAGAGACCTACCTTCTAGCTTCCGGATAAGCTTAAAAATTGGTTTTAATACTTTAGGCAGAAATTCAGCACTACCCAGATTTGGAACGTCATCACATAAAAATACTTTTGCCTTATTTTTATAATCATAAATTGGGGCCAAGAATAGTCCAGATTTAAAACGTTTCTCAGGTGGAAGATATACATGTCCTAAGGACCATTCAACTCCCCTTGTGCCACCAGATTCTCCCAATCCTCCAAGAGTTGCTGAAGTGAAGACAACTGATTGAGAAGATGAAAGAAGTCCCTCAAAAACCAACTTCCCGACATTTATAGGAGCACTAGAAAACAGATAGCCAAAATCCTCGTGATATTTCATTGAATTGACATAGCCTTCTTTAGGATTTACAGCATAATCAAAAGCATTTAACAGGTCATCCACTGTGGCCATAAAGTTATTAAATTTGGTAATTGCCTTTATTTCATTTTCCTCATTTAACTCAATATTATTAAAACTTTCACTATATGGAGTTAGAATGTTTTTTATTTCAAATAATGCCCTATATATTTCAAAAATTTTTTCTGAAATGGAAATAATAAGCGGGTCATTTTTTTCATTTAATTTAATTAAAGGAGATTCATTCCAATAAATTCCAGAATATTTTGGAAGACGCTTAAAATACATTTCAAAAACTCTGGGGAATCCTTCCAATGGGACCAGCAATTCCTGTGCAATTTCAAGAATTCTTTCCCGTATTTCATTTATCCTAGGTGTACTCTCTCCAGGTTCCGATTCCTTAGATGCCATTAAATAAAATAAAGATCCAATCCCAGATAGATTTTTAAGATTCTTTTGGAAAGTTTCCAATGCGGACTGTCCTGCTTCAATAGTAAATGCATCTGTTGTTTCCTTCTCAAGCCTATGAGCCTCATCTACCACTATATAAGACGGTCGGGGAAACGATTTGGTCCAGGAATACATTAAAGAATGATTACCAATAATAATATTTGCGGATTTTGCCTGTCTTAACCCCTCAATATAGGAACATTCATTCTTAAACGGGCATTTCATACCGGTGCATGAGCGGAAATCGACAGCGATACCCGACTCTCTTTTTTCAAAACCCACTAGTTTTTTTTTCAAAACATAGGGAATTTCACCTCTAGTTATTGGATCTGCATTACGTCCGTTATGAAAAAAAACCATTTCAAAATAAATTTCTGAAATTTTTTCATCAAAACTTAATTCTCTCTCTTCCTTTTCCTCCCTAAAAATCAATTCACAAAAATGATTATTGGAACCAATGAGCTTTTTAATCTTTATCTGATCAAAAGGAATCCCTGTTAATTTAAAAAGGTCAGGAGCATCTTTGGTTAATATTTGGTTTTGAAGAGTTTTGGTTCCAGTTGCAACTAAAACTTGTTCTTTTTCAGAAATCGCAAATAATGAGGCTGGGAGCAAATAACCCATGGTCTTCCCCGTACCAGTTGGTGCCTGAATTATTGAATGGATTTTATTTTTAAAGGATTGGCCTAACCTTAAAGCCAATTCCTCTTGGGGCAGCCGATATTTATAATATGGCAAAAGTTCTTTAATCTTAGATTCTTCTCTAAAAATGGATCTTATGTTATCCCCTGTAAAATCCGTTTTAACCCATAAATCACTTTGAATATCTTGGTTTTTTTTCCCTCTTTCAAATTCTCGAGCATAATTTAAATGTTCATCCAAATTAAAGCCAATTTGGTTTGCAATTTCCATTCTATCGGAAGATGAAATAGATAAAAATTTTAGTGGCCAATAATTTTCAAGCTCATATTTTTGAAAAAGAGAAATTAGAGTTTGGTGACGTTCAAAATTTTCACTAACCAGCTCTCCACCTATTAACATCACCTTTAATAGATCGAGCGCATCCTCGTAACCTCGATGGGTTTCTGCCTTTCTTAAATTCCATTCGGTTATAAATCTCTCAAGACCCAAAGAATTCTTCTGTGGAAACATCAGTGGTAAAATAAAAAGAGAATCCTCAAATATTTGGGTGGGATTTTCATCTTTTATTTTTTCAAAATGGGGTCCAAGAAAACTCTCTTCAAAAAAACTGTTATGGGCCAGGATGTGATGTCCATAAAGTTCTAATAAATCTGGCAAGACCACACTTAATTGGGGCGCTCCTTGAGACATATGGCCGGTAATAGAGGTAAGTTTTTGAATAAAATGGGGTATTGGATTCTCACTCCTTACCAAAGAGGAAAACGATCTTACCAATTTTGTCCCCTCAAATTGCAAAAAGCCTATGTCGATTATTTCATCAAATTGGGGGTCTAAACCCGTGGTTTCAATATCTAAAACTGCCCATTTTCCTAGCATGAAATTCTACCCTTTTTAATTGATAGGTGCTATGTTCCCTTTTCAAAGGGATATTATGAGTTCAGCTATCTTTTTCCAAATACAATCTACATTCGTTTTATTTCTTTTCTTTTTTGGATTATTCACAATCCTTAAAAGGAAAAATCGCATTTTACATGCAAAAATAATGTCTACGGGCATTATTTGGGACCTACTTTTAGTTGTCCAAATAGAGGTTTCCAGACATGCCGTTGAAAAAGCGTTAAAGGTAAATTCCAATCCTTCCATTGTAAGTATTCACATATTGCTTGCGCTGTCTTGCGTAATACTCTATATGTTTATGATCTACACTGGTAGGCGAGTTTTAAAAGGTGAAAAATCCTTAATTCTTCGCCATAAGAAACTAGGAAAGTTGACGCTCGTTTTAAGGATTCTTACGTATATAACCAGTTTTTGGGTGGCTTAATATGGATTTTGATAAAATAAAAAAACTTATTATTGATAAAATGCCTGATGCTCAGGTTGAAATTTCCGATTTAACTGGGACCCTAGATCACCTGGGAATCTCAGTAGTTAGCTCCGAATTTAAGGGAAAACCCCTTCTAGCACAGCATAGAATGATTATGGATATTTTAAAAGATGGCCTTAAATCCGAAATTCATGCAGTTAAATTAAAAACCCAAATCAAATAGGAAAAAATATGGAAACTTTAAATCAACGAATAGAAAAATTAATTAACTCATCCAAAATCTTCATGTTTATGAAAGGAAGCCCTGAAATGCCACAATGTGGCTTTTCCGCAAATGCTTCGGCCATTTTAAAACACCTTGAGGTAGAATTTAAAACTTTTGATATTTTATCGGATCCAGAAATTAGACAAGGGGTAAAGGAATATTCCAACTGGCCAACCTACCCACAACTTTATTTTAATGGAGAATTGGTTGGAGGTTCTGATATTATCTCTGAAATGTTTAATTCTGGGGAACTTCAGGACCTTTTAAAATCATAAAAATTTTCAGCATTGTGGTAAACTTTTTGGACATCGTCATCTTCTTCCAACATATCCAAAAGTCTTGCTAATTTTAGGAAAGTGTCCTCCCCTATTTTCTTATAGGAAACAGGTATTCGCTCAAGGCCAGCTTCTAATATTTCTATTTTTTTATCGGTAATAAATTTCGACATATTCCCAAAATTTTCCATTTCACATAGAACTCTAACCATTCCTTCCCCGAACTCAACATCCTCGGCACCTGCATCAATTGCCTCTAGGGTAAAGTCGTCCTCAATTAGTCCATCTGATTTTAAAATAAATACACCTTTTCGATTGAAAACAAATTCAAGACATCCTTCCTTTCCAATATTCCCACTGGCCTTATTAAAATATGCACGGATATTTGCTACAGTTCTTGTATTATTATCAGTGGCACACTCTACAAAAACGCCAACGCCTTCAGGAGCGTATCCTTCATAATTTAATTCATCATAATTTTCTGAACCTTCTCCAGAAGCCCTTTTAATGGCCCTTTCGATAGTGTCTTTTGACATATTAAAGGATCTTGCCTTTGCAAGGGTAGTTCTAAGTCTAGGGTTAGATTCTGGATCAGGCCCTCCGCCTTTTTTAACTGCTACGTTTATTTCTCTAATTATTTTGGTGAAAATTTTACCCCTGACTTTGTCCTGGGCACCTTTTCTCGCCTGAATATTTGCAAAATGACTATGACCTGCCATCGGAAACTCCTGAAATAAAATTGACGATTAACTTAGCAAAATTAACGTCATTTTGTAAATGAAAGCCTTATGGAATGGAAGATATGAAAGAAGGTGGTCCTTAACCAACCATCTTTTTCATATTTCCTAGGACTTGTATAAATTTTTGCACCACAATTTCTGATTTTTACTCCTGATCTTCTAACACTTTTTACAAATAATAGATCCTCACCAAGAGGCACAAGTGGAAATCCACCTATTTTTTTAAATATATTTTTTGAAACAACTAGTCCCTGATCCCCAAACGGCAGTTTTAAATAATCGGATCTGAATTTTGCACCCATTTCATTTAATTTTAATTTTTTAAATGGGCCTAAGAATTTCAAATCAAAATAATGTAAATCGTTAGGATAATTTTTATAGGTATTTAAAAAAATCTCCAAATCCAATTTTTTTATCCTTGAGTCGGCATGTAAAAACCAGAGAAATTTTCCCTTAGCATATTTCGCACCATGATTTAATTGGATTGCCCTATTAAGAGGTGCTTTAAAAAAACAACCTTTAAATTTATTCGGGATTATTAAATCACTCTCCCCAATCAATAATAAGTCAGAATCGGGAATCGATTGAAGATCATCCAATAGGTCATTAATTTGTACTTCCCTTGGGGTAAAGGGAATTATTATAGAAATTTCCACTATTCTCTTATAAATAAATATTTCATGGAAATAAGATAAATTAGGAGGATGGCAAAAATCACCGGAAAAAACCTAATAGAGAAATAAGCTAAATAACCCAATATCCGTACAATAAATCGAAGTGATGAATTTCTATAAATAATTTCGGCAAATTCCGGAGCGGTTCTATAATACCATTTAACAAAAACTCTACCCAAAGAATTCTTCACTAAAAAATTATCCCTAACTGATCTAAAATATTCTAAAACAAAATGGTCTTTTCCAAAACCGGCCGAAAGAAGGTAGCATTGTTTTTCTTGAATAAAAGTAGTAATTGCCATTGGAACTTGTTCTTCACTATCAGTTATCAAAGTTGCAAATTTAAATTTATTTACATAAGCAATCCCTATTTTGACTGGTTGGTTATTTTCCAACCCTTTAATAATTATTTTTCCCGTTTGGTTGGCACCATTGTCTATTGATGAAATTGCACCTCCACCTAAAAGTGCATCAAAATAGGTTTGTTCCGTAGTAGAGGAGGCCATTGGGTAATTAATTGCAATTACATCATATAAATAATTAATTCCATCGCCAGAATAATTTACTGTAACCCTTTCATCCCCCTTTGCCAGAGAATTTATGATCGGTGGTTCGGCATTTGCCATATTTGATAAAATATACTTAAAAAATATCCCGCCTGGATAATTAGAAACTTTTGCTACCTGTAGATTACATTCTGCAGAATTTTGACTTCGAATAGAACTACAAGTTGAAAGGAAAAAATAAATTTGAAGAGTAGGACTTAAACGATCTGTATTATCTAAATCAGGTTTTAAATTAGAACAGGGTGAATTATAAAAGGTTGATAAATTCGCGGAGTTACATAAATTAAAAAGATTTAAAGAGACGAAATAATCACCTGAGGCATTTCCGGATACCTGACCTAGGTTTTGACCATCTCCATCCCTACTTATTATAAAAATATCTTTGTCGGCACCTTGATCCTGGGGATCCACCACAGCTGCAAAGATATATTGAGTTACATTAAGGGTATTTTGAATAGTAAATTTGTGTTTAATTAGACTTGGATTTTCAGAATTAGTATAACTTGGCAAAGAATTCGTAGTTGTGCTGCCTGATGCCTCAATAAATAAGGAATAATGGAGGTTTGATCCGATTGTGCTAGTTGCATTAGGAGGGATGAATAATAAATCCACAGCATTATCCAACATGGGAACATATACGGTGGTTAACACATTAGTAGCTGTGGAATTTTCAGGTTCCTCATAAACTAATTCATTTAAACAAGGTTCTGAAAAACATCCAAAAATTGAACTATCTTGTGTAGTTTCAATTGTATAATATGTTTGAGTTGAATCTTTTGGTTCAAGAAATATTTGATCTCCCCAACTTTGGGTGGACAAAAAAACCATCAGAAAGAAAATTTTTTTCATAATTTAATTATCCAGGTTAATTTTAAGCTACGTCAAACATTACGCACTACAAAAAATTGACTTTAAAACCCCTTAAAAATAACCTTAGAAAATGTCGGAAAAATCTATTGTAAATATAAATGGAAAAATTTCTAAAACCGCAGACGCCAAGATATCAGTTTTTGACCGAGGTTTTTTATTTGGTGATTCTGTATACGAGGTAATAAGGACCTATGAGGGTATTCCTCTTCTTCTTGGTGAACATCTTAGACGTCTCTGGCATTCGGCCTCAAAAATTGAAATGCCCATTCGATTTTCCCAAGAACATATTATCAGGGAAATAAATACAACTTTAGGGGAATTAGGAGTACAGAGCGCTTATGTAAGAATAATGGTTTCAAGAGGGGAATCTCCTCCTTTTTTGGATCCAACCTTGTCTGGGCCAAACAACCTGATCATCATCGCGATGGAATTTAAGGAGCCTCCTAAGGAATGGTATGAAAAAGGTGTCAACGTAATTATTTCCAATATTGAAAGGACCTCAATTAAGGCCTTTGATCCTAATATTAAATCTGGAAATTATCTAAATAACGTAATGGCCTTTATGAACGCAAAAAAAGAAGGGGCATTCGATGCTATAATGTTAAATTCCCTCGGACATCTAACTGAGGGAACTACCAGTAATATTTGGATGGTAAAAGATGGTAGGGTATATACACCTCCATTATCCGCCGGGTTGCTGGATGGAATTACAAGAAAAACAATTTTGGTATTGGCAAAAAAAAATGGTCTGATTGTTGAACAGAAAAATTTAAATCCTGACGATCTTATCAATGCCGATGAGGCATTTATAACTGCAACCACCAAGGAAGTAGTACCCATTACCCGGGTCAACAATGCACCAATTGGTACCGGAGAACCTGGCAAAGTCACCCTTTCTATTTTAAACCTTTATCGTTCCTTTATCAGAGACCAGATTAAAAATAGCTAATTTTTTTCGAATATTAGTTGATGATATTTTTTGATATCTATGGGTTTGGAGGATTCTAACTTTTAATTTTGGGTTAATCTTTTTTAGCTCCAATATTTTTTGATTAAGTTGATCTGGGGAAGCTTTTCGGGGAACAACATAAATTAGGTAAATAAACTGAATTAACTTTTTGGCATTTTTCCATTTTGTAAGTGTCATAAAACTATCATCCCCCATCAGGAGATTTTTTTTGCGGGTATTGGTTTTTGGAAGCCAATTAATTGTGGGATTCTTTCTATTTTTAGCCAAAAATCCTGGATATACAGAATAAGAACTTTTCTTTAGTAATAAACAAATTTCCCGATATTTTTTCCATTTACATTGCTTTTGGGAAAGAGGTTTCCAGGGATTGTTATCAGGCAAAACTATAATTTTTGATTTATTTGGGCAAAGATTTAAACATTCACTATGCCCCCTATGCCAGGGATTAAAACTTCCAGGAAAAAAAATAGCTTCATTAAGATATTTTCCCCTCTCAAAAAGCGAAGGTAGGGGAATTTTTTTTAAGTGTTCCGTTTTACTTGGAATTAAATCCCAAAATTTAGAAAGGGCCAAACAAAGGTCTTGCCCCAAATTTTGTTCCAGCTTTTTAAGCGATTTTACTGGTACCCATTTCCAACCATTTTTAGTTGCTATAGGAGTATTTAGATAATAGAGATTAGATGAACCCAATGAGCAAGTTTTACCAATTAATTTAATTCCCGTTATTATCCTGATTTCAGCGATAGAACCTCTTGGAAGGGTTCCATTTTTGGTTAAAAGAGACAATTTGTCTCCCCTTCCGGCCAAAATTAAAGAAAAAACACTCATTTTTCTATCCTAATCTAATTGTTATATTGCGTCATGTAATTCCCAAAATGCCTCTTTACTTCTAGAATGTCCCATCATTTTATCATTTTTTAAAAAGGAAAATAAATGGACAACAAAAAATCGTTTTTGGTCGCTTTAGGCGGAATTGTTTTAGGCCTTCTAGTTGGATATTTGGTGGGGACTAATAAGGGAGTTAAAGTCACTCCTGACATTGGGCTATCTTCTACCACTGGATCATGCGGGGTTGCCGAAAATACTGCTGCACTATTTGAGTTAAATGGAAAAGTTTATAATGAAAACTCCATTCCCTCTGGTTTAAAAAATACTTTATTTGATTTAAGGAATGAAAGCTACCTTAGACAAAAGGGAGCAGTTGATGAGTTTGCTCTGACAGTTTCATTAGCTGAAAAAAAAGGAATGAAATTCGATGCCGAGCACCCACCTAGAGTTGAGCAACTTATCCCTGAAATAAAAATTACGGATGCAGAACTAAAAGATTTTTTCAATAAAAATAAAGATCGTCTTCCTCCAAAAACCAAACTTGAAACAATCAAGGCCCAACTTGAACAATACCTAAAGAGCCAAAAAATGGGTGGTGTTTTTATGGCCGAGTTGGAAAACCTTAAAAAAGATGGAAAATATAGAAATCTTTTGATGGCCCCAGAGGCACCAACAGTTAATTTAGACATTACAGGTTATCCTAGTAAAGGGTCAAAAGAGTCAAAATTTATTTTGATCGAAGCCTCTGATTATACCTGTGGACACTGTAGAAATATCCACCCTGAGGTAAAGGAACTATTAAGGAAATACGGAGACAAAATAAAATTTGTCCAAATGAATTTTTCTCTGAACCCATCAGGCCTTTCTGGAAACATGATTAGAGGTGCCTATTGTGCGCAAGAAGAAGGAGATGAAGCTTTTTGGAAATACCATAATGCTGCCTTTGAATATCAACCAAATCCGCAGAAAATGGAAGAAATGACACCATCCAAAGTCGCTCAGGTGGCCGGACTTGATTTAAAAAAGTTTGAAGCATGCTTGGCAAACAATAAAGCCACTGAGTTAATGAATAAGACCAACGAAGTTTTACATACGAATGGCGTTAATTCCACTCCATCATTCTTCTTTAATAATAAAAAAGTTGTTTTAGAAGGAAAGGGATTAACCAAGGCAATAGAGGAGAAAATTAACCTCTAATACCCGATAACCCTTATTGGGTACTGTTAGTTCTGGCCATAATTTAAATTATAGAAATAAAATTTATCTATGTTTAAATTATGGCCTTTTTGTTTTTTAGTTTTTGGCCTTTTTGCCTCCGAGTGGAATTTTAAAAATAACCCATTTTTCAAAGGGTCAATGGCCCTGGAAACGAAATTTGAACTTCTTCCACAATCATTTGAATTGTCCGGCCTATTTGGTACTCATTGGATTTGGCCCATCAAAGAAGGTGGAATCTTAAATAGATGGGCATTGAAAAATCCTGTTAAACCTAGCGACAAATACCATTTCAGTTTTTTTCCCATTGAAAGTCTTAAAAATGTAGATATAGCCCAGCTTTCTCCGGCCGAAAAATTCGATCTATATTTAGGAAATGCAAACTGGAATTTTTCAAAAACAGTAAAAAGGGATCAGGCTCTTTTGCGTGAGGTGGATTTAAAGGAACAAATAGCATTTTCCGAACTTGTCCTTAGTTTTAAAAATCCCTCATCAATAGTGCTGGAGGGTAAAAGTAATTTAAAAATCCCATTTAGTTCCTCAGACATTTCTGCCTTATTATTTTCCGCTATTCTTTTGGGAGAAAATACGAAGGAAAGAATTGTGGGACAACCTTGTAAAGTACTTTTTGTAAAAGAAACTGATGCTGAAAAATGCGAAGGAATTAATGCCGGTGCATTTCATGTACTCCTTACAAATTTTATTGGTTTAAGGGACCAAGGCCTATTTGCAGATTTAAAAAGAGATAAAAACATGGAAATTAGACCAATAATTGGTTTTGTTTCCAATTTTAAAAACATTGAGGATGCTTCAAGCTCCAAAAAAGAATTACTTGTTACCACTTTTATTAAATTTTTAAGACCTAGAACACCTCAGTGGTCCTTTGAACCAACCAATTCATCCAGAGGATATGAATCCTATTCTTATACTCTTGAACTTGATAATGATAACAATATAATTGGTGGAAAGTGGATTTCCTTTAATCGACCGGACTTTATTGTTTTAAAAAATTCAGAAAAGATGCAGGGAATTTTCCAAGATCTAGGTTTTATTTACCAAAAGTCAACTACACTTACTTTGGATAGTGACCTTAAATATAAAGGCTTTGCTCAGAAAGAAGTACTTTTGGATTTAATAAAAAATAATATCTCACCTGAGTCCACCAATTTAATGTTTGAGGATTTTTTTACAAGTTATAAGGCCCAATTAATTCAAAAAAAATCTACAAAAAAATTCGCAAGGGCCAGATTATCCAGAGAATTAAAGTTGACTAAAAACAGTTTACTCCAAAAAATAAACGCAGTTAAAATTGGACCCTCATTTAGGATGCTCAGTTCAAAGTTTATTAATTTAGCAAGATCAAATGGGGAATTGGCGGAACTTAAAAAAACCCAAAAGGCGTTTTTAGATTTTGCTAGAAGAAACTATCTGCATCCCGATCTGCCTAACCTTGGAAAAATTGCCTATCTTCAACAAAAATTCCTAGATGATTATCTGGAAGAAAAGGGCCCGGATTATAACCGATTTGATTATCTGGAAAAATATTTTTTATTGGAACCAAAAATTTTTAATGAAAGTGAAATGCTTACTTCCAGCAAAAACTTCCTTGAAGGTGCTAATGTTTTTATTAAATCACTAAAAAAACAAAAAGAGGAATTAAGGGCGAACCTTACGGGTAAAATTAAAATCGACAGTCTTATTCCTACGGTTAATCTCGATTCTAAAAGTTCTTTGGAGCTCTCATTTATTAATAACGTTAAAGAACAAATCCAAAGAACAAAAAACAGAGAAAATAAAAATTGGAAAAAATTCCTTTCTGAAGATCAAAAAATTTCCAAAAATAAAATATTAATACCCAATATTTCAGAAGAATTTAAAAAATTTAAAAACCCTAGAAATTATGTAAATAATAAAAAGTTATATAGATTGAGTTTTTCTCTTAAAAGATTACAGGCACTAAAAAAAATAACCTCCATTCCTCAATTCAATAATATTAAAGAAAAATCTGAATACTACCAAAAGAAATTTCTTGAAGAAAGCATCCTTCCTAAACCTCGAAATCTTTTTCTTCCTTTATCACGATTAGAATCTATCGGTTTTTGTCAAAAGACCTGTTTTAAAAATGGAAAGATACTAGAGGAGCTACTTGATACCGTGAAATCCGAAGTTTTTACTTATAATAAAGGTGGAGAATCTTTGGTAACGGCAATAAATAAAAATGATATTAAAACTATTGAGGATATTTTAAAAACAAATAATTACCCGTTATTTGAAACTGAAAGCGGTTTAAATCCCCTTTTAGTTGCCGTTTCCTCAGGAAGTGAAAGTGCAATTTATAATTTACTTTCAACCGATTTTGGCGCTTCAATAAATTATGAAGATAAAAATGGGAAAAATGCCCTTACTTTGGGGATTGCCCGTGGGATTAATCCGGAAATAATAAAACAAATGACATTAAAAGGAATTGATCTAAATTCTAGAGATAACCTGGGATTTTTTCCCAGGGACTATTTAAAAAGATCTAATCCGCTGGATCAATATCTTGAATCCCTTGGGGCCAAATTATCTAGGCATTAATTATCAAAACCCTTGCACATCGTAACCGGGATTTTAATTGTTGGATTTCCCTTAATACTAGAATAAATCTCAAAATGGTCTTTCTTTCCTTTTCCTAATTGAATAACCACATTATTAAAAAATTGCTCCCTTTTAGGGTTATTAAAAGTCCTCCAAAGATAAATTGGCATGTCCGTACAACCGCCACCACAAGGCATTCCTCCATTGGGCAGGGAAGGTTGTTCATGAAGGTTAACAAACCAAGTAGCTTCCCTACGACCATTAGCAGCAACATCACTGAATTTTAATTTAGATATCAAAACGTAATATTTTCCCAATGGGGATCTATTTATTCTACAGTCACTAGAAGTTAAATTCCAAAAAGTAAAATCAGGAGTTTTCATTGCACCGATTACCTGGTCAAACTCTTTTCTTTCAGCTAAAGCCGATTCTTCCTGAATCTTAGAGTCTTCCAATGCAATTGGCTCACCCAAAGATTTTTTTCTACCACCTTCTTTGAATTTTTCGACTTTTACCCTATTTGAAACAACCTGATAAAAATTACTCCTTTCTGAATCTTCAAATTTGTCCAATTCTGCTTTTTTTCTATCTGCCTCTAATTTCGCATCCATTGCAGCTTTCCTTTTCATTTCTTCTTCTTCTCGTTTCAAGGCATTTAATTTCGCCTGATAGGACCTATCATACGTTTGGATCATGGAAATAACTATTACCTTTTTTCTAGCTGCTTGTACTGAAGCCCATCTAGATTGTTTGCTTTCTTTCACATCAACTACATTTTTTATTGCTTCTACTTTCTCTTTCAATTTTTCTTCTGGTTCATTTTTTAATGCTGATATGTCATTACCCTTTGATCCCGCAAAAATAATTTTTTTGATAACTTCAATTCTTTCATTTGCTCCCTTATTTATGTCGGTTTCTTTTTCTTTTTCAACTTCCTCTTCTTTCTTCTTTAATTTTGATTCCATATCATTAATTAATAGGTTGGTAGCATCAGAAAAAGAAAGTTTTGATGTATCCCTGACTGGTTGCGGAGGAGTTGAAGGCGTAGGTGTAGGTGTTTGGGCATTTTTCGCTTTGATGTCCAGGTAAAGATTATTAAAAGCGGCCAGTGCTTTTATTTTGGCCCTGAAATCTGCCATATTCTTGGCCTTTCTTTCTTCTTTTTCTTTCTTTAATCTCTCTTCCTCTAAATCCCTATTTTGCATTTGTTTTTTGACCAAATCAGAAAATCCCAAAGTTTTCCCAATTTGTTCCACTTTGGCCACATTTTCATTTATTGGTACTGGAGCTACCTGTGGTGTAGAATCCGAGATACCTTGTTTATTCCCGGTTGGACCTGTTGAACTGGGTTTCCATTTATCTATAATTGAGTTAACCTTAGCCAAATCTTCTAAATACTTTTCAGATGAAAGATTTTGAGGTTGACCTGTACCAGATTTAACCCCCATTCCCTGCATACTTTTCGCTATCGTTTTAAAGGAGATTTTTTGCTTTGGTGGTCCACCCAATAATCTTGCAACTTCTGTATTACCGGATTCCACTGCATAATCATAAGCAGTTTTATTTAGATTACCCACGATACTCTGATTTGCACCAAATTGAAGTAATATCTTTATGACATCTATGTGTCCCTTTTTTGAAGCTGCCATCAAACAGGTTTCCCCATTATTATCAACTTCGTCGATATTAGATCCACCTCGCTCAATCAATATTTTGACCATATTAGGCCGGTTATTGGCACAAGCATGAATTAGGGCCGTGGCACCAAATTTGGGATCTCTCATTGTAAGGTCTGGAGCGGTATTATCTAACAAATAATTAATTTCATTATCCGTCATACCATATTTTTGGGCCGCATTTAAAATACGCTCACCTGTATAATTGGCATAAATAAAAAATGAATAAAAGGATATAAACAAGACTAGTGTTTTCATTTAAAACCCCTCAAAATAATAAATATTATCGAAGAAAAGGACCGAAAACTTAAGGTTATGGACGAAGAATTATCCCAATTACAAACCGAATATTTAAGAGGATTGCCAGAAAAAATCGATTTAATTTATGAGTTGCTTTTGAACTTGGAAAAAAATATCGAAACTAATTCTACTTTAACCAATTTAAAGGGGATAATCCATTCCATAAAAGGTACCTCGGGATCTTATGAAATGACCTTTTTAAGCGATCTTTGTCATAAATTTGAAGATCAAATTGAATCGCTTGAAGAAGGAAAAAGCCAAATTTCTAAATCCTTTTTATTTATAGATTTGATGAGAGAATATCTGGAAAATTTTACCCCCGGTGAGGAGACTGACCTCAGTACTTTAGATGTAAAATTAAAATTACTTTCCGGAGAAAATAAAGAGATTAAAAAAAACCCTGACATCAAAAAAAAGATAATTGTTATAAGCCACGATCAATTTATTGAGGATGCCATTTCCCTAGCACTATCAAAGCAAAATTTAGAAAAAATCCTTATTAAAAAACCAGAAGATCTTAAAGGCAAAGATGATGTTGAGATGATTTTTATTGATGAATCCGCCAAGAATTATTTAAATTATCTTTCTCCTATTAAACCTAAAAAAATCATCTTTTTAAAATCAAAGGATAATGTATTATTATTAGAAAAAAAAATAACTCCATTAGAGAAATCATATAAGTTAATAAGGGATATAAAAAAGGAATTTTTTGAAAACCCCAAGAAAGAACTATTTAATTCAATTTTAATTGTAGATGATGATGAATCACTGCATCCTCTTTTTAAAAAGGGATTAAAGGATTTTAAATTAAAAATTTTATCTTCCTCCAAAGAAGCCCTGAAATATCTTGAAAAAGAGAAGGTGGATTTAATTTTGCTTGATTGGATGATGCCTGAATTAAATGGTAAACAACTCCTGGAAGAAATTCGAAAAAATGGGATTCAAATACCCATAATTTTCTTGACGGGCCTTTCAAAACCAGAGGAAATTCAAGAATTGAAAAGACTAGATGCACAGGGAGTCATTACAAAACCCTTTAAATTGAGTGAACTTTCTGGCCAGGTTATGGAAATATGGTATAAAGCTTAGCCCATGTTTAAAATTTTTTTTTTATTAAGTGTCATTTTTTTTTCTCCCATAATTTTGCCCAAAGGAAAATCTTCAGATTCTTTGTGTATTAAAAAGAAAAATGCCATGGCCTGTAAAGAATTTGGAATAAAGACCAAAATACCATCATATTTAGAAAAGGCATGTGATTTAAATTTAGGATCTGGTTGTATGGAGTTTGCGTTAAGGCTTTTTAAGGAAAAAAAGATTGAACAGGGAGAAATCGCCCTGAAGAAGGGATGCAAATTAAATGATGGAGATAGCTGCTCTTATCTTGGTGCCCTTTTTCATAAAAAAGGGGAACAGGAAAATGCTCGCCTCCTGTACTCAAAAGCATGCCAATTAAAAAGTGGCAAAGGTTGTTATAACTTAGCTATTCTTAACGAAATGAATTCTGAGGAGTCAGAAGCATTAGTCCATTACCAAAAAGCCTGTAACCACGACATTGCTCAGGGTTGTGTAAATTACGCATTTTTTATAGAGAAAAATAAAGGTGATCCAAAACAAATTTTGACCTTTTATAAAAAAGCCTGTGACCTTAAAAGCCAGCTAGGTTGCCAAGCCTTGGACCAACTAAACAAATAAATTTTTTCCCATTAAATTTTCTAAATTCAAATACTTGGCCTAATTCACTTTAAAATATTCTAAAATCTCCGAATATTAAAATAAGATGAAAAAAATCATTCTATTTTTTATTTTTATTTATCCATTATACGCAGCAGATAGCTACTACCATTTTGGGGATCCAAAAAGACCAAATTATTTTAAACAGGATGACCCCTATGGAATAAATCAGCCGTTTATATTTGAACAAAAACCAGAAAATATAGACCCTTATCAAAACCCCTGGCGAACTAGGGTACCAATTCAAAGAATTCCAACCAATGATCAATATTCTATTGAGCCCTATAACATTAATGCCCCCGGTGTTATTAGAAATTGGTAAGAACTCTGTTAAAATAGACTATTTTTGTAAATTTCTGGTATTATGTCTTTGCATGAAAAAGAAGATTTTAATTGTGGAAGATGAACAGGATATTGCCGATTTAATCCACTTTAATATTTTTAAGGCCGGATTTGACGCCAATTTGGCAATGAATGGAAATGAGGCCATTGAGAAGGCCAGAGAATTAAATCCAGATTTGGTAATCTTAGATCTTATGATCCCTAATATTTCGGGGTTTGAAGTTTGCTCAATATTAAAAGAAAACCCAAAAACTAAAAAAATCCCTATAATCATACTTACCGCCAGGGGGGCTGAAGAAGATGTGGTAAAAGGGCTTGAAGCAGGTGCGGACGATTATATGACCAAACCCTTTAGCCCAAAAATTCTACTTGCCCGGGTAAACGCAGTCCTAAGGAGAACTCCTCGAGAAGAATCAAATGAAAGCGATATATTAAAACATGGTAGCTTAAAAGTTGATTTGATCAAAAGAAAAGTGACCCTAAAGGAAAAAGAACTGGATTTAACCTTTTCTGAATTTGAAATTCTATGTCTCCTTCTTAAAAAACCAGGTTGGGTTTTCACCCGCGCACAGATTGTAAATCTCATAAGGGGAACCAATCATGCCATAACTGACAGATCTGTGGACGTTCAAATCGTAGGCCTTAGAAAAAAACTAGGGGATTTAGGTCCTCTAGTTGAAACTGTAAGAGGAGTAGGTTACCGTTTTAAAGAATCAGAAGAATAAATGAAACGGTTAAAAACATTTTGGTTACTTTCTCTTTTTCAAATTTTCATTTTACTCCTTTACTTAGGACTTCAATCCGTTTTTTTCCAACAATCCTTTAAGGTTTTCTATTATAAAGAAAAGGAAAAAAACTTATTGGCCGAAGCCAACATAATAAAACATCAAATAACAACACTTTTGAAGGACTCTAACCACCTTCAAAAAATGGTTACAAATTTGGGAGAGATTGGAGATTCCCGAATTACCGTGGTCCTCCCCTCGGGAAGAGTAATTGCAGATAGTATAATGCCTCTTGAAAAATTGGATAACCATAAAAACCGACCAGAAGTTAAATTGGCATTTGGTGGGAATTCGGCATCGAACATTCGATTCAGTGATTCCTTAAATCAAGAAACCCTTTATATTGCCATTCCTTTATATGAAGATGGTTTAATAACAGGCGTTTTACGATTATCAAAAACCATCGAAAGTATGAAATCCTCCTTTTCTTCAATATTTAATAGATTCTTTGGAGGATCTTTAATAATAACGCTATTTTTAATCCTTATTATTAGTTTTTATACCAAAAACTTAAATCTTTCTTTGGAAAAAATGTCCTTTATTACTGAGAAATTTTTAAAAGGGGATTATTTTGAAAAGATTAAAATTAGCCCCTGGGATTCTGTGGAAATATCCTCATTGGGGAAATCACTTAATAAGATGGGTGGTCAAATTGAAGATCAAATCAATAAAATCATCAAACAAAGAAAAGAGTTAGAAGCCGTATTCTCAAGTATGACCGAAGGTGTATTAACCCTTACGCCAGTCAAAAAGATTTACCACATCAATACCTCAGCAAAAAAAATCTTTAATTTAGATCTTGAGAAATCTTACAAAGGAATTCCTTTAGAAGAGGCAATAAGGGTCAAAAAAATTGAAGAATTCTTCGATGAAGTTTATGAGAAAAAAATTCTTTTAAATGCCGAGTTAGAATTAAAAGACAATAAGTATTTCCAAGTAAATGGATCTATCTTAACCGGTGAAACCGGTGGCACTTATGGTGCTTTATTAGTATTTAACAATATCAGCGAAATAAGAAAATTAGAAAAACATCGAAAGGAATTTGTTGCCAATGTTTCCCATGAATTAAAAACCCCATTGACTGCAATAAATGGTTACCTAGAAAATTTAGTTGATGGTTCAGTGGATTCACCCGAAGATAGATTAAAATTTTTGAAGGTTATCCAAAAGCAATCAATTCGTTTACAAAAAATTATTGAAGATCTATTGGTCCTTTCCCAAATTGAATCAGAAGGAAATTTCTCAGGGGAAATAATGGAAATTGGGCCATTTCTTTCTTCCGCAAAGTCCCTATTTAAGGAAAATATCAAATTGGATTGTGGGAAAAACCTTAAGGCCTATATTAATTCCCACTTACTAGAGATAGCCATTAGCAATCTCCTTCAAAACGCAATTAGGTATGGTAAAAAGGATGCCCCAATCCTTCTAACCGGAAAAGAATCCAACGGAATGATAGAAATTTCTGTTTCAGACCAAGGGGTGGGAATAGCTCCCGAACATCACTCCAGACTATTTGAGCGCTTTTACTCAGTTGATAAATCACGAAGTAGGGAATTTGGTGGGTCTGGTTTAGGCCTTTCAATAGTCAAACATATTGCGCTGGCCCATAAAGGATATGTAGGAGTTGAAAGCTCCATTGGAAAGGGTTCAAAATTTACGATTTATTTGCCTAAAGCATAAAAAATGGTGCCCTCTCGCGGAATTGAACCACGGACACAAGGATTTTCAGTCCTTTGCTCTACCAACTGAGCTAAGAGGGCGTTCCATTTTAAGGTTTTTAAAAACTAGAGGTTTTTACCAAAAAGGTCAATTTAAATCTATTAATAAATTTGAATATTTTGTAATGTAAAATCTAATGAGAATATTAAAAAAAATCATTTCGTGGTCCCATGGCGAAACAAATGCTTTTTGTTTTCTTCCTGAAAAGAAAGGAGAATTTGTAGCGATATTCTCACATGGTTATACCTCACATAAAGATGCACTTCTTCCTTGGGCAATTAAACTTTCCAAGGCAGGGATCCCCACAATCCTTTTTGACTTGCCTGGTCATTATTTAGGTACTTTCTCTGAGGTTATGGAATTCAAGGATTTCTCAAAAGATATTCATAATATATTTTCACAAAGTGCAAATGCTTTTTCAAAGGAACTAGGAAACAGTTCAAATTTTATTTTAGGTGGACACTCTTTGGGGGCTCTTTTGGCACTAAAGGCCGCATCCTCCTTAAACTCCAAACTTATAGTTTGTGTGGCACATGGGATGTCTCAACCCGGAGAAACCTTAGTATGGGATTCTCCATTTTTTAAGGAGACTTTGGAAATTAGGGAGCAATTGGTAAGTCCAGCTCTAAGGCCCTCTAATATGTTTCCATGGATTCAACAGGAACAGCAAAAATTGATCATAAAAGATCAAACCATTTTATTAATTAGTGGAAAGGATGATGCAATTGTTTCAGAAAAAAGAGTTATGGATCTAAAAGAGCATTTGGAAAAAATGAATAATAATGTAATTTTGGAAATAGCCAATAAACTTCCCCATAACCATCCAGAAATGGCCTCCACAATTATTAAAAAAGTAATAAAGGATCTAGGTTTTATTTAGGAATAATTTCAATCGCACCAGTGGGACAAACCCTTACACACTCCATATCAAGTGCACAATTTTTTACATTTTCCGCAACAATATAAGTTGCCCTGGAGGAATCCATCCTTGCTGCCCAAATATCATGAGGACAAATTGCTATACAATTTTGACAGGAAGCACAGATATGTTTATCAAGATTTATGGTTTTCTTGGCCTCAGATACAGATTCAATTGTATCGGATGAACCAAGAATTTTGGGAGCAGTTTTAATAATTTCCACCTGGATCGAATTTGCAAATCCTTTTGCAAAAAAGGCTCCATCCCCTCTGGAAATGACAATCCTATCTCCATTTTCTAAATTAACTTTTTTTCGAACTAAATCCACTAGATATTCTTTTAGTTGCGAGTTGTCCTCCCCAAAATCCTTTATAAGAAATGGGGTCACCCCCCAATAAAGACAGATCCGCCTTACAGTATTAATTTCATTCGTGATACCAATTATTGGGACAGCTGGCCTAAACCTAGATATTTTAAGGCAAGAATGCCCAGACTGTGTCATTGACAGAATTCTTTTTGCACCGACTTTTTCAGCAACTGATGCTGCTGCTGCAGAAAGGGCATTATTGATATTTGACAAATCAAGGCCGTCATAACTTCTTTTCAAAGGAGTATTTGCCTCAGCATCTTCAATTATCTTTGCCATCATTTTAACAGTTTCTACAGGATATTTTCCGGAAGCCGTTTCAGCACTTAACATTACAGCATCGGTTCCATCAAAAATTGCATTGGCAACATCTGATGCCTCTGCTCTGGTTGGTGTAGGGTTTTTAACCATGGATTCAAGCATTTGAGTTGCAGTAATAACTGGTTTCCCAATTTCATTACATTTTTTAATTATTTTTTTTTGTATGGAAGGAACCAAATGATCTCCAACTTCAACTGCCAAATCTCCTCTGGCTATCATTACGACATCACAAGCTTTCACTATCTCATCAAAGTTTTTCACTGCCTGAGGTTTTTCAATTTTTGCAACAACAGGAATATTAATTTTTAGGGAATGTAGAAGTGCTTTTAAATCTTTTATGTCCTTTTTTTCTCGAACAAAGGATAATGCGACGTAATCAATTCCTTCTCTTAAGGCAAATAGTAAATCTTCCTGGTCTTTTTTGGTAAAGGAGGGAGCGCTGACAACACAATCTGGCAGGTTAATTCCTTTATTTGATTTTAAAATCCCTCCCACCTCAATTTTTATTTTATAAACATCTCGATCCTTTTTTATTGCCCTGGCAATTATACTTCCGTCATCAAAAAGAACTCTGGCCCCATCATGGCAATCATTAACTAAATTCTCATACATTGTGGGAATAAACTTTTCTTGGTATTCAGGATATTTATCCTTTAATTTGGTGGCCCCTATCACCCATTCCTCAGCATTTTTTAGTTCCAACTCCTTTTCTAATTTATCAACACGTATTTTAGGTCCCTGTAAATCTAGAAGGATTGCAACTTCTCGATTTAAACCTTCCGAAGCTTTCCGGACATGTTTAATAACCTGCCTTTGAGATTCATAGGTTCCATGGCTCATGTTTATCCGTACAACATTTACGCCAGCAGTAATTAGATCAGTTAAAATTGGAATTTCGGAACTAGATGGACCTAAGGTTGCAATTATTTTTGCCTTTCTCATATCAGTTTAATCTCATTTCTTCATCGATTACGGATTTAAAAACTTCAATATTATGTGCTCCGTTTATTATTTTCCCATTTATAAAAAACGTTGGTGTGGATTTTATCCCTAATCTGACGGCTTCTTCTATTTCCTTCTCAATAAGCCCTTGGAATTTTTTAGATTTTATACATTCTGTAAATTTCTTCTGGTTTAGTCCAACTTCCTTGGAAATATCTTCAACCGAGGTAACCATCTGACTTTCAAAAATCTTATAAAAATATCTCCAAAAAAACACTGTACTTTGATCTTTTGCACACATTGATCCCTCTGCCAATTCCCTGGCCTTACTATGGAATGGCAATGGAAAATCCTTATGGACAATTTTTACTTTATCTCCATAGGAGTCTCGTAACTCTTTCAAAATTTCGGATCCTTTTTTGGAAAATGGACATTGAAAATCTGAATAGGCAATAATGGTCACTTTGGCATTTTTATCACCCATTGTAGGTGAATCGCCTACCTTAACATCATATTTAGGTCTTACTGGTTTCTTTATATAGACATTCACCTTACGCTGGGCAATTTCTCGATTTAACCATTCTTCCAGTGCCTTTTTTTTCTTATTTTCTGATAAGAAATTTTTTATTTTGGGAGTGATATCCCCATTTAATTGATCTTTTGTGATGCCCCTGGTTTTAACAAAAAAATCCAAATCTGACTGAGAAACTTCGGAGTTTTTTCCAATATATTTTTCAAAATACTCATCATTGGTCAAACCAGCTTTTCTAGGATCCTGATTCATAAAAATTTCTGTCATGATCACTTTAAGCCGGTCCATTTTTAAATTGAAAATTTTCTCTTCCAATTCAAAAACATCCACCTCAATTCCCTTTTCTACTTGGGAATTTAAAATTCCCATACCATCTATTTCTGCAACCACTTCAGGTGTTGAATTTTTAGGAGGATTTATCACATTTATAGTTGCCGTTGGTGGTTTTGGTGAGCAAGAAAAAATTAAAAAGATTAAGAAAATGATCTTCATGTTCATCCCCCATTAATATAACGCTTATATATTAGAATAAGATTAGCTGGATAATTCCTCAATAAACTTTTTGTATTGAGGAAATGTTTTCATCAACTGATCATGTTTGCCCAACCCCACTAGTCTACCATTATCCATAACTAGTATTTTATCGGCTTTTATTACCGTTTCAATTCGATGGGCAACAATCATAACTAATGATTGTATCTGTATTAAAAGGATCACCTGTCTTAGTGCCAACTCCAAATCGGAATCTAGGGCAGAAGAAATTTCATCCAAAAGGACTATGGTTTTTTTAAGATAACAAGCCCTTATGGCACAAAGAAGTTGTTTTTGGCCTGGAGAAAGGATTTCAGGTTTTATTTCATCCTCGGGTTTGAGGTTCCATTTGGCCAAATAACCTATATTCATGGTTACCCATTCCCAAAAGGAGGGGAAATCCTTTGGCATCTTTCTTTCTAATGTTATATTAAAAAAAAGGGACCCAGAAAAAACATGGGATTCTTGCGAAACTATACCTACTTGCTCCCTATATTTGCTAATTTGTTCTAGTTCTCCAGGGAAGGATACAAAAACCTTCCCCTCAGAAATAACCTCCAATTTTCCTTTTTGCGGAATTATATTGGCAGAGATTATATTTAACAAAGTAGATTTTCCTGATCCGGATAACCCCACTATTCCGACTACTTCACCCTTTTGTGCCCTAAAGTGGACATCTTTCAGAGAGAATTGTTTTCTATCTTTATCATTCACATAAAAAAATTCATCTATATCAACATTTAATTGGTCGAAAGGTATCTGGGAATATTTATATTTGGAAAGAAGGGTCTGTGATCCGCCTAAATCCCGGGTAAATTCCATTATTCTAGAAAGTCCGGTTAATGCTCGCTGAATATTTGTAATCTTACCCGCAACTCCTTTGATAGGACCAATCGATCTTTGTATCAACTCCACAAGTGCCAAAATAATTGCTCCATTTGTTATATTAGAATAAGGGAAAATAAAAACAATCAAGGCAAGAAAAAGCGGATAGATAGACTCGGCCAAGGAGTAATAAATTGCATCCCAATTATTTGATGCTAATTGTTTATCTAGGAAATCATCACAACATTCTGTACTTTTTTTAATTGAATAACCATAGGAAGGGGTAAAATACATTTGATCCAATCCTCCTACCAAGTTAGACATAGTTTGAGAAACAATTCCCTTGGATTTTCTTACCAAATGAAAAACTTCCCTCATAAATTTTCCGCCCCAGATAAGAAGGATGGTAACAAAAATTTCGGTCACACCCAAAAAAACTCCGGTAAATTTATTAAATTTTATAAAACTAAATAGGAAAGAAAATACAAAAAAAATGTCAATTATTATCCCAAATGCGCCGGAAGTGACCAACTCCCTTAGTGCAGATGTATCACTCA
>CAYNWL010000001.1:267463-498403 GCA_964400895.1 uncultured Bacteriovoracaceae bacterium
TTCTGGCGATAACTTCCCCAAGAGGATATTCATCTTTTATCTTTTCATCTGGTTTGCCATCAAAATGAAGGAGCCAGGTTTTATAAACCATATATCTCACATGATCTGATAAATCTTTAATATAAGAATTTATGCTTATTTGATACGCTACCCTAACAATGTAAATTCCAACATAAATCCCTAAAAAATGTAAAATAAGGATTAAATACTCATCTGTATTCCCGTATTTTTTTGGAAAATCCAAAAGCATTTCGGGTACCAAATAACCTAGGTAGGAGGTTAGGACCAAGGTTATAATCATAATCAAATAATCTAAAATAGCCCCTTTAAAGAGGAAAATTTCAGACCATTTGTTTCTCGAAATATTCATAAGAATTGCTTTTTTCTTTTAAAAGAGTTTTGGTTTCCCCGCACTCAATTATTCCTTCATCTTTTCCTACCAAGTATAAAAAATCACAATTTTTAACGGTGGAGATTCTATGAGTGGTAAGCAAAAATGTTTTTTGTTTATAATGTTCCAAATCCTTAAGTTTTGAAACTATCTCCTTCTCCAAAATTAGATCTACCGAGGAAAAGGGGTCATCCCATAGGTAGAAATCACTGTCTGATAATAAACTTCTTACTAAGCAGAGGCGTTTTGCCTGCCCACCAGACAACCTTTTTCCATTTTCTCCAACCTTAAGCCTCAATAAGTCATTTTTATTATCCACCAAAAAATCCAGGGAAAATAGTTTTAAAAGGTCATATGCAAAATCTTTCTCACGCAGACTGGATTCCTTACCTAAAAAAATATTACCTTCTATAGTGTCATTATAGATATAGGGATTTTGGGCAACGAAGGAAAGTTTTCTGTTTTGTTGTCTTAAAATGGTTGCAGCTTGCAAAAGAAGCTCTGATTTACCACATCCAGTTTTTCCAATAATTACTGTCCATTTATTTTTTGGAAAATCCAATTTGAGTCTACTGCCCCAAAAGTGCATATCAAATAAATGGTTATCCTTATTTTTTTCCCTTAATTCTTTTTCAACATTTGATTCTATTTTTAGATCTTTTAGTAGTTCCGATATCCTACCCCATGAGGCAAAACTCGAAGTAAAAACTACCCCTACCCAAGCAAGAAACATTAAAGGTTCCAAAAATAAAAAAACAAATCCTGAAAATAGAACTAATGAGGATGCTCCCAAATCTTCCACTTTAATAAAATAAGCCCCCATAAGGAATGACAATGCCAATCCGAGGGGAATTAAGGGGATGCTATAAGAGACTGCATATCCGGCCTTATACGAGTAAAAAAGTTCTCGCAATGATTTTTCTTTGAAAATATCCAAAAAGGATTTTTCTGCATGAAAATTTTTAATCGTTTTTTTTCCTGCATAACTTTCCATTATAAAATTTTGTAACTCTCCCTGCATATCTGCTGATTTTCGATAGAAATGACGTGTCTTGGATACTATTAGGGTAAAAATCAGGGAGGATGCAACCATTGGTATAACTGCGATGGTTAAGGATTTATTAAAAAAATAAATCTTGGGAATAAAAATCACCAAGGCAATTAATATATTTCCCATTTGTAAAAAGGCAAATCCCAAAAGTGTTCTGATCTCCTCGATATCGGTATATAAAACTTGAAAAAGCTGCCCCGGAAGATATTTTTTATACCTGGATGGATGAGCGTTTTCCATCCTGCTTAAAACTTCAATTCTCATATCCTTTTCAACAATTCGTGGAGGATAGAAAAAAAGAATCCTTGAAAGGGACCTAAAAACAATAATTCCTAGGGCCAAAAGAAAATATTTTAAAGTGTGGATGGATTCCACCCCAGAATTAACCAAATCGGCCAATTCTTTGGCATAAAATGGAAGATATGATCCCAGGTAATGAGTGAAAACCAGGCAAATTAAGGCAGAAAAATACCAGGGGAAAAACCTTATAAATTGATGTTTTACTAGACCTTCAAGGCCCTTCTCAAGCTGAACTTTCACCAATTAACTATACTGCATCAAGAAAAATAGTGGCAAGCTATAAGTTTTTTCTATATATTGCCGCCATGAATGAAAATATTTTGGAAATCGTAAGAAAATCGCCTGAATTTGTTAAGGCACATAAAAGACAGGATTGGATCAATTTATTCTCCTCCGATTCAGAAATTGAGGACCCTGTGGGTTCAGTTCCTTACAAGAAAGAGGAATTGGGAAATTTTTGGGACGCCTTTATCGCACCTAATCTGATTACATTTCATTCCAATTTTGATGTGGTCTGTGGCGATACTGTGGCCCGAGACGTAAAAATCCATACTGTCCTTCCTAGTAAACATGAAGTATGGGTTCCCGCCCATCTTTTTTATACGGTAAAAAATGGAAAAGTAATATCCATGTATGCACACTGGACATTACCCTCCATGGTCTTTGATTTTTTAAAAATGAAGGGGGCTGTCTCTGCAATGACCGCTCTTACTATCTCCATTTTTAAAAATCTTGGGATAAAAGGATTATGGGGATTTACTAAGGCATTTATTTGGGGACTTCATGGATGTGCGGATAAAATAATTAGATCTCCAAAAAAGAAATTTTCAAAAGAAGCAGATCTAAATTTTTCTCCCTCAGATATTTCAAATATAAAAATTTTAAATACCCGTTCCTCAGGTTTTTATGCATCTTTTTCTTTTGAAAAAGATGGGAAAAGGGGAATTGGGAATCTTAAAATTTGCCCATTTACAAGGACTATTACTTGGGGAAGGATCTACCTTTAAAAAATTAAAGGAAAAATAATCTTTCTATTCTTTGGATATTCAGGAAATTTTTTTAGATACCATTTATGGGTTTTGATGGCCCTGGGAAATAAATTAGCAAAGCTTATTAAGAAAATAAATAATCCTCCTGGGGACCACGTAGCCATCGCAAATCCAAACCATGCAATTAGCTCTCCAAGATAGCTTGGGTTTGAAACAAATTTATACATTCCACCATAGGGGATGCGATAAATTTTTTTGCCAGAATTAATTTCTTCCATGGTTCTTAAATTTCTAACCACAGCATCGGCCTTAATATTTGTATAAAATCCAATATAATAAAGAACAATTCCGATAATAAATCGTGGATCAAAAAACCAGGAAGTACCAAAATGATCCCCAACACTTGTAATAAATGTTGCATTTAAATATCCATGGAGAAAAGTAACCAACCAACCAGAAGTTACAACTGATATGGAAAAATTACTTTTGGCTCCTTTTGGGGCCCTAATAAGGTAAGGGAAAATAAATCCCCTATTTAAATAATGGCAAGTCCAAACAAAAAGGAAAAATAGTGAAACAGGTTCATAAGCCCTATTCCCCTTAAAATAAAAATAATAGAAGGTTAGGGGGGCCGGGAGTTCCATCAAAAACCAACCAAGTCTTGGGCCCAAATTAAATCCCATTTTATCGGAGGCAAATTTCCCAAATGGTGAGTCCACAAAAAAGGATGCTACTGCCACGAAGGCCACAAATGAAAATGCCACCATAATGGCCAGATTAAAATTTGGATCGGTATAATTAAAAATTTGCATCCAACGGTTCTAACTCAATTTGGACTATGCGTAAAGGAAATATTTTTGACATCCTAAGGCACAATTTCTATATTTAGTCCCTTCTATTGGATCGTAGCTCAGCGGGAGAGCACTACCTTGACACGGTAGGGGTCGGGAGTTCAATCCTCCCCGATCCAACCATTTATTTCTAGATTCTTTCATTATAGAAATTAGGCTGAACCTCATTTTCAAGCATAAGATTGATTACATAAGACCTTTCCTGACTTTCATAAAATTCTAGATCCTGGATTTTTTCTTCGGTTTTTTTAAGAAGAGTAGGATATTTATCTTTATTTAAATTTAAAAACACCAAATATTTCTTAAGATTTTTTATTTCTTGACGGGTAACTTTTAGTTTCTCCTTTGCCTTAAAAATTTTATATCCCCTCTTAAATTCTTCAGATTTTCCTTCAAAACTGTTAGGACATTCATTAAAGATATTTTCTTGGCCTGTTAACCCTAGCTTAAAAACGTCTTGTCCCTTGCAAAATTCAAGCTTTCCAAGTTCAAATCCAGTAGAATAATTCTCCAAGGAAGCAGAGATGTTAAATTTTAGGCACTCTTGTTCTCTTTTCTTAAAACGATTATTTAAATTTCCATTAAAAGCGTCTTTGTATCCCAATTTTGCCCAATCAGAATTTTGGCATTGAAGTTTAGACATACCGGACTGCCCGAAATTGTCCTCCTGGCAACCCATTAAAACTAACATTAAAAAAACGTTTAAAATAAAGGCTAGTTTTTTCATAAAATTTATCTCCAAAAACTGGTCCTAAATTTATACTATAAAATCATGTTATTTTGGAGAAGAAAGTATAGGGTGTATATTTATTAGACACCAATCCCACAACTGCCAATAATTATTTTACCCCCCCAAATCCTAGACTTACCTATCTATTTAAAATTGCCAAAATTTCAAAATGTTCCGTCTGAGGAAAAAAATCAAAAGGTTGAAGCATTTCCACCTTATAGTCGGTAAATAGCTCTAAATCATTTGCTAGCCTCGAGGCACTACAAGAGAGGTAAACGATATTTTTAGGTTCCCGCATTTTAATGAGACCCAATATTCTTTCTTTTGCATCTGTGCTTAGACCTGACCTGGGAGGATTTAGGTAAAGGGAATAGTCATCATTTATTTTTCCAAGTATCTCCTTTTGGGTAAGACGGTGCTCAACTTTTCCAGCATAGGCCTCACCGAATTTTTTGGCATAATTTACGGCCTCTTTTGATAGTTCTATTCCTAACCATTTAACCTCTTTCGGTAAAAGATTCATTAGCTCACCAGTCCCACAGTAAAGATCTAGGATTAATTTTGGATTATTTCTTAAAAGCATGGTGACACCTAATTCTCGGGCTTCTTTTAATAATGTATTTGCAACTTGCCTAAATGCCCTTATTGGGTGGTCCATTTCCGCCCTCTTTCCAAAGACAAGATTAATTGAGGCTTTAGAAAAAATATGTCTTCCCACCTGAGGATTAAAGTGATGCCAAATGGATATTGAGAGAGAAAAAAGTCTGGCCCAATCGATTTTTTGATAAAATTGGATATCTTGTTTTGAGGAGACAAAAACAAGGTGAGAACTTCCAATCCATACTCCCATTAAATGGTCACTTAACTCAATTTCCTTAAGTTTTGTTAATATTTTATTTATGAATTCTTTGTGGAGAGGACAGGTATCCCATGAAATAAATTCCTTTTCCCACTTCCCCTCCCTTTTAACCGATTTAAAGGTACCAAAGGAACCCTGATGAAATCTAAGCCAAGTTTTTGACCTATATCCTAACCTTTCTTCTTCTGGGGCCGGTCGGATTTCCTTTAAAACCTCTTTCCATTTATAAAGTTTTTCATTTGCCCAATTTTGTTTGAGAGATAATTGCTTCTGGTAATCAAAATTCCTATAATGGCAAGAGTTACAAAGAGGGTTACATAATGGATTATTTTCCAAAATCATGAAAAGGAAAAATGATTCAAAATAGAAAGTTTGTAAAGAGAAACCTCCAGTTATTGAAGTTTTTTAAAAAATGAGAGAATATCTAAAAAATAATAAAAAGGAGTTTATTATGTACGCGATCATGGGTTCCTCTGGACATATCGGTCATGAATTGGCCAAAAATCTTTTAGAAAATGGAAGTCAGGTAAAAGCAATATGCCGACACAAAGAAAAAATACAGGACCTAAAAGGGGTCACCCCCTGTATTGGGGATATAAAAGATTTGAATTTTTTAACAGAAACCTTCAAAGGATGTACAGGCATTTTTTGTATGATTCCCCCTGATTATCAAGCATCCAACATGAGATCAAACCAAGGGGTTTTTGGCGAAATTATTTTAAAGGCCATTTTACATTCAGGATGTAATAAGGTTGTAGTCCTTTCCAGTGTTGGAGCGGAAAATGACCGACCTACAGGTCCAGTAAAAGGGTTATTTGATTTTGAGCAAAAACTTTCAGCACTTAAAAAGGTTGATATTGTCTTTTTGCGACCTACTTACTTTTTAGAAAATCTTATGGCGAATCTGGAATTAATTAAAACAAAAGGGATTATGGGATCGGCCATAAAAGGGAATGTCCCTTTTTTCAGCATTGCAACTCGGGACATAGCAAACCGAGCTTCAAAATTACTCTTAGATAAAAATTTCAAGGGGCACTCTCACCAATACCTTTTAGGAACTAAGGAAACGAATATGGAAGAAATTACTGCCAAATTTTCCAAAGGGATTGGCAAAAATCTCAAATATGTTCAATTTTCTTATACTGATGCCAAAGCGGCAATGATGGGGATGGGGTTTTCAGAGGATGCAGCTAATAACATGATTGAACTTTCCAAAGCAGTAAATGATGGAACCCTTTTTAAATTTATAGAAAAAGATAATTCTTTCACCGAAACTGATCCAGAAAAATTCGCGGAAATTTATATTAAGCCGCTTGTTTAAGTTGCTTTTCAAGGATCTCAGCAAAACTTATTAGTTTGTTCTCAACCAATGAATTAAAGGTATTTGCCATAAATTTCCCATCCAAACCTCTTACTCCAGGTTTCATTCCTGTTAAAATTTCCACACAATCATCAATTGTCAAAACCGAATAAATAGAAAACTCTCCCTTTTTAACAGCTTCAATTACATCTGATCTTAACATTAAATGCTTTACGTTTGATGCTGGAATTAAAACACCCTGAGTACCGGTAAGCTGTTTATTCTTGCAAAGATCAAAAAATCCTTCAATTTTTTCATTAACTCCACCAATCGCCTGAATTTCTCCATTCTGATTAATTGATCCCGTTATGGCGAAATTTTGTTTTATCGGAACTTCGGCTATGGCGGATAGTAGTGCCAAAAGTTCGGCTGCAGATGCACTATCCCCTTCAATCCCACCATAGGATTGTTCAAAAACCAAGCTAGCGGAAATTGCTAAAGGAATTTCTTTTGCGTACCGGGAAGTTAAAAATCCACGAAGAATTAAAACTCCCTTCGAATGAATGGGACCACCAAGCTCCACTTCGCGTTCAATGTCTAACACGGATCCTTTACCAAAACTGACTTTGGCCGTGATTCGGGAGGGATGTCCAAAAAAATGTTCCCCCAGTGCCATTACTGAAATCCCATTTATCTGGCCGATTGAAGATCCCTCTGTATTAATTAAAATATTCCCTCTTACCATTTCTTCCAAAAGTAAATCTCTTATCCGGTCATTTCTTTTTACCCGGGCCGTAATTGCTTTCTCTACATCTACTCTAGTTACAAGTTCTCCTTCCTTAGAAAAATGGTCGGCCTCCCTGGCAATATCTGATATAACCCTAACTTGGAGAGAAAGTCTTTCGCTATCATTTGCTAAACGGGCAGCCTCTTCAATAATCCTACCTACTGCTTCGGAGGTGAAATGTTTAAGTCCATCTGATTTAATAATGGTAGTAATTAAACGGCAAAATTTGTGGATGTTTTCCGAACTTCTTTCAATTTTGTCATCAAAATCAGAGGGTACTTTAAAAAGGTCATTAAATTCGAAATCATACTCTGAAAGTAGATAATAAATAAAACGATCCCCTATTATTATAATTTTAAAATCAGCAGGGATGGGTTCTGGCTCAAGGGATACCGTGCTTATTAAGCTAAATTCCTGCCCTAGAGAAGTGATATTAATTTGTCCGGATCGAATAACTCTTTTAATCGCTTCCCATGAGCGCGGATTTTCGAAAACTTTCCTAGCATCAATTATCAAATAACCTCCATTCGCTTCATGAAACGCACCTTTTCGGATTAAATTAAAATTGGTTATTAGGGTCCCCATTTTTGAGGAATGCTCAATCCTTCCCACTAAATTTTGAAAGGAAGGATCATCTAAATATATTACCGGAGCTCCTTTGCATTCCTTATTATCGATTAAAACATTAACTTTATATTGTTCAAATGATTTTTGGTCTTCCGGTAATAACTCTTCCAAACGAGGATCTATTGGGTTTTTTGCTAGTAAAAAATCCCGGGCATGGAGGATTATATCCTTCTCAACCTCCTCCAAAAAGGAGACAATTCTTGGAAAGGAAGCATATTCCTTTTGCAGCCTATTTATTAGATCCTGGACAACATTCTTTATCATTTTTCTTTCCAGAGACCTGATTTTTTCAACCAGTTCTTTTTCCCATTTTGGTACATCATCCAAAAAAATTTTTAATTTTTTCTCCATTTTCTTTAGTTTTTTATCTAATCTATCCTTTTCAGCTTCCGGAAGAAGATCAAATTCATCCTGGGTTAAGACATGGTTACCACTAATTGGAGAAACGGCGAAACCAAGAGATGTTTTAACAACAGTGGTATGATTTTCCTCTGCCTCTTTTTGAATTTTATTAAATTCCTCCTTTTGTTTGTTTTTTAAATCCTTTACCATAGCCTTTTTTGTTTCATTATAATTTTCAGATTCAAAAATTGCCGGAAGATAAGATTTCACTTCATCGATAAAATGATCCATATCCTTTTCAAATTTTTTACCTCTTCCTGGAGGTAATGCTATGGCCAAGGGATGAGTTGGCTTTGAGAAATTTTGAACATAACACCAATCTTGCGGAATTGATTTTTTAATGGATATCTTTTTTATAAAATTTGAAACTACTGAATGTTTACCAAGCCCTGGGGACCCGAAGACAAAAAGGTTGTACCCCTTTTTTTTAATTCCCAAACCGAATTCTAACGCTTCAATTGCCCTATTATGACCTAAAATTTCAGATAATTCATTTAATTCAGAGGTATCGTTGAAACCCAGATCTTCACAATATAAATAAAGTTTATTAGCAGATAATTTTTTGGCACTCATTTCCTGTGTCTTTTAATCGGAAATTTTATTTTTTCCTTCAACAAATAAAAATTATTTTTTTTAAACAAATTTTCTTGGAAAAAAGTAATTTTAATTTTTTTTTCTATCCCTCCGAATAAAATTGGTCTACAATTTTAATAACTAACTGATTAAACCAAGGATGCTTTATTATGAAAAAAATTTTTAACCTTCACAGAACGGTGGCATTTTTAGTCGCCTTCTTTTTTTCGGTAAACTCGTTTGCTGTAAGTCTTTGGATGCCAGCAACCATTTTTATATCTCCTACTGGGGCGATATCGCATACTTTCCCATTTCCAACATCATCAGATCCAGGAGCTGCATTTGGTAGTACCTCGGTTGGTGTTGCTGGATTTTTCCCAGTTCCTACAGCCTCAGTAACAAAATTTAAAAGAATTTACGCCCAAGAAAGTAAGGCTGCTCCCGGGGATTTGGTTGAAAAAGATGGAATCTTCATGCCTGCAACCAATCCTGCCGGTTATCGAGTAATTGACAAACAAGACGTTTCAGTTGGTCTGAGCCTTAACGCTGTAGTTGGCTTAGTTACTGGTTGGGCCGGACTTGGTTTTGCTGGTGGTGTGTCCGCTAGTAAAGGTAAAGGTTTTTTGGTTAATAAATGGGCCCCTACTTACGAAGAAGCATCAAGAGTAACTCTAAAAGTTGACCTTCCTACCACGTTGGAAATGGTAAAAAATAATTGGAAACCTGGGGATTCTATCACTACTTCCAGATCAATGAACCTAGGGGTGAATGGTGGTTTAGGGGTAATGGGTGGAGCTTTAGCCGCTGTAGGTATCGCTGTTGGAGTAAGCGCTTCATGGAATGTTGGGGTTGAAATAGAATCGCCATCAGAAGTTAAAGTAATCTATGCTAGAGACAGATCCAAAAATTTCTCCGTTAACGCTGGTAATATTGCCGGTGGATTTAACATAACAAAGGCATGGGGAAAAAATGAATCTTTTGAATATAAATTTGATCTAGCAAATACTGCTGTTTCAAATCTTACTGTAGAAAGTTATCTTAAAGGAAAAGTTAAAGTTTCCCATACCTTTACAAACGTAAATATTACCCAAGCTTATCAAGAAGCTCTAAATGGTAACCTTATCTTTGCTGACATGTTGGCAAGTGAAAAAGGTAAAGGGGTAACTAGAATTTCCGAATCGGTAAAAAAATCAACTTCCCTTTCTGCAGGGGGATCTGCAACTTTACCTTTCTTATTTACAGCTTCCTTTAATATAGGAAAATCCTTTACCGGTGGTAGGACCAAAACTTTTGGCGACAATATGTTGCTTGAAGAGCTAATTGGTGTATATACCAAACAATCAGGTACAGAAGGTATTATCAGTAATGATATGAAGAGAATTTCAACTTTTGCTGGTAACTTCCAACAAGTATCTCCACTTACTGAACTTGATGGAAAAATTCAAAGAAGATATTCTGGTAGCTATAAGTACTATTTTGTTCAAAACAATGTCTCATCAGAAAAATTTGAAGAAGAACTAAAAAGACTACGTTACAAAATTGGTTTCATGAAAGAACTTAAAGGAGTCCCAGTTCCAAAAGGAAATATTGGAACTCTTGAAATCGACCTTGATGTTACAATTTCAAATGTTGCAACAGATGAATTATTAAAACTTGTTAACCAATACCCAGAAGAAGTTTTTGTTAAAGAAGCCCAAGATTATGTTGATGGTTTCTTCAAAGGTGTAAAAGATGCAAAAGAAGAAATTTGTGAATCTTACAAAGTAAGATTATTGAAAGAATGTATTTTTACTACAAAGAGACAAAGTGCATCTGCAATGAAAACTGCTTATCAAGCATTAAAGAAAATGTCCCAACTTAGAGCTGACATGGATTTCAAAAACTTTGTTAAAGCCTACGCAGATTTCGGTAAGGGTTTTATCGAAAATCGTTTCACCATGAAAACCTTCTTAAGAATGCTTAGAAGTGAATTTAATCCAGGTGTTGAAGGAGAAGGAAAATTTGGTGCGGATAAAATGGTTACCTGGGAAGGTAAAACAACTAAAGTTCCATATGAAATAATACTCAGCATCAAAGGAACCAACCTCGCTCCTTACAAACAAAAGCTTTATACTTATCAATAAGCATCCAAAGGGGAGCTACTTGCTCCCCTTTTTTTTTCCAAAAAAGATATTTTCTGTTATTCTTTGACCCTAAAAAAATTTTACAAAAAGGACAAAACCCATGTCTTTTAAAATTGACCCAGGGGCCATAGAGGCTTTGAAATCTTTTAAAATGCCTGAAAATATTGGTTTCGGCACTTGCATGAGCCCCATAATGATTCAATCGACTTACAAGGATGGAAATTGGGGTCCTTTGGAGATGTTACCCTTTGGTCCTCTTTCCATTTTACCAACCAGTAAAGTTCTTCATTATGGCCAGGAAATCTTTGAAGGGCTCAAAGCCTATAATGTTGATAATATTGGCCCCCTTTTATTTCGACATAGGGAAAATTTTTTAAGATTTAATAAATCTGCACATAGAATGGCCATCCCTGAAATACCTGAAAATATTTTTATGGAGGCCGTAGAAACTATCGCTGCTTTCTCGACAAAAACAATTCCTACTAAAACTGGAACTTCACTCTATATTCGCCCTTTTACCATAGCCACAGAAGAATCCCTTGGAATTAGACCTTCATTAGAATACAAGTTTTTGGTAATAGCATCTCCTTCAGAATCTTATTTTCAAAATCCAAGCATCAATGTTTTTATAGAAAGACATCTATCTAGGGCGGTAAAAGGTGGAACAGGTACTGCTAAAACAGGCGGGAATTACGCATCAAGTCTTTTAACCACTTTAAAGGCCCAAAAATTGGGATTTTCAAATACCTTATGGTTAGATGCTGAAACCCACACTAAAATCGAGGAAATGAGTGGGATGAATTTTTTTGCTGTTTTGGATAATACCCTGATAACACCAAAACTTACGGATACAATCCTCGATGGAATTACAAGGAAATCAATCATTGAATTGGTAAAAAATGAGGGAATTAACTGTAAAGAGGATACCATCTCAATAAATTCTTTAATTGGCGCAATTAAGGAAAAGCGTTGTACTGAAGCTTTTGCCTGTGGGACTGCCAGCATTATTGTTCCCATTTCTGCACTTGGAGAAGAAGATGGAACCCTATATCCCCTTGCCTATCCAAATGGAAACCTCTCCAACCGACTTAAGGACCTTATTCTCTCCATTCAAGAGGGGAGAAAAGAAGGCCCTAAGGGTTGGGTAAAAAAGATTGAACCTATAGATTTGGAAAGAATTCCAAAGCAATTACTGCAATAATTGTTGGTCCCAATGCTCCTAAAAATAGTTTCATTGGATTAATCCCGTCTGGACCAAATTTTTCCTTTAGTATTCCAAATCCTGCAGGGTTTGGCGCATTAGCAATTACGGTTAAACCACCTCCGGCCACCGCTCCAGCTACAAGGTAATATTTCTTAATTTCAGATAAATCAGGAACCAATGATCCCAAATAAGTTAAAGCCGCATTATCGGTAATCGCTGTAAGAGCAGTACAACCAAAGAATATGGCAGTCTCCCCCATTTTATTCAATAAGGGTGCTAGCCACCAGGATTGTAAACTTCCAAGAGTAACAAGACCCCCAAGGAAGAAACCAACCATTAGGGATTCTTTTAGTTTTAATTTATCCTGATATTCTTTTGTGACAGTTGCAAATCCTAGGAAAAATAAAAAGATTCCCAAGAAGACCACCATATGATGTGCCATATATACAACTGAGGCCAGAAATAAAACTGAAATTAGTGTCATCCACCAAGTTGGTTTCATATAGGCCTGATGTTTTGCTTTAATTTCTAATGGACCTTGTAATTCTTTTCTAAATACTAAAGCTGTAGCAAAAGTTGAAAATGAAATAGCAAATCCAGATTTCCAACCATAATGGGTAAGCATATGCTCAATTCCCCAACCCCATTTTGAAGCAACCATTAATACTGGCGGAGCCGCAAAATGTGTAAAGGTTCCCCCAATAGAGACATTTACAAAAAGAAGCCCAATTGTTGCATATTTAAAATTTGAGGACATATTTGGATTACTATAAAAATAATCCAAAAGGATTAGTGCAGTAACTGTCATGGCAGCAGGTTCGGTAATGAAGGACCCTAAAATTGGACCTACTATTAAAGCTGCACAATAATAGGCCATTTTTTGATGTAAAAAACCTAATAATTTTGAAAAAAACATTATTATTTTTTCAGATAAAATAATGATTGGCCTAGAACCTGCCATACACATTATTACAAATACAAATGCTGGTTCGGTAAAGTTTAGCCCTTCAAGATAATGTACTGCCCCCCCTATTAATATATGTTGACCATCATAGACCGCAAGGCCTTGATCAATGATATAGGCGACCATGAAAATAGATGCCCACATCCCAAAAACTGCTTCTACTTCTCCAAAAAAAAGTAAAAATTCATGTGCAGGAGATCCTGCTGGAAATTTTAGGGCCAAATGATGAAACTTAGATACCAAAAAAGTGTGAAGAACCGCCAGTGTGAAAATCACCGTCGCTATCACTTCCATGTGAGTAGGTTGCATTTAAATTCCTTGGTTATAGTTTATCCGTCTTTTCCTATTGAATTTACAGGGCAGGCATCCAACTGTTCCTGGCATAATTCAATTTCAGCAGGAGTTGTTGGTTGCTTTTTAACAAAAGCGTTTCCATTTTCATCTTCAGCGAAAAAATCAGGGGCTCCGGTATAACAAACATTGCATGCTATACATCCTTCGCCTCCATCATCATCAGGATCAGTACAATACCAAGCTCCTGGAATGTTTTGCTTATGTTTCATTTTTGGATTCGCCATACTTTTAACTCCTTTTATATGGAGTGTGTTATATTATAAAATTGTAAAACAATCATAGCACATAGCAAGAAGAAATATTGATTTTCACTAGACTTTTTGGCATATTGCTCGGAATCAACAGAAGACCTAATTTATGCAAATTAATCCATTAAAAAAAGCAAAGGAATGGGCATCAAACCCATATTTTGACCAGGAATCTAGAAATGAGATTTTAGAGCTTATTAATAAAAACGATATCAAGGAAATTACTGAACGTTTTCACTCTGACTTAGAGTTTGGAACAGGAGGTCTTAGAAGTATTATAGGATTTGGATCCAATAGAATTAATAAATATACCATTCGGAAAGCAACACAGGCACTTGCCAATGAAGTTTTGAAATTTAATAAAACCAATCCAAAAGTGGTCATATCCTATGATAGTAGAAAATTTTCTTTTGAATTTGCAAAAGAAACCGCCTCAGTTTTAGCAGGAAATAATATCAAGGCCTTCATCTTTCCAAAGCTAAACCCAGTTCCCTTACTTTCTTTTGCTGTAAGGGATTTAGAGGCCGACGCCGGAGTCATGATTACCGCCAGTCACAACCCCCCTATTTATAATGGTTATAAGGTTTATTGGAATGATGGATGCCAAGTAACTCCCCCTGTAGATAAAAATATTATCAACAATTACCTTTCTCTTGAATCCTTTGACCTGGTGAAAACTATGGAATTCCCAATTGCTTTCCAAAAGGGACTGATTGATTGGGTGCCAAGATCAACTGAAGATTCCTATTTTACAAAAGTTAAGAAAATGACAGTCAACCTGCCGCTATGCCAGGAAAAGGGAAATTTACTTAAAATAGTTTATACACCTATCCATGGTACTGGCCTTATCCCTTGCGAACGGGCGCTTAAAGAAAGAGGATTTACAAACCTTTTAATTGTGGAAGAACAATCCCAACCTGATTCCAATTTCTCCACTGTAAAAAACCCAAACCCTGAAGATCCAAAAGCTTTAAACTTAGCCGTGGAACTTATGAAAAAAACCAATTCGGATATTGTTTTTGGAACTGATCCAGATACTGATCGGTTGGGAGTGGCCATCTTAAAAAATGGAGAGGTTTTTTATCCCAATGGAAATCAAATTGGGATATTGATGCTCGATTATATACTTTCAAACCTAAAACTTCCGAAGAATCCCTTTATAATAAAAACCATTGTAACTTCTGAACTCTTAACTAGTATTGCTAAATCTTTTGGAGTTGAGGTTTATAATACCCTTACAGGATTTAAATGGATTTGTGCCAAATTAAATCAATTGGATGAATCTGGATTTCTTTTTGCAACGGAAGAATCCTTTGGTTATTTAAACCATCCATTTGTTAGGGACAAGGATGGAGTCAATTCTGTAGCATTAATGGCCGAAGTTGCACTTTGGAATAAAATGAAAGGAATGGATCTGGTTGAGGCCCTTGATGAAATTTATAATAAATACGGTTATTCCCAAGAAGCGCTTTTATCCCTGGATTACTTTGGGAAGGAAGGACAAGAAAAAATTCAAAGGATCATGGATTTTTTCAGAAAGAACCCAACATTAAAAATTCTAGATGAAGAAATTGAATGCATTGAGGATTATCAATTGGGAATTGTGTCAAATATCTCAAATGGCACAACCTCCAAACTCGATTACCCAAAAAGCAATGTTTTAGGTCTTAATTTTAAATCTAAAAATAAAATATATTTAAGGCCTTCCGGAACCGAACCCAAAATAAAATTTTATTTAATGATCGTGGAAAAAGAGGGAACTCTGCCAGAAAAGAAACAAAAAGCTTTTGAAAAAATCGAAAAACTTCAGAATTTTTTAAAAGAATCTTCCGAAAGGGCATAAATGAAAAAAGATGAATTAGTAATCGTCCTAGTAAGTGGTGGAATGGACTCTCTTGCCACTGCAGCAATCGCCAATGAAAATTATTCCAGGATGGCATTCCTTCATTTAAATTATGGACAAAAAACGGAAAAAAAAGAATTAGAATGCTTTGAAAAAATTTGTGATTTTTACCATATTAAAAAAGAGTTTCGAAAAATTATTGATATCTCCTTCTTATCACAAATAGGAGGTAGCTCTCTAACTGACAGTAAAATAGAAGTTAAAACCTATAAAGGGGATACTCCCGAAATTCCTGATTCATATGTTCCCTTTAGGAATACCCACATTATCTCCATGGCAGTAAGTTGGGCGGAAGTTATTGGGGCGAAAAAGATTTTTATAGGAGCTGTTTTTGAAGATTCTTCAGGGTATCCTGACTGCAGGCCTTCTTATTATAAAGCTTTTAATGAACTGATCAAACAAGGCACTAAAAACGGTGATATTGAAGTAGTGACTCCAGTCATTTATTTGAAAAAAGAAGAAATTGTTAAGAAAAATTTGGACCTCAAAGCTCCCATTCAATTTACTTGGTCCTGCTATAAAAACCCTGATATTGCTTGTGGAACCTGTGATTCTTGTGCCTTAAGGCTTCGAGGTTTTCAAAAGGCAGGGGTGGAAGATCCTATTAAATACGTAGTTCGCCCTAAATACTCTTGATCACTTCCTCTACATTTTTACATCCGGTTTTTTTCAAATAGGTATCAATTCCTTTTTGGAAATTATTCAAAATCATTGGACCTTGAAAAATGAAAGAAGAATAAATCTGAACAACTTTCCCTCCCATCTTCCAGAAATCTAATAGGTCTTCAAAAGAGGAAATTCCTCCGACTCCTATAACTTCAACCTCAGGAGTTTCTCTAATTCTTTCTAAAATATACTTTCTCATCTCCCTTGATTTTTTAAAACAAAGTTTTCCAGATATACCACCCTCTCCCATATTTTTCATTATTGTAGTATTGGTTGCGATTATACCTTCTAATCTGTATTCCTTTACCAAATCTATAATGGGACCTACGTCTTCAAATGCCAAATCTGGTGAAATCTTTAAATAAAGAGGTTTAGGATTAATTTTCCTTGCCACATTTAGCGATTCAAAAATTATTTTTAAATTTTCAGTCCTTTGTAAATCTCTAAGCCCCGGAGTATTAGGTGAGGAAACATTTATAACAAGATAGTCCGCTACCGGGGAAAATTTATCGTAAAGGCATTGATAATCCCTAAATGCCTCATCCTCTGGGGTGACCTTATTTTTACCCAAATTAACTCCCAAAATTCTTCCATGATTGATCGAAGTTTTAATATTTTCAAAAATTTTTTCCGCTCCCAAATTATTAAATCCCATTTTATTTCTTAGAGATTCAAGTTCTGGATACCTAAACATTCTAGGTTTTGGATTTCCCTCTTGAGGTTTTGGGGTTACCGTTCCCACCTCAATGGCACCAAATAAAGTACGACTAAAATAATCAATGGCCACGGCATTTTTATCTAAACCTGCAGCAAGCCCAACTGGAAATGGCCAAGTTAATTTCCCAACTTTTACCTGGTAATTTGGTGAAAGAGTCGTTTGATTGCTTGCCAAAGAAAAAAACAACGGATATTTGGCAAGGAGATCTAAAGTAATATTGTGGACATCTTCGGGGTCCATATTAAAAGCGATTTTTTTGAAAAGACTATAAAGAAAATCCAAATTTCACCTCTTAATATATTTCCACCCGGTCACCCTCATGAATGGTTCCACCTGAAAGGAGATTGGCCAAGGCGCCATCATCCCCGAAGTAATCAACCACCTCTATTGTGGCCTTTACAATTCCACGAGAAATTCCAATTTGGGCCCCAGTTTGAGGATCGAAAACCTCCGAACCCTCAGTGACTACACTTAAAACATCTCCAATTTTTAAACCTGAAAGTCTTCCTGAATTTAAATAAATATTTTGACCATCAATTTTTGCAACTCTTCCCTGCCAATTTAGGCGGTCCGCCAATGCAATAATTTTTGGGCTCACTTTTTCTACAGCTTTATAAAGGCCCTTAGACAAATTTTCATCTCTAAATTCCTTATAAGAATCATCCTCGCTAGAAAATTTTCTAAATGTTGAGGAATCATCACTTCCGGAAGTTTTTTCGGATAATATTTCATGTCCCGAAAATACATCATATACTTTAATTTCTAAAGCTGCATTCGTGGCCATGCTAGTATGGGAAAGAACACCGATTTCATTACTTTTTTCGGCTACATTTGCATCCAATATTCTCCCAAAAACAATCAAATAAATCCCCAAATTTTTAGCTGCTTGGCCAATTTCCGATAGTTTGGTACCACCAGAAGAATAAATTTCCTTTGATGTGACAACATTATCTGAAACTTTAGGATTTAAAATAAACCGATTACTTAGATCCAATTGAGTGATTAAATGGTCTGTCACCATCTCACCCAATTTTTCGCTTTCATAATGGGTTTCATTGGCGAGGGTTAGTATTAATATTTTTTTCTTCACTCCCTGAAAATCGACCCTTTCAGACTTTTTTTCTGGAACACTTGAAGGGGTTCTATTTATGACTTCCCCGGAACATGAAATAAGTAAGATGACCAACAAGGCAAAAACTGGCTTCATGCTAATTCTCCTTATTACAAAACGACGCGTTTTTTATTTCCATTAATTTTGTCCTGGTCTACACTTGAAGGAACATTATTTTTTATGGCCAGGACAAAATTACCATCTTCTTCACCAAAGGAAACTTCCCTTCCATCATACAATTTCTCATTTTCAATACTCTTTAGAAATTGTTCCGCTTGAGTTTTGCTTCCATTAAATTCAAGCTCTAAAATTCCTTCATTTGCCTTAAGTGAATAAATTCTGGGTTTTAGTTGGTATGAAACACCTTTGGTTTTTAAGGTATCTGATAGTCCCATTAAATCTTCCACTGATTTTAAATTTGATACTTTAAGATAAAGAAGATTGGAACTTCCTAGGTTGTTGCTTAAATTTCTTTTTAAGGTCCCAAATTCATCCAGAGGCATTCTATAAATAGAGGTTGCAACAGATGAACTTAACTGAGACAGGTCCTCGGTGCTGAAATTTGTCTTTGTTTTGGCAAGATCATCGAAGACTAGGGTTTTTCCAGATTTTAAATCTATGAGACCAAAGTTTAATCCAATTTCCAATTGATTTTTTTTAAGTAATATTTTTTCAGAGACTTTTTTTATCTTAATTTTTACAATTAGCAAAAAGCTACTTTCAAGACTATCCCATGTGGAATCCGCGATTTCTAAAAAACCCTTTTTAGACTGTTTAGATTCAAGAACCCTTCTAAGTTCTTTTTCAGCGCCATCTCCCATTATAATCACTTGGCCTATCTGAGGTTTGAGGTCATCTTCAAGGTGTTTTTTCCAATGATCTGATACAACGGAGCTAAAATCCTTTTCCGAATTTACTCCCAAATCTGTCCAAGACATATTTGATAGGGTGAATATAGGTAGTAAATAAAGATTTAGTCCTTTCACCATTTTTTTTGTTGAGACATAGTCAAAATATATTTGGTTGATAAGATTTGAATCCACTTGAGCGTTAATATTTATATACCTTGCATTTGGCATATTTTGGGCCCGAGTCATAGAACTTATGGTGTAGGACTTGATTGACCGGTTTAAAAGACCAAATTGAGATTTCCGTTCCAACTTTTTATACCTGATTTCTTTTTCCAACTTGGAAGGATCTTGGTTGGCCTTTTTGATGTCTCCCTCTAACCTGGCAAAAAAGGCTTCAAATCTTTGGTCATGTTTTTCCCAGAAAAGTTCTGAATTAAGGCCCTGTCGTTTTAAATATTTGGTGATGACATCCTGAAAGGCATTAAATAAAAGTTGTTCTTTAATAAAGGGAAGTGAATCACCCTCTTGGGAAATAAATCTTCCCTCCCCTTCAATATTAAAATCTACTGGAGCAGACCAACTCAAATTAAAAAATGTGCAAATTAAAATCAAAAACATTTATTTTTTTTCCCCTTGATATCCCATTTTTAACTTTACACTATTTGTCTTAAAAACGTCATTAATTTTCAATGCGAGTTGTGGGGACGGGTTTACCAGATATTCCTTGCCAAGGGTAAGTCTTGCAATCCCCTCCTCTCCCTCTAAATATAAAACCAATGGTTTAGTTCCCGGATTTAATAACACCAAATCTTTTAAATCCCTGAGTTTAGATGGCTCTAGGTCTTTAAGTTTCGCCCTAACTTCTATGCCCAAGACTCTTTCTTCCCCCACCTCTTTAATTTTCCTAATTGTCCTTGGATAAAATTTCTTGGGATTTTCCAATAAATTAACATTTCCTTCGATAACAACAATTTCTTCTTTTTCAAAAAATCTCTGATATTCTTGAAATACTTTAGGAAAAACAATACATTCAATTTTGCCACCTTTATCTTCCAAAGTGGCAAAACACATTTTCTCACCTTTTTTGGTCAGCATTTTTTTCGTCACCGAAAAAAGCCCCGCAAGAGTTAAATCCTTACGATTGGGATCACTCCAACCTTTTCTAATTTCTTGGGTTTTTGGTCGAATATCCTTTTCACTCAAGTTAAGGGCTTCAGTAATTTTCATGTTTGAAATATTTTCAATTAGATTTTCATAACCATCTAAGGGGTGCCCTGTAAAATAAATTCCGGTTAGTTTTTTTTCTAAATCTAACTTTTCTTTGAACTCAAAATCTTTTATTTCCTTAATACCAAGCTGTTCGTCATTTTTAGTTTCATCAAACAAATCAAATATATTTCCTTGTCCAACCTTTCTTTCCTCAGCTTTCTTGTGTCCGAAGTTCATAAAAACCTCCAGATTTGAAAGCAAGGTACTTCTATTTAAAGTTTCACACCTATCAAAGGCACCGCATTTAATTAATGATTCTAGGGCCCTCTTATTTACTATTCTTAAATCGCATTTTTTGCAAAAATCCAAAAATCCCTTGAATGGACCTTTTACTAGACGGATTTTTTCAATTTCCTTTGCAGCCGGTTCACCAACATTTTTAATTGCGCCTAAGGCAAATCGTATTTTTTCCCCATCTATGTCAAAAAGGTATTTCGATTCATTTACATCTGCTGCTAGAACTTCCCCCCCTAATTTGCAAAAATCATTAATATATTCCGTAATTTTGTCTATATCATCTAGCTCGGAACTTAAAAGACCAGCAAAAAAACTTGGTCTAAAATAATATTTTAAATAGGCAGTCTGATAAGCAATAAAAGCATAGGCAACTGCATGACTTTTATTGAATCCATATTCAGCGAATTTTTCCATCGAATTAAAAAGCTCTTTGGCTTTTTGTTCATTAAACCCTCGTCCTATTGCCCCTTTGGTGAAAAAGTCCCTATGTTTCGACATTTCTTCAGGGAGCTTTTTTCCCATAGCTCTCCTAAGCATATCAGCTTGACCTAGAGTATAACCAGCAATCACCCTAGCAATATTCATTACCTGTTCCTGGTATACGATAACTCCTAAAGTATCTTTTAGAACTGGTTCAAGTTCTGGAAATGGAAAGTTAATTTTTTTCCTACCATTTTTTATTTCCACAAAATCGTCCACCATCCCCGATTCCATAGGGCCTGGGCGATAAAGGGCATTGATCGCAGTAATATCTTCAATTGAATCTGGTTTAATTCTTTTACACAAATCGATCATTCCTGAAGATTCTAACTGAAAAACTCCAACGGTTTCGCCCTGTGAAATAAAATCAAAAACATTTCGATCATCCAAATCTATATTTTCAATTTCAAACTTTGCGTCTATGTTTTTCCTAATAAGATTCGTAGCTTGCGAAATAACTGTTAGTGTTTTGAGCCCCAAGAAATCAAATTTAACTAACCCTATTTTTTCAGAATATTTCTTATCGTATTGAATTACCTGTTCATTATCCGATCCTAAAAATAAGGGGCAATACTCTACTAGCGGTTTATTGGTTATTATTACTCCTGCTGCATGTATAGATGCATGTCGGTTGATTCCTTCAACTCTTTGTGAAACCTCAATTATTTTTTTTATTTTCGGGTCGGTATCTTGAAGTTCTTGGAATTTGGGCTCGGTTTTAAGCGCCTTTTCTAAGGTGATATTTAATTCTTCAGGAACTAATTTTGCCAAAGCATCAGCTTCAGAATAAGGAAGGTCCATAACCCTACTAACATCCCTTAATGCAGCTTTTGCCAACATTTTTCCAAAAGTTACGATCTGGCCGACTCTTTCCTTTCCATATAATTCAGTAACGTGGTCTATTACTTCCCCTCTTCTTAATTGACAAAAATCAATATCAAAATCCGGCATAGATACCCGCTCTGGATTTATAAAGCGTTCAAAAAGCAGGTTATATTGGATAGGATTAATATCGGTAATTCTAAGTGCATAAGCTACTATGGATCCGGCTCCAGAGCCTCGCCCTGGACCTACTGGAATTTTTCTTTCTTTCGCCCAACCTATAAACTCAGCAACGATAAGAAAATAACCTGCAAACCCCATGTTGTTTATCATCTGCAGCTCTTCTTCCATCCGCGAAATATATTGAGCCTTTATTTCATCTTCCCAATTACTGGACATTCTAATTTTGCTAAAATGGGGTCCTAAAAATCTTTTTTCCAGTCCTTCCTTTGAAATCCTTTTGAAATATTCGAAAGTGGACTCTGACGTATTGATATTAAAATCTGGAAGATGGTAAACTTGGTTACCGTTTTCGTCTTTCCAAATAAGTTTAAGATTGCACTTATCTGCAACTTTTAAAGTATTTTCGATAACCTCAGGCATATCACTAAAAATTGAACTCATCTCTTGGGAGGATTTAAAATAATATTCCTGAGTCTTAAATTTGATCCGATCCTCTTCCTTGAAAGTTTTCTTTTCCTGAACACACAATAATATGTCTTGTGCCAGGGCATCCTCTTTTTTCAGGTAATGAATGTCATTGGTGGCAACTAAAGAAATTCCCCTTTTCTTGGCAAAATCAAAAATTTTTTCATTAACTTTTTTTTCTTCTAAAATCCCATGGTCTTGAACTTCTATATAAAAATCATCTTTAAATATTTCATGCAATCTAATTATTTCCTTGACTGCCTTTTCATTTTCCCCAATTAAAAATTTTTGCCCAATTTCTCCTTTTAAACAGGCGGAGAGGCAAATTAAACCTTCTTTAAATTCTGAAATTAAATCAAAATCAGCCCTTGGTTTATAATGGAATCCTTCTAGGTAGCTTTGAGTAATTATCTTGCATAGATTTTTATAGCCATTTTCATTTTTACATAAAAGTACTAGGTGGGAGATTTCATGACGTATTTCTTGTTGGTCCTGGGAAGATAATAATGGCCCTGATGTATTTAAAGGTCGCTCAAATCTGCTTCCTGCAGTATAATAAATTTCACATCCGAGGATAGGTTTTATTCCTTCCTTCTTGGCCTTTTCATAAAATTCTATTGCTCCAAACATATTCCCATGGTCAGTAAGAGCAACAGCATTTTGATTAAAATCTTTAGCCCTCTTTACCAACTGATCAATTGTAAGAGTACTATCCAAAAGGGAATATTCAGAATGTACATGTAAGTGAACAAAAGTTTGGTCCATAGACAGGGGAAATTATAATCCTTTTAACCCTGTTTTTCAGGACGCTTGCAGCAACTTTTTGCTAAGTGCTATTTTATTTCTTCATCATCCTCATCGGGAGGTGGTTGATTTTCTGGCTCAAGCTCTTCTGGATCAACTGTTTTTAGAAAAAAGTACATAGGCGAATGCCATCCAGATAAGTACCATGCCATTACTATCATTAAAAACTGGGCAGGAAGAATAAATACAATAAGTTGAGGGGATATTTCCGGAAATAATTCTCTATGGGTAAGCATATGAAATATGGCCGGAAAGTAGGCAACCAGTGAAACTACAATTATTTTTGACGCCAGTTCCTTAATTTCTGGAATCATAATACCAATTGCCACTAGTACCTCTATAACTCCGGTTATAATGACTACAGCTTCGGGAAAAGGAATATAAGGAGGTATCATTTTTACAAAAAACGGAGTGTCTATAAAATGGGAAAGACCCCTTGAACTAAAGACCAAGCACAAGAAACCTCTCAAAATAAAGTCCAAAGCCTTCATATTTTCACCTTTTAGAAAGCGTATCGGATTTTTTTTAGGTTAAATAAAACTTATTTATTCCCATTCAATTGTTCCAGGAGGTTTAGAAGTAATGTCATATACAACTCTTGTAACTCCTGAAACTTCATTGGTGATCCGGTTGGATACTTTTTCTAAAAAGGAAAAGGGAAGCTTGGACCATTTTGCTGTCATACCATCAGTGCTATCTACCATTCTAAGAGATAAAACGTTTTCATAGGCCCGGGAGTCACCTTTAACCCCTACGGTTTTAACTGGTAAAATAACAGTAAAGGCCTGCCATGTTGAATTATAAAGATTGTGGCTATTAAGTTCCTCAAAAAGAATTTGATCGCTATCCTGAACCACTTTCACCAGTTCAGGTGTTATAGTTCCTAAAACTCTTATTCCTATTCCTGGTCCAGGAAATGGGTGTCTATTAAGCCAAACATCTGGGAGATTAAGTTCCCTGCCCATTTTTCTAACTTCATCCTTAAATAGAAGTCGGAGTGGTTCCAACAATTTTAATTTCATCCTTTCTGGAAGACCGCCAACATTATGATGAGATTTAATGGTATCTGATTTTCCATTTTTTCCATGTGGACTTAGGGATTCGATTACATCTGGATATAAAGTTCCTTGTAATAAGTATTCAAATTTGATCCCATGGTTTTCTTCGTATTGATGAACTTTTTTCTCAAAGATCTCTATAAAAGTTTTTCCGATAATTTTTCTTTTTGTTTCAGGTTCGGACACACCTTTTAAATTTTCAAAAAATTCTGCTTTAGCTTCGATAATTTCTATAGAAAGGTCGGTTCCTTTCATAAGATTTTGCATATGGATATAATCTTGAGGTCTAAGCAATCCATGATCTACAAAGAAACATTTTACTTTTTGACCATGGACTTTTGATGCCATTGTAGCTGCCACTAGAGAATCTACTCCTCCAGAGAACGCACAAAGAATATATTTATCATTGGCCACCTTTAAATAATCCAGGGCCTCTTCAACCATAGTTTTTGATGTCCAATCCTGTTTTAATTTAGCAACTTCGGTATAAAAATAATTTAAAATATCCAGTCCGTGTTCTGAATGCTCAACTTCCGGATGAAATTGAAGTCCCATAATGGGTTTATCTAAATGTTTTATTCCACCTATAAATCCATTTTGAGTTTCAATTATTGTTTCAAAATTTGTTGGCAATTTAGAAATATGGTCTGAGTGGCTCATCCAAACACTAAAAGTTGTGGGGCAGTTTGAAATACTAAATTCCCCCTTTAAATTTACATTGGTATGTCCGTACTCTCCACTTATTCCTTTTTCAACAAAACCACCAAAAACCTTCCCCAAAAGTTGCATCCCATAACAAATTCCAAGGATGGGAAGACCTGATCTATTAAAAATAAAAGAATAGTCATTTTTATCATTAAAAACCGATTGAGGACCACCTGAGAGAATCAAAGCCTTGGGAAAAATTCCTTTTTCGAAAGAATCCCTAACTTGTTCCAGGGTATGGATTGATGCTGAAAAGCCCAATTCTCTACTTTTACGAGTTATAAGCTGGGTATATTGAGATCCAAAATCAATGATCCAAGTTTGTCTTTCATTCATAAATTTAGCTCAAATAATAATTAGGTGCTTCTTTGGTTACCATTACATCATGAGGATGACTTTCTTTTAAAGCTGCTGGAGTGATTTGGATAAACTCGGCCTTTTCTCTTAGCTCATTTAAATTTTTTGCCCCCACATACCCCATTCCTGCTCGTAGTCCACCAATTAGTTGATAAATTGAGCTGACTAGGGAGCCTCTATAAGGCACCTGGCCTTCAATCCCTTCTGGAACTAATTTCTTTATCTCTTCCACTTGCCCTTGACCATATCTGTCTTTAGACCCAAGCTTCATAGCTCCAATAGAGCCCATTCCGCGGTAAACTTTAAAGGTCCTTCCTTGATAGATGATTCTTTCCCCTGGTGATTCATCTGTCCCTGCAAAAAGACTTCCAACCATAACTGAACTGGCACCACCAGCTAGGGCCTTTACAATATCTCCAGAATATTTTATTCCACCATCAGCTATAAAAGGAATTTTCTCTCTTAAACAAACAGAAGCACACTCCATAACAGCTGAAAGTTGAGGTACACCTATTCCTGCAACAACTCTGGTTGTACAAATAGACCCTGGTCCAATACCTACTTTAATTCCATCTACACCTGCTGCAATTAAATCTTCACAGGCCGAAGCGGTTGCTACGTTTCCTGCTATGATATCAATTTTAGGGGCCTTAGATCTTATCCATTTCACCATTTCAATGACACCTTTACTGTGCCCGTGAGCGGTATCTACTACAATTGCATCGACTCCAGCGGTTACAAGTAGTTCTACTCGGAGTTTTTCCTTTTCTCCTACACCGACAGCAGCCGCTACTCTTAACCTCCCTAATGAATCTTTATTGGAATTTGGAAAATGAATAATTTTCGTGATATCTCGAATGGTAATTAGCCCCTTTAATTTTCCTTCATCATCCACCATGGGTAATTTTTCTATTCTATGACGGTGAAGTAATTGTCTGGCTTCGGCCATGTTTACATGTTCGTTTACCGTTACAAGCTTGGATTTTGGGGTCATTACATCCCGAACTTTTAGACTTAAATTTTCCTCAAATTGCATATCTCTGCTTGTAAGTATTCCCTCAAGCCTATTATTTTCATCTACAACGGGTACACCTGATATTCCATGTTTTGCCGTTAAATCTGCAACTGTTTGTAAAGTATCATCCGGTCTTACTGTAACCGGCTCTACAATAACTCCTGCCTCATACTTTTTTACTTTTCTGACCTCATTGGCGTGATCTTCAGGCGATAGGTTTTTATGGATAACTCCAATTCCACCTTCTTGTGCCATTACTATTGCCACCCGAGATTCAGTTACTGTATCCATTGCAGCAGAGACTAAAGGAATATTTAAGGGAATATTTCTTGAAAATCTTGAAACTAATTCAGTTTCACTGGGCAGTATCTCAGAATAACCAGGCCTTAACAGCATGTCGTCATAGGAAAATCCCATCTTTCTCTCATTATTTTTAGACATAACAACCCCATTTTTAAGAATGGCTAGTTTATAGCCTAAATGGGGAGAAAAAAATAGTAGGGAGTATTTTAATTACAGGGATTTAGGAGCGTTTTAGTTAGATTTTAGGTCCTTTATTAACTTATCTAGGTTATTGGTTTGGATTTTACTTCTATAAACTTTAATCGGTACCTCATTTTTTTCTACAGAAGCTGGCTTCCTTTTACGTGATTTTAAGGGTTTAGACCTTTTGGAGGGGATAAAAATGATTTTTCCATCCTTAATCGAGGAAATTTTGCGAGTAGGTACTTTTGAAAAACCAGATGATATTTTATCCAATTGATCCTGAGAAAATGATGAAGGGAGAGATGCCATTCCCATCTGGATACCACTGGTTATTTGGGAATATTGTCCCTCACGAACATCAACAGAAGAATTTAATTTATTTTTACTAATTAATTCAAAAAGTCCTTCAAATGAGAAAACTTCTGTCTTAGAAAGTTCTGGTAAATAAGAGATAGATCCCTCCGATTCAGAGAATTTAATTACAGAGTTTGGTGTTTCAACTGTTATTGTTTTTCCATCCAATCCTAGAGATTTAATTTTTAATACTCCTCTATTTAATTCCATTCCATTTTCTTTAATTTTAATCAACCCGCCAGAACCCAACTGATAACGATTATCATAATAATCGGAGAAAATAATAAATCCCCCTTCTTCAACAAGGATCTGTGATCCGGCTTCCAAAAAATCTCCCTTCTTTAAAATACTTGCAGTTTCATCTTGGGCCACTAAAAAGGAGTTTTCATTCTTAACCGAATTAATATAGCCAAAAGTTTCTGCAAAACTATTCATTGTATAAAGGAATAAAAGAGCAAAATAGATGTTACTTCCTAATGATTTTTTCATAATGCCTTTCCAAAATTTTCCATTCGGGGGTATTTTGATATTTCTCTTCAAATTCTTTCAGGCCGTCATGGAATTGTTTTTTATTTCCAAGTTTTTTTTGGACCAGAATAGTCCAAAGTTTTGATTGAAGGTGGAATATTGAAGTTGTGGGAATTTTATCAAAGGACTGAAGGGCCAAATTAAAATTTTTTCCATCCTGATAAAAACTTCTTCCTGCTTTAAAAAGAACCTGATCATCAATTATTTTGTCATTTGGAAATTTTTTGAAAAGATTTTGAAAAAAATAAGAGGACTTTTCATAATCCTCTCTTTCATATTCAATTTCTGCGACAAATAAAATTTCATCGGCCCTCCATTTTTCGTCTATTTCCTGAAGATTTGAATTATTTTGGGCCATGGTTCGCTGAACCGAGGAAGTACCCTTTTTAAATTCTGCTTCTAATTCCACTACTCTTCCCCGTAATTCTCTATTCTCCTTTGCAAGACTTAATGCAGCTCCCTCAATTTGATTTTGCCCATGAACCCTTTCTTTAAGATCTTCCTTGAAACTACAACTACTTAGGATTAATAGAAGGAAAAATGATATTTTCATTACAGAATTTTTCGGAAAATGGAGTCTTTAATTTAATTATTCTTTTTGATTACTTGACGCTTCCGTTTTGGTATTGCCTTAATGGTTCAATAATTTGGATAATTTTGATAAGGTCCAATAATGAAAATACTTGTTCATATTTTTTTGCTTTCATTTATAGGTCTGGCTTTTGCTAGTAATGATGAAGTCCCCAAGGACTTGGTCAAAGTATCGGTTGATGTCTATAAGAACAACTTTCTATCTCTTTCCTTTGAAATTCATCAAGGATGGCACGTATATTGGAAAAATCCAGGTGACGCAGGACTACCAATTACCCCCACTTTTTCCCAGGATGGAAGCGCTTTGGAACTTGGTTCAATAGAATGGCCTGCTCCAAAGGTTTTTTCAGAGCAAGGTGGAGAACTTACCACTTATGGATATGATGGAAAATTTGGACTTTTTTATAAACTCCCAAATGAGTCACTTAATAATAAAAATTTAACCATAAATTTAAATTACCTTGTCTGCAAAAATATTTGTGTTCCCGGCCAAAAGAAAATTGATGGAACTTTTCAGGAAGGTAAGTTCAGCTATTCGGGAAAGGAATTAAATATTTCCCAGGATGAAATGGAAAAAAATTTCCAAATTCTTCCCGAAAAAATAGATTTTCCAAATGATTTGGATATCCTTTTAACAAAAGGCGAAGAAAATAAACTTGTTTTATTCTACAATTTAAAAGGAACAGATAAATTTCCCTACCCAAGAGGGAATATTTTTTACCCGTTACCTGCACACCCCTTTAATTACCGGAAGGAAGAACTTTATAGTGACTCAAAAGGAAATATATACGGTAAAATAAATATAGATTGGGATGGTGAATATAGTGAGCCATCAGAGCCTTTACCTTCCGATGGTAATTTTCAAAAACCGCACATTTTAAAATTTTTATTTTTAAACCCATTATCTGATAAATATGAGGTTATAGAAAAAACATTTACTTCCTTTGATACTTCTGGCTTCCAAAAATCAAGTGAGTTTTTTAAAATTTTAACTCCCCTAAAAATTGGCAAAACCTCAGAGGTATCATCCAACGAAATTCCAACTTTTTGGTATTATCTCCTCTTTGCATTCCTTGGTGGTCTGCTGCTAAACCTCATGCCCTGTGTTTTACCAGTCATATCACTTAAAATTTTTTACCTCATAAAACATAAAAAGGCTTCCCAAGGTGTTTTAATAAAACACAACTTAAGTTACACAATGGGAATTTTCTTTACTTTTTTAGTCCTTGCAATAATTGTTACTTCCCTTAAGGCCACAGGGGCAATCATAGGTTGGGGTTTTCAACTCCAATCTCCGCAATTTTTGGCAGTAATCATTTTTGTTTTGTTTATCTTTGCAATGAATCTTTTTGGTCTTTTCCATTTTATAACCCCTGGAGGGAAATTTTTGGGAAATATTCAAACATCTGAAAACTATTTTGGAGATTTCCTAAGTGGAATACTTACCACTATTTTGGCCACTCCTTGTAGTGCTCCATTTTTAGGGACTGCTTTAACATTTGCTTTCACCTCTTCTTCCACAAATATTTTTATTATCTTTGGTGGAATCGCATTTGGATTATCCATCCCCTTCATTTTGGCCGGTTTATTTCCTCAATTAATTTCCTTTTTACCCAAACCAGGACAATGGATGGAGGGATTGAAACATTTCCTAGGACTCAGCCTTCTTCTAACGATTGTATGGCTATTTGATGTTTTCATTCAACTGGGGCCTCCTTCCCACTACGTAGTTTACCTTCTTACATCTTTGGCCCTAGTATTTTTTGCCTTTTTTGCAAAAAAATATACTTCTAAAAATTTTATATTTTTTATTATTCTCCTTACTTTGCCAGGTCTTATAATGGGAAAAATTATTTTCACCGATGATATTTCAAAAAGTGAAAAATATTGGCAACCCTGGTCCATAGATAAAATGGAGCAGATAAAAAGTTCACAAAAATACATCTTTATAGATTTTACTGCTAAATGGTGCTTAACCTGCAAAATGAATGAAAGCCTTGTTCTTAAAACGGATGCATTTGAAGAACTTGCAAAAACTTATGACATGGAACTTTTATTAGCAGATTGGACTAAACGGGATCAAAAAATAACTGATTTCCTAATGGCCCAAGGAAAAGTTGGAGTTCCAGCATATTTTCTTATAGATAAAAACGGCAAGTTAAACGATTTAGGGGAAACAATCTCTATCGAGGAAATCAAACAATATCTTAAATGACATTTTGAAATCTTGAAGGAACCATCATTAAATCGTGGATTTCCTTTAATGGATCTTTGTTCTCATATAAAACCCCATAAAGAATTTTTGTTACTCTTGCCCTTATTTGATATTTTTCTGCAATCAAATAAGCCGCTTTAGTAGTTTTATAGCCTTCAACAGTAGTTCTTTGCGATTTAATAATATCCTCGGGTTTCCTACCTTTACTTATCTCCAATCCAAAAGATTTATTTCGACTAAAATGCCCCGTAACCGTAAGAATAAGATCACCCATTCCGGATAATCCATAAAATGTTTCCGGCCTTGCATTATAAACTACGCCATATCGTAACATTTCATTGATACCATAAGTAATCATGGCCGCAGTTGTATTGTGATTAAACCCAAGCCCTTCAACAATTCCCCCACCAATGGCCAGAAGATTTTTCAGTGATCCTCCAAGCAGAACCCCTTTTACATCATAGCATGGTAAAGTTTTAAAATAGGGAGTTTGCATATAGGCCATAACTCTTTCCAAGTTGGCCCTGGACCTACCTGCCAAAGATACTGCAGTTATTTGTTTATCCACTATTTCTTTGGCAAAGGACGGCCCGGATAAATAGCAGAAATTATCCTTAAAATCTAAAAAATAATGATAATAAATTTCATCTGCTAATTCCAAAGTTTCAGCATTCATGCCTTTGGAAAGAGATACTAGAGGTATGTCTTTTTCTAAAATTTTTTTTAAAATATCATAGTTTTGTTCACAATATTCTTTTATTGAGCTCGTCGGAAGACCGCAAACAGCTAACTGAATTTCCCCAATTACAAGTGATTCTACCTCTTCCCATGATAATGCAGGTATAATATTTTTAGGTAAACTAATTCCTGGAAGGTATTGGATATTTTCCCTCTTATTTTTTAATCCATCATAGATTTCTCTAGAACGAACTAGAAGAATTACCCTTTCAAAATTATTTGCTAAAACCGAGGCCATTGAAGTACCAAAAGCTCCTCCTCCAAAAATAACAGAAGTTTTAAATTTCATTTTTTAATCTCCTTTCTAAAGGGAAATTATTCCCTTAATGTGGGAAACTTTTTTGTATATTTCTATTACCTCATCTGCTGAGTTCATAGTCATCTTTATAACTACTGAAATATAATTTCCCATTTTGGAAGGCTTAAACTTCATTCCTTCTTTTGGAAGTATTCTTTCTAATTCTGAAAGTTCTGTAAAGGGGATGACAAACCGAAATATATAAATACAAGGCCAAGTATAATTTTTATTTAAGAGATCCTTAAATTTTGTTTTATCCATTAATTTTCATCAAAATCCATTATCTTGGGCGCAATACCCTTGGCATACCTTAAAATATCTATAACCTCTCTAACACATGCTTTCCCGGAGGGTCTACTAGTCACATAGTCGACCACTTCCCTTACTTCAATTGAAGCATTTGGTACTGTGGCAGAAAAACCAGACCTTTTAAGAAGAGGAATATCAAATAACTCATCTCCCATATAAAGTATTTCATGATCTTTAAATCCTAGTTTTAAAACTTCTCGGTAGGCCTCCCTTTTGTCCTCATTTCCAAGAAAAATAAAATCTAGACCCAAATTCTCCTGAAATCTTTTTTTCACTCCAAGGCTATTTCCTCCTGAGATAATTCCCACCTTTATTCCACCATCCATTAACATTTTAAGACCAAATCCATCCTGGGCATGGGTAGTTCGGTTAAATCCCACATCATCCCCATCCCAACTGATTAACCCATTGGTTAATATCCCATCAACATCAAAGAGAGCTACTTTAATATTCAATAATTTATTTGAAAATTTTTGGGATATTTCCTTAAGATTCAAATTCATAAAGATTTTTTGATCCTTATTAAACTTTCCACGAATGGTTTTACCATTTTAAGTGGAAGGCTTGTGGCACTGTCGGATAAGGCCTTTTCAGGATTTGGATGGGCCTCCATAAAAATTCCATCAGCCCCTGCGGCTACAGCAGCTTTTGCCAATACAAAAATCTGTTCTCTTTTCCCTCCGGATGCGGTCCCCAATCCGCCGGGTCTTTGAACACAATGGGTGGCATCATGGATTGCCCTAACACCAAAACTTTTCATTATTTGAAAAGATGCCATATCTACAATTAGGTTATTATAACCAAAAGATGTTCCTCTTTCAGTTAGAAGTATTTTTTCTTTTGGAATAAAATTCATTGCTTTATGGACAATATTTTCAGTTTCTTCAGGCGAGAGAAACTGCCCTTTTTTTATTTTTAATTGTCTTTGATATTTCTGACAGGCCAATGCTCCGGCAGCTATCATATCAGTCTGTCGGCATAAAAAGGCGGGAACTTGTAAAGTATCCACCACTGAAGCTACCTCATCGGCCTGATCTGGCAAATGAAAATCGGTGATTACTGGAATATTGAATTGTCCCTTAACTTTTTCCAGAATTTTTAGCCCCTGTTCAATTCCAGGTCCCCTATAGGAATTTATGGATGTTCGATTCGCCTTATCGAAACTGCCCTTAAAGGAAAGGTTTATTGTCTCAGAAAATTCATTTAATTCCTTGGTTAAAAAATCCGCCATCTCCAAAGCAAGACCTTCAGATTCTAAAACACATGGGCCTATAAAAAAATCCATCTTCATTCTTTTCTCCCTAATTTATCCGAAAAGTGGATAAATCTTTCAAATAAAGGATGAGGTGAAAATGGTCTTGATTTAAATTCTGGATGATATTGACAACCTATAAAGAAAGGATGATTTTCAATTTCAATTATTTCAACTAGGTTTAACTTTTTGTTGATTCCAGAAATGGTTAATCCAGCCTTTTTTATTTTATCCAGATAATGATTATTTACTTCTAGACGATGCCTGTGCCTTTCAGAAATATGGTTTGTTTGATAAATTTTTTCGGCTAAGGTTCCCTTTGAAATTTCGCAATCATAGGCTCCAAGTCTCATGGAAGCTCCTTTGCTTCCATCCTTTGATTGGCCTGCTAAATAATGAATTACTTTCTCCCCTTCTTTTTCAAATTCCTCGGATGTAGCGTTTTTTATTCCAGCAACATCTCTAGCGAATTCTATAAGTGCTAATTGAAGTCCTAAACAAATTCCAAAAAATGGTATTTTTTGTTCACGGGCAAATCTAATTGCTAGAATCTTTCCTTCGGTACCTCTTTCACCAAATCCTCCGGGGACAAGGATACCTTGCACCTCTGAAAGCTTATTTTTGGCATCGTCATAATCTTTTATATTTTCTGAATCGACATAAACCAATTTTAATTTTAATTGATTAAATAAAGCCCCATGATGAAGAGCTTCTGCTAATGATTTATAGGATTCAATTAGATCAGTGTATTTTCCAATAACCCCTATTTTTACTTCTCGTAGTGGATTTTCAAAGTTATGGATCACCTTTTCCAAATCGTCTATTTTAGGCTTGGCCGTCCACATCCCCAATAGCTCAGTTAACTTCTCATCCAAGCCTTGATCATGTAACTTCAAAGGAAGATTATAAATTGTTTCTAGATCAGGTGAGTGGAAGATTTGATCGCGAGGTACGTTACAAAACAAGGCCAATTTTTCAAAATGACTCTCATCAATATCCCGGTCAGACCTACAAATAATAATATTTGGACTTAATCCCAAGGAGCGAAGCTCTCTTACGGAGTGTTGTGCTGGTTTAGTTTTTAACTCTCCAGCCGTTTGTAAATAAGGCAGTAACACCAAGTGAATAAAACAGACATTTTCAAACCCAACATCATTAGCAAATTGTCTGATTGATTCCAAAAATGGAAGGGACTCGATATCCCCTACTGTTCCTCCAATTTCTGCGAGAAGTACTTCAGCATCTTCAGCAGCCAAATCGATTCTTCTTTTTATCTCATCAGTAATATGTGGTACAACCTGAACAGTTTTCCCTAAATATTTACCAAAACGCTCATTTTCTATAACTTGCTGATAAACCTGACCAGTAGTAAAATTACTTCTTTTGGAAAGGGTTAAGGAAGTAAATCTTTCATAATGTCCTAAATCAAGGTCAGTTTCAGCACCATCATCTGTAACAAAAACTTCTCCATGCTGAGTAGGACTCATGGTTCCTGGATCCACATTTATATATGGATCCATTTTTAAAATATTAATTTTTAAGCCTCTCCTTTCAAGGAGAGCTCCTATACTTGCTGTAGCAAGTCCTTTTCCTAGTGAGCTTGAAACTCCACCGGTCACAAAGATATATTTTTTAACACCATTATTTTTTACTTTTTTAATCATTGGCCAAAACCCTTTCAATCTTTTCTATATCTTCAGGAGTATCAACTCCTATAAGTTTTAAATCTGTTTTAATTCCTAAAATACTCATCCCCATCTCTATGGCCCTTAGCTGCTCAAGGGATTCTCGTTTTTCATAATGGCCTGGAAGGGAATTTGAAAATCTCTCAAGCGCATCAATTTTATAAGAATATATACCAATATGTTGGTACCACTCATAGGACGATTTATCATCTACGAAGTATGGGATTGGGGACCTTGAAAAGTAGTGGCAAAGCTCAGTTTGGGGCGAATAAATGACTTTAACTACATTTTTATTAGTAAAATCTTGATCAAGAGTGTCCCTTTTCCTAATTAAAGTGGCTATTTCCGCGGAATTGGACAAATGAAGCTGACAAAGCCTCCTTAATTCAGACCCCTTAAGCAAAGGTTCATCCCCCTGCATATTAACTAAAAGATCGTATCCCTTGTTTAAAAAGAATCTCTTATAGGCCAAGTATATTCTTTCTGACCCAGTATTTACTGGATCATCCACTCGACAAGTTGCACCGTTAAGATGTTTTTCGATTTCATCATCATCAGTAACCACAAAAATATCAAATTTTAAGGGGGCAAGGATTTTCCCTTCCATGGAAGAAGGGGAAATGTTGATATTTGCTTCCTGGCAGTTATCATAAACCCTTTGAATCATTGACTTTCCCATTATTTGGGCCAAGGGTTTACCAGGAAACCTACTTGAGTTAAAACGGGCCGGAATTAAAACCAGCACCTTCTTCTCATTCACAATCCCAGGTACTCCAAAATTTAAGGACCGAATCTACCACTTAACTTTATTTATGGAAAGATATGTTACAATTACAATATATCTTATTCACTATATGCGATGCATTATTTTAATTTTTTCACTTAATCTTATGGCAGCTGGAACTGATGAAGAATATATCCGGGGAGCGGTTATTACTGACCCTGCTACTACCCGACGTTGCGAGGAACTAATAAAAGAGAGAAGTGAAAAAATCACCTACAAAAATAGACTTTTAAGCCTTATCGATAAAAATAAAAAACTTAAAGAAATGACCCCAGAAAATAAAATTTCAATTCATGAAACTTTGGATCAGACCAGAAAATCCCTTGATGAAAAATTGGAAAAATTTACAAAAAAAATTCAGGAATCAGGGGAGGAAATTATAAGAGTTGGGTGCCCTGGAATAACCCTATAAATAAATTGACATAGGGCCTATTTTTTAGGACTTTTTATTCCTTTGGAGGCCCCCAATGATTTCAAGATATGACAAAAAAGAAATTTCCGAAATTTGGTCGGATTACAACCGTTTTAAAACCTATCTAGAAGTAGAATTGGCCATTTTAAAAGCCCAAGAAGGTAAAAAAATTCCAAAAGGTACTACGGATAAAATAATTAAAAAATCCAAAATTAACCCACAAAGAATTTTTGAAATCGAAGAGACCACTAAACATGATATCATTTCATTCTGCTCTTCAATTACAGAAAATCTAGATCCTGAAATTGGGAAATATTTTCATTTTGGTGTAACATCTTCAGACATAATCGATACCTCCCAAACAATTCAAATAAGAGATTCAATTAAATTAATATTAAGAGAATTAGAAATGACCTTAAAAACTCTCCTTGAAAGATCAAGGGAGATGAAAAATGTTTTATGTATTGGAAGGTCTCATGGAATGTATGCTGAACCTATGAGTTTTGGACAAAAACTTTTAGGACACTACTGTGAATTTTATCGAAGATTTCTAGATTTAAAAAATTATTATGATACTGAATTAACTGCCCAATTTTCCGGTGCTGTAGGGAATTACACTATTTTGGACCCTGAAACTGAAAAAAAAGCTGCCGATATTCTTGGCTTAAAAGTGGAATCAGTTTCCACGCAAGTAATACCAAGGGATAGAACTGCAAAATTGGTAAACATTAATGCCTTGATTGCAACTGCAATTGAAAGATTGGCTGTAGAAATAAGACATCTTCACCGATCCGAAGTAAATGAGCTTCAAGAAGGGTTTTCTAAGGGACAAAAAGGTTCTTCCACAATGCCACACAAGAAAAATCCTATCAGTGGAGAAAATTTAACCGGAATGGCTAGAATGCTTAAATCCCATGTAAGTATTGCAATGGAAAATTGTGTCCTTTGGCATGAAAGAGATATTAGCCATTCTAGTGCGGAAAGATTTTACCTCCCAGATAATTTTGGTATTTTGTTCTATGCTTTAGGAAGATTGAACTCCACTCTTAAAAATTTGCAATTTAACAATGATATAATGGAACAAAGGGTGAAGGAAAATTTCATTTACCTTTCAAGTTATTATCTCCACCATTTAATTTTAAAATCTAATATTTCCCGTGATGAACTATATAAATTGGTTCAAGAAGCGGCTTTTGAAGGTCAAAAAAAGAATTCCGCGAAGGTATTTTTTGAAACACTTAAAAAACTATTGAAAAATAAAAAGATAAATTTGGATATGCCTCAACCTACTTTTGATGAGATAAAAAATATCTATCTAAAGCATGCTGATGCCGTCTTTAAAAGAACCCTTAAGTCCTATCCTCTCTAAAGATAGGACTTAGTTTTTTCATCTTTTTTTAAATACTCAACAATATTTTTGACTTTTTGAGATTCTAATTTAGGGAGAATCATTAATACTTTTTCATTAGATACAATAATAAGATCGTTCACCCCCAGAACCGAGACCAATTGGTTTGGGGCAAAGATAATGTTACCATTTGAATTTTCTAAATATGAATTTTTACTTTTAACGATGGTATTTCCACCAATGGATGGAATTAAGGATTCTAAGGCTTCCCATGAACCCAAATCATTCCAATCAAAGTTGGATGGCACCACCATTACTTTTTTAGATTTTTCCATTATTGCATAATCCACTGAATCCGATGGCATTGAATTATATATTTCATTTAAATTAGAAGGGTTACCTCGAAGTGAATTGAAGTGCTTAAACATATCAGGAGCCAATGACTCAAATTCTTCCAACAAGGTTTTTATTTTAGAAATAAAAATTCCTGCATTCCAAAAATAATTTCCAGAAGATAAATATTCTTTGGCAGTATCAACATTTGGCTTTTCTTTAAAGGCAGTAACTTTAAATGCCTCTTCAACTTTCTCTCCCTTTTGAATATATCCATAACCCGTATGTGGAAAATTTGGTTTAATTCCAATTGTAACTATAGAATTTTGATTGGATGCAATCTCAGCACAGATTTTTAAGGTATTTCGAAACCCAATTTCATTTAAAATAACGTGATCTGAAGGAATAATTGAAACAACATCTTCCTTTGAGGCGCCATGATCGAGCAAATGAGCAAGTGCCAGTAAAATACAGGGGGCCGTATTTCTGCCACTTGGTTCAAAAATTAGACCATCCTTAGCGCAAAGACCTTTTGAATTCTCCCTCGCATGCCCTTCTTGCTCTTTTAAAGTAACAATGTATCTATTTTCGGCTGAAATTAACCCTTCAACCCTTAATAGTGTGTTTGTAAGAAGGGAATTATTCCCCAATAATGAAAGGTATTGTTTCGGCTTTTTAGAAGTAGATTCTGGCCAGAATCTTGTTCCTTTTCCGCCTGCCATAACAAGGCAATAAAATTGATTGTTCATGGCCAGTTTTAAGCATAAAAGAAAAGGTTAATCAAATTTAACGATTAAATACTCTTGCCCTTGGAATAAAGATTTTTCAGAAAGAATATATTCATTAGCCTCTTTCTGAGTCCCAAAAACTCCCACGCTTACGCGGTACATCATCCCATGTTCCTTTACCTCAATTTCTTGGATAATAGGATCATATCCTCGAATTCTAAATCCATCAGCGAATTTTTCGGCATCCCCATAGGATCTGTACGATCCAAGTTGAACAGTAAATTTACCACTGTATTCTGATTTTGGTTTCTCCTCAACTTTTGGCCTATAAGTACTTGCAGCTGGGGCAGTTACAGAACTAGGGACCCTTTCTGTTTGACTTGATAGGGCAGCAAATTCTTCAGTTAATTTCTTGGTCGATGATTCTATCTCTTTTTGAGGAGCGACAGCAACAGGTTCTGCTGATGTAGGTGTTCTCTCCAATTCTTTTTCTAGCTTGGCCCTAAGCTTTACTTCTTGGATGTCCTCCTTAACAATTCCAACTTTTTCCAAAGAATAATATTTGCCAATTTTTATTCCCATGAGAAATGAGAGGAAAGCGATCAAAACCATGCAAATAAAAATTAGTAAAACCTCTTTTTTGGCGAAAATGACGATTTTTTGTTCTTCCATATAATTATTCTAAATGGGGATTCTCATGGAATCAATCAAGTATTTAAGAATTGGTGTTTGATCTATTGGAAATTATTTAACGTTAAATCCTTAGGTAATTTAGAAAGACCCCAAAAAATTGAATACAATAAATTAAATTAGAGGACTTGATATCTTCCATGAAAGGGATTTTGGAACTCTTGAGTTATGATCTCCATTATAAGGAAATTGCATTCTAACCATCGATTTTAAAAAGTGCCCCACACCTTGCCTACAGAGGTAAATAAAAAAATATGAATAAAAAAATTTTATTATTTTTAATATAAATTTAACAACAATGGATGCGTCGCGCATTCAGAAGCAAATATTATCTAGTGGGGCAATCTGATAGTTGTTTGTTAATAACTAATACATCCAAATTATCTTTACCATTGTCTAATTTTGAGTGTTGTACAGTTACTTTACAGATTTTCCCAGGTTTATAGGTATAAGTAACTACTAGGCCGTTCCTGTTGGCTTCGATAGTATTGAGACCCCAACCCTTTGAAAAATTTTTTCCTGTTCCATATTTAGAATTTATAAGGTTTGCCCATTTTACTAAAACCTCTGTGTGATACCATTCATATTCTGCATACGAAGAAAATGAGGTGAGTATAATTAAAGTAATGAAGATCATTTTTTTCATAAATTTTCCTCCGTTTATAATAAGTAATTATCTTCCTTAAATATTTATTTTAAATGGGTATTCTCACGTAATCAATCAGGTATTTCAAAAATGAAAAAAACCGATTTATTTTCATAATTCTTTTTTAAATCTTTACCTTTTGAATTATTTTGGGGCCCGAAAAAGAGGTGGTATGTGAAAAATTCAAAAGGGCAAACGGTAATGGAATACATAATCGTATCTAGTCTTGTAGGCATTTTTTGCCTATTAACGATCAAGCAGTTCGGAAAGGCACTCCAGAAAAGAATTGAGTTCTTAAAAAATCAGTTGGTTAATGAAGTTTCTCTGGATTAAATATGGTTGACAATTATATTGGGTATTTAATCATTTTTTTTCTATTTGTTTTTTATTTGTCTATCTGGAAGTGGCAAAGATGCCAAAACCTAGAGGATTTACATTCAATGAATCTTATTAACCAGGAAACCCATATATGCGGAAAACGAGACAAAATGGAAATATTACCCTGACCTTCCTTATAATTTTACAACTTTTTTTTATGATCTTTTTTACTGGAATTTTAGAATCAAAATTGGTTTCAAAAAAAATCAAAAAACATTTACTCCAAAATAATAAGGGGTCCTCAATTTTTGAATTAGCTATTTATTCCATTTTCCTTTTATCTATTATCTTTTCTTCAGTAAAAATTCATAAACAATTAAGAAAACAAAGAATTGAAAAAATAAAGGTTTATCTAAATGAATCGAAAAAAAATTAGACCAATTATTGTAATTATTTGTTCAAATATCTTCCTGATATTGGCATTTTCTTTTTCCAATGAAAAAAATCAAACCGCAGCTATTGCTCAAAATCATAAAATGGTTTTGTACCCAATAGATCTTCATGTTCCTTTGGAGGATATTAAATCAGTATCCCTTTATGATGAATTTGATAACTTGATCATAGAAAAGGCAATTCTCTATCCCAAAGAAAATGAAATTAGTGATTTATTTCCAATTGAAATACCGGAAGAAGATTTACTGAAAATCATAAATTATAAGGGGAAAAGACTAAGAGCCTTTCCGAGGATTCAGGCCCCTATCAATAAAAATATCGAATTTACTTTCTAAATTTATGACGAAAAAAATACTTTATTTTTCTTCATGGATAGAAAATTTTGGAGTAGTTCCTTTATTTCTATTTTTGGCTTTTCTCTTCCTGCCAACTTTTGACTTCTTATTTCTTCTTTTACTTTCTGTAACTGCTGTTCGTGAAACCATTTCTAAAATCCTTACTAAATTGGTATTATTTTTTAATAATCCTAAGTGTTTACCCTCCTTGCGGCGAACTGTCAAAATAATACTTTTTCTCATTATTATGACTAGGGAAGCCCAAAGCTCATCAGATATTATCATCTCAAAGGGAGAGGTTAAGGAGCTAAAAACTCCTATAATAAAAAAATTAACCATCGGGAATTCAGAAATCATCTCTCAAACGCCATCCCCTAAAAATGATGGAATTCTACTCAAGGGTAAAATGGTAGGTTATACTGAGCTCAAGATTTGGACGCATAGCGATAGATTATTATCCTTTCATATTCATGTGCTTAAAAAGGCTGAGCATTTATCCATCAATCAAATTCTCAATGCATTAAAACCAATGGGTTTAAAAGTAAAATTTGAAGGGCCACAAATTTCAGTTGAAGGCGCTATTAATAAAGAAAAGGATCGAAGAAATCTAATATTTCTTTTAAAAAAATATAAGACCTTGCTTAACTCAACGGTTGAAATTTCAGATGAGTTAAAAAAAAACATTATTGAAAAAGTAATATCCATTTTTTCGAAGTCCGGAGTAGATCAAATTGAATGCCAAGAGGATTTCATTAATTTGATTTGCTTCCTACCTCCTATGGAAAAAAATTTAGATGAACTAAAAAAATATATTTCCAATGAATATGGAGTTAAATTTCTAATCAAAGAACGGATAGATCTAACTAACTATTTGTTAAAATTGAAAATTATCCAAATTGAAAAACAAAATGGGGATTCAATTGGTTTAAACTTGGATTATAACCCAGATATCTTAATGGGACTTTTTAAAACAGGACTTAAAAAATATCTTGATCTTAATAATATAAATTTTGATAGTCATAATCTTGAAGTTTCTACTTTGGCAGAACCCGAAATATTAACTCTAATAGGTAAAAAATCTCAAGTTGAGGTTGGGGCCGAAATCCCATTTTTTAATAAAAATGAAAATAGGGACTCAATTATTTGGAAGTTTGCAGGAATCAAGGCCGAATTGGAACTTGAAAAATATGGAAATCATTACCAACTATCTTACAAAACCCAAATGACCAAACCCTTTGGAGATTCTTCAATTTCCGGAAATAAGGAAAGTTCCACAGCAATAATTGAATTGCAAAAACCAATCCAACTTTTCCAGATAGGTTTTAAGACAGAGGGAATAAAAAGTGACGGATTTCCTTTAATTCAAAATATTCCCTTATTAAGGGAAATTTTCGGTTCATCCTCAAGCCATTCAACCTATAAACGTATAACAGGTTTTTTACTATTGGAAGAATATGATGGTAGAACAAAACATTGAACTCTTTCTCAATTATTTAAAATCCAGAATAAATACTAATTTAGATATTCAAGAAAATGAAATTTTAAATGAATTCTCACAAAAACATGGAATTAAAAACATGGCAGATATAAACCGCCAAATATTTAAAGACATATATGGGCTGGAATACCTTAAAATTTTTATAGAGGATTCCAATATTTGTGAAATTATTTTACATGACAATAAAACAATTCAAATCGAAAAAAATGGAAAATTGCAAACTGAAAAGCTTGATAATTTAAACAAGATTATTTTCATTTATTCTCTGGAAACCTTCGCATTAAGAAATAAAGTATCATGGAATTTTTCGAACCCATTTACAAGTTTCTATACTACTTTTGGAGATTTTTCTTTTCGTGCAACTTTAGTCCATGAATCTTTAAGTCCAAATAAAACAAATAAGCTTTTTCTAAGAAGAATAAATAAAAATCCATTTCCCATCCAATATTTTGGCCTAGGACTTCGGGAGGAAATTGAGCTTAAAAAATTAATCCATGAAAAAAAGAATATTCTTTTAGCCGGTGCAGGTGGTTCAGGTAAAAGCAGTCTTTTAGCAAGCCTAGTAGATCAAATACCAAGTGAAGAACATATAATTATCCTCGAGGATACACATGAAATCTCCCTCAACAAAGAAAATTTTACCTATTTTTTAGGCAATGATTTTCTCCCTAACAAATCCTTAAGGGATTTATGTTCATTTTCACTAAGGCTTCGACCAGACCGAATAATTTTAGGTGAAATAAGGGCCAAAGAAATAATTCCCTTTGTTCTAGCTATGAACACTGGTCACAAGGGCTTACTTAGCACAATTCATGCGGATTCAGGAGTTGAAGCGATTTCTAGGATGGCCCTTCTCTTTTTAATTAATGGAAATTATCCGGGACTTACTTTTGAAATGGCCGTAAAACTAATGAGTAAAAATATCGATATCGTTATTTATTTAAAAGATAGAAGAATAAAGGAAATGATTAGGATAATAGGGTCAGATAAGGGCGTGGTTAGTTATGACTATTTTTTTAAAAATAACTTGTCATGAAAATAATTAATCACTTTCTCCTCAACCCTTGAAGGAAAAGAGAATGTTAAGAAATCTTTATTTCTTTCAGCCAAAATAAGAGAGATACCTTCTTCCTCTAGTTCAGTTAAAACCAAAGAAATTTTACTTCCAAAGTGTTCTACATCAACTCCTACCAAACAAATTAAGGATATATTTGGAAACTTTGAAATTTTGGAAAATTCTTCAAAATGTTTGATTAAACCTTCTGGGAATTTCTCTTTTATCGTTACATGGAAAATCACTCTACTACTTTCTAAAAAGGCTGCAAGAAAATGAATGTTTTCCTTTTCTAATATTGCTTTTACATTTTCAAAAAAACTTACATCAGATACTTTCGGATTTTTCTTTTCAAGTTCAAATCTAAGTAACTCGGAAACCTTTGTAACCCCTATTAGTTTTGGGGCCTTTTCTATTTTTTTAAAAATTTTTGTTCCTTTTGAGTGATCGTGAATCCATCCTATATAAACTGGAATATTGGCATTCATCACTGGTATCAGGGCCGAGGGAAAAAGAATTTTTGCACCTTTTTCTGAAAATCGGTTTACTTCCTCAAAACCAATTTCTCCAACTGCCTGTGCATTTTTTATCAATTTGGGATCACCAGTAAAAATCCCTGGAACATCTTTCCATATTTGAAGCTCATCTGCAGAAATTGCCTCAGCTAAAAGTGCCGCAGAATAATCAGAACCTTCTCTACCAAGTGTTGTAGTATCACCCGTTTCATTTGAACCAATAAAACCTGGAATTATTATGAGAGAGTTCTCCCCTAAAAGTGGAATTAACTTTCTCTCCACTCTTTTGTTTAGTTCTTTTTTTAAGGGTTTGGCGCAATTAAATTCCGAATCGGTTTTAATCAATTCTCTTGCATCTAGAAAACTTACATTCCTATAGGGTAAGTTTTTTTCGAAATAGGATTTAATGAGATTTGATGAAAGAAGCTCCCCAATAGCATAAATTGCATCCATATTTTTAGCTGATAGATCTCTCTCATTTTTTATTAAATTGGATATTCTTTTTGCTTGGGAGATAATGTCTAAAACCTTTCCTTCAACTTCAGTTGGTAGTTTTAAATCCTTTACGTAGGCCAGATGTTTTTTCAATAGCCTCTCTAAAAGTTCTTCGGATTCCTTGCCAGGTAAAACGGAGGCTTTCGCAATTTCTTCTAACTCATTAGTTGTATTATATGTAGCGGAAACAATCACAACTTTAATCTGTGGGTGTTTTTCCATAACATTTAAGGCATCCACCATCCCTTGTGGATTTCTTAAGATGGATCCCCCAATTTTTGCCACCGCTATTTGGTTCATTTTTATCTCTTTAACTTTTTATAAGAAACCCTGGATGGTCTAAAGGCCTTATCCCCTAGTCTCTTGATCTTGTCTTCTTCGTAATCACTAAAGTTTCCATCGAACCAAACAACCTCGCTATTTCCTTCAAAGGCCAATATGTGAGTTGCAATTCTATCTAGGAAATATCTATCGTGGGAAATAACTACTGCACATCCTGCATAATCCATAAGTGCTTCTTCCAACGCTCTCAAAGTATTTACATCCAGATCATTTGTTGGTTCATCAAGTAGGAGGACATTTCCTTCTTCCTTAAGCATGGTGGCCAAGTGTACCCGGTTTCTCTCTCCACCGGATAGCTCACCAACCTTTTTCATATGGTCTTCACCTTTAAAATTAAATTTTGAAATATAGGCCCTAGAATTTACTTGGGTATTTCCTATGGTCATGAACTCGGTGCCACCTGATACTATTTCATAGATCGTCTTATTAGCATCTAATTCTCTTCCCTGATCAACATACGAAAGTTTTACTGTATCACCTATTTTGACTACTCCGTTATCTGGTTTTTCTTTGCCCATTATCATTTTAAATAATGTTGTTTTACCAGCACCATTGGGGCCTATAATCCCGACTATTCCTCCAGGTGGTAATTTGAAGCTGAGATTTTCATAAAGTACTCTATCCCCAAAAGTCTTTTGAACTCCCTGGAATTCTATTACTGTCTCACCTAACCTTGGTCCTGGTGGAATATAAAGTTCATTTGTTTCAGAATATTTTTCCGTATTTTCGGAAGCTCTTTTTTCATAATCTCTTATTCTGGCCTTAGATTTCGCTTGGCGGGCCTTTGGATTAGTTCTAATCCACTCCAATTCTTCCTTTAGTGATTTTTGTTTCTTAGATTCTGCTTTTTCCTCTTGTTCCAATCGCTTCGACTTCTGTTCGAGCCATGAGGTATAATTACCCTGAAATGGAATTCCCATTCCCCTATCAAGCTCTAAAATCCAACCAGCTACATTATCCAAGAAATAACGATCGTGAGTAACTGCGATGATGGTTCCTTTATAATCTTTTAAGTGTTTTTCCAACCATTGAACTGATTCGGCATCCAAATGGTTTGTGGGCTCATCTAATAAAAGAATATCAGGTTCCTTTAGGAGTAACCTACAAAGGGCAACCCTTCTTTTTTCTCCACCTGAAAGAGTTCCGGTCTTTTGGTCAGAAGGAGGACATCTTAACGAGTCCATTGCGAGTTCCAGCCTCGAATCCAAGTCCCAACCATTACATGCGTCGATTAAATCCTGAAGCTGTGCTTGCCTTGCAAGCAATTTATCCATATCATCAGTCGTTTCAAATTGGGTGGATATTTCTTCATATTCTTTAAGAAGATTTACTATTTCCTGGCATCCCTCGGATACAATTTCTTTAACTGTTTTTTCTGGATCAAGTTGGGGTTCCTGCTCTAGATAACCAACAGTATAACCTTTAGAAATACTAACTTCTCCTAAGAAGTCTTTTTCAACTCCGGCCATTATTCTTAAGAGAGTACTTTTTCCGGATCCATTTAGACCAAGAACTCCAATTTTGGCCCCAAGAAAATAAGATAAGCTAATGTCCTTTAGAACATGCTTTTGCCTATAGACCTTTCCAACCCGATGCATTGAATAAATAATCTGTTTATCATTTGCCATTTTTTTTCCCTTTATTTTTAGCTAAAAACTATACCGGGCCTTATTTTAATTCAATTAAAAAAATCCCAACAAAATCCAATAGAAGTATAAAGAAAGCGCTCAAATAAAAAAGGGCCATTATTAAAAAATTCACGATTTTAAGGGTGATTCTAAAACCTCGAAAATCTTCCTCATATTGCTCCCAAAGCTCCCAAATTATACCCTCAACCTCCTCCTTTACCGGAAAACCCTTATCTTTCCAACTAGTTACCAAATTCTCCATTCTTTTCTGAAGTGCCTTAAGGCCCTTATTCTTAGGTTTAACCTCTAAAATTCTGCTTTTCCCTAAAACTTCCACTATTGGTAATCCCACTGAACTTAGCCCCCAAAAAATGTAATAGGCGGAAAATATAGGTCTGAATTGTTTTAGTAACCTTTCTCGTAGGACCCAAAAATTAAGGATAAAAACACCCAACCCTATAACCTCTAAAAAGACACCAAAGAAGAAATTGATTGAATATTTAACCTTAATTTCCAATAAAAAATATGACCATCTCCAAAAAAGCAATGATACAAAGGTAATAAATAGAAATTGGAAAATTCCATCCCTGAATTCCTTACCAATCTTTTTTTCTAATTGAAGATCTCTTCGTAAATGGTTTTTTAACTCCTTTAAAAATTCCATTAGAGGAATGCCAAAATCACGGGAATAAAAAACAAATGAATTCAGTAAAAAAGAAAAAAACTTATATTCCGATGTCCTAGGAGAAGAGGGAATCTGCCCACAAAAAACTTCTTCCTCCATTTGATAAATTGACCAAAGGAGTTTTTTTCCTAAATCAGCTTCCAATGAAATTAAATGGGATTTCCAAGGGATGAGGATTAAATAAGTAGAAAGGGAAAGAATTAAGAAAGTTGTGGAAACCATATGGTTTCCACAGCTAATCCTTTTGTTTTACTTTAATAAATAGGAAAGTTAAAATTTTTCATATATGGAAAAAATAGATTTGGAATATCAGGAAAAAAGAAAAATCCTAAAAAAAATCTGTAAAGACCTTGACCCATTTGTCCCTATTCCTGATGAAAGTAGAAAAATTCTAGAGTATTTTGGAATAAAAGAATTTACTAATCCGTTTCTTTTAACTAAGGAGCTCCTTCTATTGCTCGAAAAGGAAGCAGCAGAAGAACACTGATTTATTTTTTTACAATCCTTTCTCTCATTGCCCTAATTTCTGGAGTAAGGTAATCATATTTCATACCATCCAAGGTATATTGGGAAAATTCATAATCTGTAGTATGTGTTAAACATTCGGTCGGGCAGACAGTTGTACATAGCCCGCAATAACAACAAAGTGCTGTATCAATGGTGTACTGGATAAGATCCAATTTAATTGCTGTTCCATCCGAAGCCTTCTTTTCAGGAGCATCCTTAGGTCTTCTATTGGAAGCTATATAAATACAATCTACAGGGCATGCAGTTGCACATTGATTACAAGCGATACAATTTTCCACATCATTATAAAGCCTTGATCTGGAATTCGGAGGCAATACTTCCCTTACCTCTGGGTATTCAATAGTAACGGGTTTTTCTGCAAAAATATATTTGGTGGTAATTGTGAATCCCTTAAAAATGGAAGTCACTGCTTCATAAATATTTTGAAAATAGCTTTTAAACGTCAGGTTTTTAACAGCTTGATTCATAAACTCCCCAGATTAATTTATCTATCCACTTCACCTAAAACGATATCAATACTTCCAATAGTTGCAACCAAATCAGCAATCATTAACCCTGGAGAAACTGCCGGAAGTGCGGATACATGGGTAAAACAGGATGATTTTACCTTGACTCTATAAGGTTCCTTTTCCCCGTTGGTAACCAGATGATATCCAAGTTCTCCTCTAGGGCATTCGGTTCTTAAATATATTTCTCCCTTAGGAGGTTTTATTATCTTGGGCACTTTCCCCATAAACGGGCCAGATTCAATTTTCTTTAAACACTGTCGGATGATTTTTATTGATTCAAGGATTTCTCTCATTCTTACCCAATATCTATCCCAACAATCGCCTAGAGTTCCTTTCTCCCCAGTTCCCACCGGAATATCGAATTCAAACTCTGGATAAATTCCGTATGGTCGGTTTTTTCTTAAGTCCCACTTAACACCAGCACCTCTTAGTACTGGACCAGTCATTCCATAATCATAACAAAATTGTTCGTTCATTATCCCTATATTGCCCGTTCTTTCAACGAAGATTTTATTAAGACCTACAAGGTTATGGTATTTTTCTACCTCACCATCCATCCTATCGCAAAAATCTGAAATTCTTTTTAGTTGATCCTCAGTGATATCATTCCAAACACCACCAATCCAAATGTAATTATAAAGGAGACGTGCTCCAGAAAGTTCCTCAAAAATTCTTAGGATAAATTCCCTTTCTTGAAAAGCATATAAGAATGGAGAAAATGCACCCAAGTCGATTGAGTAAGTACCAAAAAACATTAAATGGGATGCAATCCTGTTTAATTCTGCAACAATTACCCGAATAAATTCTGCCCTTCTTGGAACTTCAACTTTTAGAAGTTTTTCAACCGCTAAACACCAACCCCATTCCATATTCATGGCAGCCAAATAATCCATTCTATCACAAAATGGTAAAACTCCTCGAAAATCTATGTTTTCCGCATGCTTTTCAAAACATCTGTGGAGATAACCAATATGAGGTATTGCCTCGGTTACAATTTCAGAATCAGTTTTTATTTCAACTCTTAAAACACCGTGGGTGGACGGATGTTGCGGCCCCATATTTACTGTTAGAATTTCCGATTTTATCTGATCTTCTTTTACGGGGGATTCTAATTTTTCTTCTGCAGATAATTCAAACGACATAATTACATTCCCATTGGATTTTTATTAGATAGTGAAGTGGCATTATTTCTGACACCAAATTGCTGATCAGGAAGATTCATTTTTTCTGGTGGATTTACCACCATTCCATTAAAAACTTCTTGAACTACATAGTCTTTACGTAGGGGATGCCCTTCCCAATTTTGTGAGGTTAGAATTCTTCTCAAATCAGGATGGCCTACAAAATCAATTCCCATCATGTCATAAGCTTCTCTTTCTTGGAAGTTAGCTGCTGACCAAATTGAACAAACTGAATCGATTTGGGGAAGGTTTTCAACAGTTCCTCTTGGAAGTTTGGTTTTCAAAATTATTTCAAGATTTTTTGAATAACTGGCCAAAATATAACAAATTTCCAAAAAACCTTCACTTGAAGGTTGTCCTTCTTTTGCTTCGACTGGAAGGTAATCTACAGTAGAAATAACTTGCAAAACATTAAAATGTTTTTCGTTTTTTAAGAATTTACAAACTGGCAATAAAAATTTGGAATTTATATTGATTGATGAATCACCAATTTCTGCTTTATTTAAAACAGCACTGGCTTCGGGGATTTTTTTATTAATACCTTCAACTAAATCTTCATGCATTTTTCACCCACTTATCTCTTAAGAGCCTTTCATTTGCTATTTTCTTTTGAAGAGTCATAAGACCTTCAATCAGGGCTTCTGGTCTAGGAGGACAACCTGGAACATAAACATCCACAGGCACTACCTCGTCCACTCCTTTTAGAACGTGATAACCATATTGCCAGTATGGACCACCTTTATTTGCACAGGATCCCATTGATACAACATATCTCGGTTCAGGCATTTGTTCATAAAGGGTTTTCACCCGAGTTGCCATTTTCAAAGTAACCGTTCCAGCAACAATCATTAAATCAGATCTTCGAGGTGTTGCCATAAAAGCACCTAGACCAAATCTTTCTAAATCATATTTTGAAGCGCCTGTTGCCATCATCTCAATAGCACAGCAAGCTAGACCAAAGGTCATAGGCCAAAGTGAATTTTTTCTTGCCCAATTAAAAAAATCATCTAACTTCATTAAGATGATGCCGTCTTGCATTAAAGTCTCCCAGAAAGGAAAGTAATTGATGGTTATTTTTACCTATTGGCTTAGTTTAAGTCAACGAAAGTAGTAGGGGAAAATTTATGACATTGTGATTCAAAATCTCTTTTAAGGTTTGCAGAAAGTTTATAATTACTGCCTTTCATCAAATCAATGCGATTTTTTTTATTTTGGCATACTTTTTTATGAACAAACTGAAATTCCCTTAAGGCGGCCATGGGATATGGAATTCCATATGTTGAGGAATAAAAAATGGCCTTTTCCTTACTCAAAAAAGGTAAAACCTCCAAACTAAGCCCATGATTTTCCATTTCTTTTTTAAAATCATCATAATGCTCGCCCACTTTGTAAAACTCCTCAATTCCTTTTCTTTTAAGAAGTTTCCCACTCTCCAACTCTAATATTTTTGAACAATTTGACCTTAAAAAGTCGTCTTTGGAAAAAAGCTCCTTATAAACTGTGCACTCCACCAAAAAAGCCTCAACCTCCCCTCCTGGTCCTTCGACAGTAGATACAATAAAATCTTTTGCAGAAAAATCTTTGGAATAAGGGTTAAAGGATTGTCTCAATGTATAATGTGTTAATTCATGGGCCAAGTCCAAAATTCCTTCCTTTAAACCCAGATTCTTATCGATAAATATCTTTGATTTGCTCTCATAAACAACACTATTTTCATCATGTTCAGAAAACTTTCTGGTTAAGGTAGTGTCTGTTAAAGATTTATCACCCTGTTCGATAATATCAAAAAGCGTCTGACCAATTCCTCTTGCTTTTTTTTCCGCCAATTCCAAAATTTTTTTTCCTGTTTCAGATTTGGAAAGGGATTCCACCAAAAATTTAATATTTTCTTCCTTGGATTTGTTAAGGCTTGCCCATTTATCTTGAAAAGAGGGGGTGAAATCTTCAAAAAGGACTCTTTCCTTTGCCTCAAAAAATTTGCCCGCAAACGCATAACCTGAGTAAATGAGTCCAATAATCAACCATCGCATAATGATTGTTATCGGCTTATAAATGTCTAATTTTTTTTTAAAAAAAATTTAGGGAATTAAATTCCTAATCAAATATTCTATATTTTACCAATAATTTCCTGGAAGAATTATCAACATTTATATTTCCCAAAAATCTTTGATTTTCTTCACCTGTTCTAGGGTCTTTCATTATAACTTTCAGCTTATATTCACCAGGTGACAAAAGGGTCGTAGTTAAATATATATTTTGAGGAAGTGTCGTCCATTGCCTTAAATCGGCCTTTTCCAAACTCTCCACAACCTTAAGGGCCAAATAATATTCAGTCAGCGCTAAAAATGAGGCCAATTGAGGACTTGTACTTTTTTTTAAAGCATTATAAGTCGCGAATGAACTCACAATAATGGCCAGATATTTTGAGGATAATCTAAAACCAAGACGGAGATTTCTTGCATCGGAGTTTTCTTCCAAGGCATTTTCTGCAATATCTCCCAAAGGACAAAGAAGGAAAAATTTTTCCTTCTTCACTGTTGAGGGAGAATTCCCAGAAATTTCAAGCGTTAGATTAACCTTTTTGTCTATATTTTTTATTTCTGGTACTTCAAAGGAAATGGCAAGATCTCCAAACATTGGACTAGAATATCCGGTTTTCGAATCATAAGAATAATCCTTGGGCATTGTTTTAAAACCAAGATTTTGATGGGCGTATGAAAATACATCTTGATACCCATAATTATTTACTTCGGAAGAAAGTGAATCATTTGGATATGCCATTAAAAAGGATCCTATTGGAAAAAAAATAACCTTTGCGCTTTTAGGAGGAATTATCCCATTTTCAAGGATTATGGAAACATTATATTTTTTTGAAGAAATTTTTTGACTAATAAAATTTTTTACATCCTTATGATAGTCCGTTTCCTCGACAAAATCATTTTGAACATCCTCCTCGTTCATGTCAGGAAATTTTTTAAAATTTTTATTAAATTCTTTGTATTTTTTATTGAATGAGGGATAGCTATTATAATTTTTGAACAATAGGACCTTCGCATCCTTATAAAGTTGTTTAGAAATTTGTTTTTCTTCACTTGTTCCGACCATTTCATGAATAATTCCACCAAAAACCTTTGCCAATAAATCATTTTTAAAGACTGTTTCCCCTTTTTTCTCATCTATCTGATCTCTTAAAAATGAATCCCATGCTAAAACTTCTGCTCTCGAAGAAAAAATTGAAAGACCTTTTTCCTGATAAAGAAGAAGATAGTTTAGCGCAAGATAGTAATGAATCATGGATCTTTCATAGGTTTCCCCAGAATAGTTGTCCGAGGCGTCGTTAATCAAAAGGGTTTCAAATTTTTTCGAAATAGATTCAGTATAAAGTGCTTGGTGAATTTCTTTGGCCTTTTCAAGGTTTTTGGCAGACTGCTCATAATCACCAATCAGATGAAGGATTAATCCTTTTTCCAAAAAATAGAGTAGTCTGGAATTATCTTTCTTAAAACTTTTATTTTTTTCCAGATTGGTTAAACTTTTTTGGTATTCTCCATTGATGGTAGAATTTCTTAAAGACTGTTGCTCATCCACATATTGGGTGGAGGCACAGGAAAAAACCAAAACCGCCAACAATAGTTTTTTTATAATTTTTACCAGCCGGTTGCGCTTTGCTTAGAAAACTTTGAAAGTTTATCCCTTACCCTTATGATTTCAATTCCGGTTTCAATATCCGTTAATACTATTGTTACAGAATATTGTTTAATTGTTTCACCTTTTCTCGAAGATACTTGAGAATAAACATTTCCAAAAATCATCAAGTCAGCCCCTGCTTGATGGCCAATTTTTTTTGCCTGGGCAACATCGACCATTCCATCATTTTGATAGGTAATCTCTTTTAGAATTTTTTCCCTGGCCGCGGCATCAACAAGAATAAAATCATTTCCTTCAGCGAATTCAGAAAGCATCTCATCATTTAAATCCTTGATTGGAAAGTATGCTTCCGGAGTGTAATTTTGGATTTCCCCAATAAAAATTTTGGGTTTATTATTTTTTTTAAAATAGGGTAAGTCATCTTTTTTTCTTCTTATGTTTCCAACCAACTTTTTAATTACCTTTTCTGTATCACCTTGAACCCATTGATCGGTAATTTCAAGTGCCTTTTTATCAGACTCTTCAGAATCAACCCTCTCTGCTTTAAATGAAGAACATGCTGAAAAAAACAAAAGGATTACAAAGGCACTTAAAATTTTCATTCTTTACTCTCCCATTTTTGGTGAACTAAATTCTTCTGGTGCATTTTTTAAAATCTTTTCCACTTCTTGAGCATCGCCAGATTTTTTAGCTTGGTTTACCACTTTATTTCTTGCATCTTCAACCGCTCTGCGAATTAAGTCTTCCTCCATCCTAACTAAAGTGGCGCAGGTATAGGCAACAAAATCCTTTTTGGCACCAAGAGATTCCATATATTGTCTTTTTTCCCAATAGGTCTCCACAACTGATGCACCATTGATTTGGGTTTTAATTTTTTCAACTAAAACATTGGAAACAAAATGTAAGATATCTTTTTTCTGTGGATCATTTTCATCAATAAAAGTATCTCCTGCTTCTTTTGAAGTAAGTTTTTTATTAATAAAGGAACTGATTTCTCCTGCTATATCAACCCGAACATTTGCTTTAGCTAGATTACAAGCTATGTCCTTGTCAGCATTTGGGGACGTTTCAAAAGAGAAAAAACGAAATTTTTTGACATCTAATTCCTTTTGTTTTGCCCAGACCATGGGTTTTTGAATCCAACCTGGTCTTATTTTAGAAGTAGCATCTCTAACTTCATAATTTCTTTTGAGATGTTCATGAACTTCTTCTTCAACCTTTTCACTCGTTGAACATCCCCAAATGAAAACAATTAAAAATAAAGCTACTAAATTAATATTTTTCATCTTTCCTCCATGAATCAATCTAAATTTAATTGATCTATATTTTCATTTATAAATTGCATGATTTTAACCATTGCATGATCTTTGGCCTGGTTAAAATTCCTGCCGGTTTCTCCTGTGGTGAAATTTATTGCACCTATTTTAATATAATTTCTGTTATAACAATAGGCAGAAATGCTAAATTGGTATTTTTCAAACCCCTCTACGTTTAAAAAGGTTTTCTTAGAATCAAAAAAAACTTTGATGGTATACACATCCTTATCTTTTATATCCAGGGATTGTACCAATCCTAGGTTTAGAAATTTCTGAATAATAAATTTCTTTAGGTTTTCCTCACCTTTAAAATCAATAAATTTAAAAAATATTTTAGTTTGCTTCTTAAAATATTTTTCCTTTTGGGCGAAAAGTTCTTTTAAACTTACTTTTGGATAAACCTTTTCCCCTGTGAAAAATTCATACCTGGAATTCAAATCTTCTCTTAATGGATAATTTTTTATGGCTTCAAATAAAGAAGACCTCCTTCCCAATTGAAATAGATGCTCAATACTTTCATCCATTACCAAAATTTTACTTTTAATAATCTGGCCTGTTTTAATCTTATCTAATCCCAAATATACATAAATCTCATCTTTTTCATTATATGTTTCTTTTATAAAGGTTCCCTCTAATATTTCATCCGAAACTTCTTCTATATCTTTATTAAATTTTTCGGTTACTGATCCCTCAATAACTTCATCCTTCCTTACCTGACCAGATGAGGTTCTTATTGATGTATTTCCAATAATTTTGACTTTAAGGGTTTTGGCCATCTCTTCACGAGCAACGGACAAAGCCTTCTCAAGTTTCTTTCCGTTTCCTAAAACGCAAATTTCAGTTGAAGGACAATTTTTAAGTGGCTCCTTGATCCATACTGGCCCATCGGAATAAACATAACCTGAAATAAAAAAAAGAATAATGAAGAAATTCCTCACAAATTTTCCATGGAATTTTTTAAATTATTTTAGACTATTTAATTATTTAAAAAGACATGCAATGCTTCAATATCTTTTGCATGCTCTTCAAATTGTGGCATTAATTGTGTATCCCTCTTTGGCTTGTACCCAGGAGGGTACTCACCCTTTAAAATTTTAGCTTGAAGCAGTTCTCGAGAGGATCCGTAATTAGATGGCCCTATGGATCCATCCAATTTTGAATCAGGATTATGACAAGTCACACAAACCGTCATATAGACCTTTTTACCTTGTAAATAGAGTCTTTCCTCTTCAGGAGATCTATTTGAGGGTGCTTTTTGAGTACATCCTATAAACAAAATTAAAAAGGGCCACCCAAAAAAATGGCCCAATTTGGAAATCATAATTTTTCCTTAACAAAAAATTTCAATTGCTCCATATAAAATGACAGTTAGCCAAACACCACTATGGATTACTCCTGCAATAGTAGTCATTGGACCTAACTTCCCTTTTAGAGCATTTATTTCTAAAACTAATGCCACCAGACCAGTAGCTATCATAGCCTTTGTTACAGAGGTTTCATCAGCAATTGCAATAGGAAGGTGGCTTGCTGCCCCCATCATAAAAAGTAAAGGGATTGAAAACATAGTATTAGTTCTAGAAGCAAGTGTTGCCCTTGCAGCTGCTGCAGCAGGGTCAGCGCCTTTTACATCCTCACCTTTTGCAGAAGCTATAATAATTTTTTGGGCCGGCCAAATCACAAACCAAACGTTGGAAAACATAATGGTTCCAAGCAGAGCACCAGTCATAATTGTTACACCCCAGGAGGAATTAAAGACGGACATTCCGCCACTCATGTGTGCTTTACTCACCAAAAGAACCAAACCTGTTAAAAAGGTTAACATTGCACCCCATCTAAACCACCATAGCGCTCTAGGAACTAATTGTTGGGTAGCTTTTTTCTTTGTATCTGGTTCTGTTTCTTTAAACCAAGCTCCCTGAACAAAATTGAAATACCAAAGCATCCCAATCCAACACACACCACCAAGGTAATGCATCCATCTAAATAAAAAATCTATACCGCTCATCTTAAATAAAGCTATATCCATAATTTTCCTTTTTCAAAAGTTAAACTGGTTTAAAATTTATCAGGAGAGCTGATAAAAATCAATTTTTTAGGGCATCCTTTGGCAGATAAACATTAACCATTAGAGTTACATCATCGTAGATCATTTTATCTCCAAGAGATTGGAAAAACTTTTTGGATTTAAATTTAACATCATAGTCAGTCCGATCGAAGACTATTTTTCCTTTAAAATTCCATTTATCTTTTTCTTCCATCCTATCTAACTTAAATTGAAGAGGTTTGGTTATTCCTTTAATGGTCAAATTACCCTTTACGTCATATGTTGCCCCTTTTGCAGGCATTACACTTGTAATTTCAAAAGTGGCCTTTGGGAATTTTTCAGTTGAAAAGAAATCTTCAGATTTAAGGTGATTAACTAATTTTTTATTATACTCCGCATCTTTTATATCCTCACAGGTAATAGAGCTCATATCTACTTCGATATTACCACCAGATAATTCGCCTGATTCGAATTTTAATAAACCATTAGAAATTTGGATATTTCCTTGATGCTCACCGGTTACCTTTTTCCCATTCCATGTAATTGTCCCACTTTCCTTTTTCATTGGGATTTCCTTCATGGAAGCAAAGCTAATAACCGAAAACGATAAAATCATTGCAAAAAATATTTTCCTCATAGAATCTCCTTTTTTTATGGGGTTAACTTCCAACAAAATACCCATTTGTTGGTAGAGTTTTTTTCCAAGCAGACTACTTCAGCGGTTTGGAATTCAAAAAAACTTCCAGTTAAATAGTAAGTTAAATCAGATAAAAAGGGCAAGTGGCCAACAATTAAAAAATTTTTATCCTCCGCATTTAAAATATCGCCCCATATTTTAATATCAGAATTGGGTTCTAAATCTTTTGAAACATTAATTATCATTTCTTCAAAAAGATTTTTTATTAATATTTCACAGGTTTCTTTTGCCCTTTCTTTGCCACTATGAAAAACAAAATCTATTTCAATTTTTTTTGATAGTAATTTTTGAGCTATTGAGTTTACTTCCAAAATACCCTTTGGACTTAATTTCCTTTCTCCAAATGAGTTGGCCTCACCATGTCTGACCAAATAAACTTTCATTTAAAAAACCTCAATATTAGGGTATTTTGAAAATGGCGCGGGATGAGAGACTCGAACTCCCGACCAACTGGTTCGAAGCCAGCTACTCTATCCAACTGAGCTAATCCCGCTTGGCCACTTTTATACAGACAACCAAGTCCCAAAGCAAGTGATTTTAGGGATGGCTTTCCGACTCGTTTTCCAAAGATATTTTATGTTTACATTTTGGACAATAAAGATGTTTTCCATCCCTTTTGTTTTCTTTTTCACACATTAAGGGATAACCACAAGATGGGCAATCATGTTTTTTTGGTAGATCCCAAAGTGCATTCGTACAGTTAGGATAATTGGTACATCCATAGAAAATTTTTCCAAACCTACTTTTTTTCTCTGCAAATTTTCCAGTTTTACATTCAGGACATTTAACCTCTATGGTGTAGGGTAAAGTGGTATTGCATTTTGGAAAATCTTCACAGGCCAAAAATCTCCCAAATTTTCCAGTTTTTACTACCATCCTTTGACCACATGTTGGACATGGGTCCTTTGAATATTCCTTTGGTACAATGGTTATAACGCCTTCCGCATTCCTTTTGAAATCCTCTGAGGAAGTACAATCGGGATAATTGCTACATGCCAAGAATTGCCCATTTTTTCCCCATTTAATAAAATAACTACCTTTTTTGCATTTTAGGCATTTTATTCCAGTGGGAATCAAAGTTTTCTTGAGATTTTTCATCTGCTCCTTGGCCTCTTCCAAGGTTATTTCAAATTTCTTCCAAAAATCCCCCAGTACTTTTTTTAATGATTCTTCACCATCCTCAATTGAATCCAAAAGATCTTCTATTTTGGCGGTAAATTGAATATCCATAACATCTGGGAAACTTTCTATAAGCATTTTGCAAACAACTGCTCCCAATTCTGTTGGAATAAAACGATTTTCAATTTTTTGGACATAGCCTCTGTCCTGTATATTTGAAATTATGGAGGCATAGGTGGATGGCCTTCCAATTCCAAATTCTTCCAATGCTTTTACTAATGATGCCTCATTAAACCTTGGGGGTGGACTTGTCCAATGTTCAAGGGATTCGGCAGGCTTGGACGGAGTCAATAGTTCCTTTTCTTCTAATTCAGGTAAAATAGATTGTTGGGTTGAATCTTCTTCTTCCTCTTTTTTACCTGATTTTTCGGTCACTGATTCCAAATAAACTGTTCTAAAACCAGGAAACTTAATTATAGATCCATTGGATTTAAAATAATGATTGTTACACTCGAATAAAACTGAAGTTTGGTCAATAATCGCGGGTGACATTTGTGAAGAAATAAACCTATTCCAAATCAACTCGTAAAGTTTGAACTGATCGGAATCAAGATCCTTTTTAACCAAATCTGGAGGAAATTCTAAATAAGTTGGTCGAATTGCCTCATGCGCATCCTGAATTTTTCCCTTCCCCTTTTTTTTATGGAGAATGACCTCTGAAGATAAATATTCTTTTCCATATTTTTTTTGAATAAATTTTCTAAGTTGATCCAACGCCTCTGGTTCGGTTCTAGTGGAATCAGTTCTCATATAAGTTATTAAACCCTGAAAGCCTGAGCCTGAAATTTCTATACCTTCATATAGTTTTTGGGCGACCATCATAGTTTTTTTGGCAGAAAACCCCAATTTTGATGAGGCTTCCTGTTGAAGTTTTGAGGTGGTAAAGGGAGCTGTTGGATTTTGCCTTCTTTCCTTTTTCTTAACCTCTATGACCCTATAGGGCTTATTTTTAACGTCTTTAAGGATTTTCTTTACTTGTTCTTCTTCATTTAAGTCATTTTTTTTATCTGGCGATTCCCCATAATAATTAAAAAGAAATGGAATTTTATTTTTTTTAAATTCTCCGGAAATTGAAAACCATTTTTCCGGTTTGAACGCCTTTATTTCCTCTTCTCTTTCAACAATTATTCTAAGAGCAACTGATTGAACCCTACCTGCGGATATACCTCTTTGTATTTTATCCCAAAGAAGCGGAGATATTTTATATCCAACTAGTCTATCCAAAATCCTTCTAGTTTTTTGGGAATCATACATGTTTTTGTTGAGTGATGTAGGATGGGCGATGGCGTTTTGAACAGCGTTTTTGGTTACTGCATTAAAAACCACTCTATATATATTTTTTTTGCCGGGTAATACTTCTTTTACATGGAATGCAATTGCCTCGCCCTCCCTATCAGGATCTGGTGCAAGATAGATATTATTTGCTCCTTTTGCAGCTTCCTGAATTTTTTCAATTTTTGCATCTTTTCCAGATATTGTTACCAAATCCATTTTGAAATTATTCTTAACATCAATACCTAATTTGGATTTTGGTAAATCCTTAATATGCCCATATGAGGCAACTACTTGAAATCCTTTACCTAAAAATTTTTTTATCGTTTTGGCTTTCGATGGTGACTCAACTACCACCAAATCAAAGGATGAAGGTGCTTTCTCCTTAGATTTTACTAAAGATTTTTTGGCCATTTTAATTTCCTAAAATTTATTACAGCTTAGTGCAACAAGCTTTTTATTTGACCTCAGTATTCAATAATCTATCTATTTCTTCAAGGTCAAACTCGGTAAGGCCATATGGATTTTCTTTAATTTCAAGGTCTTGATCAATATATTTGACCCCTATTTCTTTTTCAATTTCATCTAAATTATCAAGAGTAGGCTCCTTTGGGGCCTTAGATACTTCATAATCTTGAAGGTTAAAATCTTCTAAATATTTATCTTGATCCTTTCTTTCTTCATAGACCTTAGCTTCAGCGTCAAGGATTTGATTTTCTAGCTTTTCTAAATCTTTAAGATCCTTTTCATGTTCTTTAATAATCGATTTTTCTCGTTCTTTTCCTTCTAATTCCTCTAGCTCATCATCAGTTAGTTTTATGCTATCAGCATCATCTAATAAGTCTTCGCTAACATCATCGAGATTCATTTCAATATCTAAATTTTCTAATTCCTCATCCTTTAACTCACCACTAATTTTCTTTTCACCTTTTTTGGCCTGAGATACTGCCTCAAGTGTTTTGGAATACCCTATAGTTCCTAATTCAAGCTCATTACTGCTCATGGTAACCAAGGCGGTACTAAAGTTTTCGGTCAGAGTTATAACGGTCAATTCGCCAGTTTTATATGATGGTTCTGAAGAAATTTTCTTTCCACTTCCCTCATCAATAAAGGAAAATGTTTCAAAAACATTTCCTAATTCTACTCCATCCGCCCTACCTCTATCTAGATATACAACACTTCCAAAGGATAGGGTTCCAACCGAATCAATATAAGATCCAATGATCGCCGCTTCGATTTTTCTATTTGTAAATGTTTGTGCAATTTTTTCAATTTTTGGAGTAAAGATTGTTAACCTATCTCCTCTTTTAACCAAATCGGTAACTTCCAACACTTTACACTTCCAAAGGTTCCCAATTTTTGAAACAATTTCAATTTGGGCAGTTATTGTATATCTAAACCCTTGTCGGTCAGAGACTTTATGAGAAATTTTCCCTTCCGCCTGATAGACTGAGAATTTATCACCTGGTTTAGGTTTTACGGATTCTTCAAATTCAACAAAAATTTCATCAAATTTGTGAATTAATTCTCTTGCTTTAGGCAATGCAGTTATCTTACCCAAATCTTCAACTATATTTGTTGTAATAAAAGAGTTAAGGAAAAAACCTTCTTTATAATTGAAAACAATTTTGGAATTCTTATCAAATCCAACTCTATCATATTGCTCCCCTGGTTCTTTAATAACGATTTCTGCTATAGGGGGGTCGTATTTTTCCCATTCTTTAATTAATGAAACTTTTCCTAATTGGGCCAAATCATCATAATTTTCATCGGAAGCAAATTGAAAATACAATCCTTGTTCAATGAGTGCCTTCCTTTCTTTAAGCCATTTTGGTTCTACATCTTCACCAAAATCCTCCATTCCACCCTGAAAACTTTTTTTTCCATCTTTACTTTTAGTTTCTTCAAATGTTCCAATTTTTACTTCAGGAAGAGTATCCTCATCCCCAGTATCAAAAACCAATACCATTCCCGGTTTTATTTCATGGGGATTTTTAATATAGGGATTCATCGCCCAAATCTTTGAATAATAAAATCCTGTCCCAAAAAGTTTTTTTGAAATTTGCCATAACCATTCTCCTTCTTGGACTACATACTTTTCATTTTTTGTTTGCTTGGCAATTTCATTCCATTCTTTACTAGTTATTTTTGTTTGGACAAATTTAGATAACTCTAGAAGTTTTTTCTCCTCATTTCCTAAATCAAATAAAATGGGTTTTTTTTCTTCCGAGGTTTTTTCCTTAGCAACTGTACTTGTTGCCATATCCGGTACAATTCCACTTGTATCTTCAGCAATACTTTCTAAATCATCACTTGGCGCAGGTGCCTGGGGATTAATTTCCTCAGCAGCTTCCTCTAAAGTCGGTTTTTCTTCGGGAGTGGCAGAAACCTCTGGCGTAACACTTTCAGGAGTGGCAGAAACCTCTGGCGAAACACTTTCAGGAGTGGAAATTTCTGGAGAGGTGCTTTCAACATCTGGTGCCTCCACGGCCTCAGGTGGAGTTGTTTCTGATTCCAAGAGTGTATTAACATCTGATGGTTCTGCTAAATCAAGCTCAACCGTTTCTTGGGAAAATGTTTTTGTAGAAATAAAAAGGAAAATTACAAATAAAATTTTCTTCATCAATCCCCTCCCCTTCCATGGGGAACAACACAATCTCTAAGATTGAGTAAAATTCTTAAAGATAGTGTGGTAAGGCTCCTGCGTAAAAGGTTTATTTAAATTCTTTATGCAAGCATCTTTTTTTTCAATTGCATTTATGGCCATGGAGGAAAACCCATAGCCAGTAATAATCTCATCGTATTTTTGCATGGCCAGGTCCCATTCTTTTTGAGCAAAAAATATTTCACCCTGAAGATATTTAACCCGAACTTTAATTTGCTTTATTTCTGAATTTTCTTGTTTCTTTAAGGTATCTAATGCTTTTCCAAATTCACCTTCTGAAATAAAAGCCTGGGCCACCTCTAAATCTGCAATCTGTTCTAGGGGATCCTGTGAAATTTCAGTTGGAATTTTTGGATTCTCATCCTTTAAATCAACCGTTATTTCTGAAGTTACTGAGGCATTTTTATCTGCCAAAAGATCATCATATTTTTTCTTTAATTCATCATATTCTTTTTTAGTTACCATTTCCTGCTCAGATACCACTTCATGGGAACAACTAAACAAACAAAATGTTATTAATATAATTAGGAAAAGTTTATATTGCTTAGCGTTATTTTGTGATTTTGATAATTTAGCTTCCACTCTAATTCCTTATAACCTATATAAATACTACCTGTTAGCTACATTTTATATTTTAAAGGAACTAACATTTAAGTCAATTTAATCAGCAACATGGAATTATAGTCATGGCCCCAAAAATTGAGCTATTTCATTTAATAGTAAAAGTACCTAAAGAACATTCATCTTTCTTGTATTTTCAATTAGAGGCGGCAGAAGGCATAGGATTTTACTCCACTACTGATTTTAAAGAAGGGGACCCATATAGACTAATTGATATAAAAGGGGACATTGGTTTAAAAGATGAGATGAAATGCCTTTTAATAGGACTTAAAGAAAAGGCTGCCCTAGAAATCCTAACAGAAGAGAAAATAGTTGACCTATGAAAGCAGATGATATTTTTCCCAACACCAAAACTGTTTATGGCCCAGTGCCATCTTGGAGATTCGGCTCTTCCCTTGGAATTGACCCAATTTTTGAAATATCTACTTGTTCTTTTAATTGCATATACTGCCAGTTAGGAAATATTCAAAAAGTTACCTCAGAAGTTAAGATTTATGTACCAACCCAAAGAGTATTGGATGATTTCCAGGAGGCAATGGAAAAAAATCCAAAAATAGATGTTATTACTTACTCTGGAAGTGGAGAACCAGCTTTAGCAGAAAATCTAGGTGAAATTATTTTAGGGATAAGAAAATTGGCCCCTGATATTCCCCAATATATTTTAACCAACTCAACCCTTCTAAATAATCCGAAAGTGGTTAAAAACCTTGGGCTGTTGGATAAGGTAATCTTAAAACTAGATGCAGGTACCGAAGAAATTTTCCAACTTATAAACCGACCCGATGATGGTGTTACTTTTGATGGGGTTATTAAGGGAATTCTCAATTTCAAAAAACAATATAAAGGATCCATTGAAGTTCAAACCATGTTCATGGCCATGAACTCTGAGGAAATTGAATCCTATGCAAAAATCTTAAAAATTATTAATCCCGAAATAGTACAGTTAAATACGCCAAAAAGAGCATATCCCTTATCCTGGGAAAGAGAAAATAGAGGAAACCACCTGGGAATTCATCTACATAAAACCCGAAGCTTAAAGATAATTTCCCCCTCAGATGCACAAAAAATTGAATCAATATTAGCGGATTTGACCGGACTTAAGTTTCTTTCGATTTATCAGTGATAATTTTACTGGGAAATGATCAGAAAACCCCGCAAATTTCGGATTCCTCGTTTCAAAATTATATGGTTTTGGTATTAGCACCTCTTTTCCTTTTAGGATAAATTTTTCACCAATTAATCTATTTTTTATGACCCTGTAGTTCTTAAAACTATTTTTTAAATTCTCTGAAATTAAAATTCTATCAAAGATATACCATTTCCGTTCAGGAATAAAAAAATAAGTCGGTTTTCCCGCTGAAAGGTCTAATAAAATTTCGCTATCAAAAAAACTATTGTTTTCAAATCGAGAATCCAAATTAAAATCACCCATAACTATTATTTTTTCTCCAGAGATTTTTTTTATTCTGTTTAGGAGTAAAGATGCCGCTTCTTCCCTTTTTCCATCCTTATGATTTTGGGATGGCCAATGATTAACAAAAAAGGTTATTGCCCCAAAGTCCTTAAAATCTATAGTAACCTCCAAAATTGATCTTGAATTTTTAACAGGAATTTCTCTTTTTCTTAAAATTTTCCCTTTTTTAAAAAATATTGATGTTCTAATTCCTCTAACATCATGTTTTTCGGATAAAATATAATTTGAATAGCCAAGAGATTTGGCCACTGATTCATTTTCTATTTCTACCAAAGCCAGGATATCCGGAAAACCTATGGCCTTTTTAATCTGTGAAATTTTCAATAAGACTTTACTTTCATTCCAGTCTAATTTTTTACATGAGCTTCTTTTTGACGGTTTATATTTTTTACAACCCTTCATTTTAAAAGGATGACCTTTGGGCAGAAATTCGAAGTCAAAATTATTGGCATCATGTTTTGCATTAAACAAATTTTCAACATTATAACTAACAATTTCTAGTGATTGTTCGTTTGCAAAAGCCAAGGAAATGAAAATTAAGAAAAGCATTTTCACTAAAGATCATTTTAAAGGGAAGATGACTATCACTTTTTCATTTTTGAAAAAGGTCCTTGATAATTTCTAAAACATCCTCGTGGTGGGTTTTTGTTTTCACATCGTCCATGATATGTTTAATCTTTCCATCTTTTCCTATTAGAAAGGTTGTCCTGAGAATCCCCATATACTCTCTTCCCATAAATTTCTTTTTTCCCCAAACCCCATACTTTTTTGCAACTTCCCTATCCTCATCAGACAAAAGATCGAAATTTAATTTCTTTTCCGTTTCAAACTTTTTCAATTTTGAAATTGGATCCGGACTAACCCCTAAAACTAACGTGTTCAGGTTTGTAAATTCAATCTTTGAATCCCTCACTCCGCAGGCCTGAACTGTGCATCCTGGTGTTAATGCTTTGGGATAAAAGTATAGCACCACATTTTTTTTCCCTTTAAAATCTTTAAGGGATATTTTTTTTCCTTCCTGGTTCAATAAACTAAAGGAAGGCGCTGCACTTCCAACTTTCAATTTTGACATAATATCCTCACCATTTATCTCTAAGTTTTCTTAAAGTTATAAAAATTTCTTCTTCAGTGTTATTTTGCATGTTTAATTTTTTTCTTATTTCCGGATTTTGGAGCCGTAAAAATGGATTTATATCTTTTTCCGTCCCCATATTAGTTGCAAAAAAATCACTTTCCATTTTTAATCCAGAGACCCTTTTAAGTAAATCCCTAGACTTTATATTTGGAAGCTCAACATCTAAGGAAAAACTTAGATTCTTCTCCATATATTCATGACCTGGATATAATTTTACTTCATCTGGAAGGTCCCTAAATATTTTACATATGGTTAAAAATAATAATTTTGGATCCCCTCCCTTTAAACAATTTCCAACTCCAGCATTAAAAAGAGTATCTCCCGAAAAAACCGCAAATGGTCTTTGATTTTCTTTTATTAATAGGCATAAATTAGTAAGGGTATGTCCAGGAGAATCCATCACCTCCATTGACCAATTATTACCTAAGGGGATTTCCTCCCCGTCAATCAAGTATCTTTTCACATTGGAAATTTTATCTTTGGTACTTTTATGGGCCCAAACCTCACAGTTGTAATATTTTACGAGATCTGGATTACCCCTTGTATGATCTTCATGTTCATGAGTATTAATTATTGCAAAAAGGTTTTTATTTCCTAAAAAATCAATTATTTGTTTCGAGTCATATGGGTCAATGCAGTAAATTTTATCTTTTCCCTCCAAAATATAGGAGAAGTTTCTAAGGTGACTAACTGTATAAATTTGATTTATCTTCATAGAAACGGAGACTTTAAATGCAAAATTACAAATACGTCACTATTTTCTTTATCTCTTTTCTGATGTTAAAGGAAATTATTGAATCCTTTCTTGAATATAGAAATAAAAAAAATGTAATTAATAATAGAAATAAGGTTCCAGAAAAATTTTCTGAAAGGGTTACCTTAGAAGAACACCAAAAGGCGGCCGATTATACGGTAGCCAAAATAAACGCAGGACAAATATTTAATTTTGTAAATTTTCTAATACTTTTGGGATGGACTCTTGGAGGTGGCCTAAACCAGCTAGATGTGTGGGTTAGATCACTGGGAGTTTCATCAATTTGGATGGGGGTTTTCTTTATTTTTTCTTTTGGTTTTATTTCCTACTTTCTCCATCTACCACAATCACTTTATACCACCTTTGTTCTGGAGGAAAAATTTGGATTTAACAAAACTACTCCCAAAATTTTCATCCTAGATACTATTAAAGCATTATTACTGAGTATTCTAATTGGTACTCCTCTAATTATTTCAATATTGTGGGTCATGGAAAGGTTTAGTGAAAATTGGTGGCTTATTGCCTGGGCCCTTCTGACAGCTTTTCAACTTCTTATGGTTTGGGCCTATCCGGTAATTATTGCTCCCATTTTTAATAAGTTTTCAAACTTGGAAGATGGTGAGGTTAAAAATAAAGTTTTAGACCTTTTAAAAAGAACCGGATTTAAAAGCAAAGGACTTTTTGTCATGAATGCTTCCATGAGGAGCTCCCACGGGAATGCCTATTTTACGGGTTTTGGAAAAAATAAAAGAATTGTTTTCTTCGATACTCTTATAAAAACTCTAGAGCCAAGTGAGGTGGAAAGCGTTTTGGCACATGAATTGGGACATTATAAAAGGAAACATATTTTAAAATCCATAATTAAATCAATATCTTTTAGCCTTTTAGGTTTTTTCATACTTAAAAATGTATATGGATGGGTACCTTTTTATTTGGGACATGGAGCAAGAATTCCATCCAATTATATGGCCCTCTTACTTTTCAGTTTGATCTCGGGAATTTACACATTTTTTCTAACACCAATTAATTCATGGTTTTCTAGGAAAAATGAATTTGAAGCAGATGAATTTGCTGCTGAAAATGCATCTGCTTCAAAACTTATTTCAGCATTGGTTAAACTTTATAAAGATAACGCTAGCACCTTAACACCTGATTTGCTTTATAGTTCTTACCATTATTCCCATCCACCAGCATTAGAAAGGGTAAAATTTTTAGAAAAATTAGCTAGGCAATAGGGAGTAATTTAAAAATTTATCTATTAGAAGTTCACCCTGGGAAATAGTCTCTTTAATTTCATTCGAAGATAAAATTTTGGACAACTCTGTATCAACGAAATTTCCATAGACTTCTGGATGCCCCTGAAGGCCAAAATAGGGATAATTTTTATGAATTAAAACTTCGTGAAGGCATTCTGAAGAAGATCCTATATGGATAAGGTTATCGCTAATAGTTTTTACTTCTTCTGAATGAATTTTAAACACTTTAAATTTTTCACCCTTTTTAAAAATAAAACCATCCCTTAGTATTTCAATTTCTCTGTTACCAAAATATGTATTTTTTTCTTCTTTGGGATCCTTATTAGGATCACAATATGCAACAGAACCTCCATAAAAATCCGCCATCAATTGATGTCCAAAGCAAATTCCCATAACAGGAATTCCCTTAACTAATTTTGAATGAATAAATTCTGCCAATTTCTGTTGCCACTCAAAACGATCATTAACAGAGGAAGCACTTCCAAAAATAATATAAGCTTTGGCTTCTGGATATTTTTTTAACCTGTCCATTCCCTGGTAGGGTGGACGATAATAAAAAAAGGGATGTTGAAATCTTTCCACCAAACGGTTAAAACTATCAATGCAAGGATCATTAATTGCACAATCTATTACACAAAAAGGCTTTATCATGTTAAAAACTTACATCGATTTTTATAATTCCCCAATAGGTATTATAAAAATTGTGGCCACCGATAAATACCTTCTCTCCATTGAATTGGTAAAAAAATTAGCCAAAAGCACAAATTCCAATAACTTGGCAAAGTCATGCATTTTACAACTAGATGAATATTTTAAGGGAAAAAGGAAGAAATTTGATTTGGATTTAAAAATTGAGGGAACTGAATTCCAAAAAAAGGTTTGGTCAGAACTTCTCAAAATTCCCTATGGATCGGTTATTTCTTATAAAATTCTGGCAGAGAAAATAGGAAATCCTAAAGCATTTCGAGCAGTTGGAAATGCTAATTCTAAAAATAAAATCCCTTTAATCATTCCCTGCCACAGAGTAATATCCGCAGATGGATCCTTGGGTGGCTTTGCTTGGGGTTTAAATGAGAAAAGCCACCTTCTAAACTTAGAGAAGCGCCCTTGACAAGGGCCTAATTTATATCAAAATTAAGCAGATATTAACTTTTGGAGGATTCCAATGTTTAAAAGAATTATGCTTTTTATTGCGGTAAATATAATGGTCATGATTGCAGGATCCTTCATTATCAGTGTGGTAATGAACGTTTTCGGACTTGGACCAGCAATTGGTCAGGCGGGAATTAACTACACTTCTTTGATGGTTATCTGCTTGGTCTGGGGTATGGTTGGATCCCTAATTTCCCTAAGACTCTCAAGATGGATGGCCAAAAGAGTATATAACATAGAAATACTCTCCCCCACAGGTGCTCAGGGACAACTTGTTCAAAAGGTTTATGCAATTGCAAGGAAAGCAGGTCTTAAAAAAATGCCTGAGGTAGGGATTTATGAATCTGGCGAAATAAATGCCTTTGCTACAGGACATTCAAAAGAAAGTAGTCTGGTAGCGGTATCAACAGGTCTTTTAACTAGGATGGATTCCGAGGAAGCAGAAGGAGTCTTAGGTCACGAAATTTCACATATAGCAAATGGAGATATGATCACCATGGCACTCCTCCAGGGAATAATAAACGCCTTTGTGATGTTCTTTGCCCACATAGCAACAATGATCATCGATAATATGATGAGGGGAGATGACAATAGAGGAAGAGGCCTTGGTTTCTTTGCCGGCCATTTGGTTTATTCCTTTTTTCAAATCCTTTTTGGAATTTTGGCGGCTCCAATCTTAATGGGCTTTTCAAGGTATAGGGAATATAGGGCCGATGCAGGTTCAGCTAAACTTTGCGGAAAAGAAAAAATGATTAAGGCCTTAGAAGCCCTCCAAAGAAATTACAATCAGCTTAAAGATGGAAAACCTGAGTTTGCTGCTTTCCAGATATCATCCAAAAGAGTTATGCTAGAACTTTTTTCCTCCCATCCCCCTATTGAAAAAAGAATAGAAGCATTAAAAAGACCGAGCAAATCGCTTTAGGTTTTTAAAATTCAATCATTCCTCATTTTTTACCGAATTTAGATATAAGAGGACACTCTTATGTTTAAAAATATTAATTTAAAAACTAGTTTAATAATTTTTACAAATATTACTCTTTTGGTTTTTACTCTTATTATGGTTATTTATATTAACCAAGGATTTGACCCTAAAAAGGATCCGTTCATTTTAGAAAGTTATTTAAATTCTGTCCGTTTGGAACTTAAACCCCTCATCTCAGATTTTAACGGTTACTTTTACTTGGGAACTTTCTTTCAAAAATCTAGGAGGGCCCAAGATTTTTTTGGCCATTTTCCATATAAAGATATTTCCGAAGAAAGCAAAAAAACTGTTGATTTAATGACAAAAAATCTAGGGAATTTTGTTGAAATTTTAAATATGGGCCCCGAACTGACCATAAAAAAAATAGATATTGTATCTAAGGATAGAAAGATACCTATTTCTCTTTATTTTAACGAAAATAACAAAAAATCCGAAATATTATTTAATCAAAATTTTTCAGAAAATGTTTCTAGGTTATTTGACTATTGGGAAAAAATTATTAAACCGTTAAGGGGAAACAATTTAGCACTTAGATCTGGTGAAAATAATGAGGAGGTTAATCTATTTTGCCCTATTTTTGATGACCAAAATAATTTTATAGCTTTAGGGATCATCTTAATCCCATTAAAAAATACCATCAAGAGAATTCTAGATCCAAAAAAATCAGATTCAAATATAGAATTTTATTTTTTGGATGAAAATTTCCAAATGATGAGTAGAAATTTAGATGGTATTCCATTTAAAGATTATTTTAAAGAAATTAAAAGGGATTTTTTAACAAAAAAAGAATCCTATTTTTGGGATAAAGATGACAATTTATTTGTAAAAACTTCAACCTTCTCAAAATTCAGAGGTAACATGGTTCATTTAGTGGGTAGAATTCCCAATTCCATTATATTGGCGCCATTTTCAAAATTTAAACAAAAATTGGTAATGGTTAGTATTTTTCTTCTCATAATCATTTCTTCTTTAGGTTTTTTAATTATTTCAAGAGGTATTAAACCCCTAAAAACAAGCCTTACAGAATTAAATGGAACTTCAAAAATTATTGGAAATTCCTCCCTTGATATAAATAATTCCTCAACACAGTGGGCAGAATCTTCGATGGAAATGTCTTCATGGATTGAAAATATAGTTATATCTATTGAGAGTTTTTTTAAAACATTTAGTGAAATTAAAAATCAAACAGAAAAAGCAGATTTAATATCTAATCAAGGAAATGCCCTTGCCAATTCCGTAAAAATTGAAACTGAAAAACTCTTATCTTCCATAAAGGAAATTGCCGATGCCTCAAGAAAAATTGAAGAAATTAATAAAATTATTGGCGAGATTTCTTTTCAAACAAATTTGCTCGCCCTAAATGCTTCTGTAGAAGCAGCTCGAGCGGGAGAGCATGGAAAAGGTTTCGCAATTGTTGCTGAATCAATTAGAGAATTAGCCGATAAAACCGCTACTTCAACGCTAGAAATTTCTAAATTAATTACAGAAGAATGGACCAAAACCCAAAAAGGATTAAAAGCCGCTTCAAATAGTAAAATAATTGTCAATGAAATTGTAGAAAATATAATTGAAATAAGATTAGTAGTGGAGAATATAAATAGTTCCATAAATAAACATTATGAACAAATAACTCCCGTAAAAGAAGGATTATCCCTAATTAAAAATGCTGTTAAATCTGGAACCTCAAATGCAATTAAAGGAAATGAAATAAGTCAGAGTCTAAAATCCCAAACTAAAAAATTAAACGAAATAGTGGACAATCTTTCAAAATCTATTACCGGGGACCTGGAGAAGGGTTAAATCCTGAATTAAAATATCTTTTTCCTTCCAAATTCCATTCAGGAAAGACTGAACTTTTTCTCTTATTTTCGGATCTCCTTCAAAATCACCTTTAATATCAGTTGGGATATCCAAAACTTCAACACAAACTCTAACCTCTTTAATACGTCCAAAAAATAAATCCATCATGGTTTTCCGCCCATTTGGATAATATATAGTGACATTAATAATTTTATTAATGTAATCCCCCATTGCGCTAAATATAAAGCCTACACCCCCAGCTTTAGGTCCTAAAAGATGATTGAAAGGAGATTTTTTTTGTGCATGTTTTTTTTTAGTAAAACGAGTTCCCTCTACAAAATTCATAATGGATATTGGCATTTTTTTAAATTTTTCGCATGCAATTTTAGTCGTTTCAAGATCTTTCCCTCTTAAGTGAGGATTTTTTTCTAAAAATTCCCTGGTGTACCTTTTCATAAAGGGAAAATCTAATGCCCACCAACAAGGCCCTAAAATAGGAACCCAAATTAATTCCTGTTTAAGAAAAAATTTCAGAAAGGGGATTTTTCCCAAGAAGATTTTTTGAAGAACGACAATATCTACCCAAGACTGGTGATTCGCAATTACTATATACCAGTCATCCATCTTAAGGTTTTCCAATCCATTCACTTTAAATTTTATATTTTGAGTTAGTAAAATATTTATATTGTTGCCAATTATCCACCCATTGCCGAATTTAATTAAAATTTTTCCTATAAAATCACGGGCATTTTCAAAAGGAAGAATTATTTTAAAAATTGAAAATAAAAGAACAAAAAAACCCCAAAATAAAAGATTTATTAGGGCAAATGTAATACTTATTAATCCTAAAATGATTTTCATTGAAAAATGGTGGGCGATGCAGGGATCGAACCTACGACATCCACCTTGTAAGGGTGGCGCTCTCCCAGCTGAGCTAATCGCCCATTTGCAATTTTTCTTGGAGATTAATAAAGAAGACTTTTGTTGTCAATTTTTTAAGATAGGCGCGCTGTATTAGTTAGCAACGTTTCTATTTTCCTCACCTGAAACAATTTCCAAATTCACCATATTAAGAAAAGTTTGAGGGTTCTCAAGGCTTAAAGCTGCCTTTAGGACCTCATTAACGTGGTTAAAGGAGCAAATTTCCAATCCTTCCTTAATATCTATTGGAATCTCATCTAAATCCTTAATATTGCCAAAAGGAATGATGATTTTCTTTATACCTGCTTGTTTTGCCGCCAACATTTTCTCTTTTAATCCCCCGATTGGAAGGACTCTTCCCCGAATAGTAACCTCCCCGGTCATAGCTACATCCTGCCGAACAGGGATATTGGCCACAGCAGAAGTTAAGGCCGTAACCATTGAAATTCCTGCAGAAGGTCCATCTTTAGGTGTCGCTCCTTCTGGAGCATGTATGTGTATATCGTTTTTTTCAAACCAGTCCAGGCCAATTCCAAGCTTATCGCTTATTGATCTTACGTAGCTTATAGAGGCCCTAGCAGATTCTTGCATTACCTCTCCAAGCTTTCCTGTAATTACGGTTTTTCCTGTTCCTGGCATGGCCACAACTTCAATAGTTAAGATTTCTCCTCCAACGGATGTCCAGGCCAATCCGTTAACCAGACCTATTTGTGGAGTTTTTTCAATACTAGTAGGATCGAATTTTTTGGGGCCCAGATATAACCTTAAATCTTCTGGGCCAATAAAGAAATTAACTCCAACTACGGGCTTCTTTTCAACAACATCCATAGCAATTTTTCTTGCTATGGTGTGCAATAGTCTTTCTAGTTCCCTTACCCCAGCTTCCTTGGAATAATATCTAATAATATCGGCAAGCGTAGTATCCGGAACCTCTAATTTATATTCCTTTAGGCCATTATTTAATGCCGCTTTTTCCAGAAGATAGTTTTTGGCTATTTGGAGTTTCTCATTTGCGGTGTAACCTGGAATTTGAATAATTTCCATTCTATCTCTTAGAGGAATGGGAATTCTTGAAATATCATTGGCCGTCATTATAAACATAACTTTTGAAAGGTCATAATCTACCTCAAGGTAGTGATCCACAAAATTTTTGTTTTGTTCAGGATCTAAAACCTCAAGCATAGCGGATGCTGGATCCCCTCTAAAATCAGAACTCATTTTATCTATTTCATCAAAAAGGATTACAGGATTTGAAGAACCAGCTTTCTTTAAAACGGAGATTATTTTCCCTGGCATTGCTCCAACATAGGTTTTTCGGTGTCCCCGGATTTCAGATTCGTCCCGAACTCCACCTAAAGAAATTCTTACGAATTTTCTTCCCAAAGAGTCCGCCAAACTATGGGCTATGGATGTTTTTCCCACGCCTGGAGGGCCCAGAAGGCATAGTATGGTCCCTTTTCCTTCACCCTCTTTTAATAGGCTTCTAACCGCCAAAAACTCGATCAATCTTTGTTTAACATCATTTAAGCCAAAATGTTCTTCCTCAAGTATTTGTTTGGCATGCTCCACAGAATTATTATCCTGACTATATTCAAACCATGGTAGGGAAAGCATCCAATCAATATAGTTCCTTACGACGGTAGCTTCCGCAGACATTGGTGACATTGATTTTAGTTTTTTTATTTCTTTTTCTGTTTTTAATCTAGCTTCCTCTGGCATGTTTTTCTTGGCCAAAGCTTCCTCAAGTTCTTGGATGTCGGATTTTCCATCTTCCTTTTGTCCCAACTCTCTCTGAATCGCATTCATTTGCTCATTCAAATAATATTCTTTTTGGGATTTCTCCATTTGAGTTTTAACTCTTGAACGAATCCTTCTTTCAACATTTATAATTTCTATTTCACCCTGCATTTTCTCCAAGAGGGCCGTTAGCCTTTTTTCAATGTTGAATGCCTCAAGAATTTCCTGTTTTTCCGCAACTTTCATGGAAAGATGGGCAACGATGATATCGGCCAATCTGGAGGGGTCTGTTATTGAAGAAATACTCATCAATAATTCAGGAGGTATTCTTTTATTTAATTTTACGTATTGTTCGAAAGTTGATTTAACAGTCCTCATGACTGCTTCTAAATTGATATTATCGTCTATTTCGTCAGGCGTTTTTAAAACTTCTACCCAATAACCCTTTGTAGAAGAATCAAAATTTTCAATTTTCGCCCTGTATTTTCCTTCAATTAAAACTTTAAAAGTATTATCCGGAAGGCGAAGCATTTGAATAATATTTACTACAGTTCCTATTGAATAAAGATCTTTTTCTTCGGGATTTAAATTTGAAGCGTTTTTTTGAGTTACCAGAAATAACTCATTTTCTTTTTTGGATGCTTCTTCTAAAGCAAATATAGACTTTTCTCTTCCTACAAATAACGGAACCACCATATGAGGAAAAATGATTACATCCCTTAGAGGAAGAAGAGGTAACCTTTTCAACTCTTTTTTCTGGTTTTCCTTCATAGCACCTCCTGTACTATCTTCATCCAAAAAAATTTGTTTATTTTTAATTTTCCCCTAATTTTATTTTTTGGTCAAAATATCACCCTTGGAGAAAATTGCCGACTAGGGACAATTTTTAGGTGAAAATATTATTTTGAGAAGGTAACTATTTGATTCCCTACATGACCATATGTGCCAATTGTAAGTATTAATTAGCTTTTTCCTTAAGATGCAGACTCTAAAGTGGCCTTTTTAATATTTCCCGTTTCGGATTCCTCTGCCTCATTTTTTACCCTAGGACCTTGAATCATCTTAGGAGCTTCTGTTCCCAAAATGGATTCCTTTGTAACGACAACCTTATTTATTTTTTTGTTGGAGGGAATTTCATACATTACTTCAAGCATAGTTTGCTCTAAAATAGCTCGAAGACCGCGAGCACCTGTTTTTCGCTTTAAAGCCGTCTTTGAAACTTCTACTAAAGCATCAGGTTCAAATTCCAATTCGATATTTTCATAATCGAATAATTTTTTATATTGTTTTGTGATTGCATTTTTAGGCTCAGTTAATATTTTTATTAATGCTTCTTCGTTGAGCTCTTCTAATAATGCGGTTACTGGCAGTCGACCAATAAATTCAGGGATCATCCCAAACTTTACCAAATCCTCAACCTCAATGCCCCCCAATCTTTCAATAACTGATTTTTCCTCTTTATTTTCCTTATCATGGCCAATTAAGCCCATTGGCCTTTTGGTAAGTCGCTTTTCGATGACCTTATCCAGTCCAACAAAGGCTCCACCTACAATAAACAAAATATTTTTAGTGTTTACCTGAATAAATTCTTGTTGAGGATGTTTTCTTCCCCCTTTAGGTGGAACAGAAGCAATTGTTCCTTCAATTATTTTAAGTAAAGCTTGTTGAACTCCTTCTCCAGATACATCCCTGGTTATTGAAGGGTTTTCAGATTTTCTGGCGATTTTATCAATCTCATCAATATAAATAATCCCCCTTTCAGCTCTTTGAACATCAAATTCACAATTCTGAAGTAAATTCAAAATAATATTTTCGACATCTTCACCTACATATCCAGCTTCAGTTAGGGAAGTTGCATCTGCAATTGCGAAAGGGACATTTAAAAATTTAGCCAAAGATTGTGCAATTAGGGTTTTCCCCGAACCTGTAGGTCCTGCCAAAAGTATATTTGATTTTTGAAGTTCTATATCATCGTTTTTTGGGTTTTTTTCTGAATGATAAACCCTTTTGTAGTGGTTATGTACTGCCACTGAAATTATTTTTTTGGCCCTTTCTTGCCCAATTACATAGGAATCCAAATGTTTTTTTATTTCATCAGGTTTGGGAACATTGTCAGAATATTGCTTTTTAGAGGTTTTTAGCGAGTCTTCATAAATGATGTTATTACACAGATCAATACATTCATCACAAATGTAACAACCAGGACCTGCAATAAGTTTTTTAACTTCCTTTTGTGATTTTCCACAAAAGTTACAATTTAGAGAAGCCGTATTAAACCTCCCAGCCATTTATTTTCCTTCTTTTTTACGAAGGATTACATTATCTATTAAACCCATGGACATTGCCTTATCGGGATTTAAATAATTATCTCTGTCCATTGCCTTATCCATTTTTTCAAAAGTCATATCTGAAATGGAGGAATGTTTCACATAAATATTAGTAAGCTGTTTCTTTAAATCAAGGATTTCCTCCGCCTGAATTTGAATGTCGGATGCCTGTCCTCTTGCACCACCAAGTGGTTGGTGGATCATAATCCTTGAATGAGGTAGACAGTGTCTGTGACCTTTTTCGCCTGCTGTTAGTAAAAGGGATCCCATGGATGCTGCTAGACCCACGCAATAAGTATAAACAGGGCACTTAATGTGTTGCATTATATCATAGATGCCTAATCCTGAATAAACTGACCCTCCTGGGCTATTTATATAAAAATGTACTGGTGCTTCGGGGTCTGACTGCTCAAGAAAAAGCATTTGGGCTATTAGGAGATTCGCAACTGTATCGTTTACCTCTGTACCCAAAAATATAATCCTATCAATTAGTAATCTTGAATAAATATCATATTGACGTTCCCCCCTTGCAGTTTGTTCAATTACAATCGGGTTTGGTATGTATTGGGAAACAGGAAAATCCTTCATTATTATCTCTCCAGGTCAGTTATTCGTAATAAATTGGCCAAATCTTAAATTAAGTTTTAACTAAAGAGTACTTGAAATTAAACCTTTATTTTACTAGATTAAGTCAAAAAATTTTGTTTGGTAAATCAATTTAAAAAGGAAAATAAAATGAACCAGGAAAATGTAGCACCTTTACAACTTGTAGGCCAAAAGGCACCAGATTTTAAGGCTGACGCTGTGGTAGATGGAGGTTTTGGATCGGTAACCCTAAGTGAAGTAAAAGGATGGAAAGTACTTTTTTTCTATCCCCTTGATTTTACCTTTGTTTGCCCAACTGAAATTACCTCTTTTTCCGATCAATATTCCAAATTTAAGGAACTTAATTGTTCAATAATTGGCGTTTCAGTTGACTCTAAGTTCTCTCACCTCGCATGGATGAAGCAGCCAAGAACAGAGGGTGGAATTGGTAAAATTAACTATCCTCTTGTTGCAGACCTAAATAAAAATATTTCACGAAACTATGGAGTACTTTTAAATAACTCTATTGCTTTAAGAGGGTTGTTTATTATCGATGATAACGGAGTTATTCAACATTCTACGATAAACAACAACAGCGTTGGAAGGAATGTTGAAGAAGTTTTAAGACTTGTTGAAGCTTTCCAATATTCAGCAAAACATGGAGAAGTTTGCCCAGCAAACTGGCATAGAGGGGAGGACTCCATGAAACCAGATCCTGAAAAATCCAAAGATTGGTTCCATAAACACGGAAAATAATAAAGGGCCTTCGGGCCCTTTTTCTTTTAAAAACCTTCTAAACTTTGATAATCGTGAAGAACCTTTTGTCTTAAAAGGGAAATATTATCTTGAACTTCGTATCCCAACAAAAATGATACATGCTTTAAAAGAGGCATCTGCCTTTTACCTTGACCCAAATCCGCAATAATATTTAGGATATAAACCACATTTTTTTTAAACGATAAAACATAATCATTTATTTCTTTATCGTTTTCTTTGGAAATTTGAAAAAACTTTCCTCCCATTTGACCAACTTCGCCTTCCTTAAAAGAAGTTTGACCCTTATATATTCTTACCACTTCAACCATGGTTCGAATAATACCCCTTTCAAATTTAAGAGGATCAAGTTGATAAATTTTTTTTTCAACTAGTAAGGGGAGAATTGGAATTTTTGGCATTTCAACCATAATAGGAAAAATATCACCAACCTTAACTCCTTGGATTTCTTCCATCAATAATCCACCTTGTGAAATATTTAGTGTCTTTGATTTTCCTACCTCATTTTGAAGGCAATAAAGAAAATTAGATTTCATTGGGGATCTAAGCGCAGTTCGTCTATATTTCTTTTCAATCATAATAATTTGGTGGCTATTTCAGATAGAGGAGACCTTTCTCCCACTATCAAAGATGTATGAGCAATTATTTCTTCAGTCTTTAAACGTTCAACACAGTAAGCCAGTCCATTACTTACCGAATCCAGGTAAGGGCTATCAATTTGCTCACAGTCCCCGGTTAAAACTATTTTAGTACCCTCGCCTGCTCTGGTAATGATGGTTTTAACTTCATGAGGTGATAAATTTTGTGCCTCATCCACTATTAAATACTGGAAAGGAAGGGATCTTCCCCTAATATAAGTTAAAGGTTCAACATGTAAAAGTCCTGCATTCATTAAGTCTTCATACGAGGAACTCATCTCACCTTTCTTTTTACCGAATAAAAAATCCATGTTATCAAAAATTGGTTGCATCCATGGGGCCAGTTTTTCCTCAATATCTCCAGGAAGATACCCGATCTCTTTTCCCATTGGCTGAACTGGCCTTGAAACTAAAAGTCTTGAAAATCCTTCTTGGCCAATAGTCATTTCCAGACCTGCCGCTAGAGCTAGGATGGTTTTTCCAGTTCCTGCTTTCCCAACCAAAGTAACCAATTTTATTTCTGGATTTAATAGTGCATCCAAAGCAAATTTTTGTTCAACATTTTTTGGATAAATACCCCAGACTCCCTCTCTTTTCTTTATAAGGGGTACCATCCCTCCTTGAGATTTTGAGTACCTGCAGAGGGCCTGATAATTTTCATTGGTAATATCTGTCATTACCACATATTCATTTGGATAAATCCCTTCCATGTGGTCATCATTTAAAATTAGAAATTTTTCTTTTTCAAATTCTCTTAATTCCGCTGCAGAAACTTGAATTTTTCTAACTCCGGAATACAGCTCCTCAAGAGAGGCATTTTTTTGACCATAATCTTCAGCTGTTACCCCTAAAACATCGGCCTTTAATCTAAGGTTTATGTCTTTAGTGACAAGGATTACATTCTCACCTTTTTTCTTTAAAGAAAGAGCACTTGCTAAGATTCTATTATCATCTAGCCCCAAATCTATTACATATCCGCTGTAAAATTCCTCAATTTTATGGTCAATACTAATGAATAACCTTCCGCCATTCTCTAAAGATACACCGTCTGCCAAAGAACCTTCGTTTCTAAGTTTGTCAACTATTCTGGAAAATCTCCTAGCATTTCTTCCATTTTCATTTTGATCCTTTTTAAAACGGTCCAATTCCTCTATTACTATCAAGGGAATCATTACGTCATGGGTACCAAATTTAAAAATTGAATTTGCATCATAAAGTAAAACATTTGTGTCTAGTACAATAGTTTTTTTCAATCTTAAGACTCCTTCTTAAAATGACTTGATAAAAAAATTATAGCTTTTAAATTTAAAAAATCAGCAAGAAAAGAAATCAAAAAGTAAGATTCAATTTTTTTTAGATTAAAAACTAAAATAAAATGACAATCTATTGCGAAGTCTTAAATTTAGATGCAAAGGAATTTCCGTTTTAACCCAAAAGAAAATTCACCAATTCTGCCATTGCTTTTTTAAAAGGATCTTTTTCCAAAACTAAACTAATTCTAGCAGCATTTGGAAGGCCAAAATCCGTACTTGGCACGGTTGCTATTCCACAATTATTCAAAAGGTCGTTACAAATTTCCTCAGCATAATCATGATCATCATCCTCGGACTTCTTGTACTTCTTCATTAAAGGGGCCCTAGAAAAATCTACTAAAAAATAAAATGCTGAAACTGATTGGTACCAAAGGTGTGATAATTCAACCTTTCTGAAGGCATCCCGAACCTCTTCCGCATTTTCCCTTAAATGGTGGTTGATCGGTTTTAAATAACCTTCAATTTCTTGAAAATTAATCTCGGACAAAGCTCTTTGTATTAAACTATTGGGTCCTGAAGTGGTATGCCCCTGAAATTTTGAAACTGCGTCACAAACTTTTTTAGGCCCAACCATATAACCAATTCGAAGGCCTGTTGACGCAAGTGATTTAGAAATACCATCACAAATTAAAGTTCTATTTAAAAGGTCTGGATATTTTTGATAAAAATATGATGGTGCAGGATCATAATAATGAAGATCAAAATAAATTTCGTCACTAATAACACTAATATTTGGGTACTCTAGCAATAAAGCACCAAAATCATTCATCCATTTCTCAGATAAATGTATCCCTGATGGATTACTCGGACTATTGATAATTATTGTAGAAGTCCTTTCGCTTATTGCCCGTTTTAAATCCTCGATTGATGGTTCAAAATTATCAAAAATGGTGGAATTAATAATTATTGGAACTCCATCCAATAATTTGACCATTTCGGGGTAGGATACCCAGTAAGGTGCCATCAGGATAACTTCGTCCCCTGGATTAACCAAGGCAGCCAATGCATTATAAATCGCTTGTTTTCCACCGTTTGTAAGAACACAGTCAAATCCAGCTGGTAAATTTATTTTTCTTGTTTTTTCAATATTAGAGATAAATTTTTTTCTAACCTCAGGAAATCCAGGCACAGGTGAGTATTGATAACTTTTTAGGTTTTCAGTTTCTTCCTTAATTTTCTCTACAAGGCCTGCATAAGGTTTAAATGGTAGCTGACCCGCTGTTAAATTATAAACTTTCTTTCCACTTTCCGCTAACTCGATGGCCCGAGCATTTAGTTTTAAAGTGACACTTTCGGTTATGGTTTTTACTCTGGAACTTATTATCATTTTGACCTCTTACTTTTATTTAAATATTTAATTACTTGAGTGGGCAAAAATTTGCTCACATCTCCTCCATGGCCATAAATTTCCCTAACCAAGCTAGAAGAAACATAATTTACTTCTGGGCCAGTCATGAAAAAAACAGTTTGAATTTTTGGAATTAATTTATTGTTCATTACTGCCATTTGATATTCATTTTCAAAGTCTCCGGTAGGTCTTAGCCCTCTAATTATGGTCCCAATATTATTTTTTTCTGCGTAATCTACGAGTAGACCATCCCATCTAGCAATGATTATCTTGGGCTCTTTTTTATAAATTTCTTTCAACATCTCAACTCTATCTTTTACCGACAAGAGAGGAGTTTTAGTGGGAGATTGGGCAACTATAATACTCACTTTCTCAAAAATATTTATGGCCTTTTCAACTATTGCCATATGCCCAATTGTAAATGGATCAAAAGTACCTGCATAAATTGCATTTTTATAATTCAAGGGACACCTCTTCTCTTTCTTTGGGTACGGAGTTTATAATTTAAATTAAAATTTAGCTATTAATATATAGGAATGACCCTGAGCGTAACTTCTTGTAATTTTAAGGGGTTTGTCAGTCCAATAGGAAATGGGAATTCCCTTTTTTTCATCCGACTCAATCCACAGGTCCCCCTTATACCAATTATTTTTTTTCAAATCTTCAAGAATAACCTTCTTGTAAAAATCATGATGGGAATAAGGGGGATCAAAAAAAATTATACAGTCATTTTTTATTTCATCATTCCAAGAGGAATATTCTTTTATAAACTTTGTCAAAAAAACCTCAAAATTAGTTGGTATGACCAACATTTGTCTATTTAAAACATCTTGGGAAAATCGATCCTTAAATTTTTCAATATTTCTATTAAGACATCCCAGAGTTTTTTTATCCGGCTCTATAAAATAAACTCGGTCGGCCCCTCTAGACCAGGCTTCTAATCCAATAGCGCCAGAGCCAGCGCATGCATCAACAAAAACTTTACCTTCCAAGTTTTGTATAGCATCGAATATTCGACGTTTTAATAATACCAAGGTAGGTCGTGTTATCTTTTCATCAGGCAAAAATAAAGTTGTGCCCTTAGCAATCCCACCGAGTATTTTGATACTCATTAATTTCTCCGCCTTTTTTAATCAACTTATGCTCATATTTGTAATAAAATGTGAAGTAATTTTTTCAAGACATTCTTTCTATGATCATAGTATAAATTTACTCTACCTAGTGTAATTTTTTTGTGCGGTTAGGAACTTAAAGTTGAACGAACAATCTTTCAAAGCCAATGATTGGCTTGAACCTATATATTCAAAAAATAGTTGGGAATCCAGAAATGATTCTCAATTATCAGAACCAAAATTGGCACTTCCAATTGCTCTTTTACAACCTGGATGGAAAGGAGATGCTCTTTTTTCTAAAAGTGCAGCATCCCTAAAACTAGGATCAGAAATTTTATGGAAAAACTCTCTTAAACTTTTCTCTACCTTTAAAAATTCAAATAACAACTTAAAAAATCTTATTCTCAATGAATTTAATATTTATGTTAGGGAGAGAGAGTTAAAAAATTTGAAATTTAATTCCACCTCTGATTTTTGGGTAGAACTTTTTCCTGAAGGACCTATTCCCCGAAAAGAGGAGATAAACTCATTTGTTAATATTTATTGTTATAGGGCAGTGATTACTTACATATATCGAATCCAATTTATTGCATCTTTATCGAAGGCACTGGGGATAAAAACAACTGAAAATAATTATATAAACCCCAATGGCTTTTTATCCAAAATTTTTCAACAAGGCGGACCCAGGGAATTAAGCTGTGAATCCTTGAGAACTAATAGTTATTCATGGTTTAGACCAGATCCAATACATCAAGATCTTATAGTTAATTTTGTTAGGGAAATTGAAAACGTTGGCACAATTGAATTTTTAAAGATTTTCTCCCACCATCCAGAAATAGATGAAAGTCCCGAATTCTCCCATAGTTTATCAAATAAAACATTTGGTGAGTTCCTAAATCTTCTAATAACCCAATTTCCAACATGGATTTTAAATGGAAAAGATCAAAATAGAACAACCTATCTAAATACAAAGTTTACGGGCGACTTTTTGTGCTCCATAACAAATTCATTTTGGCTGGGCCAAAATGGATTTTCTTCCTTAAATTCATCTTACATTATTCCAGATTTTGTCGGTGAAGGAAAAGAAGAAGGTAATTTTTTAAAAATTTGCCAAGAATTATTGTTTCTAACCCATCTTTCCAACCTTTCTGTAAAAATTGGAAAAGATCCTACTCTTTTCATTTGCCAAACATTTAAACAAAAATTCGCCAAAACTTCCGAGGTCAATTCTGGACAAATGAATTTATGCTTAAATGAAGGGGCCAAAAAGGAAATTTTCTATGATAGGATAGTTTTAAATTTTTTTAAAACACCAAAAAAGAATCCCCATCATTTCCTTGCAAACCTAATTAATTCTCAAAAAAATATCCTAAATAAGGACGGTTTCCTTTTTGTTTTTTCAAACCAAAACTTATTTGTTTCCAGTCAAACTGAAAGAGTCCAGGATATTCTAAATACCTTTAAATTAGAGGCATTTTTCAGTTTTGAAAAACTTAAAGGAAAGGGGGAAATTACTTCATTTTTATATGTTTTAAGAAAAAGAGCAAATAAGGATGCAGTAATTTCAAAACTACAGGAAAAAAAGGAATCCTTTTTTTCTTTCAGATGGTCGGGCAACCTTTCATCCATTTATAATTTTAATTTATTTAATAAAGAGTTAAATTATTTCCTCAATAATAGGAACCCATTTTCCAATGCTCTTTACCACAAGGAATTGTCCACCGATTTAAACTTTGAATTTTTAAATGATGCTGTTTTAGATGGTGTTTTATTGCACTCAAGCTCCAATGATACCTCAAAAGTTACCCATCCAAACTTTTTTAAAAATCTTACCAAATACTGTATCCCATTTGATAACTTTTTTAAGATTGAATCCATAAACCCAAATGAAGGAATGGGAAATTTAAAAGATGATTTGACGTTGGAGTTATTAGGGAAAAAGGTAACCACGGAAGATAAGTTCCAATTTATCCTTATTGTGAATTTAACCGATGTTACTAATATTAAGATTGAAATTGTTCCATCCACCTCTTATATTGCTAAAATAAATGAAAATGGTTTCGCGTGTTTTCAATATTACGGTTTAATTCCAAAGAAATTTAATTTATCCATTAATTTATTCAGGGAATATTTTCAAACTGATTTAGGGCAACAAATTATCCAGTTATTTTTGGATAGTTCAACTAAATTAAAATCAAAAATCAGATCACTTTTGGTTCCAAAATTTTTCCTTCCTGAATTTGATTCATCACTTGAAACATATAAAAAATTTCAAATATTTGAATTAGAAAAAGATCAATTAATTAATTCTCACCCCCATGCCCTTTTAAATGATTTCGAGAACTTTAAACATCACTTGGAAGAACTGGTTAAAACTAATCCATTAAAAACCCTCGAAACACTTACAAATTTCAAATTAAACCTTGAAATGGTTTTAAGCTGGATTTTTAAACAAAATGGTCCAAACCAAAACATAAAATATACAAATCCAATAATAAAAGAATCCATTTCTAAACTAAAGTTATACCCCATTTATCCATCAAATAAGGAAATACACATTGAAGTTGTAAGTACATCAAAAGATGATCTTAATGGTGCTCTTTCTCACACTTCTTTAAAACTAAAAGAATCCATCAATATTTTGGAAATTTTTACATCCAAAGGTCTTTTACTAGAAATTTATTCTGATCATGAAATTCTTCAATTCTTCCAATTCCTATTGAGTTTTAAAATAGGCGTACCCGTTACCAAGATTATTTCCTCTCTAAGTTTGCCACGAATTGATGATCTAAAAATTGCATTATCAAACTTTGAAGATATCCAAAAAACATTTAATTATCTTCTTCTTGAATCAAAAAAAATAATCACAAACATTTTTATGCAAAAAATTTCTTCCTTTAATAAGGGAGTAATTCATTAGATCATTTTTGATGAAGTATTCTAAGGAAGAAATTTTAAAAATCCAAAAATCCCTTTATAAAAACCTTAAAAAAAGGGCAAGTACTTACGAAGGTCATCCATCGAAGGAATTAGTTTCTTATAGGCTAGATCAAAAAAAAGCATCCACAAGAGAATTTACAATCTCTACTTCCGAACAACTTTTCTCTAAAATTAAGAAATCAGATATAATTTACCTGGGAGATCTCCACACCCTGGACCAAAATACCAAAAATTTAGAAAGAATTCTTAGATTTTTAAAAGAATCAACCAATAAATTCGCTTTCGGTTTAGAGTTCGTCCATAAATCCCAGCAACAAAAAATCGAATTTTACCTAAATGGTCACTTAACTGAGCTTGAATTTCTGGATTCAATAAATTATGAAAAATCTTGGAAATTTCCCTGGAAACATTATAAAACACTTTTTGATTTCGCAAAAAAATTTAAAATAACTACATTGGCATTAAACTCACATGGAAGCCTATCTCAACGCGATCAAGTGGCCGCAAAAATTATTGTAGACTTTAGAGAGAAAAATGAAAAAAATAAACTTTTAATTTTATTTGGGGAACTTCATATAGTTTCCGATAAAATTCCCCATTTAGTAAATTCATTGTCTAAAAGTCCACCCCAACAACTAATTATTCATCAAAACTTGGATGATATTTTTTGGAAAATTAAGGGTCTTGAACCTTCAATTATAAAATTCAATGAAAATGAATTCTCTCTTCAAGTCTCTCCTCCCTGGATAAAATACGAAAGCATGATTAACTGGTGGGAGAATATCATCAATGATCCAGAACATGATATTCATGATTATATTATTGAAAAAGGAACAGAAGCATTATCCTCTGAAGCTGGGGAAAAGATGCTTTTTTTTGCCCAAACCTTAAACAAAACACTAAACCTTGAAATATCAAATTATGATTTAGAAAATTTCAATATTTTGAAATCCAATAACTTAAATCCAGTTTTGAAAAAAATAAAATCTCTTAAAAATACTCCAATTGAGTTATTTTTTAAAAAATTACTTACAAATGGTATTTTTTTTAAAATGCCCCATACCTTCGATTACTATTTTCCTAATTTTATCTCAAACAAAATAGCTGGGATCTCAGGAGTCCATATTCGCTCTATAATGCTCAATAATAATTATCCTCCTTTAAAAAAAAGTGCCCATTTTCTCCATTATTTTGGAAATTTTATGGCCAGTTATATTTCGGTCAAGATATTCAATCCCTATAAAAAGTGTGATCTCTACCTAGATATCGAGAAAAAATCCACTCTTAATACAATTCCTGATTCTGAAAAAAAAATATTTGCTCATTCAAAAATGATTTTGGACAAATTAGATGCAAAGGAACTTGAACCTGATTTATTTAAAGAAATTGATTACTTTGGATTATTTTTTTCTTCTCGATTAATTGGATACCTTTTTGGAGAGGTTTTTCATCTCCAATTGGAAACCCTAATTCCTGAGAATAAAAAAATTATTACTGATTATGCATTTAAACGGATTCTTACCATTGAAGACCTAAATATTATCCACGATATTTTATTCAAAAAAAATGAATTAAGGGATTTCAAGAAAAGATTTTTTTAAATGGCTGAAACTAAATTATTATTTCTAACGATTCTCGTTCTAACTTTTTGAGATTTAACTTTTTTAGACTTTAACTTTATTCGGATTACGGGTCCTTCAGAATAGTTTTCAAAATAGACGTTCCCGGAGTTATCTTTAATTAGCTCCATTCCTATTTTTATATCCAAAAGCCGTTTATTAATCTCATTGGATAAATTTAAACCATTTGCGTCTTTTATGAAATCATCACCGAAAGGAACACCATTGTTATTTATTTCAAAAATGGCTGTTTCCCCAAGTAATTTTGTCTTTAAAGTAATTTTTCGATCCAATGAGTTTTCAGGGAAATTATTTATGGAAAAGTTAAGAAAAGAAAATAAAGATTGCTCCAAAACTTCTTCCGATATATATACTTTTAGATCCTCATCGATATCTAAATCTAGTTTAATCCCCTTAGTGAAAAGAGGTACAGAGAGGAAATCTATTACTTTTGTTAGGATATCATCAAAATATGCCGACTCAATAGTGCTTAATTCTTCAGATTCTGTCTTGATGCCCACTGGAAGATTAATAATACTGTTTAAATTTTGAAAATTACCATTAAAAATGGGTTTTGGAATAGAAGGTATCACCGGATAATTTAAAACGGAGGAGATGATTTCTGTTTTTTTATCCACTCTTTCTTCCTGTTTAGTAATTTCCTCAGTATTTCTTGTAGAAACCAAAATATCTAACAAAAGGAAAAGAAATAAACCTAAATAACTAAAATAAAACCAAAGCTTTCTGTCTTCAATTTTATTATTTCCAAAAAGATCTAGTTTCTCTAATACTTTCATTGATTCAACATTTAAGGTTTCAATGTTTTTAAATCTTTTCTTAAGTTTTTCGAGCTCAACATTTCCAGAAAAATCCTTATGCAACCAATATATTTCTGAAACTAGGGAATTTATTTTTGGATCAATTTCTTTTCCCAACTGAGAAAATATTGGTTCTCCCTGCTTTAAAACGTCCCCGAGGCATTCCTCGGTTTTGGAAAAAAACTCTGGTTTTAGATGAATTGAATTTTTATTTTGAGAAAATACTTTTGAAACGAAACTTTGATTTACCCTTGAAAAACATGTTTGGATTCCATTGTTTAGGGTTTGGAGACTCTTAAACGCATTGGCCGTACTATATAAATCTAGAAAAAAAACAAAAACGAAGGAAAGAAAAATAAAAATAGGTATTTTCCTGATTTTGGGATGATTTTTAAGTTTATTTAAAATCATTTTCTTCCTTGAATGAATTTTTGAGCCTCAGGAATAATCTTACAGACCGCGTTAATTGGGTCAAATAATGGTCAAAAATGCCTATCTAACTTTGATTCCTTACCAAAACAAATCCGGTTTGTTATAAGATTCCTTATGTTTGCAGAAGTACATAAAGGGTCCCTTTTTAGACCATTTTTATTGGCCTTGTGTCTTCATATTCTTTTTTTAATTTTTTTTCCAAAACATTCTGAAAATTTTGAAAACCAGCTCCAAAATTTAAAACCGGTAGAAATTTCCACCCTTACCCGCTCAGATCTGGAGAGATTTAGAACGGTTGGAGTAAATGGAGGAAAAAAATATTTTAGCACACCCATTCCAGTTAAAAAAATAAGTTCCTCTGGAAGCCCTGGAGAAAAACAAACAGGTAAAACAAATTCTTTAAATAATGGAGATTTTTCCCTTACTAGGGGAATAGGAAGACCAACCATTCAATATTCGGCCCAAAAAGTTACCAAAGATCTGTTCCCTGGTATGGCCGGATCTGGTCTTGCTGCCTCCTCCCTAAATATTGGATTTGAACCACCAGAGGGGGTTTCTGAAACCGAATTAAATAGCACTGAAAAAATTTATTACGGATTTTCTAAACGAAATTATGAAATTTATATTTCCTCTTTAATAAGTTCATTTAATAAATTAATGAGGGAAAAACCCTATTTGGATTTATCAAAAATTTCAGAAACCCAAAATTTAACTGGAAGAATCGTCTTTAATCAGGAAGGAAGGGCCGTGGATACCCAATTTTTTCTTCAATCCAAAAATGAGCATATTCAGCAATTATTTGAAAACACACTCATGGATATTAGATATATTCCTAATCCACCCAAAGGATTACTTAATAGAGACGGAACTTTTGCCATCCATTACAAGCTCCAAGTTGAATCAAACTAATTTTACCTGACCTATTTAATTTACTATTTTAAAACACACTAATTTTTCCCTTAATTTAGACGATAAACCATCAATAAACCTTGGTGGCGAAAATGAACCAAATAAGTATTAAACTTTTATCGTTTTTCTTAATTTTTGTTTCAATTATTTCAGGTTGTAAAAAAAGTTCTGAAACCAGAACTGGTAGTTATATGTATACACCAACAACTCCTACAACCACTTACCCACCTTCCACGGATGTAGGGGGAGGATATTGGACTCCTGGAAATTTCTCCCAAGGACAGGCCTGTTGGACTTGGGTAGGCACAGGAACTCCTTCATCAAACCCAACGGCGCCTACAGTTACAAATTCTGGAACCTGGACCTGGTATGCATCTTATAAGTGCTGGTTCTGGTACGGTTATGGTACTCCTCCTACACCAACTAAACCTTCTACAAGTACTCCTGACTATCAATACCCTCCAGGACAGGAAGACCCTTCCTCAAATTCAAATTGTTATGCTACCGGCGTAAGCACGGGAGGTGGTGGAAATTTACCTTATTATAGAATTCCAGTTACTAGTCATGGAAATCCAGGAAATCTAGTTTGGTCGTCAAGTTCTTTATCTTCCAACGACCAAAATATACTAACTACCGATGCAAGATTTAATCTTCGAATAGTTGCAAAAGCTTCTCCTCCCAAGGGAACTAAGGACTACAAAGGAATTACTTGTAATTATGAAGGTCTAGCTTTCACAAAAATAAAGCTGACTGTTGGTTTAAGAAAGCCAAATAGCAACATTTATACAGGATTTTATGATATTTCAGCAGTTCCTGTGGGAAGTTGTTCTAAGGTTTTAGAATTTACCGATTATCAAATTCCAGTAACAAGTGGACCCATAGTATTAGATATTTTTAATTTCCAGCATGATTATTATTGTAAAGTTTATGAAAATACCGCCTATTCTGGGAATCCGGCCTATTGCCCTTATACACCAATGTATTCTAACGATTGTTTTTCAATAGAAGTTCAGTTTTCAACTGATTATACATTGGACATTCCTCACTAGGAAAATGCTTTTAAAATTGGAATTGCCAGGTTTTCTTTTTTTACTTCGGAGACTTCCACTAAAAGACCAGGGCAAGTAATGTTAACTTCCTGAATGGAATTTCCAAGGATATCGAATGCAATGAAGTCTATGCCCTTATTTAATAATTCTTTGCAGATTTTTTGGCATTCATTTTTTTGGGTTTGGGAAAGATCAATTAAATGAAAACTCGCACCCTGGGCGATATTTGCTAAAAAATGTCCTTTAGGAGGTATTTTTAGGATACTGCCCAGCTCCACTCCTTTGAAAAATATGCTTCTTATTTCACCCTGAATTACTTCTTTGCCGAAAGGTTGGGCAACTACCGGGCCTAAATATTCCTTTATTTTTGATTGAAATTTATCTAGTAAATCTTCTTGATTTATAGAAACTTTTTCAACACCAATACCCTGATAAAGTTCAAGAGGTTTTAGAATAATTTCATGGTGACCCTCGTTTTTTAGCTCCTGAACAAAATCCAAAAATGCTTTAGGGTTTTTCCCAACATAACTTGGCATGGCATTGGATGTTTTGTAAGCTGTGAGTTTTTCATTAAAGGTAATTATCCCACGTGGATCATTAACTATTTTTAAACCTACATTTTGAAGAGAAATCAGCATCCAACAATAACTAAGATATCTTTTATCAAAAGGTGGATCTATGCGCATATGGAAAATATCTGAAGAGTTTAGGTCTATTTTTTTAAATTTTGTTTTATAGAAACTTTCAAGATAGAAGCTATCCTTTTTAAAGGAACCTTCAAATTCAAAAACCTTAAACTCCAAATGTCCATGATTTTTAAAGTAGAAGTCATCTTCAAAAAGGAGATATACCTCTTTGCCCATTTGTTTAAGAGTTAGGGCCATCATTAAGGTGGAATCTTTTTTAATTTGTAAGGTCTCGAGATGGTTTAGGAAAAGAATATGACGCATAATTTTCTGCTTTTTGATAAAGAAAATCAGGAAAAGGTTTCATCCTGTTTTCCCGATATTTATTATATTCCTTATAACTTATTTTAATGAAATCCACAAAATCTCTGAGGTTTAAATTTAAATTTTTTTTAAGCCTTGATAAGCGTTCATCTTCCACCTCATAAGTTAGAAATGAAGTAAAAGCAGCGTTATTCCAATTTATTTTGGTTGGAAAACACGCCTTTGAGGAAATCTTAAGGTTTTGGCATTCTTTGATTGCCTGAGGTAGAAATTCATTTTTTAAAAAGTTGTCTAGAATGCCTTTTGCCTGAAATGACTCTAAACTTTTATGGTACCCATAAAAAGTATTTAATTTATTCGTTTTTTGAACTAACCATTTTTCAAGAGTTCTTTTATTTTTCCTTTTTCGATTCCTAATGTCTCTGTTGGATTGATCAAAAGAATAATAGATGGCCGTCATCTCCTCTCCAACCAAATCCGCCATTGCCTCATTAAGTTCAACTTCATTTTTGATAAAAAGGGTTGTGTGAAATAATTCGTGAAAAACGGTTTCTGCTAAATCATGTTCATCTAATTCCAACATAGAAGAAAGAATAGGATCATCAAAATATCCTAACGTCGAATAGGCCAAAACTGGCCTTATAAAAGTGACAAACCCTTCATCCTCTAAATCCCTTGCATATTCTTTGGCTAATTCCTCCTTAAAAAATCCTAAATATGGAAAACAACCAAAAAAGGGAAAACATTCTTCCTTTGCTTCAATTTTGTCATAGGGTGATGCTATAACAAGAAAGGAAACTGCCTGGGTATTAAGGAAGGCTGTTTTTGAATAAATTTCAGTTTGTTCTTCTTTAAAATATTCATAGTAAAATTTTTTAAGTTCAACAATTTTCCTAATCTTTTTCTTATATTTATCCGGGACGGATTGATCTTTTAAAACAACTTCATTATCCCGAGCCTTACTTAAAAGATCTTTTTGGCCTTTTCCCTGATCAATAAGGTATTTGATTTTGGAACAGGAAACTAAAATAACAATAAGAACTAAATTCTTTATAACAACCATGAAATACCAACAAAAAACCTTAAATTTTGATTGGCCTTTGCTATTTGAAAACCTTCAAAAAGAGTTCTAAGACTTAATGATAGAAAAAATCCATTAAAGACTCTAATCTTTAGATATAATCCCAAAGATGTTAGATCCTGTTTAAGATTTTGTTCAGGCTGGTAAACTCTTGTAACCTCACCGGAGCTATTATCTCTATAATCGGTATAACCTGAGTTTAGGGAAAATCTTCTTGCCCAACCTAGGCTTACCATTGGTCTTATAAATGATTGGCTCCCTGTAAATGCTTGCCTTAAACTAAACCCATACGTTTGGGTTTCAACATCCGTTTTATTATATACAACTGAGTTGTTAACGCCGGCGGGGTAATCCTGGTCAGCCAAAAGAATTGTTTGCCCTTGCAAAAAATCAAATTGGAAAGCGGTTAAGGACCAGGGAGCTAGGGCCAATGAGGCCATATAAATATTGGAATTATATTGGTTAACATTATTATCTCCATAATAGTAATTTTCCCAACTGAAACTTCCATCGATTTCAACTTCCATGGAATATGCGCTAATGGGAATAAATAAAACCAAGAACAATATTTTCATTCTTCCTTAATTCTACCTAAAACCATTTCCGACCATTTTTATCTTGAAAAAAATGCCATAGAGCATTAACAGTTTTTTTGCATAACAGTACCAATTATGTTAGGTTTCCCCGACCAAAATTTCGACGGTATTTATAACCCAATTGAAATAAGGAATTAAAATGGAAACAGGACTTGGGGTCCAGACCGGCCCAACTGAAGAAATAATTCACGACCCAATTACCGGACAAAAACTAATAAAAAAAGGAATGATTACCTTCCCTCCTCGAAAGGTTTTCTTTAAAACTTTTGGGTGCCAAATGAACTACCATGACACCGAAAGAATGCTTTTCCATTTAAAAAACTTAAATTTTACTCAAACAGAGGTTAAAGAAGAAGCAGATCTTATTCTTTTCAATACTTGTGCAATCAGAGATTTAGCTAATACAAAATTTTATTCAAATCTTGGAGAAGTCAAAAAATTAAAGACAAATAAAGAAAAAGTAGTGGTTGGCGTTGGTGGCTGTGTAGCCCAAACAGAGGGAAAAGAATTAATTAAAAAATATAAACATTTGGATTTTGCTTTCGGAACCGATGTTATTGATTCAATTAATGACCTTGTATTTAGGGCATATGCTGGTGAAAGCAAATTTAAAATGAATGCATGGGACCGAAGCGAGAACTTTTCAATTGAAACCAAAATTACCCATGGTAGTCCCCAGGCCTTTGTTAATATTATCAAAGGATGCAATAAATATTGTTCCTACTGTATTGTCCCCTATACCCGAGGAAAGGAAAAATCCAGAAGACTCGCAGAAATTGTGGATGATGTGGGAAAACTAGTAAAATACCAAGGAATTCAAGAAATTACCCTTTTAGGCCAAAACGTTAACTCATTTGGAAAGGAAAATAATGAATCTTTAGGCCAATTAATCCTTGAATTGGACAAAATTGAAGGCCTCACTTTGATCAGATATACCACTTCCCATCCTTATGATGTAACCGATGAGCTTATTTCAGTGCATGGTAGGGCTAAAAAATTATCCAATCATCTTCATTTGCCCGTGCAGTCTGGTTCTAAGACGGTTCTGGATCGGATGTTAAGAGAATATTCACCTGAAGAATTCTTGGTTCTATGTGAAAAATTAAGGGCCGCTAATCCAAACATCGTCCTATCAACAGATATTATTGTGGGTTTCCCTAACGAAACTGAAGAAGAATTTCTGGCAACTTTAGATCTTTTAGAAAAGGCCCAGTTTGACTTTATCTACTCCTATGCTTTTTCTCCAAGACCAGGCACTAAAGCGGCACTAATGGAGGATTTCCTTTCAGATAAGGAGAGAAATCTCAGATTAAGAAAGGTTCAAAAACATCAGCTGGAAATTCAAACCAAAATAAGATCTAAACTTATTGGAAAAACAATGCTTATTTTGGTGGATGGAAAAAATACCATGAAAGGAAATTTAACCTGGAAAGGAAGAACAAATTGTAATCGAATTGTTCATTTTCGCCCTGAAACAGTTGATCAAAATTATCAATGGCATTGGGTAGAAGTTGAAATTACCTCGGCTACAGGTCTTTCGTGTACAGGAATCCTTAGAAAAGATTATGGGCGAAATCCCCCTAAATAAAAAAGGGGCAACTTTCATTGCCCCTTTTCTTTTTCTTTAGCGACAAGAAATAACTACTTCTTCTTCTTAGCAGCTTTTTTCTTTGTTGCTTTTTTCTTTGCTTTTTTCTTAGCCATTGAATCCTCCTGGGCTTTGTTAACTATCTACTAATAGGTTAAACATAAAATTCTCTCAACGCAAATAAAAAAACCAATTTTATTGATATTCGGACATTTTTTATTTTTTATTTAGCTTTTTTTTCAAAAAAATAAAAAATATGACCTTAATTTTAATCGTGGGGAAAAAATTCGAAGTGAATTTTGTCATTTAAAAGGGAAACTTTTACCTTTCCGCCTTTTTCTAATTTTCCAAATAGAATTTCTTGAGAAAGTGGCCTAATGATTTCTTGATCTACCAATCTTCCAATTGGTCTTGCTCCCATCTTGGGGTCATAACCTCTGTTCCCAAGCCACTTTTTCACATCAAAAGGTACCTCAATCTCAACATTTTTTTCTGAAAGGCGGATTTCAAGCTGATAAAGGAACTTTTCAACAATTCTTATGATAATTTCCTCATCTAATTTATTGAAATGGATGATTGAATCAAGCCTATTTCTAAATTCGGGAGCAAAGAAGGATTTAATGGTCTGATCCCTTTTTGAAGAGAAATCCTCCAATTTAGGTCCAAGCCCTATAGAACCTGCCTCCATATCTTTGGCTCCAGCATTGGTGGTCATAATTAAAATGACATTTCTAAAATCGGTGGTCCTTCCTTGTGAATCTGTTAGAAATCCCCGATCCATCACTTGAAGCAATATATTGTAAATGTCTGGATGAGCTTTTTCGATTTCATCTAAAAGTAATACACAATGGGGAGATTTTTTTATAAGGTCAGTAAGTTTTCCTCCCTCCTCATGTCCCACATAGCCTGGTGGGGCCCCAATTAATTTGGATATTGCATGTTTTTCCATAAATTCGGACATATCAAAACGAATAAATTTAATATTTAGGGCCTCGGCAAGCTGTCGCGACAGCTCAGTTTTCCCTACACCAGTAGGACCCGTAAATAAAAAAGAAGCCATAGGTTTTTCACTTTCCCGAAGTCCTGCCCGTGAAAGAATTATGGCATCAGAGAGCTTTTCAATTGCGTGATCTTGCCCAAAAATAAGAAGCTTAAGGCTGGAGGACAAATCCTTTAATCTGTCCCGCTCTGATAAGGTTACAGATTTAAGTGGTACCTCGGCCAATGCTGAAACTATGTGCTCAATATCACCTAAGGTTACTATTCTTCTTTTTTTTGATTCTGGAAGCAGATTAATATACGCCCCAACTTCGTCTAAAATATCGATTGTCTTATCAGGTAGTTTTCTGTCGGGTAGGTACCTTTGGGAAAGTTCAATAGCAGATTTTAAGACATTGTTACTGTATTTTACGCCATGATGAGATTCAAACTTATGTCTTAATCCCTGTAGGATTTTGAATGTATCTTCCACGGTTGGCTCTTTAATATCCAGTTTTTGGAACCTACGGTTAAATGCCTGGTCTTTTTCAATAAATTTTCGATATTCCTCAAAGGTAGTGCTTCCTAAACATCTAATAAGACCGTTGGACAAGGCTGGTTTTAAAAGATTGGAGACATCCACAGTTCCACCCCCAGTCGAGCCAGCACCCATAATGGTGTGGATTTCATCAATAAAAAGTATTGAGTCTTCTCCCTTTTCTTTTTTTGAGATCAATTCCTTCACAACACCTTTTAAACGTTCTTCAAAATCACCTCTAAATTTGGTACCTGCCAAAAGTGAACCAATATCTAAGGAGTATATTGTGGTATTTTCCAAGAACGGAGGTACCGTTTTATTTACTATGGACCAAGCCAGCCCTTCCGCGATGGCAGTTTTTCCAACTCCAGCTTCACCTACTAGGATTGGATTGTTTTTTCTTCTTCTACAAAGGATTTGATAAATCCTCTTTAATTCATCTTTTCGGCCAATTAGAGGATCAAGCTTGTTTTGTTTGGCCAATAAATTTAAATTTATGGTGAAATCAGAAAGTGGGGATTTCTCTTTTACAGGCCCAGTTTCTTGAATTTCTTCTGGGCTTACAGTTACCTCACTTTCAGAATTTAGGGGTTTATCCAAGCTGTGGGCAATTCTTTTTATAACTTCAAATTTATTTATTCCTTCTTTTTCAAGTAGATAGACAGCAAAACTCTCTTTTTCTTGAAACATGGCCACTAGAAGATTAATACCCCTTATTTTTTTCTTATTTGAGGATTGGACGTGAACTGCGGCCCTTTGGATCACCCTTTGGAGTCCTAGTGATATCTCCGGTTGGTATAAAATTCCACTATCCTTAGCAATATTTCTAATTTGATCATCCCCAAATTGAATTTTGGATAACTCTTCGATTTGCTCTAAAGTGAGAATTGAAAATTTATCTTTCCTAATTAAAAAATCTTCAAGTTCCTTTTTAATATTTTCTAGATCAACACCACATTGTTTAATAATTTCTGAGACCTGGTCATCCTGTAAAAGTGCCCACAGAACCCCTTCCAGGGTTAGGAACTCATGGTGTAATTCATTCGCCTTTTTTATAGCATTGTTAAAAATTATATTTAAACTTTGGCTAATCATATTTTGTATTTATTCCTCTTCAAATGAACATTGTAGTGGGTGTCCATTTTCCGTAGCGGCCCTTTTGACCTGATCTACTTTAGTTTCCGCAATTTCAAATGTGTAAATACCGCATACACCAATACCTTCATTATGAACTTTTAACATTATCCTCTCAGCATCTTCTGGAGTTTTGCCAAAATATCTTTTTAAAACATAAAGAACAAATTCCATTGTCGTATAGTCATCATTATGTAGGAGGACCTTATAAAACTTTGGTTTATCAACTTTTTCTTTTATATCAGTTACGACTCCACCCTCAGTGCCTGGGTCAACCTGGGCCATCCTATTTCCCAAGATGGTTTCAAACGGGCCAATGTCAATGCTTTTAGGGTTCCTCATATTTAAAAATTCCAATATGTTATGGCTTTCCGCCTCCAATTAATATATTAACATAATAATCAATTATAGTTTTTTTTACCCCTAAGGAAAATATATGAATTTTTTCGACCTTTTTAAGCCCAAGAATTATGGACCCGATTACGGAAGGCTTTACAATAAGTTGCTGAAAGCACTAGGTCAAGATAATCAAAACGAATTATTGAGGTGTGCCTGTATTGCTGGATTAATGGCCAGAGTAGCATTTATTGATTTCGATATTAATCCAAAAGAAAAATTATTTATTTCAAAGGCCCTAAAGGATTGGACAAAATTTTCAGATAATCAAATCAATTTAATTTCAAGTATAGCTATTGATGAAATTAAAGAACTTGCTGGTCTTGAAAATCATAAATATTGCCAATTCTTAAATGATATATCAGATAATGATGAGAAGTATGAAATACTTGTATCTCTATTTGCCTTGGCCGGCAGCGATGATAGAGTTCAAGGTGACGAAATTGAGGAAATTAGATTAATCTGTAAATGCTTAAGACTAGAACACAAACATTTCATCTCGGCCCAAGCAACTGTTTTAGAAAAAATTAGCTCTCTTAAAAATTAAGCGGCCCGTTTTTTTGATTTTTTCTTTTCCTGTCGTGAAGTCTCGGCCATCTCATTTAGGGCCTCCTCTCTACCCTTGATATAATTGAATTCTGGATGCTTGTGATGAATAGGGTTTTTCCATTTTTCTTTCTGTTTTCTTAATTGAATTTCTATTTTGCTAATAACCTTATCCAATGCATGATAAAGGTTTTTATCAGAACCTGTAGCGTTAATTCTAAAATTTGGCCCTTCAAGAGTGATTTCGGCATGGTGATTTATTCCATCTGTAAAACAAATCCACTGAATAGAGGACCTCCCTTCAAAAAATTTCTCCAACCTAAGTGATTTTTTTTCGATCCTTGCATCAAGGGATGGTGTATGATCAAGGTTTTTGAAGGTAATTTTAATATCCATGATTAATTCTCCTTATTCTCATAGTTTTCTGTCTTTTGAGGGCGGAATTTCAAGTTCCTCCCTATATTTTGCTATGGTTCTACGCGCTACCAAAATCCCTTCCCTTTTTAAAAGGTCCGAAATTTTCTGATCGGAAAATGGGCGTTTCTTGCTTTCCATAGAAATAAAATTTTTAATTTTTACCTTTAAAACCTCACTTGATACATCATTGCCATCATGGGCACCAATTCCTGCTTTAAAAAAATATTTGAGTTCAAAAACCCCCAATGGGGTCTGCATATATTTGTTTGATGTGGCCCTTGAAACTGTTGATTCATGTACACCTACCTCTTCGGCAATTACCTTCAGAGTTAAAGGTTTTAAGTACTCAGGACCTTTCTTAAAAAAATCTTGTTGATACCTGACGATTGATTCAGCTACTTGAAAAATGGTGCTTTGTCTTTTGTTGATAGAATTAATAAACCATTCGGCGTTTTTAAGCTTTTCCTTAATATAAATTCTTAAATTTCTTTCCTTCTCGGTTTCATTTTTTAAAGTAGGCTTAAGCAACTTTAAATAAGTTTTGGATATTTTAAGTCGCGGAATTCCTTCATCATTAATTTTTACTTTAAATTCGCCATTAACTTCATAGATAAAAACATCTGGAACAATATAATGAGTATCAGGTGTAGCAACTAATCTGCCTGGTTTAGGATGAAGCTGATTTAACATCTCCACGGCATTTAGTACCTCTTCAAAAGTATTTCCACAACTTTTGGCAATTTCCTCATATTTTTTTGTCTGAACATCCTTTAGATGAAAATTTATTATTTTTCTAAGTAATGGTGAAGAAATTCCCAAGATATTAATTTGAACCAAAAGACAATCAATTAGATCCTTCGACCCGCAACCAATAGGATCCAACCTTTGTATTTTTTCCAAAACAAATGAAACATCCTCCATAGAGGTTTTTAATTCTTTTGAGATGTCCTCAGGGGCAATAACCAAATAACCATCTTCGTTTAAATTTCCGATAATAAATTCTGCTATTTCCCATTCTTTAGTAGTAAGATTATCTATTTTAAGTTGCCATTTAAAATGATCAGAAAGATTTTCACCGCTGGAGATTATATTCTCATAATTAAAAGTCTCTTCCGGATCTCTCATAGAAACAGCTTTTTCTTCCCCTGATGATTCCAGATATGATTCCCAATCAAAAGTTTCATCTTTTTTTTCAAATATATTTTTTTCAACCAACTTACTTGGATCTGTTTCCTGGATCTCTTTCTCTATTAAATCTGGCGATTGTGAATCTGATGGTAGTGACTTTGAGTCTTCCAAAAGTGGATTTTCTACTAATTCATTTGAAATTAGATCTGAAATTTCGGCATGATTTAAAGTTAACATTTTAATTGACTGCTGCAATTGAGGAGTCATCATCAAGGATTGAGTCTGTTTAAGGTTTTGAGATAATTTAATTGCCATTTAATTGGGCCTTAAATTTTAAAATCTTCTCCTAAATAATGCTTTTTAACTCTTTCGTCATTTACTATTTCACGTGGAGTGCCGGAAACAATTAACTCACCGTCATTCATAATATATGCCCTATCCACAATTTCTAGTGTCTCTCTTACATTATGGTCAGTGATTAATACCCCTATATTTCTTTTTTTCAGATCAAGAATAAATTTTTTTATACCAGAAATGGCCTGTGGATCTACCCCAGCAAATGGTTCATCAAGAAGAACAAATTTTGGCTCTAACGCCAATGTCCTCGCAATTTCAACCCTTCTTCTTTCCCCTCCTGAAAGGGCCTTTCCTTTGGAATTTTCAATCGATTTAAGGCCAAAGTCCTTTAAAAGGGCTTGGAGTAAACTTAATTTTTTAAATTTTGATAATGGACGATTTTCCAATGCGCAAAATATATTTTCCCAAACTGTTAAGTCTCGAAAAATTGATGCCTCCTGTGGTAAATAGCCTATACCTTTTTGGGCCCTCATATGAATGGGGTAATTAGTTAAATCTTCTCCTTCCAATGTAATTTTACCCGAGTCAACCTTTATAAGACCGACGATCATATAGAAACAAGTTGTTTTACCCGCTCCATTTGGTCCTAACAGGCCAACAACTTCCCCATTCTGCACTGATAAACTAACATTTTTTACGACCTTTCTGGATTTGAAAATTTTGGATAGATCAGTCACTGTTAAGAAGGTTTTTTCCATCTGTTCCCTTTTGAATCTTCAAGGTTGTGTTTGCTTCTTCTACCTCAACAACATTGCTATTTTCTCTTACGATAATTCGAATTCCTTTTATTATTTCATTTTCTTGAAACACTCTTGGGTAACCAGTGAGAATAAATTTTCCTTCATCCGGAAACCCTTCCATTTTTTCTGCAAATGCTTTTCTCTCATAGGACTTACCCTTATCCCGGTTTTTTTCTAGCAATTTAACATCGTCATTTAATACAAAATAGTTGAGTTTATTTTTATCATTTAAATAAATCTGTCCATTTCTTGAGCTCGCGGAGAATGGTTTCTTTGTAAATAACACATTACCAATTAAATCAATACGGGAATCAACAAAAAAATAATCCAATTGATCGGTTTGAAAGTTTATTCCTTCCCGGTAAACTTCCCGTCTTTGTATTCTTCCATTTACATTTTCCTTAAAACTTGAAATTTTTCGTTTCGGAAAATAAGTGAATTTATTTCCAGAAATAAATAGAATATCTTTTGAACGAGGTAACTCCCCTTTTAAAAAAACATTACCTTCGCCTAAAATTTCATCTTTATTTAATTTATAAATAACCTGTTCCGCGCTGAGAAATGATTTTTCTTCATTTATAGATACCGAGCCAAACAATTTAATTTCAGAACTTTTTTTTAAATAAAAGCCCTTTTCAGCGTTGTAAAGCATTGGCCCATTTTCCAAGTTAAAGGATTTTCCAAATGGCCTTAACAATTCTGCATCATCGGTTGCCAAATTTATTTTTGCAGTTGTTGCCGAAAGGTAAAGATATGGTCTTCCTTCTTTTGTATGAAAAATTTGAGGTTCTATTAACTCTCCAAATCTGCTCGAATTATTTTTATCATTTTGAGTAATCACTTGGTGAATCTGAACTTTTTGCAATGTGGCTTTAATAATAATAAAGCTACAAAAAATAAAAAAAACAAAGATTAAAAAAGTTTTATTTAATATCATTCTTGGCATTAGATTATACCTATTTCGGAGCATCAAATCACCTTATAACAAATCGGTAACTAAATGCAAAAATTGTCCCTAATTAGGTTTTACTTACTCTAAAATGCTATGATAACCTGTTATTTTTTCGTAGGACCTTCAATTTTTTAAAAGGATATTTGTGTCCAGGGAAACTATTAAATCAATTGAGAGTCTCTTAGGTCAGAATTTGAAGCTGACTCCTATGATTGAGCAGTATTACCAAATAAAATTAAAAAATCCCGATCTTTTTCTTTTTTATAGAATGGGCGATTTTTATGAACTCTTTTTTAATGATGCCATAGAAGTTTCCAAACTATTAAATATAACTCTCACCCACCGTGGAAAAATTGGCACAGTGCCCATTCCAATGGCGGGAATTCCTCATCATGCGGCCAGTTCCTACTTGGATCGCTTAACTTCGCTAGGACTTAAGATAGCGATTTGCGAACAAACTGAAGATCCCAAAAAGGCAGTAGGGATAGTAAAAAGGGATATATCACAAATTGTAAGCCCAGGAATGCCTTATGATTTAGATAAAGCAGATATTTTAGATCATCATTTTTTGGCATGTGGAAATACTGCAAAAGGGAATTTTCAATTGGTTTTTATTGATTTTACAAGTGGTACTTTTATTGGAGAAAATTGTCCTTCTCCTGAAGTATTTATTGAAAAATTAAATAAATTAAGACCGAAAGAATTCATTACATTTAAAGGGCAGTGGGAAAAATTTCCGGAAATTTCAAAATTTTTGGAAAAAACAGAAACCCTTAAAACCTTTTTGCTTCCAGAATATTTTGAAAGCAAAAATAATGAATGTTACATTGAAAAACTAATTCCCTTTTATAAAAAGGATAGAATTTTAAATTCTTTCCCAGAAATATTAAGTCCTTTAGGGGCTTTATCTTATTTAATTTCCTCTACCCAAAAAATAGATTCCTTTATCCATCTAAAACCTTTTAGAATGGAAAAAGATGGGGATTCACTTAGAGTCACTTTACCAACATTGATCGGATTAGAAATCCTTCCACACTCAAAAGAGAAATATAAGGAATCATTATTAGGATATTTTGATAAAACAAAAACTTCGATTGGTGCAAGGTTTTTAAAACAACTATTTTTAAACCCCATATCAAATTTATCTATCCTGGAACAAAGGCAAAACCTTATTCAATTTCTATTAAAGGAAAATGAGCTTTTGAATCAAATCCGCGAGATATTAATCAATACAAGGGATATTGAAAGAATTTTGGCCAAGATTTCCTCAAAAAAGGCGACTTCTTCCGATTTAATAAATTTGGCCAATACCATAATTTCTTTTTTGGACATTAGGGAAACGGTAGCAAAAATCCCTACAAAAATTCTCCCTTCTTTAACAAAACCAGAATTTGAAAATTTAGAAAAATTAGCTAACAAAGTAATTACTGCAATCAATAATGAACCAGGTGCTTCAACCGAAAAAGGCAACTTAATTAATGTTGGATTTAATAAAAAAAGAGATGAACTTTATTTTATTGAAGAAAGCTCAAAACAAAAACTAGAAAAAATAGAGAAAAAATATAAAAATCAATCCGGAATATCAAAACTTAGAATAAAATCTAATAATGTCTTTGGATATTTTGTTGAAATTCCTAAAACCCAGGCTTCTAAAATTCCAGAATTCTTCCATAGGAAACAGACATTAGTAAATTGTGAGAGATTCACTTCCCCAGAGCTCCTCAAATTTGAAGAAGAAATTCTTTCTGCGAAGGAAAATCTTTTCCAACTAGAATCACAAATATTTCAAGATCTTGTTGAAGAAGTAATTGTTTGTGCAAATTCCCTGCAAAAATTAGGATCCTTAATAGGTACCCTGGATATTTTTCAATCCCTCGCTTTTGTAGCCCTCCAGGAGGACCTTTGTATTCCAAAATTATTTTCTAATAAAAAAATTTTAAATGTAAAAGGTGCTTGGCATCCTTTGGTCAAATCCCAAATTTCCGAAAAATTCATTACTCATGATTTATACTTAAATGAAGAAACTTTTTTTGGATTATTGACCGGCCCCAATATGGCAGGAAAAACCACAGTAATGAGGGAAATGGGTATAATCCAATTTCTTTCTCAAATTGGTAGTTTTGTCCCTGCAAAATCTGCTGAACTTGGTCTATGTGACTATCTTTTTTCCAGACTTGGGGCTTCAGATGATATCTCTAAAGGACAATCCACTTTCATGGTGGAAATGGCCGAAACTTCAGAAATAATACGTCACTCTACCAAAGATTCATTCATTATTTTGGATGAAGTAGGTAGGGGAACTTCAACTTATGATGGATTAAGTATCGCTTGGGCTCTAGTTGAACATTTAATAAGAAAAATCAGGGCAATAACTTTTTTTGCCACCCATTACCACGAACTTATTGAAGTAATAGAAAGAGAAAAAGGTGGAAAAAACCTAACCGTTGAAACAGTAGTAGAAAGAGGAGATGTTCGTTTTCTCTATAAATTAGTTGAAACAGGAGCGGCACAAAGTTATGGGATTTATGTGGCCAAGTTGGCCGGTCTTCCCAAATCCTTATTAAAAAGGGCCCAGGAAATCCTATTCTCCCTTGAAAAGGAAACGATAAAAAACAATAAACCCCAAAAGGAATCTCCAAAACAACTCTACCTTTTTGAAGATTCTTTTCAAAATCCACCTATTCCACAATACTTAAAAGACTTAGAGGCCGATATAATTAAAATTGATCCTCTTAGAATAACTCCTCTAGAGGCACTACAAACTCTTCATAATTTAAGAGAAAACCTTCCTACTCAATAATTAAACACATATTTCCGATAAATCTTTTCAATGAGAAAATTTCTAAAAAGAAGAATTTACGCTTTCCTAATGGATTTAGTAGTTATCTATCTTTTAAAATTTATAACTTTAACCATATATCTTAGAACATTAGGAGTTTTCGTTAGAGCAATTCCTTTAGAAAATAAAGAAAATTTATTTAGTAATTTATATTTATTAAATAGCTTTTTGTTAATCACTATATTTGTAGGTTATTTTACCTCATGTTTTTTTATTACTGAAGGGAGAACTCTGGGTAAACTCCTATTCAACTTAAAAGTTTCCACTACTGTTGGAAATGAAGTTGTCTTTGACCAATATTTACTAAGAACCTTTACCTATCTTTTTTGTTTTTTAAATGGCCTTTTCCTTTTACTAATCCCCTTTTTAACAAAGAGTGGAAAAGGACTCCCAGATTGGATATCTGGTACAGAAGTTATTTCCGAACCTGACCAAAGATTAAAAAGTTCAGAGTATACTCAGAACGAAGCATTCAACCTAAAAAGATATTATTAAATGTCCCACTTAAATCGCAATTCTTTTAACTGTTGTTCATTTACAGCGGAAGGACAACCGGACATTAAATCTGATGCTGAGGTTGTCTTAGGAAATGCTATTACATCCCTGATACTATCCGTTTTAGCCAGTAACATTATAATTCTGTCAAAACCAAACGCTATACCACCATGGGGAGGAGTTCCGTATCTTAAAGCTTCAATAAAAAACCCAAACTGTTTATTTGCATCCTCGGGGGTAAAACCGAGCACCTTAAACATTTTATCCTGAACGTTAGAATCAAATATCCTCAGCGATCCGCCACCTATTTCATAACCATTACAAACAACGTCATAAGCCTCTGCCATTACATTTTTTAGTGGGCCATTGCCATCAAAAGGATCCGATTTTTCAAATATTTCAAGATGCTCTTTTTTAGGCATTGTAAATGGATGGTGAACTGCCATGAATCGTTTTTGATCCATGTCCCACTCAAGTAATGGGAAATCATTTATCCAAAGAAATTTATAGGAGTCTGAAATTAGCTTAAATTTTTCACCTATATGCCTTCTTATAGCATCGGCACTTGAATGACAAACTCCATGGTTGTTGTCCGCAATAAAAATCCACGTACCATCACCTTTTTCCCCAGATCTAGTTTCCAAATTTTTTAAGGTTTCAGGATTTATAAACTTGGCTATACCACCCTTAAGTTCAACACCTTCAACCTTGAAAAATGCCACACCTTTTCCACCGAAAGGTTTAACAATTTCAATAAATCCATCGGTATCTTTTCTGGAAAAATCACCAAAATTTAAAGGTACAAATATGCCCTTTACCATCCCTTTATTTTCTGCAATTGCAGAAAATACTTTAAAATCAGACCCTTCAAATAAATCTGTAAAAATATGATGTTTCAAACCAAAACGTATATCTGGTTTATCACAGCCATAAGTCTCCATAGCCTCTTTATAAGACATTGTAGGCATTTCAAAGTCTTCCTCTAATCCAAACATTTTGCTTAATAATTTTTTGGAAAGATTTCTAATAAATTCTTGAGAAATAAAAGAGGCTTCTATATCAATTTGGGTAAATTCAGGCTGCCTATCTGCACGTAAGTCCTCATCCCTAAAACACTTTGTAATTTGGAAATATCTATCTAAACCTCCAATCATAAGTAATTGCTTTAAGGTTTGTGGAGATTGAGGAAGTGCAAAGACTTTACCAGGATGAACTCTTGATGGGACAATATAGTCTCTTGCGCCCTCTGGCGTGGATTTATATAACACCGGTGTTTCAACTTCGGTGAAACCTTCCCCTGATAAAACAGATCTTGCTAAGAAGGCCGCTTGGGATCGAAGTTTTAATATACTTTGAAGTTTTGGGGTCCTTAAATCCAAATAACGGTATTTTAATTTAAGGTCCTCAGTTGCCTGGGTTTGTCCCATCGGTAAAAAGGGAATTCTATCAATATCGGATTGAGAGAGAATCCTGAAATCTTCCACTTGAACTTCAACCATTCCAGTATCCATTTTTTCATTTATTGCACCGTCTGGTCTTTTACAAACAATTCCTTTTGCCAAAATAACGGATTCCAATGAAGCCTTTTTCAGAATTGAAAGATCACCTTTAAAATTTTCAAATCCCAATTGGGTAAGGCCAAATTTATCCCTAATATCTATAAATTGAAGGCCTCCCAAATCTCTATATTTATTTACCCAGCCGCAAAGAGTTACTTCCTGGCCAAGATTTTCAGTTCTCAATTCTCCACAGTTATGTGTTCTTAACAATCCCCTCAATTCTTTCATTTTCCCATCTTCCTTTGCCATAATTCTCTGGACCTTATAGCATTTAAAACATGATAAGACATTTCAAAAGGGCTTTGGCATTAGTGATTGGAGTTTCATTTTTAATTTCGTGCCGTAATGATGCACTAAGTCACAAACTCCCTTCCTCATTTGAGGATTTCCGGGAAGTTCAATTTTTAAATCCTAGAGGAGATGTTTTAAATGTTCGTATTGCCATAGGCCCATACGAAACTTCTTTGGGTTTATCTGGTGTGCATCCTGAAAATTTCAAGGATAATCAGGGACTTTTCTTCTTTTTCCATCAAGAAGAGGACCGGGTCTTTTGGATGCCTGATACCTATTTCAATCTGGATATTATTTTTTTGGATGAAAATTTAAAAGTAGTCCACTTAGAAAAGAACTTCCCCTTCCATCCCGGAAGAAGTGAAAGGCCTCCAATTCCTAGAACCCCAGTAATAAAATGTAGATATGTATTAGAAATTAAAGCAGGTTCCCAATTTGGAAGGGTATTAAATAAAGGCGATAATTTAGTCATGAGATCAGAATATTCACTTGATGCAATAAATAGTTTTATTTTGAAAAATTATAATTAAAATCTGGCCCTGGATTCGGGTAAAACAATGATATATTCATCATCAGCAATAAATCCCAAGTTATTTCTAACCAGGGATTTTTGATATGTGACATCTCGTTCAATCCTTTCGATTTCTTTTTTTAATTTTTTATTGGTAGCGACTTGCTTATCATAAACCTCGATTTTTTCTTGAACTCTTTGCCTCCTAAAATAAAATTCTAATATCCCCCTTTCAACAAAAATAAGTCTTAAAAATAAAATTAAACTGAATATCCACATTACCTTAAGAACATGGCCAAAAAAATTTGATTTAAAATCAGTAATTTTTGTTTTTACCAAATCTACTCTTTTTAAACCAAAACTTAAATTTGATGATTCCGTTTTATTAAATATCGGCAAGGTTGTAGTTGATGGTCTTGGTGGTGGAAGGGTCAGATTAGGAGATGGAGAGGCTTTCAATTGCTTTAATTTATCTTCAATTGAAATTGATGGCCTAACCTCTGGTTCCTCAGAATCAAACAAGTCTGGCCCATTTTCTTTTTGTGTCTTTTCTAACTGTTTTGCCCGGTTCCTCTCCAAGGCTTTTTGAAGAGCAGAACTTCCAATCGATTGTTCACTTTGAGGAGAGACTTCCTGGGAATTATCCCTGTTTCGCCCAACTAATAGACTCAAGTTTTACATCCTGTAAAAAATTAATAGCATCCTGCTATTTCTTTATTCTAACACTGGAAGGATTCAAAACAAGTGGTTTTTAATTCATTTGTTTTTTAATTTTTACCCAAAATCCCCTTATTGCAGAAATTTCGCTGAAAAAATTCAAATGGTGAGGACCTAGATAAGCACCAAAATATTCACAAATTTCATCTTCCATACTGCCTCTATGGAATAAATCTTTAAGTGCCTGAAAAAAGAAATTTTTTTTATCTTTTACTCTCAAATTAAAAGAAATTTCATTGCAATAGAATTCCTCGATGGGAAATAAGTTAACAAGCTTAAAAACTATTTCGTTAAAAATTCTTTTTGCTTTTTTTGGATCACCCAGAGGACCCAAATTTATTATTTTATCCATTAAATCAGGCCCTGGATGCCTCATAAAAATCCTAAAACCATCATCTTCTATCGTCATCCACCAGGAAAAACCTGGATCTGAAAGATTAAAAATCATATCCTCATTTATCGGAAACCTTTGATTGCAAATTTGGTTTTGGAGAATTTCGGCCAAAGAAACGGATTTAGTGGGAAAAAAATTTAATTCATTTTTGGAGGGATCGAAATTTCCAAATTTTTCAAGATTAAACTCACCATTTTCAATTTGACGAAATACTTGACTGGCATCCTCTACAGGAATACCCCTAACACAAAATGTTTTTTCTCCCCTATCCAAAAAATAAAAAATCCCTGAACCAAAGATATTTAAGTTACCTTCTTCAGGAGTAGAGGTTAAAGTTTTTGTTAATTCCATGGTTTCCATGGCCAGTTCGGAGAAATCTATTGGACACATCTTCAAAGTCCTTAAAAAAGAATTATTACTAACTTTAATATGATAATTACAACTAGTGGAGAGAAATCATAGGGGAGGCCCCTAGGTAAAATTTTTCTGACAGGATCGCAACTATAATTTGCAATTTTTCTTAAATTTCGAACCCATTCATTAGTTTGAAAATTTGGAAAATAAGAAAAAATTGCATCAATAATGACCAGTAAAATATAAATATTAATTAAAAATTCAATTAATCCCACTTTTTCTAAATTCCTTTATATTTATTTGTTTCTCCAAAATAAAACACAAACAAGCACCATAAAAAAAGAAGGCCATCAACAAAAAAATCCAGATCAATGATACAAAAACCGAATAGTAATCTCCGTAATTATTTTCTAAGGTCTTCCTAAAAGTATTAAAATAAATATAAAACCCAAATCTCCCTAAAGAAAGGGCTCCAACAAAAATAAATGCTGCAAAAAAGGCATCCTTAATTTTAATTTTCCAGTGGAATAAATAGCGATATAAAAAAGTAAAATAAACCAAAAGTAATATAAAAAATGTGAAATTACTCTGAACCAAGAAGTTTAATCCAGTTTCAATGTGTCTTAGATTTTCCAAAACTCCAATGCTCTCAGGAAAATAATTTTTTATGGTGGAAACCAAAAAATTGTCCTTGGCCAAGTTACCAATAAATCTTAGAAATGGTGGGATTACCAACATCACTGTTAAGAAAATAACAGTAACAATTATTATAAAAATACTTTTTAGCTTTATCCAAACTGATTTGGCCTTATCTTGGGTAATAATTGCAAGTCCATTCCAAATTGAATCAGTAAAAGAGAGGGATGCAATAATTAAAAAGGCTAAATTCATTAAAGTTAAATTTGGCGCTGCGTAAAGAGGACCCTCCACCAATTTCTGGATTTTTAGCAAAAAATGGGTATTTATTTCAGGGTATAAGTTCCTAAAAATTTCAAAAAGCTTGGCTTCAGTTTTTATGGTATTTCCTAATGCCATACCTAGCCCCCTAATTACTAAGAGACTTAAGGGGACAAATCCCAATACAACATAAAAGGAAGAGGCTGCGGCCAAAATTGACACTTTTTTTCGCCAAAAAAGTGTAAACCCTGAAATAAGAGCATCAAAATATTTCCTCATTAAGAATGATTCTATCAAAAAATCAAAACAATACTTGATGCTTCGCAAAATTTAGTTTATAAAGAATACTTGACTAGAAAGCTTATGGCGCTAAAAATGGCGTCTCTAGGTCCCATAGTTAAATGGATATAACCCAGCATTCCTAATGCTGTATTAGTGGTTCAATTCCACTTGGGACCACCAGAAAACCTATGAAACTATATCATTATGTTCATTGCCCTTATTGTATTCGTGTAAGAATGGTTCTCGGCTTTTTGGGGATAAACTTTGAATCCATCATTCTTCCCTATGAGGATGAGGAAACTCCCATAAGATTGGCCAATAAAAAAATGCTTCCCATTATGGATTTTGGCAACGGATTTATCACGAATGAAAGTCTTATAATTATTAAAAGTCTTGATAAAAATGACCTTTTAAAAACTTCCCTATTATCAGAAGAATTAAAAGAGAATATGGAGACAATGCTAAATGAATTAGGGGCAAATATTCATTCCCTATGCATGCCCTATTTTATAGAAACCAAGGAATTTAATGAAAAATCTAGGGAATATTTTCTAAGAAAGAAAGAGGCCAAAAGAGGCCCATTTAGTGAATTAAAACTTAATAGGGATAAGTTTTTAATACCTCTGCTAGAGGATTTATCCGAATTGGAAGAACAGTTAAATACATTCTTCCTTGGTGATGAATTTTCAATATTTGATATACTTCTCGCTTCTCATCTTTGGGGACTCTATCTACTACCTAACTTTTCATTTTCCCTAAAGATGGAAAAATATCTTTCTAGTGTTAAAGACCTCTGTAATTTTGAATATCATAGGGATTTTTCTTCTCTTTAAAAAAGAGATAACTGATTACCCATTACTAAATCTTCAAAACTTTTTCCCTTTAATAATAAAACACTATCCGCGAGAGGTTTAATTTGTTTCTCAATATAATGATTGTAATCAAGGTCATTATGTACCTTTTCTATTGGGATGGGACCTCTATTGGTCATTACATAACTTACCTCTCTCAAGGGATTTTCGTTAGAATGCCCAAGTAAGATAGCTGCCTTGACATGTGGAGGAATATTTTTCGTATACTCTTCAGGATTTTTTGATAATTTTTTTCGATAAACTAAATCCTCATCAAATTCTTTATTTTTCACCCTTTCAATAAATCTTTTAATCCAATCGTCAACATCTTCATCCTTGAAAACCTTTAAAAATAACTCCGATTGAAATTTCTTCGCCAAATCCGTCCAATCGGATCTGACATATTCAAGACCAACTACATTTAATTCCTCTTTTCCATCCTTTAAAACAAGTCCAGCATATCTTTTTTTGGCGCCAGATTCTCCATCTCTGGTAAAAGGAAGGAATAGCTTTTTATAAGTTTTTTCATATTTTATTTGGATTTTTGAATTTACTTTGAAGTCTCTATAAATCTTGGTTGAAAGGAAGTTATTTATTTCTTTCACCATTTCTTGTGCAATTTCTGCATGATCTTTTCTTTCTGCATCTTTTAATTGAACAAAAATTGAATCAGTGTCCCCATAGAGTACTTCATAATTCCTAGCCTTTAAAAATGAGATTGATTCTTTTATTATCCATTGCCCCGTTCCTGTAATCGCCATTGGCAATTCTGCGTGATAGAATCTAGAACCGGTGGAACCCATTACGCCATAAAAACTATTCATCAAAATTTTAATTGCCTGAGCAAGATTTTTATTACCCCTTAAACTTGCTTCATTTCTCCTGTCCAATAACTCATCAATAAATTGAGGTAAGATATGTTTTTTATTGGAAAAGTTTATTCCTATCGGAGTGGTAATGGTATTTTCATGTGATTTAATTCTAGAGAAGGGATCAATGTTGAAAGTGCTAATTATAGATGGGTACAAACTTTTAAAATCTAAAACAATAATAAAATCATAAATACCTGCTTTTGGCTCTAAAACAAACCCACCTTCAGACTCTCCTTCTCTTTGTATATCAATAACATTTGAACTAACATAGCCTTCCCTATGAACCCTTGGTAAAAAGTAGTGGTCAAAGGCTAAAGAGGATATGCCAACTTTATCCATTTGCAACCCAGAAATCCTGGCCCTTTGAAAAATAAGATCAATCAGCGATAATTTTTCAAAAATATTTAAAACCAAAATACAATCAATCAGATTATATTTTGCCAAAGCCTCTTTATCTTCCCGAAACCTTCGCTCAATTTCTTCAACTTTATTTTGGTTTTTCTCCTTGATATCTTTCCCTACACCCAAAACTTTCTGAGAAACAGTTTCCAATTTAAAATTTTCAAATTTAAAAAAATTACTTTTTAAAGCAGGTGGCCCATCAATTACCAGACGACCACATATTTGTGCCACCCAACCTGAATTTTTCTTTTCATAAATAAATGGCCTAGACCTATCTCGACCAAGATTAAAAGGAATTTTATTGGTCTCAAATTTCCTCTCCAAAAACTTTAGATCAAAACCAATTACATGCCAGCCAATTAAAAGATCTGGATCCCATTTATGAAAAATTGAAATAAACCCTTCTAATATCTCTTTTTCAGTCTGAAAGAAAATTAGATTCAAATCCGGACGGTCTTCTTTCATTCCCACCATCAAAACTTTTTTTCTTTCCTCACCTTTATACCTTTGGACAATGGCAATTGAATAAAGACTACCATCCATACCTGTTTCTATATCAAGTGATAAGATTCTAAAATTTGGTCTAAATTCAGATGCCTTAATTTTTGGATTTTTAAAACAAAGAATTCCATTTTCTTGTTTTCCCTCTCCCTCAACTTCTATTTCCCCATTTATAAAATGCTCCATCAGATATCGTTCAGGGGACCTTATATCTGCCTCATAAGTTCTTATCCCGTTGTTAGAAAATAACTCCCTAGCAAGATTTAGGTCATTTTGAGTTTTGAAATAGAGAGCATCAACTTCTTTTTCCTGAAATGTTTTTAATTGAACATTTTTTCGGACAAGTTTTGGCAAATTAAAATTTATTTCGGCATTTTTTTCGATAAAGAAAACTGGTAGGAATTCATCTAATTCAATTTTGAAAGGGAAATCTTCACCTACACAGTAAAAATAAATTAAATGTTTATCTTCTAAATCTTTTCTTTCCGAGGAAAGAACATATCCCTTTAATTTTCCCATTTTAAAATATCCCTAAAATTCTAATTGGACTTTAGAAAGGATTAAAATTCAAGAAAAGTTTCATGTCACGGATTAAAGTGTAAAATTAAAATCTTTTACAATTATACCAGGGACAGATTTCCCACCAAGAGAACGCATCCCATAACTTCCAACATTTGGAATTACCTGATTGAAATCCGTTAAGGATAGTAAATTTTCTCCGAAAACATCATATAGGGACTCATCAAATCTTAAGTCTTCAATTGGGGCCACAATTTTTCCATTTTCTATATAAAAACATGCAAAACGCGTCATTCCGGTAAATCGCCCGCGTTGAATATCACTCCAATTTAGGTAGTGAAGATTTGAGATATAAATTCCTCTTCCCAAGGAATTTAGAATATTTTCCCTTTTTAAATCCCCTGGTGTTAAAATTGTTGATCTTAAACCCTCATACGAACTTGCACCATTTGAGACAACCCCAAATTCCTTTGCAGATCGTGAATTAATTAAAAAATTTTTAATTTTTCCCTTTTCAATAATTTGAATAATTTCGGGAGAAATTTCCCCCCTTTCATTAAACCTAGGAATCAGGCCAAGAGAAAAATTTTCAGATAAGTTAAATTTTTCATTTAATTTCCTATCTCCATCATGAAGGAGTTTTAGAGCAGAATTTCCCCTTTTCAAGGAAGAATAACTAACCGCGCCCCAGGAAAACATATCAATAATTTCTGAAACAGCATCTGGTGCTAAATAAACATTGTATTTTCCTCTCGCTAACTTTATGGGTTTGAAATTTAATTTTTCCAAATCCATTTTTGATTGCTCAAGAGTTGTTTTTAAATTCTCTGGATCCCAAGATGCCCCAGCATAAAGTCCTTTTACTGCTTTTTGGCCTTCTGTGTAAAAAGAAAAATCGAGTTGGAAATTTTGGGTTTTGAAACTGTGGGATTGGCCTTTGGAATTCCAATTAGCCCTTTCTATTTCTCCCATGGAAAAACACCCCACGAAATCAAGGGTTTCCATATCGTTAAAAATATCCTTGGCCAAACTTTCAACCGAAGGCAGATTAGCATCAAAATGATCTTTAGTTTCACCATGATTTTCAATCGGTACTATAAAAGGGTCCACTGGTAATGTTTTTACCTTGTCTCGACAAAACCCTAAGGCATCCTCCATATAAGTTTTATCTTGTTCTGGAACACCTGTATAAGGGATTCGGAAATTTAAAGATCTGGAATTTTCCATAAATTGGAAATTTAAAATTCCCTGCTTAACACTTGTAACTTGCCTAACTTTTGATCCATTAAATCTAAGAAATATGGAATCTTCCCCAAAAAAATTGATATTGAGCTCTTCATTGGAGTTTAATTTTTTAAAAATTCCCTGCATTAAATTCTGAATGGACATTAAACACCTCCAAATATTTCAATATCTGAAAACAAGCATGCCGGACTTGCATGACCTACCCTTATGGCTTGGTTCGGTTCACCTTTTCCACAATTTGCAGTCCCCATTATTTGAAAAGTAGACCTGTCTCCAACCATTTTTAGCTTATTCCAAAAAGAGTTGGTGATTCCTCGATAATTAGGATTTTTTAAAATTTTAGTGATTTTTCCATTTTCTACTAATTGTGCGTATTCACATCCAAACTGAAATTTGTTTCTATAGTCATCAATCGACCAAGATCGATTGGTATGCATAATTATTCCTTTCTCCATGGATTCTATCATCTTATTTAAAGTAGATGATCCTGGTTCCAGATTAATATTTGCCATTCTATCAATTGGAGCCCTATTCCATGAATTGGCCCTCGAATTGGCAACCCCAGGAATCTGACTTCTAATTTGGCTTTCCAATCCTCCCAAACCCCGTAACAATATGCCATCCTTTATCAAAAATTCTTTTGTGGCCCTATTTCCCGTATCATCGAAGTTATAAGAGGCAACTTGATTATCAACAGTTGGATCAAAGGTTACATTTAAAAGATCTGATCCATATTTTAGATTTCCAAAATCCTTAGGTTTTACAAAACTCCAGCCTGCATAGTTTCGTTCATCTCCTAAAATTCTATCCATTTCAAGGGGGTGTCCAATGGATTCATGAATTTGGAGAATCATCTGATCAGGCATCAACAATAGATCCAATTCCTCATTGGGGCACTCTGGTGCATCAAGTAATTCAAGACATTCCTCTAAAATACGATTTGCCTGAGTAAAAAATAATTCCTTGTTCAAAAAATCCAAACCTCCTTGGGAAATATTACCCCAGGATCTACTCTGGATATCACCATTTTTTTTTCCCGTTACCGACAGCTCATGCTGAACAATTTTTAGGTTTGTGGAAAAATTAGAACCATTGGTGCTGATAAAATTTGATTTTATATCTGAGATCAAGGCATAAGCAGAGGTATCCATAATCTCTTTTGCTTTGTTCATTTTTTCACAACAAGTTATTAGAAAATCATTCAAATCCGAAAGACTAAAATGATAAAGATCTCTCTGGAAGGGGGAAATATATTCTCCTACTGCCGTGGGTCTTTGTTTTTCAGTAAATGGGAAAATTTTAAACTTGGAAAAGACGGAGGCATTTTTCTTTGCAATAAGGGCAGCATTTAAAATGCCTCGTGGGGTTAAATCTGAAGTACCAGCATGCCCGAACATCCCCTCATAAAGTACCTCTACCATCAAACCTCTATCGAAGGTTTGTGCATTTGTTTCAGGTTTACAATTTCTAATATTTACCTTTGTTGAAACTTCCTCAACTTCCCTTAATCCAACATACTCTACACCGATATCAATACTTTTAAGTATTTTGTGTAAATCTAGTTTCATCACTTTTTCTCTCCTTTGGAGCCAACATGGTAGGAAAAAGGATGAAACTTGGCAATAAGTCAGGAATTTATTTTTTAGAGCCTCTTTCAGCTATGGCAGCCCAAAGGGTCTGACAGGTGCCATATTTAACCCTTCCTTCTCTTAGTGGGGAATTATAAATCTGATTATCAATCTGAAGTGCTTGATTTAGAAGATCTACTTTTTGTTTACGACAATTGGTATTTTCCTTTCCAATGGGGGGCCCACATTTTACTGGTTTTTTAATCAAATTTTCTTCCAATATTTTCATTATTGGCTCATTATAAGATAATTTTTTAAAGGCTTTATAAATACCCATCAAACTATTATCGATAGTAAGTTCATGAATTTGATTAGCAGTACCAATTCCTGGTAATTTTTTGTATGAAAGGTAATGGTAATAAGGGTTTGTATCATTATCAGCAAAATCTTCCTGAGAACAAACTCCTTCCCTTAATAGGTCTTGGATTAATATTTCAATTCTATTTGGGAAAACGCTTAAAGAATTTAAATCCTTTCCATTCCTTTTTATTCCCAGAGTTGCAACCTCATTTGGAAAATCCGTAATTGAACCAATATTAATTTCATTTATATTCCCATGATTTTTAATAAAACCTTCATGGGTATGTGACGAAATATAAATCGAATTATTAGCTAATTTGAAAAGTTCATCCAATTTCTTTTTACTATCAGGATCGATCGATTCCAAATTATGATGACCCATAAAAAGATAAAGGGTATCACCCCCGCCATCCTCTTTTAACCACCTTTTTACGGTTTCAAATTGATCAAGTCCTATGCTTCCATTTACCCCAGCATTCAATCTACTACCAGGGAAATTAATCATAGATCTAATGGCCCCAGTTACAAGAGTTGGGGTATTTTTATAATCGGATGTATCCAATAAAATTCCCTTAATCTTAAAACCTAAATTTAAATATTTTGAAAGATCAATTTCTTGGAGAATATATGACCTATAAGAAAGAATTACATCATCCTTCTGTGGATAGGTTAACCGAAATTTTTGTAGAACCCCCTTTGGGTTTTTATTTTGCCAATCACAAAGAGCCATTGAGGTACTTTTTTCATACCAAACATTTTTGGACCTTTGGGCATTAAAATAACAATCAACATCTCTGATCATTGGGAAATCTACGGGATTGTCCTTTCCTTGATTTAATAAATTTCTATAATAATTTTTTACAAGGACATCTTTAGTAAATATTAAATCTTTTGAAATTTGGGCTTTTAATGGGGGATAGACCGTATTGCATGATTCCACCCAGGATTTTAAAACGGGACTTGATTCTGATAACTGAATTCCTAATGTATTTCCAAAGAAAAAACTGTCATGATTACCTGGAACCATTACCCAGCCATAATTAAATCTTCTTCCTGAATTTATAGTTTCCTCAAAGCGCTTCCATTCGCTTTTACATGCAATATTTAATGCGTCCCCTAAATGGATTACAAAGTTATTCCGAGAATATTTTTCAAGAACATAGGTAAATAAATCTTTTGCAAATAAATCCTGAAGTGGAGGCCTGATTGCGACTCTAACAAATTTATCTGCAATTTTATTTCTAAGTGCTGTTGGATCAGTTAAAAAATTATGAAACTGATTATCTGAAATAAAAAAGATGGGTAACTGTGTCATTCCAGACATGGGACTTGGAGAAATTTCGATTGCATTCGCCTTTAATGTAACCAAAATGGAAAACAGGGCCAGAAATAGACATGTCTTTGTGCTGCTAGTCATACATCAATCTTCCTTGATTATAAATTAAGAATACTTTAAAAACTTCTTTTTACAAGAGTATCAAGTGGTATTTTTTAATGTTAAGTGTTAAGTGTGTTTAAATGGAAATTGCTCCTTTATCGGTTTGGTTAAAAACCTTTTCACATCCAGTTATCATTGCAGGACCATGCTCGGCAGAGTCAGAAAATCAAATTATTTCCACTGCCAAGCAACTTAAAGAAAGTGTACCTATTAGTTTATTTAGAACTGGGATTTGGAAACCTCGAACCCGGCCTGGTAACTTTGAGGGACTAGGGGAAGTTGCTTTACCATGGCTTAAAAATGTTCGAACAGATTTAGGCATTCCTGTTTGTACGGAAGTTGCAAACCCCCACCACGTTGAACTCGCCCTTAAATATGAAATTGATGCACTTTGGATAGGAGCTAGAACCACTACAAGTCCATTTGCAGTCCAAGAAATAGCCTCGGCCCTTACTGGTGTTGATATACCTATTCTAGTTAAAAATCCTATCTCATCAGATTTAAATTTATGGGTGGGGGCTTTGGAAAGATTTTCCAAATCAAAAATTAAAAAATTGGCAGCTATCCACCGTGGCTTTTCCACAAGTATTGACTCTCGTTATAGGAATGCTCCACTTTGGAAAAATCCAATAGAACTTAAATTGTTATTACCAGAATTGCCTATTTTTTGTGATCCCAGTCATATTGCAGGTGATCGCTCCCTTATAAAAGAAGTTTGTCAAACGGCCATCGACCTTAATTATGATGGTCTTATGGTTGAATCACATTTTAATCCTGATTCAGCCTTAAGCGATAAGTTCCAACAAATTTCTCCAAATATTTTTAAATCAATTCTTTCTGAACTTTCATATAAGACCGAATATTCAGCCGACAAAAGTTTTGAAGTTGAACTTGAATCCCTTAGAGAAAAAATTGACCAAATCGATTATGAACTCTTAGGGAACCTAAAAATGAGGATGGAAATTAGTCGAAAAATTGGAAAGGCAAAAAAGGAATATCAAGTAACACCCCTTCAAAAAAGTAGGATAGAGTTTTTATTAAAACAAAGAATTTCAAAAGGTAGGGAAATGGGCTTAACAGAGGATTTTATAAAAGATATTTTTTCCTATATTCATTCAGAATCTCTTAAGTCCCAAACCGAAATATTGGACAATAATTAATAAACTGTCATAATTAAAAAATGAGATCCAAAATTTCCATTCCGTTTAAATATTCGGCTTTCGCGATCATAGCCCTAATCTTTTATATTTATTTAAATTCTCCATATGGGCTTAAAAGAAGGAGACAACTTTTTCAAAGCACTCCTTGTATTGCAGGCTTGGTAAAATTAGAAACAAAAGTCGAAAAAAATTGGAAATTAGAATGTATTGAGAATAACCTCAAGGTAAAAATCACTATAGAAGATCCTCCAAATTTGAAAGACATTAACAAAAAAAGAACATATTTTTTCCGAGAATTGGCAAATCAACTAGTATTTATTTCAAAAAATACTCCCGAAGCCAACTTGGAAAATGTAAATTCTGTCCATATTATTTTTTCCAGTAAAACCTATGAAGTAGAGGCATTGACCAAAGGTGAGTCTCTTTCAAAATTTAGATATTTTTCAGGTCCAGAATCCATTAAGGAACATTTAAAGAATACTGTTAAGGTTAAAGAAACCGTCAAATAAGAAGGCCTTCTTTGATTCAATTTGATAATTCTTCCCGTCTATAAAAATGGAATATTTATAAGCATGGAGGAAAAGTCTTTCGCTAAACTTGCCTCCGTATAAAAGGTCTCCTAAAATTGGGAAACCTAAGTAGGCCAACTGAGCCCTAATTTGATGTCTTATTCCGGAGAATAATTTAATTTTTAATAAAGAAAGGTTTTTTGACTCCTTATAAGAAAGTAATTCTGCTTCCAAAATCCCCTCTCCCAAAAGGCCATTTCCATCGATTCTAATTTTGCTTTTTTTAGGGCCAAATCCAGAAAATTTATGTTTATGAATGCCGGGCTGATTGAATTTTCCTTCAACAATACAAAGATACTCTTTGGATTTAGTCAGTTCGTTAAAATTTTCCCTAACTTTTAAATAAATCTCCTTTCTTTTTGAAAAAAATAAAACCCCTGATGTTTCATAATCTAATCTATATAATAGACCTCCCTCGCAATTTGTATCAAAACAAAAATTTGTCTTTTTTAAAAAGAGTCTCTCCCTTAAAAAACTAAGAACGTTATTAGGTTCATCATAATGGATTGGAAGGCAATGAATATTTGGGGGTTTATTAACCCCTAAAATCAATTCATCATTAAAAATAACCTCAATTTCGGGGCCTTGATAAGAAGGCGGTATAATTCCCTGATTTATTAAATTGAGTGGTATTTCGATTTCCTGATGGGCTTTTACTCTATTTTCTAAAAACTTTTTTGGAATCTTACTTTTTTTTAATTGTGATCTAGAAATATTTAATTTTAATAAAAAACTTTTTACAGAAGGATGCTCTTCTAAAATGGAAATTTGGGTATTATTTTTTAGCATGTTTATTATCTAATAGGTGTTTCAAACTTTTTCTCGTCTAAATCCCTTTTTCTTATAATAAACTCTACTCTTCTGGAAAGGTCTAAAATTTCTTTTTTTGATTTTGAAGTATCAACATATGCCCGAGAATCACCATAAAATACTGTGGTTATTTTTTCAGGTTTAACACCAAGTCTAATAAATTCTTTCGCAACGTTTGCGGCCCTTAATGATGATAGGATAAAGGCATCAGATTTACCGTCCGAAGAAACCTCTCCCAGACTTGCATGTCCCTCAATAAATAATACCCAATCGGTTTCTGAGATTAGTTTAACTATTTGTTTTATAACACTCTGATTTTTAACATTAATTAAAATTGAACCTTTTTCAAAAAACAGTCGATCCTTCATTTTAGCGAATACACCTTCAGGAACCTCATACAGGTTTGTTGCATCACTAAGATCATAGTTTTCTAGATCTTCTTTCATTTTCCTTAAATTTTCATCAGATTCCCGGTTGGTTTCATATTTATCAAAAAAGCCCTCGGTAGTTAAAAACTCGATCGGAAAGGGCCTTATAATATCCTGACTCTCCATCATCACGGGACGATCGTCTGGTGATTTTCCTTTTTCTAAAACCTCTCCTTGCTTAAGGGAAGCCCCACCAAAAGAATCTCTAATCGAACCAAATGCAGCTTGAGACTTAGCAGATTCTGTTTTGGCAAAAGAAAGAAGGAGAACAAAAAAGGTCAAAAGAAGGGACATCAAATCAGAATAGGTAACCAACCAAAGTGGTAGAGGCTTTGGACATGGAGGGCATTTTGGTTTAGCCTCTTGTTGAAATGGTTTTTTTTCTTCTTCATCTGCCATTTTAACGTATACCTATTTGGGGGAAACTTCTTCTAATTCTTCTCTTTTTCTCTCACTTGGAGCAAGGAAAGATTCCAATTTTTCCCTAATAAGTCTCGGATTCTCCCCTGCTACAATCCCTAGAATGGCGGTTATTACTATAACTACATTCTTTTTTTCTTCTCCGGACCTAACTTCTAATTTTTTTTGAAGAGGAACTGCAAAAATATTTGCAATCATAGCTCCATAAAACGTGGTAAGAATCGCCACGGCCATACCAGGACCGATAGCTGAAGGATCAGATAGATTTTGCAACATTGCCACTAGACCTACTAGGGTACCAATCATACCCATTGCCGGAGCATCTTCTGAAATGGCACCTAATATTGTTAAAATTGATCTATGCCTTTCCTCCATTGATTCTAAGTCCATTTGGAGAATTGAATTAATTACTTCGGGTGGACGATTATCAGCTGCTAAATTACATGCTTTCTTAATAAAAGGGTCGGTTATTTCGACTTTTTCCAGAGCAAATATTGATTCTCGTCTGGCCTTTTCCGCCAGACCTATCATTTGATCTATCGTTGAACTATAACTTTGAGGTTTAAAAAAAATGGCCTTTAAAGTTGCTTTAAATAGCGCCATGGAGGTTGGAATGGGCCATTTTGCCAAATTAACACCTAAAAGTCCGCCAAATACAATGAAAACAGAAGGAAGATCGTAATAAGCGCCAAACCCTGCGCCACCCAGAATAATGGCAATTATAAATACCAGTGTTGCAAAACTTATTCCAATGACTGTACCTAAATCCATAGTATTCTCTTCTTTTGGATGTTTTCTTTAAAGTTTTTCGGAGTTAAAAACACTATGGTTGAATTTCTAGAATTTAGGATTTTGGATTAGGAAAAAAAGACCGGTATTTAACCTAGCTTTTTAGTTGGATGTTTTCATAGTTAATTCAAGGAATTCCAACATTTTTTTTCGAAGCTCATCCAGAGAAATTTCCTCACAATCCAATCCCAATTCTGTTTTGATGATTTCGATTGGAAATCCGGATAACTCGGAAAGGTCTACCAAGCTAATCGGATCCTTTTTAGAACCTAAAATTTTTTCTGATGCAGGCTCCAAAAAAGGTTTTAGCGTATCCAATCAATCTCCTTATTAGTAGTTTTTCCTAGCGTCATAAAATCATATCTATACTTTTTTATTTCCGTCAATTGAGGTGTTATAAAAAGATAGAATTTTTTTATTTAATAATATTTTGGATAAAGCTTTGAAATTTTAAATTCATTTCATCAAATTCCTTTTTTGAGTTACTCAACAAAGTTACTCCACCACCTGAGCCATATGTAAAATTGTTATCCATTGTATCCAATGTAGCCGAACGAATATTAATTGATCCTGCAAGAAGGGATTTGTGGAGGATAATAGTTGAACCACAATAAAATCCGCGTGGTTCTTTATTCTCGGCCTTTAAAAGAATCTCCATAGATTTTTTTTTAGGAGCACCTGTTACGCTACCACCTGGAAAAAGGCATTTGATAATTGAAAAAAGGTTAGTATTTCTGGACAACTTAACTGCAATTAAAGAATATTGATGCAAAATATTTGGGACTTTTAGAGGCATTTTTTTTAAAACTACCTTTGCGATTGGTTTTTCTATTTTTGCGAGATCGTTTTTTATAAGGTCAGAAATCATAAAAAGCTCTGCTTGATTTTTTTTACAATTCTTCAATTTTTCCCAATTTTTTTTCAAATTATCTTTTTCACCTGTCTTAATACTTCCTTTTATAGGCATGGACCATAAAGAGATAAATGATTTTTTCTTCTTAATTTGAAAAAGACATTCTGGGGAATTACTTATAAATATTTTATTTAATTGAGGAATCAAACTTGCATGTGCATATGCACCTTGGTTCCATTTTTTATCCCATAACTTAGAAATAATTTCTTCAAATGAAGTACCCTTAAAAAAAGAAAATTTAAATGGAAAGGTAAGATTTAATTGATAACAATTTCCCTCTAATAAATTCCTTCTTACAAAGGAAAATTTCTTTTTATAGTCAGGGTATTTTATCCCATTTACAGAATTAATTCTTATGGACACATTTTCGTTCTTTAAATGGTATGGGGACCTCTGTAGGTATTTGAGATCTATTGCCAAAATATTTTTATCAGAAAATTTGACTCCACTATTCAATAAATGTCCAAGTTCATAAAATAAATGTATAACTCTGGGCTTTATAAAATCATCATTGAAATTTATAGTTTCCAAAATATTTAAAAATTTTTGGATTGGAAATTTTTCTTTTTTTCCAGTTTTTAGATTTAATCGATAATTGTAAAAATAAACAAATCCTTGCTCAAGACCATGAAATTTCCAAAATGATGACTTATTTGGGATCGGAAATATTGTATATACTTCATTGCTCAACATTGTTTTCATAATACATGTTTTCAAAACTTGTATATCTTCCAACCCAGGATAGCTTAATTATACCCGTTTCCCCGTTCCTGTTTTTTCCTATAATAATTTCTCCTACTCCCCTGTCTTTTGAATCGGGATTATATACTTCATCCCTATAGATCATCATTACAACATCCGCATCTTGTTCTATTGCTCCTGATTCCCTTAGATCTGAGACATTTGGTCTCTTATTTCCAGGTCTATTTTCTACACCCCTATTTAACTGGGAAAGGGTTAAAACTGGACATTCCAATTCTTTAGCCATCTCTTTCAAACCTCGAGAAATTTCTGAGATTTGTTGTTCCCTATTTGGATTGGAGTTGTGGGGTTTCATCAATTGCAAGTAATCGATTATCACCAGCCCCAACCCCATTTCTGCTTTTATTTTTCTACATTGACTTTGGATATCAAATACGGAAACTGGTTCATCATTAATAAAGATCGGTAAATCGGATAACTCCTTTACTGCCCTACCAATATTTCTTAAATCCATCTCATTGAAACTTTTTGAACGTAACTTTTTCGAATCTATTTTTGCTTTTGATGATAAAAGCCTGGAGGATAATTCAACGGCCATCATCTCAAGGGAAAAAATTGCAACCGGGAGACCTGATTGCTCTACCGCATTCACTCCAATATTCAATGCAAAAGCTGTTTTACCCATACCTGGCCTTGCCGCAAGTACTAGTAATTGCCCTGGCTGCATACCTAATAAATAGGAATCTAAACCTGGATACCCCGTGGAAAGTCCAATAAGTTGTCCTGGCTTTCTAGATGTATCCTCCAATTCTTTAAGATTCAGTTTTAAAACTGAATTTATTTTTCGAAGGCCTTCTTTTTTGGAACTTAATGTAAGCCTGAAAAAAGCCTCTTCCATTTCTAAAATAAAGTCATCTAAGTTGCCGGAATACCTCATTCCTTTTTCTGCCATTCTATCCGCAGTTTTTATCATTTCCCTAAGGGTAGATTTGTCTTTTACAATCTTTGCATAATGAAAAATATTTGCAGAAGATGCCTGTTCTTCAACAATATTTAGAATTGCAGACTGGCCACCCACCAATTCAAGTTTTCCTTTTTCGGATAGGGATGAACATAACGTCACATAATCTACAGGCCTGTTTGAATGGAATATATCCATTATATTTTCAAAAATGACTGAATATTGAGGATGATAAAAATCCGATTTATCCAATTTAAGTTCGGATACTTCATCAATTGCCTGAGAATTAAAAATCATGCATCCTAGAAGAGATTTTTCTGCTAATAAATCGTGTGGGAGTTCCTTTCCTTCATTCATCATTCAAATATAGAAAAATTGTCAGGTGGCTGGCAATGCCACTCAAGCCAGAAATTTGCGTCAAAAAAAAAGGGATGACAATATGCCATCCCTTTTAGAAATCTCTCGATATTTTAATTAAGAAATTATTTTCTCGGCCTCTTCTCTTAATCTCTCTTCTTCAGTCAGAGGAGCTTTTTCTTCTTTGACTTCCTCAGGTTTTTCGGCTTTTTTCTTAGCCTTTGCCTTAATAGCTTCAGCTTCTTTTTCTTTCATTTCTTTTGCTTGTTCAGGGTCCATAACAACCTTAATTTTAAAGACTGCTTCAACATCACTAAAAAGCTTTACACTTCCTTTATAAGATCCCAAGGATTTAATCGGAGCAGAGAGTGTAATTAACCTCTTCTCCACCTGTATTCCTTTCTCATCAAGAATTTTAGAAAGTTCAGAAGTTGTAACCATTCCGAAAAGCTTTCCATTTGGACCTACTTTCCTTACTAGTTCCAATGAAATCTTATCTATCTCATTTTTTTGAGCTAGAGCATGGTCCCTTACTTCATTCATTTTTTTTGCCAAACGTCTTTTTTCATTTTCTAATTGGTTCTTATGGGAATCATCGGCCAACACGGCTAAACCCTGTGGAAAAAGAAAATTTCTTCCAAACCCTTGGGAAACATTTACAATTTCCCCTATATTTCCCAATGAAGGAACCTTTTTTGTTAATATTACTTTCATTTGATACTCCTTAAATTTCTAACTTTTTAAATTATTATTTTTATTAAAAAATTTCCTAAAATTCACCCATAAATCAAAAACACCTGCTATAACTAATACTCTCCAAGCGAAAAAAAATGTTACGGCAAACATTAAAGTTCTTAAAAGACCGTATACTTTTAAATAGTCCAGTAAATCGACAAAAATACCAAGACCATGAAAAAAATAAAACATTCCTAATCCGTATAAAAGATTTCCTCCAATTACCGTTCCAATATTTCCCAATAGATGTTCTCCCCCCAACGTCAGTGCCAAGGCGATAATCAAAGGGTAAACAAAAAAATCTGGAACTTTAAACTTTAAAAAATCCCGAATACCAAAAGGATAATTAATTTTTTTTCTCCAAAAAAGAGAGTTTCTCAAGATCACATAATTGCAAAGCCAACAGGTAAAGAAAATTGTTATGAAAATTCCAGCGGGTAGCCAGGACATAATCTTATCCACCAAAGTTTGGGGTTTATTAACCATATCCATTAACGCCCGAGCATCTTCACTATCTTCCGTATCAATGGAACTTAATTTATTCGATGCCTTAAATTCGGTCACCATTTGAGTTACACTTTCTTCCACTATTTTCTTTGGGGAAAAATTGTAACCCATTATAGCAGTTCCCAAAATAGCTCCAAAAAACAGGTTTAAAAAAATTCCTAAGGATACAAATCCCTTAATAGGGTGAATTTTCCTAAAATAAATTTCGGCCAAGAATATTCCAATCATTGCTAGAAAAAAAGATCCTCTTGCAATTGGGTTTATATACTCAGGAAATTTGAAAGCTAAAAAGGTCATTCCTGCAGAAAAAGCTCCAGCAAATGCCATCCCCCTAGACCTACCCAAAATAAGGGCCGCAAAGGCGAATGGAACCGGAGATAAAATTGATAGAGGTGGGAACAATAAAAGCCCCACTGCCAAAAAAGATAAAATGGCCAATTTTCCAATTAACCCATTTTTTCCTTCCATCAAATTTTGTGAATTTCCGTCAGCTTGCATTTTATCCGATCCAGATTAGTTATTACTTCCCAAATCTGTTGGAAAGGCTACTGGCAAGACCAATATTTCTTGCTCGCTTAATAGCTGTTGTTGCAAATCTTTGATGTTTTTTGGAAATTCCAGAAACTCTGGCCGGAGAGATTTTTCCAAAATCATTCAAAAGCCATGAGAATGTTTTTGGATCTTTCCAATCAGCTTTAATTTTTTTCACTGTAAACCAACAAGTTCTGGACTTAGACATTTTCTTTCTATCTTTTTCCATATCCATTAAACCCATCAACTCATCTGTTTGCCCATCGGCTACAGATCCGTGGTATTTTTTAGAATATGGACACTTATAGGATTTTGCCAAAGCTTCAGATTCAGAATCTTCACCAAGTTTAACAATTAACGAATTCAAAATCATTTCGTTAATATTAAATCTTCGGTTCAATTCCTTATTAATCTGAGTATCCGCTCTAAAAAGACAGTAAAGGAAATTACCCCTTTTTTTACCATCTGAAGATTGTTGCGCGAAATTTAGAACTCCCCAGTGGTCTTCAATTAGAACTTCCCCCTGGTACTCTTTAACAACTTCGTGGATAATTTTAGAGATGCTATCCACTCCTGAATCACCTGCATCTTCTTTTAAAACGACTGCTAATTCGTAAATCATTACGATTCCTCCTGGACTATGGCCCTTTTTCGATGAAAAGGGCGAGTTAATTGAATTTTGCTGCAGAGTAACCTAACACCTTTTCTTCAATAATTAAATGAGGTTGGAAAAAAAATGGGTATTATAACCTATTGAAATTACGTAGCCTGAATTTCCTGGGGGAATATTTCATATTGTTCAATATGATAGTTATTTTCAGACCTAATCAAAAGGGTTGTCCCATATTGTTTTTCCAGATTTGAAATAACATCTAATTTTTCACCACATAGTTTTGCCGTAACTTCAGGATGAGCATAGATGAAAACTTTTTTAAAGTTTTTGGTTTTTCCACCTAATACTTTATGTAATGCCCTTACCAATTCGTAACTTACCGTAAGAGTGGATTTTACCCTTCCGGTTCCCTCGCAATTTAGGCAAGGTTCACACATAATACGTGAAAGAGTATCCCTAGTTCTCTTCCTAGTCATTTCAACCAATCCTAATCCGGAAATTGGAAGGACATTTGTCTTTGCTCTGTCTTTTTTTAAAGCTTCTAAAAGGGAAGAATAAACCGAATTCCGATTTTCTTCTTTTTCCATATCGATAAAATCTATGATTATTATCCCACCACAATTTCTAAGACGTAATTGATAGGCAATTTCCCTGACGGCCTCTAAATTTGTCCTCAAAATAGTATCTTCCAAGGTCTTCCTTCCTACAAATTTTCCAGTGTTTACATCTATTGAAACCAAAGCCTCAGTTTGATCAATATTTAAAACGCCGCCAGAAGGAAGATAAACTTTGTTAGAGAGACCTCTTTCAATTTCTAAATCTATGCCAAAATGTTCAAAAATTGGGGTAGAACCCTCATATTTTTTAATTTTTCCTTTTATTGTAGGTAAATATTTTCCTAAAAATTTTTCTACTTCCCGATAATTTTCTTTATCATCAACAATGATTTGAGAGACATCTTCATCAGTTATATCTCTTAATACTTTTTGAATAAAACTAAGATCTTTATAAATCAAAGTGGGTGCCTTGATTTTTTCGCTCTTCTTTTGGATTTCTTTCCAAATTTTTATCAACATATTATAATCTGAACGAATGGTTTTTACCGATTGACCTTCAGCTGCTGTCCTTGCAATGATACCTTTTCCCTCCGGCCTTATTTTTTCTAAAATTTCCCTTAACCTTTCCCTTTCTCCTTCATTTTCAATCCTTCTTGAAACCCCTATATGTTCAATAAAGGGCATAAAAACAACATATCTTCCTGCCAAGGTAATTAATTTTGTAACTCTAGGCCCTTTTTTGGATATAGGTTCTTTGGCAACTTGAACTATTATTTCTTCACCCTCTTTTAAAAATTCCTCTATTGGATTTTTTGGGCGAAATCTCATATCTATGGTTTCAGTCAAAGTGCTTAGTTCATCAGGTATAGTTTCCCCTGGCCTAGTTTCAAATGATTCCTGGCTTTTTTTGGCCATTTCCCTTTGTTCCTCAAGGGTTGGTAAGTAAGCATCATCTACATATAAGAAAGCAGCTTTTTCCTCATAACCAATATCCAAAAAAGCCGATTGCATTCCAGGAAGGACTCTTAGTACTTTAGCCTTATAAATATTCCCTACAGATGGTCTATCTTTATTCTCTTCATTCCCTCTTTCCATTAGGTAATCGAGAATTTCCCCATTTTCTATCAATGCTGCACGGCATTCATTTAGAGTTTGATTGATTACAAGTTCTTTAGGCATAAATTACTTTTATTAGGGATATATCCAAGTAGCCAAGTTATTATGCCAAAAAATGAAAGACAAGAACAAGTTATTTAAAAATCAAGAAGATTTTGGGGATTTTGGCCAGAAAGGGTCCTTGGTTCTTTGGAGTTTAAAACTTCGTTTTTAATGACTCTTTCATATAATTTTAGGTAGTTTGTTGCCATTACTTTAGAACTGAAATTTTCAGTTACATATTCCCGCAGAAACTTAGGATCATACTTTCTTGGAATATTTGCAATGGCGAGTTCAAACTCAGCATAATTTTTACACAAAATTCCCACATCTGGGGTAATTAATTCTGGTAAGCTTCCAAAATTGGAAGATATAACAGGTAACCCCAGTGCCATTGCCTCAATGACGGCAATTCCAAAAGGCTCATGCCATCTAACTGGCCACAGAAGGGCATCACATTTTTTTAAAAGGTTTAATTTTTGTTCCTGATTAACCAATCCATAATAGTGAACAAAACGAGAGAAATTTAGCCTTCTTCCGCCTGCTACATGAAGATGTTTTTTTTGAGATTTACAGGCCCTAAGACAATCTTTAAGATTTTTAACTTTCCAACTGGCCTTTGCTAAAAATAAAAAATTTTCCCAATTAAATGTCTTTTTATTTTCAAAAGGGTATTCATCTAAATCAATACCATTATAAACAAAAATTTTGGAATTATGGTTTTCTGCATGTTTTTTGCTAATGAATACCGTATTCTGATGAAATTTTTCTCCGACTTGCCCATTTCCATGCAAAGTAGCAATCACCGGAATTTCAAAATTAAATTTAGGATTTGAAAATAAATGAATTAAATCTACATCTTTTGGAATTAAAGGTCTAAAATCATTAATTTCTTTTGACCTTGGAATCAAAGTAACTCCGATATTGGAAACCTCACTTTGTGGATGACCTATCAAATAAACCTGGTGGCCAAGAAGAACTAATTCTTTCATTAGCCAAATAAGTATTCTTTCAGTGCCCCCATAATTCCTAACTGGGACTTTTTCAGGATGTTCAAAAATTATCTTCATTCAAAAAGACCTATCCATATTATTTTTGAGGATTGACCCTAAGCAATGATACTTACTCTAAAAGATATTAATTTCCAAGAAAAACTGATTTTAAGTTACCCTGATTCTTGATAAAATAAGCCATGCGAAATATTGAATCAGAAAAACTTCTATCTGGCCTGTCTTTTTGTGTTTTTGATTTGGAAACAACTGGTTCAAACCAAAAAAGTGATAAGATTATCGAAATCGGTTTAGTAAAAATTGAAAACCTTAAAATTGTAAAAACAAAAGACTTTTTAATAAACCCAGAAATGAAAATTCCCGAATTTATTCAGAATCTTACGGGAATTAGTCAGGAAAGTGTTAAAACATCACCCATTATAGAGGACGTTATTGATGAAATCGTTTCCTTTATGGGAGATTCAATACTGGTTGCCCATAATATTTCTTTTGATATCCCTTTTTTCTATTCTGTTTTAAAAAGGTTAAAAAGACCCCCCTTAAAAAATAAAACGCTTTGTACCAATTTGATGACTAAATATCTAATGCCTACTTTGGTTAATTCAAACTTAAATTACATGTGCTCTATCTTCCATATTCCCTTAAATAAGGCACATAAGGCAATAGACGACGCATCCGCTTCTGCCCAGTTACTTCTTATTTATTTAAATATTTTTATTGAAAAAGGTATTTCTAAAATAAACCATCTTTATTATCCTAGGGACCGGTTCGAATTAGACCGGAAGCATTTTCACAAAGGATCAGATCCTAATTTAATCTTTGATGATATAAAAAAAATTAAAACTCCTTTTACTTTTAAAATAAAGGGTGAAAAGGGTGCTATTTTATTTACACTTCCATGCATTGGCACACCTAAAGAACTTGGACTCATAAAAGAAAAGGTGTTATCCCTGCCCTGGCAATTAATTACGATAAAATTATATGGGTCTTTTTTGGAATCTCTAATTTTATTTGCCAACCTTTCAAATAAAATTAAAAAAGAATCTCTTGAAGAATCCCTTATATTTTTATGGACCACTCATTTGCCTGGTATAAAAAGGATCTACCCTTCAGGGGATGATAATTTGGCCCTGTCATTGAATGGAGATTATGTATTGGCAAATCATTTAATCCCTGGACAATTCATAGTATATCCAATGAATATCCTAAATCATAAAGCTCAACTCATCCTCAAATTTCCTGCCCAAAAGAAAAAATTGATTCAACATTTAACTTTAAAACCACAGAAATCAAATTTAAAAAACTCTATTTTTCCAGGTCCAGTTAAAATCTTTCTAGAAAATTATATTTCCCAATCAAGAACAAAAAAAGAATATTTTTTCTTTAATAAAAGGTTATTGGAGCCAAATTCTGATAAATTTTTCGAAGAATTGGAAGAATTTATCAAGAAAAACCCAAATAAAGAAATTTTTCCCAAAGGGCATTTTTAAAGAGATTTTGTTTCCAAAATTAGGGAATTTCCATCAACCCAATTTCCCTGTACCTTTACTCCCCAATGTAAATGAGGCCCAGTAACCCTTCCTGTATTTCCTGATAATCCTATTAGCGTGTTTTTTTGTACAGTTTGATCTTTTTGCACATTTATTTTTGAGAGGTGGCCATACATTGTAAAAACTCCAAGGCCATGATCAATAATAACTGTATTCCCTGTAAAAAATAAGTCTTGTGCCAATACAACTTTTCCTGAATTTGATACTTTTATCGGAGTACCAATATTGGCCTTAAAATCTATACCCAAATGTTCTGAATTTTTTTTATTATTATATATTCTTTTAGTTCCATATTGAGAGGTAATTGGATTTTCCAATGGAGATTCAAAATTTCCATCAAATAAAAGGTATCCAATTGCCTTATTATAAACTGAGGTCAATAATTCCGTTTCTTTGGTAATCCTCTCAATATCTTTTGCGCTAAATTCAATTTTTTCCTTCGGAACTGACAATCTCTCAAATGGATATTGTTTTTCTTCCAATATTACCCTTACGATATTTTTAGAACCCTCATTATTTTTTTTTGTACATTCAAAGGGGGTTAGGTCTGATGAATACGATTCAGAAACAAAAAAGAGGGTCCTTTCTTTTAGGGTAAACCATGGAATTCTTTTTTCTTTGCAAAAGACCTCATCTCCTTCCTTAAGAACTCCCTTTTCAAGTACAACCTTTCGCACTTCTCCAGGTTTTATGGTTATGGTAAAGATGCTTTGATCATTTTTTATATTTTGGTTTGCACAGGATAAAGAAAAAAATAAAAAGAATAAAGTAATTTTCATTTTAGCCCCCTTTAATAACTTGTCCAAGACCATCCTTAAATTGGACTTCCAATACTTCCCCTTCCTTCATTTTCGAAAATAAATCATAAGAAAAAATAACTTTCTTTGATTTATCTTTTAAAAAAACATAACCCCTCCCTAAGACATTATTCGGATTCAAAACTCTTAGGAGTTCGTTAAGTTTCTCTAATAATGTTATATTGGTGGAAAGCTTATTGGAAGTGATAAGACTAATTTTGGAACCCAAATCATCAAGATAAAGTTGCTTTTCATGAAATCTTGATAACTGATAAAACCTGTGGGTAATTTTTCCCCGTTCCAACCTTTTTTGAAAATTTATAAAAATTTTCCAAATCCGATTTAAGATTTCCCGAGGGTTTTTTTCTTCTAATCTATTTAGGGAAAATGTAATTACTTGTCGTGCCTCGGATAATAATCTTCGTTTGGAATTTATTAACGATTCAACTAATTTTGTTTGTCCTTCAGTAAGAATTTCTGCAGCTGCTGATGGCGTTTCACATCTTAGATCCGAAACAAAATCACATATTGTAAAGTCTACTTGATGCCCCACCGCTGAGATCACTGGAATTGGGCAATTAAAAATATCTCTGGCAAGCTCTTCATCATTAAATCCCCAAAGATCTTCTAAACTGCCCCCTCCTCTTGTGAAAACTACTACATCAATCTTTTTCGGATGTGATTGGTTATATTCTAAGACTTTAGCAAGAGACTTTCTTAATGATCTAGATGCTTCCGGTCCTTGAACTGTTGTAGGTATAATTAAAAGATCTGACCATATTGATCTTCTTTTAAAAACATTCACAAAATCATAAACTGCTGCACCCTCTCGTGAAGTAATAATTCCTACCCTGGATGCAAGTGTTGGTATAGGTTTTTTTTGGGTTACATCAAAAAGCCCCTCGGAAGAAAGTTTTTTCTTTAAAACCTCAAATTGGGCCAATAGATCTCCCTTTCCTATTCCTTCAACTTTTTTAACGATTATTTGGAATGTACCCTTTTTGGAATAAACCCCAATGGAGCCGTAACATATTACTTTGTCACCATCTTTTATTTTTTTTATTTGAGGATTTCTTAAAGCATCACCTTTAAATAGGGCACCACTAATTGAGGATTCTAAATCTGAAAGGGAAAAGTAAAAATGACCTGCAGAGGATAAACTCAAATTGGTAATCTCTCCTACCAATATAACTGATTTAAAAGTTCCCTCTAAAATATATTTTATTTCTGTAACAAGCTCCGTCACAGTATATTTTTTTTCCTGCAGCACGGAATTAAAATAATATAATCTTAAAGAGTTGGGAATTTATTATTTTATATTTTTAAATATTTTATTGGCCTTTAAAAAGTTTAAGGCCTGAACCACCTGAAAATCTTCCAATGGATCATTCATTTTTTCTTCCTTGGATTTGCCAATTTTTTTCATTGACTCGGATGTCACCTTTTTTTGATCCTCTATTCTTAGAGTTTTTTCTTCCTCAGATTCGATTACTGCATCGAGGTGTCCCTTAAGGTCAGATTCCCTTACAAAATTTATATCTTTGGACAATTTACTGTAATTATCTGAAAGAACATTTAATTCTACATCTGGGTTAATACCAAGAGCCTGAATTTTCTTGCCACTTGGAGTCATATATTGAGCGATAGTTAACTTTAAACCATTTTGATCATCAATTTTAGATACTGTTTGAACAGAACCTTTTCCAAAAGTGCGTGCTCCCATTAAAACGGCCCTTTTATGATCTCGTAAAGCTCCCGCAACGATCTCAGAAGCTGATGCAGAAGAACCATCAATAAGAACCACAAGGGGGGTACTTAAGTCTTTGTATCCAGATTTATTTACAAATCGGACATCTCTATTTTTTGGATCCCTAGATTCAATTGATACCACAATCCCATCATGCAAAAAAATGGAAGATAAATTTATTGCTTCCTCAAGCAATCCACCTGGGTTCGTACGTAAATCTAAAATAATACCTGCGAGTCCACCTTTCTTTGATAAATCCTTATGAAATTTTTCAATTGTTTCAGAAACATCTTTTGAACATTTTTTTTGAAATTGAACCAATCTTAAATAGCCATAATTTCCTGCCAAAATTTCTGATTTAACTGGTTTTACTTTTATAACCCTTCTGACCATTGTTATGCGGATCAATTTTTCCTGGCCTTCTCTTAAAATTCCAAGGGTTATTTTGGATTTTTCCCTACCTTTCATTTTTTTGACGGCATCCTCTAAGGGAAGCCCTACTATATTTTCATTGTTTATTTCAATTATTTTGTCACCACTTTTTATTCCTGCCTCAAATGCTGGGGTGTCCTCCATTGGACTTATTACCACCATGATTCCATCTTTTTGAGTGACTTCAATTCCCAGTCCTCCAAATTCGCCTTCAGTCTCTTCTTCCATTTTTTGAAAACTTTCTTTGGCCAAAAAAGTGGAATGTGGATCCAATGTGGAAATCATCCCTTTCATCGCACCTTCGATTAATTTGTCGAAATCAATTTCCCTATAATAATTATTTTCGATAAGGAAAAGGACCTTATTGAATTGATCCAATTTTTGAAACCTTTGTTCCTCTTTGGATTTTGTTTTTTCTTCGAGAGTAAATCCTACTCTGGAATTGGTCAGGAATAATATGATTAATAATATTTTTTTCGCCATTTTATTTCCTTTTTAAAGTATTTTATTCTTATGGTTTTGGTAAAAGTCAGATTCCATCAAGGTTATTGTATTTTGGACCTTATCCTTATTCCTAATTTCAAAATATAGGCTTCCATCTCTTTGAAGATTCCCTTTAGTGTGCCCTATTATCTCACCCTTTTTAACTGCATCACCTTTTTTAACGGTAATTTCAAAATCTCCAAGAATTACGGACCTAGAATTATTTCCATGATCAATCATTAGTACATTTCCATAAGTGGAAAGGCTGCCTGAATAAACAACTTTACCCCCCTTTGAGGCAAAAACTTGGCTTAAATTTTTAAATTTAAAAGTAAGCCCTTTATTTTTAAAAGTTACATCATAAAAATCCTCAATAGGGGGTGAATATGCATCCTGACCTAAATTATTATTGGAGGTAATTTTTTTAAGATTCTGTTGTGCCTTCAATTGGCTAATTTTCCAAGCAATCTTTTCTTTTCTATCCTGTGCCTGGTAATAATTTTCAGCTAACTTCTTTTTTTTTAATTCCAAACTTCCTAATAACTGACTTAAATCATTTTCCGTTTGGACAAAAGAATTAAATCTTTCTTGTAATTCAGTTAATTCATTTTGAATTTGGCCCGTTTTAAATTTAATTTCTCTAAGTTCTTTAACTTTTTCTAAGAGAGCATGAGATAATAATTTCTTTCCAATTAATGTAGAAGGCATATCAGAATTACCGACTTCGCCAACGAGAACATTTTGAAAATATTTTTTCACGTCCTTAATCTGTTGATTTAAAATTTCCTGATTTCGCTCCAAAATTTCCTTTACTTGGAATAATCTTTCCTCAATTTTTTTTCTATCTTGGATATTTTTTAAAAGCTTTTGGTTCTTATCTTGCAAATTTTTTTCTAATTGCTCTATATTTCCATTTAATTTTGTCAGTTGAGATTCCAATTCTGGCAAATTTTCTGCCTCAGAAGTAAATCCTCCAGAATACTTAATATTTCCATTTGAAACGAGAGGAATTAATAAAAAAAATAAAATTAATTTCCCCATGTTTTTTTTCCACCGATAATTAAAATAACCGCCAAAAAGAAAAAACCAATAACTGTTACATTAAACCATTCCGTAGATGGTGATATAAAAAGAAGGGAGGTTGAAAAAAAATATATAGCTAATATCCCCGATAGGACAATTTTTAACTCAACGGAACTTTTTCGTTGAAATTGTTCAATTAAATAAGAAGTTCTTTTTACTTCTTTTTTTAATAAAATTAATGCAAAAACCCAGCAAATGGCAAAAAATAAAGCAATTGTTACTTTTCCGGAGGAATCCACAAAATCCAATATTGCCTTAATTCCATCTCTATTTGGAGGTAAATTAGTTTTACCCAAGGTAATGTTATTTTCACCTGCCAATTTTAATAAATAGTTTCTGATAAGTTCTTGGCCCCTTTCAGAGATATTTTTATCAAACATTACTTCCAATACAACAAAATTAAATACTCCCAAATTTTCTTCGTTTAGATGAAAATTTTCCAACAATTTATCGGTCTGTCGTTTAATACCTTCCTTTTCCAATACAATTACACCTGAAATTCCTGGTAATGATATAAGTTTTCTTTGAATGTTTTGATAATCTTGATCTGAGGATATTAATGCAAAAAATGATGGCCCTTTCATATAATCAGGATATAAATCAAAAGTTTTCTCTTTTATAAATCGCCAATTTCCTAAAACAATGACAAAAGCTAGAGTTATAAAAAAAAAGAAAATTCCCTTTAATAAGTTTTCTCTCAGAATTAAAAAAAATTGTTTTATATAAAACATGCATGCCCCGTATATACTAATTTTCCATTATCAAGATGGATAATCCTTCCTGAAAATTTTCTAACGATTTCTTTATTATGGGATGACCAAATAACCGTTAAATTTTTTTTCAGATTATAAAGTGACAATATATCAAAAACTTTTCGGTTATTATCATAATCTAATGAACAAGTTGGCTCATCTGCTATCAAACAATCAGGGCGTGATAGTAAGGCCCTAACCATGGCGAGTTTTTGTTTTAAACCACCATTTGCATCCCCAACCTTTAGATGAATTCTATCTAAAATTCCAAAGGCCCTACATAATTCTTTCATTTCTGTAACAAAAGAAGTTTTTGAGGAATAAAGTTTTTTATCAAAGGACTGAAATAAATTTTGTTCGCCAGTCTGAGAATTAATCAAACGCAAATCTTGAAATACTTGGGATGTAAAAAAATTTTTATTTTTTATATAATTATTTGGAAGCAAAACCCTACCTTTTGTGGGAGAAATTGATCCCGATAGTAATTTTAAAAGCGTTGTTTTTCCTGCACCTGAAGCGCCAGTGATAAACAAAATTTCCCCTTGGTAGATGTTTAAATTTATGGAATCTAGGGCAAGGAGATCTCCAAAACGAACCGAAACATCTTCCAATGAAAATATAGTTTGGTCATGAGTTTTATTTAAATGATTTTGCAACATAAGTGTGACCCTTCCGTTAGCCTTTTTCAAATCATCCTGATTTGAAGTTGCAAGAATTCCTTATTTATTTATATTTTAAATTAGGATAGAAAATAAAGCAAAACCGTCGGGTTTAGGCATCAATTAAATTGGCCTCTAAAAGTAAATCAAAAGCGGATTGGGAGCAAAATAAGTTTGGTATATAATTATTTGTATATTGAAGGGTTGAGATTATGGAATTATCTACTTCTGCCAAAAGTTTTATTACTCCATTATCATAACTTATCTTAACTGGATCTCGTTCTAATAGAACATTTGTTGTTTTTAAATTTTTAATGATTTTCTTTAAGGATCTTACAAAACTTATATCCTTAGTTTGTACTTCGGCCAATATCCAGTCATTAGGTCCTCCCCTCGAAAGGATAAAATCATTTAATTCCTGTACCTTCGCCTGGGCCTTATTTCTAATTTTAAGTTGTTTTTCTTGATCATCCTGGTTTAAAAGTTGTGGGTTAAGGTCAGGATGTTTGATGGATTTGACCCCTTTTTCTAATAGAAGACAAAGTGCCATATTTTCAATTTTTGGATTTTCTTTAAAACCTCCCTGGCCTAAACACTCCTGAACTTTCCCCAAAAAATAATTGTCATTAAATCCCAAAAAACCCATAGGATTCTTGGATACCATTTCTAAAAGATCGCTATACCAATAAAGTTTTTTCTTCTCCAACATGAAATGACAAATTCGTTCTGCGACAGCATCATATTTTCTTCCTCGATTCGATCTTGTTACTTGGGAATACCAGGAAAACCTGGCCATGAGGAAATCCTCGATACTATGTATCGCATTTTTATTTATTGTAAGTATTTCTTTTTTATCTATGATCTTAACTTCAAAATGGTGTAACAAATATTCCCGGTCATAGGTACCATATTCAAGCCCTGTATAATGAGCATCTCGAAGGAGATAATCCATTCGATCACAATCTACTTCTGAATGTAGGATTTGATTTGCCAGGATGGAAGGTGATGTACCTTTTATTAAATCCGAAATGTTTTGGGGATCAAAACCATTATTCTCCAAAATATTTGTGATTCCACCTTTAAAGTTAGTATTTTTTATAATAAATGACCCCAAATTTTCATGATCATCCAAAGTATTGGGTTTCTTACTTTCACCAAACTTTATGTAGGCTTCTTCTGTGGTATGTGAAAAGGGAAATGTTCCCAAGTCATGCATAAGGGCACCTAATCTTATTGATTGGTGAAATTCCTTTTCTTTGGATTGGTATTTGGGATCTAGTAAATCTTCATCTGAAACGGCCTTACCTATCGAATGGAGTATTGAATGTGCATTGTACATGCAACCAATTGAATGGCCAAATCTTGAATGCTCAGCTCCTGGGAAAACATAAAAAGAAAAACCTAATTGTTTTATCCACCGCAATCTCTGATAGAAGGGGGTATGAATTAATTCCCATTCAATTGGAGTTAGAAAAATAAACCCATAAATGGGATCGAAAATTATTCTTTTTAGATTTGTTGAAACTTCCATGTTTCAAATTTATTTATTTTTTCTTTTTGATTCCTATTTTCTTCCAAAGAGCCTCAAAAATAATTTTTGCTTCCCGCCTTAAATTATTTTCTTCAATATATCTGTATAGCTGTTCAATTTCTGCAGACTTTTTAACAGAGACCCAGGATTGGGCCTCTTTTTGGTTTTCCTTTTCTTCTAAATCCAACTCCATTTTTCATCCTTATTATTTTAATTATAATTGCTGTTTGGATAATGCTCAAATTTTTCCAGAGATCATCCCATAGCTATGGAGCTTGTTATACAACGTTTTAACCGTAATTCCGAGAATTTTAGCGGTTTTTGTCTTATTACCTTGTGTGAATTCTAAGGTATCTACTATATGTTTCTTCTCAAGGTCGCCTAATGTAATTCCCATATAGGTTATTACTGTTGCTTTTTCCTTTTCGTTAGACATTTTATTTTCAATTACGCTATGCGGTAAATGAATCCTTTCCACCACTAATCCATCCGCAACCAAGTATGCTTCTTCCATAATATTCTTTAGTTCTCTAATATTACCTGGCCATGAATAATCCTTTAGGGCCTTCACTAAACAAGGGGAAAGCGTTTTATGTTCTTCTATATTTCTAGCTCCATTAAGAAATTTGGTTGCCAAGATTTCAATATCATCCAATCTTTCTCTCAACGAAGGCACCTTTAAGAGGTTGAAAAAAAAGGAAAATTCTCTTTTAAAAATTCCCTTCATTACCAGTTCTTCAACAGATGAATTGATTGAGCAGATTAATCTTACGTTACTTGAATATCTTTCAATTCCCCCGACTCTATGGGATTTATTTTCTTTTAGGAATTCAATTAATTTATTTTGAAAATCGATTGAAAGCAAATGAATATCTTTTAATAATAGGGATCCATTATTTGCTCTTTCTAAAATTCCAGGATGAATAGAAAGTTTTCCTGAAGAGTCTATTTCTTCATAACCAAAAATTTCTTTTTCAAGATTTTTTTCTAAAGTAGTAGAACAATTAAATGAAAAAAATGGACCGGACTTTCTATTGCTTCTGCAATGAATTCTTTTTGCCAAAAGTTCTTTTCCTGTAGCAGTTTCTCCTTGAATAATGATTGGGTTATCCATTTTTGAAACTTTATCTGATAAATTAAGAAAATCGCCCATTACATTAGATCTATAGGTAAAAACTGGTTCTTTAATTTCAGATGGATCATTTTGTTCAATTTTCTTAGTTTTGGCCTTGATCAGCTCATCAACTTTTTTCAATAAAGTATTATTTAAATTTTTAGAATCTAAGAATATCTTCATATTTGAAATGGGAATTTTTAATTCGGAAATTATTTTATTTACAATTTCAACTGTTTCAATTGTAAATTTTGGTTTTTGAGGACCTAATTGAAAATGAAGGGTAGCAAATAATTCTCCGTTAATTCCTAGTGGGAAAATTAATTCAGATTCTACAGCTTCCCTATTTGACCCCAAAAAAAGTGGATCCTTTGAAAGATTATTTGAAAAATATGGGGCCTTTGTCTTATAAACATGCATTGAGGCCTTATCTTCAAACCCGATAGAGTTAGATGGTCGGCCAATGATTTTGGTTATTCTTCCCTCATTTATAAGTAGGGAAAATGAGTCCTCACAATCTATTTCTTTAGAAATGGCCGTAGTTAAAATTTTTATAAATTTGGATTCATCCAAGGTGGAAAGGAGAGAATTTAAAACTTCTTTAATTTCAATTTTATTAAACATAAAATAACTCCATAAAAGGGTATAAAATGTAAACCCGACAATAATACTCTGCGTCTAAAAAAATTACAATGTATTTTTTGCAATGCCGCTATATAGGTATATAACCCTTAAATTTCAATAAGTTATATTGTCTAATATTTAGACAGAAAAATTCGTTATTTAATCTAAATAGAACTCGGCCCACCTTGGGGAGAGGCAATTACCAAAGTTTTTAACAACAGATCCAATAACTTCCCCTTCCCTGTCCATTATGACTATATCCTGAATTGCCTCATACATGGATAATACCTTTTGAGAAGAAAAAACAATAAATTCGCCATCATTACTAAAAACCGGGGACTCATTAGATCCCATGTTTTTGGTTAATCTAACAAGACCCGTACCATCTGGATTAATTTTAAAAAGATCGAAACCATCATCTAGCCAAGAAGAAAATACGATTTCCTTCCCATCAGGGGAGAACCTAGGAGTAGCATTATACTGGCCAACATAGGAGATTCTTTTTACATCTTTTTCCACCCCTCTGGGGTCCAAAGTATAAATCATTGCCTTTCCGGGTCTATTGGATAGGAAAGTCATAAGGGTTCCATCAGAATTAATTGAAGGGTCAACGTCGGAAGAATAATGTTGGGTTATTCGCCTTAAACTTCCAGTTAAGAGGTCTTTTGCATAAATTTCTGCATTTCCGACTTCACTTAAGGTCAATAATATTTCATTACCATTGGAATAAAAAATCCCCCCAGAATTAATGCCTTTATGATCTGAAATTAAGGTAGTTTTTCTATTAACTAGATCAAGAAGATAAAGCTTCATTTGCTTTTTTATTCTTCCTTTTTCGATCAATGTATATAGGATTTTATCACCTTTGGGGGAAATGGCAGGCGAAATTACAATGCCATCATGGAAGGTAAGCCTTTTTCTATTTACTCCGTCAAAATCCACTACATAAAGTTCTTTTCGGATTACTTTATTCCTTCCTTTTCCAAGACTTGTCATATCACTAACAAAAATAATTTTTGATTCAAAAATTGATTTTTTTCCCGTAATGGAGGAATAAATTTGGTCTGCAAAGTTATGTGCGATTTTCCTAATGTTATCAAGTCTAATTACCCCCTTTTTCTCAAAAATCATTTTTTGATTCTTTATAGAAAAAAGTTTTATTTCAAATTTTATATCCGAGGCATTTAATTCGGACGGATAAAAATCTGATTTTGCAACAAAATCTAAACCAAATTCTTTTAGCTTTGCATAAGGAGCTTCTTTATCCCAATTTTCTGAATAATCATCTTTTTTTAAACTGAATCTATTTTTATAAAATAAAAAATCATTATTAATAATTTGAAAAATTTCCCCAATTTTTTCCATTTGATCTTTTTTAAGATTAAACGTTTTTGGATTTTTAATTAAAATTTCTTCCTTATCAATTGTTGCTTTTCCAACACCAACAATACTGAAATCCTGTCCCAGAACAATAGCAGGAATAAAAAAAAGAATAAAAATTTTTATTTTCATAATTATTTTAAAGTGGAAATCCTAATAAAATATTTCCATCCAACACCTTATCAATAATCTCCTTATCTGGTTTAGGATAGGACGAATTCATTACGGCCTGCATAGCCCTCCTATCATAATCCTGATTTCCAGAAGATTCAAACATCTCAGCTTTTATTAATTTACCATCCGAATTTAAAAAAATTCGGATTCGACAATTTAAACTTGAATTTAGAAGCGCTGGTGGCAATTTCCAATTGACCCTTACATAATCTGGTATCATTGAAACATATTGGCCGAAGGGTCCCATAACCATGGCGCGCGTATCTCCGATAATTGCCATTCCTTTGCTTATTTTATTTCCTTCCAAAACAAGCTTGGATAAATCTCCTTTAAATTTTCCCTTTCCTTTCCCAGAAAACTTTAACTTTTCGCTCCCTAATGATAGGTCTTTTTTTGCTTCCGACTTTAAAATATCAGATAACTTTCTTCCTGGTTTTTTAAATGTTGAAACATCATCCTCTTTTTCCGTTTCGACAGAACCTTGCCCTCCACCTGTAGTCAGATTTTTCAGTTCCTGAACTGTCATTTTTGGCATTCCCACTACGTCAACCCTAATGGCCGGAACTATAGTAGTAATTTTGGTTTTGGGCTGAAAGAGACCAAAATTTTTTGGAAAGAAAATCAACAAAAGCAGAAAAAGGAAATGGATAATAAAGGAAATTTTAACATAGGGCCCTAATCTTTCCCGATAAATAAAAAATCCAGCATTGTTTTTTTGCACTATTTCCATAGTTTTTACGATTTTTCCAATTCGGTAACAAGAGCTATTATTCCAATTCCACCTCTTTTTAAAAAGGACATCAGTTTTGCAACCTTTCCATAAGAAATATCATAATCAGCTCTTAAAAATAGGGTTTTATCTTTTGTTTTAGAAAGTTCTCTTTGTAGGACTTCAATTAATCTGTCCCTAGGATATTTTTTATCTCCTATATATAAAGTTCCATCCTTGGTAAGTGAAAGGACTACCTGGAAATTACTTAAGTTAATCCTATTTACTTCTTTAGTTTTTGGAACCTCCATTTTTATGGCATTTAACATCATGGGTGCTGTAATCATAAAGATAACTAAAAGAACCAGCATGATGTCTACAAACGGAGTAACATTAATTTCAGAAACAAATTTTCCTTTTTCCTGGAGATTAAAACCCACTGTATTCCCTTTATTTTAAGTTTCTTTCAACATTATTGAGAAAGCCCTCACCAAAGGTTTCCATTTTTAAATTGATTTTAGAATTTTCATTTTGAAATTTATTAAAAAACCATACAGCAGGAATGGCCGTAACCAATCCCACTGCCGTTGCTACTAGGGCCTCGGCAATTCCTGGAGCAACAGCGTCCAAAGTAGCTCCTCCCGCTGAAAGCCCTCTAAAGGAATTTATAATACCCCAAACAGTACCAAATAAACCCACAAATGGGGAAATAGAACCAATAGAGGCTAAAGTGGATAAGAGACTATTTAACGATGCTTGAGATTCATTTGCACCCTTTTTTAAAGCCCTTTCTATTGATCCAAAACCAAAATCCCTAAAATGATTGTAGGCCTTATCCCCAAATTGAGAATTAATTTTTTCCCATTCATTAAACCCCTCCAAAAACATTGCCTTAAAAGGTGAAAATGGTAATTCTTCTGATTTAAGGTAAATATCATTAAAATTTTCCTGGGAAAGATATATCTTTAGAAATTGATCGTTATTTATATTGGTTTTTTTTGTAAAAAAATATTTATTTAGAATAATTGTCCATGAGATAATGGAACCCAAAATCAAAATGATCAAAACTCCTAAAACCACTGGACTAGAACCCAGGATAATTTTAACTAGGTCTACTTGGTTTGCTTCCATAAAATTATTCCTTTTTCAAAAATTTAAAATTCCTAAAGTTAAGATAGTATAAAATAAATAAACTCAGGACAAAATAGATTTTAGAATCAAATAATACTCCAGACTGGAAAAGGGAATAGGTCCCTCCCCAAATTGGGTCCCAACCAAAGAAAGTCATCATTGGACAAATAAAAAACAATAAAAAAACCAGAGGATTGGTAATATTGGATTTATTTTCCTTTCTAAAATCTGCCAAGAAAAGGAGAATTAACATATTAAAGAAAGATATGAGCATATTAGGCTTAGATGAAGAACTATTTATTGTAACTAAAAGAAATGATAATTTAGAGCATATTATAAAAATGGTTGAAAATATCAAATTTTCAAACCATTTCCCCTTTTCATCATTTGCTTTTCCCAAAAGTATCAAAAAAAGGACATCAATTAAGTGAAAGAAAAATCCAAATATAAAAGAAATTAACAGTTTAAAGACGTCAAAAACATAACTTTGGTTTTCTTTAAATCCATAAAAAATAGTTAAAAAAAGAAAAAATAATAAAATTAACAGAGTTTGATGACTTGCGGGACCAAAATAATTAAAAAAATTATCTTTTAAAAAATTTGTACCTGTCCTCTTTAGTTTATAAAATTTAAACAACAAATAAAATGAAATTGCCTTTCCAAAAATTACAATTGTCCACCCATTATCAAAAACCCACTCCTCCACCACCTCAATGGAATGTTTTAGAAGAAAGTGAAAAAAAGAAATTAGAGAAACGGTCAAGACTACAAAAAGGACTTGAAAAAAACAAAAGGAAAAATAATAGGAGATTTTCTTCTTTAATAACAGATTTTCCTCCTAAAGATTCTTCTTCTTCGGTACAAGCCAATTAAGTTGCATTTCCGGAGAAGGATAAAATTTAGCATAATCCTTATAAAGAATATTGGTTTTGGATAGGTTTCCGATTTTTTCTATTAAAGTTAAATAATTTGACCAGAGCTTAGGGTTGGATTTTAGAATTCCTTCCATTTTCATAGTAACTTCAAATTGTTCCTCAAAATTAAATCCCTTTTCAAAAACAACCTCGTCATACATTTTTAAAATATTATCAAATACTTTCATCGGAAATTCGGATTTTTGAAAATTTAATCCAAGAACTTTCTCCAGCTCGGGAGATTTTACCTTGTTTTTAAATTGGTTCATTTTTAATCTTGTGTAATCCTCAAACAGCAAAAGAGAAATTTCTAACTTCGACAGATCCAGAATTCTTATAAAAGGAGCTGAAACCAAAAAAATAACTTCATTAGGATTGGAGGGTAGGCAGAAATGAGGAACCAAGGAATTATCCAGGAGCAAAATCTTGAAATTTACCTCATAATATCCCAAGTCCTGCAAAAACTTAGCAAAAAATTCATCTAAACCATAGTCAGGTTTTTCAAAATTCCATTTTAACTTATCAATATTTTTTAAAATCCAATATTCACTCAAGAAAGACCATATTTCATTTTCTTTGGGAATATTAAATCTTTCTTGAAGCTCCTTTTCTTCCCGTGCTTTTTGTTCTTTTTCCTTTGATAATTTTTTGCGAACTTCCTGTTCTAATTGGTCATTTTTCAGAACTTCTTTTAAATTCGAAAAATCGGTTTCAACACTGGCCTTTTTGGCTGTCTGAGAAAATGATTTGAGCGAGAACAGGTAAATGATTAATAATAATATTACTTTCATATTTTCATTTCACCTTTGATTTTCCCCAAATATAATTATCGTATAACCTTCCTAAATTATACTTGTCTGTAATCTCCAATTTAAACTGTTCGACAAATTTTAAGTACTTATTACTAAAACAGGTTGGAGGTTCATTTACTAAAAAATCTTTTCTCACGTGACCAATATAAGCACCCACATTTACTTTTAACCATTCCACTCTAGATTCATTTTTTCCCATATTTTCATCGGTTAATACCCTAACTTTATCTCCACAGCTTAATTGTTTTAGGGAGGTAGAATCTGAGTTTGCCATTTGATGTAAATGTCCTGCAAATAAGTTGAAATACATCTCATTAACTATAGGAATTGGCGCTGCCCATGCTAGATTAAGACCTAAAATTATAATCAAAAGTTTCATTATATTAAACCTTCCATGTAAATTGGATTGTTTCCCAATCATGACATTGAGGACATCTCCAAAATATACTATCTGAATTATACCCACATTGATTACAAAAATGTTTGGTAAGAGAATTATGAAAACTCTCCAGGATTCTGGAAGTTTCCTTAAGAGCTTCATCCTTCTTTCCCAGCGCAATAGATAGTTTTATATATTCAATTTTTAGTGCGTCGGAATTTTCAGGATTTTTCTTCATCCATTCAGATAAAATTTCAAAAGCATCACTAACTTTTCTCGACTCTTTCAATAACCTTATTCTAGTTAAAACTACTGATGGAAATGAAAGAAGTTCTTTATCCTCAATAAATAAAAAGAACTCTCTTAGTTTTTCAAAATTTATTCTATAAATTTCAGAACTTTCCCCCTTACCTGCCACCTCAGCAAGAGATTCAAATAGAAAAGAAGCATACATCGGATGTTCTTTTAAAATCTCTATAAGGAGGCCTTTTGATTGGTCTATATCTCCTAAGGCCAAAAAAAGTTTTAACTGTAAAATTTTCCCTGAAACCGAAGGAAAAAATTTAAATGCTTCTGTAAGTTCTTCTGAACAGGCTGAATAATTTTGATTATCAAAATGACCTTTTGCCTTCTGTACAAGAATATGGGAAATAGTTTCGGCCTGATTCTTAAGCCCAACTTTTGAGAGCATAATCCTGTATTTATAAGCTTGATCCCAATCTCCGATATCCTCATAAATTCTACAAAGAGAAGCTATTACTTCAACCTGATCTCTATTTACTTTCAAAACATCTTTGTAAGTTTCAATTGCCTTGTCTAAAAAACCACCTTTATCAAAATCTAATGCTAACTCCCTCAAGGATTTAACTCTAATGTTTTCAGAAATATCACCCCTGCTTATCAAGGATCGATGAATCGAAATTGCCTTATCTATTTCACCATTTGATCTGAAAAGATCACCTAAGGCAAAATAAGTTTCCAGAGTTTCACTATTTAAATCAACTGCATTTAGAAATTCCCTTATCGCTAGGTCTTTATTTCCAGAGATAAGATATTGGGAAGCATTTAAAAAAATTTTACTTTGCGTTTCAAAAACCGAATTTCTATATTTTTTAGAAAGTCGAATCCCTCGATCTTTTTCAACAAGATAATGGTAAACCAAGAAAATAGTGATCCCAAATGCAAATACCACCAAGAGATGAGAATTGATCCAAGACCAAAGTTGAATTAAATTCATATTTTATATTTTAATTACCTGCATAAAGGAACATTGGTAAATATTTTCCAAAACTTCCAAGCTTTAGCTGAGAAATATTTTCATCAAGATTTTCAAAAAAATCTAAAAAGGAAATATTTTTCTTTTTCTTTATAAACTTCAGATTTGGTTCTCCTTTAAGACCAAGTTCCTTTTGAATTCTCCTACTTGCTTCGTAGAGTCCTGCAACCTCATCCACAAGACCGAAGTTTTTGGCCTCCTCCCCTGAAAAAATTTGTCCCTGGGCCAGCTGCCAAATATTTCCTTTTATCTTATCTTTCCTATTGGCAATTACATCGTTTACGAATTGTTTGTGTACTCCTTCAAGCAATTTTTCAACCAGTTTTTTCTCCTCATCAGTAATTGGTCTAGTGGGTTGTCCTATATCCTTATATTTCCCTGCTTTTAAGGTGTTTGAAGTTATTTTTGCCCAGTCCAAAAGCTTAGAAACATCGACAAATTGCATTATTACACCAATAGACCCTGTTAAAGTCCCTGCATTTGAATAAATTTTCCTTGTGGCTGACGCTATGTAGTAACCACCACTAGCAGCGATTGTTCCAAAACTTGCATAGATTGGCTTTCCATTATCCTTATCTTTATCTATTTTCATTACTTCTTCATAAATTTCCTGAGATGGGCCGACTGCCCCCCCAGGTGAATCTATTCGTAAGATAATGGCCTTCACATTTTTTGAATCCACGGCCATTTTTAGTTTATCAACTGTGGTCTTGGATTCCATAATTATTCCATTAACTTCCACAACTGCAATCTCTGAAGTTCCAAGGAGATTTATTCCATTAACCTCAGGATCTTTAAAAGCATTGATGGTATAAATTGAAAACCCTAATAATATTAAGAAAAAGAAAAAAACTAAAATAAGGATTCCGAAAATTGCTCGATTTTTTGTGGGCATCTAGACACTCCTCTTTTTTTCTATGTTCCCACAAAGAAAAAATTTCGTAAAACAAATGAGGTGTATTTAGTCCCAAAGATTCAATTTTTCCATTTCGCTTTTCAATTGTCCGCAAGCAGCAAGGATATCCTGTCCTTTTGTGGTCCTAATTGTGGTGATTATCCCATTATCCAATAACTGTTTTTGAAACCATTTTACTCGCTCCTCCGATGGCCGCCTAAAGGCCGAACCAGGATACTCATTAAATGGGATCAAATTTACTTTGGATACTTTTTTGGGAAGGAGTTTAAGAAGGCCATTAATATCTTCCATCCTATCATTTAGATCATTAATTAAGATGTATTCATAGGTAATATGTCTATGGGCCTTTAAAGGGATTTTTTTTATGGCACCAAAAAGTCTATTAAGATCATAGACTTTATTAATAGGCATTAACTCCGTTCTAATATTATCATGCGATGCATGAAGAGAAATTGCTACGTTGACCGGGGGAAAGTCGGCCAATTTTTCAATTTGGGGAACCAATCCAGAAGTAGAAAGAGTGATTTTTCTCTGGCCTAATCCCAAACCCTTTTCCTCCATTAAAATAAGAGTGGCCCTTTTTACAAAATCGAAGTTGTGTAGCGGTTCTCCTTGTCCCATATAGACAATATTGGTTAATCTTAAATTAAGATGCTTTTGAACGACCAAATATTGGGTCACTATTTCTTCAGTTTTAAGGTTTCTTTTAAGTCCCATTGTTCCTGTATGACAAAAAGTACAACCTATTGCACACCCAACCTGGCTGGAAACACACAAAGTGTACCTATCTTTAGCAGGTATCATCACACACTCGATGGTCTGCTTATCTGCCATTTGTAAAAGATACTTTTTTGTGCCATCAGTCGAAACCCCTTCCCAGACAATCTTTGGAAGGGATAAATCCATATTTTCCTCAATAAAATCAATTAGTTTTTTAGATAAGTTTGTCCAATCTTTGGGGTTAAAGGACTGCTTTTTATAAATCCAATTATAAACCTGATCACCAGAAAATTTGGCAAAACCTAAGGATTTTAAATAATCCCTAAGTTCAATTAAAGAAAAAGAATAAATTGAAGGCTTCATAACTCTGCCAGAATTTACATTGAGAGGCCCTTATAACAAATAGTTATGGAAATTATTACTCAAATATTCCCAGAAAGGACCTTTTTCTTTCAGGATGATCACCCTTTATGGGCTTTCCGTTCTTTAGAAGTGTAGGAATTAGTTCATTTGCTAGGGTTATTTCTTCCAAAACACGGTTAAATTCTAGGGTGGAAAAGAGGTAGAAATTTTCAGCATTTTTATAATAGGCCAATTTCTTTATGAAATTAGTTAAAGATTCCAAGGATTCAAAAGGTCCGATTTGCTCTTCCTCTGGATCAAATTCCCTATAAATATTTGATATTTCTTCATCTTTAATTAGTCCAGAATCATCGAATAAATAAAGCAAATAATAGGATGAGCCTTTTTCCAGGCCATAATTCATAAAAGAAAATACGGCAAAGATTTTTTTTTCATTAATCATAAATCAGGCCCATATTCCAAAATCAACACTTACCCAACTTTGTGGAGGAATTTCAATTTCTATTTTATCTGAATTTTCATTTCTCTTTTCTAAACTTGGCTCAACTTTTATCAACGAAATATTCTTAATCATAAATCCTTTAACTTTTTTCTTAGTTTTTTCAGGATTATAAATGCAAAGTCTTCTTATTTCCTGAAAATTTACTTCTTTTGGGGAGGCAAGCCTCACCTTCCAAAAAAATCTAGTGGAAGAATCACTTTCAAAATGAAAATGGGAAACCCCTATGTTTCCCAAAACTTTTTGCCAAAATTCTTTCCTTTCTTCTAATCTACTTTCCTCAAATTCATTCCCCTTAAAGAAAAATAATCTCCCTTCACCTAAAGAAACATTTTCAAAATTTACCAGAAATTTAATTTTATCTTTTTTTAAAGAATTTTCTAAAAGGAAAGTATCCATTTTATTTTTGATCTCTGTTGATAATCCTTGGCAATCAATGAATACTTTTCCTCCATTCATAAAAAATTTTAAAATTTTGGAAAATTGATCCTTATCAATAAGGCTTCCAGGAATGAAATAAATTGTTCCATTATTTACATAAGAAGGGAATTTTTCCCTGTCCCAAGGAAAATAACTGAAAGTATTACCAAAGTTTTCCCCAAGGTAGTATGAAAGTCCATTTTTTTGAAAATTTCTTCCTTCGTCATCATAAATTTGGAAAAAGGTTAGAGGTGAATAAATGGTATCTTCCATAAAAGAGTGAGAAAATTTCCACGGTATAAAAGTATCAATTACTATATCTTTAAATTCTTGAGAAAATAAATTTGATTCATTTTCCAGATCCAAAAGGACAGCAGAAGGAAGATAATCTTGGTTAATTCCCATTAAAACATCATCGAAATATTCCATTTTATCCTCAGTAAGACCTCTTTTAATAAAATCTTTAGTACCTCCTCCTAAAAGGAGTATTTTTAAATCCCCTTCCCAATTTTGTTCCAAAGCATCCTTGGCAGCTTTTTTATATAGGGAATAAATAAATGAGGTAAATTTTTTGATTTCTTGTCGTTCCTCCTGAGGGTTTTTTATTCCTGGAAATAAATCTTCTTCCATAGAAGCCTCAATATATTTCGCAAATGCCTTATGGAAACAATTAGATCTATCGTTGAAAAAACTTTCATAAGATTTTCCTGAGAAAAATCCACAATCGACTCCATAAAGATCGCTGTTGATTTTCTCCTGAGTAAAATAATTACCCAGGGCCTTAACAAAGTTGCAGTATTCTTTAAAAACCTCAGGGTCAAAAAACGAATAAATTTTATTAAAAACCCTTTCTCGATTTAAAACTGCGTATGCATGGCCCTGATAATTTTGAGAAAGTGAGGTTTTAAGGAAGCCTGGAATACCTCCATTGGAAAATATGGGTGAGGGTCCAAAAGGTAGGAAGAAAATAATTTTTTTTCCCATTTCCTCACCCAGTTCAATTAATTTTTTAAGATCGGCCTCTGGTCTTTGGGCCCCAAAATCATAATTATTTGGACGGTCTGCGTGAAATGCCCAAAAAATAGGAACAATAATAATGTTAAAGGGAAAGGATTCTAATTTGTCTTTCCAAAGAGACGAGGAAGTTTTCCAATAATAGAACCAATTATCACAAGCTTTCGCCAATTGGGTCATTTCAATTGACTCCTATCAACAATTTTTATATCTAAAATAGTAACAACCAGTTGGATTTTAGTAAAGAAATTGGATTCTTTACGCATTGAGCCTAAAAAGGAAAAACACATGTGGTTTTTTACAAGCGAAGAAAATGATCTCAGAGAAGTATGTAGGGATTTTGCAAAAAAGGAATTAGCACCCGTTTCGGAAAAACTTGATAATCAAGAAACTTTCAATATCCAATCATTTAAAAAAATGGGTGACCTTGGATTACTTGGAATAACTGCTTCACCAGAATATGGTGGAGCTGGTCTTGGCTGTTTGGCAGCAACAATTGCGATGGAGGAATTCGGAAGAGCATGCGCCTCCACTACATTAAGTTATTTGGCCCATTCAATTCTTTGTGTGAACAATATTGAAAATAATGCCTCCAAGGAACAAAAGGAAAAATTTCTTCCTAAATTAATTTCAGGTGAACATATCGGCTGTATGGGAATGAGTGAACCCGAATTTGGATCCGATTCCTTGGGCATTCAAACCAAAGCACAAAATAAAGGAGATCATTATATTATAAATGGTTCCAAAATCTGGATTACCAACGCCCAATATTCTGATATTGCATATGTTTACACAAGAACTGGAAATGGAAAAAAAGATATCTCTACCTTTATTACGGAAAAGGGATTGGGCCATTATACCGTTGGTAAGGCCATTCATAAAATGGGAATGCGAGCTTCTCCTACGGGAGAATTAATCTTTGAAAATTCCAAGGTACCCTTGGCCAATAGGGTTGGGGAGGAAAATGCCTCAACCTACCATATGATGAAAAACCTAGATATTGAACGAATCACCATTTCTGGGATTTCTGTTGGGATTGCTATGGAATGTGTTCAAAGATGCGTAAAATACGCTAGCGAAAGAAAGCAATTTGGAAAGACAATTTCCAATTATCAAATGATTCAAAGAATGATCGCTGAAATGGCATCTGAAGCAGAAATGATGAGAAGTTATCTTTATACTGCAGCAAAAGAATACGATTTAGGGAAAAGGGATCCTGCCTCAGCGGCAAGGGTAAAATTAGCAATTCCAAAAATGGTCACAAAAATCGCCCTGGATGCTATTCAAATCCATGGTGGGTATGGCTATAGCAGGGAATTTCCTGTCGAAAGAATGATGAGAGATAATAAATTGATGGAAATTGGGGCCGGAACCAACGAAATTATGGTCCTAATAATTGCCCGGGACCTTTTCAAAGATTCCGACAATTAAAATCAAGATTTTCTATTAAAAAATTCTTTTTAACTCCGATTAGCCTATTGATATGGCAAAAGATGATAAATCCACCCAAATTATTACTGATATCCAAAGCATCCTAAAATCCGCTGAAAAGGAGGCGGAATCCTTACCGGCAGGGATTGTAGCTGTTGGAGGAGATTTGAATGGCACTCTTTTCGATATAGTAGAGGGCATGGATTCTCTAGTCGGAAGAAATGTAGATAATCAGATTCAGCTCGATTTTGAGGGCATTTCAAGAAAACATTGTAAGTTTACTTGGGATAATGGAAAAATCTATATTGAAGACCTTGGGTCCAAAAACGGTACATTTGTTAACAACACCAAAATAAAGGAAAAATTCGAACTTCAAAAAGGTGACACAATAAAAATTGGTACTCTTGCCTTTAAATTTTTACCTAAAGGGGATTCCGAAAGGCTAACCTACGATAAATTGAAATTTGAAGCAAGCATTGATAAATGGACTGGTGCTTTTAATAAATCCTATTTTTTAAGATCTTTGGAATTTGAGGTACAAAAATCCCAAATTACGGGAGATGATTTAAGTCTTTTGGTTATAGATATCGATTTTTTTAAAAAGATTAATGATCAATATGGCCACGATGCTGGAGATTTCGTACTAAAAGAACTTTCATCAATTGTTAGAAATAGTGGAATTCGAAAAACGGATGTATTCGCACGATATGGTGGAGAGGAATTCGTAATCCTCTTTCCTAATGCAAATTTAAAAACAACTCTTTCAATTGCTGAACGTTTACGTTCCCAGGTAGAAAATCACACGTTTATTTATAATTCACAAAAAATACCTGTGACCCTGTCAATTGGGGTTGCTGATAACAAATTTGAAATCAAAAATTCTATCGACTTGTTTAAAAAGGCCGACAAGGCAGTTTATTTAGCAAAAAAGGGTGGTAGAAATCGGGTTTGTTCCTATCTAGATCCAGAGACAAAAGCAGCTTAAATTCTTTCAATTTCCTCCTTATTGACCTATATTGTCCCATTATGCAGCCTTCAATTAGAATTTTACCGGAATATTTGATAGATCAAATAAAAGCAGGCGAAGTCATAGAGGGGCCAACCTCACTAATAAAAGAATTGGTGGAAAACTCAATTGATGCAAAATCTACTCAATTAAAAATCCAAATTGAAAATAATGGCTTAAATTTAATTTCAATTGAGGACAACGGTGTAGGTATAACACTTAATGATCTCCCATTGGCCTTCTCCAGACATACAACATCCAAAATTGAAAAATTTGAAGATTTATATCATTTGGCAACTTTTGGTTTTCGGGGAGAGGCCCTTGCCTCGATTGCCTCGATATCAAGGGTTACAGCATTTTCTCGTCCGGTAGAAGGTGAAGGGGGCAAGATCGTTTTCCATGGTAGCAAAATCATCTCCCATCTCCCTGTAGAGGGGCTGGATCAAGGTACCTCGATATTTGTACGGGATCTTTTTTATAATACTCCAGTTCGTTTTAAATTTATCAAATCAAAAAACTCTGAAAGAAATTCTCTAGTGAGAATTATCAATTCATTCATCATTTCTAATCCTTCTATATATTTTTCAGTAAAATGGGAGGATAGGGACAAATTGATATTTAAACCATCAACCTCCCATGAAAGAATACTACAGGTTCTTCCAAAGGGTGATTATCAGAAAATAAAGGGTGAATATCAGGGCCATCAACTAGAAGGACTTATTGATTTAAGATCTTCAAAAGGTGGTTCAAAAAACCATCAATTTCTGTTTGCAAATAATCGCCTATTTCTGGATAAAGCGCTACATTCTGCGATTTCAAATGCAATGGAAGGATATTGGAACCCGGGAGAATCAGGTAATTATTGTTTTTTCCTAAAAACTCATCCAGAAAATATTGATGTAAACGTGCATCCTAGAAAAATGGAAATTAAATTCACTCAAAGCTCATTAGTTTTCTCCTTATTCCAATCTTCCATCAGAAATTCAATCCAAGACTTTCCTAAAAATAAAAATACAAAAACCTTGGGTTTATCAAATTTTCTTGAAAAAAACTCCCATATTTCAGATCTCCCCAATGAAACTTCTATTGAACCTTTTTTTAAATTAAATGAAAATTTCGTACTCTACCCATTTGGGGGAAACTACTTTATTTTAAATATTCCAGTACTTACAAGGGAATATTTTAAAACAAAATTCCAAAAAATTGAAGAAAACTCCCAAATTCCTTTATTAATTGCAGAACCCTATAACCTTTCTAATGAAAATATCATTGAATTTTTAAAACCATTTGGATTTAATTTTGAAAAAATAACCGAAATGCAAATGGTTCTACTAACCATTCCATCTTACCTCTCGGAGCTTCCTTTTAGAAAAATGATTGAAGAATTTCTAAATTTTTTAAATAAAAATGAAGTCCTAAATTTTGAAAATTTAGATTTCAGTAACTTGAAACTTTCCTTTTCCCAGATAAAATTTCTGGTAAAGCCATTTGACAATTCTCTACCTAAACAACCCTTTGCAAGATTATTGGATAGCCAATTACTAAAATCACTTTTTTATGAATAAACCTTTTTTAATTATTATTTCTGGCCCCACTGCAAGCGGTAAAACAAGTTTGTCATTAAAACTTGCAGAACAAATTGAAAAAACTGGTAAAATGGTTTGTATAATCAATTTTGATTCTCTTCTATTTTATAAAGAGCTAAATATTGGAACCGCAAAGCCAAGTTATGCAGAACTTAATAAATTTGAACATAAACTAGTTAACATAAATTCAATTGCACATCCTTTAAATTCATTTGAATATGTTTCTCTGGCAAAAGAAGAAATAAATAAGGCCCATGGACTTGGAAAGGTAGTTATTTTAGTTGGTGGTTCCGCCTTCTACTTAAGAGCGTTATTTACCGAAATGTATGATTCAAAAATAGCAACCGAGGAATTTAAAAATAAAATGGAGGTCCTTTTCAAAGAAAAAGGAATTGAAGGGTTTTTAGAAATATTAAAAAATGAAGATCCTGAATCCTATAAATTACTCCATAAAAATGATCATTATAGAGTTTTTAGGGCCGTTGAATACCTCCGTCTAACTGGTCACCCTATTTCAACTGTGAGAAATAAAACTGAAAATCCATATTTATTAAAGACCAATGACTTTAATTTTTTTCATTGTTATTTAAATCCACCCAAAGATCCCCATTTAAAAATAATTCAAGATCGAACCAATAAAATGCTTGCCGAGGGCCTCATCGAGGAGGTGAAGGGTATTTTGGAAAGCGGATTCACGGGAGAGGAAAGACCTTTAAAGGCAATCGGTTATCAGGAAGTTTTAGCATTCTTAAAAGGTGAAATAAAAACAGTTGATGAGTTAAGTGAAAGGATTTTTATTTCAACCAGACAACTTGCTAAATCTCAAAGGACATTTTTCAAGAAAATTACTCCTAAAAATTCCTACGATCCTCTGAATGAATTTGAAAAAATCTTGATAGATATTCAAATCTTTTTAAAGAAACCATAAAAAGCTTGGATGCAGAGGGCTAACCTTAAAAACTGTTTTAAAATCCCTTTTTTTTGGTTATGGACAGCCTTATAATAATTTTTAATAGGCAGAATTAAGATGGCTGAAAATAAAAAACTAAAAATCATAATTATATCGGATGGTACGGGAGAAACGGCCACTTCTGTATCAAGGGCAGCAATGGCCCAATTCCCTGGGAAAGATGTTTATTTTACTAGATATAAAAATATTCGAACGAAAGATCAAATTGAGGCCATATTTACTGAAGCGGCAGTTCACCATGATCTAATAATTTACACCATTGTCTCCCCTGAGCTAAGGGAATATATATCTACCCTTTCCAAAGAAAAACATGTCCGAAGCTTGGATCTATTAGGTCCTACTTTAACTGCATTTGCAAATTATTTTGAACAAGAACCTAGTTCAGAACCAGGCCTACTTCATGCAATTAATGATGTTTACTTTCAAAGGGTAGCTGCAATGGAATTTACCCTAAACCATGATGATGGAAGAAATCTCGACTCAATTCACCTTGCAGATATTATTTTAGTTGGCGTTTCAAGAACTTCAAAAACCCCCCTTGCAGTCTATCTCTCCCAACATGGAATTAAGGTTTGCAATATCCCTTTAGTAAAAGAGACTTCATTTCCTAAAGAATTATTTGAGGTAGATCAACGAAAAATATTTGCCTTAACTATAGACCCACATGCTCTGATGGAAATTAGGAAAAAAAGATTGAATAGGATTGGAGCAAGTAACTATAAGGGTGATTATGCAGATGAAAAATATGTATTAGAGGAGCTCGAATGGGCAAACCAGTTATTTAAGGAAAATAAAAGATGGCCAGTTTTTAATGTAACCAATAAGGCCATCGAAGAGACTGCTGCAGAAATTTTAAGATTGATTTCTATGAGGGAGACAAATATTTTTAAGCAATCCAAAAAATAGAATTACATTTCAAATAAAACCTGACAAAAATCTACCATATCATCTTCTTTTTCAAATTTTACTGAAACTTTCCGTGTAACCGATCTACCCGAACTTTTAAAAAAGATTTCAAAAGTGTTTGGTTCGGCAACACCATTTGCATTTATTTTCAGAGGGAAAGGAATCCCTCTTTTTGAAGTTATTGGAATTTTTTCTGCTCTTTGTTCTCCAAACAAATTGAAATTTATCTCTCCTTCAGCACACGCACTTTGGGTTTTAAGATAAGCATATTGTGCTAAAGGAGTATCTGGAATTTGAAGTTTAATTCTTCTTTCATTTTTCGGCAAAAATATTTCTTTTACAAAATGTTCCTTACCTAAAACTTCAACTCTCAAAATTAATTTTTTTTCCTTAGGTACTTCAATGGCCCCAAATACATCAACATTTTGTTTTTCCCCATCAATAAATGCAATATGTTTGGAATCATCAAAATTTGAGATAACGACTTCACCTGTTATTACCTTTTCGACTTTAGGTTTTTTGGAAGCTATCACTCTTTCTATAACTTTTGGTTTGCCTTGAATTCCCAAAGTTTTATTTACTCTATCATCAATTTGTGATTTATAGTTGTCATATACGAAATATAAGGCCAGAACAGCAACAGAAGCATAGGCCAATATTTTTTTAATAGATTTTTTCTGAGGCTTTTGTTGATCTAAAATTTCCTCGACTTGGTCGCGCATTTCTAATTGATTTTCCTTAAATCCTTTTTCTCTTAGTTCCTCTTTTTGCGCCAAGGTCAAGGTTGAACGTACTCCTACTGCCTCAACTTTCAAATCCCCGGTTGTAAGAGCGTCAGTCTTTGTACCCTCTTTAAAAACTAATTCATTTCCGCTCTCTCTAATTACTTTTTCTTCCTTTTTTTCTTCTTGAGCAGGCTTAAGCATTTCCTTTTTTAAAATAAATCGTTTTGTTTTTTCCTCTTTAAAACCAAAATCCAATACTCTTTCTTTTTTTTCTTTAGGTAATTCTTCCTTTTCTTGTTCCTCAACTTTCTTGCCTGGAGAGGGTGCTTTGCTTTGTTTTAACTCTTTTAAAAATGGTGATATATCGATTTTCCCAAATTCGAATAGTGCCTTTTGATTTTCTAAAATATCTTCACTAAATAATTGGTTTGAAAAATATCCAAGGTCTGATGGATTAAACTCTGGAAAATTTTTAAATAAAAATTTAGTTAAAGAGCGGTCCATAAAATCACAATTTTCGTATCTATTATTCCGATCTTTCGATAAACTTTTTAGAACAATTTCGTCTAATTCTTTTGGAATTTTTGGATTAATTGAAGAAGGAATAGGGATTTTGCATTCTTGAATTTGTTTCAATACTGCCAAATCATTTTCTGCCTTAAATAATTTACGATTGCAAAGCATTTCCCAGAGAGTTATGCCTGTAGCAAACTCATCATAACGAGAATCGAGCTTCAACCCCTCCAAATATTCTGGTGCCAAATAGGATAATTTGCCTTTAATTGTCCCTGCACGAGTTGATTCTGCTGTGGTTTCTGCTTTTGCAATTCCAAAGTCAATTACCTTAACGGCCCCATCATAACTTAGCATTATATTATGTGGAGAAATATCTCTATGGATAATTTTTAATTCTTTCCCTGTAAGTTTGTCGATTTTGGTATGTGCATAATGTAATCCTCTGCAAATCTGACTCGCAATGAAAACAGCAATATCAATTGGAAATACAAAGTTTTTTTCCCTCAATTTTTTCAGGTATTCTTGTAAATTTTTTCCTTCACAATATTCCATAGCAACGAACAAGTGACCTTCAACCTCTCCATAATCATATGTTTGAATTATGTTTGGATGAATCAGATCAAAAGTAACCTTGATTTCTCCCATGAACATTTTTTTAAAGGCTTCATCTTTGGAATATTGTTCTCTAATCATTTTTATGGCGACAATTTTATCTGCCTGTTCACCAAGGAATCTGGCCCTAAAAATTTGGGCCATGCCACCATCAACGATGTGATCTAGGATTAAGTATTTTCCAAATCTTTTTAATTTATAATCTTTTTCTGACACGACCAGGCCTCCACCTATATCTATCGGGTGGAATCCAGGAAAACCTTATTGATTTTTCATCAGCATTTTAATGGTTGACAAACCCTCTTGACTTAAATCTTTAAACTTTATGCTAAACCCAGTTTTGTCTTCTGATACTGAAACAATTTCACCTTTTGCAACAAAGGTAAATGAGGGATTTTCCTTATGAACGTTCATGGAAACCTCATTTCCGATATTTCCTATAAAATCATTAAGTAAAATCTTCATTCCACCCTCTGATAAATTTATGCAAATCCCTTCTAAAAACTTTTGTTCACTTTCAAAAAATACTCTTGCTAAAATGGGGATCCTTTCACTTTTTCTACGTTCAATTGGGCCTACCTTTTCCATTTCCATTTTTGAAAAAATTTTTTCCCTAAGCGGACATTCCCCTAATGGTAAAAACTCATTCATTCCAAGGGCCATGATTAATGTTTTTTGATTTACCCTTTTCTCTTTTGCAAAATTTATTATTTGTTCTAGTGAAAACCAGTGATCTAATATTTTCTCCTCAGTACCTCTATCCGGCCCAATTTTGATTGAAAAAATTTGGTCTTTTTCATTTACATTTTTCCAGTCAAATTTTACCTTAGTGACCATTTCTGGAATTTCCGGTGGTGTTGACCCGCTAATTAAGCTGGAAAATTCCTTCACATCCTGAAGTAGCGTCCAATTCTCCATACCAGGTGCCCAAACATAACTATCTTTTAAAAGCCCGCCCTTTTTAAAAAGATTTTCCATTTCGACCTTTCCAACAGGTCCCATTTTTTCACTACCCTGTACGTAGAACCATTTGTCAGACATTTTTATTCCCCTATTTCCAATAAGGCTTTAAAATTACGCCTTTCTTAAGTATTCAAGTCTAGTATGGGCCAATAAATCATACACCATTCTTCGCCATTTCCCTTAAAAATTTTATAAGCTCTCGAAAATAGCCGAAATGTTTTAATATGAAGAACTTATTATTCTTGATAATTTTTATCCTTCTTTCCTGTGGAAAAGAAAAATTTTCAACTAACAAAATATTGGATCGTTATAAAACAACTGAAACTCAAAAATTAAATTTCCCAGGAAAGGAATTTTCAAAATTTACAACAGTAAAACCGAAGGTTGATTTCCTATTTCTTTGGGATAACTCCTCCAGTACAAAATTAATTTCAAATGAAACTAGATGGGCAATGGCAAATACCATTAATTTAATTTCGGAAAATTTTGATTATAGAATTATTATTTCTCCATTACTTGGTGAGGAGGACCCGAGCCCCTTTTTTGAATCATACGTTGTGGCAGAAGACCCTAATTCTGTTCCCCCTAGTCTTCTTTCAAGATGGACAAAGCCAGGAATGGGTGCTGAAGCAATTTTTAATCTATTACCCAAAGGTTCTCTGGAAAGTGGAATCAAGAGGATGTACAGTCTAACAAATGCGGGCTTCACCTCAGGATTTTTTAGAAGTGGTGCCCATATGATTATGGTCATCTTATCCAACGGTGATGATAATTCATGGGCCGAAAATTCAGGTTATTATTCAGGAATTGCCCAAACCCAATATGTCGATTTATATGCAAATAATTTTAAAAATTTAAGAGACGTTAAAGGATCTAAAACTTTTAGATTTTTATCTGTAGTTGCCCACTCTCCATGTTCCGGCTCAAAAACTGGAACTACCTATAAAGCGATGTCTGCAAAATTATATTCATTTCAACAGCAAAGTGCATTTCCAAGTAATATTCCACAGGGTTCTTCACCAGATAGTTTTGATTTTTGTAACCTACAAAGTTTTTATGGCCTATTTGATGGAATAAATGCTGCTATAACTCCAGATAATATTCCTTATACTTATAATTATTGGCCAATTACCTCCAATAAAAATTGGATATATGACAAAAATCCAGCAAATGTAAAAGTAGCGGTGAAATCCTCATTGGGTACTATCCAAGGGTATTTGCCTTATGATTCTTCAAATGGATGGTCCTTTGTAGATGGTTGGAAAGATAATTTTAATATTATTGAATGTCCTATTCACCCTGAAATTAAATGTAATCCACCTGATGAAAAGGGAAGAGTTTTAGTATCAGGTTATTTTATCCAACTTAACGGAACCGCTCGCATATCAAATCCTAATTTTTTAGATATTAATACTCAAACTCCTCCCGAATTTTATGGATTTGTTAGGCTTAAATATAAACCCTGGAAGGATCCAAATAAGTCTATGGAAGAAGGGATAAGGGTAAAAATCAATGGGATCACCATTCCAACTTCTGGATTTCAATATATCGGTTATGTCCAAAACCAAAATGTTAAAATAAGCGGTCAATCCGATTTCACGCCTGATGCAGTTAATCCCTTGGTTCAGTCAGGATATTTTTTAAAGCTGAACCCTACATTTGTTTTTGGGCCAGGGGATACTGTAGAAGTAGATTATTGGCCTTCAGGTACCTAAATCTTTCTTATAATTAAAGATAAGGCTTCCCCTCCACCTATGCAAATTGAGGCCAAACCATATTCGGATTTGGTATGTTCCATTGCTGACATTAAGGTGACAACAATTCGAGTCCCAGAACATCCTATTGGATGACCCAGTGAAACTGCGCCACCAAAAATATTTACCTTTTTATGATCAAGATTTAGTTCTTTCATTGCCGCCAATACTACACAAGAAAATGCTTCATTGATTTCAAAAACCCCAATTTTATCTAAAGATAAATTTGCTTTTTTAATGGCCTTCCTTATGGACTCAATTGGAGCTGTTGTAAACCAAGTGGGGTCCTGGGCAAAACTTGAATAAGAAACAATTTCAAATTTTGCCTGATGTTTGTATTTATCTGATCCCAAAATTATTGCTGCGGCTCCATCATTGATTGAAGAGGCATTTGCGGCTGTAATTGTTCCTTTTTTTTCAAAAGCTGGAGAAAGCTTTTTCATTTTTTCAAAATCAGCTTTAAAAGGCCCCTCATCTTCATCTATTAAGATGTTTCCTTTTTTATCTTCGATTGTGATGGGAGTAATTTCTTTTTTAAAAATTCCATCCTTAATGGCCTTTTGTGCCCTAAGATAAGATTCTTTCCCGTAATTGTCCTGGTCCTCCCGAGTGAATTGATATTTTAAATTACATTCCTCGGCACAATTACCCATGGGTCGGTTAGAATAAACGTCCCACAGGCCATCATGGGACATAGAATCCTTGATTTCACCTGGACCAAATTTAATCCCTTTTCTAGAATTAGGTAAAAAATGAGGTGCCAAGGACATATTTTCCATCCCGCCTGCCACAACTAAATTATTATCTCCTGTTAATATGGATTGGGCTCCTATAATGATTGTTTTCATCCCCGAACCACAAACTTTATTTATTGTCGTGGTTGGCACTGATGTAGGTAATCCAGCAAATATTGATGCCTGTCTGGCAGGTGCTTGGCCAGTTCCGGCCTGAATTACCTGCCCCATAAATACTTCATCGATTTTATCTGCAGAAAGATGGGCCTTTTCTAAGGCCCCCTTTATAGCTGCTGCCCCCAATTTTGGTGCAGATACATTGGATAAGCTCCCCAAAAAGGCGCCACTTGGTGTTCTAGTCCCTGATAAAATATAAACTGCCATAGTATTTCCTTGTAATTATTTTAAAAACTATCAAAAGATATGCCATATTGCAGGCAAAAATTCAAAATTTGTGGTAGGAAGAGGGACATGTATTCAAGAAAACAGCAGGACCAAGAACTAATCAATTTACCAAGTGAGTGGCTTTCAGATCTTACAGATCTGCTAAATACCACATACCGGGATCAATGTAATAAAGGTGACAAAACCTTCCTAGCATTAGGTCATACTTTTCCAAATGAAGTCATCCTAATTATATCTTTTTTAGATGAAAGAAATCTTTCATCAGTTCCCATTACGGTTCTTTTGTCAGTAGATTTGGATAAAAAAAGCGATTCAAAAAAAATCTTAGAAAATCTGGTAGAATTTGTAGGTATAGTATTTGATGAAATCTTTTCCCAAGAAGACTGGAATGATTACAACTCAATCTGGGAAAAGGAATCATTAGGGGAATGCGAAATCTATTATATGATTTCAAGAGAGAATGTTATTCTTTCAATGAAGGCCGATGAACTTTTAAAAAAATAAAATTACTCAGTTTCCACTAGATTTTTAATACTGCCCTTTGTTTCATAAGCAATATCTCTTTCATCATCAAAGTCCTCCTCTTCACCTTCTTCGAAACCCTCTCCTTTGGTATCGATATTAAGTTCTTTAAGGACCTTATAGAAACTTTTATCATCCTGGATGTCGTCCAGAATATCCGCGATAAACTTCAAGGGTATTTTGGAAAGAACAAGGAGGATAACCTCATTTAGCCTTCCATTAAGAATGATTTCTTCTCGATTTTTTATCTCACCCCAATTCTTGATATAATGGAGTCGACAAAACCCATTTGTGGTTGCCAAGTTATCACAATCCTTTTCAAGGCACTCATCCGATTTGGAATCAAAAACTGCGAGGGATTTCATGGCAACAAAAATTTCATCTAAACCCAAATCCTTTTTAACCTCGGATAAAGGAAGTTGAAGTATTTCTTTTGCTTCTTGGAGTAATTGGGCTGCAGTCTTCTTCTTAGGTAGTTTTTCCTTAATCTCTTGTACTTTAACTTCTTCTTTTACTTCCTTTACCTTCTTTTCTACCTTTAATTTTTTTTCAACTTTCTTTTTTTCAGGAGCTTTGACCTTGATCTTTTTTAAGGGTTTTGGTTTTACCTTAACTTTTACCTTTTTTGGCTTTGATGGTTTTTTCTTTAAAACTTTGACTGGTTTCTTTTTCTTAAGAACTTTTTTCTTTGAAACTTTCTTTTTGGCCTTTTTCTTTGCCATAAAACTTTAACTCCCAATTATTATTCACCCGAAGGTTATTAATTTAATTTCTTGACGTCAACCGGCATTAAGAATTTAACTCCAAATTTGCAATAACCAACCTTTGAATTTCTGAGGTTCCCTCATATATTTCTGTAATTTTTGCATCCCTGAAATGACGCTCTACTGGAAATTCTTTGATATAACCATTACCTCCACAAATTTGAATTGCTTTTGTGGTTATCCACATTGCCGCTTCAGAGGAAAATAGTTTTGCCTGGGCGCTTTCCTTTGAATAAGGCAGATTCTGATCTTTTAATTGCGATGCCCTCTCAATTAATAGCCTAGATGCCGCAATTTTGGTGCTCATATCCGCCAGCATAAATTGGATTCCTTCCAATTTACTAAGAGAATTCCCAAATTGAACTCTTTCCTTAGAATATTTTTTTGCATAGCGAAAAGCAGCTTCAGAAATGCCTAATGCTTGCGCTGCGATTCCAATCCTTCCTCCATCCAGAGTAGAGAGTGCAATTGCAAATCCCTTTCCTTTTTGTCCCAAGAGATTTTCTTTTGGAACTTTAACTTTTTCTAAGCTTATTTGGGCAGTAGATGACCCTTTAATTCCCAATTTATCTTCACATTTTGAAACGCTAAAACCTTCTGTTTTAGTATCCACAATAAAGGCACTCATACCTTTGTGATCTACAGTTTTTTCTGTTTTAGCAAAAACTATTGCCAGAGAAGCTTCTTTGCCATTGGTTATAAAATTTTTGGTTCCAGTAATTTCAAAAAAATTACCTTTTTCTTCCGCAAAGGTTGTGAGAGAACCCGCATCTGATCCAGCATTAGGTTCACTTAGGCAGAAACATCCTATAGCTTCACCAGAAGCAAGGGATGGTAAATACTTATTTTTCTGTTCTTCTGTTCCAAATTTTAAAATTGGGAAAATGGCCAAAGAATTGTGTGCGGAAATTAAAACTCCTGTAGAAGCACACCCTCTAGACAGCTCCTCCATTATAATTGCATATGACATGTAATCTAGCCCCGCGCCACCATAATTTTCAGGAATAAAAATTCCAAAAAATCCCATTTCTGCCAATTTTTTCTTTAATTCTTCTGGGATTTTTTCATTTTTATCTATGGCAGCCGCAAGGGGAACAATTTCCTTTTCTGAAAATTTGGAAGCCATGTCCCTTAATTCTTTATATTGATCAAGCATAATTAAAAAATCCTTTCCCACTTTTCCTTCCCAATCTTTTTGCCAAAACATAATTCTTTAATAGAGGGCAAGGACGATATTTGGAATCTTTGAAACCTTCGTACAAAACTTCCATAATTGCGAGACAGGTATCCAACCCAATAAAGTCTGCTAAAGCAAGCGGTCCCATAGGTTGGTTGGTTCCTAGCCTCATAGAAGCATCAATGTCTTCTGCCGTGGCCACTCCTTCATACAATGCAAAAATGGCCTCATTAATCATGGGCATTAAAATCCTATTTACGGCAAACCCTGGATAGTCAGCAACTGTTACAAATGTTTTACCCATTTTTTCAGCAACATTTTTTACTGTATGGTAAGTTTCATCATTTGTTTCTACGCCCCTTATCCCTTCAACTAACTTCATTACGGGTACGGGATTCATAAAATGCATTCCCATAACCTTGTGAGGTCTCTTTGTTTGTGCACCCAGTTCAGTAATTGAGATTGAAGATGTATTTGAAGTTAAAATAGCGTCTTTCTTTATTAAATCGTCTAAAGTCTTAAAAAGAGTAAATTTTACCTGCTTATTTTCCGTGGCGGCCTCCACTACTAAATCGCACCCTGATAGAGATTCTTTTTTGATGCCTGCCTGAATTCGCTCCAGAGTTTCCAATACAAATTGTTCATTCCATTTCCCTTTATCCCTGCCCCTATGGAGCTGATCCTTTATAAATTCCAAGGATTTAGACAGCATTTGATCTGATACATCATAAAGAATTACCTCAAAACCCGCCATGGCAGCTGTTTGGGCAATCCCAGTTCCCATCTGACCGGCACCTACAATTCCCATTGTTTTAATCATCTCTAGGTCCTCTATTTTTAGCTAAATTTAGGCCGTAATTTTAATCTTTTCAACCCTTAAGACTTGCCAAGTCCTTAAATTTGGAATAAAAACATCCTCTAAAATTAATTTTGCATCACAAGGGGAGCGGTTCTAGTGAATCATTCATCAGCTGAAAAAAGAGTACGACAAACTAAAAAAAGAACTCTTCAAAATAAAATTAAAACAACTAAAACAAGATCTGTTGTAAAAGAACTAAGATCTTTAATTTCTGAAAAGAATAAAGATAAGGCCTTAACTTTGTTACCAAAAGTACAAGGTCTTCTAGCAAAGCTTGCAAAATCTGGTGCTATAAAAGCTAAAACGGCTTCAAGAGTTTCATCACGGCTAGCTACACAAATTAACGGTATTTAAATATTTTCCAATAAATAAAGCCGTAATTTTTCCTTTAAATTCTTTTTAGTTTTGGCCTCAGTTTGCAGGTCCCCAAAAAGTATAATTTCTTTAATCAATTCTTCTTTGGTCCATAATTTACTACTCGCCAATATTTCTCTTTCATAGTTGGATTTATTGGGCGATAGGCCTGAAGGGTCTAAAAGTTTTATCAAATGGCCTACCATAGATGAAATAAAATGGTGCCAATTAAAATTCTCAGTTTCGATCTCCAATAGTTTTTCTAAAACCTCTTTTTTATTTTTTTTCGAATAAAGAGAAGCCATTTGAAAAAAATCAATCTTATTTTGAGGAATTAATTTTGAAACATCTTCCAAATTTGGAATTTTTTTTCCAAAAGTAATTTTAATAAGTTTAAGGGAATTTATAAAACTACCAGGATCATTTTCAGTATTTGCAAGTAAATACCTTTTAATTTCAAGTGGAAGTTGAATTCTTGCTTCTTTGATCAAAAATTCCAATAATTTATCAGATTCCCAAAATGGTAATGATTCAACTGAAATACAGTTACCTGCTTGTTGTGATAGTTTTTTAAAAAATGTCGAATTTTTGGAAAAGGAAAAAACTAAATAATCATTGGAAAAATTTAAATAGTTTTCTAAGACTTTCTGCCATAAACTTTCACTTATTTCTTCGCTATTTAAAACAAAGTAACAACTTTCATTTGAAAAAAGGTTGGGGGTCAAAAGATTTTCCTCAACCCAATTATAATTTAATTCTTTTCCCAGAATAACTTGATAATTAATTTTTAAAGATTCTTTAACAAAATGAGAGATCTTTGACTGGTAAATTTTTTCTAAAAATGGATCATAAACAAAGAGACCATAAATACCTTTATTCGCGGTCAAAATATTAGGATGTGCCTCAAGTATGCTCCAAGGTTTTTCCTTAAAAAGCATTAATCATTTCCTCCTTAAACTTATTGGCCGAAATCCTCGCCATCCTTTTAATTGTAGAATTGATAAAAGAATGGTTTTTGGTAAAATTTAAAATACCTCCATCATCAATATTTTCGTTAGAATCCAGAGATCCTGTAAAAGATAGCTTAACATCCATCGCCCTATCAAAGATTATTTTTGGATGGGACTTAATTAACTCACCGTTTTCACTACTTAATATTTCTAAAAGTTCCTTAGTGGGTTTTTTAATCAAAACCAACCTTAGGGTTAAATTAACTTGTTTGTTATAAGGCAGGTATAATGGATTTCTATCCCCCATTGATGATTGAAGTGCTCCTGAGGTAAATTTTTCTGTTATAATTGTAACTGTGTCTTTTCTTGCATTAGGTGAGGATAGGATACCCAGCAGAACTGCATCAGAATCCTTTCCATCTCCATTAGATACCCTAAGTCCAGAATATTCTGAAAATAAAAGGGAAAACTCAGTTGTAAAAGGGCCATTAACCATAGGCAAAACGGAGCGGTTCACAAACATGGGGATGGCCAAGCTTTTTATTTCCAAATATTCGAGAGGGTTATTCTGGCTCCTAAAACGGTAACCAGAACAGCCTATGATAAAAAGTAATAACAACAAGCGAAACATTTGCGCAACTTAACATTTTACCTTCAATTTCTCCAGTGTCCTTTTCTTTTTAAGAAAAACTTTTAAAATTTAATTGAATTATTTGGAAGCGTTGTACCATGTTTAAAAAATTAGGCACTTTTTTTGATGATATCTCTACCCCTAAAAAAGTATCGGGAAAAAGGGAGTCCTGGGTAAAAAAAACCCAGACTTTTGATTTTTTAGAACTTATTTATGGTTGGGAAAAAATTGTCGGAGAAAAACTTTCAAAAACAACAATTCCTTTAAATAATCAGTATGGAAATTTAACGGTTTTGACAAATCACCCTGCTATTTCCCAAACCTTGAGTTTTTTGGAAGAAGATATAAAAAAAAATATTTTCAAAGAATTCCCAGAATTAAGAGGTAAAATCAATAAAATCTTTTACAAAACAAACTCCACATTTTTTGAAAAAAAGATGGAGGAAACTCTAAAAAGAGGAAAAAAAAATGCCCAATTTTTTCATCCTTACGATCCGAAAAATATTAAACTTAGAAAAGAAGCTGAAGAAATCTTTAGTGATATCGATGATAAAGAATTAAAGGAGATTTTAATTTCACTTTTTATCCAAAAGGCATACCATAACTAAATCTGTTTTTTTATCCAAATTGTGTATTGAAAATTTAAAATAATTAAAAAATTCGGTTAAAAGGGTCTTATTGCCAACCTGACGCCTTAACAAGAAAAAACCCTTTCCATCGGTGGTAAGGAATGATTTGTAAAAAATAAGTAATTCCCTCAATGATCCATCTGTAAAAAAGCGACATTTATTTTTTCTTTGATCAGATGAATATATTCCTTTACCTCGCTCAAAATATGGTGGATTAGAAACTATCAAAGAGTATTTTTTTCCCGGGTTAAAATTTCTAAAGTCCGAATTATGAAAAGTGCAATTTGATTTTTTATTCCCGAAATGATTCAGATTAAGGTAGAAAAATTCTTCAAATTCCTTTTGTATTTCCAAAAAATCAAAATTTAATTTCTTATTGTATCGTTGAATTATCTCAAATCCAACGACTCCACATCCCGAACCCAAATCCAAGCACCAGGAATTTTCCAAAAGTTCGGGCATCATTTTTACAACGGCTTTGGCTAACAATGTTGAATCTTGTGAAAAATGGTAAAAGTTAGGTTGAAAGTAATTTGAGTCCACTTTCAATCTCTTTGATATTTTTTCCTATTCTTTTGATTTCAAATTTTTCTTCATCTTGAAAAAAAACTATAGTTGAAGGATTGCCTGAAAGCTTACCCAAAGAAAAATTTACAAGCACACATTCACCCTTATGGGTATCATTAAAGGTTTTTGCTTCCTCAAATTTAATTGCGGGTGGTTCGTTAGATTTATTTAGGGAAGTGGTGGTAATTGGTGATCCTTCCTTCTCAATTATATGTTTAACTTCTGGAATATTTAGACATCTAAACGCGACAAATGGACTATCTGACGTGAGCCAAGATGGAATCTCAACCTTTAGCCATTTTTTTGGGAAACCCAAGGTGACTTCCAAACTAAAAATATTTTGAAGTAGGCCTAGATTCCATTTTTTAGGGATATTGAAAAAGGTCATCACTTGTTCTATGTCAGAAAATAATATGGAAAAGGGTTTATTTTCTCTTGAACCTTTTAAGTAAATTATTTTTTCATGACCCTTTGTTGAATAAATATTAGTCCCCATCCCCCAAACAGTGTCTGTAGGATACAAGTAAACATTGTCAGAACCATTTTTATTTTTCAAAAAAAGCCACCCACCAAAGAAGTTCTTCGCTTCTATCTCCCAATTTTAACAATTGGTAAATACTAAAATTTAAATTTTCACCCTTTCTTAGCATATTTAGGAAAAGTGTTCGTTGAAGCTGAAAAATGGGTCTTCCTAGTTCCGGTATCTCCTTTGAAATTAACTCCTTGAATTTTGGATTTTCCAATAGCTCTAAAACCAAATACTGCTTATAACTTTCTTCAGATTGCCAAAGATCCCTAAAAATTAAAACAACATCATTTTGAAAATCATTAATAGGATAAAAGGTAAAAATCCAAGGAAAGGATCTTCCATATTTTTTAACATTCTCCTTATCCAGAACCTCTTTTAGGAATTGCATAACCTCAGCTTCATGGGTGGCAGATATTAACTCCAGAAACCAAAACCCAATAAAGGGGCTTCCATAATTTCGTGAGTTTAAGAAATTTCTTTTTTCTGAAAGCGACCATTCAAAAGACCAGAAGGGTAAATCATCTTTAAATTTCTCAAAAGGAAAAAGATTTTCCATTTGGTTATTTAACATTTCGTTTAACATCTTATCTCGAAAATTTGCGTTAAACTTTTTCAAAAATTGCTTTATCCCATCTCTAACTTTTAATTGTAGTTCCACGGATTCCAAAGCCCTCTTAAACAAAAGCTCCTGCGGTTCCATGTTGATGATTTTTTTAACCATTTTTTTTGCCCAAGCCTGATTATTGGTATCAATTGCAACAGAAAGTTCTAATAGATATTTAAATAAACCAGGAGGTTTATCCTGAATATTTTTTAAAATTTCTATCCGCTTTTTAACATCATCTTTATCGGCATTTATTACTTGGATAAAAAAATTGGCCAACTCAGTTTGCCTATTCTTTAAATTTGGATAAGATGAAAACTCTGCTATTTTTTCCTTAAAAAGGTTTGATTTTTTAAAATAATCGTCTTTTACGTTTAATTGGAATAAAAAATCATCACCTAAAAATTCCTTGCATTTAGAGATATATTTTTCTGTCTGTGTGCTCCTTTCAATTCTTTGGGATAATAAAATTAATAATTTGGACTCAAAATCTAAATTTTTAACGCATGCATCTGGTAATTGAACTTCAATTTTTTCAAAAGTAAATCCGCCCAAATCAATCCGGGGATATAATGTACCTCTTTTTAAAACGAGTGGAGTTATGATTTGAGAATTTTTTTTTTAAAAACTTCCCCATAATTGGCCTGGGCATAGGATTTTGGCAAAATCATTAAAAAAGTTGAAAATAGAATTAAAAAAATGGGAACTAAACTTAATTTACCCCCTGATTCCTTTTCTGTCGCAGTTAAAACATCCTCCGCTTCACTTACTGGGTTAAATCCCTGAACAAAATCGCCAAAGACATATTTTTCAACCAAATCTCTTTCTTTTATTTTAAACCAAAAACCATTTCCACAGGTTATTTCATCTTCACCTGTCAAAGTATTTTCATTTATTAAATTTTTTATTTTTTCTTTTGAGACTGGACCTAAAATTTGATTGTGGTGAGTTCTAATTAACCAATCTTTTTCCATGGACTTGATTCCTTTTAGGTATATACCCTTGGCACTCTTTCTGTAAGTTGACAAAATATTTCATATGGGATGGTATTGGTTTCATCCGAAAATCTTAAAATATCTTTGGGATCATTCCCCCAAATACTAACATTATCACCAATTTTTATAGTACTTTCAGATTCTATCGGAAATAAAACTTGGGCCATATCCATGTTCACCCTTCCGGTGATTATTCCTTTATATCCTTTATGAAAAATATGGGCCCCCTGATATCTGGTGGAGAAACCATCTCCGTAACCCAAAGCGATTATCGCCATATGTCCATCTTCAGGACATGGAGTCGCACCATATCCAATAGGCATACCCTTTTTAACTTTTAAGGTTAAAATAATATAAGTTTCCAATTTAGATAAATTTTTACCCGTCCATTTTGATAAATGTCTGGACTCTTTATTTAAGCTAGAAGGACCATATAAAATAAGTCCTGGTCTAATGTGTGTTTCCTCCAGTCCAAATCCCTGTTCAATTGCTCCCGAATTTGCAAGAGAAGTTTTTTCTATAGCTAGGTCATTATCCTTAAAAACTTTTTTTAGTTGGGAAAAAACTTCAATTTGAGTTCTGTTATTTTGGTTGGTTAATGGGTAGGAAGCACAGGAAAAATGGGACATTAAATGATGAATTGATTTACGCCCTGATTTTTTTATCTTTTCAGCAATTCCATTTACATCATTTGATATTAAACCTAGCCGGTTCATTCCTGTATTAAATTTCAAGCATAATGGAAAATGTTTAAATTCCTTATCTTGAAGGAAAATATCAAGATCATTTAAGGTTGCAATAACAGGAATAATTCTATTTTGTTTGAAGACATCCTTATTTTCAGAAATAGGTAACTGAAGATCTGAGAAAACATAGATTTCAAATTGACTTCCACCAAGATTTTTCCTTAGATTAAAAGCCTCTTCCAAAGTGGCAACGCCAAATTCCTTTATGCGAAATTCATTATTGGAAAAATTTACTATGGGTATAATTCCATGCCCATAGGCATCGGCTTTTACCATAAACAAAACATTATTCCCTGGGGCCAACTGCTCCAATTTTTTAAAATTTTCTCCCAAAAAGGAAAGATTAATGTTTAACCGGCTTCTAAAATGCATTTAAATCCTTACGATGGTCCGGTTCCTTATAAAAATATTTTAAATATGCCTTAACCGAAGAAGGAATCATTTTTAAATTCCCCTTTACTCCACTTCCGAGAACTGGTTCCTTGTTATTAAAATAATTATAATAGGGAAACTCATCGTTTATTTCTTTCAAATAATCAAATAGCTCATTCCCTGCCGACCAATCAATTAAAAAAGCGAGTTGGTCATAACCCATGATACAAAAAGTAAAATTGCTGGATAATTTCTTTTTTAAAGTTGAGATAAAATCAGTCAAAAATCTTTTCCAATCAAACTTATTATCTTTTATTAAAAAATAAAAAACTGAAGTTAAATTCAAATTAACAAGAGTAAGTTTTTTTGCGTGTATACTTAAATTATCATCTAGAAGATCAAAAAGCTCCCAAGGTTGTACCATCTCCTTATGATTTGTTTCAAAAAAATTCTCCTTAAGTTTATAACCTGCATAAATTCCAGTTAAGAATTTTTCGAAATTTTCCCAACCAAAACCATCTAAACTCTGTTTAACTTTTAAAAGAACTATAAATTCTGGATATTTTTTTTGGATAGTTAGCTTTAAGGCTATAAATTCCTTTCCGAAATTCTCCTGGGCCACTTGAAAGCAATCTCTCTGTCCCATTGGATCTATGCCTTCAAAATTCTTCCCTTCCTGAAAAATTTCCCCAAAATATTGATATTTAAGTCCCTTTTGTTTTGGTGAAAATATTTTTTTTCCAGAACCATCAAGTTGGAAAAAAGAATATTTTAAAATATCTGGCCAACTTTCAAAAACCCTTTCAACAACCTCAAAAAAACTACCTACACCTTCTTGATACAAAAAACTATTATATATCCGAACGGTTCCAAGGGATTTAATTTTTTCCTCAAGTTCAGCTATCTTATTTTGGTTTTCCCTTTCCTGGGACTTGAACTTCCAAAATTGGTTAACTCTTTTCATTACTCCTTTAAGTTGACCAGAATAATTTACGGATTTTTTAATAATTCCAAGATTTAAAATTTCATAGGTTGAGAGCAAAAGGGGAGAAGTTTCTTGTGAATAATAAAAAATTGCAGGCATTTCTTCGTTTTTTATTTTGGGATGGCTTTTAAATACAGTTTCTCCTTTGCTCATCATTTGAACATCGACAATGCAAAAGGAAATCTTTTCATTGATGGTCCCATGCCAAAATACTTCCAAATCATCATAACATTTTGAGATAAATCCCATTGAATTAAATATTTTGGCAAAATTTTGTGACTCAATCTGGTCCTCAATTAGAATGGCGACAATCGCCTTATTTTCGGCCATTTCACTCCTCCATGAATTAATTTTATGATAAATTATTTGGAAGGGATTAGGGAAATTAAATCTTCAACTGATTTAATCATTTCCTGTTCATTTTGGTTAAGAACAAAATCACATTTTTTATAATAATCTAATCTTTGGTTGTACAATTCCCTTAAATAATCCTGGCCCTTTTTTACTAATGGACGATTTTCATCAGAGGAAATTCTCTTGAGGCATTCCTCCAGAGGTGTATTTAACCAAATGGTAAAATTACCTTGGGACTCTCTAAGTAAGGCCTGAAATCGTTCCCCAAATGCCCCACCACCTAAAGCCACTAATATTTTTTCCTTTTTAAGAAGAAGTTCTTTAAGATGGGAATACTCAAGATCCCTAAAACTTTCCCACCCTATTTCTTCAATTAAATTCCATAGGGAAGAATGGGAACTTTTAGATAAAATTTCCATATCAAGATCAATTAATTCAAAACCTGATGCTGAGATTTTTTTTAAAAGGGTGGATTTTCCCGATCCCATAAAACCGCAGAGAAAGATTTTATTTACGCTATGCGCTAGCATTATTTACTTTCCTTCTATACATAAGATCCATTTCCATAGTATTCCGATTACCCAATCATGGAAAAATTGGCCAATGGTTTAATAAAAGTATCAAGCTTCCTCTATAATAAAGAGGAGGCCTATTCCCTTAATTTAAATACCGGGTGGGTTAGAGACCTATTGGAAAAACTGGAAAATGAACTAATTCTGGTTCCAGAAAAGGTACCTGGAGAAAGAACTTTTACCTTTGATTTCAATCTCAAAAAAATAAAAGACAACCAATTATCCGACTATTTTATCCTTAAAGGTAACCTAAGTGTTCAATATTATTGCTCTTGTATAAGGTGCCTTGAGCCCACACTTAAGTCGGTGAACTTGGCCGTTAATTGCTGTTTTTTATCTAACGAGTTTGAGGAAAGTGACCTTATTGATAGTGATGGAATGATTTTGCTAGAAAACGAAGAATTCGATACATTTTTCTATCAAAAAGGTTATTTGGACCTAAAAGAATTTCTAAATGAAATACTTGTAATGAATATGGATCCCCTTCCCTTACATGATGAAAATTGCAAGGGGCTTTGCCCTCAATGTGGGATCAACCTAAATGAATCCTCCTGCCCCCATATTTCTAGGTAAAAAAGTAAAAAAACCTTGCCTATTAAACGGTTGTGGCGTACCTATGTCCTTTATATTTTTTAAGATCCTGGAGATAAGATCATGGCAGTTCCAAAGAAACGTACTAGTGTCAGCAGAAAAGGAAAAAGACGCGCTGGACAGCACCATAAACTATATAGAAAACACCCTATAACTTGTCCAAATTGTGGGGATTTTACCCTTCCTCATTCCATTTGCCCTTCTTGTGGAACCTATAAGGGAATGGAAATGGTAAAGATGAAATCCGCAACCGAAGATACTCAAGAAGCAACCCAAGAATAATACTGGTAGCTCTATAATGAGAAAATCCATCGCCCTGCTTTTTCCTGGCCAGGGCTCTCAATATGTAGGAATGGGAAAACGATTTGCCAACTCTCAAATTTTAAAGTTGGCTGATGACTCCTTAAATTTCAGGCTCTCAGAATTAATGCAAAATGGCCCATCAGAAGAATTGGCCTTAACCAAAAATACCCAACCTGCCATTTTAACTTACTCCATAATCCTCCTTGAAGAACTGCAAAGGAGATTTAATTTAGATATTGATTATGTATTAGGTCATTCCTTAGGAGAATATTCTGCCCTTGTTTCAGCAGAAACAATTTCTCTGGAAGATGCAGTAAAGGCAGTAAATTTAAGAGGCCAATTTATGCAGGAAGCTGTTCCTGCAGGTGAAGGAAAAATGTATGCCCTACTTGGTGCCTCACCTGAAAATGTGTCAAAGGTTTGTGAGGAAATTGGAGACGTAATTCCTGCTAATTTTAATGAACCAAATCAAATCGTAATTTCTGGATTAGCAAAATCTGCTGATAAGGTTGTATCAGTATTAAAAGAACTACAGCCATCCGGGCTAAGGGCCATGGAACTAAAAGTTTCCGCGCCTTTTCATAGCCCTCTAATGAAGCCAGCAGCTTCTAAATTATTTGAAGCATTCTCTAGTTTCACCTTTAAGGAAAATAAAGTTCCATACATCGCAAACATTGATGCAAAGGTATATGCCCCAAACACTCACGTATCAATTATCAAGGAAAATTTGGTTGGCCAAGTATATTCATCTGTACTGTGGCATCAATCCTTTGGAAAATTGCCAGAAAACACATTATGCATTGAAGTAGGACCAGGAAAAGTTTTGTCTGGCCTAGCAAAAAAAATAAATCCTAATATTCAGGTAATTAATCTTGATACGGAAGATGGTTTTAAAAATCTGGAAGAGGCACTCAAATGAATAAGCCATTATATCCTGACTTAAATGGAAAAATTATCCTAGTGACAGGTGCTACTAGAGGAATAGGTAAAAGCATTTGCCAAAGCCTTGCTTGCCAGGGTGCCCATGTGGTTTTCAATTACAGAGAAGGTTCTGAATTAGTCGCCGAAAACTTTAAAAAAGAACTTATTGATTTGGGAGCTAAAAATGCTTCCGCCTTGCTTTTTGATATTACCAATGAGGCCCAAATAAAAGATGCTATTGATTCTTTTACAAAATCCTATGGATCAATTTCAGGCCTTGTTAACAATGCAGGGATCTCGAAAGACCAACTCTTTTTCCGCCTTAAAAAAGAGGATTTAGATCAAACCCTAGAAGTAAATTTAAAGGGGGCAATGTTGGTAACTTCTGCTCTTTCCCGAAATTTTCTAAGAGCTGAAAAGGTTTCCATTGTTAATATGAGTTCGGTAGTGGGCCTTATGGGAAATTCGTCTCAAGTATCCTACTCTGCTTCAAAAGCAGGGTTAATAGGATTTACCAAATCCTACGCAAAAGAGGTTGCTTCAAGAAATATACGTTGTAACGCTGTGTGTCCTGGTTTTATTGAGTCAGATATGACTTCTTCACTTGATGAAAAGGTCAGATCAGCGTATTTAGAGAGGATACCATTAAATAAGATGGGATCTGCTGGTGATGTTGCGTCACTAGTTTGTTTTTTACTTAGTGGTGCGTCTTCCTATATTACAGGAGAAGTCATTAAAATTGACGGTGGATTATATATTTGAAAGAGGAGTTTTAAAATGCAACAAGAACAAATTCTCAAAGTTATAAGTGAAGCTGCAAAAGTTGATGTATCCCAAATTAAAATGGAAACAAGCTTTGTTGATGATTTAAAGTTTGATTCCCTTGATATTGTTGAACTTATGATGAAAATGGAAGACGACTTTGGGGTCGAAATTCCTGAGGAAGACGCTGAAGGTCTAAAAACCGTTGGCGATGTTATCACTTATATAAGTAACAAAAAGAATTAATTTCCAAAGACTAAATGAAAACCAACCGAGTCGCTATCACTGGAATGGGTGCGGTCTGTGGTCTAGGTAATGACCTCGGACAAATTTGGAATGGTCTAATTGAAGGTCGTTCAGGGATTTCTTTAATTGAAGGTCCCAATGTATCCGTTGATAAAATTCCGGTCCGAATTGGTGGCCAGGTTAAAGGTTTCACCCTAGATGAGGAAATCCTCTCAGCAAAAGATGCCACAAAATATGATTCCTTCATTCTCTATGCATTGAAGGCAACTCATGAGGCCATAAAAAATGCTGGCCTATTATCAAATTCCACCTACCAACCCTCCAAAATGGGCACTATTTTGGGTGTTGGAATGGGTGGATTTCCAATAATTGAAAAAACCATCGATTTATTTAATGAAAAAGGTGACAGAAGAGTATCTCCATTCTTTATCCCTTCAATTATTCCTAATATGGCCTCAGGAGTTCTAACCATCCGATATGGGCTTAAGGGAATAAATTATACTGTTTCATCCGCATGTGCTTCTGCTTCCCATGCTATTTCTAATGCTTATTTTGAAATTGCTTCCGGAAGGCAAGATATGATCATTTCAGGTGGTTCAGAGAGTGTGATCTCCAACCTCCCTTTTTGTGGTTTCAATAATATGAAGGCCCTTTCTAAAAACCCTGATCCCATTAAAGCCTCACGTCCATTTGACAAAAAAAGAGATGGTTTTGTGATGGGTGAAGGAGCAGGAATTTTAATCCTTGAAAATCTTGATATGGCAAAAGCAAGGGGAGCGACAATCTATGCAGAACTTGTAGGGATGGGTTATTCTTCTGATGCACACCATATTACAGCACCTCATCCCGATGGTATCGGAGCATCCGAATGCATGAGCATGGCAATTAAAAATGCTGGCATTTCTCCGGAGCAAATTGGTTATATAAATGCGCATGGAACATCTACTCCCTTAGGTGATGTTGCTGAGACTTTTGCTATAAAAAATACTTTTAAAGATTATTCCAAAAAATTACAAATTAGTTCTTCCAAATCAATGAGTGGTCATTTATTGGGTGCAGCAGGTGGATTAGAATCCATTGTTTGTGTAATGGCCTTACATGAGTCCATACTTCCTCCAACTATTAACCTAGATGAAAATGATCTGGAATGTGATCTAGATTACATTCCAAATCAGGCAAGAAGATGTGAAGTTGAGTATGCTCTCAATAATTCTTTCGGTTTCGGTGGGACCAACTCCTCCCTAATTTTTAAAAAATACTAATAAGGAGTCCATAAATGTTTCATAAAAATTCAAATCACTTGGAATCTATGGATCCTGAGATATCGACTCTTGTTAAAAAAGAGTTCATGAGACAGGAACAGGGCCTCGAATTAATAGCTTCAGAAAATTATGCATCCCCTGCTGTAATGGCCGCACAAGGGAGTGTTCTGACTAATAAATACGCTGAAGGGCTTCCTAAAAAAAGATACTATGGTGGATGTGAATTCGTAGACTCTGTAGAGGAGCTGGCGATTAATCGCGTTTGCAAACTTTTCAATGCCAAATATGCAAATGTTCAACCTCATTCTGGTTCGCAGGCCAACATGGCAGCTTATTTCTCAATTATAAATCCTGGCGATAAAATTTTAGGGATGAATCTCGCTGAAGGTGGACACCTTACGCATGGATCCCCTGTGAATTTTTCAGGTAAACTTTTCAATATCATATCCTATGGACTGGACCCAAAAACTGAAACAATTAATTATGAATTATTGGCAGATTTAGCTAAGAAAGAAAGGCCTAAAATGATTTTGGCCGGAGCTTCCGCATATCCAAGAATTATAGATTTCAAAAAATTTAAAGAAATAGCTGATTCTGTTGGGGCCCTTTTTGTGGTGGATATGGCCCACATTGCAGGACTTGTTGCAACTGGACTTCACCCAAATCCAATTGAATATGCTGACATTGTTACTTCTACAACCCACAAGACTCTAAGGGGTCCTAGGGGAGGAATTATTCTTACAAATAATGAAGAACTCATAAAAAAAATAAACTTCAATGTTTTTCCTGGCATCCAAGGAGGACCCCTTGAGCACGTAATTGCGGCTAAAGCTGTGGCATTCCATGAGGCCCTCCAACCTGAATTTACAACCTATCAAAAACAGGTTTTAAAAAATTCAAAAAAATTAGCTGAATCATTGATGGAAAAAGGTATTGAAATTGTTTCGAATGGGACTGACAATCATCTTTTAATGTTTAAAACTGATTCTGTATCTTTAACGGGAAAAGAAGCAGAATCTTTATTAGAAGATGCCGGAATTACTACCAATAAAAATATGATACCTGGGGATAAGAGATCTCCCTTTATCACTTCAGGGATCAGGTTGGGAACCCCTGCAGTAACTACCAGGGGACTCAAGGAGGACCATATGGAAATGATTTCTGCATGGATTAACACCTCATTAAGAAAAATGAAAAGTCCCGGAGAAATTAAAAAAGAAGTTTTATCTTTATGTAAGGATTTCCCAGTTTATCCTGGAATGAAAATTTAAAAAGGGAAAATTTCCTCTATTGAATATTGGGGTTCATCTTCTTTTGTTTTCGAGGAAAAAAGAACCATCTCATTTAATTCAAATTCTCTTGTAAAAAATCCCAAACCTGCTTGTAAATATTGAGCAACTTCCTCAAAATTTGAACCTTTAAACCTTGCCAAAGTTACATGAGGTACATATTTTTTTTTATCTCTTGGAATATTTAAATTTAAAAGACCGGTATCTATTCTCTCTTTTAATTCCAAAATTTCCTCTTTTGGATCGACTCCAACCCAAAGGACCCTAGGAGTTGATTTGGCAGAAAAATGTCCCAAGTCTTTTAATTTAAGCTTAAAAGGGTAAAATGAAATATTCCTTAATTCCTCTTTTATCCCTTGCAAATCCTTTTCAGTTACTTCTCCTATAAATCTAAGGGTAATATGTAGATTTTCCTGGGAAACCCATTTTGCCCCGCGCAGATTCCCTTTTAATAAAGTTAAGGATCTTTTTATGTCCTCCGGAAGCCTTATTGCAGTAAATACTCTGATCATCAAAAAATTGTATCTTTAAAAATAGATTGAAGGAAGGCTCCAATCAGGATTAAAATGCCGAACAAATGAGAAGTTTTCAGGATGCTTTAACCAAAGAATATTTGGGCGTAATTTGGGTCACTGAGGGTCCTCTTGAGAATCGTCCGGAGCCTTTTTACTCCTTGGATTATTTCTTAGACGGTCTCTTGACTGGTTTTCTGGTAAATGGAAATAAAAATAAAAATATTAATCTTTTTTTTTCAAAATCTTTTGGCCATCCCTTTTTTTTGGTTCAATTACAGAAACACACATCTGAGTTTAAATTAGAGTTCCAAGATATATTAAATCTTGTGGGTTCCTACAAAGGACCATTTAATAGAATTTTAATTGTTGGCAAGTCAGGAAATGATATCCAATCTTATTTGGATTCTCATTTCAAAAAATTTACTTTTGATTTTTTTAACTAAACGAAATTAACTTCTAATTCCTTCATGTGATTTTCATATTCCACAGCAAGTTTTTTTAACTCATCAAGATTTTTTGCATTTGCTGCTTCTTCAATCCTGGCCCCAATTTTGGAAAGATCCATAAATCCATAACTTCCGGAAGTACCCTTAATCTTGTGACCGGAAGATTTGAGTTCTTCAAAGTTTTTATCTTCAACCAATTTCTTGATTGTTTTGATATCCTTTTTTCTGCTTTCGAGAAATGCAGGCACAATCTCCTCAAGATCCTTATCAATTTTATATACTTTTGCCATACCATTTTTTATCGGCAAGTTATTTAAAAAATTAATTATAAATAAATTTAATTAATAAATCCCCGATTTCCTCCGAAATGAAAATGAAATCAACCTCTTACAAGGTTTTAAATGAAGAATTTTAAAATTCAATACTATGGCCAAGATAAAAACTTATTAGAGGCCTTGGAAAAAGAAATTCCAAATTTTTTAGCTCCACAAAACCAAATTTCTTTTAGCCATACTCTTCCGGATGTTAATCATAAAAGCCTTTGTAAAATAATGTCCTCAAGTGAAATAGATATTTTGTTAATTGATTTATCCAATAACCCTGAAATTGATGAAGCCCTTAGAATTCTTTATTATGAAATTCAAGTTAAAAGCCTCCAAATAATCGGGCTTTGGAACCAAGTCCAGGATCAGAATCTTTTAAAATGGAGATTTGAATTGGGGATAAATACTCACTTCACCTACCAGATTAGAGATCCTGGATCTATGGAATCTTTAAATCTTGCTTTGACTAGATTGCTTAATATTGAAAAGGAAGGATCTGTTTTTTTTCAAAAGGAACTCAACATTCCAATGGATATTTATTGCCCCATTCGCCTTAATTTTTTTGATTGGGAATCTGCCCAAATTGAATCGGATATTTTATTCAACCCCGGAGATCTATTATCTTGTATTTTTCCGGCCATAGCTGAATTCCCTTTTAAAGAGTTTGAGGTAACCTCCATTTCCAAAATTAATTTAAATTATCCATATGAAAATCAAGCGAACCTACAATATACATTTTATGATGAATTTGATCAGATATATAAATCCAAATGGGATGGCCTAGATGATCTTGCATATTTGGATTTATTTCGAATAAATCCGGCCATTTTTAAAAATCTCGATGAAATCCAGGTCAAATCAATTCTTGATCAATTTTCCAAAAATAAATCTCTTTCCCATTCCAAAAGGGTTGCCATAAAACGCTTAATTGATAAAGTGGGGAAATTGCCAGATTACGATCTTTTGAAAAATATTATTGTTGATAGGAACTATTCTCCGTTTAATTTCTCCAAAGATGCGTTGTGGAAACATCCATATAAATTTTACGTTGTTAGAACAATTGAAGATAATCTGAACGTTCTAAATACCTGTGCTCCAAATATTTTGACTTATGTCTCTCCTGAAAATCTTGATAAAAATAACTTTGAGGAATCTGCAGAATTCATCCAACTCAGAACCATTTGTTCAAGACTTAAAAACTTAAAAAGGCAATTTGACCGTGAATTGCCGTTGGTGGTTACTTATAAAATTGACATTGAACCTTCAAAACTAGCTGAAATTTTAGATTATGAAAAAATAAAAGTTTTCCCCTCGAGTTATGATTTTAATGAAAACCTTTCCTTTATTAAGGAATATTCAAAAAGTCCTGACTTTTTACAAAATATAAGTTTTTATAAAAACCAATTATTCAAAGTTTATCCTCGTTCTAATAGTGAATTAAGCAGAGGTTTTTTGAAAAAAGAAGTGGAAATTGTTTCAATATCCGAAAATGAGATTATATTTACTTCCCCTATTTCATTTAAAAAAGACTTTTCTTTTATGTTTATACTTGAAGAAAATCTGAGATACCATGCTACTATTTATAAAATTGAGGTAAAAAATAATAAAAAAATTTTTTATGGTATTTTAAATTCTTTGAATGAAAAGGAAAAAACTGAACTTAGAAAAATTATTATAAAAGGCTAATTTGTGGAAAATAAAAATATTCTGTTTATAGAAGATGATCCTGCAATGATCAAACTTTTTGAACTCATTGTAAAAAAGTTTGGATTTAATGTTATTTCAGCCTCCAATGGTGCGGAGGGGTTAAAAAAACTTAATCAGCAGGAATTCATCCTAGTAATAACTGATCTAAAAATGCCGATTATGAACGGTGTAGAATTTATAAAACAAGCAAGAAAAATTCCCAAATACATGAACTACCCTTTTATTATTGTTACAGGAAATTTGAAAGAATTCAGTGCTGATGTGGCCTTACTGGGAAATCTTACCATAATGGAAAAGCCAATGAAGCAAACCGACATTCAAGAATTATTGGAAAATCGTCTTAAATTTTATTCCGAGGAAGCGGTTCCAACAATTAAAAGTGAGGAAATTTTCACATTTTTGTTGGATAAAACACAAAAAATCTCATCTCTTGTGCTAGAGATTATTACCAAAAGTAAACCTGAATTAAAAGTGTTAGAAAAAATTCCAGTCGATTCTTTTTTTCAAGGTAATTATTTCTCCTCTTATCTCCTCCTTTTTCAAAACCAAAGGATAGGAATTGTTTTTAATTTTGATGAAAAAATTTCAAAATCCATCGCATCTGAAATTGCTAAGGAGATTGAATTAAAACCTGAAATTATTTTGGAATGTTTGAACAAAGTTACGGTTTCAATGATTAAAAAAATTCCAGAGAACTCCCCCTATTCCACCATAGTTGCTCCAGCAATTCCTATAGGATTATACGGGTCAGATACAAAAACTGTTATATTTGGCACGCTTAAAGAAAATCTAATTGCAAATATTTATGCTAAAACTGAAAAGGGTTCAATGGTAATACATTTATTGAAGCTCTGATTTATTTTGGTGAAATAATCTTATCCAAACATTCAAAAATAGTTGTTTTTTTAAAGGGTTTCCTTAAAAAAGAATTTTTGGAATGATCATTGTATAAGTTTGCTAATTCTGGGTAGGTTTCCGGAGTATCCGTTGAGGCCATAATATAGGGGAAAGGAAAATTTCTCTCCTTTAACCAATTATAGACAACGCCCCCATTTCCATCCTTCATTCTCCAGTCCACTAATGCCAAGGCAATATTACCCTTTTCTTTTTCCATTATTTTTAGGGCCTCGTTTCCTGATTGGGCCTCTAAAATTTCGTGAGGGTATCTTGATTTAATAAAGAGTTTTAAAATTTCTAAAATTTCCTTTTCATCGTCAATTAAAAGTATTTTCATAAATAATTAATCGGCTACCCATGATTAAAATTTAGGGTATCGCCATTATGTAACTAATCCATGACTGGCAATTTTCTTCCTTTTCCTTAGGTTTAAATACACCATTTCCCTCTCCGTTATCCCCATCCCCTTCCCAAAATACCTTGGTATCTGAAAAACCTGCGTCTAGAAGGATTTCTCTAACCTCGGCCAATCCCCAATGTCGCCAATCATATTTAAAAACCTTTTTATACTTGATTCCATCTTTATTGGTCTTAAAATGAATAAAATAAAGGCATTCATTATTTATTGGATTAAATGCCTGACAATCCCAGTAATAAGTATAACCTCTAAATTTGGTCTTTTCTTCGAGAACTTGATAACATTCGGTTCCTCCAAATATGTCTAGGAAAAATGCACCTTCATTACCTAAGGAACTCCGGACCTTTTTAAAATAAGAAAGGAGTTGGGACCTTTTTTTAAATGTAAAATAAGAAAAGTTAAATGCGACGACTATATCAGGTTTAAATTTATAGACATCTAATACATTTCCCTGAATATAATGCATCCTATTTTTCTGGGATAATGAAAGCTTGGAAAAATGATTTTTTAAACCATAATTTATTGGTTCAGGATCCAAATCAATGGAATATGAAATATTCCCAGATTTTTTCTGTACCCACTCACAGGCCATTATTCCGGTTCCTCCAAAGTCTTCCCTTAAAATCGAAGGATTTTTTTTAAAATATTTTTTATATTCTTTGAATATAAATTCAACGTCGGCTTCGTGGGCCTGAACTGAGGATTCATAGAGTTTGTACTTTTCGTTTAGTGATAATTTTTTTGTCATAAAATTTAAATAAGCTCTCTTTTCAATTTTTCTAAAAGACCACTGCAGGCATCTTCTAAAATGTCTAATACCAACTCAAATCCTTTTTCTCCCGTATAATAGGGATCGGGGACTTCGTTATAATTTCTATTTTTGCAAAAATCTGTAATAAGATGAACCTTACTAGAAAATTTTCCCTCAGGATCCAATTTTTTTAAATCTTGAACATTTTTTGAGTCCATGGCCAAAATATAATCAAATTCCTTAAAATCTTTTTTTGAATTAAATTGTCTAGCTATGGAGATAAGTTTAATTCCCCTTTTAAGGGCATGATCCTTAGATCTTGGATCCGGTTCCTCGCCGATATGAAAGTTTGAGGTTCCCGCAGAATCCACCTTTATTTTACCCTCAAAGCCAGCTGCATCAACCAGGTGGGCCATCATTCCTTCAGCTGTGGGAGATCTGCAAATATTTCCAAGACATACAAATAAAACCTTTTTCAACTTAATTCTCCTATAGTATTTTTTATCACATATTTATGTCCATTAGAAAAATAATCAGAATGGGACACCCACTTCTTAGAAAAGAAGCCAAAAAGGTCCCGATTAAAGAAATAAAATCTCCTCAAATGGCAAATCTCCTTAAGGATATGCATGATACCATGAAGGATTCTGACGGTATTGGACTAGCAGCTCCTCAAATTGGAGTTTCCTTACAGGTGGCCATAATTGAAATCCCCGAAGATTCTCCACGTTATCCTGGAACCAAGAAATCCGATCTCCTAATTATTTTTAACCCCAAGATAACCGTAATCGATCAAAAAAAACAGGGATATTGGGAAGGATGTCTTTCTGTTCCGGGTCTAAGAGGATTTGTAGAAAGACCAAGAAAAATTAGGGTTGATTTTTATAATGAGAATGCAGATAAAGTCTCCTTGGAATTAGAAGGTTTCCTCAGTACAGTCTTTCAGCATGAAATAGACCATCTATTCGGAAAACTCTATATAGACAGGATTAGGGACACCCAAAAATTGTGTTATAACGAGGAGTTTGAGGAATACCATTCTGAAGAAGGCGAAGGCTTCTCAGAATAATTTTACTTTCCAGAATAATCTACAAGGTTTAACCCCATTAAAAATCTATAGATAAAACGAGGAATGATTTCTAAAAATCCCATTATTATCTTCATTTGCCATGGAAAAATATAAAGTATCTTCTTTTGATCAATGGCATTTTTTATCTTTTTGGCTCCATCCTCTAAAGAAAGTAAAAAGGGCATCTTATATTTATTTTTTCTGGTTAATGGGGTGTCTATAAATCCAGGGGCGATTGTAGTGACATGAATACCACTACTTTTAAGACCGATTGATAAGGATTCCCCCATTTTTAATACCGCAGCTTTAGAACCACTATAGGCAGGTGCCCAAGGAAGCCCAACAAATCCTGCGACTGATGATATAAGAACAATTTGTCCCTTTTTTTGAGGCAAGAATTGGTCCAATCCAGATTCAATCGTATTAAGAACGCCAAAAATATTAGTCGACAATATATCATTGGCCTTTTCAAAATCTATAAATCCTTTATCCTTTCTTCCGGAAATTCCAGCATTAGCTATAATCAAATCAAGATTCCCCCCAGAGAAATCTGATACAGCTTTCTTTAATTTTTCTCTCTCCATGACATCTAATTCATAACATTTAAGTTTTGGATTTTTCTCTTGATATCCTTCTGGTAATTTCGAAAGTGATCTTCCACAAATTGCTACCTCATGTCCTTCTTGAAGATAAAGATCACATAATTTAAAACCAATTCCGGTAGTTCCACCCGTAATAAAAATCTTCATGCATGGTCACCTTTTAGAAATTTCTCTCTGATTACCCCTCTAATAATCAATAAAGTGGTTATCACACCAATAAACTGGTAAGGAAAAGAATTATATTCATCCAAATGAGGTATCCCCATTTTAAAACTTAGTGGCCATGAATAATATGAATATAAAAAATCTACTAAATAAGAAAAACTAAAGGAAATCAAGATTATGGTAAAAATATTTAACATAACCCCCCTTACGCCTATGAATTTCTGAAGTACCAAAATATTAGATATATTAGTTGAAGGGCCGGCCAATAGAATTAACAATGCACTACCAGGACTCATTCCTTTTAAAACCATTGCAGCTGCTATAGGAGTGGAAGCTGATGCGCAAATATACATGGGAATGCTTATCAATATAATGAAAAATCTTCCAAGTGGACCATTTAAATTAGAAAAGATATCCGGGGGTAGAAAATATTCAATTAGGGCCGAAGCAATAATTCCAATTAGTAGCCAAGGGGCCATGTCATCTAATAAATCATTAAAAGCGTATTTAATTCCTGAAAAAATTTTTTTAAAAAATTTTTTTTCCACTTTATTTTCATCGCAACAGGAAGTGACCACATTTTCATTTTTTACCTTTAAATCTTTTTCATTAAAAAGCATTTGAAAAAGTCCTGCTACTAAGGCGGTCAAAAAAGCACAAATTGGCCTAATGATTGTCATTGGTAAATCTAATAAAGCGTAAGTTAGTGCAATGGAATCAATACCCGTTTCTGGGGTTGAGATTAAAAAGGAGGATGTAGCTGCATTAGAAGCACCATTTTTTTTTAGAGACACTGCTGTAGGAATTACTGCACAAGAGCAAAGGGGAAGTGGAACCCCGATAACAGCGGCCTTAACTACTGGCCAAAATCCTTTTTGCCCCATTATTTTTTTTATTTTTGACTCTGGGACTAATGCATGAATTAGCCCGGAAAAAAATAGACCAAAAATTAAAAAAGGTGATGATACCAGGAGGTATTTCCATACCGTATGAAAAAAAATCATCTTCCTAATCCTTTTGGTTTTATTTTAAAATTATTTTAATTCCCACTAAAAAAAGAACTGTTGCAAAAAAATATCTTAATAATTTTTCAGGAAGATATAAAGCTAATTTGGAACCAAAAAAAGCCCCAAAAAAAATTCCTATTGCAATGGTTAATCCAATTCTAAAATTGCTTTCAGTTACGGCCCCATTTTTCCAAAATTGATATACTCCCAACGCACCCACTGGGAGCAACAGAGCGATAAGGCTTGTACCAATAGCTGTTTTAGCCTCCATTCCATAGGCCAAAAGTAATATTGGGACTAGGATTATTCCTCCCCCAATTCCAAACAGACCGGAAAAGGTGCCAACTATCAATCCAGTTAAAATATTAATATAAAGGGCCATCTACTTTGCTAATTACCTCATAGTATTTTTTATGTAAATCGTGATACCTGGCGTTAATAATTTCTTTAAACTCTTTTTCCTTGACGATAATTTACCTAATACCCTATATTCAACCACTCGATATTTCGTCTTTTGGGGGCGTAGTTAAGTTGGTTATAACGTCTGCCTGTCACGCAGAAGGCCGGGGGTTCGAGTCCCCTCGCTCCCGCCAATTTTTTTTAAAAATAAAAAAACTAAATAATTTAATCCAAATATTTGGGACTTTCCCTTTTAAGGGTATCGATTAAAGTTTGATGAAGTCGTGAATAAAATGGCTGCTTGTAATAGTGGAGAACAACATCAAAATAAACGGGTTTAAAACCACCGACAATAAGCAAAGAGGCATTATCTCTTACAAGATGCTCGGGCATCACCGCACGCCCCAGCCCTTGTTCAACAGCATCAATGATTCCGTAACAGTCATCAAAGTATGAGCGGTAATATTTAGGAAGATTTGATGATTGTGACTTTAAAAATTTTTCGGTAGCAAGATCATCGGCGTCGTTATCTAAAAAAACATCCCTGGTTTTATTTTTTTTGCTTTCAATTACCACATATTTTTCACGACCCAATTTTTCTGCCTGTATGTTGGATTTTTCCATCAGAAAGTCCATGATTAAAAAATCCGTTTCAGCTCTCTGTAATTTTTCTGGCAGTTCTGGCATTTTTCCACAGATAAATTCCACTTGGATTTTTGGATTGTCTTTGAGCATTTTAGCTAGTGATGGGATGATTACGGATCTAAAAACCGTGGAATAACAAGCGACTCTCAACGTTCCTGAAAGAGTTTTGTCTTTTGAAATAGATAAATCTTTGAGAAGCTCCTCCTCCATCGAGTCCTTGGCCTGACAGTACCGCAGTAACCTTTCACCTTGTTCAGTTAAAAGTACTCCTGAGGGGGTACGCTTAAACAAGGTTATACCCAATTCCTCTTCAAGAATTTTAATCTTTTGGGACAGGGCCGATTGGGTAACATGAACCAGGTCAGCGGCCTTAGAAAAGCTAGCCGTTCGAGAAATAGCGAGAAAAGCATCTAATTGGGAGGATGATAGGCTCACATATATAAGTTAAACTAATATATACATTAAATCTATTAATTTTACTTACATTATACATTGCATTATATATATGGGCCAACAAGGAGATACAAATGAAAAAAGTAAAACAAGTTCTTATGACCCTCGCTTTAATAGCAGGATCAGTAGCAAAAGCAAACATTTATGAATGCCAGTCAAATGATGGGTTAACCGCTTTAAACGTTAATGAAAACGAATCGGGAAACGTTATCGTACATCTTCAGTCCCCTGACCAGAAATTGGTTTATTTTGGGAAATTGATTGAGGATAAAGATGTTTGGTTTTCCGATTGGATGAAAGTCTTTAAGTTTTTTAACTCTGAAGATTCCCTAACGATTAATTATTCATCTGAACGTTGCACGCGAGTTACCTGTACAGAGGAAAAAACATCCGCGAAGCTAAACCTAAATGGCGAAGTAACAAATTTTAAATGTAATAAGGCTGTTCACTAAAATCCTAATTTAAATGGGATCAAATCCTGGTTGTCCTTTTTGCAGATGACCAGGATTTTTTGTCTCTATTTAAATTCAACTTTAATTTTGGCCAGATATCTGTAAACCTTTATCTTTGCCAAATGCGGCCACCATTCATAAAGAAAAATATTGATTGGGTTCCAAAGGGCCACCCAACCAATAATACCTAATCCCTCTCGAAAAATTCTATGGATTAATATTTTATCTCCAACCCAATTACCTATAACGAGGCAGATAATCAAAAACAGCAATCCGAAAAAAAAGCTGGTTCGACCATATTTTAATAATTGTTTTAATTCATTAACTTTGGCCCTTGCTTCATGTTCAAAATATCTATGAAATGCCTCTATAAATTCTTCGCGTCCATTCCCTTCTTTAAAAGGAGGTCCTATTAAAACTACTTTTTTAGATTCCTTTGGAGGCAGCTCTTCCATTGCCATAACTACATAATCCACTAAATTTTCATCTAAATCTCTTTCGCGAAATGGTGACGGATCTCTTGTGTCGTAGAGTTGATTTATTTCATTAAATCGAAGGTCAATACAATATACTCTTGTTTCCCGCCGATACCGTTCCATCTTTGGTTAACCTTTTTCGTGGGATTTAGATTTTTTTCCTATTTGAACGTTTTTTTCCAGATATCTTATTATGTCTGTAGCTATATCGACTTTAGAAACCTTTTCTATTCCTTCTAACCCAGGTGAGGAATTAATCTCTAAAAGTTTTGGCCCTCGATTAGATCTTACAATATCAACCCCGGCCATATTGAGACCCATTGCCCTTGCAGCATTGATGGCCATGGCCTTTTCTGATCTTGTAATCTGGATAGGATAGCCAGCTCCACCACTATGGAGGTTGGCCCTAAAATCTCCGTCTTTAGATTTTCTCATCATGGTGGCAACTACTTTTTCCCCAACCACAAAACATCTAATATCAGTACCTGATGCTTCTTTTATAAATTCCTGCACCAAAAAGTGAGCATTAAGGGCCCTAAAGGCATCAATAACAGATCTGGCCATCTTATCGGTTTCCGCCAAAATTACCCCTTTTCCTTGTGTTCCTGCCAAAAGCTTTACGACTAGGGGTGGACCACCACAAATTTTTATTAAATCATCGGTCATTTGGGTAGAGTGGGCATATGCCGTAATTGGCATTGCAATACCTTTTTTGGCCAAAATTTGGTGTGCTCTAAGCTTATCTCTGGAGCGGCTTATGGCCTGGGAACTATTAATTGAATAAATTCCAGCAGATTCAAACTGTCTCAAAACAGCGGTACCATAATGGGTAACAGTGGCACCGATTCTGGGAATAATTGCATCAAACCCCTTTAATTCCTTTTCTTTATAGTGGATGGTCGGTCTTTTGGTAGTAATGTTCATATAGCATTTAAGAACATCAATGATCTCAACCTGATGGCCTCTTTTTTTAGCCGTTTGAAATATTCTTTTAGTGGAATAAAGTTCTGGATCTCTAGATAAAATTGCTATTTTCATTAAATTTTCCTGCTGGAGTCTTATCGCTAATTAGACATAAAATATTAATTTGATCAACCATTTAAATGTTTGATAGGCCATAAAATTGAATAGGTAAAAAATTGGATATTGTCACTTTTTATTAATAAATTAAAAAGGTTTTATGATATATGTCATTTATGAAAAATCCTTATTTATCTTAAGATAGGGGCCAAAAAGGTGGTTGAAGAGATGTCACATACACCCATAGATTGTTCACATTGTAATTCAAAAGAGCTTGGAATTTTTTGTAATTTAAATGACCCAGAATTAACGGAATTATCAAACCATAAAGTGGAAAACACCTACAAAAAAGGTCAGACTCTTTTTATGGAGGGAAATCCAACCTATGGAATCTTCTGTGTAAGTAAAGGAAATATTAAAATTTCTAAAACTGGTGAAAATGGTCAGGAAGCTATAGTAAGAATAGCTACTGCTGGAGATGTAGTTGGACACAGAAGCCTATTTACTGAAGAATATTACTCCGCCACTGCTACCGCCCTAGAAGATTCAGAGATTTGTTTTATAGATAAAAAATATATTCTAAACCTCATTGAAAAAAATCCATTTGTGGCCGTAAATCTAATCCAAAAGCTAAGTAAGGATTTAGGCCAGTCGGAAAACAAAATAGCCAGCTTTTCCTCCAAAAATGTTAGGGAGAAATTTGCGGAGTTTTTAATTGTTATGGGAAGAACACATGGTGTATTGGAAAATGGGAAAAAGAAAATAAATCTTAAACTTACCAGAGAAGAAATGGCATCCATTGTGGGCACTGCCACCGAAACTTTGATACGGGTGCTTTCAGATTTTAAAAAAGAAGGTCTAGTCGAATTGGAAGGAAAATATATTATTCTGGAAAATGAGAAAGAAATTTTAAAGGAAGCCAGAATTAAAATTTAATTTAACTGACGAGAGTCATATTTTAGATAAAGACTTTTTGTTATTTAAATGGTTATGAAGGAAATATTGCGACCCATCCATGATGATCATATATTAAACCTAGTCGAACATTTTGAAAAAAAGATCTATTATTCAAAAACTAATCTCTTTTATGAGGAACACATCCCCCATGTGGCCTATGTCCTATTGGATGGCATGATTGCCCTAGGAAGGAAAAATAAGATAATAAAATATGTTGAGGGAAAAAATCTAATTGGCGTTAAAAATCTCTATCAGAAAGTTCCAGTTAAGTTTTTTGCCTCAATAATGCCTAACTCTACTGTTTTAATAATTGATAGAACTACCCTTTTTAAGGTGGTTAATAAAAAATTGAACCTTTATCGATTTTTCTTATAGGAGGTTATTATGGAATTAATTGTAAATTACCATCAAATGGACCGGTCTGATGCTCTTGATGATCTGATTAAAACAAAAAGTGAGCGGTTAGTTCATAAATACCAAATGAAAGGAAAAGTGACTTGGACTTTTGAAAAAGAACACAATGATTTCACCTCTGAAGTGCATTACCACTTTCATGGACATGACTTCCATGCTCATTGTAAATTTGAGGACCCGTATAAAACAATTGAACCCAATATTCAAAAACTTGAAAAACAACTTGAGAAACATTTAACCAGGGACAGGATTCATGAAAACTGAAATTGAATCAACTATTAACAATTTGACCGTTGCAGATTTAATGACCACTGACCTTTTTACACTTTTAGAAGACGATAATGTAGCCATTGCAGATGAGATGATGAAGTGGCGAAATATCCGTCACATCCCTGTTGTAAACGACCAAAATGAAATTGTTGGTTTGATAACAAATCGCGATATCCTAAAAATATCCATTTCCTCATTAGCCGGAATTTCCCTAAAGGACCAAAGAAACCTTCACCATTTGGTTAAGGCCAAAGATATAATGCAGAAAAAAATCCTTACCGTTCCGGAGAATACTCCTCTCTATACGGCAGCAAAACTTATGACCACCAATAAAATTGGTTGCCTTCCTATTATAGGGAGAGGAAAACTAATTGGAATTATTACAGAGGCGGATTTTGTAAAATTCTTTACCAAAAAAGTTGAAATTTGGAATTAGCATTTTCCTAAAAATTATCTAATCGTTATTTAAGAAATTCTATTTAAAATTCCATTAAAACCAGGAGGTGTTTTATGGAATTCATGACTAACTATAGGGAAATAAGTCGGTCAAAATCTTTGGATGACCTAGCAAGGTTAAAAACTGAACGTCTTCTGAAAAAACTCCATATGGAAGGAACAGTTATTTGGACCTTTTCTAGATTAGGGCATGCATTTGTTTCTGAAATTTATTTAACTTGTTTAAATGGGGAATTTTATGCAAAAAGTCTCTCCGACAATTTCTTCAAAACCTTAGAACCCAATCTTTCAAAATTGGAAGACCAAATTAACGAATTCCGATTTCAGCCCAATATTTGATTATTACTCGAAGAATGAGGACTAAATTTAATAACCCCATTTTTATAAAAAGATTCATAAATATCAGTTATCGATTGCCGGATGTCCCGAGGAAAATATCCAAAATCTTTATTCGCCTTGGCATGGCTAATCACTTTATTTGCACTTAGAGCGTATAGAGATTCCCTGGTAAATAAAGGCTCAGACTTTGTAAACTTGACCCAGATTTCTGCAAAAGGTGCGATCAACTTGGCAAGCCATAAAGGAGTGGTCATTTTGGGAGGTTTTACTCCTGAAATTCCTCCAGCGATCTCTGCTAGGTCTCTAACTGTGAAATATCTCCCAGAAATAATATAATTTTCTCCCGATTTCCCTTTGGTAAGTCCCATGACTGCTAATTTAGCAACGTCTCTGGAATCGACAAAATCAAAACCACCATTTATCAAGGCAGGCATTTTCTTATTTAAAAGATCTAAAAATACCTGGCCCATTCGTGAGGGGGCATAATCATAAGGTCCAATGACCCCAGTTGGATGGAATATAATTGCATCAAGACCTTTTGCCATAAATTTTCTTAGTTCTAGTTCTCCTCTGTTTTTGGACTGGTCATATTTTGGAAAAAATTGATTTGCTCTGCTGGTTGTTTCATCTATCACGTGACCTTTTAAATGGGTGTTAAATGCATGAATGGAAGATATGTGAACAAATCGTTTTACCCCATATTCAAGGGCCAATTCGGCCATATTACGTACACCGGTAACATTGGTCTCCTCTACACTTCCATCCGGATCTCCCATTATTGAAATTTTTGCAGCAAGGTGAATCACTCCATCAACTCCCGCCAAAGCAGATCTTAGTGATTCTCTATCTAAAATATCACCATAATAAATTTCTATATTTTTATCAGATAAATTTCCGGGTTTTTGATGAACTAAGGCCCTGATCTTATAATTTTCCTTCTTCAGTTCCCTGATTACAGCTCCGCCAATATGTCCTGTTGCCCCAGTTACCAGTATGGTTTTAATAAATAACTCCTTGATTATTTTAGGTAATTCTCCTTATCATCAGACCCACTTCTGTTGCAATACTCAAGAGAATTTATACAATTTGACTTTATGCAAAATTAATTTTTTACCCAAATTATACCGATTATAACCCTATGGAATTTAAGGACACTATTTATCTTTTGGCCCCCCTTGGGGATAAGTTTTTGGCCATCTCCTTAAATAATGTTTTAGGGATTTTTGGATTGGAGGCCATTACCCCAATTCCCAACAATAAAAATAAATATTTGTTAGGCATTACCAATGCAAAAGGGAATATCGTTCCAGTAATTTCATTAAGGGAAAAGGAAGAAAAAAATAACAAGGAACTATTGGTGGTGATTGAATCTAATTCAGGCAAAAGAGGAATTATTTTTAAAAAAATTGATGGTATCCTCCCTTTATTAAAGGAAGAACTGGAAAATGCGATGAAAATTGAATCCCCATTTTTTTATCTAAAACTAACAAAAAATGAAAAAGAAATAATAATTTTAGATGTGAATAAAGATTTAGAAATTTATCTTCCCGAAATAGATTTTTTTAAATCCACACTCAAAGCTTCTTAAAAATAACATCCATTAACTGCCCACTTTCAAAAGCTTCGAAAATTTTGGAAGCTTCTGAAATACTTTGGCTTCCACCTTGAGCAAATGCTGGAGAACCACCGCCCTTTCCATTTACTAGGAGTAGAATATCTTTTAATAAATCCCCAGCTTTGAGCTTACCGGTAAGGTCCTTTTTTACCCACGCAAATACTCTTAGGGCCCCTTCGTTAACTCCAAAAAGGACAATTATTTCTTTTTCATTTTTGCCCAGGATATCATCTCCCATTAATTTCAGTTTTTCGGAGGGAATATCAATTCTTCCAACCAGGAGTCTGTTAACTCCAATAGTCTGTTCAAGTTTTTTGATAAATTTTATTTCCATTTGGGCCAAGGGAACGGTTTCTGTTTTTTGTTGTGATTTTTTCTTTAAATCGGAAACCCTAGTGAAAACTTGCTCAACCCCTGTGCCTAAAAGTCTGGCAACATCTTTTAAAATTCTATTTTTTTCCTGAATTATTTTAAGTGCACCTAGTCCTGTAACTGCTTCGATTCTTCTTACACCTTTGGCCACTGAAGATTCACTCAAAATTAAAAATGGCCCAATCTCTGAAGTATTATGTGCATGCGTTCCTCCGCAAAGTTCAACAGAATCTCCAAATTTTACAACCCTTACCTTTTCACTGTAAGTCTCACCGAAAAGAGCAAGTGCACCGGATTCCACGGCTTTTGAATAATCCATTTCCTGGGTGACATTCGGATTTCCCTGCATTATCCAAAAGTTAACAAGTTCCTCTATTTTATTTAACTCTTCTTCTGTCAACCCAGTCTTATTTTGGAAATCAAACCTTAACCTCTCACCATTAACAAATGACCCCTTTTGTAAGGCATGTTTTCCTACAACCTTTCTTAAAGCAGAATGTAGCAAGTGAGTTGCGCTGTGATTTCGCCGAGTATTCTCCCTATTTACCTTATCAACTATAAGGGAAATTCGATCCCCCACTTTAAGCTCGCCGGATAAAAGGCCAGCTTGATGTACATATACCCCAGAAAATTTTTGGGTGTTAGTTATGCAAACCTCTGCTCTTTCTGTATTCGCCACTCCTATATCGCCGGCCTGACCTCCACCTTCGCCATAAAAGGGGCTTTGGTCTGTAATAAAAAAGAAATTTTGATTTTCCTTTATACTGTCCGTTAACTTCCCTGAGGATATTATTCCCAATATAGAACCATCGGATTGTAAGGTGTCATACCCCAAAAATTTGGTTTTGGAGAAATCTTTTACAAGTGTTTCTAAATCAATCTCTTGGCCTTCAACTCCGTGAGCCTTCACAACCCTTGAAATATTTCTATGTTCCTCAAAGGCTTCCCAATATCCTTTTTCATCCAGGGAAAATCCTTTGCTATTTAAATGTTCCCTGATCACTTCTAGAGGAACTCCGAAAGTTGTGGCCAAATCAAATGCCTCTTTCCCAGGAAATTGGCCACCACCAAGGTTAACTAAGACTGAATCAATTTTTTCTATTCCTTTTTTAATTAGGGGCAGAAATTCATCTTTTTCTTGATTCATCCCATGTAGGACAAAATCCCTGTTGGCCTTTAAAACAGGATAATATTCCCCAATTGTTTCTATTATTTTTTCAACTAATGGCGCAAAATTTATCTCTTCATTTTTAGAACTTGCAAAAGCCCCAAGACATTTTCTTAAAAGCCTTCTTGGAATATATCCTTGTCCTTCATTCGAGGGTGCCACACCCTCCGCCATTATAAAGGTTGAAGCCCTTAAATGGTCAGTGACCATATAAGTGGTTCTTTCATCAAGGTTGAAATTTCTTTTAACCTCATCAACGATAGGTTTTAGAATATCTGTATCATAGACACTATCAAGTCCATTGATAATCATGGACATTCTCTCAAGGCCTGATCCTGTATCAACACTCTTAAGAGGCAAAGATGTATAAGAACCATCTATTGCCTTATTTAATTCCATAAAAACACCAGCATTCCAAATTTCAATATACCTGCCGGTGGTTACAAATTCATTTCCAGGAAGCCACTTTTCTCCAAATTTTTCCCCACAGTCATAAAAGACCTCAGTACAAGGTCCACAGGGCCCACTATCTCCTGCAGGTCCCCAAAAATTATCCTCGCCTAATCTTACAATGTGGTCTTTGGGGATACCAACTTTTTCCCATGCTTTTGCTGATTCCTCATCAGATTTAAGGCCTAGCTTTTCATTTCCTTGATAGACGGAAACATAAAGTCTTTGAGGATCAAAACCCAATCTTTTTACAAGTAAATTATAGGCTAGTTCTACTGCCCTTTCTTTGTAGTAATCGCCAATGGACCAACTTCCAAGCATTTCAAAAAGGGTCAAATGATGTCTGTCCCCTACATCATCAATATCTTTAGTTCTTATGCAAGGCTGATAATTTGCCAATCTTTTATGTGGAGGAGTCTCAAGCCCTAAGAAATATTTTTTTAAGGGGGCCATTCCCGAATTTATAAATAATAAAGTTGGATCATTTTTAGGTATAACTGAAGAGGATCCGATCTTTAAATGATCCATTTCTTGAAAGTAATCTAAAAAAGCATCTCTAATTTCTTTTGTGCTTAACTTCTTCATAATTCCCTATTTTTAGTTGAAAAAGATACACCTAGTCAATTAAGTAAACTAATAAATAACCCAAGATAAATAATGACTAAAAAAAGGAGCCCGATAGCAAATGAAAAAAACCTTAAATTTACATCATTTTCAGTTATATGGACCCAAGAATGAACAATTCTTAGTAAAACAAAACCCCAGGAAAGGAATAAATAAAAGGGACTTACCTTATCTAAAAGATAAAGAAGAACGCATGCCAAAAAGAATAGCATTGGAACCTGGAATAAGTTATTAACATTATTTGAAACCTGTTGGATTTTTTCAGGCATCCCTACCTGTAGTTTAAACTGGGAGAACCTAACTTCCCTTCCTCTAATTGCTCTTACCCGGACTATAAAAAGGTAAAAAAGCATAATTGCGATCCAAAAAAACATGGCGATAACAGGAAAAATAATTAAATCCTTCATGCTCTTAGATCCTTTCTTAATATTTTTCCAACAGGACTTTTGGGTAAGTCATTCCTAAATTCCACAATTTTGGGTCTTTTATAATTAGTTAGATTTTTAGCAGCAAATTCCTTAACCTCAAGTTCGGTAAGACTTGAATCCTTTTTTACAATAAAAACTTTTACAGCTTCTCCACTTTTATCATCTGGAATTCCAATTGCGGCACATTCATAAATTTTGGGATGCATACACAAAACATCTTCAATTTCATTTGGATAAACATTAAATCCTGAAACCAAGATCATATCTTTTTTTCTATCGACAATTCTAAAAAATCCCTCACTATCCATGACACCAATATCACCGCTTCTGAAAAATCCATCTTTAGTAAATACTTTTGCGGTCTCTTCAGGTTTATTCCAATACCCCCTCATGACCTGTGGGCCCTTTATGCAAATCTCTCCGGGATCACCTATAGGTAAATCATTTCCTTGATCATCTTTTATGGACACAAAAGTGGAACTTATTGGAAGTCCTATTTTCCCATTATACTCTTTTAAATCCATTGGATTCATACATGCTGCAGGGGAAGTTTCGGTAAGACCATAGGCTTCGACCAAGGTACATCCGGTGATTTCCTTCCACCTGGTGGCCGTATCCCTTTGAACTGCCATACCACCACCGAGGGTGACCTTTAGGCTGGAAAAGTCCACTTCTTTAAAATTCGGATTATTCATCAAACCATTGAACAGAGTATTTACTCCAGTAATGGCGGTGAACTTCCATTTTTTTAATTCCTTTATAAAATTTGGAATATCCCTTGGATTGGTGATCAATATATTTAAGGCACCCACTGAAGAGAGTGCAAAGCAATTAGCAGTCAGAGAAAATATATGGTAAAGAGGTAGCGGGGTAAAAACAATGTGTTTTATTTTTACTAAATCACCCAACCATTCCTTTGCCTGGGTTAAGTTCGCAACTATATTTTTATGAGTAAGTACTGCTCCCTTGGAAACTCCTGTAGTTCCTCCGGTATATTGAAGGAAAGCAATATCTTCAAGGTTAATATCCACCGGTTTAAATTTATTTGCCCAATCACCTTTTAATATTCCTTTAAAGGAAATCGATCCTGAAAGATTGAATTTAGGAACCATTTTCTTTACATATTTTAAAACAAAATTTACCAATAGGGATTTGGGAAAACTTAACAAGTCTCCAATTTGAGTTGTGATGACATTTTTTATCTCGGTTCTATCAATAATTGATTGAAGGATGTTTGCAGAGTTAGCATAAATTACAATGGTTGTGGCGCCAGAATCCTTTAACTGATGTTGAAGTTCCCGGGCAGTATAAAGTGGATTGACGTTTACTACAACTAAACCTGCCCTAAGCGCACCAAAGAGGGCTATCGGATATTGCAAAATATTGGGCATCATCAGGGCTATTCTATCCCCTTTTACCAAACCCAAACTCTGTAAATATCCTGCAAAAGTTTTGGATAATTTATCAATTTCTGAAAAAGTTAAAGTAGTACCAAAATTTGAAAATGCTGGATCATTCTTAAATTTCTCAAACACTTCTTCTAAAATTCCTGTCACGGAAGAATATTTTCCAAAGGAGATTTCCTCAGGTACCCCTTTGGGATAATTTTTTAACCAAGGCTTTTGCATAAATTTTTCCTATTCTTAAATTTGCCCCTAATCTAGCAAGAAAATTCGAGTTTTTCTATTCTAATGCACCAATCCATTCCTTGACCCTATTTGCTGGATCTGGATTTTTTGAAATGTCCGAAACTACAGAGATAAACTCCGGTTTTCCTGTTAAAATTTCTGGGAGTACCTCTAGAGTAATCCCTCCAATTGCCACAAAGGGAATTTCCACTAATTTCCTCATCAATTTTAACTTTTCAATTCCTTGAGGGGCAAAACTCATTGCCTTCAAATTGGTAAAATAAATTGGACCAAAAGCAATATAGGATGGAGAAAAACCTAGAGCAAAGGCCAATTCGAAAAAACTGTGGGTGGAAATTCCCAACCTAATTCCACTCTCGATTAATTCTCTTTTTTCATATTTTAATAAATCCTCCTGACCCAAATGGATTCCAAAGGCATGATATTTTCTAGCTATCTCAAAATAATCGTTTATAAAAAGTTTAATCCCCAATGAATTAGCTACCTTAATTCCTAATTTAATTTCATTTTCCAAATCAGACCCTTTTAAATCCTTAACTCTAAGCTGAGCAATTTTCACGCCCTTGAGATTCATTAAGGATTTTGCTCTATCGACGATTGGATATACTCCTCTTCCAAAAATATCTAATTTAGGAAAATTCCCATTGGCATTTTTAATAAAGGGCATATCTGCCGGAATAATATCCTCTTCAAATGGAAGAATAGGGTCTAAAATAAATACCTCTTCCTCAAAACGTGCCTTTCTAAAAATTCTTGAAAAGTTTATTTTGGCAAAAATGATAGCATCCTTCAAAGAAAGTCCTGTTGAAAGGCCAAAGGCTATTGAGGAAGCCAAGGCGCAACCAGTTCCTCTTGTGGCATATTCCCGATTTATTTTACTCGTTGAAATAATAAAATCTTCATTCGGAGAAAAAAAATAATCATCGATTAAATTGGTGTCATTTTGAAAATGACCTCCTTTTAAAAGAATATTTTCGATTCCAAATCCAAAAAAATGGTGAGGATCAGGATTTTCCCCTAATAAAAATTTTAATTCATTCAAATTTGGGGTAAGTAAATTCACCTTTGGGAAAAATTTTTCTTTTAAAAAGGTAACTCCTTCTTTTTGAAAAAGCTCACCTCCACTTGAACTGTAAAAAATAGGATCTAGTATTATAAAATCTTCCCTTTTTGACAAAAATTCAAAAAGTACTTTTAGGTTTTCAAATGTGCCAATCATCCCGATTTTTACAATGCAGGGTCCTTCTACAAAACACTCAGATAATCTCTGGGTAAGTATCGATGGAGGTATATGTTTTGCAGAAATAAAATCTTTATGTGTTTGAAAAGTTTGTGATGTGGAAATTATTGAAAAATAACCACCCAAATTAGATAAAATTCTTTCATCTAATTCAATTCCCGCACCGCCGGATGAATCAGAGCCACCAATACAAATAATCTTTTTCATGGCAATAAATTACCATGCCAGAATGGAGTACCCACCACTGGAGTTGACGGAGTGGCAAAATCTCTTTTTTCCATTATTCCTGCCAAATATCCGGACCTCCCGGCCTGAATGGCCAATGAAAATCCCTTTGCCATTTCCACGGGGTCAACGGCTAACGCTACCGCAGAATTTAATAAAACTCCATCAAACCCTAATTCCATTGCCAAAGCAGCATCAGAGGGACGCCCAATTCCTGCATCAATGATTAGAGGCATTTTTTTGAACCTCTCTCTCATCGTTTTTAATGCCAATACATTTGTTAATCCCTGACCGGATCCTATAGGGGATGCCCATGGCATTAATATTTTACATCCAACATTTATTAATTTTTCAGCAACTACCAAATCCTCCGTCATATATGGAAAAACCAAGAATCCATCTTTATTTAATATTCTAGCGGCCTCCACCAATGCAAAAGGGTCCGGCCTTAAAGTATAATCATCACCGATGACTTCTAGTTTTATCCAATTGGTATTAAAAATTTCCTGGGCCATATATGCCGTAGTGACGGCTTCTTCCACGGTGCTACATCCGGCAGTATTTGGAAGCAAAGTTAAATTTAAATCTTTTAGTGTTTTAAAAAATCCATTTTCCATCCCCCCTCCTGATCTTCTCAAGGAGACAGTGACAATTTCGCTTCCACTCGCCTGTATACATTCCTTTAATGTCAAAAGGGAGGGGTATCTTGATGTTCCCAAAAGCATCCTGCTTTTAATTTCTTTTCCAAATAAATTCCACATAATTTAACCTCCAGGATGGGGAGTAACTACCTCAATCTGGTCATTTTCCTTTAATTTTATTTTTTCATATTGGGACTTTGGAATAAAACATTTATTAACTGCTATTGCAAAATGATCACTTTTATTTTTTAAAGAATTAATTACTTCGAAGAAGCTAGAATTTTCACTAAATTCAACTATTTCACCATTAATCAATAATTTCATATACCCTCCCAAAAATAGGATTCAAACCCAAGAGGAATTTTTTCATTTAATGCAAAGTCCACCACCAGTTTTGCTACCATTGGGGAAATCAAAAAACCATGCCTATAAAGGCCATTTGCCTTTATTAAACCTTCCCCAAAATAAATTCTAGGGAGATGGTCAGAAAAAGTTGGACGAAGTCCAACTCTAGATTCCAAAATATTTGCCTCCGAAAATCCCGGATTCACCGAATAGGCTGCAGATAAAAGCTCCAAGGTAGACCTCACTGTTATAGGTTCAAGATTGGAACTCTCTATAGAGGTTGCGCCAATGAGAAATAGATTATTTTTTCTTGGGGCAATATAAATCGGATATCTTGGATGCATAAGTCGTACTGGTCTCGAAAGGTTCACGTCGGGGGCCTTAACCAGAAATAATTCACCTCTTATACCTCTCAAATCCTCAATTTTTGCTTCCAAACCTCGCACATCGATTACTAAATCAAAAGAAAAGGTCTTGTCCTTGGTAAAAACTTGGTGAGGACTTATTTTTAAAACCTGAGTATTAAAATAGAGACCTTTGAGATTTGGCAGGAGGTTCTGATTCATTACGACAAAAAGATCCACAGGATCAATTTGCCCTTCAAAAGGAAAAAAAAGTCCATCTTCAATTGAGACCTTTTCAATTTCTTGGGCCTTCACTTCTTTATAAATTTCTTTTCCAGGGAAATGTTTGTTAATAATTTCTTTTAATCTTAATAATTCCCTTCGGTCCTGGGAATGCGCCAAAACTAAGGTACCATTTTTCTGGTATTGAACTTCTCCGCCTAGAAGGGATACTATTTTATCCCAAAGTTCGAAAGATCTCATCCCAAGAGTTGCAATTTCTGGGCATGAAAATTCTAATTCACAATATGGCGCGATCATTCCTGCAGCAGTTAAAGAGCAGCCTTTTCTCGGGAGTAAATCGCCCTGATCAAAAAGAAAAACATCCATTTTCTCTTGATGGAGAAAAAATGAAATAAGCCTTCCTAAAATACCTGCCCCAACAACTCCAACGGTTTTTATCACTGTATTAATTCCCCTGCATACTCTTTGACTTCCTCACTAATCCTCATTGAACAAAACTTGGGTCCACACATTGAACAAAATTTTGATTCCTTTGCAGCTTCACTAGGCAAGGTTTCATCATGATATTCTTTTGCTCTTTCAGGATCTAAGGATAAATTAAATTGATCCCTCCATCTAAATTCATATCTGGCTGCAGACAAAAGATCATCCCTTCTTCTTGCCCCTGGATGCCCTTTGGCCAAATCAGCAGCATGAGCTGCTATCTTGTAAGCGATAATTCCTTCTTTCACATCCGTCAGGTTTGGCAACCCCAAATGTTCCTTAGGGGTTACATAACATAATAAAGCTGTTCCATACCAACCAATCATGGCCGCACCTATAGCTGAAGTTAGATGATCATACCCAGGAGCTATATCTGTAACCAAAGGTCCTAAGGTATAAAAAGGGGCCTCTTTGCAATACTCTAGTTGCTTATCCATATTTTCTTTAATCAAATGCATGGGAACATGTCCCGGTCCCTCAATCATCACCTGGCAATCATGTCTCCATGCCAATTGAGTTAGTTCTCCAAGAGTTTTGAGTTCCCCAAATTGGGCCTTATCGTTTGCATCAGCAATACAGCCTGGCCTTAACCCATCCCCTAGTGAGAAAGAAACATCGTAGGCCTTCATGATTTCGCAAATTTCATTGAAGTTAGTGTAAAGGAAGTTTTCTTTATTATGATACATGCACCATTTGGCCATTATAGCACCACCCCTTGAAACAATTCCGGTGATCCTCTTGGCGGCATGAGGTATATATTCTTTTAACACTCCCGCATGGATAGTAAAATAATCTACCCCCTGTTGGGCCTGTTCAATCAGGACATCTCTAAAAACCTCCCAGGTAAGATTTTCGGCAATTCCCCCAACTCTCTCTAGGGCCTCGTATATTGGCACGGTTCCTATTGGGACCGGAGAATTTCTAAGTATCCACCCTCTGGTTTCATAAATATTTTTTCCAGTGGATAAATCCATAACAGTATCCGCTCCCCATCGTGTAGCAAAAACCAGTTTTTCAACCTCTTCTTCAATCGAGGAGGCAACAGCGGAGTTTCCTATATTTGCATTTATTTTTACCAAAAAATTTCTGCCTATAATCATTGGTTCAATTTCAGGATGATTAATATTTACCGGAATAATGGCCCTCCCACTGGCGATTTCCGATCTGACGAACTCGGGGGTAATTCTCTCTGGAATGTTGGCACCGAAATTTTGTCCTTTTAATCTTTTTTCCCTTTCCCCATTTGAGGATCCATTTCCCCTCATTAGATTCTCCCGAATTGCCACATACTCCATTTCGGGGGTTATAATTCCTTTTCTGGCATAATAAAGCTGGGTTACATTTTTGCCTTTTTTTGCCTTAATGGAATATTTTCCAGGGACTTTTTCTGTGTCCTCTCTTTTATCAATCCAACTTTCCCTAAGTTTAAATAATCCTTCCTTTAAATTAATTTCTTTTTCAGCGTCAGTATAGAATCCTGAAGTATCATAAACTAAAATTCCCTCGTCATGAGGCAAAGTAGAAGTTAGGGCCTTTTCACTGGAAAAATGAGTAAATTCCTTTGAGAGTAGAATTTCTCTCATCCCTACTTTTATTTCTTTATGGATTTCTCCCCCAACATAAACTTTTCTAGAATTCGGAAATGGTTTTCTGTAATCCTTATTCATAATTTTTCTCCAGAAATCCTAAGATCAATTTAAAATTGCCTCTCGGATTCCCCCTTTTAAGTTAAATATTTTTTTGAAATGTTCTTTTTTTAATTGTTTAACAAGCCGCCTGGACTTTTCACCTGAATAACATAAAATCACTAATTCTTTGTCTTTGAATCTTTCTATTTTTTCATTGGTAAAAGCGGAGATAGGAATATTTATCCCACCAAGGTTTCTCTCCTTAAATTCCCATTCTTCCCTTATATCCAAGATTATTACTTTCTCCCTAATTTGATTAAATTTTTCTATTGATAATTCTTCCGGAAATTCGTTTTTAATTTTTCCCTTTCCACATATGGGACAATCAGGGTCCTTGGTAATATTAAAATAGGAAACCCCATTATTATTTATTAAAATGGCCTTGTCTGCCAAAGAGGGAGCAATTCCGGCCAAATATTTTATAACCTCATGGGCCATGTGAATTCCCACAAGTCCTGCAGATGTAGAAAGAATCCCAATATCCGAACAGCTTAAATTCTCAATCGGGATTTCTGGATGTAGACAGCGATAACAGGGGGAGGATTTACCACCATTGAAGAGTCCTACAAATCCTTCAAAACCAGATACACTTCCATGAAGAAATGGAATTCCCATTTTTACGCAGGTATCATTTACCAGAAATCGGGTTTCAAAATTATCCGATCCATCAACAATAAAATGATATTGACAAAAAATCTCTTGAATATTTTCTAAAGTTAATTTTTCCCTAAAGATAGAAATATTTGTTAATGAATTAAATTCTTTTAGTTTTTTCAGGGCCACATCTACTTTAAATAAACCTATGTCCTTTTCAGTGTAGAGAATTTGCCTTCCCAAATTGGAGTAATCAACTCTATCAAAATCAATTAATCCCAAAGAACCAACTCCTGAACATGTTAAATAAGTTGAAAGGGGCGATCCCAATCCTCCCAATCCCACAACCAAAACCTTAGAGTTTTTTAATTTTTCCTGAGATGAAGCCCCAAATCCTTCCAGTTTTATTTGCCTACTGTATTTTTTAGTTTCTTCCAGGGTAAGCATGGTCAAATCACTTCCCTTAAAATTCCTGATGAAGAAATAAATTTAAAAATTTCCTCGACTTCATCGGAGTTTATTTTTTCATTAAGTGCATCACCCAATTTTGCACCACTCTGTAATTTTTCCAATAAACTAACCTGTATTTCATTAAAAAAAGAAGTTTTTATCCCTGATTTGTTTTTGTATAGAACCAAATTGGATGGTGAAAAAATATTGAATTCTTCATGTGGATGGCTTTTTAAATTCCAAATTTCAAAAATCTTATAATTTGATTTTTGAAAGTGAATTCCTTCTATAAATTTAAATCTTAAACTCAAAAAATCATTTTCAGAAAAATTTAAGACTGGGGATTCTTCAAAAGGAGAATGAAAAATTCTTAAAAAGTTTTTTTCAAAAATGGCCAAATCCGCCAGAAATGGGAAATCTCTTATAATAGAATGGTCCGCTAAAAATTTGGGAAACTGTCTTCCATAATCTCCGATATCAAATGAGGTGGAATCAAATTTTTTTATAAACTCATCAGTTATTAAAAAAAACATTTCATCCCCTAAAACATACCAAACTGAGGGATAATTTTCCCCTAATACTGAAGTCATTCTGGCCAAATAATCCCTGCGATAAACTTCCAAAGCTGCATCTTTAGTAAGTTTTCCTGCTGGAATTATATTTTTAAAAAGGTCCGGACTTTTTTCATCCCTTAAGATAAAATTTCCTAAAAGCGTTTGAATATCAAGCATGGAATTTCTCCCAGATTTTCTTTGCTTTTATTGCTTCATCTTCTAGAATTTTATAATCAGGAATATTTTCATCCCATTCAACCAATACTGGGACATCCCTTAAATCTTTAATCGCATATGAAAAGAGATCCCAAACTTCAGGAAAAACGGAGTTGGAATGAGTATCAAATAAAAAATCGCCCATGTCCGAATAACCTGCTAAATGAATCTCAGCTATTTTATCCTTTGGAATAGCGTCGATATAAACTTTAGGGTCAAAATTATGATTTTTGGAATTTACATAAACATTATTTATATCCAACAATAAGTTGCAATCGGATCTAGATAAAAGTTTTTCAATAAACTCCCATTCTTTAAATTCTGAATCTTGAAAATTAATATAGGCGGAAAGGTTTTCCAAGGCGATTTTTCTACCAAGGAAGTTTTGAACTTGATCAATTCTTTCTAACAAATGATCCAAAACTTTATTATTAAATGGGAATGGTAAAAGGTTATGAATGTTTGAATTATTAAGATTAGTAAAGCATAGGTGATCGGAAACCAAAAAAGGTTCAAATTCCTCAATCATTTTTTTTAATTTTTCCAAATATGAAAAATTTAGAGGAGAAGAAGATGCAATTGATAATGAGACCCCATGAAAAGATAATGGGAAATCCTTTCTAATTATTTTTAGGATTTCCCAAGGCCTTCCCTTTGAGTTGAGATGATTTTCGGAAATAACCTCAAACCATTTTGCCTGGATTTTTGGTTTATTTTCGAGGAAGGAGTAATGCTCCTTCCTAAGACCAAGCCCAATTTTACACATGGGCCTATAAAAACATACCTTTTAGGACTTCGTCACTAAACTATTGACCTTTAAAGGTTCCATTTTGAGCAAGACAATCTTTCTGTGCCATCTTAAGCCAACCTTGCCCTTTGCATTTATTCTGACCCGCACAAGAATGTCCTTGTCCTCCGCATGCTCCGGTACCTTTGCAGGAATTTATTCCGTGACATTCTCCCATTGGAGAGGACGAAGCTGTGGTTGAGGAAGATGAACAACCTACTCCCATTAAAAGTCCCGCCAGTGCCGCTGCGGCCAATACACTTTTCTTATCCATATTTTTCTCCTTTATTTGGGATTTGCTTCACCTTGTATATCAATTTCAGCAAAATCCCCTATTAATGTTCCTTTAACTTTTCCAATTAGGTCCTTATTCCAAGAAATACCAAAATCTCTCCGATCTACTTTACCTTTAAGCTTAAAAATTAAAACACTATTTCCCCAAGGGTCTGTAATGGGACCATTTAGTGTAAGTTTGAGATCTACCTTTTTTGTAACTCCTCGCATTGTAAGATCCCCTTTTATAGTATTGGCCTTTCCAGGGACTATTTTTTTATTATCAAATTTAAATGTTAATTCAGGAAATTTTTCCACAGAGAAGAAATCCTCGCTTCTTAGATGTGTATCTCTTTTTTCATGGTCAGTATTTATGGATTTGGCGGATATGGTCACATTTACGTCGGAGAGAATATTTTTGGCCTCATCAAATTTAAATTTGCCAGAAAAATCATCAAATTTGCCCGTCATGGTATTGAAAACCATATGGGTAATATGGAAAAGGATCTTAGTATGCGCTTTATCTATAAGATACTCTGCAGCGGATACATTTAAGGCAAATAAAATAATGATTAGCTTTTTCATCCTAAAACCTCCATGTTTCAAGAGACTATTTTGCTATATTTTTTTTAAGGAAATCAAATTTAATTTTTCCTTTCGGGTCATTTTTTTAATTTTATTTTCTCGTTTAAGTGCTTTTGACCGGTTATCTAAAGTCTCAAAATAAACGATTTCTTTAGGTGAATCCATGCGGAAAAATTTTGCACCTTTAGAAGTTAAATGCTGTTTAAATCGTTTTTCTAAATCAACTGTTATCCCAGTATAGAGTTTCCCAGAATTGGTTCGAATGATGTATACCTTCCAAATTTTGACCATTTTTTAATATATTAAATCCAACCTTCTCTTCCAGGCCAACTCCAAATCGGTTCCTAATATTTTTTGCTCTCCAGCACGTTCGGGCGCATAGGGGGAGTTCAAATTTCCTTTAGGTTGTTTTATTTCCTCTGCAATTCCATTTCCGGTTGCTCTAACATCTTCTCTTAGCTGTTGAATTTGCCGGACGACTTCGGCAGATCTGGAAGGACTTAAATCGGTGTAATTTAATTTTGGTACCACATCCTGGTAGTTAATTCTTGAGATCATATTTTGATTTTCGACAAATGAGCTATTTTCTTGAGAAAAACTATCAGGTTTTCCTTAAATGAATTTTATTTTGAATAAACTTATGGATATTTTTGGAGAATTCTAATGGTCTTTCATGATGAAGAGCATGACCTGCGTTTTCAATTACAACTAGTTCGGAATTTTCTATTTTGAGCAAGGGTATTTTAGATAATTCAAGGGGAAATAAACTATCCCTGTCCCCCCACACTAAAAGGGTGTTACATTTTATATCCTTGGCCCTTTCATTAAAACTATTTTCTAGTATTTTTTGATAGTCTGAAACCGATTTCACCCCTCCAAGAAGATCCTCTGTCATTTTTAAATGCCATTCTCTATTGGAGTAAAGATAGTCAAAAAGATGCTTTTTAATCGGCAAGGGTATAAATGGACTTTTCACCATTACTCGGCTTAAAAGATTTTCATAATCTTTAAATTCGTTTACACAGAAAATATTTTCACCAGAGATCATTTCATGGAAAATACTGGGTATATCCTCCTGGAAAAAACCAGCCGGGGAAATTAAAGTTAAGCTTTTGACCATTAATGGATATCTCAGAGCAAATTCCATTGACACAGCTGCGCCCATAGAAATTCCTGCAACATTAATAGATTTAATTCCCTTATTTTTTAGAAATTGTGCCAAGCTTTCCGCCATATAGGCCAGATTATAAACTTCTTTAAAACTCTTTTTATTATCACCGGATCCAGGCAAATCCGGGATTAGAAGGTTATATTTTTTGGAAAGGAAAAATGCTGCTGATAGAAATCCATCTTTGCTGTCAGTAAATCCATGGACCAAGAGAAGGGTTTCACAATGTCCCTTGGAAATCTCTAAATAATGAGTACCACCAATTTCCTTTTTCTTGGCGCCAATCAATTTTCGGTTTAATTTAATGATATTTTCAAAGGCAAATTCTCCAAATTTGAAGGGAATTTGAGAAGAAATCTTTTCAACCAATAGTTTCAAAATTAGTATCCCTCCTCTTTAAACATATTTTCTTTCCATTTAAACCTTTTAAAATTGTGATAATCTGGACTAAGTTTTGGAGGAGTGAAATTATAACATTCTTCTAGAGGCAAATCAGATTCCTTAATTACTGTAACAGTTTCTGGGTATTCAACCCAATCACCCATTACCATTTTTCTTTTTGAGTCGAAAAATGAAATTTCCATATGATAAACACCGGCAAGATCCGGGCCACCATTTAAAGTAGGAGTTTGGTAAGAATATTCGGAAATTCCTTCTTCAAGAGTATAAGAAGCGTCAGGATTAAAGGTCATAGTTGGAGTTTGATTCGATATTGGATCTACCAATATCTCGGAAATTACCTTTCTATGATTCATCGGTGGACAAGGGGAATTGACCAATTCGTCAGGCAAAGTTGCGGCTGTATAATAAATTTGAAAGGTGATACTTTTGATTGGTTTTGCCCTTAGCTTTGCTATTCCAGGTATTCCAGGCAAAAGAAAAGGGGAATAAAAATATCCCAATACTGTAGATCCCAGGGCCGAACTTCTTTTAACTTTAAGGATCCAGGAATCCGCAGAACTTTTTTCAAATAAAGAAAAAATATCTTTATTTCTTAGAACAGGAAAACCTAGGGAAATTATTATTCCTTTAGTTAAAACTTTTTTGGTAGTTATCCCAACTTTCCAAGGTACCAAATCAACATCTTTTAAGTGAATTTTATCGGATTTGAAAAAATAATTTCCGTATTCATTACGTTCTAAATCTGAATATTTGGTGCAGCTGAGGAGGAAAAAAAATATAATTATTAATTTACCCATATAAGCAAAGAGTCTTCCTTACTCCTAATCTTAAGCGGACCAAATTGGCCAAAAGGTGCTAGAAGTGATTCCATCTTTTCTAGAGACCTTTCTTGGTTATCCCGAAGAATACTAACAGATCCTTCCAGACAAACCAGCCCACCTAATCTATTGTATCCAAGATTAACCTTAGTTTCTTGGTTTTTTTTCAAATTAATCAGGTTTAAGACGAAACAATCATGTTTTACTAGCAATGACTCACCAGTTTGGTCAAAGATTTTTTCTTTTTTATAAGATAAATCATTTTTAAAATTAATGACTTTAAGGGCCTTTTCAATATGTAGTTCTCTTGGTTTCCCATCAAGACCCACTCTATTCCAATCCCACACTCGATATGTTATTCCCGAGGATTGCTGAACTTCGGCCAGAAAAACATTTGCTCCAATGGCATGGGGTGTACCAGCTGGAACAAAATAAAAATCCCCTCGTTTTACCGGATAAAAATTCAAAAAATGAGACATGTCTTTCTTATTTTCTATGGCCTCTCTAAAATTTTCCTCAGTAATATCCTTCTTAAGACCTAGATAAATTCCTGAACCGGGTTTAGCATCCAAAATTATCCAGCATTCCGTTTTTCCTAAAGAATTTTCATTTTTTTTGGCAAATTCATCATCCGGATGGACCTGGATGGAGAGGTTATCTAATGTATCAATAAATTTAATCAAATAGGGAAGGTCTTTAATAATATCTGAAAGACTAACCCCATCTACCGAACTGCTCCCTTTGGGATGATTTGAAATTACCCAGGACTCTCCAATTGGGCCATTTCCCCAACGATTTCCACCCCAAATAGCGGCCTGAAAATAAGGGGTTAATTTTAATAAAGGTTCCATTAAATCCCTTTTATTGTTATAGATGCGATATGTCGACACTAATTTTCTGACTAATTTAATCCGATAAAGCCCAAATGGCAGCAGAAAAGCTAAAAATTCCAATACTTCCAGTCCAAAATTTGGTCTTTTTTCCTAAGACTACGGTGCCCCTAACCATAGAAAATCCCTTAGCAATCCAGATTATAAAAGATTGCATTGAGTTTGATTGCCCGGTCGGTTTAGGGCTGGTCGAAAGTTTTGGAACCTTTTACAGTGAAATTCCCAAAAATATTTGTGGAATTGGTATTCCCCTCATTCTTGAAGATAATGGATTACAAATTAAGGTTTTAGTAAATGGATTAAACAGGGTTAGGGTGGGAAAAATAATTCAAAATTTCCCCTATAGTGTATACGATGTGGAAATTTATGAAGATAAAGAAGAAATTATTAATTTAGCTGATACAAATTTATTAAAATTAAAAAGTTTATTTGAAAAATGGTTAGATCAATCCCTTCTTAGACCATCCGAAAGATCCCAATTGATGGATTCCCTTCAACCCCCTGCAAATTTAATTGATTATATTTGCATGTTTCTAATTAAGGATGTGGAAGTGCGCCAGATACTTCTAGAAAGCCCCTCTCTTTTGGACAGAATTCAGACCCTATGTTTGATTTTTAAGGACAATAATCCATTTCTTGAAGATATTAATGTTCTTCAAATTATTAAAGATTTTGATCATCTGGAAAAAACGGCCTTAACTGCCCATTAAATCTTGCCTATCCTCCCCTCTTTGATTTACAAGAATAAATAAATTCTTATGCGGAGAAAAAATGGATTATAATTTTCAAAATATTGAAAAGAAATGGCAGAAATACTGGGAAGAAAATAAAACTTTTAAAGCAATCATAGATCCAAAAAAACCTAAGTATTATGCACTTGATATGTTTCCATTTCCATCCGGAAACGGTCTTCATGTTGGCCATCCTGAAGGTTATACCGCAACAGATATAATCTCTAGATACAAAAGAATGAAAGGATTTAATGTCCTTCACCCAATGGGCTGGGATTCGTTTGGCCTTCCAGCAGAAAACTATGCCATAAAAACCGGTACCCATCCAGAAACCACTACAAAAAAAAATATCCAAAATTTTACGAGACAACTGAAATTTCTAGGATTCAGTTATGACTGGGACAGGGAAATCGCTACATCGGATGTGGATTATTATAAATGGACCCAATGGATATTTGTAAAACTATACAATCAAGGTTTGGCCTATGAGGATGAAATAGAAGTCAATTGGTGTGAGGCCCTTAGAACTGTTTTAGCAAACGAAGAAATAGTAGATGGTAAATCCGAAGTCGGAGGCCATCCGGTTGTCAAAAAGAAAATGAAACAATGGATGCTAAAGATCACCAATTATGCTGACCGATTGCTTGAAGATTTAAATGATCTTGATTGGCCTGAAAATATTAAAGAAATGCAAAGGAATTGGATTGGAAAATCCCAAGGGGCCAATATTCATTTTGAATTAGTTGGTTACCCGGAAAAAGTGGAAGTCTTTACCACTCGCCCAGATACCATTTTTGGTGCAACTTATATGGTATTGGCGCCAGAACATCCATTAACCCTAAAAATCTCGACCAAAGAAAATTTGGAAAAAATAAAAAAATATCAGGAGGATATAAAAAGCAAAACGGATATTGAAAGAACAGATTTAAATAAGGACAAAACTGGAGTCTTTTCTGGAGCCTATGCGATAAACCCTGCTACTCAAAAAAAGATTCCAATCTATATCGCCAGCTACGTCTTAGTTTCCTATGGAACAGGTGCTATTATGGCCGTTCCTGCCCATGACCAAAGGGATTATGATTTTGCCAAAAAATATGAACTTCCAATCATTCCGGTTTTAGAGGGAGGAAATCTAGAAGAGAAGGCCCATGAGGAAGACGGTATCCATATCAATTCTGATTTTTTAAACGGATTAGAAAAAAAAGAAGGGATTGAAAAGGCCATTAAATGGTTGGAAGAAAAAAAGATTGGAAAAAAAGAAATAAAGTACAAACTAAGGGATTGGATATTTTCTAGGCAGAGATATTGGGGAGAACCCTTTCCTATTTTAAAATTTGAAGATGGATCGATACGTTGTTTGGAAGAGGATGAGCTACCAGTAGTGCTCCCAAATGTTGAAAAGTATGAACCATCTGGAACTGGTGAGTCTCCTTTGGCCACAATTGACTCATGGTTAAATGTAGTAGATCCCAAAACAGGAAAACCTGCAAAGCGTGAAACTAACACAATGCCTAATTGGGCGGGCTCGTGCTGGTATTATTTAAGATATTTAGATCCAAAAAATATTAAGGCCCCCTGGTCAAAAGAAGCAGAAAATTACTGGATGCCAGTTGATCTTTACATTGGAGGAGTGGAGCATGCTGTTCTACATCTTCTATATGCTAGATTTTGGCATAAAGTTCTTTATGATATTGGACTTGTATCTACCAAAGAGCCCTTTAAAAAACTTGTAAACCAAGGACTCATTTTAGGTTCTGATGGAGAAAAGATGTCCAAATCCAGAGGAAACGTAATCAATCCAGATACGGTGGTTTCTGAGTTTGGTGCGGACTCTCTTCGACTTTATGAAATGTTCATGGGACCTTTAGAAAAAGTTAAACCCTGGCAAGAGGCAGGTGTAAAGGGTGTCTATAACTTTTTAAACAGGTCTTTTAAATTTTTCTCCGATCCCACAATGACCTTTGAAGGCCCTGAGGACCCAGAGGTTGAAAGGCTTCTTCATAAAACGGTTAAAAAAGTATCCGAAGATATTGATGAATTAAAATTTAATACCGCCATTTCTCAGCTAATGATTTTTCTAAATCTTTGCTATAAAAAAGGAAAAGTAACAAAAGCCTCTGCCAAAATATTTTCCCTTCTTGTTTCTCCTTTTGCACCACATATGGGAGAAGAACTTTGGGAGTTACTAGGTGGAAAAGAAACATTGGCCTATACTAACTGGCCTATTTTTGATCCAGAATTGGCAAAGGATGATCTGATCACGATAGCTGTTCAGATTATGGGAAAAACACGCGCGACCTTAGAAGTTTCAGCGGATATTTCAAAAGAAGAATTTATAACTGTAGCCAAGGAAGATCCAAAAATAGCCAAATTCCTACAGGATTCCATAATCGTAAAAGAAATTTTTGTTCCAGGTCGAATTTTAAATTTTGTAATAAGGCCAAAATAAATGAGTTTTTTTCGAAATTTTCTTGATGTTCTGGTAATTTTTTTAATCCCATTTGGCGGTGGAATACCAGGTGGTGTTCTACTCGCTAAAAATCGGGGAATTGATTGGCCAGGCACTATGGGCATCTATCTTGTTTCCGATATTATTCTGGCCTTGGCATTTGAGCCCATAATGATTCTCTTTATCCGGTTGGGTAAAAAAATTGATATCTTCGCCAGAATCGGTGCCTTAATGAAAAATATGATTTTAAAAACATTGGAGCATTATGGAAATAAGACCGGTGTTTTGGCCTTAGTAATGATTGCTTTTGGTGTTGATCCCATGACAGGACGGGGTGTAGCGGCTGCAGCGGGACACGGATTTATAACAGGCTGGATGATCGCTATAACTGGGGATATGATTTATTTTACCATGCTAATGGTCTCTACCCTGTGGCTGAATAATATAACTGGAAATGGCACCTTAACCATTTTGATAATCTTAGCACTTATGATTGCTTTTCCCAGTATTCAAAGAAAAATCCAAAAGAAAATTCAAAAATAATTTTTATTTAAATTAAAGAAATTTTATTTAATTTTTTATTCAAAATTTGTCCAAAAATTCAATTGTGGTAAAATAAAAACTGAGGAAATTAAATATGAAAGGTTTAATTTTACTAGCTTGTTTTTTTATCCCTTTCGCATTTGCAGGTATTAAATGCAATACGAATATAAGAACGGTCCACTTTAATTTCCTGGAGGCGGATAAGGCATCTAAAGAGTGGTATACTCCCTATTCCTCCCATTTTATTAACCAAACCAATTTCTGCTCAACCAGCTATTACAAAATTAAAATGCCCTATGAAAAAAGGGGATTAGAAATTAATGCTACCCTTAAAAAAAAGGACCTTAATAATTTAGAAAATCTTAGATATGGACCAGGGAAAAAACCTTGGATAGAAATGAATAATTATTTTGAAGAAGATCCTAAAATTCCAGGGATCTCACATTGGACCACCAAAGTAGGACCTTTCACTATAAAAACTGATCAAAGAGTATTTGCTGTTTCTCCCAACTATGATTGGTGGGCAACCTATTATTGCGCGCCTGGACACGGTGATTTGAAAAAACCGTTTACTGAAGGAATAGATATTCGCTCCACCAAATTTCCCCTCGATCCCTTAATAGTTGAAAGAATCAAAAAAATCGCCATCCAAGCTGGAGTAAACCCTAAGCTAGTGGAAAAAATTAAGGCCTCTGCCTATAAGGGTTGTGAAGTAAAAGGCTGGAAAGGCGAGCGAATAATCGTCAGATAAAATCCAGCATCGCGGAATGTGAAATGATGGCCAAAACCAGTGGGAAATGTTAGTTTTCAAAAAAAGGATTTAATATGAGTGAAGGGTTTTGGATCGCGCTTTTATTACTTGGTTCTTGGGCCTTCTTTCCAATTTGTATGGTAGTGGCCGGGATTCAATTCGATGGCAAATCAGTTAAAGACCATGATGAGTTTCATCATTAAAAAATAAAAAATATATGGTTTAGAAGTGTCAGTCCAAGGCCTGATATAACGGGAATAGTAAGATTATCATCAATTAAAAAGGACATCATTTCAGAAAAAGAACCTATAAACCCTGCTAAAATACCAAATAGAAAAATATTTTGCCCACCCTCTCCTCTTACCGCGCAATAAATAATGGTTAAAAGTGTGCAGACTAAAAAACCTGCCAAGGATCCCTGTACGGACTTATTTGGCAAAATCTTATCCTTTCCATAGCGAATTCCTACATAACTTGAAATGGGATCCGAAAAAATAAGGAAAAGAACTGAAAGCATTGCAATTTTTTCTGAATAAAGAACAAGGGATAGGCCAACTCCTATTGCATAAAATGGAAGACCAGTAATGGATTTAAGTTCTGATTTTCTAATAAAAGGTCCCATCACCAGGAGAGAGGCCCTTTGTACTTTGGCATTATTAATTCTTAGAAGATCTAAACCAATGGCCACCAGGGCAACAGAAAAAAGAATGATGGCCATTTTTTCACTTCCAATTCCTGTTAAAATATAAATTGTTAACCCGATTAAACCTACTCCCATATGCCAAAGCTTTCTTAAGATATGGACCTCGGTTCTTTTGTGTACTTTGTTGTAAGTTGCCATTTGATATTTGTTTATATAGGGAAATAAAAAGTATTTCAAACGCAACGCATTAACAAAGAAGAAGTTTTGTCTTTTAATGTTTATCTCCTATAATAAAATTAGACTTAAATCATTGAGGATTTAAAATTGGCTTCTACACCAGAACCCCCTATTAATAACCCGTCTTGGGACGATGGCCAAATGTCCAATGATATTGCTTTACCTCTAAGCACCCAAAGAAATTATAGGGTTTGGGCCGTCGGTGGTGGGAAAGGTGGGGTAGGTAAAAGTCTGGTTACTGCCAATTTATCCATCTGTCTTGCTCTTTTAGGTTATCGGGTAGTGGCAATTGATTTAGACCTTGGTGGTGCCAATCTTCATACTTGTTTGGGCCTTCCTATACCAGAAAAAACACTTTCTGATTATATTACAAAAAAATACAGATCCATTTCGGAAATAAAAACACCAACACCTATACCCAACCTCTCGGTTATTAGTGGCGCACAAGATGAATTAGGAATTACCAACCTAAAGAATTTGCAAAACCGAAAAATTCTTTCATCCTTTGGTGAGCTGGAAGCTGATATTATTTTACTGGATTTAGGTGCAGGAACTGCAAACAATACATTGGATTTTTTTATAGCTGCTGATCAAGGAATTCTAACCTCGCTTCCCGAGCCTACCTCACTTGAAAATACCTATCGATTTATAAAGGCATTTTTTCATCGAAAACTAAAAATGATCGATGAATTTTTGGAGTTTGGGCCTTTAATTGATAAGACTTACAATGCAAAAATTTCTGAAAATGAATTGCCAGCAGACCTTTTAAAAAGAGTTTTTGCAAAAAATCCTCAAATAGGGGTTAAGCTAAAAAATGAAATTGATAAAATTTCTCCCAAGTTAATTATTAATCAAACTAGAACCCAGTCAGATATTGATATCGGCAATTCAATGGCAATTATTTGTAAAAAATATTTTGGGATCAATCTAGATTACGTTGGATATCTAGAATATGATGCAGCTGTTTGGCAAAGTGTAAAAAAGAGAAGACCTCTTTTAATAGAATTTCCCCATTCAAAATTAGTTGGAAATTTTGAGTCCATCGTACATAAATTACTTAATGTAAATTAATTTAAGGAGCACTCCCTTGAATCATGAAAAAAATTATTATGAAATTTTGGACGTCTCTACTTCAGCAACACATGACGAAATATATCAAGGTTACCTAAGGCAGAAAAATGCTTATGCAGCTGATAATATTGCCGTTTACTCCATCATGACCCAAGAAGATTCAGAAAAACTAATTATGCAAATACAAGAGGCTTTTGACATTATTGGAAGTCCTGAAAAACGAAAGGAATATGACAAGGCAAGAGGATATAATACTCATTGGTACATCAAGGAAACCCCAACAGTTTTACAAACCAAAGATCCTGCTTCCCCCTCAATTTCAAAACTTATTTCACTTAAACGATATGATTTAAAATACACCATCGACGAAAATTTTGAAAAAGAAATTGAATCCACCTCAGAATTCTCGGGAGATTTTCTAAAGAAAATTAGAACTTATAAAAATGTTGATCTAAATAGATTAAGTGATATGACAAAAATTTCCCCTTCCTACTTAAAAAATATTGAAGAAGAAAATTTCTCCGGACTTCCCGCCAAAGCTTATGTTAGGGGATTTGTATTTCAATACGCAAAATGCCTTAAACTGGATCCTCATTTCGTTTCCTCGTCCTATATCAAGCGGATGGGCGCATGATTGGATATGGAAGACCAAGAAGACTCCGATGAAATTGAACTAAAAATAATTCCTGAAGACCTCACTTCATTTAAACGCCTAGATCATTATCTATGTTCAAAATGCCCTCATTTATCTAGAAGTGTAATTAAAAAAATATTTGAGGCAGGGGGGGTAACCTCTTCAGAAAAGTTAGAATTAAAAAAGATGCCAAAACCTGGGACTGAGTTGGTCCTCAAAATCCCACCACCAATCCCCTCAAAGGCAATTCCAGAAAACATCCCACTTTCAATTGTTTTTGAGGATGAACACCTTATTGTAATAAATAAAGAGGCCGGCATGGTTACTCACCCTGGAGCAGGAAACTATACTGGGACTTTGGTAAACGCAATCCTATTTCACTTTCCAAAACTTCAAGAATCCTCATTAAACAATCGACCTGGAATTGCCCATAGATTGGACAAGGGAACAACAGGTCTTATAGTTGTGGCAAAAAGCCAAAAATGTCTGGAAGAGCTCGTAACTATGTTTGCTGCCCGGGAAATTGAAAAAACCTACCATACATTGGTAATGGGAACTGGACTTACGGCATCTGGGACAATTAAATCCACCATTGGAAGACATCCCACAAATCGACTCAAAATGGCCGCCAATGTTTCTGGAAGAGAGGCCATTACCCATTATAAGGTTTTAAACACCTTTAAAAAAATGACTTACCTCCAAATTAAATTGGAAACAGGAAGGACTCATCAAATCCGAGTTCACATGTCACAAATTCTAAGGCATCCCATACTCTGCGATCCACTTTATGGAAATCCAGGGGAAAATCTTAATCGATTAGGCCCTAAATATAAGGAATTAATTGGGGATTATCCTTTTCCATTTCTCCATGCTAAAACCTTGGCATTTAAACATCCATTTACTGGATTACAAATGAACTTTGATGTCGACCCTCCAAAAATATTTTTAGATACAATTAAATTGGCCGTGGAGGAAATGTGATTGAAGAACTAGTCTGTGAAAGCTTTGAAAGAGGAACCTTTATCACTTTAAATGGCCCACCATCTCTTCCTTTTTTGAAATTAAAACAAATTCATTCCAATAAAATTATCCCTGCCTCGATCATCAAAAATGATCACATCCAAGGAGATGGAATTTATTTGGAAAGAGGAGAAAAAAAAAACATTTGTATTTTAACAGCTGACTGTCTTCCCATCCTTTTTATTGGTGAAAAAGGAGAGGCCTTAGTCCATGCTGGATGGCGTGGAATTAAAGATGGAATTGTAGAAAATAAAATAATTGAAGAGCTTAAACCCCAAAAAATATTCATAGGCCCTGCAATAAAAAAATGCTGCTATGCAGTTTCTGAGGATTTTAAAGAAAATTTTCCCACATCAAAATCCTTTTCTAAAAAGGGTGATAAATTATTTTTTTCTTTGGATAACGAGGTTTCAATAAAATTAAAGAAAAATTTTCCTTTTCTTAAAATTCTGGTAGATAAGCACTGTACCTGTTGCGACAAAAAATTTCATAGCTACCGAAGGGATAAAACAGAAAAAAGAAATTATAACCTCTGGATCCCCAGTATTGAAATCTAGGAGTTCCTTATGAACAAAAAATCACTTTATAACAACGCTTCCTTTAATTATAAAATCATTTTTGGCCTCGCCTCTTTAACCATGATCTTGGTGGGCATTTATTTGACTAACCACTATTTTGAGGCCAGGTATCCAACAGGCTTAGGAGGCAGTTTTTGTAATATTTCAACTTTTTTAAATTGCGATATTACCTCACTCTCCAAAATATCCAATATATATGGAATTCCTATATCGGTTTTTGGAATGATGCTTGGAGTTTTATTTCTATTAGGTTTTTTCCTTCCTAAAAATAATTTAGAAGGAACCAATCATTTTTTGGCGATCATAAACTTTTTTGGTTGTGCTACACTTTTTATTTTTTCTCTTTTTGTATTAAAAGGTCTCTGCCCGATGTGCTTCCTTTATTATATCGCATCTGGTGTAGCACTGTTTTGTTTTTATAAAAATTCTGAATTAAAAAAACCCTATATTAAAGTCCTCGCAGCCTATCTTGTATTAACCTCAGTACCGGCAGGTGGAACTTGGTATGTGGTTAATCAAAGAGAGGAGAAAAAGGCCCAATTTAAGGAAGCTCTTATTGCTGAATATAACCGGTTAAACCAAATGGGCGATCCTGAAAAACCAACCAATTTCAATATTGAAAAATCCACCGAAAACTTTTCTGATGCGAAAGTAAGAATGACAATTTTCTCTGATTTCCAATGTCCAATGTGTAAAAAAATGAGTGAGATAACTGAACAATTAATTGAAAAATATAAGGGTAAAATTAATATCCAATACGTTTTTTTCCCATTAGATAACGCGTGTAATCCAGATATAGACAGGGCCTTCCACCAATTTGCCTGTCAAGCAGCTTATCTAGCGGCATGTTCACCCAATGAATTTGCCCAAATCCATAATTATATTTTCCAGAATCAGGAATCGCTATCTTCTGAATTTCTTCAACAAACCGCTAAGAAATTTAATGTAGAAGAATGCTATAAAATTAGTTCTACCAAAAAAGTGGTCCAGGATATCATGGCAAATTCTAAAAAATACCATATCACTAGTACACCTACTGTAATTTTAAATGGAAAAAAAATTGAGGGGGCAATTCCGATTGAAAGTTTTGAAATAATAATCGATTATTTATTAAAATGAGTAAAAACAAATCTTATGAAGAAACCCTGGCCGAATTGCCTTTCCAGGAAAAGGGGTATCCTCTTTTTGAAACCCACTGCCATTTAGATTACTTAAAAACTGACCCTCTTGAAGACATTTTGTCCAAATGTAAAAAATCTCATGTAGAAAAAATCATAACTATTTCGGTGGATCCTGAAAATCTGGACTCAGTTTTAGAACTATCTCAAAAATCCCCCATGATTTATTGCTCACAAGGAATCCATCCCCATGAGGCCAAACATTTTGACCAAAAAATTCGTGAAAAAATATTAAAAAATGCAAAATCGGATAAAGTTGTTGCCATAGGAGAGATTGGGCTTGATTTTTATTACAACCATTCTCCAAAACAAACCCAAATAAATATCTTCGAAGAACAACTCCAATTGGCCCTTGATCTGCATTTACCAGTTATTATCCATACCCGAGAGGCCGAATTTGAAACTAGGGAAATCCTCGAAAATTTCCCAAGAATAAAAGGGGTTGTTCACAGTTATACCTCATCTATTGACCTGGCGAGTTATCTAATTGATAGAGGATTATATATAGGTTTCAATGGAATAATTTCCTTTAAAAATGCTCAAAATGTTCGAGATGTCTTAAAGATAACTCCGCTGGAATCAATTCTGCTTGAAACCGACTCCCCATTTTTAACTCCCGTACCCCATCGTGGTAGAGAGAACTCTCCCTACCTACTCCCATTTGTTGCCGCCTCCATGATTGAAATTTTAAAAATAGAAGCATCAGTAGTACTCCCTCAGATTTATAAAAACTCTACAGAACTATTTTTGACTAATGGCGCAAACTAGGCAATTTCCTCTACCCTTTATAAAAATGGTGTGCCATATTACCCCTAAATTTGCTCAAATAAACCAAACATTTTTTAGGGAGTTCTGCCTTATATGAAAAAGGTTCGAGTTGGTATAAACGGAATGGGAAGGATTGGAAGGACTGTTCTTCGAGAAATATTTAATTTAAATCACCCTGTTCTTGAAGTTGTGGCAGTAAATAACCCTGGAACACCCGAGAGATATATCCACCTCATAAGATATGATTCCAACCATGGAAAATTCTTAAAGCAAGTCGATTATAATAATGGGGTTCTCACCATAGGATCCAATAAATTATCCTTTTTCAATTGTTCGGATCCAAAAGACATTCCCTGGGAAAAGGAAAATGTTGATTTGGTTATTGATTCCACAGGAGTTTTTAAAGATAAAGAGGCCCTTTCAAAACACATGAGAGGATCTGTGAAAAAGGTCATGATGTGTGCTCCTGGAAAAAATCTTGATGGAACCTTTGTTATGGGGGTGAATCACAAAGAATTTGATCCCAAAAAACACCATATTTTTTCAAATGCCAGCTGTACAACAAATTGTCTGGCGCCAGTTGCCAAAGTAATTCATGAAAATTTTGGAATTGAAAATGGAATGATGACAACCGTCCATTCTTATACACTCGACCAATCTATTCTAGATTCCTCCCATAAAGACCCTAGAAGGGCCAGGGCCGGAGCCGTTTCTATCATACCAACCACCACAGGGGCCGCAAAGGCAATTGGTTTAGTTATCCCCGAGCTTACAGGAAAACTTGATGGATTTTCCCTTAGAGTTCCAACACCTAATGTTTCATTGGTTGATTTAACCGTGAACTTGAAAAAACAAGGATCCATTGCGGAAATAAATCAGGTATTAAAAGAAGCTGCGTTTGGACCTCTTAAAGGAATACTCGATTATACTGAGGAAGAATTAGTAAGTATTGATTATATGAGTAACCCTAATTCTGCAATTGTAGATGCCAAACTTACAAATACAATTGGCAATATGGTAAAAATCGTTTCCTGGTATGATAACGAATTCGGCTTTTCAAGAAGAGTTATAGATCTTGCGTCCTATGCAGGAGAGCGAATCTAATGGAGCTGAAATTTATCGATGATCCAGGAATTGACCTAAAAGGGAAAAGAGTTCTGGCAAGGTTTGATTTCAATGTTCCTTTAAACCCCCAAGGAGAAATTACTGATACAAAAAGAATTGATAGTGCTTTGGACACCATTAATTTTCTTTTTAAAAAGGGAATAGATAAACTAGTCATGATGAGCCATCTTGGAAGACCTGATGGAAAAAAAAATCCAAAATATTCTTTAGAACCTGTTGCAAAATATCTTGCTGAAAAATTAAACATTGATGTAATCCTTACGGAATCCGCTCTTGATGCAGGAATAAAACAACTTCTAAATCTTTCAACTACCAAAATTGTTCTATTAGAAAACTTAAGATTTCATCCAGAGGAAGAAGATAACAATCCCGAATTTGCTAAAAAATTGGCGGCCTATGGAGAAATCTTTGTCCAAGACGCCTTTGGAACTCTTCATAGAAAACATGCCTCAACCTATGGAGTGGTTGAATTTTTTAAATACAAATCTTTTGGAGGGCTTCTTTTAAAACAAGAATTAAATGCCCTGGAAAAAATAACAAAAAGTCCGGTTAAGCCTTTTGTCGCAATCCTGGGAGGATCAAAAATTTCCGATAAGATCAAGGTAATTACAAGATTACTACCCAATGTAGATTCCATGATTATTGGAGGTGCCATGGCCTATCCTTTTTTAAAGGCCAAAGGACTGGAAATCGGAAAATCAAAATGCAAAGAAGAGGATGTGGAATTGGCTAAATCGATTTTGAATTCCCCATCAGGAAAAGCAAAAATTCATCTTCCTGTTGACCATGTTGTGGCAGATTCACTCGAAGGAAACCCTGAAACTGTGGAAAGAATACCTGCAAACAAAATGGGATTAGATATTGGACCAAATACCGTGAAAAATTACGGAAATATTTTAAAAAATTCAAAAACTGTGATTTGGAACGGCCCAATGGGCGTGTTTGAAAATAAAAACTTTGCAGCTGGTACAAATGCAATTGGAAAACTTCTTTCAAATCTAGACGCTTTTACCTTGGTTGGTGGTGGAGACTCAGTATCCGCTATTAATTCATTAGGAATCGCCGATAAGATTTCTTATGTTTCAACTGGTGGAGGAGCATCTTTGGAGTTTATCGAGGAAGGATCCCTTCCTGGAGTTAATGCTCTAAAATATGGAGTTTCAAATTGAATCCAATACTTATCGGCAATTGGAAAATGAATCATTTAAAAAAGGATATTGTTTCTTTTTTTGATGAGTTAAAAAAAAATCCTCCAAAATTAAAAACTTTTATCTGTCCTCAAAGCATTCACATTTCTTTGGTTTTAGAATTGGCAAAACCCCTTAACATTGAGGTGGGTGCTCAAAATTGTTATTTTGAAAATAAAGGTGCTTTTACTGGGGAAATTTCACCAGTTTCTTTAAAGGATATGGGCTGTAGTTTTACGCTTATCGGTCATAGCGAACGCAGATCCATTTTTAATGAAAGTAATGAAACCCTTCATAAAAAAATTAGCGCTGCCTTAAAAGCTGGTCTCCAAGTGGTCTATTGCATTGGGGAAAGCCTTTCGGAACGAGAAAATGGCCTTACTGACCAAGTTTTATCCCAACAACTTTCCGTTTTAAAATCTGAAAAAATTATGATCGCATACGAGCCAATTTGGGCCATTGGAACCGGCAAAACCGCCACCCCTGAAATGGCCGAAGAGTCCCACTCCTTTATTAAAAGGTTCTTAAATAACAAGAATTTAGATCTTCCTGTTTTATATGGAGGATCGGTCAAACCTGAAAATATAGGTGCCCTTTGGGAAATGCCTAATATTGATGGGTTTTTGGTGGGAGGGGCTTCCCTTTCCCCACTAGATTTTCATAGTATGGCCTCTACTCTTGCCAAAATAGAGGCAATAAATTAAAAAACTCTCTGAGGATTATTTATGTTAAGTGCACTTATGATTTTTCAAGCAGTTGTCTCCATACTTCTTATCATCCTGGTTCTTTTGCAATTTGGAAAAGGAGCAGAGGCAGGATTGATTTCTGGAGGCGGTGCTTCTGATGCTACTTTTACCTCCGCTCAAAAGGGAAATATTCTAACCAAAATAACCACCGTTTTGGCGGTTATTTTCCTAGCAGGTGCTGTAAATCTTGCAAGACTTCAATCTAAAGGTGCTCAAAAGTCACTTTTTGATAACCAAGCACCAGCAGCAATGCCGCTAAATTCAGATCCAGTGGCACCTAAAACAGAAGAGAAAAAATAATTTAGGCAATTTTTTTAATTTTACCTATCTTCTTTTCGTCTTTTTTACCAAAGATATCTATATCCTTTTTCTGGGCCTCTGGAGCAACAAAAGGAAGTATATTTTGAGGTTGGCAGGGATCATATTGATCAGGAAGAACCAACCAGCTCTTACCTAAACCTATATCCTTTACGGTATTTTTAAAGGACTCAAACAAATTGGGGTCTATCTTTTTTCCGCATGAATTTTTCATTACTGCCAAAGCATCATTTAATGAAAGCGCTTGATGGTAGGCCCTATGGGTAGTAATGGCGTCAAAAAAATCGGCAATGGCAACAATTCTTGCAAATTTGTCGATTTGTTCCCCGGATAATTTTTGGGGATAGCCTGTGCCATTAAAATTTTCATGATGCTGATAAATAATATTTTTTATTACTTGGAAATCAATTCCTTCCATTTTTAGATGCTGTTTCTCAATAAGTTCCTTTCCTCTCTCAGGATGGGTCATGATTTGTTTAAACTCATCCTCTTCTAATTTTCCTGCCTTATTAATGATTTTTAGGGGTAATTTAACTTTCCCAATATCATGAAGCATTCCTCCAAGTCCTGCTATAACTTGGTCCTCCTTGCTTGCGGAAGGATCAATTTCCTTTAGGATTAATATGGTATACATGGAAACATTAATGGAATGATCAAAGGTATAAAAATCATGAAAGGACAAAGACCCGATTAACTTTTGAAGATCAGTTAGTTTTAAGTCAGATATAACGGAAACCATATTCTCCACTGTAGATTTACATCCAACTATAGTCTCTTCCAGAACTTCTGTGGAAAATTCCCTCTTAGGGTCAAATACTTTGTCCAAGTATTTTATGGCACAGTCTTTTATTACTTCTGTTTTTTTTTCTATGGTAATATTCTGATTTTTTACCAAAGTATCTAAATATTTTTCCCGATGGCCTTCTTTCACATAAAGTTGAAAATATTTTTTTTTCAGTTCAAGAAGTTCATCCTGGTTCACCGTCCTTCCTGTAGCTAGGGCCTTTAGATAATGAATTCTTCCGCTACCCCCTGCTGAGTTTACAAAAACATCATAAGGTAATGGTGAACCAGTTATGATTAATTCAATTGGTACTGAAAAATACTCTACTAACTCTTCCATCTAATATCCTTGGTAGCCACCTGCACCTGATTGAGACGCTTCAGGCATTCCCTCTAAATCGGCTTCCCCGCAAACATTAAAAGATAGCTCGGAGTTATTCTTTAAAATTAATTTAGGATTATCATTACTTTTTATGTCCTGATTAAATTTGATAAAACCATCTCTAAAATTCGTACCTCTTCTAAATTGGTTTTTTAAAACTTCAAACTGGGCCTCTATATTTCTTCCCTTAACAAAGACTGATAATTTTTCATCTTTTAATCCAATATTAATCAAATCAAATTTTATTTCGGACATTATTTTATCGTCTTTGGCCACTGTATGGAAGGAAACCGGTTTTTTCTTGGTATAAAAACAAGAATATCTTTCATTGGTTCCACCTAATGGCATACTGAATTCATGTCTTTTCATTTTGGAATAATCGTAGATAAAAATCTTATATTGACCTCTTCCAACTTTTATCCTTGAAAGCGCCTCAGTCACTTTTGACTTTGATTTTGCTGTCCTTTCCGTTGCGATCTTTTCCATTCCTTGTAAAGTGGTATCCAAGGCTTTTAGATATGTATCTTTCATCCTCATATTATCCATTTCTCTTTGGATTCTTTGGGATTCCTCATATTGCCTTTTCATTTCCTGCTGCTGCAATTTTAAATCCATACTAGTTTGGCAATATGAGGGGACTACCCACAATAAAATTACTGTATAAAAAATTTTCATTTAGATTTCCTCCCCGAAAATTATTAATACTTATCGAAATTTAAACTTTAAATTTTAGGGGAGGGTTTCTAGGACTTAGAAAGGAATATCATCGGAAGTAAAGTTTGCATCCGTTGAAATGTCATATTCTTGATTTAATGATGCTGAATCGGAATTGGCCGGCATTTCCTCTTTATAAACATCTTTTCCTGATGATGGCCCTCCAAGAAACTGGACAGTTTTAGCATTTATTTCAGTGGTATATTTTTTTTGTCCATCTTTTTCCCAACTTCTTGTTTGAAGGGATCCCTCTATATAGGCCTGTCTACCTTTGGCCAAATACTTACCACAAAGCTCTGCAAGTTTTCCCCAAACAACCACTCTGTGCCATTCAGTTCTTTCCTGTTTTTGTCCATTTTTATCTGCCCAATTCTCAGAAGTCGCCATAGAGAAATTGCAGACGGGGGTTCCCGACGGGGTGTACTTTAGCTCAGGGTCTTGACCTAAGCGCCCAATTAATAAAACTTTGTTAACACTCACTATTTTCCTCCAATTTAAAAAACAGCTCTAAATGACCGTTTTTAAGAATAGTTATGCAGAGAAATACGATAGGCTTTTCATCTGCTTTTTAAAAGATGTTTTTACAAATTAAAAGAAAATTATAATTTGGCAAAGTCCCAATTTTATTGGGCAATAAAATTATACATTTAAATTTTTATTGAGCTCTGTGTTCAATTTTTTCTTGTTTTCCCAAAAATCCTCAACCTTTTTCCTAGTTATATTTAAGTTTTTTCTATACCAAGAAGCATCAAAACCGCAGTGTGGGCAAGGAATTTCATTTTTAAAAAAAAGCCTTTTGATCAATTCCATAATTGAAGCAGAAAATAAAAAAACTACAAATATTTTGATTCCTAAAATTGGATATAATAAAAGAGTGGCCAGAAAAATTTGTAGGTAATTTTTAATTGAAAGTCTTTCATTGTATGCAAATCCTCTTTGTGTTTTACATAATGGACAAAAAAACTCCAGCTTTGGTCTTTTAATTTTATAGGGTCTAGGATCAAGAGGTTTATTGTTTTTCATAAAATCATTATATGATTCAAACAGTTTTCAATTCTATCCGGATAAAATATTCCTCCTCTTAAATTGACGCAAATCTTGATGTCGTTTAGCATTAGATATGGCCACGGAAAATCCATTAAAAAGGTCCCAAGAATCAGGCCAAATGAGTATCTTCTTGGGTATTAGCCTAATTATTGCCCTCACAGTCATGGGCTTTGTTATAAATGTCGGTCTTTTTGTAAAAGCAAAAATAAATCTTCAAAATGCAGTAGATGCAGCAGCTTGGTCCGGTGCTTCGGTGCAAGCAAGACAACTTACAAATATTGCCTATCTCAACTGGGAAATGCGCAATACCTATAAAGAATGGATGTTTAAATACTATATTCTTGGACAGTTATCATTAATGAAAACCAATCTCGCAAATTTGGACAATTCAGATTGGAAACGGGGACAGCCTACTAATATAATGAGCTTCCGATCAAATCCCTTTTTTGATGCTGGCTCGGCAGATTATAAGCCCGATATTTTCGATAAATACAATATGCCCTCCATTTGTATCCACATTGGAAGCTCTCATAATATTTGTGAAACTTACTCACTTCCCGGTCTACCTAGATTTGATTCAGTTGGTATGCCTGGTGTTGGGGAAAAACATGAAGAATTTTTAGATTCAATTGTTAGGACAAAGGCTGCAGACTGCTCCGCGCGAAGTACAATTAATTACAATACAGCTTTATTATGGGCCTACGGCACAGGAACTACTTCGGTCCCCGGTGCTCCTCAAATAGCGGCAGAACGAACAGGTGCATGGATTGAGGCCCTTGAATTGGGTCTTAGGATGAGAAACCTAGAGATGATAGTAAACCGACCTGCGGTAAGTAAACCAATTTGCATTACAGGTTCAGGTTGTACCCCAGTATCTGACCTGGATTCAGAGGTTCAAAATATCCCCTTAAATGAAAGGCCCATAAAGGCCTTTTGGTCTGCCTACAGAAATTTATCTGGTGGAGCAAGAAAGGAAAATGATGTTTTTTCCGGAACTTTTAAATTAACCGAAATTCCCACAATGAGTTTAACCACCAACCAAAACCAATTAAGTGGATATTTAATTCCTGCTGGAGCTCATATTGGACAATCAGGAACGCTTGCAACAGAAAAACAATTTTTAGATCTTCAAATTTTTCCGGTTAATTTTGTAACTTTTTTTACCTCATTTATCACCGACAATAGCCAAGCAGCAGGAACTGCAGCGCAAGCTGCCTGTCCAAGTTCAAAGACTGCACTTCCTGTTCCCGGTTACATTATGGGGTACATAAAAAATAATGAGGTTTTAACCTATTATACAGTTAAAGGGGAGGCTAGATATCTAGGTCTCTTCTATCCATTTTCTGATGATGAGGGAATTGTTCTTAAGGCCTATGCAGCCGCTAAACCGTTTGGAGGTAGAATAGGGCCAAAACTTTTTGGATTTTCCGGAAGTGGAGCGGTTTCACCTAGATTTGCTGATCAAAACAGGTCAGCTCCTTATCTAACCGGTCTGGATACCGGTCCACTTGGAACTAGTTATGTTTCAGGTTTTCCAATTCCGGTTACTGCAAATTTTTGGGTAAAAGACTCCTCTGACATCATTGGAGGAGTTCCTGCTCAAACCTCAGTAGATCCAAAATTTTCAATTCCAAATCTTTTATATGCATTTCCTGATGGAAATATTGGTTATATAGCCCCCATGGCAAGACCACCTGACCCTATTTTAAAATTGGTCCCCGGATTAGATGAACCATCAACTCATTCCCCGAGTGAAAATCCGGCCCTAGGTCTATACGACAAAGAAATTTTCCGCCTCTTTGCCACAAATTTATCAGCTTCAACAAGTTCAGCATCCTCCCTTTCAGCAGGAGAAGTAGATGAGGCAATTAGAAATGCTAGGGCTCCGACAAATTACGATGCTCTAAATTATCTAATACCAACCATGGATAATGAAAGTGAGAATTTAAACTCAATTTCTAGGATCAATTTAGGTCCTGATGGAAAGTACGACCTCTTTGCGCCTCTATATGGTGAAAATACTCTTTATAAGACCATAGATGAGATAAGTGGTATTTTAGATGATTATTTAAATAATACCGATGCAGCGGTGACCACCTACTTAAAAGCACTCAAGGAGGTTGCCGATAAAATTAAGGCAACACCTATCACCCAAGGGGCCCCAGGTGCTTATGATGATGCTGCCCGGGTTATTCATCCCGATGGCCCAGACAATGCTTCCACCTATGAAGACGACCTGACAAGTTGTGGCGATATCAGCATGGCCTCTAGGTTTTACCAATTTTTCAAAGGACGTTCTGAGAAATGTGGAATTAAGCCATTAAGTATTTCGGTTATTGAATATTGGAATGAAAAAAACTCCCAAT
>CAYNWL010000001.1:498413-549069 GCA_964400895.1 uncultured Bacteriovoracaceae bacterium
ATCGAACCTCCTACGTAAAACCCTCCAATCTTTCAAATTCCGCCCTAATGACCGCCTATGTACCAGGTCCCAGAAATGGGGCAACAGACGATGGTACATTTCAACACCCTTTTGGGGCCACACCAGATGTGAAAGGAAAAAGGAACTATTACTCCACCAAATTTATTTCCGTGGAAAAGGTTTACCGGGGGGGGCCTGCAAGTTATGGAGATAAAGGTACCTATTATGAGTCACAGCAATTTGGAACCAACCCACCCGACGTAACCCAGGGAGGAAATAGTTTTAAAAATACTATTTCCCGAGATATGTTAAACGAATGGCGAGAAATTAATAACTAATCGCACAATTTTTTTATCCTTGAAAAAATATTTAAGCGACATTAAATTTATGAAAAATTAAAATAAGGAATTTCTTATGGCAAAAAAGAAAAAAGTGGCAAAAAAGAAAAAAATGGTGAAAAAAAAACCAGTTAAAAAAGTCATCAAGAAAAAAGCACCTGCGAAAAAGAAAAAGGTAACTAAAAAGAAGGTGTTAAAAAAGACCACTCCTAAAAAAGAAGTTCCTACAACCGTACTCCCTCCTGTTATGCCTCAAGACGAAATGGAAAAAGATTCCATGGCGTTAGAAGTTGGCGCCGATGAGGATTTTGATTTTGAAAATGAAGAAGAGACTGTTGAACCTTATGATGATTCTAGGCCTTCAGGTGGAGGTTACTCAAACCGTTTAAATGATGAATATGATCCCGAAGATGACACTGGTGAAGAGGAAAACAATGAATTTGGCTATGGTTGGGGCTATAATGATGATTTAGAAGAAGAAGAGGAAGAACAGGAATACGTTGACGAAGACGAGGAATACGCTAACCAAGACTTATCAGAAGAAGATGAAACTTGATTTATACTATTATGATTCCTGCCCTTTTTGCCAAATAGTCTTAAATGTAATCAAAGAAAATAACATTAAGGTCGAATTAAAAAATATTCATGAAGATGGTGCTAACCTCAAAAAACTTTACCAGGATACGGGAAGAAGGACCGTCCCATGTCTTTATATCGACGGCTCTCCCCTATTTGAATCTCTGGATATTATTAATTTTTTAAAAAATAAAATAAATTCTCTGGAAAAAAATCCTATTTAGAATTTTTTAGAAAAGGTAATTTCTTTTTCCAGAAGGGAATTATTTTTGGCTCTATTTCACGGGCCACCTCATACCCTGACAAAATTGCTGTATGCTGAGTTTCCCAATTCATAATCCATCCTCCTGCAAAAAAGATATTTCCTTCTTCCTTGGCCAATCTCCTCAATTCATTATTGGATTCAATAAAATCAACTGTAGGAAATGGATGCTTGAAATGTGCCTCAGCTTTGATTTTCCCTTTTTCTTTAAGCGACAAGTATTCATCTTTATTTAAACCCCAGGATTTAATTAAATTTCCAAATTCTGGTGCTATTTTTCCTAAATTCATGGCCATGTAATATTCTCCATTATCCTTCAAATTTACATTATAAAAGGAACGATAATTTGGATGAAGAAGATCGGTTTCATCATGAATTACTACAGTGGTATCGACATAGGTGAACTTATCCCAAATTCCAGAAAATATTTCCCAATCCTTTAAAAGTTCTGCTGCTATGTAAGGATGGACGGCAAGGATTACTTTATCGAAATTCATTTCCTCTCCCCCATTATAAGTCACCTTTAAACTTCCATCAGAATTCTTGGAAATATTTTCAACCTTTTTATTAAGGTGGATATTTAGGTTTTTTGATTTTTTTGAAATCTTCCTTGCTATTTCTTCAATATAAAACTGCATTCCCTTCTTAGGGACTTGGAAAGTGGAACTGGGGATGATTCCCTCTGCATGCATCAATCCTCCAACAAATATGGCCCCAGCATGTGGCATTTTTTCTAATGGAAGAGTAAAGCTAGCTGCCAATACTGGTAAAATAATATTTTCCTTAAATTCATTTTCTATTGAAAGGGTGTTTAAAAATTCGGCCATTGTTATATTTTCTTTATCAGGTCTATTGTGGAATTTTGTAATTTCTTGGAAAAAACCCAATAAGGACAACAATCTGGAAAGGGCATCAGGCTTACTAAACAACCATTCCAACCCAGGTAGTGAAATATCTGGTAGAGTTACATCTGGCAAACTTTGATTTGGCCTAAAAAGCGTAAAATCTGCATTAAAATTATAAATATTTTTTTTATTATAAAGTTTGAAATATTTTAAAAAATCAATATAAAGCTCCCAACCAGAATCGGCAAAATATTGTGGTCCTATATCAACATTCACCAATTGGTTATCCTTTCCCCTTAATGGAATTGTTTTAGCATTACCTCCCAATCGACTTTCCTTTTCAAATAGATGGATTTCATGATGGGAATTCATTAGAAAAGCTGCAGTTGCAACACCGGCCATTCCACCTCCAATGATTGCCAATCTCTCTGCTGATGATTCAAAATTGAAAATTACCAATACTAAAACAATCAAGTTTTTCATTTTTCCTCCCGATGGGAAAAATTCGGAATAAATTTTCAAAAAAGTTAATTAATCGGTTAAGCTTGCATGCAAATTAAAAAATGCGGATAATTTAAAAATGGAAATCCGAGACCCAATTCACGGCCAAATTGAAATATATGAAGAGGAAATTCCCATAATAAAAAGTGATTTCTTTGGTCGCCTTCGAAATGTGAAGCAACTTGGCTTTGCTGATAGTATATTTCCAGGAGCAACTCATACGCGGTTTCTGCACTCTCTGGGGGCCATGCAAGTAGGTACTCGAGCATTTGATAAATTATTTCCAAATCAAGGAAAAGGCCATAGACATTTAAGGGAGACTTTCAGACTGGCATGCCTATTACATGATATTGGGCATGCACCGCTAAGTCATGCAACTGAGATCGTTATGCCAAAACTTGCCGATTTAAAAATACCCAAAGAATTTTTAAAAAAAGATGAAAGATTAAATCGAAAAGCTACACATGAAGATTATACAATTCTTGCTTTGGCGGAAAGTTCATTCTCAAAAACTTTTGGCCAAGTTGAAAAAACCTTCCAGGTAGACCGTAAAACAATTGCAGACCTAATCACAGGAATCCAAAGAAATAAATCCTATTTCGTCATTGAAGGAATAAATTATTTCCCTCTTCTCCATCAATTGGTTACCGGAGAAATAGATTGCGACAGGATGGATTATCTGCTTCGGGATAGTTATTTTTGCGGAGTAAGTTACGGAAATTTTGATTTAGACTGGCTTTTAGAAAATTTAAGGGTTTGTGTTTTAAATAATACAGCATTCCTAGGGATCTCGGAGAGGGGAATTTTAACTTTTGAAGATTTTCTTTTAAGCAGATACCATATGTTCATAATGGTTTACTTTCATTACAGAGCAGTTTGCTTGGAGCAATTACTTTTTAACTATTTTAAAACTTCAGATAATGAGTATATCCTTCCTTCCAATATTGAAGAATATATAGAACATGATGACCATTATCTAATGAAAATATTAAAGAAAAGTAATAATCCTAATGCCATTTCAATAATTAAAAATGATATTCCCCCCGTAATTTTTGAATCATTTAATGAAAATCAGAATAAAAAACTTAAAAAAATTGAAAAATGGCTTTTAGAAAAAAAAATAGACTTTATAACGGGCTCCTCTGAAAGCACTTTATCGAAATATTACAATGGAACCCTGTCGGTTCCCTTAAAAGTAGTAAGAACTTTGCCAGGTAATAATAAATCTATTTTTTCAGAAATAACCAAAGCAACTGACCTTTTTGAAAAATTCAAGAAGGCAAATTCAATTTCACGGCTACATTGCAGGTTAAACAATCTAAAAACTAAAGATCAGAATAAATTAAGAAAATTGATCGCGGAAAGTTGATGGGGAAGGTTTCATTATACATACTTCTTTGTTTGATTTATGTGGGTTTTTCAAAAAGTATGATATCCATAAAGGAAAATCGTCCTTATCTAAAATCCCAAAAAACTTTTGATTCCTTTTTCCAAAATGCTCCAATTTCGGTTGTATTGACTCAGACTTTTCAAAGGGGTTATTTTTTAAAATCCTACTTTTTAAAATTTCGTATTGTTCATGCCTATTTTCCCTATGAAGAAATTGAAATTCAAACCTCGGAAGAATTTTTTAATGAAAATTTAAAAAATATTGGAATGGCCATTTATCAAAGAAAATCATTGGAGTTACCTGGAAGTTCCCTTGCACAGCCTGCTGGTACCATATTTATTGGGGATCTTACATATGGTTCGTGGATATTGGCCCCATCTGGCGAAAAGTTATGGGAATTCCATAGGGCCTTTCGTCGCTTTCCTAAAATTCTAGGATGGGGTGATTTTCGTCCCTCCCAGGAATTCCTTCAAAAATTAAAAATATATGAAACCTATAAAAAATCATTCTATGGCCTTCAAAATGAATTTGGAACTTTAGGAAGTGTTAGTTCAAAATACTTTATAAATTTGGAAAAAGAAAATAGTGGTGAGAGTTTTATGCTTCATTTAAAAGGTTTATTTACTTGGAAAAAGGATCAAAAAAAATGAATGATATTTTAGATATTATCCTTATTCGATTTCTTTTTATAATTATTGTTTGCGCAGTTGTATTTGCTTATAAGTTTGCACACATCTTTTTTTATCAATCTTCCAAGGCCCATTTCCTAGATAGTTTTTATCCTTCACAAAACCCAGCTGCTACACTTTTTCTATTTTCAAGAATTTTGGGAATCGGTTTAATATTTTCAGAAATAAATATTTTTCTGGAGAAAGGAATTTTTTATGCATCCTTCGATTTTCTTTTAACATCAATCTTGACATTTATTTTATATTTACTGGCTCTTTATATTTTAGAATCAATTGTACTTTCTGATTTTGAACATTCTGAAGAAATTACCCGAAAAAATAATATGTGCTATGCTATAATTTCGAGTTCTTTTTCAATTGGTATTGCAATTATATTTAAAACTTTCCTTAATCAATCTATTGTTAATAATGCTCATAATATCGTTTATATCCTTCTATTGTGGTCTATAACTATTGTATTATTGGGTTTTTCGGTTAAATCCTATTCATTTTTTTCTAAATTGGAATTTTCTGAACTTTTATCAAAAAGAAGTTTTGCTTTGGCATTTTCCTATTTTGGTTTCTTTTTTTCCTGGGTTTTAATAATTGGATCCGCCCTTGATCAGGAAATTTTTAATATTAAAAATTATGCATCTGGAGTTGTCTTAAAAATAATATTATCGATGCTAATTTTACCGTTATTTAGGAATGCCCTAATATTTATTTTCAGATTAAAAGAGGATCTTGAAAGAAAAGAAACCGAGGGAGATCCCTCCATTGGATTTGGTTTGTATGAAGGACTCTTAATATTAACTTGCGCCTTCATGACCACTCTAATCACATCAAATTTAAATTTTTTCTAAAATATCGTCCTGGAATTACTAATAGATGTAGCTATCCCACAACAGATCCCTATGGTTAACAGGCTCGAGCCGCCATAAGACATTAATGGTAAGGGAATACCGACAATTGGAACTAACCCTGTCACCATAAACATATTTATAATAGTATGGAAAAACAAAACCCCCATTATTCCAATAACCAATATGGAATCAAAAGGGTTATTGGCAGAAAGCCCTAAACGGAGAAATCTAAAAAATAAAAAAAGATAAAGTGAAATTAGTACTAGGGAGCCAAATAAACCATGCTCCTCATTATAAATTGAAAATACAAAATCAGTATGATTTTCCGGAAGATAATTTAAATTTGCTTGTGAAGATTTTTGAAACCCTTTTCCAAAAAAACGGCCTGATCCAATGGCAATTTTTGATTGATTCGCATTATATCCAATCCCTTTTAACTCCAGTTTTGGATTAAGGAAGGCCATTATTCTATTTTTTTGATAATCTTTTAATACAAAACGATAAGAGAAGGCACCTACCAATATTGCAAGAAAAGCTAGTATTCCTATTACTTTCCACTTTAATCCAACATAAAAAGAAAGGATTGCAAAAATTGCCAAAAGGACCAAACCAGTTCCCAAATCTGGTTGTTTAATGATTAAAAGTGCTGGAATGGCCGAAAGAATTCCTGGAATAATTAAGTCCTTAAAATTTACTCCCCTTAGATAATTTTCTCCTGCAAAAAATCTTGCTAACACCAAAACCAGCGATATCTTCATAAATTCAGAGGGCTGAAAACGAAAAAATCCAAATCCGATCCACCTAGTAGCACCCATGACCTTTGTCCCAATAACAAAAATTAAAAAAAGCAAAAGGAGATTAAAAAGATATATAGGCCATGAAAATCGATAGATTGTTTTGGTTTTAATAAAACTCATAGATATCCCCACCATTAGGGCAACAAAAAACCAAAAGATCTGGGTTTTATATAATCCTGCAACCGAGAGGTCGGTGGAATTTGCAGTTGCTGAATAAAGATTGGCCAAACCGATTATAAAAATAGTGGAAATAGTTGCGAAAATACTAAAATCATATTTTTTAAAAACTTCCAAAACCTTCATTACTCTTCCTCTTCCTTACCTTGGGTAACTTTTTCGTTTTTTCCGCTTGCGATAAATCTTGCAAGCATCTCACCGTGATATTTTTTTAAATATTCGGTTACAATATCCCTTGCAACAGGTGCCGCTGCAGACGATCCATGGCATCCATGTTCCACTATTACAGCTACAGCAATTTTGGGGTCATTATCTGGTGCGAAGGCAACAAAAAGACCATGGTGTCGGAATTTATATTCTAGCTGCTCGCATTTTGAATAAATTTTATCTTGGCTAAAACGTACTACTTGAGAAGTTCCGGTTTTCCCCGCCATATGAATTCCATTACCCTTATACCAATAGGCTGTACCCGAAGGATTATTTACAACCTCATATAAACCTCTCCTTAAAATCTCAACAGTTTTAGGTTTAAGTTTTATTTCAGAAATTATTTCAGGTTTCACTTTTTTTACGATTTCACCTTCGTTATTGAAAATTTCTTTAATAAAATGAGGTCGAAATACTTTCCCACCATTTGCTATGGCAGCATAACTAACCAACAACTGAACAGGTGTTGCTAGTACAAAGGATTGCCCTATAAAGGTGGAAAGAGATTCGCCTTGCTGCCATTCCTCCTTTAAATTTGCCTTCTTCCATTCCTTCGTTGGGATTAAACCAGTGGTTTCACGCGGAAGCCCAATTCCAGTTTTTTTTCCAAAACCTAATAGCTTTGCATATTTGCCTAAGATATCCACATCCATTTGAGTAGCAAGTTTATAAAAGAAAACATCACAGGATTCCCTTAAGGCCTTATAAACATCAACTCTTCCGTGACCTTCTTTTTTCCAACAATGAAACTTTCTTAACCCCAATTTATAAGAACCATTACAAATAACTTCAGTTTTTTCATCGATTATCCCAGATTCCAGTCCGGCCAATAGGGAGATTGTTTTAAAAGTAGATCCAGGTGAGTAATGTTCCTGAATATTCCTATCCCAAAGGGGGTTATTTTCGTCCTTTAAGATTGAACTCCAATATGTATGTGATATTTCCCTTCCAAATTCAGTTGGATCAAAAGATGGTCGTGAAACCATGGCCAAAATTTCGCCAGTATTTACATCCATTGCAATTGCCGAACCTACTTTGTTTTCCAGCGCAGCCCAGGCAACTTTTTGCAGATCACGATCAATTGTTAATCGTATATTTTTTCCTCGCTCAAAATCTTTATTGTTTACTCCAGGGACAATATCTTCAGTAATTTTCCTTCTGACTCTTCCCCTTGCATCCACTTCCATAATTTGGTGGCCATCTTTTCCTCTGAGATCAAAATCCAATACCTCCTCAATTCCCTGTTGCCCAATGATATCCCCCAATTTTAACTTATGGGTGTTTTTATTTTTTTTATTTAACCTATCCAATTGTTGTTCGGAAATTTCAGAAGTATAGCCCAAAAGATGGGCGCCTATTTCTCTATCTGTATATTCTCGGTTGGCGATTTCTCTAACAAAAACTCCAGGAAGTTTAAAGCCTTCTGTCTCCAAAATTGAAAGTTCACGAGTGGAAACATCCTTTTTGATGGTAACACTCATATATTTGGCCTGAGTGGAATATTTCAAAAGAATTTTTTCGATTTCTTCCATCGGTGTGGAAACAATTTCAGATAGCTTTTTTAAGGTCTCCTTTGGCTCCTTAAGATATTGGGGAATTATCACCACGTCAAAACCTGGAATATTCTGAACCAAAACCTGGTTATCGCTGGAAAAAATTAGACCCCTTGTGGCCTGGATACTTTCCTTCCTTAAACTATTTTCTAAGGAGTGGCGGTAAAGTTTATCTCCGCTATAAATTTGTAGGTACCATAATCTAGCAATTAGAACAGCAAATGCCAGGACCATAAAATTCCCCAGCATCTCTCCGCGAGATTTATAATCTTTTACTCGATCTTCCTGATTAAACATCGGTTAAACCCCGCCCAATTCCTTCTCTTTGCCAGCGAACCATATTTTATCTAGAAATTGAAATATGTGGTAGGAGATTAAGGAGGCGAGAAGACCTTCCAGAAAGGTCATCCAAAAATTTTCAAAGAAAAGGGATTTCCCTCCGGATTGAAAATAAATAAAGGTGGAATAAGTTAAATGCCAGAAAATTAAAAAGATTTGAAAGACCAATACTGTAAGTGGATAACTTGATATTTGGATTAAATCCCTAAACCTGGTGACAATTTTACAGATTAAAATGCCTACAAAGGTTCCTATTGCCCAGCTTTCAATAGTAAAAAAAGAATGGAAATATTGAACTATAAAAATCAGGACGGACATAAATGAGGTTTCTAAGCGAATGGCCAAATAAAATAGGATAATCAAATTAAAAGGTATGCAGAAATTAGAGAATCCAAAAAAAGGAAAAATGGTGCTGGAAAGCACTTCTAAAGATACCAATATAAATAGGGTCAGCAAGAAAGGGCGTATAATTTTATTAAATGGAATTTTCAAATGGCATTCTCCCCTTGCTGCGGTTTGGATAATTCTTCTAATTCCTTATTCCTATCTTGGGGTAACTGTAAAACAATTACTTCCTCAAGTTTATCAAAAGAAACAGATGGTTTAACCTCAATATATTGGGTAACTCCATAACTATCCTTTTCAATTTTTGAAACCGTTCCAATCATAATTCCTTTTGGATAAATATTCCCAAGTCCTGAAGTAATGACCTGATCATGGATAATTATTGGCAAGGATTTTTGGATATACTTTAAAACAATTTTTCCTTCGGGGTTTCCTTCTAAAATTCCATACCCTCTGGTTCTTTCGAGCAAACCATCAACATGGTTATTGGAATCTTCGATGGTCAAAATATCCGAAAAACTATCTGTAATCCTATAAATATAACCAACTAATCCATTAGGAGTTACTACTGGAGCCTGTAGGGTAATCCCATGTTTTGCACCTTTATTGATTCTTAGGACCCTGAATTCTGAGGAAGTATTCCAGGATATAACCTTGGCCACTATTTTAGTTGGCGAAATATCTTTTCCATAATCCAATAAATTTCTAAGCCTAAAGTTTTCTTTCTCAATCTCTTCTTTCTCAAAAAGTTCCTTTTCCAATTCAGAAATTTTATATTTAAGGCTCAGGTTTTCTTTGCTGGCCTTAACATTAAGTAAATAATTGTCAAAACCTTGAGTGATATTTTTACCCGCCGCAGTCAAGGTTTCCTGAAGCGTCGCGGTGACATTAATCATTAATCCCTTAAAAGGAGAAATATCCTCACCTTTAGGAGACCAATTTGACACTCCATACAAAGAAAGAGACAAAAACAAAATGTCTATCGCCAATTTAAAACGATTTTTTTCTACAATTTCAAGTCCAATCATGAATTAAGGGTAACCATAAAATTTTTAAAGTGCCAATATACTTTGACTGGAGCAATTCTTAAATGGTAATTTTTCGCTTTAAATTTTAACTTTAGGATTTTGTAAAATGAACGGAGATTTTAGAAAAAAAAGTTCTGGTATATTTATTACGATTTTTATCGGGTTTATCATCGTGTCCTTTGTGATCACGGGTTACAACGGACAAAAAGCAACTTCTAGTACTATTGGAATGGTCGGGGATTATAAAATTGATTATTCAGAGTTCCAAAATGTCTATGAGCGACAAATCTCTTTATATCGTCAGATATATGGTGGTAAAGAATTAACTGCCAAAGATATCCAACAAATGCAGTTAAGAGAGAATATTGTAAAACAATTGGTTCAACAAAAATTAATTTTGGTTTTTGCGGACAAAATTGGAATTTCTCCAAGTCAGGAAGAAGTGAAGGAAGCAATTACCAATTTCTCACAAGGAGAACAAAAAATATTCCAAACAAATGGTATTTTCAATGTAGACCTTTATAAAAGGATGCTGGCAGGAGCTAGAATTACTCCAGCAGAATTCGAAAAACAGAATGAAACTAACCTTAAAAATAAGGTTGTTTTAGACTTGATCTCTAAGGTTCCTCTATCTAAATCTTTTTCTAACGAACTTGAGGAACTGAAAAAGAAAAAGGTTAGAACCGATATAGTGGCCATTAATAAAAAACAAATGGAAGGATTTGTTCCTGTTTCAGATAATGAAATTTCAGATTATTTGGCAAAAAATCTTGAGCAAGTTAGAGCTAAATTTGACTTGGTTAAAGGTCAGCTTTCCAAGCCTGAGGAAATAAAAGTAAAACATATACTAATATACCAAGATGATAAAAATGCCCAAAAAATTGTGGAAGATTTAACCAAAAATTTGAATGCTAAAAACTTCTCCAATATGGCCGAAAAATATAACAGAACTCCTCAGGAAAAGAAAAACGGAGGCGATTTGGGATGGATTTCAAAAGGAAAAAGTGTTCCTGAGTTTTTTGAGGGCATTTTTACTCAAAAAACCGGAACTGTGTCATCTCCAATTAAAAGCCAATATGGAACTCACTTCATTCTTGTGGAAGATAAAAGACCAGAATATGTTCCAACTTTTGATGGCCTAAAAACTTCAATGGCAAAGGAAATTCTTCAAAGCCAAAAACCATTTGAAGTGGAAAAAATGGTTCAGGCCATTACTAAAGAAATGGGCGAACTATTAAAATCTGATAAGTTAGGAAAAGCTGAGGAATTAGCAAAAAAATATAATCTAAATTTTCAAAAAGATGTTCTCATTAACCAGCTTGATGGAGCGAAAGGGATGGTTGCAATTCCCTCCGATTCTTTGGTTAAAATATTCAAGGAGGATTTATCAAAACCAAAAACCTTCATTTTTGCTAATCCAACAGGAGTATCCCTAATTAGGGCCACCCAAAATACATCAAAAACTGAAGTCAAAGAGGAAGGGAATACTCTCCAAATGATTTCTGGGGAACTTTCCCAAATACTTGCAAACGACATCACCAATACTGTTAAAAATGATGTTAAAGTTTCTATTTATAAATTTTACGAATAATGGCAGATCCTAAAAAAAAATGGCCAGATAATATATCTGGTCATTTTTATGTTGATGATCAATGTATTGCCTGTGATGCTTGCGTTATGGAAGCCCCCAATTTTTTTCAAATGAATGAAGACCAAGGGCACGCTTTTGTAAAAAAGCAACCCAAAACTCAAGATGAAATTAATAATTGTTTAGAAGCATTAAAATGTTGCCCCGTCGACGCAATTGGATCAGACGGGGCAAATTAAATTACGATTTCAATTTTAAAACATCTTGGATCATATCATCCGCAGTTGTAATTACTTTTGAGTTGGCCTTAAAGTTTCTTGATAAGGTCATCAAGTTAACAAATTCAGAGGCCAAATCAACAGTTGATAACTCCAAACTTCTAACAAGAAGTTCTCCTCTACCTGCTTCTTCGGACCTTCCAATGGCTGCCAAACCAGATTCCTTACTTTCTCTAAACAAGTTTTTCCCTAATTTGAAAAGTCCCTGGTTATTTTCAAATCTGGCCAAACTGACTTGGGAAATATCCCTTCTATCTCCATTGTCGTAAATGGCAGTCAAAATTCCTTTATCATTAAAGTTTAGAGAGGCCAAAGTTGCAGCACTGTTTCCATTTTGGGTATGTCTGGAAACTGAAGATCCAGCTCCATACTGGGTACTTGCATGAAATCCATCTCCGCCCTCGGTAATGCTCTTCCCAAAATCAAATTTTATTTTTTGCCCGGCCTGAGCGCCTCCACCAAAATCAAAAGAATTTTTTCCTTCAGATTCTTCCTGTAAAATACCTTTATCATTGAAGCTTATCTTACCATTTGCCATTTCAATTAATTCTCCAGGTTTTCCTCCATCGGTATCTTTTCCATCCACTAATACATGGTATTCCCACTTATTATTATCTACTTTGTTAAAATACATATTGATTAAGCGTTCGGTTCCAACGTTATCGTAAACCACTAAACTGTTAGCAAAATTAGAGGTTGTTTCGGGATCTTTAATATCAAAATTCCTATTCGATAATTCTCTAGAATCTAAGTTCATAAAAATTCCAACTTTCTCAGTTGCCTTAGCTGGAATTGTCGTTGCATCCAACTTTATTGATTCAAGCTTGTTAGTGGCCTTGCCATCTAGATAAGAATACCCTAAAACCCTATAACCATCACCATTAACCAATTCACCATCCTTATTAAAAGAAAAGGAACCATCTCGGCTATAAGCTCTTCCTGTGTTTGTTTGAAGTACAAAAAATCCATCCCCTTGAATTGCCAAATCGGTGTTGTTATCAGTCCTGGTAATATCGCCTTGATTAAAAACTTGCTTAACGTGTGCCAGACGGGATCCTGAACCAATTTGATCTCCGCCGTTTACACCTTTTAGTGAAACGGCCAGCATATCCTGAAATTCTGCTCTAGATGCTTTAAACCCAGTGGTTCCAGCGTTGGCGATGTTATCACCCGCAACAGACATACCACCCCCCGCTGCATTCATCCCAGAAATACCAATGTTAAAGGATCGCAATACGCTCATGATGTCCCTCCTAGACATTTATGGCTGAAAACCCCTCATAACTACTGACTTGGGGTTGGCCTCCAGAAAGGACCGGCCAATTAATCAGCTTAATTTATTACTATTGTAGAATCAATTTTTGTAAATACGTTATTCTCCATATTGTCTTTATCCATTGCTGTAACAATGGTTTTGTTTTTCACATCAATTATATATGCTGCCTTACCAGTTATAACCAAGGAATCGTTTCCACCCTTTTTTCTAAGCTGTGTTACAGCATCTTTAAGTTTCAAATATTCCTTTGTATCCATTTCTAAGTTCCGCTCCTTAAGTCTTTTAGCCGCATGTCCTGAAATTTTTAAATCCTTTAATTTGGAGTCAAAAATTTCCTTAAATCCTTCCTCAGTTTCATCTGGAGATTTTTTAAGCTCCTGATTTTTAGGAAGCTCATTTACCGAAAGACGATTAACTTTTTGATTAACCATATCAATTAATCACTTGTTGTTTTTCCGTATTGTCCCTCGGCTCCTCCAAACTTTCAATATCCTTTAGATATACCTCCTTAGATCCATCTACATTTAAAACTATTTCCCCACTATTAAATCTTACTCCTGTAACTAACCCTTTAACTTTGGTTTCTCCTTTAAAGGATTTTTCAGTTTCATCTTTTCCAAATACTGTTATTTTATAGTTGCCCTTTCCAACCAGGGTTTGGTCTTCTTTTGTTCCATCCCAATGAATTTTATGAGATCCCTTGGGCAAATTTGCAAAGCCCAATTCTTTAATTAATTGTCCCTTAGAGTCAGAAATTCTAACATTTACTGTTTTTCCGTTCAGGGGAAGATTAATCGGAATATCTACTCCAGCTTCGGTTCCATCAAAATCGACAGTAGTTCCACTTGTAGTAATTTGTTTGCCCAAAAAGCCAATGCCGGTTGTCTGACTTTGAAGCTTTGGATTTCCCACCAATTTATCCAATTTGGCATTCATATTAGTCATTTGTTCAAGAGCACCTATTTGGGCCAATTCACCTGTCATTTCTTTTTGATCCATAGGATTAAATGGATCCTGATTTTTAATTTGGCTGGTTAATATTTTTAAAAACCCATCCTTATCTAATTTTTCTTTATCCGCCCTATTAACATATTTGATTCCGGTTGTTTGGGAATTACCGGATAATTTATTTAAATTTTCAGCGAGGTTTTCCTCTTTCCTGGCCATTTGGATATCCTTCCCGAAACTGTTTTCAAAGCCTGCTGGTCTACCTATTTTGGCCAATTATCTCTCCCTTAGGTGTTCAAATCTACTCCAGATTTCTCTTCTTCTTTGTCCATCTCTTTCTAATTGATCTCTTTGTGCAAAATGTTCATTTAAATTTCCTGAAAAGGATCCATTATCTCCCAAATCCAATCCTGAATCAGTGTTTGTACTTTGAGCTGTTTGAGGATTTAAAATTTCGATTTTCCCTATTTTAACTCCTGCTTGTTCAAGACTTTTTACCAAATCTTTTTCGTTGGCCTTGAAAAAATCGTCAGTTTCCTTTGTTTGACTGACGATTGCCATATTTATTTCTCCAATTTTTGTTCCATTTTGTGCGGAAATATTAAAGTCACCGAGATTTCTATCCCTTATTTGGAGATTTAAAGTTTGCCCATCTTTAATTGGATTTTTACTAATTATTTTAGAAATCCAATTAAATAGTTCTTTTGGAGAACTGAATTTAAGGTTTTCGGAGGAAGTCTCTTGATTTTTAATGATTCCATTTAAATCTTTATCATTGTTTACAAAATGCCCAATATTTTGATTTGTAGAAACCTCTCCTGGTTTCTTATCTTTCTTTTCGACATTAAATGTTTTTGAAAAGGAATTAAGAGATTCATTTTTTACAAATGGCCTATTGGCCATCTCTCGATGTAACACAAATGCTTCATTTGATTGAAATTTATTAATTGGCTCATTTAATTCAGGATATTTCCCTTTTTTTTCGGAACTTACTTCTTGAGGCTTCAAATCTCCCAGCTCTTTTCGTATCTGAGATTTTATCCCAAACTCCATAGAACCTTTATTTTCAACTTTTTTTTCTGATGTTTGATGCTCGGCCAATAATTTCTTAAATTCTAATTGAGGTTCAGGTACTTTCCCTTGGGTCTTTAATAGTTCAACGGTCTCTTTAAAATCTCCCTCAGCTTTAACCTCACCCTGGATCTTGGAGGAATCAGAAAATGGTTTTTTGTAAAGACCCAAATTAGGATCAAATGCTTGAGGAGAAAACGGCATTGATAATATATTCATAAATACAATTCTTTGACTATGTCTTTCCTTTATCTTTTCATAGTCATGAATTGTTTTTGAAGTCGGGCAGAGATTTCCTTATCCATTAGATTAAAAATTTTAGAAACTTGCTTGGAGTCCAATAACCCTAGGATTTTAATTGTTAATTCCTGATCTTGTATCGATAATACTTGTGCAGCTTTATCGGGCTTCATAGCGGAAATAATTTCCACCATCCTAGAAACTCTCTTTTCTTCATCCCCTTTTACTGAGTCAATACACCCAATAAGGTCATTTTGTTTATTTAAATGGGCCTTCACTCTTTTCTCAAAATTTTCTATAGATATGGCAAGTTGAGATTTTTCTTCTTTAATTTTATTTTCCCTAATTTCTAAATCTTTATCTTTTTTCATAAGTTCAGAAATAAAAGATGTTAATTCCATTCCTTTAAATTTTGAAATTTCCTTTGACACTTCCTCTACAAGTTTTTTCCTAAATTCATTTTCAGTATAGATTTTAGGCTCGGTAGCGCCAAAGAGATTGGTAAGGTTAAACAAAAAAAATAAATAAATCATTTTTCTTCCTCATATCTCATAATAGTATTGTCATCTAATTCATTTATTAACTTCTTATTTTCTTCTTTCTTAAATCTTTCTAATTGATTTTCTTTTAATTTTTCCAATATTTTAAATTTTGTTTCAGCGACCTTTAAAATATTTTTTTTTACTTCTAATTCCTTTTTTAATATTAAAAGATCCTGTTTTTTCTTATCTATAATTCTCTGTAAATCTTCAATTAAAAACGGAAAAATTTTAATATCTTGAACCTTTCTGGTCTCCTTTAAATATTGATTGAACTCATTATTAGATTTTTGCATTTGTTTTTTTGCTTCATCAATTTCAAAATTTAAACCGTTTATTTTTCCCAGGACTAAACCTAGTTCCAATTTTGCCTTTTTTTCCTCAAATTCCCTTAAACGTAATACATGTTCCAGTCGGAATTTCATTTTTTTCATTTTTCATTTTTCCCTAAAACGGCACTCTCAGCATGTAATATAAGGTTCTCCAATTTTTCATATAATTCATTGATTGTGAGTGATTCATAAAAATCGACGTCTTGCTTCATCAAACTCATAAATTTTTCATAAAGATAAACGGCCATATCAACTTTAGGATTTGAACCCTTTACGTAAGCACCGACATTAATCAAATCCATAGAATCCTGATAAACTGCCAAAAGGTCCCTAAGTTTAGAGGCCAATACCTTATGGTCTTTGGTGATTACACTTCCCATTACCCGGGAAATTGATCCTAAGATGTCGACTGCAGGAAAATGATTTTTCTGTGCCAAAGACCTCGATAAAATAATGTGGCCATCACTAATCGCCCTGATCGCATCAGCGATGGGCTCATCCATATCTCCACCCTCAACTAAAACTGTATACATACCAGTGATTGAACCAGAGTTGGCCTTGGTTCCTGCCCTTTCTAAGAGCTTTGGTAGTTTGGAAAAGACTGATGGGGTGTATCCTTTCGGTCCGGGAGGTTCACCAGCAGCAAGCGAAATTTCTCTTGCGGCCATTGCAAAGCGTGTTACAGAATCCATCATTAACATTACATTTTTATTTTTGTCCCTGAAATATTCTGCAATCGTTGTAGCAGTATAAGCGGCCCTTAGGCGGATCAAGGGTGAACAATCAGAAGTTGCCACAATAACCACTGACCTCTTTAAACCTTCCTCCCCAAGATCTCTTTCAATAAATTCTAAAACTTCTCTCCCTCTTTCTCCCACCAGTGCAATAACAGAAACATCTGCACGTGTATATCTTGCTATCATTCCAAGGAGTACAGACTTACCAACCCCAGAACCAGACATAATTGCCAATCGTTGTCCCATTCCTGCAGTGGTGAAAAAATCAATTGAATGTATTCCTGTTTCTACTGGAATATTTATTGTAGGTCTATCTAGAGGGTTAGATGGATGTCCGAAGACCGATCGATTTTCAAAGGGACCGAATAAATCCCCTTTATTGTCCAGTGGCCTTCCTTGATAATCTAAAACTCTTCCTAACATCGAATCATATAATGAAATTTCTGATGAAATATCTCTCATGTAAACTCTAGTTTCTGAATCAATACCAGGGATTTCTTCATAAGACATCGCTAAACATAACTTGCCTCTTAAAGCGATGATTTCCCCAAAACAGGATGTACCAGAATCTGTAATAAATTCCACTTTACTCCCAATTTGGGCCCTTGGTAGGGAAACCTCGTAAACATTTCCTTTGCTTGACCTAATTTTCCCAATTTTTTGATAAAGTTGCGCCTTTTCAAAAGCTTTGTTTATGGGGTTTAGGTTCAATAAATCCAAACTACTTTTTGCTGTTTCCATTTTCTTTGATTGGGCCAAATATTTCATCCAATACTAAAAATTGGCTTTCTAAGGTGCTTTTTATAATACCATTTTCCGAATCGATGATTACCCCATTTTCAGGCAAATCAAAATCGATCACAACACGTGAATTTTTAAATTCACCTAACTTTTCTTCAAGGATTTTCATTACATCAGGAATTTTATCAAAATCTTTCTTATTTACTTGAAGGACAAAGTTTTGTTGGGTTTGAATTTCTTGAAACAATTTTTCAAGAAGCTTTCCTAGGTACTGTCCATCATCTTTTAATTCTCTGAGGATAACCCATTTAGTTAAGCTTTTTATTAAAAAAAGGATCTGATCTTTTTGATTATTGTAAATTTCTTCTCTTAATTTTAATGCATTCCTAAGAATTTCGTTTAATAACTCAATTTTTTCTTTTACATTTTTTTCAAATTCTTGAGAAACCTCATCTCTTGCAATTTTTAGTCCTTCCTCATAACCCTTTTTTATTGATTCTTCCTGAATAACTCTTAATCTGCTGGTAATTTCTTCTTGATATTTTTGTTCATTTAATTTATTTAGAATTTCCTTTCTTTCTTTTTGTTCCCTTATAAAGGGAAATATCTCCAGTCCCTTTTCTTTGGTAAATTTCTCTTGAAAACTAATTTTTTTAATATTTTCAATTTCTTCCTGTTCGAAATTCCTTATTTTAAAGACATTTGATTGACTCTCTTCTTCCAGGAAATTTTTGAATTGATAAGAGGTGATTTTTTCAAATTGTTTTTCCATTTAAATCCCTCATGCAATTTGTTTTTTAGATTCCCCAGAATGCAACATATCATGAATTATCTGGGCCGCTTTGGAAGGATTAGATTCAATTGAAGAAATAATTTTTTCCCTTAGAACTTTTCCTTCTATCTTGGCAGGATTTATTTTTTCTTCTATCTCGGGAAGAACTTCCTCTAGGCCAGGAAGTTTTTGTCCAACTTGAACCTTTTCTAGTTCTTCTATGGTTTTAGGAAGGAAGTCCTCAATTGTTTCCAATGTAGAATCGGTTACCCATTGAATAAATGGTTTTACTACCAAGAAGAAGAAGAGAGTTATTGCCAAACCGATAGCTAAATACATAACAATGTTCTTAATTAACTCTCTGTTTGCATTTTCTCTCATTATCGCAGCAGCAGTTTCCACGTCCTCCTTTACGAATTCCATGGATTTAATTGTTAAATTATCTCCTCTTTTTTCATCTAGTCCTAAAGTAGAGGATACGATTGCCTTAAAATTATCCAAATCGGCCTGTGACCACGCTTCATAGATTAAAACTTCCTTGCCATCTTTTAAAAGGGCTTTCCCTTTTTCTGTAATTTGAGGAACCCTTTTCCCATCTAACATTACTGCAGCACTTATCCTGGCAACCCCAGCTGTTGGTTTTTTTTCCTTTGTGACTACAGAAGGAACTGAATAGTTTCTTGTTGTAAGTTCCTTGTTAACTACGTTTGAGGTCTCAGGAATTCCAGGTTGAGGCAATTCCCCTGGTAAATTGGATCGAGCACCGGGTATCCCCTGCGGGCTTGGCCGCTTGCCATCTATATTTTGGACATTCTTTACTTCAGATAAAACTGCAGGATTCTCAGAATCATAAGAGGTTTTGGTGGAAACTTTTTCGGTAAAATCCATGGTTAGAGAAACTTTGGCCACCACTTTTCCTATTCCCACTATTTTTGAAAGGATTTCCTCAATTTTTTCTTCATACTGACGACTTAATTTTGCTTCAAGGGCGATTTGGTTTGCAGTTATTTCGGTTAATGGATCCCCAATATTTTCAGATAGTTTTTTACCACGGTCATCTATAATGACAACATTTTCTGGCCTCATTCCCTCAACTGCACCAGAGACTAATGAGGCTATCCCTTTAACCTCAGCTGATGTTAATTCAACCCCTCTATCCAATTCCAAAACAACTGAAGCCGAAGGCGGTTTCTGCTCAACCACAAAAGGTGAAGATTCCGGAATGGACAAATGCACTCTTGCGCGTAATACTCCACGTAAATAGGTAATGGTTTTTACTAATTCCCCTTCAAGAGCTCTTTTCTTATTTATTTTTTGAACAAAACTTGTAGTTCCAAAATTTTGCTTATCTAAAACTTCATATCCTAAAGTACCTGAAAAATTAACTCCTAGGGTTGCTAGATGTAATCTCCACTGCTCGATTTTATCCTTTGGAATCTGTATGGTTTTCCCGTCTTCAGACATGGTATAAGAAACTTTTTTTTCTTCCAGAATTAAGGCAATTTTTTTAGCATCCTCGGCGTTAAGATTTGTGTAAAGGGTGGAATATTGGGTCCTTAATGCCCAGACGAAGATTAAAACCAATCCGCCGGCCACAGCAAATGCAGTAACCACAAAGCCTATTTTTTTTGACCCCTCAAGGTTGGCAAAAAACTCCAAAAAATTTTTTAAGACTCTTTTTAAAAAATCAACCACCTAAATTCCCCCTTACCTATCAAACCTGCATTTTCATTATTTCCTTATATGCCTCAATAATTTTCGTTCTTATCTGGTTCATGGTTTTAAATGCCAGATCAGCCTTTTCCACCATTAACATCGTTTCATGTATGTTTTGACTTTTTCCTGTAACCAATTGTTCAATTGATTTATTTGCATTTTGTTGTAGATCGTTTACTTCGCTTATATATTTACCTAAAATTTCTCCGAAAGTAGGAGCATTTACTCCTTCCAGATCTACTTCGGCCTTATCCAGGGAAACGCGTTTACCTGTTTCTAAATCAAGTTTTCCCGGAGATACCCAGTCTTTGGTATTAAAGGTGTTAAGGATATTTTCCATTGACCCTCTTGTTTCTATGCTCATTCTCTACCTCCAACTAGTTTTTCCCTATCTCCAGGGCCTTCAGTGCCATAGATTTGGCAGTATTTAATGCTGTGATATTTGCCTCATATGCTCTTGAAGTTTCAATCATATTGGCCATCTCTTCCATTACGTTTATATCCGGATATGCAACATAGCCTTGTTCATTGGCATCGGGATGGCCTGGTTCATATTTATAAATTGGTGGTTTATTGGTAGATACGACGTCAGTGGCATGAACTTTTTGGGCATTTTCTCCCATTTCACCTTCCAATATTTCAGAAAAACTTTCTCGCGCTGGTTCCGCTCCAAAAACAACCTCTTTTTTCCGATAAGGCCCACCTTCTGGAGTTCTAGTTGTTTGGGCGTTGGCAATATTGGAAGATATAGCTGCCATCCTTTTTTTATTTGCTGATAGGCCACTGGCGCTAATTCTCATACTTCCTAAAAGGTCCATTTATTACTCCTTGGATTCTATTGAATATTTCAATAGCCCTAGTTTTTTGTTCAATAGTGCAACAGAGGCATCATATAAAATTTTATTTTCTGCCATGTTGGCCAATTCTGCTTCTCGATCGACTGTATTGCCGTCCTCGCTTACAATACCATTGGGATCCTCGTATATTTCTGGTTCTAAATTATCGAATCCTCCACCCCCTACATTGTAATGTCTGGTATCATCTGCTCTTAAGGTTTGCTGGTTATCAAGATCAATGGCCCTTGCCAAAGCTTCCTCAAAATCTATTTTTTTTGCCTTGTACCCTGGGGTTTCAGCATTTGCTATATTGGATGAGATCAAATCCTGGCGCAATTGCCGGAAATTAAGTGAACTGGCCAATGCTTTAAGCGTCCTATCCTCAATATTCACAACTTTCCCCTTAACGAAGGTTCAGAAAAAAGGCTGATCCTCTGCTTCTATATTCATTAATCTTATTTCTTAAGGTCCTTATGGATACCCCAAGAATTTTTGCTGCCTGTGTCCTATTTTCAGAAGTATGGATTAGGGCCTTTTTAATTAATAATTTCTCAGCATCCTTTAAGGACATTAATCTAATTCCAATATTGTCATCATCTTTAACTAAATTAATTGCTTTCTTTTCTCCCATCTCTAAATCCTTTTCAGAGAGGGTGATTTTATCTGAGTTTTTAACGGAATCCTCTATAACTGTTTTCAACTCTGCCAAATTATAAGTCCAATAATGACCTAAAATTTTTTCCATAGCGGTAGGATCAATTTTCATCGGTGTTTCTGGATTCCCGGAGAATTCTGATATTAGTTTCTTAGTTACCCATTCTAGGTCTGCAATTCTTTCCCTTAGAGGTGGGATAAATAATGCATCATTGGAAATATAGGTATAAAGCCCTCTATAAAACCGTCCTGCTCCTACCAACTTTGAAAGATTTTTGGTTGTGCTTGCCAATATCCTGATATCCAAATCATAATCTTCCAATTCCATTATTATTTTATGGAGTCTTTTTTGGAAGTCCTCTTCCAATGCATCTATATTGGAAAAAAGGACTGTTCCTCCATTTCCTGCCTCTAGGGCCCCTCGATGAAATTTTCCACCATCTTCTCTAAAACCTAAAATGGCATTTTCAACGTCCTTTTTCTCCCCTGCGCAATCAACTACAATAAAGGGATTTTTTGATCTATTCGAGTTTAAATGAATAAAATAACCCAAAGTTTTCTTTCCGGTTCCAGGTTCCCCCATTATTAAAACCGAAGCTTTGGTAACAGCAATGTTCCTGGCCATGGAAATGGTATTTTTTACTTTTGGATCATTTCCAAATAGCTCAACGTTAATAGATTCCATCAGACCTCCTGTCTAAATTTGCTCCATCCTGGGGCAAAATTAAATTGTTTTATTTTTTATCTTAATAAATGAAAGTTCAGATCTGGCCAATTCTTTTAAATAGTTTGGCACAGACTTTCCTTCCACTAAATCCTTCATTATTTTTTCACCCTCATCCAATTTGTTCATTTGTATATAAGATTGACCAAGGAGAAATGTAACTCTCTCCTTATAAATACTTTGGGGATATTCGTTCATAAAGAGTTTGGAATCCTTTTCTAGCTGAATTGCATTTTCCTCTTTTTGTTCCCCTGCCATTATTTCTAAATTCACGTATAAAATTCTTTCTCTTAATGGATTAAAATTTGCCGATTGGGATTTAACATCTTCCAATAATGCCTTGGTTACTTTTCGGTATTTTTGTAAATCGCCTATCTTATAGATGGAATCTGAATATATTTCGAAAATTTTTAGGATTTCATCCTGTCCCACCACTTCGGAGGTTTTATCCATACTTAAAAACTTTTCCACGGCTTCTATGGCCTTAGTATAATCACCTTTTTTATAATTTATTAAGGCATTGTAGTATTTGGTCTTCGATTTATCTGAAAATTTTTCTTCCAACTCAGTCAGTAGAGTTTTTGCTTTATCAAGGTTTTCCAATTTTATATTTTTGGCAATCGCCAAATCTAGCATTAAGTTGTCGGGTGAAATTGAATCATCCCTTTCAATCCAAATTGGAAATTCCCGCTTGGGAGATTCGGATAATAATTTAAAGTCCTCGTAATTTTTTTCGAATGAGTCATAAGCCCCGACTTGTAAGAAGGCCATTCCGACTAAATATTTTGTAATAGGTTCACGACCTATCTTTTTCTCGTACTTTTTGTTTAGTACCTCATAGGTTTTTAAAAGACCGGGAAAATCTTCTTTCTTAAATTGGTCCTGAATCATACCGAAAGCAATTTCGGCCCCATCACCATCAAAGGCCAACATCTCAAAGGGTTTTAAGGATTCCAGTGGTATTGCCTCCAAATAAGCGAGGGCCTTAACATAATCCTTTCCGACAATAAAACTTCTTAGCCTTACCATCCAGAGTGTTTTTTTCAAATTTTCTGTTAGGGATTTTTCATCCTCACTCTTAAGTTTAAGGAAGGAATTTGATTCTAAGTCTTCTTGTGTAGGAAATTTATTTCTTAAACATTTAAGTCCTACATATCTAAGACGAGCTTCGTAATTAACCTGAAAATCTGATGTATTATCAATTACATTTTTATATAGGGCCACAACCTCATTTGGATCATGGGCCATAAGATCATAAGAAAGTGCAACTCTCATCTTTGCCATTGATGAGTATTTATGAAAGGAATAAAAGTTTTCAAATTTGGTAAAATATTTAACAGCATTCTGGTATTTTGCTTCCCTAAAATATGCCTCCGCTACATTAAACAATAAGGACTCATGAATAGGGTCTATTAGTGATTTTCTGGATTTTTCAAACAAACTTATCAATTCCAACGTCTTATCCTGGGAAAGTAGGATATAACTTTGATAGGCCAGCCCCAATTGCTCTGGAATCATTTTTGAATAATCAGGATGTTTTAGAATTTCCTCTAACTTATCCATTTGAGACAATTTCGCCAAACTATAAAGGATTATATTGGTTAAATTACCTGCAACCTCCATATCTGAATATTGTTTTGCTAGAATAAATAATTTTCTTGCCTCTCTTAAAGTAGTCACATAATCATCTTGTTCTAAAACTATGGAAACCAAATACTTTAAAATCCCAGATTTTAAAGCATAATTTGAAGTCCTTTTAGAAATGGTATCCAGCATTTTTAAAGCAAACCTAGAAGATTCCTTGTTTTGATCACCTTTGTTTAATTTTAAAATGGCGTTGGCCTTTAAAAATTCATTCAAATCAAGATCTGCTTGTTCACCATACTTTTTGAAGTATAAATCTATAGATTTATTCATTAATCCAAATTGGGACTTCCTATATAAATTTATAGAAAGCTGAAGATGTGCCAATTTTTCACTATCTATTATTTTTAAATCTTTAATAGGATAAAAACTATCTGGAGTTTTGTTATCTGTGTCTACCAGTTTTTGCGGAGGTGATATTAATGGCGGATAATTCCAGACAAAGGCCGCCCCATATCTAAAGTCACGGAATTTATTGTCAGGAATTTTGGGTTTTAAAAACTTCTTAGGATAGTTAACAACTTTTTTCTCAACGGCAGTTATTTTTCTTTGAGGTTTTTTAAGTTCAATTTTTTCTTCAGGCTTTTGTACCACGACATCCTGATTTAACCAGAAATCCACAATTTGTTTGGATTCATTTTCCCTATAAAAACTAAAAACTTCTACCTGATTCCCGGCAAGTTCAATTTCGATATGCGAAACCTCATTTGGTGCCTGGGACTTTATATTTTTTATGGAACTAATATATTGATTTTGTATCGAAAGTTTTCCTATTTTTTCGGAGAGATCCTCAAAATCGGTTGGTTTTAATATATTAATAGATAGAATATTTTCTGTTTTTTTTACTGTTACGGAATCCTTTGGCAAGTAAATTTCCCACCTCAGGTTATCTTTCATTTGAATCTGATTTATATTTGCGTAGGTAACATTTACCCAAATGGCAAAAAGGGACAGGGTAATCGTCAAAAAAATTAAACCTTTATAACTTCTCAAATGAAACTTCCTGTTTCAAAAGTAAGCGCAAGACATTATTTTGCCATGCATATAAAAAATTTTACAACCTTTTGGCTTTTTTAAAAGGAAATAATTTCTTTATGGACTTTTTTTCCCCACAAAAATTTGACGGTATTTAATTTTACTAACTTATGATTTGTTGAGAATTTGAGTCGTCAGGACTTTGTAGATCTCTTTCTTAGCTTCTCAACCAAAGTGGTCCTATTTAATCCCAAAAGTTTAGCCGCTTGGTTTTTGTTACCTAAACTTCGGGATAAGGCCTGGTCGATTAGAGAGTTTTCAATACCTTGGATCACTTCCCTAAGAATCAGCCCCATTGGTGGAAGAGGAAAATTTAGGTTTTTTTCAAATTTTTTTAATAGTTTTTCTGGAAGGTCTAAGGGTGAAATCTTCTGGCCGCCATGAAGGATTACCAATCTTTGTATCAAATTCTCCAGTTCTAAAACATTGTTAGGCCATTCATAATCCACCAATATCCTTAGGGCACTTTCATCAATTGAGGTTCCCTCTGAGTTATGGATGGATGAATACTTCCCAATAAACTGCTGGACAATAATGGGAATATCTTCCTTCCTTTGGGTCAATGAGGGAATGATTAAAATATTCTCTCTAAATCTTTCATAAAGTTCTGGATGGACTTCCATAAATGTAGGTAGATCTAAGTTTGTGGTAAAAAAAAATCTTTTGGAATCCTTTTGATTTTTCACCTGTTCATTAAGGTAATCAGCAGGAATTCCCTCAATATTGGGTAAAAAATAGTTTCCTTGGACAGCATTTTGATTAATCGAAAAATTGTTTACTTGAATCAGATCTCCAGGAACATTAGAAAGTTTATGAAGCAATTTAGCTATAGTTTTTTTTCCAGAGCCTATAGGACCCATAATGAGGACGGGATCATTTCCTTTGGCCATGCGCTTAAGATTTTTCAGCAGGTCTTTCATTGGAGGGGAATTGCAAGTAAGTCCCAGGCCAAAATCCTTTGTTTGAAAAATCTCATTTAAAGAGACCTTTAGGGAATCAATGCTTTCATTTTTTAAATTTAAAGTAAGTACCACAGGTCGTTTACCACTAACCCTGATGGCCCTTGAAAATTCCCGATCTTCTATTTCTTCGTTTATTATTAGTAAAAAATTTGAGGTATTGTGATTAAGTAATGAAAATAATTCTTCGGCGGTCTCAATTATATTAGGGGACTGGGAAAACCATTCGGTGATTTTTTCTTTTAATAGGGACTTTTCCTCATTTTTAAAGGCAACTATGGCCACCACATAGTAGTCCGTCCTTTTTTCCACAAAAGATTCGGACAAAAACTTATAATCTTCTAGCATACTTAAAATGGTAACTAGAAGGTGCCGTTTAAGTCAAAGAGGTTTTTGGAAATACTCCCTAAACCTGCGTGGTGCCTTTTCTGGGCCACCAGCAAATAAATAGAAGAGTAAAAGAATCGTTGAGATAACAACTAATAACATGAAACCTATTGAGGTTTTTTTGTGGCCCTTCTTGTAATAAATCCTTGAAAAATAAAGGGAAATACCTATGACTGGAACCGACCAAAAGGGGGTGTAAAGTATTAAAAATGGAATAAGCTCAGAATGTATAGACATTTTTTAAAAAAATCTTGCCCTTAGTTCCTCAAGCCTATCCAACCTCTCCCAGGTGAAACCATTTGGAGAAGTTCGCCCAAAATGCCCATAAGCACTAGTTTCCGAGTATAGTGGTTGCTTTAGATTAAGTGTATCGATTATATTTCTTGGCCGCATATCAAACATTTCGTTAACTGCTTGATTTATTTTTTTCATATCTACTTTATTAGTTCCATAACATTCAACCAAAAAAGATACTGGTTTTGCCACACCTATAGCGTAAGCAACCTGAACCAAAGCCTTTTGAGCAAGTCCGGCGGCCACAATATGTTTTGCCACATATCTTGCAGCATATGCTCCGGATCTATCTACTTTTGAGGGATCTTTTCCAGAAAAAGCCCCACCACCATGGGCACCGTGACCGCCATATGAATCAACAATAATTTTTCTTCCAGTTAATCCGGTATCACCCATTGGTCCTCCAACCACAAACTTTCCGGTTGGGTTAATAAAAATTTTCAGACTAGAGTCTATAAATTCTTTGGGAAGAGTTTTTTTAATAACTTCTTCACGGATACCCTCTTCTAAATCTTTGTATGAAACATCTGGAGAATGTTGGGAAGAAACAACTACTGTATCAATCTTTTTGATTAATCCATTTTCGTATTGAACTGATACCTGTGTTTTTCCATCTGGCCTTAGGAAATTTAAAATATTCCCTTTCCTTACGTCGGCCAGTCTTTTGGCCAATTTGTGGGCCATATCTATTGAAAGAGGCATATAGTTTGAGCATTCATTTACAGCATAACCAAACATCATCCCTTGGTCTCCGGCCCCTTGTTCTTTGGCCTTCGCAGGGTCTTCATCAACACCCATCGCAATATCTGGAGATTGTTTACCGATTGAGGTTAAAACTGCACAGGTATTGCCATCAAAGCCTACCTCAGAAGAATTATATCCAATGTCTAATACCTTTTTTCTAACTAGGGATTGAAAATCTACCTGGGCCTTAGTGGTAATTTCACCTGCAACAACAACTAATCCCGTTGTAAGAAGTGTTTCACATGCGACTCTGGAGTTAGCATCAATTTGAAGATGGGCATCTAATACTGCATCAGATATTGCGTCAGCTATTTTATCTGGGTGCCCTTCGGTTACCGATTCAGAGGTAAATATATAATCTTTAAGCATAAAAATATCTCCAATTTAAGGTGTAAACCTTATACTCAAAATGTGATTTTATCCATCATTTTTTAAGCTCTTTGACAAAATCAGACTCCCAAAGCCCTAAGCAGGTCCCATTGCTTAAAACTAAAAACAAGGTGTTAGGGCCTACTAGCCTATCTATTTGGTCCCGTAGCTCCATTAGATTCTCGGCCAAGGCAGCATATTTACCCCTGGCCTTAAGTCCATCAACCATTTTGTTGCAATCGAGGTTGCCCCTAGAAGATATAGTCGTAGGTTTTAAAGGCTTGGCCAAAATTACTTTTTCCACTGGATATAAGGCCTGTAAAAACTCTTCTTGAAAAATATCTGATCTAGCTGTAGCCGATCCTGGTTCCATCACCACAACGATGTCTTTTTGAGGATACTTCTGCCTTATACTATCATAAGTTAAACTTACTGCCCTTGGATGGTGGGCGAAATCATCGATTACCAGAGATTCTTTATAAGTTCCCCGAACCTCCTGCCTTCTTTTAACCATCTTAAGGTCACCGATTGAGCTCTTTATTTTTTCCAAGGAAATATTTTTTGAAACCGCAAACAATATTACTGCAGATAGATTTAAGATATTCTGTGGACCAATAAGGTTGGTATCAAAAATCTCCTCTACTCCAGATAAATTAAGGGAAAATTTTGTGCCAGAGGGAGTTGCCGAAAGTATCTTTGGTCCATCAGAAGAATCCATCCCAAAAGTTATCCAATTTGCTTTTTGAAATTCCTTCTTTAAATCTATTATTGATGGGTATTCTGAAGATGCCACAATTGTCTTAAGGGAAGGAATAATTACCCTAAATTGGTCTTTGATTTCTTCCAAGGAGTTGAAAATATCCCCATGGTCAAATTCCAATGAAGTCAGAATCATATGGGAATTGTTAAATGATCTAAATTTGGAAAATTTTTCAAAGTAAGAACTGTCATATTCATCAGCTTCAATAAAAAAGAAACTTCCATCTCCCAAACCCGATGATTTTTCCCCTTCAATTACCCCACCAATAAAAAAACCAGGTTGAAACCCTAGCTTTTTGAAAACTTGCAGACAAAGATAAACAGTGGTTGTTTTTCCATGGGTACCAGCTATGGCCACGACATTTTGATCATTTAATATTAAAGCACCAAGTCCTGCTGGAAAGGAGCAGAAAGGAACTCCAGATTTCTCTATTATTTTTGCATCGGGTGAATTTTTTCCAATCACATTACCTACTACAATCAGATCAAATGGTTTTAAAAAATCGGGAGTGACTTGATCCATTTTAAAAAGAGGAATTTTGGAATTTTTTAAATAATCCCCCATGGGTGGATAAAAGTTGGAATCACAACCTGAAACCTCAAACCCTTTTTCCTGCATTAAACAGGCAGCGGCCCCCATTCCAGTGCCAGCGATCCTATAGAAAAATACTTTTTTAATTTGGGATTTCTTTTCCTTGAGGGCATTTAGACTTAAGTAATTTTTTAAATCAGATTCCACAAATATTCCCCCACGGATCTTCTAAGAAGGTTAAGCTTTTCCCGGTCATACCAAAAATTTTTTGTGGCGTTGGTTAATATAATCTGCCCCTTTTGAGCGTTCGAATCAACCCACAAAGACGTACCTGTAAATCCTAAATGCCCAAAGGTTTGGGAGCTAAAACCTTTTCCTGCAAGGGATTTTTCTCCTGAGGGTGTATCCCATCCTTCTACAAACCTGTCTTTAAACTTTTCCTTTTGCATAAAGGATAAAAGATCAAATTTTTCATTCAAATTTATCAAACTCCTGGATAATCCCCCAATCGTAGAAAAAAGACCCGCATGGGAGCAAAAAGTGCCAATTACAAAGGCATTGTCATCATTTACCTGTCCCTGAATTGGTTTTCCTCCCCTAAATCCTGAAACCGGGCAATGTGGAGGTTTTGGAAGATCCTTCCAAAATAACAACTCCCTATCCCAATAACTATCAATCAATGATTTTAAACTTTTTTGGGATTTTTTTTCCAGCTCCAACATTAATCGTAGGGCACCATAATCCGAATAATTAGTCTCACCTTCGATAATTGGATAAGATAAAATTTCTTCTTTCCAGGTTTTATGTGAAAGCCTGCCTCCAGAAGGTAGAGAAGCACGGTGATTTAATAGAAGAACAAAATCTTTTTCACCCTTAAAAAGTTCTGGATGAATAAGTTTAGAGGCCGAAAGGGTAAGTGGTTTGGTTAGGGAGGCCAAATCAAAAAAGATATTTTTGGAGGGACTTTTATTTTCCAACTCAAGGGAGGTAAAGGTAGACTTTTTAAAATCAATCGCGGAGACCGCTACAGTATCAAAACTTTGTCCAACCATGGACTTTTTTAAAAATTTTTCCAAATTTTCATCCATGTATTATATTGGCCTGGGCCGCTGCAAGTCGTGCAATTGGAACCCTATATGGGGAACAACTTACATAATCAAGTCCTACCTTATGGCAGAAGTGAATTGATTTTGGCTCTCCACCATGTTCCCCGCAAATACCTACATGGATTTTGGGGTTACTTTCTCGTCCCATTTTTGTGGCGTAATCAACCAAAAAGCCCACACCATTTTGATCCAAGCTTACAAATGGGTCAGATTCAAATAGACCAAGTCCTTGGTAATGCTGCAAAAATTTTCCTGCATCGTCCCTGCTCAATCCAAAAGTAGTCTGGGTTAAATCATTTGTTCCGAAGGAGAAAAAATCAGCAGATTTTGCTATCTCGGAAGCAGTTAAAGCGGCACGAGGTACCTCAATCATTGTACCAATTTTATAATCAATTCTAGTTTTTGTTTCAATAAATACTTTTTCAATTTCCGAAATGGCAAAATCCCTTAAAATCGCAAGTTCATCTTTCATTGCAACCAAAGGAATCATAATTTCTGGTAATACTTTGACTCCCTTTTTTGAGGACTCAACAGCCGCTTCCATAATGGCGCGAACTTGCATATTATAAATTTCTGGAAAGGAAATTCCTAATCTACATCCCCTATGGCCAAGCATAGGATTAAATTCGTGGAGCTCTTCGGCCCTTGACTTAATTTGATCTCTAGTTAGCCCTAAATAGGAGGCCAAAGTATTTATCTCCTCCTCTGAATGGGGAAGAAATTCATGAAGTGGTGGATCCAGGAGCCTAATATTTACCGGAAGACCATTCATCCTTTCAAATATCCCTAGGAAATCTTCCTTTTGATATGGAAGAAGTTTTTTTAGTGCCTTGGCCCTGTCTGTATTATTATTGGAAAAAATCATTTCCCTTATGGCCAAGATCCTTTCAGGAGCGAAAAACATATGTTCCGTTCTGCAAAGACCAATTCCCTCAGCTCCAAATTTAAGGGAGACTTCACAATCAAGTGGAGTATCAGCATTTGTCCTAACTTTTAATCTTCTCTTTTCATCGGTCCATTTCATAAAAATGGAAAATTCATTGGAGATTTCTGCTTCTATTGTGGGAATTATACCTTCAAAAACTTCCCCAGTTGCACCATCGATGGTTAAAAAATCCCCTTCCCCATAAACCGACCCGTTTACAGAAAGTTTTCTTAAATTGTGATCGATTAAAATGGAAGTGCATCCAGCAACACAAGGTTTTCCCATTCCCCGTGCCACAACGGCAGCGTGGGACGTCATTCCTCCCCTGGAAGTTAAAATACCTTCAGCTGCGATCATTCCACCAATATCCTCAGGAGAGGTTTCCCTTCTAACCAGAAGAACTTTAAGCCCTTTTTCTTTTTTTATGACGGCCTCTTCAGAATCAAAAACAATTTGACCTGCGGCTGCACCTGGAGAAGCTGGAAGTCCCTTGGCCAAAAGTTTTTTGAATGCTTTAGGATCTAATCTTGGATGGAGAAGTTGGTTTAGATCTTCAGGATTTACGGCCATTAGGGCCTCTTCTTTTGATTTTAATCCCTCTAAAACCATATCAACGGCAATTTTTATTGCTGCCGCGGAAGTTCTTTTTCCATTTCTAGTTTGTAAAATAAAGAGCTTTCCTTTTTCCACGGTAAACTCAATATCCTGCATGTCTTTATAATGTCTTTCTAGCTTATTATAGATATCACAAAGTTCTTTATATGATTCAGGCATCACTTCCTGAAATGATTTTAAATGTCCATTTGAATCATTTTTGGATTCATGGTTTATGGGTGCTGGAGTCCTGATTCCGGCGACCACATCTTCACCCTGGGCGTTCACTAAAAATTCCCCAAAGAATCTTTTTTCTCCGGTAGATGGATCTCTGGTAAAACAAACTCCAGTTGCGGAGGTGTCCCCCATATTTCCAAAGACCATTGATTGAACGTTTACAGCAGTTCCCCAATTATGTGGAATTCTGTGGAGTTCCCGATATTTTCTTGCCCTTGGATTTTTCCAGGAATTAAATACAGCAGAAATTGCCTGCCATAACTGTTCCATTGGATCTGTTGGGAATCTCTGTCCTGAATCCTCTAAAATTATTCTTTTATATGATACCACCAAGTCTTTAAGATCTTGAGGGCTAAATTCCCAATCTTCCTTTATATTTCTGGCCTCTTTCATATCTTCCAGAGTTGATTCCAAAACCGCAGTATTAAAACCCATGACCACGTTGGAATACATTTGAATAAATCTTCGGTAGGAATCCCAAGCAAATCTTTCATTCCCGGTTAGGACGGCCATACCCTCTACCGTTTCATCGTTTAGGCCTAAATTCAAAACGGTATCCATCATTCCAGGCATGGATGCTCTAGCACCTGATCTTACAGAAAATAAAAGTGGATTTTTTGGATCACCAAATTTTTTCCCGGTGATATTTTCAACTTGTAATAAGGCAGCCATTACTTCGTTTTTCAAAGTATCCACCAAAATGCAGCCATTTTTTTCAAATTCTATGCAAGCTTTGGTAGTAATAGTAAACCCTGGAGGAACCGGAAGACCTAGGCTACTCATTTCAGCAAGGTTTGCCCCCTTCCCGCCTAGAAGATCCTTCATTCCTTTATTGCCTTCAGTATTTAATCCATTAAATCCGTAAACATTCTTTTCCACAGGAGCCCCCTAATAGTTAAATTTATCAGCAAAAAATCTTGGAAGTGCGTCTACTCCTACCCTTTCCTGGCCCATTGAATCCCTTTCCCTAATAGTCACAGTTTGATCTTTAAGGGTGTCATAATCAATAGTTACACAGTAAGGTGTACCCACTTCATCCTGCCTTCTATAGCGTTTACCAATTGTTCCGGCGCTATCGTACTCCGCCTTATATAAACTACCAATATTTTTGAAAATTTTTCGGGAAATTTCCTCTAAATCGGGTTTTTTCATAAGTGGAAGAACACCAACTTTTACTGGAGCCAGGTGATTTGCCAATTTTAGAACCACTCTTTCATTTTCCACGTCCCCTTCATTTTCTAACCTATAGGAATCACATAATATTGCCAAAAGTGACCGGTCACAACCTACGGAAGTTTCAATTACATATGGAATATATTTTTTATTTCCATCGGCCTGGTCGGTGTAGGCCAAGGATTTTCCAGAGAATTTTTCATGTTGGGTAAGATCAAAATTGGTCCGAGAGTGGATCCCTTCCATCTCCCCCCATCCAATTGGGAACTCATATTCAATATCGACAGCATCATCTGCGTAGTGGGCCAGCTTATCTTTGGGATGGGGTGCCCATCTTAGCTTTTCCTTGCGCAGACCATTTTTTAAATGCCAGTTAAATCGCTCTTGTTTCCATCTCTCCATTTCTTCCGGTTGGGTACCTGGTTTTATAAAATATTGCATTTCCATCTGTTCAAATTCACGGGTCCTAAAAATAAAATTACCGGGTGTTATTTCATTTCTAAAGGCCTTTCCAATTTGCGCAATTCCAAATGGCAGTTTTTTTCTCATAGTGGTTTGCACGTTTTGGAAATTTACAAAAATACCCTGAGCAGTTTCTGGGCGAAGGTAGATGGTATTTGCGGTATCTGCCATGGCCCCAAGCTCAGTTTTAAACATTAAATTAAACTGTCTAATATCGGTAAAAGAATCCTTTGTGCCGCATTTAGGACATGGCCGGGATAAATCTATTTGGTCTGCCCTGTATCTTTCCTTGCAATTTTTGCAATCAACTAATGGATCAGAAAAACCATCAACATGCCCTGATGCTTTCCAGACTAATGGGTGCATCAAAATGGAGGCGTCTATACCCACGACATCTTCCCGCAAAGTCATGTCTTTCCACCAAGCAATTTTAAGATTGTTTTTTAACTCAATTCCATAAGGTCCAAAATCCCAAGCGCCACCTACGCCCCCATAAATTTCAGAACTTTGAAAGATTAAGCCCCTTCTTTTACATAAAGAGACCAAATCGGCCATTGATTTAAGATTTGATTCCAAAGTAATCCCCCAAGATAGATAGGGCAAAACTTTAACAAAAGAGTGACTTTTTGTGTAGAAAAAATATGCCTTCCCAAAGGGAAGGCATAGGCATTAAAGGAAAGTTTTAATCAATTTTGCTAAGAAAAGCTGAAAACCTTGCCCTTTTGGTTTTTCAAAGGAATTTATTTCATCAAGGGTTAAAGTTTTTGCGTATTTGTGGTCATCTTCAAAATAATTTGCCAGTTGGTTGGCCATTTTTTCATTTTCAAAAATTAGAATTTGCTCAGGATTTTTAAGACTTGCGTAATCCATATTGAAAGAACCTACTAATCCGACTTTTCTATCGATTACCATGTATTTGTTATGCATTACAGTGTCCTTGCCAATGGGTGAAAGAGTATTTGCCCCTTTCCATTCAGCTATTTCCACCATTTTGGGGTCAATTTTAAGCGTCGGATCTAAGGATTCATCTAGTCCTGGATGGTTTCCGTAAACCAAATCCCTGAAATAATATCTGCCCAAAATATTTACAAATGGAAGGTCGGAATAGAGTGAGGGGTCATTGGTTAAAAATCTAATTTTAACCCCCCTTGCCGCTGCTTTTCTTAATGCCAACTTCATTTCATCAACAAAAAGGGAGAAAACATTGGCAATTATGATTTCTGATTTTGCAGAATTCACCAAGTCCACATGGGCCTTTAACAGATAATTTTCAAATTCTGCTGGTCTTCCCATGATATATCTTGAGCCCTGAACTTTTGCCCAGGAAAAGGCTTCCTGAATTTGAATTGTTTCTGCCGCCTGGTTTTGAATATAATGCCATTCAGTAACCTCTTCTTCCTTGGTTGGGGACAGATAAGGCTTGGTGTGTTCTTCCTTAAATTTCAAGTAACTTCTTTTTTGTTTGATCGGATCAAAGGTATTTAAGCATTCTTTGTCTGAATCCACTGTTCTGTAATGGAGTTCTCTCTCATAGAAATCGGCCATAAATCGCTCCCTCATTTCAGTAAGGAGGGGGCCCTTAGTGCCGATATCCTGGTCTATCCATTGCAATCGGTTGCTCATTCTAAAATATCGCGCAGATACGTTCATTCCGCCTGAAATTGACACCGCCGATTCTAATTGAGGGTCCTCACTATCTATAAGCCAATTTTTTAAATGGGCAGGGGTTAATATTCTAAAAATATCAATTCCCCTAATGGAATTTGCTAAAACACCTTTACAACTTACTCCATGGACTCTAATTCCAGCTGCCATCATGTTTCTCATAGCAATGGTGGAGTTTTCCATAACCACTTTATAATCACCATTGGCAATAATATTAAAAAGTCCGGTAACTAAAACTCTTACATCAAGGCCTTGCATTCTTTTTTTAATCAACTCATCTACAAATAAAAGACCAACTGGATCACCTCGAAAAAAGAGCTGGCTTAAGAGAATGCTTTTTTTGGCATTTTTTAAAGCATTATATCTTTGCCGAAAAGAGTCAGTACCTCTTAGAAGAACCATCTGATTACCAGTCTCTTCACCAAAGTAAGAACCTTCTTCTATTGAATTACCAAGAGGGATTCCCCCAGAAAAGTTGGTAGGTTTTATTGTTTCAGAGTCTGAATCAAATCTTCTTATTGATTTATAATATTCTTTGGCCTCAGAAGAGTGACAAAGCTTGGATAATTCCTTAAATAGAGGAAGATTTTCTTCCATTTCTTCTTTGGTAGAAAAATTTAGAGTAGGTCTTCCGGATAAAATAGTATCTAGACCAAAATCAATTACATAAGTGCCTTTAAAAGGAATAATTTTTTTATTTACTCTTTTTAAAGACAAGTCATATAAATTCCTCTGAACCACCGCTTCCTCTTTAAGTGTTTCAATCTTTAAGAGGCAGTTATTGAAAGAAATTCTTTGGTGATAAGGAATATCCATCCCGCTTTGACTAATAGTAAATTCAATATCCCTAGGAATTTCCTGGGCCAGTTCGTTAATTCTTTTTATTTTCTTATTAATATTTTCTTCTACGGGCGCACCAGACATGGCGCTCAAAGAATATAAAAATGCCAAAAAGATTCCTAAAATCCTAATCACTATTTCCTCCTTGAAGTAATTTTAAATATTTAGGATTTTAGTTTGACGTTAAATGCAATATGGTGAAAAGACTTTAAGCGCTAGAGTCGCCGTTCCAAAATTTTACCCAGCATTAAAATTAACCTTGAACCCTTTGGATTTTCAAAAGAATTAATTTCTTCCAAAGTTAATTGATGCGAGTAATTTAAATCTTCCTCAAAGAGATTTGCCAAATCTTGAGCTAGCTCTTTATTTTCAAATAACACGACCTGCTCTAAATCATATCTGCTTGCATTATCCATATTGTAAGAACCCACAAGACCCACATTTTTATCCACTACCATATATTTTGAATGCATCACAATATGGATTCTAGGATTTTTCTCACCTTGCAATCTACCATTCCATTCATTGATAACAATTTGATCGGTTGGAAATTTTAAAGAAGGGTCCAACTCCTTCCCCAACCCTTTATGATCTCCATAAACCAAATCCCTGTAGTAATATCGAGATACAGTGTTAACCATTGGATTACCCTTATCATTGGTTGGATCATTGGTTAAAATTCTAATTTTTACTCCTCTGGCGGCAGCTTTTCTTAACGCCAATTTCATCTCTGGCCCAAAAAGACCAAATACATTGGCAATCAATATTTCTTTTTTTGCGGAATTAACCAAATCTAGATAGGTTTTTAAAATAAATTCCTCATGTTCATCAGGTCGTTGAAGAACATAACGGGCACCCTCTACCCTCACCCATTTTACTGGTTTAAGAGGTCCACCATCCTTACTTTCCCCTCTTAAAATCTTATAAATATTATTTTTGATATAGGCCTTTTCATCCAAGACTTCCTTTCCATTTGGCTGAATATAATCCTGTGTATGTTCGTTTTTAAATTTTAAGTATTCTTTCCTTTGAGTAATTGGATCATAGGGATTTAAACAAAGACTATCCTCCTTATAGGTTTCATAATGAACTTCGCGATCATAAAAGTTTCTCAAAAATGCTTCATGCATCTCAGTTACAATTGGGCCCTTGGATCCAATATCTTGATCCAACCACTGAAGTCTGGTTCCTAAAAGAAAATATCTGTTTGAAACATTAATCCCGCCAGAAATTGAAACGGCGCTATCTAAAGTGTAATCCTCTCCATCGATTATCCAATTTTTTACATGGGACGGTCTTAGGATTTTAAATAAATCAATTCCTCGAACTTCGTTGGCCAAAAAACCCTTACAGCCAAATCCATGTACCCTGATCCCTGCTGCCATCATATTTCTTAAAACGATAGTGGAATTTTCCATATCAACTTTAAAATCTTTATTTGTAATGATGTTGAAAAGGGCGGTCACCATAACTCTTACATCAAGGCCTTCCATTCTCTTTTTAATTGCTTCCTCAGAAAAAAGCATTCCCGCTTCATCACCTCTGATAAAAAGCTGTTCCATATAAATTGATTTTTTAGCGGCCCTTATAGCTTGAAACCTTTGAAAAAATGAATTTTCATGGCGAAGTAATGCAAGTTGAACGTTATCCTTTTCAGTGAAGATGGTTCCTGCATTCGGATGGTTATCAAATGGAAGATTTCCAACAAAGGTAGTTTCAGTAGGTCTTTCCATTGAAAGAGATTCTCTTACAATTCTTCTGTAATCGGCACTTTTACACAGCCTGGAGTATTGTCTAAAAAGTTGGTAAATAGGCTCTCTTTCTTCATCGGAATTAAAATGAAGGAAGGGTCGATGTAGAAGTATTGATTTCCCTCCAAATGCTAAAACTTTTGTATTTTTAAAATCAATAACTCTTTTAAAAACGTTTAAGGTTGTTAGATCATATTTATCAGTTTGTATAATTCCACTTTCATTTTTGGAATCAATTTTAACCTGGCAATTATTTACAACCACACTCTGGACCATATCCATTTTTTTGCTGTTTAAATCTAGGGTGTAGTGATAGTCGCCGGATAATTTTTCGGAAAGCTCCTTTAAAGGTTCTTCATTTGAAAAAACGGCTCCTGCAAAAAAGACAACTGATAGGATTAGAAACTTATTAAACATTTATTACTCCCTCGGCCTTCTGGCCTAATCCATAGAGTTTGTAGTACTCATTTTTATTAGACATTAATTGGTGGTGTGTTCCCTTTTCCACCAGGTGTCCTTGGTTTAAAACATAAATCATGTCAAAATCTGAAATGGTCGAAAGTCTATGTGCAACGGCTATAACGGTTTTTTCTCGTGATAGTCTGTCTAGTGCTTTTTGCACCATCCTCTCCGATTCATTATCCAAAGATGAAGTTGCTTCATCAAAAAGAAGAATTGGAGAATTTTGCAAAAAGGCACGAGCGATTGTAATCCTTTGTTGCTGTCCTCCTGATAACCGAACTCCCCGCTCTCCAATAACTGTATCCCATTTTTTATTAAGTTTTTCTAAGAAATCTGTGGCATAGGCAACATGCAAAGCATCCTCGATTTGCTTGTCATCTAATTTTTTCCCCAAGGTTAAATTTTCTCTTACAGTGTCATGAAAAAGAAAAATCTCCTGACTCACTAGACCAAATAATCCCCTTAGGGCCTTAAGCTTAATTTCGTTAATATCAACACCATCAATTTTAATAGTCCCTGGTTTTGATTTATAAAGGCCTAGGAGAATATTTATCAATGTAGATTTTCCTGAACCGGAAAGACCTACTAATGCTACTTTTTGCCCTTTTTTAATTTCTATGGATAGATTTTTTAATACATTTCCTTCACCGTATGAAAAGGAAAGATTATTTATTTCAATTTTATCGTTAAATTCAATTTGATTTACAGTGCCATCATCCTTTTCCTCTTCCTGCACAAAGATACTGGCGATTCGCTTTTCTGCTGCTTCCGCTTGGGCCAATTTTATATTGGCCTGAGAAAGTTTTCTTATAGGATCCATAAAAAGGGCAAGAGCAGTTACAAAACTAACAAAATCTCCTGTGGTTAATGCCCCACTTCTAATTCTGTAATGAGCAAAAACTAAAACTCCTGCAAATGCCAATCCACCAACAAATTCAACAAGTGGATGGGCCATCTCCTCTGCAAAGGTGGTCTTCATGATGGAGTTAAAATATTTATTTTGGGCATCTTCAAATCTTTTAATGAGATATCTTTGAAGATTAAAGGCCTTGGCGATTTTTTGCCCTGACAGGCCTTCAGAAATATTATGGGTCATATTCCCCATTTCTTCCTGAACCACACTTTGGTTTTTCTTTACTGATTTTCCACTTCTATTAAAAATTAAAAGAAAAAGTGGAGCTGCAGCTAATATCACCAAGGTTAATGCCCAATCTCGGTAGAACGCCAGACCTAAAAGAACCAGCGCTAAAAGTGGCTCACGAATTAAATCCATTGCGGCCCGAAAGCCATATGAATAAGTAAGGGTATCGTTTACTAAATTGGAAACCAGTACCCCTTGCTTCCTTTGTTGAAAATGCCAAATGGGGAGCTTTTGGATTTTGTCATAAATCCTGCTTCTCATTTCACAGGTGGCCTTATCTACGATGTACCTGATCCAGTAAAAATGTAAAAATCTGGCAGGAAAATTTAAAAACATGATTAGGATTAATAGTCCGGCAAGTCCTAAGACTTCTTGAATTGATCCATTGGCAGAGAGTCCCTTATCAAAGACTGGTTTAACTAATGCCGCTTCGGCCCATTTAAGGCCCGCTAGCACCACGGCAAAAAATAAGGAAGCGATCGCCTTCCCTTTATGGGGTTTCACATAGGGCCATAGCCCCTTTAACAAGTCTGAATACATTGACGGAACATACAACAACTAGAAAACCATAGGCAATGATTTGAAGCTTTTTGGCACCAATTGAAACTGAAAGCAAAAATAATCAAAAAGAAGCTGGGAAATGGAGCTAACATTTTGAAAATTAAGCCTTTCAAAATTAAAATCACGATGTGACTCAATGCGCACAGTTTGTAAAAAGTTCCATAAATCCTTCCCCTCTTGGCCTTTGGTACCATCAAAACAACTTCCACAGGAGAATCCACCCTTTTCAAAAAGGAGAAAAGCTAACCGGGATTTTTCCAATATTTGGTCGCAAAAAATACAATTTTTCATCCGTGGATAAATTCCTTGTTCCAATACCAATTTACCTAGAAATAATAACAACTGCTGCTCTTTGACAAATGTGTTGGCCCCTACAGTATGTTCCAAATAAAAAACTCCATTGGCCAATACACTAAATAGGCCGCTTTGGTGAATATCTTCTTCCTCATGTAAACTCTCCTCCAAGGAGAGCTTGTAAATTATTTCAAAATATAAACACATCAATGAAACTGCTGAAAAATTGCTTCTTATCTGATTGGGTGCCCAAATTATTTTCCACTCTTGTGCCTTATAGACAGAATCAGTACTCTTGCCTCTGCTAATTTCCACAGAGAGCATATGGCCTAGATCAAGGGAACTTTTCCGTCCTCCATAAAAAATTACCGAAATTCTTCTTCCATTTCTTAAAAGTAATTTGGCCATCAGGTTTTTTTCCTGAAATGGAATTTTTTGAATTAAAAGACCTTCCACTTTTGAACGCATAAAAAATTTTATTTAACATGAGAATCAAAAAAATGTCTAAAACCAAAGACTTTAAATAACCCCACTTATTCCCTAAAAATCCATCGAAATGATAAAGCTCAAATGACTCACCCCTCCTTCCTCCTCTACCAGTCATTTGAATCCAAAAATCCTTGCTAAAAACTTGATAGCTGACAAAAACTTTTTTTATAGTGGGGAGATTTACCCCATGGGATAAAGATGTTGTCGCAAATATGCATCTAAGCCCTTGCACCTTTTCCAAATCATCCACAAACTGCGGTACTTCTCCACCTTTGCAACCAAGAGCGCAAATTCCTTTTTTCCGACAAAAATCTAGCCACCAATCCACTTCATGCCGATATTTACAAAAATAAAGAAAAACTCCCTCTCCTCGTTCTAACTCAAAAAGAAATCTTCGAATAAAAACCTTTTTTGATAAAAACCAAAAAACCTTTTGTGGAGAATTTTTCAAAGTCTGATTTCCCAAATCGATAAGAAAGAAATTATCAAAATTCAAACAAATATCTTCCTCTATTTGTTTTAAATTAGAGACAGTGGCGGAAAGTCCCAGCATGGGAAGACTTAAAGTGGAAAGTCCCATCAAGACCTCCATTAAAATGGGTCTAAAATCCTGTCCCCATAGATAAAAAAGGTGAAATTCATCTAAAACTAAAAGGTATTTTTCATCCAAAATTGATAGTTCCCAATAATACTTCTCCTTAAAAAGCTCAGGTGTGATCACTAAAACACCTCTGCGTTTTTTTAAAAATCTTTCAAAAATATCCTCCTCAGCTTTTTTTCTTATAATAAAGGCACCGGAATCAAATGATTTGAAAAACTCCTCCGCCAAGGCCCTAAGTGGGCTTACAAAGATTATTTTTCGATCAAAATCATTAAAAAGGGATTTTAGTAGACGGGTTTTTCCCCAACCAGGTGGGGCCAGAAAAAGCACAAAAATTTCATTTTTTAGGAGTTGGTTTAGAGATTCCATCCCTAAGTGCCTTCAACTTATGGGAATAATTTAAAATTACAATTGGCTAAAATTACAAAAAAATATTTCAGGATCCTAAAATTTTTCTTTAACTTTTTGTAAAATTACTATAACACTGTGCTCTATGAATTCCCTCTTGGTATTTAATGAAGAAAAATTAGGAAATTCTTTTTTTATCAAAGATAAAGAAAGGATAAACCACGTCCAAACAGTACTTAAATCCCAAGTAGGTGACACCCTTAATATAACTTTAGTGAATATTGGACTAGGTAAGGGGACCGTTGAAGAAATTTCTGAGGATTGCCTGAAACTTAAATTAGGGGAAATCTCACCCAAAGCATTTGGACAATTTGAACTATTAATCGGAGTATCCAGGCCCCATTCCTGTCAAAAGATATTGGAACATGGAACTTGCCTGGGAGTTTCATCCTTTAACTTTTTTACCGCAACTCTCTCAGAAAAAAGTTATTTAAATTCAAAGCTTTTCCAAGATTCCCAAAAATATCTAAAATATGGGCTTTCCCAGTCTGGGCTTTATCATATGCTCCCCGATGTTAATCTCTCAAAAAAATATTCCGGAACCAAAAAATTTATTTTAAATCCCAAGGCCCAGAAGACTTTTAAAGATTATTCCTTAAATCCTGATGAAAAGATTACTCTTGCCATAGGTCCTGAACGAGGATTTACAAATTTAGAGGTTGAGCAGTTTAAGGAGATGGGATTTTTGGAAGTTTCCCTAGGCCCACCTATTTTAAGAGTGGAAATTGCAACCTTTTCTGCACTTGCTCAGTTACACCTTCTTTTGGTATAGAGCAATCTGTGAAAATATCCGGAATAACTTTTATTAAAAACGGCCTAACTTTGGGTTATCCCATTTTAGAGAGTATCAAATCAATAGATCCTTTGGTTGATGAAGTTATTATCAATGTTGGATTTGAGGATAAGGGATTAACCCAAGATGATGGGACCTACGATTATCTCAGGAAAAATTTAAAGGGCGAAAAATACATTTTCTTAAAATCCTTTTGGGATCCAGAAATATGCTCCAGTGGAAAAATTCTGGCCCAACAAACCGATATAGCCTTAAAAGCCGCAACTGGAAATTATATTCAATATATCCAAGGAGATGAGGCGCTCCATGAAGATGACTTAAATATAATTAGAGAGGGAATCCAAGAAATGGAAAAAGACTCTCGAATTGATGGCCTCATTTTTAAATACCTGCATTTTTATGGCAATACGGAAACCATAAAATACACCAGAAATGTCTATAGAAGGGAAGTTCGGTTAATTAGAAATAATAAAATAAAAAGCTGGAAAGATGCCCAAGGATTTAGATACCTAAACGATCAAAAAATCCCCTGCAAACAAATAAACGCTAGAGTCTTCCATTATGGTTGGGCCAGACCTCAGTCCCTAATGGACAAAAAGACCAAAGAATTTGTTAAACTCTACCATGGTAGGGATTTTAAGGCCGAGGATTTTTCCTATAAGAGATGTTATGGCCTTAAAAAATTCCTGGGCACCCATCCTAAAGTTATGAGAGACTGGATCCTAAAAAATAGCAATCAGATAAATATCATGAAACTTAAACCCGTTTATGAATGGAAAGATTTAAGTCTGTTCTTCTCCGATCTTGTGGAAAAGTTATCTGGTTATCGTATTGGAGAATATAAAAACTTTAAGGTGATAAGATGATTCGAAAAATAGAAAAATTACTCAATGAGAAAATCAGACCATCTCTTGCCGAACATGGTGGTAACGTTGAAATTGTTGATTTTGACAACAATACCTTATTTATTAAGCTAGTAGGTGGATGCCAAGGTTGTTCTTCTTCCAAACAAACAGTTTATGAGGGAATCCAGACTTTGGTAAAAAAAACATTTCCTGAAGTGGAAAGAGTAGTGGATTTGACCGACCATACTGCAGGTGAAAATCCCTATATGTAAATTCTTTTTTTAACCTCGTTAATTTTAGATAGATCAAAATCAAAGACTTCTACCTTCTCTCCCTCACCAAGATCCAAAATAATTTCTCCCCAAGGCCCAACTACCAATGAGTGTCCAAATGTAATTACTTTTTCATTATGTTGTCCCCATTGGGCCGAGGAAACCACATAACATTGATTTTCAATTGCCCTGGCCCTATTTAGAATATGCCAGTGGGCCTTCCCTGTAGGAACGGTAAAGGCAGAAGAAATGGACAGTAAATTGGCCCCTTGGCCCCTATAGTTTTGATACAACTGCGGATATCTAATATCAAAACAGATGGATAATCCTATTTTTAAATCCTCAACCTGGATTAATTTTTCCTGGGAACCTTTATTATATAATTTTCCCTCATCAACTTTTTTTGGACCTATCTCGCACGCAAAAAGATTAATCTTGTCGTAGGTTCCGATTAACTTTCCCTGGGGATCAAAATTATAATTTCGGTTATAAATTTTTTCGCCATCTCTGGTGGCAGCTGAACCTCCGAGCAAATATAGGGAAAACTCCGAGGCCAATTTGGAAATATTTTTAAAGTGCTCATTTCCCATTTCCACCAAATAGGGAGTAAGGGATGATCCATCCCCCATGGAATAAAAACATTCAGGTAAAAACACTCCTTTGGCGCCTTTTTTAATTGCCTCATTAAGAAGTTCCCTAAGTTTTTTGAGGTTTTCCCGATAATCTTGCACTGAACAAATTTGTACTACGCCTAATCTCATGATACCTATCCCCTTTATTGTCGTTATATCATGGGATTTTTTAGTGTTCAAAACTGCAATGAAATTTCTATTTGCCGGTGTTATTTTGTATTGGCTCTTCAAAAGAGGAGATTTGGATTTTTCTCTAATTCAAATAGCCCTATCCGAGCATCCATTAAGAGTGCTTCTTTGCATTGTTTTGATTTTATTTTCTGCAATGGGAACATCCTTTCGATGGAAGATGCTTTTGGAAATAAGAAGTGAAGGAAAACTTTCTAGAAAAAAGGTTATGGGCCTTACTTGGATTGGAATGCTATTTTCATCCATTCTACCAGGTGCGGTTACAGGGGATGTATTAAAGGTAGTTTATGCCAAGGATTTGGATAACTCCCTTTCAAAAACCTTTCTTTTAACCTCCGCTTTTTTGGATAGGATTATTGGTCTATTAGGCCTTTTATTTTTATTGGGTTTTTTCTCTATTCTTCACTATGGGGACCTTGTTGCATTTGGGCCTTCCATGGATAAACTTTTAAAATTTAATTTCATCCTTTTTTTAGGGGCACTGATTTTTTTTATCACCCTTTTCCTCCCTGAGAAAATTCAAGAATTTCTTTTAAAAATTATTAAAAAAATACCTCTTCTAGGTCGGACAGTTGGCAATGTGTTTACAGGATTTTGGGAAATAGGTTCTGAAAAGATAGTTATTTTAAAATGCCTAATGATGAGTATTATATTTCAAGCGGGAAATGTATTTGCAATTTATGTGATTTCCTACCCGTTTTTTAATTTAGATTTATCTCTCTCCGCATTTTTTACTTTTATTCCCTTAGGATTTATGTGCACTGCCATTCCAATCTCCCCAGCAGGACTAGGAGTAGGTCACGCAGCCTTCGGGACCCTTTTTTCTTATTATGGAATAGCAAAAGGCGCTTCCCTTTTTAATCTTTATTTTCTTTGCATGCTTCTGGTTAATTTGATGGGAGTAATCCCCTTCCTTGTAATGGGAAAAAAATCAAAAGTATTGGCGGCAATTTAGGTAAATATCTTTGTAGGATCTAGGTGAGAATATCTTTTCCATTTTGATCTGAGGGAAAGAAGCTCCATTAAAAATTCCAGTTTTTTATCCTCATCCTTTAGACTTCCAACTTTTTGGGCCTTTTTTATTAAAGTAGTTCGCACCTTTTTGGGAAGGATACAAAGACCAGGCAGAAGGTAGTTATGTTCTCCTTCAACAATAAACCTTCCAATAAAAATATCATCTTTAACAAGTGGCGGCCTTTGAGCGTCTTTGGCCAAATAGATTTTTTCTCCAGAAATAAAATCTTTGAAATAATCTAAACCTCTAAAACTTTTTCCGCAGTATTCAAAAAGGGAGTGTCGTTGGTTTCTTAGGATTTCTTTAAGGTTTATATCAAAATCAGGGTTATTTAAATAATCCCCAAAAATTCTTCTTTGGTCGTAGTCAAAAAAATACCATTCATGGAAGATGTTCATTTTGGACTCAAATTCCTCATGCTCCTCATCCACCTGGCCAACTAGCCCGAAGAATTCCTCCCTGGCCCTTAAAAAGTCCGATTCAAAAGGGCCCTGGGTGTAACGGCCCAAGACTTTTTCAAATGTTTCTTGAAATTGATTTTCCATTAATCTTCCGTTTTAAGAACTGCAAGGAATGCGGATTGTGGCACTTCCACAGATCCCACCATCTTCATTCGTTTCTTTCCCTTTTTTTGTTTTTCCAGCAGTTTTCTTTTTCTGGTAATATCTCCACCATAACATTTTGCCAGAACATTCTTTCTTAGGGCCTTGACAGTTTCCCGGGATATTACTTTGGATCCTATGGCCGCCTGGATGGCAATATCAAATTGCTGCCTACCTAGGGTTTCTCTTAATTTGGAACATAAAACCCTTCCCTTATTGGGAGCAAATTGACGGTGACAAATTGTAGATAAAGCATCTACTTTTTCACCATTTAATAAAATATCCACCAACACCAGATCAGACTCCTGATACCCGGATATTTCATAATCCATGGAACCATATCCCTTAGTTAGACCCTTTAATTTATCATAAAAATCAAAGACCATTTCCACAAGAGGGATCTCATAATAGAGGGATACCCTTTCCTGAGTGATATACTTTATATCCTTTTGAATGCCCCTTCGGTCATTGCAAAGCTTGATAATTGCTCCTACATATTCGTTGGGTAGATGGATAGTTACATTAACCAGTGGTTCTTTTATAGATTCAATTAACGTCTGATCCGGAAGTTTTGAGGGATTTTCTACAGTAATTTCCTCACCTTTAGTGGTGGTCACAAGGTATTTGCAGGAAGGTGCTGTAGAAATTAATGTCAGGTTAAATTCCCGTTCAAGCCTTTCCTGGATGATATTCATGTGCAAAAGGCCAAGAAATCCACAGCGAAATCCCAAACCTAAGGCCCCGGAGGTTTCCATTTCATAAGTAAAGGAAGAGTCATTTAAGGCCAGTTTCTCAAGGGATTCCTTCAATATGGGAAAATCCACCGAATCAACAGGGAATATCCCACAGAAAACCATGGGTTTTGATTCCTTAAATCCGGCCAAGGATGGAGTTTCTTTTTTGGAAGAGTGGACAATGGTATCCCCAACCTTTACATCACGGATGGTTTTAACTCCGCAAATAATCATTCCAACCTCACCAGCGGATAACTCATCTACTTCTGTAAAAAATGGTGAATTTACTGCTAGTTTTAATACTTCATAGGATTGATTGGAATGCTTAAAATAAATTTGATCTTTTAACCTAAGAGTCCCTTCAAATAATCGGACCAATACTACCACACCCTGATAGATATCAAACCATGAATCAAATATCAGCGCTTGCAGAGGACTTTCGGTTTTTCCTCTTGGTGGAGGAACCTTCTTTACAATTGTCTCCATTAAATCATCTACGCCAATTCCTGATTTGGCCGAAACCAAATTGGCATCCTTTGCCTCAATACCGATGATGTCTTCTATTTCTTTTTTTACTTTATCTACGTCTGCATGTGGCAGGTCGATTTTATTGATTACAGGGATGATCTCTAAATTATTTTCCAGGGCCATATAAACATTAGAAAGCGTTTGGGCCTCCACTCCCTGGGAGGCATCCACCACCAAAAGCGCCCCTTCACAAGATGCCAAGGATCTGGAAACTTCATATGCAAAATCTACGTGTCCTGGAGTATCAATTAGGTTTAATTGGTAGGTATTTCCATCTTTGGCCTTATATTTTAATCGAACGGTTTGGGCCTTAATAGTTATGCCCCGTTCCCTTTCGATATCCATATTATCTAGGATTCTATCTTTTGATTCCCTTTCGGTAATACTATTGGTTATCTCTAAGATCCTGTCGGCCAAAGTGGATTTACCATGGTCTATATGGGCTATAATGGAAAAATTTCGGATATGGATATTATGCATGGGGCATAATTATTATCAAAAAAAATCATCTAAGCCAATATTTCTGGGGAAATTACCATTATATAATAATCTAGGGCGCTATCCTTGGCACGGATAGGAATAACCGAGGCAAATCCTTGGAATTCCCTTTCGGTAGGTTTTTTAATTTTAAAGGATGTTTCCTCGTTTTCAATCCTAGAATGCCTTTTTAGGGCCAAATCAAAGATATGGCGAATAGATTCCGGCAGGATATTTTCACTAAAAGTCTTCCCAATAATTTCCTCCGAGGAGAGGCTCAGTGCTTCAAATAACCTGTTGTTTAAATAGGTAACCCTTCCCTCATAATTAGTGACTAGTACGTATTTGTGCGAAAGTGATGCCAATACATCAAATTTTCGATTTTCCACTTCCACCCTTTCGGACCTAATTTCATCAAATTTTTTATAGGAAGAGATCATCCGGTTCATTTCGTGAGCAAGCTCTCCGATCTCATCTTTTTGGTTATAGTAGATGGTAACATCGAAGTTATTTTCCTGGAGTTCCCTGATTGCATGCATGATTTTTTTAAAGGGTAGGGCTATTTTTCCCGGAATCACCAAACCCAAAAGAATGGATCCCAAGAAAGCTATGATTAAGACAATCATCATATTTTTCTTGGATTCAGTAATAATATCCTTTATTTTAACATTTCGATCATTATTTTGCGTCATGATATAGTCTTGAAATTCCAAATAAGAATCCAAAATTTTATCTGAAAGCTCGGAAACCGCATTAAAAGCGGTTACATCCCGGGAAAAAATATTGGCATTATTTAGAAATGTTTTTAAGGAATCCACGTACGATAACATCTTGGTTAGGATGGTTTTGGCCTCTTTTTCCTGGTAGAGAGATTCGAGCTTTTGAAGTTGCCAAATAAAACTCTCGCAAAGGGAGGTCAGCTTTTCCACAATTTCAGGAGTTGGCTGAATTAAAATTCTTCTTTGATACTTCAAAATCAAAACCGCAGAGATTCTTGCTTCTTCATTAAGAAGTGACTCCTGGTTGGACCTCATGGAAATATCTTCAATATCCTTGTTAAGGGAATTTAAAAAATGAAAAACGGTAAATGAAAGAACTAATACTAATAAATTAGCTACTATAAAACTTATCGCAACCCTTCGTTTAAGGGATAAATTCACCTAAAGCTCCCCAATATCCGCAAAAAGCCGGTTAAAATTTTTTTCAGATCCTACCAAAACAAACACATCATCTTCTTCAATTAAATCCATCGGTTTTGGGTCATCGTTAACTTCATATTTGAAAGCTGCCTTTCCAGATTCTGTTATAAAAGCTATTTTTTTTTGTAATGCCACCACATTTAACTGGTAATTATGTCTAATTTTGGCCTCTACTAGAGTTTTTCCAGCAAACTTTTTCCCTAAAGATAACTCCATAATGGAATATCCGGCCGAAAAACTAAATTTTTCTAAAATGTGGGGAGCTGCAATATTGGAAGCGATAATTTCACCCATTTCTTCTTCAACTTTAATAATTTCCGATGCCCCAATCTCATGAAGAACATGTTCGTGAACTTTGTTGATGGCACGAGCAATTACTCTTCCCACCCCTAATTTCCTTAAAGTGGCAACGGCCATAATGGAACCTTCGACATTATCCCCAATTGCCACAACAGCAATATCCACATCCGAAATATTTACTCCCCTAAGAGATTTTTCATCGGTTACATCGATTGCCACGGTATGGGAAACGCGATCCTTTAGTGCTTCTATCTTTTTTTTATCTTTATCAATTCCAATTACTTCAACGCCTTTTTCACAAAGAGAAATTGCAGTTTTTCCCCCAAAGGTTCCAAGTCCAATAACTGCCACGATCATAAATTCTCCTGTCCCAATTAATTATATAGGAACGGACAATTTTGAATAAATTGGGAAATGCTTACCCTAATAAGACTCTGCCAGTTGGGTATTCGGCTTCCGGTAAATCGGTTTCTCTTTCTCCCACTGCCAAAACAAAGGTTAAAGGACCAATTCTACCTACAAACATGACTAATGAAATTAACAACTTACCAGCATAAGAAAGAGTTGGAGTTACTCCCAAAGTTAAACCTACGGTTGAAAATGCAGAAATGATTTCAAATAAAAGGGGTAGAAAACTTATTTTGCTTTCGATTGATACAAAAATCAGTAGAAAAATACTGGCCAAAAATCCATAAAGGAAAACGAGGGAGACGGCCTTTATCACATCCTTTGGGGCCAAAACTCTGTCAAACATATGGGCCTGCCGCCGTCCCCTTAAGGTTGTGCGAATGGCCTCTAATAATATGGCAAAGTTGGTAGTCTTGATACCACCGGCAGTTGATCCCGGGCTACCTCCAATGGCCATTAAAATAATACACATAAAAATACTTTGAGTTTGTAAATTTGTAAGAGGAATGCTGTTAAAGCCAGCGGTCCTTAAGGTGGCGCTTTGGAAAAAAGAGATTTGTAATTTTTCCCAAACGGTATAGCCTTCCAAAGTATTTAGGTATTCGCTGAAAAAAATAAAAACGGTTCCACTTAATAGTAAGTAGAAAGTGGTTAGAAGAACTATTTTGGAATGCAGAGAAAACTTATAAAAGGGTTTTTTCTCCCTTATCGCTTCCCAACATTCTTTTAGGACAATAAATCCAATACCCCCTAAAATAATCAGAATTGAGATTGTCCCATGAATAAGTGGTGTAGTATTGTAATTTACTATACTATTATCAAAGATTGAAAAACCGGCATTACAAAAGGCCGATATGGAATGAAAAAAACCCAAATATATTGCATTACC
>CAYNWL010000002.1:0-543992 GCA_964400895.1 uncultured Bacteriovoracaceae bacterium
ATTTCCATAAATAAATATGGCGTCCGACAAAGATCTTTCGATCTCATCTACTTACATCGGACCTAATTTCTATATGGTCCTTTCTCATCTTAGTTAAAAATAAAAAGCCTCTTTTAACGGAAAACTTTTTATTTAACTTTTTTTCCTTATTAATTTTTATTGCAAATCGTGTCTAAATTAGACTCTTTTTGGTCCAAACAATTAAGTTTCGGATAAATTTGCGTAAGGTGCATACTAAGGAAACGTAATCTCTAAGTCAACAATATTTTGGAACTTTTTATTTTTTTTCAAAAAAATTTTCTTTTTTTTAATTTTTTGGGAAAATTATGTAAAAATAAGCACTTAGCATGGGTTTGGAGACCAAAAAATTGGGAATTCTTTACATTAACAAATCAAATATATTTTTGACCCTCTTTATTATTTTAATAAATTTTGGATGTACTAAAAGTAAAATCTCCCAAAATAAAAATTTAGAACTTTCCCAAAGCCCTTATTATGCAAAAAAATTAAGGGTAGATAAAAACGGACTCACTCATATTTCTGCCATTTTAAAAACGGTCCATGGAGAAATTGAAATAAAATTTTTCCCTAGGGAAGCTCCTAATTCGGTAACAAGGATTTTGGATCTAATTTCGATGGGGTTTTATAATGGTCTTACTTTTCACAGAGTAATCCCCAATTTTATAATCCAAACAGGCGATCCTACGGGGACAGGAGTCGGTGGTTCTGGAATAAATCTCCCTGCTGAATTTAATAATATTCCCCATATTAAGGGAACAGTGGCCCTTGCTAGAGGAAAAGAAAATGATAGTGCTGATTCTCAAATTTATTTTGCCTTAACAGCACTTCCTCACCTGGATGGGAAAAATACAGTGATTGGGCAAGTTGTTTCGGGAATTGATTTTTTAAATAAGATAAATCTTGGTGAAGAAATAATTTCTTTTTCTATAAAGGATAAAAAATAAATTTATTTTCCGTCTCTCTTTGGATCTTTGATGTAAATAAAGGTTTTAATTATAAAGAAGACGATAACTAGAAAAGGAATTATTCCCTTATATGTTGGCAGCGAAAATTGCTCTTTAGGAGATCTGATTATATCTGGATGAACAACTGATGATTTTATTGGATCGCTCATTTTTTATTTCCTTAAATACTCTTTAAAAGTTTAACGATAAATTCCTTCCAAAACCAAAACGTAGGCAAATAAAGCTGCTGAAAGGGGTATGGCCGCAATAAATTTTAGCCAAGGTTTTTCTTCCTTTAGGTGCATGAAAAAATAGGCAACAAAAAAGGCCTTCCCACAGGCTAGAACTGTCAATAAAACCCCTTTTGTAAAGTGGGCCACATTCTTAAGTCCTGGGATATAGAGCTCTACAACTGTTAATACCGTTAAGATGGCAAAAACAATTATGTATTCTTTCGCATGTCCTTTATATATTTCTCCACTCATCAACTCACTCCTGCTTATTTTTTATTAACTAAAATTCCCACATCAATCATCATCTGATCGACACTTTGTTTATCTGTTGAATAAATTCCCCTCGCCATCCCCAAACCATCAACTAGGATTATTTTATCACTATGGGCGATATCCATCATATTTGAATCTTTCTCCCCTACTGCCACTTTAAATCCGTTTACTAAAAGTTCTTTTATCTTAGGTTTAGATCCAGTCAAAAAAGTCCAAACAAAAGGGTTCGCTTTATATTCTCTTGCAAATTTATTTAAAACAAAAGGCGTATCCGTTTCCGGGTCTACAGTTAGTGAAATAATTGCTACCTTTGTTCCAAGTCCCCTTAACCTTTTTTGGATTATCTGGGTCTTCTTCATTGTAAGAGGACATGAAGACGGGCATGAAGTGAAAATAAAGTTTGCCAAATAAACTTTTCCCATCAGATCCTTTGACCCAAATGGTTTATCAAATTCATTAGTAAGTTCAAATTGAGGAATTTTAAATAACCCTGGTAGATCTGGAGGAAGAACCCTATTCATGGACCTATATATTGGGTAGGAAAATCCAAACATAACCAAGGCAAACCAGAAAGTCTTGGATAGTACCATTTTTTGGATAAAAGAATGGTTTCTTATAAAACCTATTGTCTTGGAATTACTCATAATGAATTTTCTATCCTATTAATTAATACCTTCCTCTCCTGGGTATCTTTCAAATCCATTAATGATTTAACATAATAGGCGACGGCCCAAATATCATTATCCTCAATAGTTCCCTTCCAAGATGGCATGGTTGTTCCGCCTACCCCTGAAGCGATTCTCACCCAAAGTTCTTCAACAGTCTGGGCCGATCTAACAATATGCCAGGTAAAATCTGGAGGTAGATTTTTTGCTGCCATCTCCCCTTCTTGTGGTTTGATTTGGTATATTGAAGGATCAAATCCATCGAATTTTTTACCATTGGCCTTAATAGACATTTGATCTAGCTCATCATGAGTGGCATAGGCCATATGACAAGATTGGCAATTGGCCACCAAGTGATAGACAACCCTACCTCTTTCAATTGCAGATTCTTTATAAGCTTCTCCAAATGGATCTTTTGTTGGGATAATTTCAGCGCCTAATTTTTTATCGGCCCCTTCCCAGACTTTTGGTGCAAAGGTTTTTATATATTGGACGATATTGGAAGCCTGTTTTTCACTTACTTCCCAGGGGAGCATTCCTGTACCAGGCAGGCCGGTTTTTATAATATGGATTAAATGGGCATCGGGTACTAGTTCACCTGAAACTACTTTACCAAACTTAAATATACCTTTGGTAAAATCTCTTGGAGGAACTGCTAATCCCTTAGCGGCCACTCCATTTCCATCCCCTTTTACTCCATGGCATGCCATGCAATATTCTGTATAAAGAACCTTTCCCGAATTTAAATCCTCTTTTTTAGCTACCACACCACCTGCAAATATCTTATCTTCCAAAAAAGTATGATCGCTACATGCAACAAGAAGGGTTAAAAGAAAAACGGCAGACAACACTTTATACATATAGAATCCTCAAAAAATAAAAAGGAAAAAAAGCATTAGTAACCAAACTATGGCCAAAAAATGCCAAAATTTTGTCACACTATTAATTTTTAAAATATTTTTATTAGTAAATTCACCTCTAATAACCAGAGGGGATAATAAAAACAAAAAAACTAAGCCAAGTACAATATGTCCGGCGTGAATCCAGGTAAAAGTATAGATAAGGGATCCATAGATTCCTGAGCTAGCATAAAGACCACCTTGGTGCAGGTCTTTCCACAAATATAATTGAGCCGTCAGAAATAAAACTCCCAGGGTTAGGGAAATAAAAAAATCAATTTTTCTAAGACCTCTATTAAATTTCTCAATAAAAAAACTGGAAGTCACAATAACTACTGTACTTAATAAAGGAAAAAATAATCCAGGTTTGGTTATTCCCATCGGCGGCCATACAGGACTATTAAGTCTATAAATGGCAAATCCTAAAAAGAGAGATGCAAAAAGCATTGCAAAAGAAACCATCGCCACCATTGTTCCAATGGAAGCGGTGATCTTTTCTCCTTCCAAAATTTCTATTTGAGTGGCAGCCATTTCCCTTTAAACCTTTACCAATTCCTCAGTCTGATACTGAAAGTCTCTTCCTGATGAAAGATTAGGGTTTCCAAATTCGTGTGGTCCGCATCTTACTACAGGAATATCTTTAAAATTATAATGAGGAGCAGGGGAAGGAATGGTCCATTCCAAAGTTCCTACTTCCCACGGATTATCACCAGTTTTTTCTCCCTTTATCAATGTTGCGATAAAGTTATAGACAAAAATCAATTGGGCAAATCCCATTAAAAACGCTGAATAAGTGATAAACAAGTTCATAGGGATAAGGTTTTGCATAAACTCATAAACAAAAGGGTTATATAGCCTTCGATGCATTCCGGCCCTTCCCACAATCATCATTCCCATAAAAATACCATTAAGGCCGATCAAGGTTAGCCAAAAATGCCATTTGGCCAAGCATTCGTTCATTTTCACTCCAAACATCTTTGGCATCCAAAAATAAACGGCAGCAAAACCACCAAGCAAAACCGATGCGGCCATGGTGTAGTGGAAATGTCCTACGACAAAATAAGTATCATGCAAATAAAGGTCGGTGGTTACAGTACCAAGATAAAGACCGGTAAGGCCCCCTAGACCAAAAACAAAAACTACTCCTAAGGCAAAAAGCATTGGTGAATCAAAACGAATAGATCCCTTCCAAATTGTTCCCAACCAATTGGTGAAAAAAATTGCAGAGGGAATTGATATGGTCATGGTAAGGGTCATAAAAGTTTGTGTTAAAAGCGGACTCATCTGAGTGGTAAACATATGATGGCCATAAACCACGGTAGAAAGAACGGTTATGGTTATCATGCAAAGTGCGGTGGTCTTGGCACCAAAAGCTGGTTTTCTGGCAAAAAATGATAATAAATCCGATACGAAACCCCAAGCCGGAAGAATTAAAATATAAACTTCAGGGTGACCAAATATCCAGAACACATGTTGGAAAAGGACCGGATCACCGGTTCCATTGGTTGCAATTGCTCCCGCTAAGAAAAAGGTTGTTCCAAATAATCGATCAAATAATAGTAGTAAACAGCCTGCTCCTAAAACTGGAAGAAAAACTGCGTTTAGAACGGCTGTCATAAAGAGTCCCCAAATGGAAAGAGGCATATCAAAATACCCCATTCCAGGTGCTCTTAATGTAATAATTGTGGTTATATAGTTAATTGCTCCAAGAGTAGAACCAACCCCCAACATAAAGATGGCCACAGTCCATAGGGTTTGCCCCTGTCCTGGATCACCAATTAACGTTGAAAGTGTTGGATAAGATGTCCAACCTCCTGCAGCTGCTCCTAGTGGGGTAAAAAGCCCCATCAACAAAATAATTCCGGAGGCAAAGGAAATCCAAAATGAGGCCATATTCATAAAAGGGAAGGCCATATCCCTTGCGCCTAATTGAAGAGGAATCAAAAAGTTTCCAAAGGCTCCAATTAAAATAGGAGTGATTGCATAAAAGATCATGATGGTCCCATGCATGGTAAAAAGCATGGCATAAGTATCTGGAGGAATAACTCCATTTGTTTCCGGAAATAAAAATTGTCCAATTAGAGGAAAAGGTTGTCCATTGAATGCCAATGTCCACCTAATCATAAGGGCCATTAATCCTCCTACACCAAGGAAGAAAATTCCCATCCAAAGAAACTGTTTTCCAATGACCTTATGGTCTGTTGAAAAAATATATTTTTTAAGAAATGTGGTAGGTGCATCGTGGATATGTTGTTCAAAAAATGCCATTTTAAAATCTCCCTAGACTAATTCCAGTTCCATCCCCAATAAATATCTTGGTTCCCTCTATCATTTTCTGCCAGAGAATGGTTTTCCGCTTGTTTTAACCAATAATTAAAATCTTCATTTGAATAAGTAGTGAGGTATCCCTTCATCATATAATGGTGAGTGCCACACATTTCGGCACAAGCGATGTTCCAAGTTCCAACTTTGTTAAATTTGAACCAAATTCGTGTGATCCTTCCTGGGATTGCATCCACTTTTCTTCGAGCATTAGGAAGGAAAAATGAATGAATAACATCTTTGGAGGTTAACTGGAAAACAATTTTCTTTCCCGTTGGAACTCTCAAGTCATTAATGGTCACTACATCATCTTCTGTGTTGAAAACGCCGTCTTTTCCGGCCAGTCGAAATTTCCACATCCATTGCTGTGCAAGCACTTCAACTTTTAACACTTCTTCTTTGGTCTCATCAGGCCAATTTATAAAAACTTTGGTGAAATCTTCATTGGAAATTCGAACAATGTTTAAATCAATTCCAAAGAACACGGCAATACCTATGATGGTGGCAAAAACAATTTGAGCTTTTTTATTTCCGTAGGTGTAATAGGCTATTGGATGTCTTTTTCGATTATAAAGATAAGAAAAACCAACAAGACCGGCCACCACCAAAACAAAAAAGAAAGTTATCATTAGAGTGGTGTAATTGAATAACCAATCAATTAGGTGAGTATTCTCCTCAATGGATTCTGGCATTTTAAAAGCATCCCAAAAACCAAATGTGGTTTTAGCAACATGCTCCTGTGCCATAACGGGTGTTAAAAATAGAAAACCCAGGTGATAAAATATCCACTTCATCTCTCTTCCTTCTAAAATTAAAAACCGGGTAAAAGTACTGGCCATTATAGCCAGATTGGCGTCATTTTCCTATTTAAAAAATACTAATGCAGCAAGGAGAAAAGGAATATAAAAAATAGTTCCTAAAAAATATGTCCTGGCCCATTTTCTAGTTAATAATTCATTTCCTAAAACAAACCTTCCCTTAATTGCCAGATAAACTAATATGCCGCTTAATCCAATTGCTGCATTCCTATATCCATCAGACGCATGTTTTAAAAACCATGGAGTCAACGCGACATAAAGCATTAGAAAGGAAAATTTTAAAATTAACCTGTTGGTAAATTCAATTCCTCGAGTATTGGGAAATACTTTTATTTTGCCCGCTTCATAATCCTTGTCATAGGTTATGGAAATGGCCAAGAAATGAGGAATTTGCCAGATAAACAAAATTCCAAAGAGGCTTAATGAAAAATTATCAATAACACCACTCGCGCTGGTATATCCCATAAGTGGAGGTATCGCACCAGGTATTGCACCAATGAGGACTGCCCACTCAGTTTTTTGTTTAAGAGGGGTGTAAATAAATAAATAAACTACTACTGAAAGAATCCCTAAAAGTCCGGTTAGTGTATTTAGAAAAGAGAAAATTAAAGTTAATGAAATGAGCATAAGGGCAAGACCAAAAATCAATGCTTTTTTGGATTCGATCCTATTTGCGGGAAGGCTTCGATTTTTTGTTCTTTCCATCTTCCCATCAACATCCTTTTCCAAATAACAATTTAATGCCGCCGCGGAAGCAACTAACAGAGTTATGGAAAAAATGGCCAATACTGCCTTTAAAAATCCTAGGTGAACCGGAGAAAGTATTAATCCCACCAAGGCAGAAAAAATCACTAACATAGTAAGTCTGGGTTTGGTCAAATCTAGATAATTTTCAAAGGGGGTGAATTTTATTTCACCCTGGATATCTCTGACCATTAGGTATTGTTTCCAAATAAGGGCCAGCAAAAGGGAAGCAAAACCAAGATGCATGGTAGTAGGGATTACCGCCATATTAAAAGTAATTGTTGATATTCCTAAAATAACTTGAATGGTGAGTGCCAATATGGTGGCCCAAGGAAGAGTTGTCTTAACATTATTTCTAGAAAATATTTTAATAGTTTTTCCACAAACATGAAGTGTGAATAATGCAACAACCACAGCAAAGTATCGATGAAGAACATGCAGTTGGGCAGGACCGTTGCCAGGAAAAATTCCCTCCATACATAAAAATGCGTTTGAAAATCCGAATCCACAGGAAGCTCCGGCCCCCGAATGTCTTAAAAAAGCCCCTAGAAGGGTTTGTAAATAAACCAAAATAAGATTGATAAGTATTAGAGGTCTTAAAGAAAAATTCCAGTTTGATAGATCACTTAATTTTTTTTGACTACCGGTCTTATGAAATATTAGTAGGAGGGTTCCAAAAAATATTTGGGAGATTGCTAAATGGGTAGTTGAAACCAAAGTAGGAAGTTTTAAAATTACCGTGATTCCTCCTAACAATCCTTGGAAAACCACCATGATAAAAGCAAATTGAGTAATTTTTGAAACTTCAGTTTTTCTTCCAAAAAAAACTAAACCAATGGTTAAAAGTCCGATTAATGACGCCAAAAGACGATGTGAATGTTCTACCAATACACCACCTTCCATCTTAGGAAAAACTTGTCCGAAACAGAGTGGCCAATCAGGACAAGCAAGGGAGGAACCAGTGTTATGTACTAATCCACCCAAAAGGATTAAAAGGAAAGTCAGTATGATTGCGGCAAGACTAATGCGTCGAATTAACATTTTTTGCACTCAAAAAAAATTTGAGAAGTGTTTAACCCAAAGTATCTAATTTAACAATTTTTATGGTGCATTAGTCTTGAGGATAAATAAAAAAGTCATTTTGGTTAATTACTCGTAGCGCAAATCTTAGATAACTCTAAAAACTGTTTGTCCAAAATAATCTACTTTCAGTGAAATATCTGAATTTGATTCAAGAAGGATTGGTTCAAATAAGGATGGAGACAATAAAATTGAGGAGGATTTTAGCTCCAGGTTCCTATAGTTTTTAAGATTTGATAATCCTTGAACCAATTCCAATATTTCCATGTCGATTTTTTTTTCTTTGTTAAAAAATAAACCAATACGAACCACTCGGTCCCTCATTTCTCTGATATCCAGCCGGCGTATTCCTAAAAAATAATAAGAAGAGAAAAAGTTATCCGCCATTTTCTCCTCGATTGAATTTTTCCCTTCTTTCACAAATCTAGAATCAGAAACAGTAAGGGCCATACCAACAGAGGAGGTAGCTTCCATTATTTTTTCAAAACTATTATCGCCTTTAATTGGAGAATCAATATAATAAACAAAATGGGCGGAAACTTTAGGGGCGATACAATCCTTTAATAAAAATTTGGATCCGGGAAATAAATTCATTTGGTTAGTAAGAAATGAAAAATAATTTCCTTCCTGCAATATCAGTCCTGTGATCTTTTCACCCTTAAGTATTCTAAGATTAATTCCTTCCTTTAAAATTTTCTCAGCGGTCTTAATATCCAAGGTGGGGGCAGGAATAGGTTTGCATGTAATTCTTGCTGTATCTAATCCTTGTGCGATTTCTTCTATATTCACCCAATTATTTTAACAGAGATTTTTAAGCGGTGACAAACCACTTATAGAGCATCAAATAAATCAGGATTCCGGTAAAAGAGACATAAAGCCAAATGGGAAGGGTAATTTTGGCAATTTTTTTATGCTTAATAAAATTCCCCCTGAGGGCAAAATAAAAAGTTGCAAAAATAAAAGGGACCATTAATGCTGCCAAAATTATATGAGGGATTAAGATAATCAAATAAATTGTTTTGATAAAACCCAAATCCGGGAAGGGTTTGGATCCGACATGGGCATGGTAGTAAAGATAAAAGCCTAGAAAAAGGGCCGAAAAAACAAATGCTGTACCCATTAGGATTTTATGCATTAGTATTTTTTTATTTTTAATACCTATATATCCCGAAATTAAACAAATAGTCGCGGCAAAATTAAGGAATGCATTTAACTGCGGAATTTGGTCGAGGGCGATCAATGGGTTTTCCTTCCATTGATATTTTTGTATTTAATAATCGTTTTAAAAAGATAAAAAAGTGGAAAATATGTTAGGGCAACAAAAACTGCCAAAATCATAGTGGTATAATCTTGGCCAGATGATTTTGTTGAACTCATACATCCAGGGCAAGCAAAGCTTGCTGAGGAAAAAATCAAAATAAAAATTAAAAGGAGATTTTTCATAAAAGATAGATAAAGGTAAATACCAAAATCCAAACCAAATCAACAAAGTGCCAAAATAATCCCGCTATTTCTAATTGATTATAATTACCGTGGTCAAATCTTCCTTCATTTCCCATTTTATACATCATAATAAGGTATAAAACTCCGGAAAGAACATGGAGTCCGTGAAATCCTGTTACAGCAAAAAAGGTAGAACCAAAGTGAGGATAAAAAATTCCCTTATAAGAAAATCCATGTAAGGTCATATGAAGACCATGGATCAGATGGGTGTACTCATAGGCCTGAAGGCATAAAAATGATATTCCTCCTAAAATTGTTAACAAAAGCCATTTAAGCATTTTTTCCCGATTTCCCATTTTACAGGCATCGATAGAAAGAACCATAGAAACAGAGCTACAAATAAGAAGAAAGGTCATAAACCCGGATAAACCAACACCGCCAAGAGCTTCAGTTGGCGAAGGCCACGCTTTTATTGCCCTTAGAACCGCATAAGCAATCAAAAATCCAGAAAAGGCCATGGCATCTGTAACCAGAAAAATCCACATTGCGATTTTTCCAGGACTGGCGTAACCAAATTCCCTGTTATTTGGATAGACTAAATCTTTTACAGGTCCTGCATGTGCTCCCATATTATTTTCCTTTTTGACCTAACTCGATTACATATTTTGCAACTGCGTTTATTTGTTTTTCAACGTCTCCATCTAATACTTCTGGATCGGCTGGTCCACCATCCCAGAAAGCCGGCATGGTTGTTTGTGGCATGATTGCTTGAGGATTATGTAACCATTTTTTAATCCATGATAATCTTAATCTCTTACTTGATTTATGAAGATCTGGTGCCAGAGGATCGGTCTTGGTAAATCCTATGGAATGGCAGCTGGTACAGGCCAATTGATTAAAAAGTTTAACGGCTCCTTCCCTTTCGCCTTTTTCCCAAATCACTTTTTCATTTTCTTCGAACATTGCCTGATTAGCCTTGGCAGCAAATCCTGCAATAATCAAATTTTTCTCCTCATTGGTAAAATTAAATGAAGGCATTCGCACCTTAACCCAAGGTCTAATGGTATGAACATTATCCAAGAAATCAAAAAGCCAATTTGAAAGGACTCGGTGACCTTCGTTTACCAGTAGCGGAGGACCTTGGTTTATATCATCTTCAAAGGCATGCAAAATATCTCCGAATTGGCCATCGATTTGGTGACATCCAATACAGTTGAATTTATTCATAACCTTATAACCTTTCTGATAAAACTTTTCGTTTGCAGAAAGATTTTTCATACCTTCAAAAGGGACCTTATCTGAAACCATACCCAGAAGTACGGTTACGATACTTTCCGCCTGCTTTTTCGTCATATAAAAATTGGGCATTCTTAAAAGATCTTTGTAGGCAACATCAATTCCATTATTCCATCTTCTTGGATTTAAAAGATGGGCAGTTAACCAATCATGCCTTGTTTGAGGAACATGCTCATGACTAAACATAAATTGAGTTATCGGCTTGGAACCCTCCTCGGAAAGTTCAGGACCAATTGGCATAGAATTTTCAAATCCAGCTATATGGTGACAACCATAGCATCCATATTTACCAACAGATCTTTTTCCAAGTTCCATCGTCCTTTCTTGATCGCTCATTTTTTCAATAGCCTTTTTGGCGCCCTCTTCGGTGTCAAATGCCACGAAATAATCAAATAAAACCTCGTCTCTTACCTTTGGATCAAGAGGTTTGAATTTTAAACTCTCGAAATTTTTGTTTTTAAGCGACATCAAATACGCGGTGATATCGTTTGCTTCTTTTTTGGAAAGTCTCATGGATGGCATAATGGTCTCTGGAGAATAATGTGAAGGCTCCATCAACCAGGTTGCTAGGAAATCAGGGTCTTTAATTTTAGATCCGGTCCCTGCCAAATAAGGTCCAGCATAGGCATTAACTTTATCGGATTTTTCTTCTAGCCCTTCCACACCATGACAGCCAAGACAGCCAATTTCGGAAATTAATTTTTTACCATTTTCCTCGCTGCCCTTTTCATAAGAATATTTAGGTTTATAATTTTCCGAAATGGAATAAATAAATTCGGCCATCGCATTAACTTCTGCGATATTTTTCTTCATAAACTCAGGTTTTGAATTGTTGTCCTGGCCAAAAAAAGTTGGCATTCTAGAATGCTTGTTAAAGTTTTTAGGCGACCAAATCCAGTTTTTGAAAAATTCTTTATCCAATTTGCCTGCAACTTTTAAAAGTGAAGGAGCTGGCTTTCTTCTTTCCTCAAAACCTTTAATTTTATGGCAGCCATAACATCCAAATCTCTCAATATTTCTAATTCCATCATTAACCACACTACCTTGGGGGATAAAATCAACTCCCTCGTGACATTTTATACATGCGGCTTCTGTGTCTTTTAACCTGAACATGGGTTGTGCAACTTTGTGGGCCTCATGCCATCCATATTTTTCATGCCATTCTTTTTCTTGTTTCTCATTGTTTGGAGTATGAGCTGCGGCATTAAAATCAATTACCCTATGCCCTTCTCCTTGGTGACAACCCGTACAACCAAAAGTCTTCATCGGGTGTTTTGAATCCATTCCCACCATTAGATCTAATTTTGGGTGTGTCTTATATGGATTTGGCTGTTCCTCATAACCTTTCTGATCGATAAATGTGTGACAAGTAATACATCTGTCCACTTTTGGAATTTGAACAAAGTATCTATCATCTTTAATATTATTAACGACAATTTGGTGAATTTTTAAGGTTGGATCCAGATAATCAATTATTGGAGCATTTCTTAGCAGCCAAATTTTATCTTCATAGGTCCTTGCCTTGTCAAAAGAAGCAACTAATCTATCTTTGGCGCCAATTATTTTCTCTATAGATACTTTTGTATCATCTACTGACTTTGTTTGGGTCCCTAATTCAGCGTTTTTTGCGGCCAATTGATTGTTTAATTCTTTTTTTCTATTAACAGATTCTGCAAATTGTTTCTGTAACTCTTTCATATTTGAAAAGAGTTCAGAAGCCTCTGGTTTATGACTGCTATGGGCTATTTCGTATTTGTAAGTAACTTCTGTTAAGTTGGCATTTAAAACCCCATTTACGATTTCTTCTGCTTTGATATTTCCTTTTATAATGGCAATTTCTTTTTCTAAAACTTTTAACTTTTCAGAGGATTTCTCCAAATCGGCTTTGTAGGTTTCTAAATCTTTTTCCAGTTTTTCAAGCTGCTCTTTATTTATCTTTTTATTTTCCTCATCAATTTTTTCTTGGATTTTTTTTCGTTTAATTGCCTCCGCTTCAATCTGAACTTTCTTCCAGGGTCTCAGATAGTCATCTAGAAAAACCCAGCCTACTGTCATTAAAAGAAGGACAGAAAGGAAAGCAAATACCTTGTTAAGTTTTTTCATATCATAGGCCATTCCTGGCTCATGTTTTTCCGTCATCTTAAAAACCCTTTTTATAAATTAAATTCAAATTCCGGCATGTTGATCAGATATTTCAAGCTGAAAAGCCATCTTAAAATCATTTTAATTGGCAATAATCCCATAGTTAAAACTAGGAAAACCAATAATCTGTATCTGATCATTCCTATTTTTTCTATTATGGCCTTGCCTTTTTCTGATCTAGCAAATAAAAACCCGGGAATTAGTAAATAGGAAAGGACTAGTACGATTCCCACAATTTCTCTTAAAAAAATATTTTTTGGTAAAGGCATATTAAGCCCCTTTACCCAGAAGAATTCGGAAAGATTAATATTGAATGCAGCGACCACCTTATGGAGATCCCAATATTCGAAGGGTCCATAGAAAGTCCAATTTGGACCTCTCATAAAAACACCAATGATAATTAGGAAAACCCAAAGAACCATCCATCCGTAAAGAAATAATCCCATTGCCATAGGTCTTTCTTTTATTGTGAAGTAACCATTCCCTTTGGGATTAGTATCAATATATGGAATGGCCAAAAGTCCAACTATAATGATTCCCGGGATAACTACACCGGCCATCCAAGGATCAAAATAAACAAGCATTTCCTGAAGGCCCAAAAAGTACCAAGGTGCTTTTGCTGGGTTTGGTGCCCAAGTAGGATTTGAGGGTTCTTCCAAAGGTGCTTTAAATATAATTGCCCAAACGATAAGGAAAACAGTTGTCGCTATAATGGCAAATAATTCGATATAAACTAGGTTTGGCCAACACCAAACTTTTTCCCTATTTTCTGGAGTCCCTTCAATTGGGCCTTCACCCAAATCATGTCGATCATCGTTTAAGGTTGCCCTATAAATCGAGAACCAGGTGAAGAAAGTAACCAATACTATAAGGATAGATATGGGAACGTTATCAGGTGTTATAAGAATAGAGAAAAAATTTGGATCGGCTGCAAACCAAATCACAACCGGTATCATTATTAGCAAAAATAACCCGGCAAATTTTTTGGTTCCTACAAACCTATAATTTTTAAGCATTAAATAAAATAAAATGGTGGCAATAGGAAAAGATCTAATAGGTTCTGCCCAATAATTAACCATTTCTCGAAGCATATTAAATTCCTTCTATATTAAAGTGGTGCGGAAATCCCACCATCTTTCCTTACTCTCCAAAAATGAATCGCAATTAAAACTCCAACTACTAGCGGAATGAAGACACAATGGAGGATATAAAATCTAAGTAGTGCAGGCTCTCCAACAAAACGACCCGACAACAATTGAAACCTTACGTCGTTTTTATCAGAAACCATTACAAAGTCCCCAATTTGAGCAAGAGCCGCACCTGGACCTCCATGCCCTAATAGTGGAGTTGCTTTTGCCATGTTAGAACCAACTGTGATCGCCCAAATGGCAAGCTGATCCCATGGAAGAAGATATCCCGTGAAGGAAAGAAGTAATGTTAAAACTAAAAGTATAACTCCAACTCCCCAGTTAAATTCTCTAGGTGGTTTATAGGAACCCGTCATAAAAACTCTAAACATGTGGAGCCAAACGGTAATAACCATTGCATGGGCTCCCCAACGATGAATCTCTCTCATGATTCCAAGTGGTACGTGCTCCCTTAACGCAACAATATCATTAAATGCGTATTCAGCTGTTGGCCTGTAATAAAACATTAAAAGGACACCAGTAACGGTTAATGCAAGAAAAATAAAAAAGGTTAATCCACCCATGCACCAGGTATAACCTAATTGGACACCAGATCTTTTAAGTTTAATTGGGTGTAGATGCAAAAAAACGTTTCCTGCAACAACCGCAGCCCTATTTCTGGCATTATCTGGCGGTCCATGACGAAAGATGGATTTCCAAATTTGAGTTTCTCTTACTTTTTGGGCCAGGCCCTCAATTCCGTTTCTAAACATATATTTACACCTTCAAAAATGAATCTGGGTTATCCCACTCACCTTTTTCTTGCCGAAAAACTTTTGTCTTATCAACTTTTACCAAACCTTCGGCATTTAAATTTATTTTATATCTCTCAAGAGGTCTGGGGGCCGGTCCTTCAAAATTAATTCCATTCATATAATAACCGGACCCATGACAAGGACATTTAAATTTCTTTTCAGCAGGTAGCCAATTTGGGATACATCCTAAGTGAGTACAGATATTTGAAAGGGCAAATAATCTTCCTTCCATCTTAACCATCCAAACTCCATATTTTTTTTTCCACCTTTCATCAACTCCGCTATCATAATCCTGTGGCCCACCCGCCAAAAAATCCATTTCTGGCTCAAAGTTAACGTTTGGAAAGGTAAATCTAAAGGCCAGACCTAAAAATCCGGCGATAGCAGCGGTGAATGCTACCCAACCAACGGTTAAATAGCTAAAAAATTCCCTTCGATTTATAGTCGTATCTTTTTCGTCACTCATAATACTTTGGCGCCTTTTTTCATTTAACTGGAATAAAAGCCAATTATGATTTTATTCAATCAATTATTCAACTGCTTTAAAAACTCCAGTGCTTTTGCTTTTACCATCAAATTTGAATCATTTTTAGATAATTCTTCCATTTCATTTTTAAATTCGATCCACTTAACTTTTTCCAATTCTTGTATTGCATTAATTTTAAGGCCAACTATTTGTTCGGAAGTGAAACCCTTTTGTTCTTTTAGTCTTAACACTTCTTTTAAAACAGGAATTGCTTTTTGATTTTTATCATTTATTAGCGCTATAGCGGATGCAAATTTAAGTGAAGGCTCGCTGGAAAGTAAAAATCCTTCAATTTTAGGATAAGCTTCGATAACTTTATGGGAAGCTAGGGTCAAAATAGCCGCCTGACGTAGAGCGATATCGTCGGAGTCAAAGAATTTTATAATTTTCCCAAAATCAAAATTAATCCCTTTGGGCATATTACCAATTGCAACAATTGTATGAAAAAGAATATTTGGATCTTTTTCAGTTTCTAGGACAGAAGCAAAAAAGGGCAGAGAAGTCTCAGATTTTAAGGTCCCTATGGCGACTACCAAAAAATCTCTGGTTCGAGAATCTTGGGATCCCTTATAAATTTCTGATAACTCTACCACTAAACCTGGTATTTCTTCTTGAGGAATTTTTGAACTTGCAAAAACTTTGGAGAGCTCAAAAGCAGCCACCCACCTATTCCCAAAGGTTTTAGATCTCATTTCATAGACTAAGTCTTTATAGGATCTCTCTGAGAAAAGAAGTTTAGAGGCCCCAAATATAATAAGAGCGGCTACCAGAATGATAGCAATTGGGAGCACCAGACTGCCCAAAATAGGATTGTCTAATATTTTCTTTGGCCTTTCCATTTACGTTGTTTTAATTTGTGCGCGAAAGCTAACAAAACTAAGTGGGAATGACAATAATTATGGCCTATCTTTTGCGAACCCTAATTTTAATAATGGTTGGAACAATTTCGCTTACAGCGTTAATTGGTGCTCATGTTGTTACATTTTCTTTTTCACATATCCAAATGGCCATTGCTTCTTTTCTTTTTACAATTTTTGCGCAGGCGTTCGTGATGTTTTATTTTATTGGCGTTTCGCGTCTAGTTAATAATGTGGATATAATTTTAAAAAGTAAAACCAATCTCAAAGAATTATTTGATAATCCTCCTGAGGATATCCAACCATATTTAAAAAAAGTTGAGCAGTTTGTTCATGAGTCTACTGTCTCCAAAAGACAAACCATTCCTTGGACAATGCTGATGCTAATTTTAGGAATGCTCGCATTTTTACTTGGTGGTGCATATGACACAGGTATGGTCTCAAAGCCAATTCACTCAGGTTTAGTTTATGGATTTATGGCAGCTATGTTTATTGGATTTTTTAGACAATGGTATTATTTGGGAAAAACTCACAAACTTTTAAGGAAGCTTAAGACGCTTTTTTCGATTTCTGATTCCTCCATGTAGATAATTTTAAATAAGTATTTTAGAATTTTTAAAATAGCGTAAATAGGTAGTTAACCCGATTTATTATCTCTTCGAACTACTATGGGGTACATCCATGAAAAATATTTTTCTTTTCTTTTGTTTATTTATCAACATTGCAAATGCAGAGATTTTTCCAGAAACAACATTCGATTTAGAAAATAAATCTCAACCCTTTGAACATTCTTTAAAGGAAGGGGTTTTCCAAGAGTTAAATTTATATTTTAAAGGAGTCTCACCTACCGTAGTTACTCTAGCCTCAAAGGGATGGAAAAAATTACTCATCAATTTTGAGAATGGAAAGATTAATTTCCAATCTAAACGATTAAAAACCATCACTTTAGTTGAATTAAATAAGGGCTTTTCAGAATCCTCTGAATTGAACTTTAAGATTAAATATAAGAATTTAAAAATATTTGCAAAAGTTTGGCCACAAGGAGAAAGCGAACCTGTCGAATGGGACCTAGGTTACATTTTCCCCAATGATCCAAAGATAAAAAAAATTTCTACCAAAATTCAAGGCCCCTTCATCACTCTTTCCTCTACCTCTGGTCCTCCTTTAGGCAATAAAAGAGGTCGCTATTTTCCAAAAAAGACATTAATCACATCAAGGATTCCATCATATTCTGAGCTTAAAGGAGTCCTGCCAGAACCTGTTCTCGACGATAAGGAATTAATAAAGATGTATTGGAAAGCAATGGAAATTGCTGCATCCCATATCAAGAACCCAGAAAAAAAATCTGGACTAGTATCCACATTTTTGGATGAAGCTTTTAGGCCTCATATTTTCCAGTGGGATACAATTTTTATGATGTTTTTTGCTAATTATTTTTATCCTCACATTTCCCTTATTAGCTCACTTGATAATTTCTATGCTTGCCAACATGATGATGGATCAATCTGGAGGGAAATAAAAGAATCAAATGCGAGGGATTTTTATAAAGTAGAAAAAGACTATATCAACCCACCACTTTTTGCCTGGGCCGAGTGGAATTACTATCGTATAGCAATGGATAAAAATAGACTTCAAATGGTCCTTCCTGCAATAGAAAATTATATGGAATATTTGGAAATCCAAATGAAGGCGCAATTCTCACCCCATAGGTTATATTGGAATAATCCCTATGGGTCAGGAATGGATACAATCCCAGTTGAAACCTCCAACTCCCATGGTTGGGTGGATATGTCTTCCCAGATGGTTTTGGCCTACCGATCCCTTTCTAAAATTTGTAACGAATTAGGGTTAACAGAAAAAAGTATTCATTATTCAAAATTGGCCCAATCAATAAGCGAAAGAGTTAGTAATTGGATGTGGAATGAGGAAACCGGAATGTTTTCGGATCTTAATGAATCAGGCAATAAACAAAATGTCGCGCAAATAGGAATTTTTTGGCCAATGATTGCTGAAATACCAAGTAAAATCCAAATTGAAAGAATGATTCAAAAATTAAAGGACCCTGAATTCTTTAATACGGATCTTCCATTTCCTTCAATAGCAAAAAATCACCCTAAATTTGACCCAGGAGGAGGTTACTGGATGGGCGCTGTTTGGGCCCCTACTAATTTTATGACTTTAAAAGGCCTTGAAACAAATGGATTTACTGATGATGCAAGAATGTTTTCCCAAAGATACTTAGATGGCCTGGTTGATGTTTTTAAAGAAACCGGAACTCTTTGGGAAACCTATGCCCCAACCAAGGATTCACAGGGAAGATTTCGCCATGATTCTGGAGCTAGAAAAGATTTTGTCGGCTGGACTGGACTTGGACCTATCACCCTCCTTATTGAAAATATCATAGGCATCACATTAGATCCCATAAATAAGAAAATTGATTGGGATCTAAACCGCTTGGATCTACATGGAATCAGAAAATTATCAGTAGGAAAGAACACCCTCTCTCTAATTTCTAATCCTAGGGATTCCCGTAATGAATATTCATTAGAAATCGATGCCAGAAATTGCAATGAAAATGTAATTTTGGTAGTTAAAAATTCAGGTAAAAAAAGAGAATTTACTATAGAGCCAGGAAAAATTAATTTTATCAAAAGCAATAATTAAAAATTAGGTTAGAAATAGTTAGCTCTAATAAGGAATTTTAAAAAACTTTAATCCAGATAAAAACTCTTCCCTTACCGGGAGGGTTTTCCAATCTAGTTCTAGTCTCATATAAAGTAGATTCATCTGTATTCATTACGTTATAGAGAAACTCTTTTATTTTTTCCTGTGGTATTAGGACATTATAATAAAGTCCGCCCGGAACATAGGTACCGGGCTTAACGCTATCCACCTGAGTACCTTTATATTTTAAAAGCAGATTATCTATTTCTGTTTTAGTTTTTCCAGGACTAATGGATTCCATTATCACCCGGTATACTTTTTTATTTCCTGAGGTGATATCTCTTGCTGCCGTATTGGTTTCTTCCTCATAGTCCGATTTATCGTTATTGGTGACAGCGAAATCTTTGGGCAAGGTTTTCCAGGATGTAAGAACAACATCGGATTCTTCATTAAAAGCGGATTCCTCTTTTTCTTCATTCTTAACAATCTCATCTAGGTTTTGTACCGGAGCATCTGCCCTTATTGGAGCTTCTGCCGTATCCTTGCCAATACTTAAATCATTTTTAATTTTTGGACCCTGGATTTCAAAAATATTAATTTTTTCAGCGAGCTTTCTTTCATACCATTTATTTATTAAAGCGGTTCCCTTAATCAAAATAATTCCACCGATGACTAAAAAGAAAACTTCAATAAAAATTTTTGAATTCTTTTTTAAAAAATTCCTAGGTGCCAATTTTTTAGTAAGAGAATGCTGGGGCAAATATTTTCTTTTATATCTTTTCACCAAAATGGGCCAATCATGGAGGGATGCCACATCTAATCCCTTCATTATATCTTCATCTTGAACACCGGGGAAATTTTTGGAAAATTTTTTTTCATCGACCAAATCTTGAAATAAAAGGTCTTTCCTTTTTCTATTTAAATGAAAAACCTCATTAAAATAATTTTCCAAATAGGGAAAGGTTTCCACAAAAAAATTGCGTAAAATTGTGGCAACTTTTGAGATGGGAAATCCTGTCTCTTTGGATAAATCTCCAATGGACATTTCCTTGTAAACAAAAGAGTAGCAAATTAATTTGGTGGACATAAAAGAAAACCAGGTGGAAATGGTTCCTGAGGTTTTCACCCTTTTAAATTTTTCAAGAATTGAAGATAAAGATTGCCCGCCCTTAAAAAATAGACTCCAAAATTCTTCAAACTCTTTGGAATATTTCCCTTCTGGGGAACAGTATGGCCCTATCCATTTTTTAAAATGAATAAAATCCTCAGAGTTTAATATATTATTTTTCACTTCCATTTTATTTCACTGACTTTAGCATTATCGAGATACCCTGGCCTCCACCTATACAGGCAGATGCAATCCCCATATTTAATTTCTTGGCCCTTAATTGCCTCGCCAGAGTTAAAGCAATTCTGACACCAGTTGCTCCTAAAGGGTGACCAATTGCAACCGCCCCTCCCCATATATTTAATTTTTCGGGATCAAGTGATAAATCTTTAATAACTGCCAAAGTTTGGGCCGCAAATGCCTCATTTATTTCAAAAAGATCAACATCACCTAATGCTAATTTATTTTTTTCTAATACCAATTTAATGGAGGGAGATGGGCCAATTCCCATAATGGTAGGTTCCACTCCCACCACATTTCCATCAATTATTTCTGCTAAAGGTGTAATACCTTCTTTTTCACAAAATTCTTCGGAGGCAATGATAACTGAGGCGGCTCCATCGACAATTCCAGATGCAGAAGCGGCGGTCACTCTCCCATTTTCCTTAAAAGTAGGAGGAAGTTTTTTCATTGCTTCCAAAGAAACATCCGCCCTGAAATGTTCATCTTGAACCAAAACATTTTTTTTCAAAGGAATTTTGGCAATTTCCCCTTCAAGATAATTTTTTTCATAGGCCATTGCTACTTTTTTATGGGAGTTTAATGCATACTCATCACATTCTTCACGGGAAATATTATATTTCTCTGCCAAATTTTCGGCCGTTATTCCCATGGGAGTCTTTGAATATTGGTCTGTTAAAGCATCAAGAAGCATATCCACAGATTTAAGCGGGCCATATTTAGTTCCAAATCTCCCACCATAGGTTAAATGAGGAACCATGGACATATTTTCTGTACCAGCAGCAAGAACACAATTTGCTTCCTTAAGTTTAATTAACCTACACGCCGACAAAATTGCTTCTATACCCGAGCCACAAAGTCTATTTATTACTACACCTGGTGTTTTTAAAGGTATTCCTAGCTTTAAACCTAAATGTCTACCTCCATATAAAGTATCTGTGGATGAGGGAACTACGTTTCCTAATATTACATGATCAATTTTATCAGCCTTAATGCCTAGATTATTTAGGGCCTCTTTTGAGGAGGATACTGCTAAATCCACCGGGGTTATTTGGGAAAGTGATCCGCCAAAACTACCAAAAGGTGTTCTCATTCCTCCTACTAAATAGATTTTAGACATATTTGCCTCCTTGTTCGCTATTTGTAGGTCTGCGTATCATATAAGGAGAAGGCGATAAAGTTAAATAATAAAGGTGTCTCATGTCACGGATTGATACTTCCAATTCCCCAAGTTACCAAAAAACTCTAGAAATAGAAAATGCGCGTCAAAATAGAGAAATAAGAAAGTTAAAATCCGAATATAGACAAGAAATGAAAAATTTAAATCAGGAAAAAAAGCAGAATATCGAAGCTGTTCAAAACGAAAATGAAAATCAAATAAGAAATGAAAACCTAAACCAAGAATTAAGAGTAAAAAAGCTTAGAGATTCCAATGAGGCAGAAATCCAAAAAGAGCAAGAGGCCCAAAAAATAACTCTAGAGGATATGCGTCAAAGCCACCAGGAACAATTAAATCGAATGAGAGAAAATCACAAGATGCAAATTGATCAAGAAATTGAGCAACATCGAATAGATTTAGAAAATGCTTATGAAAAATATCGATTAGAAAAAGCAAAATACGATAAATAAGGGAATAAAATGAGTTCAACTACCAATGAAAAAGGCACTTACATCAACGGACGCGTAAAAGCATTTGAAATTTTAAAACGTTTAGGAGACCAAGAAAAAACCCAGATCCTAAAAAAAATTGGTATAAAAAACTCAAGGCTTGCGGAAGAATTAGCAGATAACTCTTATAATTTTTCCCAAATATATAAACTGTCCGATACAAACTTAAAAATGATATTTTCCAATGTACCAGCGGGAATTTTCGGAGTGGCCATTAGAAATCTTGAAATTTCTTTCCAAAGAAGGGCCTTAAGTCTAGCCCCAAGAACTTTTGCTGAAAAGGCCTATGAAACTTTATCCATGGAATTACCTGATGAGTCAGTAAATATTCAAAGAGCACAATCTAAAATCAGTGAAATTATGGTATCATTGATCAAAAATAAACATATAATCGTTTAATTTTTGGAGTAAGGATGAAAATTTTTAAACCTCTTTTGGCGGGAATGGTTTTGCCCTCAGTAATGCTTCCTTTTATGTGCCTTTTTTTCTTCTTAACTAAAAAGGAATTCTCAATTTTTTTTATTATCGCTCCCTTTATTCCTTTAATTTGGGGATTTTGGAATATAATTTTTTTAAATTTTGTAAGGATTTCCCCAATCATCGACCGAGAAATAAATATCTGGATTTGGGGAGCATTCCTGGGTCTAATTTTGGTCATAGTTATGAGTTTATTGGGCTTACCAAAGGAAATATTTAAATTGGAAGGTTTCATGACCTACGCAATCTTCCTTATAGTCCCAACCATTTATGGGATTGTTTGGAGATATTTTATAAAATATTTTAATGAATCCTTAGACCTGTACTAGATCTATTTTTGAAGGAAGATTCCTTTTTTTCTTCGATAATCTTCAATTGAATTAATATATTTTCCTTCAAGCATTGGAGTAAGAATTTCGATGTTTCTAGTAATCTCATCCTTGTGAATTGCCTGCTCCTTCATTATTTTTCCTGAAAATTGAAGTTTAGCAACCAAATCTTTCATAACTTCAAAAACCCAAGGAGGTTTTGAATCTAGTACGGCCATCAAATCATTTTTTGGAATCTTAATTATTTCACATGGACAGATAGCAATAACTGTAGCTCCTCTGAGCTTTTCACCAGTAAACATGCTGACCTCTCCAATAAAATCCCCACCTTTTAAAGTTCTGACAATGCTTAATCTACCTTGCTTTTCCTTTAAGATCTTAACTTCCCCACTTTTTATAATAAAAAATTCGGCAATAAGCTCTCCCTCAACAAAAAGAACATCTCCATCTTTAAGAACTAGGTTTGAAAAGGCCATTACAGATTTCCTTTTGCAAGGTATTTATCGTTTATTGTATCCACCGTTAGAAGTCCATGTCTCAATCCAAAAGTTGAAATAAATAACTTTTTTACCTTCAATCTTTTAAGAATTTCTAATGCAACCTTTGCACCGCCATAGATTGTAGAAAATCTTTCTCCAACCACCGGAAATTCCTTTTGGATTTTCATAATATCCATCTTATCCAATCTTCTCACAAAATCCTTGAAAAACTCAAATTCAAAAATTTTATCATGCACTTTCTTGTCATTATAAACTGGTAGTTCCAACATCATAGCTGCTAAAGTGGTGATGGTACCGGCCATTCCTATAATTTCTTCAGTTTCAAATTTCTTCAATTTTTCCAAAAATTTATCATCCAAGTCTTTAAAATTTTTTTCAAACATTCCTTCAGCGATCCATTCGGTACCTCTTACAGATCCCACTGGCAGACTTAGATAGTCTCCAAAAGAATAAGGTCTACTTTGAAATTTTATTAATTCCGTTGAAGCTCCACCTAAATCCATCATGGTATTATTTGTTGGGCGGGCATCAAAGGACCCCAACTCAACTCCCTTGGAAGCAAAATAAGCTTCACCAAGAGGATTAAGTATTTTCACCTTAAACCCCAAATCCTTTTCTACTTTTGTAAAATATTCCCGTGAATTTTTGGCCACTCTTGAGGCCTCAGTGGCAGTAACCATCACTTCTTTAGAAGCAATTTCAAACTTTTTTAATCTTTCTTTAAAGTCCGATAAAACCTTAAAGGTCTTATCCATACTTTCTTTCGAAAGTTCCCCGGTTTTATCTATGCCTTTTCCCAATCCAGTTACCTGGGCCAAGTCCAGGCTTTCAAAGAACTTACCTGACTGAAACTCTCCAACAACTAGGAGAACGGAATTCGATCCAATATCTATGGAAGCTTTCATTAGGATATTTTAAACCTTTATTTCTTAAAAAGTTTATCAAGAAATTTTTTGCCGGCCTCTTCCAACTTTCCTTGATTTGCCTTCAAAGCATCCTTTCCTACTGCATTAATGGTAAATCCATAATCGGGATTAAGATCATAACCCTTTCCAACAAACTTAAATTTTAAAGTATCCCCGGTGTACTTTTTTACTTTCCCCAAAATACCGCCCTTTTTATCGATAAAATCAACCATTACTTGGGAATTATCCGTTTTATTTATCTCTCCTTTACCTTTCATTTCTATTTTTTGGTTAATTCCTAAAAAATGAATTCTATCTAAGGAAATCAAATCCCCATTTATTCTTCCATTTAATTCGAAATCTTGAAAATCCCCAGTCACCCAAGATCCTGTTTGTTCTTTTTGATAATTTGCTAAAAATGGAAGTGATTCCAAAACCTTAACGATATGTTTTTCCATTTTAAAATCTTTAATTGCACCATCTTTAGCTTTTAAATCAAATACCCCATTAGTTATAACAGCTTCCCTCTCCCCTTTTGAAAAATTCCCACTAAATTTTCCAAAGAGTGATCCAGTAACCACACCCACCCCCTTTGGAAAATATGGATTTAATATTTTTAAATCTATCCCACCAAACCCGGCATTGAAGTTTCCTTCCTTCCTTTCTCCTTTAAAATAAACTTGGGAGGAAATATCACCTTTTCCTTTTCCCACCATAAAATTAATTCTAGGAATCTTAATATAGTTTTCCCCTAAAATTATGGAACCGTTTCCCGAAGTTAGATTTTCCATTAAGGAAATTTTTTCAAAGGTTAAATTAATTGTGGCCGGTATTAATACTAAAGCATCTTTTGACTTTTTATGTGTTTCTGGATTTGAACCAGGTTTTTCAACAGCAGGAGCATTAATTTTCAAATTCTTCAAAAGGACATCTATTTTAAATGGACCTGCTTTTTTTGGATCTTGATAATTTATTTTTCCAGTAACCCCAACCTTGACTGATCCTTCCAAAATTTCTGCAAGAATTTCCATTTCCAATTGATTGTTTTTAACATTCCCTTTTAATTTTGAAGAAGATTTATAGTTTTTAAGTATGGGGCCTTTTTCCCATGTGAAGGATAGATCGGGATTGATTTCCGAATCACTCATTTTTAATTTTCCACTAATGTTTAACTGATTTCCGGTAAATTTCAAGTTTCCATATACTGGAATCAGTTTTTCTAGGGGTAGGTTGACTCTAAAGGGATCATAGTTACTGACTCCTTGTAAATAATTTAATTTTGAGGAAAATATTTTATCCTTTCCCAGAAAGGCTTCAATATCGGATAAAAATCTTCCCTGTGAATCATAGGAAAAAGAAAGTGAAGTTTGAATATCTGGATTTTTTTGTGTCAAAGATTTAAATTTAAAATCACTCAGAATTAATAATGAGTTTCCATTAATTACCTTTTCCTTCCAATACCTGGAAAGGTCAATTTCCCCATCTCCCTTTGCATGGAAAGAATATTCTTTTCCCTTAATTAGAGATTTAACTTTATATTTTGTTTTGGTTAAGAAATTAAGATTGTAAAAATCTGCCTCCTCAAGGATTAACTCCCCATTTTTTCCGGTTTTAAGGGCATAAAAGATATTTAAATCCTTAATTTTTACATTTAACTTTGCTGCTGCAAAGATGAATGAAAGATTTGAACCATCAGATTTTTTTTCATCTTTTTTGATTTTCCAATTTGATCCCGATGGGGTTTCTATATAATTAATTTTCATTCCAGACAAATTTAATTCAATTGCTCCGACCCCTAATAGAACTGAATAAAAGGGGACTTTGGCCTTAACTTCCTTTATTAAAAAAATTTCACCTTTATCATTTTCAACTGAAAGACCATTGAATCCTATTTCAAAAATTAACCCGAAGTTAACTTTAACTTCTCCTAGTTGGGTTTTGGATTTTTGAAATGTTTCATTCAGAGTTTCTATGGTGATTTTTTTAATTTCTTCAGGGGATAATTTTTTATAAGCATAAAAAGTTAATCCTAATAAGACGATAAAAATTGAAAACAAAATGACAATAGAAATTTTAAAACTTTTTTTCATTTTTATTCCTTTGAAAAATCACAAATCGTTGGATTAACCAATTTTAAATAATCGTTGACCGTTAAGATAATAGATTTGGTTAAAAGCCCGGCATTAAAAGCAATTCTATCATTTGCCAAAATTGATCTATCCAAATAAAGGGCAAATGGAAGAATCGGAGGCCCAAAGGGTGGAAGGGCACCTTTAACGACTCCGGCTAGGTTAAAAAGTTCTTCCTGGGTGGCAAATCTAAGTTTTTGAGATTTTAAAATTGCCCTAATTTTTTTAGAATCTGCTTCCTTTGCAGCAGATAATACAAAAATTTTAAAACCTTCTTTACCTTTAAGGAGAAGTGATTTCCCTCCTATTTTTAAATCCTCATTTCTATTTTGTGCAGAGGATATACAATCTGGTGAAGGATCATGATCCACTTCCCTATACGGAATAGAATTTTCCTTGAGTAAAGCGATAATTTTTTCTGTTAATGTCATCAAATTCTTACGAGTGGGGCGAGCGAAACCATAAATTTCTTTTTTACCCCTCCACTAAACATTATTAGGACTTTTTCCTCATCTCCACTGCCACTGGATTCAAGTACTTTTCCATCGCCATAGAGAGTATGTCTTACCTTTGCCCCGGTTTCAAACTTTGAGAGTGTACGTTTACCTACTTGATAGACTTTTTCACTTTCAAAAAATGGCTCCTGGGAAAAATAGTCTTCCTCTTCCTGGACAAAATCAGAATCCTCATTTCCTATTTTATGCCAAAGATAAAAATTCGATGGAATCTCATCAATAAATCTTGAGGGTCCATTAAACTTAATTTGTCCAAAGAGCATTCTGCCTCTGGCAAAGGTAATGTAGAGCTTCTTCATGGCACGAGTCATGGCCACATAAAAAAGCCTTCTCTCTTCCTCCAGGGCCTTGGGTCCTCCCTCCATGCTTTTATAGGAAGGAAATATATTTTCTTCGGCGCCAACTAAAAAAACATAGGGAAATTCCAGTCCCTTGGCGCCATGGACCGTCATCAAAGAGACCTCCCCTTTGACTGACTCGTCACTGGAGTTGTCCAAGGTTATTGTCTCTAGAAAACCTAACAAAGTTGGATTAGGTCCGGATTGCTCAAATTGTTTAATAGCAGAGGAAAGCTCCTCAAGATTTTCGATTCTTGCAAGGGATTCATAGTCCTTTTGGGATTTCAAAAATTCAAAATAACCTGTGTCGTGAAGTAGTTTTTCATAAATAATTACGGGAGAAACTTTTTCCGATTCCAAAACTTTTATTTCAGAAATGATAGTCACCATTTCTCTAAGAGAAGATTTTATTTTTGCACCTATTTTAAGATAAGAATATTTTTCGGAGTTTTCCACAATGGCGCAAATGATTTCCCAAAGAGAGGCGGAACCATTTACTGCTTCTTCTTCTAATTTTCTAAGAGTCGTCGCCCCAATACCTCTTGCCGGAACATTTATTATCCTGGATAAAGCAAGGGAATCTTTATCATTTACCACTAGCCTCATATAAGCGAGCATATCTTTGACCTCTTTTCGGTCATAAAATTTAGTACCACCAATAATTCGGTATGGAATTTTATTTGCCCTTAAATGATCTTCAATTAACCTTGACTGAGCATTGGCGCGATAAAAAACAGCAATATCTGAAAAGGAAGCTCCTTTTTTGTAAATATCCAATATTTCCGAGGCAACAAAGCCTCCTTCCTTTTTATCATCAAGGCAATCAACCACTAAAATGGAATCCCCTTGAGGATTTTCGGTCCACATCTTTTTGCCTTTCCTCAAAGTGTTTTGGGAAATTACTTGGGTAGCCGCTTCGATAATATTTTTTGAGGACCGATAATTTTGCTCTAATTTTAAAATTTGGACATCCGGAAAAACTTTTTCAAAATCTAAAATATTGTGGATATCTGCTCCTCTCCAAGAATAGATGGATTGGTCTTCATCCCCTACCACACAGATATTTTTTCTTTTGTCTGCCAGAATTTTAATTAATTCAAATTGTGCCCGATTGGTATCCTGATACTCATCGACCAGTACATAATGGTATCTTTCTTGGTAATGTTTTTTCACTTCAGGATATTTTTCAAAAAGTTGAATTACACCGCAGATTAGACCACCAAAATCCAATGCATTTGCCTTATAAAGTTCGGCTTCATATTCCAAATAATAGGGATAAAACTCATGATCTTCCTCTACCTCGTATTCATAAGGCGGGGATTTGTCCACATAGTGTCCATGGTTTTTTAGGTTATCGATAAAATATAAAACTTCGTAAGGAGAAATCTCCTTTAGATTTATACCCCTTCTTGTAAGAACTGATTTTATAACCGCTCTAGATTCGGCTTCATCATAGATGGTGAAGTTTTTGGACAGGCCCAAGTAAGTAATTTCAGATCTTAAAACCCGGACGCAAAAAGAGTGAAAGGTAGTGATAGAAAGAGAACCAATATCTAAATCTACCAGGGATGCCACCCGCTCCCTCATTTCTCTTGCGGCTTTATTGGAAAAGGTCAAGGCCAAAAGCCTATAGGGCGCTACGTCTTTTTCTTTAAGCAAATAAGAAATCCTAGATACCAAAGTTCTAGTTTTGCCGGATCCTGCACCGGCTAAAATCATTATCGGACCATCGGTTTTTTCAACTGCTTCTTTTTGAACGGGATTTAAATCCATGGGGACCATGCTAAATTAAGGAAGCTAATTTGGTCAAATTTATCTTGGTAATTTCCTAGGATATTTCATGGGTTTTATTTCTCCATAAACTCACAACGGTCCAAGTAGGCGGTTATCCCAGTGCCTTTTTGCACAGCTACTCGCAATCTTGCCTTGGTTACCGAGGAAGAGGTTGGGATATAATCAAAATTTAGGGTGGATTTTGAAACTGTAGATATTGCGGCTTTTTTTTGGGAGGAAATCAATTTTCCTGCACTATTAAATTCTTCAATATAAAAATTGGCCTCTCCAGATTTTCGAGCAGTTACGTTAAGGTAAGCACTTAATGTGTATTTTCCAGTACTAACTACTGCTACTGTAGGAGAAAATAATTGTGCCTCACTGGAAGTGCTGGCGGTAAATTTTATGGAGTTTTTAATTTCTGGAGCTACACCAAAACTTAAATTGTTGGCGACAACACTTGAGGCCAGGTTGGTTGACCATCCATTACTTATACCAAAAATAAAATTTCCGTTGGAAAATAAATTATTGTCGATAATTGGAATCCATTGGACATTATCCAAGTAAGCAACAATGCCAGAGTTAGGAGAAATCCCGACCTGCAAACTTGCATTCTTAACATTACCGCTCGTTGGTGTATAAGTTAAGTTAATACTATCTACAAAGGGCGATCTTACCCCTTTTAAATATTGTCCTGAAATCCAGTCTCCATTGGAATTATATTCATCTACATAAAAGAAGGTCTCCCCAGAAGTGATTTTTTCAGTTTTTAGGTAGTTTTTAATGATATAAATTGTACCCGGTAGCACAGGCAAGATTGGTGAAAACAAATGGGCCGGAGAAGCATTTGCCACAAATTTTATAGAGTTTGTTGGATCAGGATAACTACCATTATTAAGAGTGTCGATGGAAATTGCTGAAGGATTATCTGTTCGCCAACCGCTAGCTATTCCCTCATTAAAACTACTATTTACCATTTGCTGGGGGCCTGGAATTTTAATTCCTTCCGAAATGCTTACCACGGGCATATTCTTTGATTTCACATAACTGACTATTGCCTCAAAGTTTGCAGCACTATATTCATAAGCATCGGCATTTGTGCTAGCCGTTGTTTTTACATTATGAAAAGTTAAAACCAACCATTGATTATTTGCAAATGCAGAATCTATATACCCCTTAACCGTAGCCACACTTACTGTTCCTTCGATATGCTGGTCCCTAATTAAATAATCTGCATAAGGAAAATCATTAAAACCTGTGTCCTGAAATCCTCTCTGTAAAGCATAAAATCTGGCAATTAATGAAAGCGTTTTGGCGTTATAATCTCCGTAAGGAGGGGCAATGGCCGTGGCGTTATATCCCCTAGCGTTTAACTCATATTTGCTATTATATAATTCATCGATTACTTCTTGTTCCGTAAGTGGAACAGGTTGATCCACCGGATCTATACTTGCCAATAAAGGGTGGGTTAGGGAATGAGATTCGATTGACCAACCATAAGTATTTTTAAGTGTGCTAATTTGATCCCATGTTAAATATTTAGCATTCGGGTTGGCCTTACAGGTGTTAGGAACAGTGGTCATGCCGACACAATCTGGAATTACAAACATTGTGGCGAAAAATCCATATTTTTTTAAAATGGGTGCAGCTACTGTTAAACTGTTATCCATACCGTCATCAAAAGTGAAAGTAATTTTTCCCTTGGAAGCAGGTGTTATAGGATTAATACTACTTGGACCTCTTAAATAAAAGGATTCTTTTCCCGCGTCCCTTGTGGAAGAACAAGAATTAAGAAGAATTGCGATTATTATTAAAATTTTTTTCATAATTCCCTTATTGGTTATTTTTTTAATCTAAAATAAACTCGCTTCCAAACAGATCTCTGTCATTCTTCTTAGCTACTTGGTCTATTTGGGTTTCTTCTTTAAGATAACATTGATTGCGATCAGTCCTTAAAACCGAGGGATATAAAACAAATTGATTTTCCTTGAAATTGGAACCTTTCCATTGAAAACAATAGGCAAAATCATTGTCTTGGTTGTTCATTCTATTTGTGGTCAGTTCTTGTAAAAACACCCCCACGGTAAATTGGTTTTTTACAAACCCACTTCCAAATTTAACCAGGGTTTTAACTAAATCCTTTTTAATTTGATCGTTATTTTCAGAATCAAGCTTTTTAAATAATTCATTTGCAATTGCCAAATTTTCCACTGCAGTATTAACCGCCTCTCTTGTATTAGAAGTTATCCTACTTTTACAAGCAATCAAATTATCACACTGTTCATAATTTTGGTTTTCTGGATTTGAAAACCATTTCTCCAAATTAAACTCAGCATTTTTTACCACTCTATCATAGAAATTTTTTTGTCCCTGGGAAATTACTTTTCCAGATAAAGCTCGTAGGGCCTTCTCGGAAATTTTCAAACTCGCTTGAAACTCTACAAAATTAATAGATTTATCCTTTACTGGATTAGGCATATTGGTAAAAAGCTGTTCTTTAAACCCAGTCCTTCTGGCCATAAATTTAAGCTCTTCATCCCAATCCTTTTTGGTCCAATCGTTTTTATGAAATTTATATTCAAATTTTGAAATAATCCTTCTAAATCCTTTAGGAATTGCTCCTTGTTGTCTTGCCTGAACTTGTTGTTCCTCTTCAGTTAATATATCCCCTGGAAAAGTTATTTCTTCCAATTTTACATTAAATTCCTTTAAACGCTCTCTATGTGTGGATGCCAATCCCGTTGTGTTTTTACCGGTATTGAAGGAACCTCGTAGGGAATGCAACATAGTGCCTTTTTCCACCTGCCCCAATTCCGTAAGTTCTTGGTCTGAAAGATATCGAAGTTCTTCCTGCACAAAATTCTCCGATCCCATATTTCTTGAATATGCACCGATAAAGGGAAGACCAATTGCAGCTGTTTTACTAATGCTTTTTGATTTTGATTTAGAATCTATTAATGGTTTGTATACTTCCGCATTAAATTGATCCTCTTTAAGTTGTTTAATTAATTTTGAATTTCTTCTTGCTGCATGCTGAATGCTTATTAATTTTCCCTTAAAAAAATCTTCATATGCCTTAATTCCATCAGGAGTGGACAAATCTATTTGAAAGGAAAAAAAGATTTGATTGGACCACCTTTTTGCCAGGGTTACCGATGGCAGGGCCAAACCTGCACTTAATCTAATTTCCTTATTTTTCACATCTGTAATGGAAACAACAGCTTCATAATTATTGGGCTTTGCCACTCTAACCATCCATTCACCTTCAGCCGCAAAGGCCGCAGCAGCGTTAGCTACATAACCAGCAACTGCCGAAGCCTCAAATGCAATGCCTCCAGTCATCCTGGAAACAATAATCGTGCCAAGCGGGAGGGATGAAAAATCATTAAAGTTCCTAGGAATGGTTTTAATTCGAGGAAAGTTTTTTGCTTCTTCAATTGTTGTTGCTATTCTACTTGATTCATATCCACTGCTTCCAGATAGTTTAAGACCAATTGAAATATTTCCAACAGGGCCAAAGGTAAACATTCCCTTCACTCCTACATCTGCCCTTAAAACTCCGTATTCGACTACAGCAAATGGTCCTACCTTGGTTCCTGTTTTGGCACTTATGGTTTCATCTCCTAAAACCTCATCACTTCCAAGATATATAATGTATCTATTTCTATCAAAATCAAGGCCTGCTGTGGGTACTGGAGTGAATCCTATTGTAAAGCAATTTCCACATTTTGCTTCTTGTTTTGCCTTTTCTGATTGAGCATTTGCCTTAGCTTCCTGGGAGGGTTCCTGTTTAACTTCTGAAGCTGCAGGGTACTCTTCTTTGGAAGGTGCCTGGGAAGGACTTGGTGCGGAATTAAAAAGCATTACTGAAGGCATAGCTAAGGACCTAGGGGACGGGGCTCCCCTAATCCAATCTTTGAGATAATCACAACCTGATCCCTCGCATGGAAATCCCACTCCTGTGGGTGCCCAATGATTCCAACCTGATTGAAAATCTCCCCAATTTTTTGGAGGCCAGTCCCCCTTCCACCAATCTGGTCTTTCAATAGGATCTCCACCTGCACCTGGTGCAGGACCAGATGAAAAAGTAGGTAAGGAGACCATAATGACGAAAAGAAAACTTAATAATTTTAATTTCATAATTATTTCTAATTCGACATTTTTCTTATTTAAATTAAGGAACTAGACGAAAGGAATAATTATGAAAATTAAAACCTCAATAATATTTATTTTCACAATTTTTTCCTTAAATCTTTTTGCACAAAATAAAGTTCTAATACTTTGGTATGGAATGGGTAAAGGCCATTTAATTCCCGCCCAAAGGATTGAGGAATATGTAAAAGGAGCATTTGCAAAAAGAAATGAAAGGGTGGAAACCAAGCTTTTTGACTTAAGAGAATTTTCCATTGCCGACCCTGTAACCGAGGAAACTGGTAAAAGGAAATATCTTGATTGGGCAGGTAAGGAATCCGATAGCTACACTCAATATTTCGAATATTTTCTTGAAAAAGAACCTTCAAAAATCAAATCAAACTATGATCTCTACAGGCTTGCAAAACTCCTTATTAAGGAAAAACCAACCGCCATTATTTGCGTTTTTTGGGGAGCTGCTCATGCTGTCTATTCACTTAAACAGCTTTATCCGGAAATTTTAAAAACACCTGTTTCCCTATTATATACGGATTATGGGGTTCGAAAATTTGTCTATATGATTCCTACAGTTGACATGATTTTCTTTGGCTCAAGAGATCTAGTGGAAGAAACTTTTAAAAAGTATCCACAATTGAGCATATATAGAAAAAATGTGGATTTTTCCGGGATACCAGTTAACACGGAAAAAATTAATGACCTTAAGATCCAAAACCCTGAAGATCTGAAAAACTCCCTTGGATTAAATCCCAAGGCAAAAATAATAACTTTTGCAAGAGGAGGAGAGGTATTTCTTCCCATGAGTGCAATGATGGAAAAAACCATCAATACTTTAAAAATTCCAGACTCAGACATTCAAGTAGTACTGTTAGCTGGAAAGGCAGGAAGAGATAAAATGGAACTCGATGCCCTTGATAAAAAATATCCAGGTAAAGTGAAAATCGTTGGATTTATAGATAATGAAAAATATTTGGCCTATGTTAGGGTATCTGATATTTTTGTAACTAAACCGGGAGGAGCTGGTTTAACAGAAGCTGGTCTATCAGGAGTGCCCATTATTATTATTCCTGGCCTTGGGGGACAAGAAAACGATAACCAAAATGTATTTGTTTCAAGAGGTATGGCCGTATATGAAAAATCTGAAGATGATATTGTAAAAAGAATAAATGAACTAATGCTAAATCCTACTCTTAGATCAAAAATGAATTCAAACCAAATGGCCTTTTTCACCGGATATGACCCTTCAAAAATAGCAGAATGGGCATACGCAAGTAAAACCCCTTCAGATTGGGAAAATTTTAGCAAAGAAATTGAAAAGAAAGAAAGTAAAAAGGCCATGCAAGATAAGATAACTCTTGATGCCGTTACTTTGAAAAACTGGTTTAATTGGCTAAATGATGTCTCCCTTTCTGACATTAGTAAAGATCGGTCTTTCCAAAAGATATTTACTGAAAAATCACAAATCTATATAAACCAGGCTATTGCAGTTAATAAAGCGAAAATAGAGGAATATAAAAAATATATTTCTGAATTTAAGGGCCCGGCAACACGAGATCTCTATACTAAAAAATGGAAACTATTTCGGGCCATAATCCTGGATAATTCACTTCATATAAATCTTCACCAAACTTATACGCCCCCTGAAAGGGCACTTTTGGACCAGCTTACAAAAGACTTATTACAATTTTTGGATACCGATATTTTTGCAAAAGATTTGGGTGTTTACTCCATATGGGAATTTAAAAAGGGATCACTCTATACTTTTTTATCCGAATTTTATTACCTCTCCAGATTTTATCCAAAGGCGCAGGAAAACCTAAACTTGGCTTTTAAGGAATTCCCTCCCAATAATACCAATGAAAGTTTAATTCAAATACAGGCGGATGTTTACTTGCGCCTCAAGAAAACCCAAATGGCAATTGATCATCTTAAGAAATATTTAAGTGCTAATGAAGACTATGATTTTGTTAGAATCAATTTGGCAAAAATTCTAAATGAGGAGAACCAAGTTAAAGAAGCCCTTTATCACTGTGAATGGTTATTAAGTAGAAGAAAGGTCGGGATGTCTCTTCAACTTCAGGCAAATACTTATTTTATGATTGCAAGTATTTATTTAAAAAATGAATTAAAACAGGAAGCTTTAAATACGCTTTTTCAAGGCATGGAAATGTGGCCCTTAAGTATAAAACTAAACTCTCTCGCCATAAGATTAATAAACGGAGATGAAAATTTAAAAAAAACTTATTCTCAAAAATTAGAGGAGTTAATTACCAAATACAAAAACCTTAAGGATGTTGAATTAAAACGACTTGAGGACTTACCACTTTTAATTAATGATATTCCTTTGAGCGGAAAGGAAGGATTTTTAAATAATTAGGAAATTATTCCACTGTTACAGATTTAGCAAGATTTCTGGGCTTATCTATGTCAGTACCTTTTTGTTTTGCGATATAATAAGACAAGAGTTGGTTGGCCACATTTACATAAAGAGGAGAAAGCTCCTCCAAGCCTTCAAAAGTAAGTGGGATGAAAAAGTCGCAAAGATTTTTAAGGGATGGAAGGTCAGGGCCAATACCGACAATCACACCCCGTCGGGCCTTAATTTCTTGTATATTAGAAATTGTTTTTTCAAATAACTCAGGACCTACTATTGCAATATTAACAATGTTCTCGTCAATTAGGGCTATAGGGCCATGTTTCAACTCCCCTGCCGCATAACCTTCAGCATGAACATATGCAATTTCTTTTAATTTTAAGGCACCCTCTAGGGCCACCGGATAGTATTTTCCCCTACCAGTAAAAAAGAAACCAGAATAATTAAAAATTTCTGCAGCGATAGTTTTAAATAGGGTCTCTTGTCCAAGAAGCCCCTCGATCCTATGGGACAAAATAGAATATTTTTTGGAAAGATAAGAAAAATCTGCTTTGGATTTAAACCCCTCTGCCATTAATCTTCCGGTTAGAACTTGTTGAGTGAAGGCTTTGGTGGACGCTACCCCTATCTCCATTCCTGCATGGATTAAAAAGTTTTTGTCACATTCCCTAAATAGACTTGATCCTTCCACATTTACAATGGAAAAGGTTTTTATTCCCTTTTCTTTACAGAGAGTACATGCTGCCAAAGTATCAGCAGTTTCTCCTGATTGGCTGATAAATACAGCCAAATCACCCGGCAGAAGAAGAGGTTCTCTGTATCTAAATTCAGAAGCCAACTCAGAGGTGGTTGGCACTTGAAGAATTTTTTCCAATAATTGCCCTATAACGAGCCCTGCATAATATGCAGTTCCACATCCAATTAGATAGATTCTGTTAGGTTTTTCATTTTTAAGATGGTCTATAAAGTCCTTATCACCACCATTTAAATAGGTATCGATTAACTTTCTTATTAAAACAGGCTGTTCATGAATTTCCTTAAGCATAAAATGCTCAAAGGTTCCTTTTTCAGAAATTTCTAATTTTATTTCCTGTGATTTTGCAAGATAACGATTACTTTCGGTTTTATCCAAATTGTAAAAGGAAATATTTCCATTTTTATCTAGGATTGAAATAACTTCATCTTGAGGGAAATAAAGCTTATCTACAAATCCCACTAAAGCATAGGGATCGGAACTTACCATGGCCTCATGAGTGGTTTCGTGAGTCCCACAAACTAAAGGTGCCCCTCTCTTTATTGTAAATATTTGGTTCAATTCTCTTGGTTGAATAACAAATGCCGAATTTCCCTTTATTTTTTTGAAGGAATGGCAGACTGCTGATAAAAAATCAGAACCGCCATTGAGTTCATCCACCAAAAGACCCAAAAAAACCTCAGAGTCCGTTTCTGATTGAAATTTAATTCCTTTTTTTATTAATTCTTCACGTAATTCATCCGCATTTTCTATTATTCCGTTATGAACAATGGCCACTTTTTCATGGAGATGGGGATGGGAGTTTATATCATTAACCTGACCATGGGTTGCCCAACGGGTATGTCCCACACAGGAAGTGGAATGATGGTTTATCCCCTTAAGCAGATTTTCTAAATTACTAATTTTTCCTGATTTTTTATAGAGGGCAAGCTCCCCTGCTTCTGTTTTAAAACAAACTCCTGCAGAATCATATCCACGGTATTCTAAACGCCGCAGACCCTCTAAAACTTTTTCAACAGAATTTGCACTTCCTAAATGTCCAACTATTCCGCACATATTTACTTTAAAAACCTTTTTGCCATTTTTTCCTTGGTGACCTGCTTGCCGCGAGAGATAGCAAAAGACTCATCCGGCATGGAATTTGTTACGGTAGTACCACTGGCAATGAAACAATCATTTCCTATTTCCACCGGTGCAACCGTTTGTGAATCGGAACCAACAAAAGTTCGTTTTCCAATTTTGGTAATATGTTTATTTCTCCCATCATAATTGCAAGTGATAAATCCGCAACCTATATTGGTTTCTTCTCCAATAAAGGCATCTCCAACATAGGATAAATGAGAAACTTTAACTTTGCTTTCAAGGACAGATTTTTTTATTTCTACAAAGTTTCCAATCTTAGATTCTTCCCCTATTTCAACAGATGGCCTAATTCTGGCAAAGGGACCTATCGAAGCCCTAGATTTAATATGTGATTTTTCAATATATGAATAGGCCTTGATAATAACATCATTTTCAATGATGGAATCATCGATTATGACTCCGGGTTCAATAGTTACATTTTCTCCAATTTTAGTTGAACCCCTTATATGGCTATTTGGATAGATAATCGTTCTAGGCATTATTTCCACTGTGGAATCAATATAGGAATGGCGGGCATCCAAAAATTGAACCCCTTTTTCCTTCAATTTTCTCCTGATGCGATCGCCGATGATTCTTGAAACAACCTCAAAATCAAATTCTGTAAATGAATTTAGCTGTGAATAAGTTAATAAAATATTATCAAGAGAGATGGTAATGTCCGGATTTTCCACACTTAATACATTGGATACATTTAAATGGTGTGTCTCCCTTAAATAATCGGAAACCTTAGTATCCCCGACCACGAAAAATTGAGCCTTTAGGTACCCTGAAATCTCCATAATTGGGTAATCGATTAGGGGTCTTCCCCATAAAGGTTCTAGTAGACCAAAGTCCCCTGATTTATCTGTATAAACGACTATTTTATTCACCATAACTCTAGGTAATTTCATACCAGAAGGCCTTTCTCAAGTATATGGATAAATTAAAAATGCCTATTTTTTTTATTCTAAAGGGAATTTCTTAAGGCCATCCCCATATTTACCCGATTTAAGTATGTAAACTGAGGTAGATTTTAATGGCAACAAATTATAGTGGTGACAGTATCCAATTTAAAGAAGAACTCCCTCTACTGCCAATCCGGGATTTAGTTGTTTATCCCTTTATGATTGTGCCTTTATTTGTAGGTAGGGAATCATCAATTGCAGCAGTAGAAGACGCCATAGCTAACAATGACAAATTGATTATTTTGGCCAGTCAAAAGGAAATAACTGCGGAAAATCCAACCCCCTCTGAGATCTATTCCATAGGCACTGTCTGTATGATAATGCGCATGAGAAAGCTTCCTGATGGTAGGGTTAAAGTCCTAATTCAGGGATTATCCAAGGCAAAAATCCTTTCATTTGAAACATTAAAGCCATTCCATAAGGTTAAAATATCCAAACTTGAAGATATTGCTGTGGATGAAGGTGGGCTCTTAGTAAAACTTAGAATGAATCAAATCAAGGACCAATTGGAAAAAGTTGTTTCTCAAGGAAAGAACATTTCCCCAGACTTGGTATCAATCTGTAAGGATTTAACCAATCCTAGTCGTCTCTCCGATCTTATAGCATCAAATCTTTCACTTCCGGTGGATAAAAAACAGTCTATTTTAGAGGCCCTTGACCCAATAGAAAGGCTAAATAAAATTTCAGAAGTACTTTTGGGACAACTGGAAAATAATCCATCCCAAAACTTTGAGGATATTTATAAAAATCAGCGAAATAATCCCTATAGACGACCTGAATTTCCTGACTACCAACAACATGACCAATTTGAAGATGAATTTTCTGAATTTAGGACAAAAATATTTCGAAGCAAACTTCCTCCTGAAACAGAAAAAGAGGCATTAAAACAACTTTCGCGAATAGAAAAAATGCATCCTGAATCCTCAGAGGCCACCATTATTAAAAACTATTTAGACTGGATTGTAGATCTCCCCTGGTCGGTTTCTTCCGAAGATTCTATTGATCTTAAAGTTGCTAAGGAAATTCTCGATTCTGATCATTATGAACTTACTTCAGTTAAAGAAAGAATATTAGAATTTTTGGCCGTAAAAAGATTAAAAGGATCCAAGATGAAAGGTCCGATCCTTTGTTTTTCTGGCCCTCCGGGTGTAGGGAAAACCTCCCTTGGAAAATCCATCGCCAAAGCGACAGGAAGGAAATTTGCAAGAATTAGCCTTGGTGGGGTTAAGGATGAAGCCGAAATTAGAGGCCACAGAAGAACCTACGTAGGAGCATTACCTGGAAGAATTATTCAAGCACTCAAGCAAATAAAAACCAACAATCCAGTACTACTTTTAGATGAGGTAGATAAATTAGGAGGGGATTTTAGAGGAGATCCCGCATCTGCTTTACTTGAAGTATTAGATAGTGAACAAAATGATTCTTTCAGAGATAATTTTTTAAATCTTCCCTTTGACCTTTCAAATGTTTTATTTATAGCCACCGCAAATGTGGTGGAAAATATCCCAGCACCTCTAAGAGATAGGATGGAAATTCTCCAACTCACTGGATATACCGAGGAAGAAAAAATAAAAATTTCCCAAAAGTTTTTAATCCCAAAACAAGTGGAGGAAAATGGGATTCCTGAAGAAATGATAAGCTACACGGAAGATTCTCTAAGGGCCATTATCAGAAATTTTACCTTTGAGGCCGGACTTAGAACTCTTGAGAGAAAAATAGGATCGATTTGCAGAAAAATCGCCATAAAAGTTGCAAATAATGAATTAGTTAAAACTCTCATTACTCCAGAATTGGTGGAAAAATATTTGGGACCAAGTATTTATACAGATGAAGAAAAATCTGAATCCAACGAAGTTGGAGTTGGAACCGGATTGGCATGGACTTCAGCAGGAGGACAGATATTCAGGGTGGAAACTACAAAAATGAGGGGTAAAGGCATCACCCTTACCGGACAATTGGGAGATGTCATGAAAGAATCCGCCCAGACGGCATTAGGTTATGTTAAATCAAAGGCAGAACAATTCTGCATAGACGAAAGCGTTTTTGAAAACACAGAGCTTCACATACATTTACCTGCAGGCGCCATACCTAAAGATGGGCCTTCTGCAGGAATCGTATTGGCCACAACGATTGTTTCCCTTTTTACCAATTGCCCTATTAACAAAGAAATAGCCATGACCGGGGAAATTACCCTTACAGGAAAAGTTTTACCCATTGGTGGCCTAAAAGAAAAGGCTTTGGCAGCTATGAGAGTGGGCATTTCTACAATAATAATCCCCTGGAAAAATCAAAAAGATTTGGTGGATATTCCTAAAGAATACTTAGAAAAAATAAAGTTCATCCCAGTTAAAAATTTTGAAGAAGTTTTGGATATCGCACTAGTGAACTGGAAACAAAAAAAGAAATCTTGGGTTACAACTGGTCAGAGAGATATGGCCGCTTAAAATGAAATTGTTCAACTGCGATGTTTGACTGCTTTAAAACTTCTAATCCATCCTGATTTCGGTATGCCTCAAAATAGAATACCTTTAATATGCCGCCTTTATTTACCATCCGTTTGGCGCAATAGGAACAAGGCTGATGGGTTACAAAAACAATTTTAGGAACTTCTGCACCTCCATTGGTTTTAAGGAGGGCATTATCTTCTGCATGAAGACAGCCACAATTTCCCTTTTCATCCCTATCGCAAGTATTAGGAAGTCCCTGGGCATTCCCATTGTATCCAATCCCATATACCCGTGAGTAATCATTGGAGACGATTACCGCCCCAACTTTTAGGCGTGTACAAGTTGACCTTTTTGATAGGTCAATGGCCAATTTCATGTATATTTCTTCAAAAGTTATTCTTTGATCTGGATACATTTTCTCACCACTTTAAGTGCATCATATTTTTGGATAAAATAAAAATGCAAGGAATAATATATGTTGCAAATGGAAAAAGAAATAGATTTAAAAATTGTGGTAGTGGATGACTCAGATTTTGCGCGAGAATCTATCGTAGAAATATTGGAAAGTGGGGGTCATAAAGTTTTGGCACAGGCCGACAGCGCGGATAAGGCCCTTGAAGTGGCAAAATCCCTTAAAGCTAATCTTTATATTATTGATGTGGTTATGCCTGGGACTTCAGGCCTTCAAATATGCGAGAAAATTTTGGAGTTCCAGCCAAACACCGCCATTATTATTACATCATCATTAAAATCAGAATCTATAATTATTGATTCCATAGTAGCTGGAGCAATAGATTTTCTTCAGAAACCATTTAAAAGAGAGGATTTACTTAAATCCTGTCAAAGAGCAAAAAAACTCTTAGCAAGAAGGTAGAAATGATTTATTTAAAATATTTTTCCCTTTTTTTATTAAGCTTCTTAATATTTTGTATTCCCATTTCCGACAAACCTCTTTTTTTCCATGCCTATGGTTTATTCTCTCCAGTGACTACAAAGCTTATCACTTATATTAAGGAGGAAGGGAAAGAAAAAATAGAGGAAGGAAAAAAAGTTGGAGAAAAAGCAATTATTGAATCGGTTCAAAAAGAGATTAAGAAGGTAGACATTCCCAAATCCGAAGAACCTTTAACCATCGAAGAAAAAGAAATGCTAAAACAAATTCTTTAATTATTTCTGACGAGTTTTTATTTCTTTAGTTTTTACTTCTTCCTCTTGGTCCTCTGTCAGAGGCTTTTTAATTGAGGCCAGGAAAGGTCTTGAACCGTGTACATTCTTAATACAATCTACATTTGAGGGATCTTCCCCAAGCTCTGCGGAAAAAAGTCTAAAGGAGAATAGCAAGCCTATTAAAAGTTTCATAAAACTCCCTTAGTCTTATATCGGGAAAATCCAGGTAAAATATTAGCTAAGAAAAAATCCTTAGAAGTAATTTTGCCAACTTAATCTTGAAATCAGAATATGGAGGATATCTTAGGGGATTATCCAAGTAAAAAGGTCTTTTAATTACTGGTTTTAAATGTGAAAAGGTCCTAAAGGAATCATACCCATGGTATGAACCCATTCCTGATTCTCCAATTCCTCCAAAGGGAATATCTTTAAGAGTCTGATGAATAACCGTATCATTAATCATCACTGCACCTGAAGAGGTTTCCCGGATAACTCTTTCTTGAATTTGTAGGTCTTTGGTAAAGAGATATAAAGAAAGTGGTTTTTCCTTTTTATTAACAAAAGATATTGCTGAATCGATGGATTCCACCTCAATAACTGGGAGCAAAGGTCCAAAAATTTCTTCAGTCATAGCGCTAGAAGTTTCACTTGATTCTAAAAGAGTGGGGGAAATATAGAGGTTTGCTTCATCAAATTTTCCCCCATACAAAATTTTATCATTTCCCACAAGAGATCTTAATCTTTGAAAATGTCTTTTATTTATTATCCTTGAATTTAATAGTTGGGCATCCTCTCCAAAAACTGTATCAATATATTTAATACAACCCGCTACAAAAGCTGGCTTTTGTTTTTTTTCCACCAAAATATAATCAGGGGATACACATGTTTGGCCCATATTATAAAGTTTTCCAAACATTACCCGTTTTACCGTGACATCCATATCTACATCACCAAAAATGATGGTGGGACTTTTCCCTCCTAATTCCAAAGTGACGGGGGTTAGGTATTTTGCAGCTTTTTCCAAAATTATTCTTCCTACATGGGAATTTCCAGTATAAAAAATGTGATCAAACTTCTCCTCAAGAAGCATAGTAGTTTCAGGAATACCTCCTTCAACTACAAAAACCTCGGATGGTAAAAAGGTATCCTTAATAATTTTGGCCAATAACTTAGAGGTTTCAGGTGCCAATTCAGATGGCTTTAAAATGACCGTATTTCCAGCTGCAATTGCTCCTACCAAAGGAGACATGGAAAGCTGGAATGGATAATTCCATGGTGCAATGATAAGGACATTCCCCTTAGGTTCAGGTCTAATACGGCTTTTAATCGGCCAAAAAAGCATTGAGGATCGACTGCATTTTCCTTTCATCCATTTTTTTAAATTGGAAATAACTTGTTTAATATCTGAAAGGACATAAAAACTCTCACCAGCAAAACTTTCAAGCTCTGGTTTATTTAGGTCCTTTTTTAAAGCTGAATGAATCTCCGACTGATTTAACTCTATGGATTGATAAAGCTTTTTAAGAAGCCTGATCCTATAATCAAACCCCTTAGTTTTCCCAGATTGGAAAAGTTTTCGCTGAGAATCTAAGACTTCAAGAATTTGTTTTTTTTCCATCGGCAATTAACCCCATTAAAAATGGGGTTAATTTACCAGATTATTTTTAAATATCAAACGAAGTTACTTTGTGCGTGTTTTTATTTCTCGGGTATCTTCTGGTTTTCCTTTGGTATCTTCCTCATATTCCCCTAATTTCTTTTTGGCCTTATTGTCCCTGCTGGCATCAATAATGCACTCACAGCCATTTGGACATCCTTCAATTTGTTCCCCAAGGGTCTTAATTTCGTCGATATCAGATGCAAAAACGACCAAAGGCATAATTATGAGTAAAAGTTTAAACATTTCCAACTCCTACATATTGAGATTCACACCTGCGGGACGAACAATTGCCAATAAATTTTGGAATGCTTGTGTTACCTGCATTGCCATCTTCGGTCCAGCATCTGACTTAACTTCTTTAATTTCTCCAAAGGAATCATAAGCGACATCAATCTTACCAACGTTACTCATTGCAATTTCAGTAGGTTTCCCGGAGGCATTATATTTAAAAGTTATTGCCCTTTTCTGGTTCTTGGATTTGTTAGTGTCTACCATTTTAGAAATTCTTCCTTGTAGATCATAAATAAGAAGAACAGCTTTTCCTTGGTCATTTTGGGCCTTGGCCAAATTTCCTCTTTTATCATAATCGAATTTGGTCCATCCTTCATTATTGGTTACTTTATTTATTTTATTAAGCTTCTCATCATATTCCAGCTTTACAAATTTTCCACTTGTTGAACTTTTCTGGGTGAGAAGACCTTTTTCATTATATTCAAACGTGGTTGTTTCTCCTGCTTGGGTAATCTTAATAGGATTTTGACAGCATTCATTATATACTGTCTCAGTTTTAACCCCATCAATATCTGTGAAGGTACGATAGCTATATTGGGATCCATCATTTTTCAATTTCATTTCGTATTCGTATTTGCTAGAAATTTCCTTTCCCCCAATAACCTTAGTTACAAAAGTCCAATAATGTAGATTTGGATTTTTTGGATTGCTTTCATATTTGTATTTGGTTAATTGTCCATCTCTGGACTTTATAGATTCAACAAATTGAGTTTTTGGAGCATAGACAATCTCCATTTTTGCGCCATCTGAGTAGGTGATGGATTTAAGATTATGGTTTGGATCATAGGAATATTTATAGATATTCCCTCCAATATCCTTCGACTCTGTTAAATCCAAACCTTCATACTTATATTCTGATTTTTGATTAGCTGTTGAAGTAATGGATTTTACTTTTCCGCCTGTATACCATTCAAAAAATAATTGTTTCCCAAAGGAATCTTTTATGGATGAAACATTTTCACCACTATATTCAAGAGTTATTTTGTAATCATTATTATCGGTGATGGAAAGTAAATCACCATTTTCGTTATAAACTTCGACTTTTCCATTATTAAATTGTCTTTTAAACCCATCTTTTAGTTTTATAACCTTTTGTAGTCCCCTTGAGCTCGATAATAATTCTTCACCTTCAGTAATTTGTCCTTTTACTCCATATTTTAGTGCATATGCCTGTCTCAATTCTTCATCACTCATTAATTTTTGGCTCAAACTTTTTGCGACCTCATCTGAAACTGAACCCTTTTTCCTCATCGCATTAATGATATTGGATGCAGCCTCTTCAACATTTACCGGTTTATTTGGAACAAAACGGGTTTGGGCACCAGATCCATTCTCATTAATCGTCACCGAACCATCGGCATTAACACTAAGTGATGTTTCAAATTCTGATCCCCAACCAAATCCAAACCAACCATTTTTTGTTGCCTTGGAGTTATAGGTTCTACTTATTTCCAAGTTTTTTCCACCCCCAGGAACAATCACATCAAAATAGTTAATATAAAAATTACCATTTTTTAAATTAACACCGGCCTGAGCGATAATTGGTAGTAAAAAGGAAAATAAAATAAATTTGGAAATTCTCATGTCTCATCCCTTTTAATTAGTCTTTATAGATGTTTATCGGATTCTCTATAATTTTATTTTAACTATTTTGAGGATAATAAAAAAACCAATTCCATCAAGTAATACAGCGGCAATTGCCATTATGATTCCGAGGGGATGTCTGAACATATTTTCCATGGATTTAGGATCCGTGAAATAGTAGATTGTTCCAATTCCAAATGGCATTGCAGCTATGGTCATCCCTTGGAACATTCCTGAAGCGGTATATTGTTGTATTTTCTGGGATAGGCGGATTCGTTCTCTTATAACAATAATAATGGTGTCGAAAACTTCTGCAAGGTTACCACCGGTTTCCTTTAAAATATTAACTGAGGTTACAAACATTTCATTGTCAGGTGTGGGTATTCTTTTGGCAAAATTTTCCAGGCACTCTTCCAGAGGAACCCCAATCCGCTGCTGCTGGAGTATCAAATTGTATTCCTCAGAGGTTGGTTTTGGAAGTTCGTTTGCAACCATTCCCAATGCTTGTGGCATTGAAAGACCGGCCCTTATTCCATTTGCCAACAAAGTAAGAGCATCAACCATCTGCCCCTGATATTCCTCGATTCTTTTCTCGATCAGATATTCCAGCAATGGCTTAGGAACCTTTAATGAAACATATGCTCCAATTAGTCCCATTATTATTCCCAATGGCCAATTATCAAGAAAAAGTCCAAATAACAAAATCATCGACGTGAACGTCAAGATAGTCATACCTATTAGCAAATAAGTTATTCTTTTTTCCGGTATTGAAATAAAAAGTTTTTCTAGGGCCCCCATAATAAATGTTCTTGTGCCAATGGTTTGATCTTCAACCCAATCAAATAGTTTTTGGGCATTTTTAAAAATGGGAACAAAAACCATTAACCCAACAATCGAAGCTATTCCTTTTGCACCTAGTATATTTAGGAAAAAAGTCATCTACGGCTCGTTTTTAAATAATCCACGTGGGATGTTTATTCCTTTTCTTTCTAATTTCTCAATAAAACTAGGGATAAACCCAGAAGCTTTATGTCTACCAATAATTTTTCCTGTTTTTTCTTGCCCTTCCTGAACAAAGGTAAAAATATCTTGCAAGGTAACCGTTTCACCCTGCATACCCTGAATTTCGGTTACGAAAGTTGTTTTTCTCGAACCATCATCAAGCCTAGACGCCTGGATAACCAAATGAACCGCCTTAGAAATCATTTCTTTAATCGCGAGTGGTTCAAGACCAGTTCCAGCATATTGAACTAAAACTGAAAGTCTTCCAATACACTCTCTTGGATTATTGGAGTGAACTGTCGTTAGGGAACCATCATGTCCTGTACCCATGGCCTGCAACATGTCCAGGGTTTCACCACCCCGGCACTCTCCAACCACGATTCTATCTGGCCTCATTCTCAGTGTTTGTTTAACCAGACATCTAATATCCACGCCACCTTCCCCTTCAAGGGATGGAGGTTTGGTTTCAAGTCTGACCACATGGTCCTGAGGAAGGTCAAGTTCAGCCGAGTCCTCGCAGGTTATGATCCTTTCATTTGATTGGATAAAACCGCCAAGAATATTAATTAAAGAAGTCTTCCCTGAACCGGTACCACCACTTACTACAATATTTCTGTGGGCTTCAACTGCTATTTTTAAAAAATCCGCCATCGACTGGGTCATAGATCCAAATGTAACTAGATCTTTATGGGTCAATCTATTTGCAGGGAATTTTCTGATGGTAATTGTTCCACCGTTTAAAGCACATGGAGGTATTATTGCATGGACTCTGGATCCGTCTGATAATCTTGCATCAACATAGGGAGTCTTTTCATCGATTCTTCTACCAATCGGTGAAACAATTCTTTCAATAACATTTAAAACCTGGCGATTATTTGTGAAGATGATCTCCGATTTCTTTATTTTTCCTTTTTGTTCGTAATAGATTTTTTCAGGACCTACAACCATGATCTCAGAAATGGTTTTATCTGCCAGCAAATCCTCTAACGGGCCAAGTCCTAATGCCTCATCAAGGATTTCCTTAACAATTTTATTCATATCATCTCGGGTATTAAGAATACCCTTTGTATCTTCTTTTCCTAGTAGGTCGATAACCATCTTTTTAGTTTTTTCTTTCAGAATTAATTTTGCTTGTGGATCATTATCTCCTGATTTTGTGACATCTAATTCTTCAACCAAAGATTTATGAATTCTTGCTTTAAGCCCCGTCCATAAACTCTTAGTTTTTGTATCTGTACCGGCCCCTTCCTCTTTTTTGGGTGCAGGCGCCTTTTGAAGACCCGAAAGTACCTTTAATACGTTCTTTTGAATTAGCTTTTGTACTGCTAGGGTAACCCCCTTACCAAATAAAGATGCTTTTGCAGCAACAATAATCGGTTTTCTAGAACTTAAGGAAGCAACAATTGTTTTTTCATCTTTAGGAATTACTGAAAAAACAGGTTTTTCCATGGTTTTAGATACCAAAGCCTCATTAACGGGATGATCTTTCTCCGATCCATTTAGAATTACCTGTACCATATCCTTGGGATACATCATGGAAATTAGAGAAGAGTAAGTTCTTTTGGTTTGGTTTAAAGAAAGCAAATCAGCATTAGTAACCAAAAGAATCATAGTTGCAAAATCGCAGGCCTTAAATGCCAAATCATTTAAATCAGAGCCCACATCTATAACGGTTAATGGAAAAATGGAGGTAACAGTTTTTAAAAATTTTCCCATTCCTTCCACATTTACACCTGCGGCTTCTATGGGATCTTGAGGCATACTGATAAAAGAAACACCAGATGGATGAGATATGGCGAAACCCTGTACTGCGCGAAGATCAATAGCACCTGAAAATTCAGAGAGCTCCTTAAGGGACTTAGGAGATTTCATACCGGTTATAAGATTTTGATCACCACAAGCCTTTTGATCAAAATCCAAAAGTAGAGCTTTTGTTTTTGCCTCTGCGGCGAATGAAAAGGCTAAATTGGCGGCAACTTGGGATTTTCCCACTCCACCTTTCCCCCCCATTACGGCAATAATGTAACCTTGGGACATATCACCTCACCCTTTTAAATTTTTGAAGTACTTCATAAGTGCCCAGGTGGGCATTTTCAACTATCTCCGGAGTAATAAAAACTACGAATTGATTTTTCCCTGAAACCGTCTTTTTACTCTTGAAAAAGCTGAAAAGAGGGGCCCCGTCTGTTACTTGCTCGGTTCCGGTGGGGGAGTCTTTATCATATCCGGTTATATTTTGATTAATTGCAACTCCACCAACTACAGCTGATTCTTTGGATTTTAAAATTAGTTGGGTGGTTACGTTATTGGTTCTAGTGGTAGGAGGGTCTCCGTCAATGGAAGAGACGTTTACCCCTATGTTCATATCTATCCGATCCTTGGAAAGTATTGTGGGTGTTACTTTTAAATCAAATCCTGCATCTGCATTTTCTGCTCTAGTAAATTCTCCAGTACCCAATGAAAAGGGTTGTTTTAACATTTTTTGGAGCTGTGCCTGAACCTTATCTTTTACAATTACAACCCCGGATTGCAAAACCTTTGCATATCCAGCCGCATCGACTGCCGCCATCCTCGGAAATAAATTTGAAATGGTACCAAAAATACTGCCCTTATCTGTTGCTTGTCCACCTTCGGCGGTAGAAGCCTGTTTCCCCAAATTTATTTTAAAGCCTTCGGTACTCATTACTGGAACCCATTTGAATCCAAACACATTTGAATAATCTTTTGAAAGCTCCACAAACTGTGTAGTTATTTTAACCATCTTGGGAACTTCAACTTCGGCTACTTGTTCGTTAACCACGATAAAATCCTGAATAATTGCTTTCCCTCCGGTTTTTTGAACCGCCCCTTCTCTTTCGGCCAAAGAAGCAATATTTTCAGGGAGGAAAGCTATTGCGATTTTAACTGCCAAAGCTTTTTCATTTTTAGATTTGGCCACCCCTTCCAACCAATATGTTTTATTGACAATTCTAACGGTTACATCTTTCATTCCGTTTCTTTGAATTTCTTCTTCCATTTTTTGGGCAACCATTCTTTGGGTTTGAGGAGAAAGTTCCACCATGTCCAAAATACCCTTATCTGCATATTTTTTTAGAACCAGGTTTATAATCCCATAATCCGAAGGCACAACGATTTGTCCGCCTAAGTAAACACTATCTCCCTTAATCCCAATTTGTAATCCTTCAATATGTCCTAAGAATTGTTTAAGTTCCAAAACTAAATTGGATAAATCAGAAGCAGTGATATTTAAAAGATATCTTGCCTTAATATCACCTACAGTATTTCTCACAGTAACTGATGTCCTTCCTGGCTTTAATCCTTTAAAAATAATTTCTTTATTTTGAGGTACTAGGGTATAAGAAACTAAATTTTCATTTCCTATTTGCAATTTCTGGAATGGAATAAAGTCTATGGTAACAATTTTATCAATACCCAAAACCATCTCAATTGGAACTTCATCCACTTGAGACTGACCCGCTGGCTGATCTTGCGAAAATAAAAGAGTTGAGAAGAGAATTAAAATTAACTTAAACATCTATTTATATCTCTCCTTGAAGAATTCCTTAGCCTCATTTGCGTCGGCGCCAAGGATGTCAAAATAGTTGGTGCCTTTAATATTAATGAGATTTTTATCTGAATTGTTTCTAAGAGTTAACATAGGAGACCTTCCGGAAAAGGTAAGAATAAAATTTAATTTTTGTGCCTGAAATGGATCAAGCTCTAAAGTAATAGTGTTATAAACAGTGTAGGTATTAACATTCATCTTCTTAATAACTGTTGGGGTTTCAACTCCTATAATAGGGAGAGAGTTAGTCATGGAAAGACCAGTGGATAGAACTAAGACATCTTGTAAAACTGTAATTACGTTGTATTTATCCTTTCTTCCTGCCGCATAATCTATTGCCGCAAGAATATCAATTCTATCACCTGGTTTAATTAATTTTGATACGGCCATATCTTCGGTAACGGTAATTGCTATGGCCCTCTTACCTACACTTACCTGTCTTGCCAAACCTGTTTTAGCTCCTGGGTAAGTTACTCTGGGTTTAGTTAATTGTTCTCCCTTTAAAATAGGAACCGTTGCAACTGTATTTTCAACTTCCTTCATGGATTTAAAATGTCCTGGTTGAAGGAAACTCTGCGGAATAGAAATAACTTGAATTTTGGATTCATCAATCAGATCCAATTCATTAATATCAGTTTTTGCTACCACCACCGAACTTTCGGTTCCATAACGTTTTATTAGTGCAGACTTTTGATCTTCCATATAGGTATAAACCATGAACATGGCTATCAGGGATATGACCAGCGCTAATGTAAAGGCTCGTGTATTCATTAAATTTTCCTTAATTAATAATGGCTACTTAATTTTATCAAATTAATAAAAAACTCGATTCAAAGGGAATTTTTGTCCTACCTTATGCTACAGTCACCAGACAGCGAAGATTGGACTAAATGATTGATCTCAAGTCCACCAGAAGCGCCAACTGCATAGGAGGCAGAACACACGCCATATACAGAAAAAACTTTTACAAAAGAACTAATTTGCTCAGCCGTTTTCAACTTATCACCGCATTGTTCTTCTCCTGTACCTCCCATTCCAAAAGATAAAACTTTATAACAGGAACCTATAGGAATTCCTCCGTTTGATTGGGCCCTCCAGCCGATTGAATACATACCGGTAGCTGATATAACTCCATTTAAAGGATCCAAATCTTCCCTGGGAGGGATATTAGAATTATTTTTTACTAAATAATAAAAGTATCCTCTAGTGGCCTTAAGTTGATTAATTGAACCGTTTATGGCCCCGCCCATGGTTATAAGTATCGCCAAGAGTATTAAAAAAAAGGGGAGAAAAACTATAAATTCAAAAATTGCCTGACCTTTTTTATTTTTAAATCTAGCAACCATCATCGAAAAACGTGGCATTATCCCCACAATCGCCTCCCACCTCTTTCATGGCCTCACAAATTCTTGTAAGGCAAGTCACTCTGGATGGCTCCCTCCCCAAAAAAGATTCTGATCTAAGTTTGACTTGTTTTATTCCACCAATAATTTCCGAAATTCCATATTTTTCAGGATATTCCACCCAAGCACCTACAAAAAGATTATTTGGAATTTGCATTGGATGATTTATCATTAAATTTGATCCAAACCCTGGGATAAATTTATCTACTTTGACATTATCAAAAACCGAAATGGCCCTTCCTTTAGCATCTTCATCTCCGGTGGCTATTGAATTTGAATTGTTATCAATCACTAAATAAGTCCGCGATGCCATGAAGGTTGCATAATGAATCAAATAACCGTTAGTGAAAGTTACTCCTACTTGAAAAATAAAAAATATAATTGCGAATACAAATGTAAATGATAACAAAAACTCCATAGTGGACTGACCACATTCGTTATGGATATGTCTCAACTGGGGTGAAAAATCTTGTTTCATTTATTGATCCGTTAAAATAACTTTCATGTCTAGAAGCATATGCATTTCCTTCAGACGGATCCTCTAATCCAGATGGAGGAGAACCATACCTATAAGAAAATTCGAAATTTTTTCTCAAAGTTTCAAAATAAACCGAATTTGGTCCCATAAAATCCGTAAATACTTTTGATTTGAAAACGGCCATTCCCATGGAAACTACGACGGCCATTAAAAGGACATATTCCAAAACACTTTGGCCTTTTTCATTTTTTAAATGGAAAAGATATTTATCTTCCATCCAAATCCCATCCAAGAAATAAGAATTATGGGAGCATAGGTAAATTTTGTCCCAAAAATTCCTTTAATTTCGCCAAAATTTGAAATCATTATGGCTTTTTTAATTTTATCAAAATTCAAAATTGCATGGAATATGAGCAAAATTGATCCAGCAAGAATGGTCAGATAAATGATTTGAAAGAAAAAGGTTGCTTGTAGATTATCTACAATCAAAAGAAAGATCGAGGCCAGATATTTGGCATCTCCGGGTCCCATAATTTTCATTAAAAATAACATAAAACCAATAACTAAAAATCCTATTGAATACAAGAAATGGGTAAAAATCAAAGGATATTGATCAGGAAATAAATATAGATTAAATAAATAGGCTAAAATATTTAAAACAGGCCAAAAATTAGCGATCTTTTTCGTTTTAATATCTAGGTAGGAAACCGGGACCAATTGAACCAGGACAAAAATATAGGTTGAAATTGGCATTTACTCATCACCATTCCCGTAATTACCGAAAAAACAAAATCTTTCACAACTCCCGGTAGTCAATTGCTGGGTAAGGGAGTAGCTCAAAGATGTGGTAGAGTTTCCCATGAAGGTAGAAATAGCACGGACCAGGGCCATGGAAACCATACTTATCATCCCAAACAAAAGGAGATACTCAATTAAGGCCTGTCCTTTTTTCATCAATTATAAACTTAAACTAAATTTCTGATAAAAAACATGCTGGAATAAAGTTCCAATCTTGAAGTGGACCTTTTTTGAATGGCTTACTTTCCACCCATTTCCTGAACAAAGTTTTCAGCGTTACCGAAGACACCTTCAGTTATCTTTCCTAACTTTTCAGTGGCAACGTCTTTAAACTTAAAAACGATCAACGCCACTACCGCCACCAGTAGGATATATTCGGTGGAAGTCTGTCCATCCTCGTTTCTTATAAATTCCCAAATTCTTCTTAGCATAAGAAACACCTCACTAACTAAAGTTGGTTTAAGCTTCGGTTATTCCCCAAAAATCCTTGAATTTTATAAGCTTACTAAACCTCTCTACTTTTACCCCCTCAAATATTATTATATTAGATATACTTGTGCAGTGCAATACATACAACTACTTGAAATTACTTAACTTTAATTATGAAAAAACAACAGGTTAGATAAAACGTTTTGGGTTATAGTAGTTCGGGGTTTTGCTCTGGTGAACACAAGAAAGTTTCGCCCCTACAAGCATATTATTGGAAGCGATCCCTGATTATGGTGTGCAAGCTCACCTTGTAGTGAGAAGCCTAAAGTAATTATAATTGCGTCCTCCTGTTTATAAGACGGGCGGAAACGATATCTTGTTTACCGAGCAAAACCCTTTATCTACTCAAGTTGACAGCAATTAAAGACTCACTCAAAATTTAATTATGGAAAAAATAATTCCTGCCGGAACAACATGGATAGAAAACCTGGCTTTAGAAGAGCTCAATATGGATAATTCGGGTATGGTCCATATTGATGATCATTTAAATCCTGCTCATTTTCTCGAAGAAGCTTCGATAGATTTAATGAACATAATTAGGGATAAAATTGAGATTCTAATTATAAAATTCAATGAATACCGAGGTGAAGAAAACAATCATTCACTAATCAAACTCTTCAAAATATCCAATACCGTTAATGATTTTATGCTTTTTAGAAATTCCCTAAGACTCGTCTTTTCTAGAAAAGCTAATGACTTAATTACTGTGGGATTTCTTTCAAATGGAAAAAACTTTTATACTCCAAGATTGGGTTCATCAGAGGGAGTAGAGGGTGATGTTCATGAAATAAGGGCCCACCTTGGACCATTTAATAATATTACATGGAAATTTCAAGGTGAAGATGTAGACCTTGATGCAATGATTAGACACTACCTCTCAGAGTTTATTAGAAATTCTTCCCGTTAAATCTTTTGAAAGTAAAATCCAAAGATTCTTCTATTGTGGGAAAAGTTATATTCAAATAATTTTCTAAATTTTTTGTACTTAAATTAAAGTTAAATTTTTTATTTTTACTTTTTGTTTTATCCGAAATTAAAGGTAAATCGACCCAACTTTTTTTTATAAAATCAGGATCCAAATTAAATTTTTCGGCATATAAATTGGCAAATTCAAATCTGGTTAAAAGATTAGTGCTTGATACATGAAGAAGAAGATTTTTTAGATTGTTTTCTATAGAAAGGTCCATAACCATTCCTAAATAGTTAATATCCAAAAAACCACATTTAAAAATATCATCACAAGGAAATTCATTTTGGGATTCCATTTGTTGGAAAAAATTGGGTCTGTTCCAACAAATACCTCGTCCATACAGTTGACAGCATCTAAAAATAAGATAATCCGAAGTTGATGTTTCAATAAAATATTCTCCTGCGGATTTAGTTTTTCCCAATTCTGTACTGTAGTCTGGTATATCTATTTCCCCATAAGATTCCCTCTCCCCGGAAAAAACCATGCCACTTGAAATATAGATGATCCTGGAGTTATATTTAGTGCAGTTTTCCGATACAAAATATAATCCGTTCGCATTTAATTTTAAGGCCTCATTAGGATCCTCATGGCATTTAAAAACACTTGAGAGGCCTGCACAATAAATAGTAATATCAGGTTTGGTGACTTGGAAAACCGTTTGGAGTTCTTCATTTTTTAAAATGTCACAGGGAAAAGTAAGGACTCCAGGAATTTCCACTTTATTTTTAAAATAAGTTCCAAAAACCTTATAATCCCTCTTGAAAAAATCTGCCAAGTTTGACCCTACAAAAGAGGATACACCTAAAATCAATATGGATTTATTTTTCATAGTTAAAGATTAACTTGAAAATGGAAAAAATGCCCTTGCTTTATTCAAAGCAAAGGGCATTTAAATTATATGACCTAACCCAAGAGCTTTAATGTTCCCCTGGTGTAATCATTCGCTTGCGATAATACCGATATTCCTGAGGCAAGAAGAATATTATTTCTCGCCAAATCGGCCGTTTCCTCTGCAACATCAACATCTCTAATTCTTGAGTTTGCTGCACTGAGGTTTTCCTCATAAATTCCCAAATTATTAATAACAGAGCTTGCCCTATTCTGAATCGCACCCAACATGGCCCTGGTTCCGCCAATTTGATCAAGGGCGCGGTCCAACCTGTCCAATGATACTTGGGCACCTTGTTTAAAACCAATTGTCTCTCCGGATAACCCCAAATTGGTAATAGTGGCATCCACATCTGCACCGTCATAATATATCCGGTCCAATACAGGATCATTTTTGATTCCGATTTGAAACTCCATGGGTCCCGTTGTCCCATCCAATAATTTACGTCCGCTAAATTCTGTGGATCTTGAAATTCTGTCGATTTCATCTTTGAGCAATTGAAATTCGATATCTGTAAACCCACGCTCCTGATCTCCTATTGTGTCGGAGGCTGCTTGAACGGCAAGCTCCCTCATCCTCACAATAATGTTTGTTATCTCGTTCAATCCTCCTTCTGCAGTTTGAATCAAGGAGATTGAGTCATTTGCATTCCTACGAGCTTGACGTAATCCTCTAATATGACCTTTAAGCTTTTCGCTTATGGCCAGACCAGCTGCATCGTCCCCCGCCCGATAAATCCTCTCCCCGGAAGAAAGCTTATTAAAATTACTGGCCAACCTCCGAGATGTTCCATCCACCATCCTTTGTGCTGTAAGTGATGGAACGTTTGTGTTAATCCTAAGTCCCATAATCTAAACTCCCTTTTCTTTCTCTTCACCTCCTGTAAAGTATTGAACATTCTGTTCAATGGTTAATATTTAAAAAAACGGTCATATAATTTTTTTAAAAACATAATAATCTTTTGCAGGTTAGATACTATGTTTCTAGCAGCTATCAACAGACTCCATTAACTACCTCCTAAGCTTGAGTTGCAGCATTAATCAATGTCAGCGCATTTTTATTATTATTGTTTGCTTGAGCTAACACCGATGTTCCAGCGGAGTACAAGACATTATTTCTAGTCAAATCTGCAGTTTCTTTTGCATAATCTGCGTCCCTAATTCTTGATTTAGCAGCAGATAGATTCTCTTTGCTTATTTGAATATTATTGATAGTTGATTGAAGTCTGGCCTGCATTGCTCCAAAGTCCGCGCGTATGCCAGTAACTTCTGAAATCGCATTATCAATAGATGCCAATGAATTTTGAGCAGATATCTTGTCCATTACTGAGGCCAAATTTAAACCTAGTGATGAAACATTGACGTCTGCTTTAGCAGCATCAAAAGTCAATCGATCTACTAAAGGATCATTTCTAACTCCAACTTGAATATCCAAGACTGCACCTGTTCCATTTAACAATTGAACATTGTTAAATTCGGTAGTGTTAGCGATTCGGTCTATTTCATCCATTAACTGTTCAAATTCTAGATTTAAAAATTTTCTCTCAGTATTTGAAACAGTATCGGATGCTGCCTGGACTCCTAACTCTCTTAACCTGATAAGAATATTGGAAATCTCATTTAAACCGCCTTCCGCGATTTGAACTAGAGAAATCCCATCCTCAGCGTTTCTTTCTGCAGCACTTAGACCCTTAATTTGCGCTTTCAGACTTTCGGATATTGCCAACCCGGCGGCATCATCTCCTGCCCGGTTAATCCGCTCTCCCGAGGAAAGCTTCTCGAGAGTTTTCTGTAATTCTAGCCCCGTCTTTCCCAATGCTCTCTGGGAATTAAGCGAGGCCACGTTTGTGTTAATCCTCAGACCCACAAAATCCTCCTTGATTTTAGTGTTTTGGAAATTCTTTTCCAAAATCTCTATCGTCTCTAATTAGGCATTTAATTAAGAGAAGCCTGCCTAATAGTGAAAATCCCCTAATCCAATGGAAGTTTTTTCCATAAAGAAGAAGTTTTTTCCTAGTGCTACCATGGGGAATGATTTCTAATTTAAAAGAACGCCCCTATCTCTTTGATAAAACGATAACTTTAATAGAAAAATCATTTGGATATTTGGAAACGGAAAGCTACAAAGTTGATTTCTATCCCCTTATTGAAGAGAAAAATGGCCATCATAACTTTATATGGGAAGAAAATGGGAAAGTCCTGGGTCATGTTGGAATTAAATTACGTCAATTGGGAAACCTTGAAAGATCGCTTAAGGTTTGTCTTATTGGGGGGGTAGCTGTTGCAGAAAACTATCGAGGAAAAGGGATTAGCAAAAATTTATTTCACCATATCTTTAAAATTTTCCAGCAAAAAGTTGGGCTATTTGTCCTGTGGGGAAACTCCTTAGGTTATTATAAGAAATTTGATTTTCAACCTGCTGGAATTATTTTTGAATCAAAAGGTAAAAATAACCCTAATTTTGTTCATAATTATAGAAAAACTAAATTTAAAGATCTTCATCCAAATGAGTTTGACCAAATTAAAAAAATTTACCAGGAATTTTCCCTAAAAAATTTCTTTTCCATTTTAAGATCCAATAATGACTGGGATTCCATCAAAAAGATTGAGACCGTGGACTTATACATATTAAAAATTCCATCGGAAAAAATTGTAGGGTACTTCTGTCAGAATAAGGGAATGGATCTAAAAGGAATAGTCCATGAATTTGGGTATTTAAATGAATATTCTTCGGAATCCAAAAATTTAATGGAACAATTGAAAACTTGGAGCCCAACTTCCGAACAAAATGTTTTAATCGAAAAAATCCATTACCAAGCGTTATTTAGAATGGGTAACCCAATTTTAATTAATTCATTTATAAAAGAACTTAAAATTTTAAGCTGGAATAAATCTGAGGTTTTGGTTTCCAATGGTAAAAATATTCTCCCTTTTTCCCCGGAATCTTTTTTCCAATATATTTTCGGCCCTTATTCACAAGGCGATACAATCCAAATTAATTACCCATTATTTATATCTGGACTTGATTCTATTTAAATCTTTCTATGTCCATTTAAATAAGAAAATATCCCCAAAGAAAATAGCACCCAACTCTGAACTGGAATTTGGTTTATTCCTGTCTCTCTTCCCATGAAATAAATTCCGCAAACAATAAAAACTGATGATAGAATAACATATCCTAAAAAAATTATGCTATTGGTGACTTTTTCTATTGCTTTTTCATGGCCCGAATGAATTATTTCAATGGCATATTTTCTTCTGGACCATTCCCTCAAAAACCATTTAACATGACGGGGAAAAATCCTAAGGGATTGAATCAGATCTTTTCCGGTTAAAAGAGTTTCGTCCATTATGGTTTCTTTTTTCAAAGATTCCTTCACCAAATGTTGGATATCCCTTTCCAACATATTATAAAGGTCGAAGTCCAAGCCTAAGGCCTTACCCGAACCATCTAATGTAATAAATGACCTAAAAACAATATACCAATCCCTTGGAAGATAAAGTTTATGGGTTTTTAAAGTTTTTATAATTGTTTTTAAAACCTTTGGAATATCTGTTTCCCGGACTGTTAATCCAATAAAAGGAGTTAAAGACTCTTTAACATCTACTATTAGCCTATCAACATCGGGAATTACATCATAATCAGCAACATCCAAAAACTCATAAACGATACCCTCAAAATTATATGTCAGTATCGCATGGATTATAGAGATGAAATTTACTCTCTCTTTAACCCCCAATCTTCCCATCAACCCAAAGTCTATCAATGCGATTCTATTATCTGGTCTTAATATGAAATTACCGGCATGAAGATCTGCATGGAAAAACCCGTCCTGTAAGAGGGTTTTAAGAATAATTTTGAGGACCTTTTCTACTTTTGGAGAGATTTTTTTCTTTATTTCTTCGATTTGTTTTCTTTCAGTAAACTTGATTCCATCAACATATTCCATTACTAAGATATTTTCGCCAGAATATTGTTTTAATATCTTAGGAATATAAAAAATATTATCCTCATCATATTTTTCGATAATGGCCCTAAATCTCTGCCCATTTAGGGCTTCCAGATTAAAACTTAACTCACTTCTTATTCCCAAGGAAAAATCACGGAAGACTCTGGATAATCCAATAAACTTCAATTCCTCACTTCTTTTTTCAAGTCCCGCGGACATAAACTCCATTAAAGCAATGTCCCTTTCGATATCCTTTTCTATATTTGGTCTGCGAAATTTAATTACAACCAAATCCCCATTTATTAATTTGGCCTTATAAACGATAGCGATGGAAGCCGTACCAATTGGTTTTTCTTCCACTTCAGAAAAAACTTCCTCAATTTTTTTCCCAAGACTCTCCTCAACTTGAGGCCTTACTTTGGAAAATGGAATCCCTTTCACCCTGTCTTTTAACTTACTTAATTCTTCAATAAATTCTGGTGGAAAAATATCTTCTCTCGAGGCCAGTAGTTGACCGAATTTAATAAAGGTTGGCCCTAATTCTTCAAATGAAATTCTAAGTCTTAAAGCCAAAATCTTTGGCCAATTTTTTTCTTCGTTTTCCTTTAGTTCATCCCTTATTTTTTTTCTAGATTTTGGTAGAACAAAATTTGGTATTTTAGAGGGAATTGCTTGGGTAATAAATTCTTCAAAACCATTTTTGGCGAAAACTAAAAGAATTTCCTTCAGTCTTCCGACATTCCTGATGGTCTGGGTAATATCTAGGCCAGTTTTTATAAAATCCATAATTTATGAGGTCTTATATCCTATCGACACTAAACAGATAATCTTTACTCACGGCATAAAAACCTATTCTTTTTTCCTAAAAAGTGTTAGAAACACCCTTGAAATAGGGAGATTTTTTATTAAATTTTTAATTCTAACCTTAACCATAATTTCTTTCTGCGCCAAAGCATTTGCTGAGGACACTGGATGTTCCCGAACAGTGGAAATTAATTCCCAAGAAGTTCAGATAGATTTAAATTCCACCCAAAAAGGTGAGGGATTAAAGGATTATTTTGAAAAAGATCCAAAAGCATACAGTTATTTTGAGAAATATCAGGAAGGTAATAAATTTAAATGGCAGGATGCAATCCTTGGAACTAGTGGAACTTTAATGGTTTTAACTGGGCTTTCAATGGGTAACCAAAGTCATTCCAAAGGAACTATCATAATAACCGGTGCATCTCTTATACTCGCCCAATTTGTCCTGGGTTATTCTTTAAAAAAATCTAATGAATCAAATCTAGAAAAGGCCATTGAAGAATATAATAAAAGAAATTTTCCAAAAATAAATATTTCAGATCGCGGTGATGAAGAAATCCTTCTCGCCCATACTTGGGAGTTTTAAATGACAAATATATCCGCATTAAAAGAAATAAAATGTTTCAAGTGTCAGACTGTTCTTGAAATTCTGGCAGGGTCCAAAGTTCTAAGGCATGAGGAATGCCACAAATGCGGAGCTGCAATTCATTGCTGTAAAATGTGCAAATATTATGACCCCAGTGCGTATAATGAATGCAGAGAAAGCGTAGCTGATAGAGTCGTAGATAAAGAAAAGGCAAACTATTGTGATTTTTTTATATTAGTAGGTAATTCCCAAGATCAAGTGTCCAAAGAGAAACTTATGGATTTGGCAAATTCCATATTTAAAAAATAAGAGAGAACTTTATGCAAAAACTTTCACCGATTACAAAAGAAGGTTATGAAAAATTAAATAATGAACTTAACCATTTGATAAGAGTAGAAAGGGAAACCCTTAAAAAAGTTATTGCTGAAGCCAGAGCATTAGGTGATTTAAAAGAAAATGCAGAATACCAAACAGCAAAGGAAAAACAGGCCCTCGTTGAAGGTAGAATTTCTCAACTACAAGGGGCAATCGCTAACGCCCAAGTAATAGATGTTAAAAATATTAAAAGTGAAAAAGTAGTATTTGGCGCTACAGTTAAGTTAATAGACGAAGATGGAGAACAAATAATTTACAAAATAGTAGGTTCCGATGAATCAGATATTAAGGCCGGTAAAATTTCTTTCACTAGTCCAATCGGAAAAGCTTTGATTGGCAGAACAGAAGGAGATACAATTACTGTTAAGGCCCCCAAAGGGGATATTACATACGAAATCGATTCCTTTTATTTTGAATGATAGATTGGAACTCCTCTTTAACAAATCTCTACAAAAATAGACCTCCAAAATCAGTTTTTTTACTTAAAGAAAATGGAATCAACCATATTTTTGATTTACTTTGGATTTTGCCCCTTAGAATAAACAATTTTCCAAAAATAATGCCTTTTAGTGAAGCGAAAATAGGTCAAGGCTTTTCAGGAAAGGGCTCAATCATAAAAGTTTCCAAACGACCCATATTTTCTAAAAGAGGAAGAGTTTATAATTTATCAGCGATAGTTGCCGATGCATTTTCAGATGAAAAATTAAACCTCACCTGGTTTAATGCCTATCCCAATCTAATAAAAAAGCTGGAAGAAATAAAAGAAATTGAGTTCTTTGGAAATGTCTCAGAATGGAAAGGGCAAAAACAAATCATCACACCACAAATGGGATCTGGCACTGATAGTAATCAATTAATTGAATATCCTACTATAAATTCGGTCAGTGGAAAAAATATAAAAAAAATCATCGAAAAAATTCCAGATTTTCTATGGGATAAAATCGAAGAATCACTTCCAGAAAAAATCCTAAAAAAAAGACAGCTCTTGGAAATAAGCGAAAGTTTAAGAATTGCCCATGGTAAAAAAATTAAAGGGGATTTTGAATCTGCAAAAAAAAGACTGATATATGAAGAATTCTTCCAGGAACAACTTAAAATTTTTGCGAGAAAAATAAACTTGCAGAAAAGAAAATCGGTACAAATTGAAATTACTGAAAAAGTGCAAAAGTTAACTCAAAGCTTCCCCTATGAACTTACAAATTGCCAGAAAAAATCTCTTGATGAAATTTTTTCTGATCTAGCTGGTCAACCACCAATGATGAGATTTCTTCAAGGAGATGTGGGGTCTGGCAAAACAACATTGGCCTTTTTAGCAATACTGGCCTCTTTCGAATCTGGCCTCCAAAGTGTTATTATGTGCCCTACAGAATCTTTGGCAGAACAACATTTTTCCAACTTTTCCAAACTTTTCAAAAACCATCCCTGTAAACTCCTAATAGGTTCAATGAAAGAATCTGAAAAAAAGGAATTAAGGGAGAATTTAAGCAATGGAAAGATCTCAATAGTTTTTGGAACACATTCATTAATTTCTGAATCTGTTAAATTCCTAAACTTGGGGCTTATAGTAATTGATGAACAACACAAATTTGGAGTAGAACAAAGAGGTGAGCTCTTTAAAAAATATCCTAATGCAAATGTACTCCTAATGTCTGCAACACCTATTCCAAGATCTCTCAATCTAACCAAATATGGGGATCTTTCTCTTTCCAGAATCCTGGAATTTCCCCATGGTAAAAAAAATATCAAAACTAAAATCATTACAAAATCCACTTTTGGTCAATTTCTAAATTTCTTAAATACCCGAATTTCTATGGGAGAACAGGCATTTCTCGTAGTTCCTGCAATTCATGAATCAGAACGTTCAATTTTTTTGGAAAATCTATATTTAAAATTTAAAAAATGGTTCCCTAAAATACCAATTGCAACAGTACATGGACAAATGCATGGAGAAGAAAGAAGAAAAATCATGCAAGATTTTAAGGATAAAAAAATTTCCATTTTAATAGCAACTTCGGTCATAGAGGTTGGAATAGATATCGAAAATGCAACAATAATGTCCATTTTCTCTCCAGAATTATTTGGCCTTAGCTCTCTTCACCAACTGAGGGGACGGGTCGGAAGAGGCAAAAAACCAAGCTTCTGTTTTTTGATGGCCCTAAAAGAAATCTCGGATGAAGCTCAACAAAGACTTAAAATAATCGAATCCACTCTTGACGGGTTTGAAATTTCAGAAAAAGATTTGCAAATGAGGGGAGAGGGAGAACAATTCGGCACAAACCAATCGGGTATTGGTAACCATAGAAAAATCGCTAACTTAATGGAACATGAAAAAATTCTCCTTGAAGCGAGGGAGGATTTAGAAGAATTAATTCAAAACCAAAACCAAAAAATTCTTGGCGAAATTGAACAATTAGGGAAAAAATTGGACCTCTTATCCATCATTTAGAGTTAGGTTATTATTAGATCATGATTGAAATAAAATTATTGGAATCTCCCGATTCACAGATGGTTGGAAATTATAAATTACTATACGATGAAATTTCAATTGGGAGTTCTTTTCAAAATGATATAATCATCAATGATAAATTCATTGAACCAAATCACATAATTTTTTCCCTACAAAAAAACACCATTACCTTGGTAACAATAGGGGAAACTTCAACATTTTTATTCAATTCCAAGATTTTTAAGGGAAAAAAAAATCTAGATAAAAAAGATAAAATAAAAATTGGCAACACACTTATTGAAATTGTAGATTTTCTGGCGGAACCAGAATTTTCCAAAGCCCCTTCAATAAAAGAAAGTTATGAAAAACTAATAAAAGATTTTCCTGAGCAAGAAAAAATTATAGATGGTATAGAAAATGAAATGGCACAATTAGAATCTAATCAACTTTCAAATTCTTAAAATTTATCATTTCTTTAAAAATTCGTTTCATTGCGGTGATTTGTTGTGATTTTTTGTACTCCAAATGAGATGCTTCCCCTTTGGTATTTACAATTTCATTTTGCTCATCAACAACTTGAACCTCAAAGGGATAAAAAAATCTTATTTCTCTTTGCATCCGTGAAAAATCAATGGAAAGAAGGCGCTTTGCAAATTCATCACTACTTTCCTTGGCTTCTTCCTTCATTTTCGCCAACTCTTCAAACAAGGGATTTATATAACGAATAAATTGTCGTCCTGTAAATTGAATAGAACGATAGGATTTTGATGTGTGAACATTACGTAGATCGCCCTCATTAAAAAGGGTACATTCATCGGCAAGTTTTTGCAGTTCTCCTAAATATTTTTCCTCAGGCATATTTATAGAAATTGCCATCTCCCTCAAATCTTCATATCCAGTTTTAAATTTTTCTAAATCAAAAATTGTATTGAATGATCTACTCGGTTTTATATTGTGGGGAATAACAATATTATATTTATATAAAAATTTTATCACTCTAAGGTTATCCAAAGGAGATTTTGTTACAAATCTGACTCCCACTCTATCAAAAAGCTCTTCGGCCACATTATCTGCCTTATGAAGAAGCTTCATAATCACACTATCTCTTGGTTTTTTTGCTTTAACTTTAAAATCTACTAGGGGTATCCCTTCTTCTAGCTCTAACTTTTTAGTTAACATCAATCGATTTTCACTATCCCTATGAATATGTTTATAAAATCTGTCCAAGATTTGTTTTTGAATAAAAGGGAAATAATTTGACCTAAGTTCCTTATCTGTATGCAAAATTGTATGGAGTACTTTGATAATAATTTCTGCCCATAGCCTTAGCTCTACATCTTGCTCAGTCTCGTTTTCTTTAATAGAGGCCATTATTAACAAGTCTTGAATATCTGTGATTGTGAAAATTTGGGAAGGAATTTTTATATCTAAACCAACATCTGTCCCTTCCTTTAAAAAATATTTTTTAATAAATTGCAAAGCTTCCTGAAAATTACCAAATAACTCAGACATCAAAACTGGATCATTTGGGTCGAAGCCATATCCCTTTAAAAAACGCCTTGCTTGTTTATGATTGGAGATATTTTGAAAAAAATGGGATGAATCCAAAGTGGATTTACCTTCAAGAAAGGTTCCCATTGTTTCCCAGTCAAAATGATATTTTGAAAGGTATCTCGGTCTTTTCATTTTCTTTAGAAAATCCTATAAATTATTCTATCATGCAAAAAGTAGAAGACAAAAAAAAGGTTCCTCTTAAACCCGAAGTATTATTTCTTTCCCTCGGTGGTATTGGTTTTCTACCAAAATCTCCAGGCACATTTGCAAGCATAACAACCATTATTCCACTTTATTTTTTGGCACAATATAACGCTCCATACATCATTTTCATACCAATATTATTAATAATGCTGGGCTTCTCCATTTTTTTAACATCAAATTTACAAAAAAAATTTCAAATAGAAGATCCCTCCTGGATTGTAATTGATGAATTTTTTGGTGTTTTTGCCATGTGGCCATTTCTTGGTAGGGCTTGGCCACAATATTTAGCTGCTTTTATCTTATTTAGGCTTCTGGATATATTTAAGCCTGGTCTCATAGGCTGGATTGACAGAAATTTAAAAAATGGATTTGGTGTAATGCTTGACGATATTATATCTGGCCTATTGGCCGGCTTTCTTTCCATGATATTTTTTAAACTTTTTAACCTCAGTTGACTTACGCAAAACTTACGCTTACTCTTTTAAAAGAACGAATAAAGAATTTATTGTGGTTTGTTTTAATCCACTATTAATACAAGTCCTTAGTAAGTTTTAACTTTAACGTTCCCATGCACACTTAAAATTTAAGGAGAAATTTTTATGTCAAAACAAACAACCACAGACACGAACAAACAAAAGGCCCTTGATCTTGCGATTTCAGGAATTGAAAAACAATTCGGTAAAGGGTCCATTATGAAAATGGGAACTAACCAAACTGAAACTATTCCTGTAATACCCACAGGCTGTTTAAGTTTAGATCTAGCCTTAGGAGTAGGAGGCATCCCCAAAGGAAGAATAATTGAAATCTTTGGGCCCGAATCCTCTGGTAAAACCACCCTTACTTTACAAATTGCAGCTCAATGCCAAAAAGATGGTGGGACTGTCGCCTTTATCGATGCGGAACATGCATTAGATACCAAATATGCTTCAAAACTAGGTCTTAATCTTGAAAACACTTTAATCTCCCAACCAGATAGTGGAGAACAAGCATTAGAAATTGCTGATATGTTGGTTCGATCAGGAGCTGTAAATCTTCTTATCGTAGACTCCGTAGCAGCTCTCACTCCTCGTGCCGAACTTGAAGGGGACATGGGTGATTCTCATATGGGTCTTCAAGCAAGACTAATGTCCCAGGCCTTAAGAAAACTAACTGCTTCTATTTCCCGCTCCAATGCAACAGTTATTTTTATCAACCAATTGAGAATGAAAATTGGTGTTATGTTTGGAAATCCAGAAACCACTACTGGTGGAAATGCTCTTAAATTTTATGCTTCTGTTAGATTGGATATCAGAAGAGTTGGCGCAATCAAGGAAGGAGAGGATTATATAGGAAGTAGAACAAAAGTTAAAATTGTTAAGAATAAAGTAGCAGCACCATTCCAAAGCGCGGAATTTGATATTATGTATGGTACCGGTATTTCAAATTCTGGTGACATCCTTGATCTGGCGGTTAACGAAAAAATTGTAGATAAATCCGGCGCGTGGTTTTCATACAATGGAGAAAAAATAGGACAAGGTAGAGAAAATTCAAAAAAATTCCTTGAAAATAATCCTAAGATAATGGAAGAGATGAAAAATAGGATAATAGAAAATTACAAATCAAAGGTAAAAGTTTCTTCGCCTGAAACAGAAGGAAATGAAGAAGTGAATCCTGAAACCGGAGAAATTATAGAGGAAGAAAAGCCAAAAAAGAAAACCGGTAAAAAACCTGTTCACTAAATCATGGATGGATTTAAAAAGAGCGCGGTTTATGACCGCGCTATAAAACTATTAAGCAAGCAGGATTATTCCGAATTCAAACTTAAGGAAAAACTGGAAAATCTGGGTCTTGATTCAAATGAAATCTCCAAAGCAATAAAAAAATTAAAAGATCAAAATCTTTTAAATGAAGAAAGGTTAAAAAAAAACCTCATAAAAAAATTAATTTATAAAGGTTTTTCTCCTGAATTTATCCAGAATAAATTGGAATTGGACGGGATGCCAGTTGAAATCGAAGAAATTAGTTCTATTTACGACGAAGAAAGTATAAACAGGAAGGATCAAATTAAAATACTTATTTATAAAAAGTTACCCAGGGGCATTAAAAGTTTTGAAAATGAAAATGAAAAACGAAATGCCCTAAATAAAGTAATGAATTTTATACTTTCTAAAGGTCATGATTATGAAGAAGCCTTGGAATACCTTGAAAGCTTGGATTGAAATATTATTGATAACTCTTACAATTTTTGGTTGCACCAAAGGTCCGGAAGAAAAATATAAAAAAATCCTAAATCTTTCCATGTCATCAGAAATATCAACTCTTGATCCTGCCAATTCCTACGATGGGATTTCTGCGCAAATTGTATACCAAGTACTAGAAACACTTTATGAATATGATTACGAACAAAGACCATTCATATTAAAACCTCTATTGGCCGAAAGTTTTCCAATAATTTCCAAAGATAAAAAAAAATATACTTTTAAAATACGGCCCGGAATACTTTACCAGGAGGACCCTTGTTTCCATGGAAAAAAAAGATTTCTAGTCGCCCAAGATTTTGTTAACCAAATAAAAAGACTGGCTTACCTTCCAACAAAAAGTTCTGGTTTCTGGCTTTTTGAAGGAAAAATCAAAGGAATAGAAGCTTTTAGAAAGGAGGCGGGATCTGATTTTGAAAAATTTAAAAATCTGAAAATTGAAGGAATAAAAATTGAAAATGAAAACACTTTCTCAATTGAACTTACTAAACCTTTTCCCCAAATTTTAAATGCCTTTTCGATGAGTTTTACCTCTCCGATCCCTATGGAAGCGATAGAATATTATAAAAATGATTTTTCCACAAAGACCATAGGGACAGGACCATTTCTTGTGGAAAAATTAAATCTTCAAGGAGATACGGTTTTAATTCGGAATCCAAATTACCACAATTCTGCTCCTGATTTTGAAAAAATACATTTTCACCTAATAAAAGAAGATCAACCAAGATGGCTTAATTTTCTTTCAAAAAAATTAGATATCCTTCAAATCCCTGTAGACAACTTTCCTAACATCATTGATGAAAAAACCGCGGATTTAAAAGAGGAATTTAAAATTAAAAAAATAAAACTCGTTAAAGAGCAATCTTTCACCTATTGGTGGCTTTCATTTAATATGAAAGACCCCCTTTTAGGAGGAAATAAACTCTTACGTCTTGCTATTGCACATGGAATTGACCGAGATAAATATATAACCCTTTTTACCAATGGACTTGGAATTCCTGCAAATTCAATTATCCCAACTGGCATCAAGGGCCATTCCAATAATTCCCTTCCATATAAATATGACCTAAAAAAGGCGAAGGAACTCCTAAAAATGGCAGGTTACCCAGACGGAAAAAAATTACCTCCAATTAAACTAGACACAAGATCAACAGATACCAAATCTAGACAAAAAGCTGAGTTTATAAAAAAGAACCTCGAAGCTATTGGCATAAAAGTTAATATTCAGACCAATACCTTTCCAGCATATTTATCAAAGGCCAAAGAAGGGAATCTTCAGTTTTTCTTTGATGGTTGGACGATGGACTACCCTGATGCAGAAAACTCGCTTTCACTTTTAATTAAAAAAAATTTTCCCCCTGGGCCAAATGCGTCGTTTTACGATAATACCGAATTTGATAAATTATTTGAAAATTATCTAACTTCTCCAAATGATGAAAATTATATTTTAAAAATGGAGAAATTAGTCAATGAAGATCTACCCTGGATTATGTTGTATTATGACCAAAAGGCAATTTTAGTATCTACCAAAGTGAAAAACTTTATTCCATCAGATTTTGTTAATAACTACCTTAAATATTTGAAAATGGATTAGGACAGGAAATCTTTTCCAGTTAAATTTAATTTAAATAAAATAAAATTTTCTCGAAAAGCAGATTGTTAAGGAAAGGATGTCCTTAATTTAAACCCAAATTGAGGATAGGCCATGAAAAAATTATTTCTTTTCTTCTGCTTTTTTTATCTAAATTGTAGTTTTGCCCAGGATTATTCTGTCTATGCCCTTTCCCAAGATTTCCCCATGGGTGAGAAGGATGAGGTCATAAATAAGAATTTCTACATAACCATTGGAAAGGAACAAGGGGTTTATCCAGGGGCAATACTAGATGTTTTTAGGACTATTTTTGTGATAAATGGTTCAAACCCAATGCAAAAAATAAATCATCAAGTTAAGATAGGTGAGTTAAAGGTAATCCACTCTGAAAATAAGGCCTCAATTGCAGTATTACAGAGTAAAATTTCGGAAAATCAATGGGTTGTACTGGATTTCAAAGGTATAAAAATAGGGGACCTGGTTGCTCCAAAAATTGGATCTAAATAATACTGCATCGCATAATTTTGTTAATTCTATTTGAATAAAAGAACCCTTTTGACATAATCAGACTTTTAACTTATTTGATTAGATTTCGAATATTTTATAGGAGTTTTATTCATGGCCAGAGTAACCATTGAAGATTGTTTAGAAAAAGTGGAAAACAGATATGAACTTGTTCACCTGGCAGTTAAAAGAGTAAAACAGCTTAAAGAAGGTACAGAGCCACAAGTTTATTCCAAAAATAAAGATATAGTTACAAGCCTTAGAGAAATTGCTGCTGGAAAAATAGTTCATTCTCCAGTTTCAGAATACGATACAGACGAATTCTAATTTTTTATTGCTATTTTCAGCACCTGATCAAATCTTTCTACAGGATAAAATTTTATTCCTTTCCTATGTCTAGCAGGAACCTCTAAAAGATCCTTTTCGTTCCTTTTTGGAAGAATGATTTCTTTTATTCCTGCCCTTTTGGCCCCTAAAACTTTTTCCTTTATTCCTCCAACGGGCAAAACCTTTCCCGTAAGTGAAAGTTCACCCGTCATAGCAATTGAAGACTTCACCCTTTTATTTCTAGCTAATCCATAAAGGGCAAGTGCCATAGTTATACCTGCTGATGGCCCATCCTTAGGAGTAGCTCCTGCCGGCAAATGAAGATGAATTTCGTGGGATGCTAGAAAATCTTCGGGTGTTTCGGCCTTTTCTTTGCCTTTTTGGACCTTAGGCTTTTTCTTTTTGGCCTTTTCTAGAGATTCCTCTATTTCTGATTGAAGGAGGCTTTTTACATAACTGTACGCTAGAGAAGCGGATTCATTCATTACATCACCTAGTTGCCCAGTAATTTTAAACTCTCCTTTACCTCTTAGGGGAAGGGTTTCAATAGTTAGAATTTCTCCACCAAATGCCGTCCAGGCAAGACCGGTGACGACTCCAGGACGAAGGCCCATTTCCACCTTTTCACTGAAAAATCTGGGTCCACCTAGAAGTTTTAATAAATCAGTTGGCTTAGGATTAAATTTCTTTTGCCCTTTAGCACCCTTTACTTTTTTAAGGGCCGCGATCCTGCAAAGTTTGGCAATATTTTGTTCCATCACCCTTACGCCTGGTTCCCTAGCATAATCAGAAATTAACTTTTTAATCACTTCCTTACTTAAGGAAAATTCCATTTTTTTAATACCATGTTTTTCTAGTTGCTTGGGGATAATCCATTTTGTAGCAATCGAAATTTTTTCTTCAATTGAATAACCAGGTATTTCAATTACCTCCATCCGATCAAGAAGTGGTTCTGGAATGTTATCTATATAGTTTGCAGTAGCCACAAATAAAACTTTGGATAAATCAAAGGGAATATCTAAGTAGTTATCTATAAAGGAATGATTTTGTTCTGGATCTAAAACTTCCAACAAACTTGAAGCTGGATCTCCCTGAAAAGACTGGCCCAATTTATCAATTTCATCCAGCATAATAACAGGGTTATTAACCTCTACTCGCTTTAGTGCTTGAACAATTTTTCCTGGCATGGCACCGACATAAGTTCTCCTATGTCCTTTGATTTCGGCTTCATCTCTCATACCACCAAGGCTAAACCTATAAAATTTTCTTCCCAGGGATTGGGCGATACTTTTCCCGATGGATGTTTTCCCAACTCCAGGAGGACCAGCTAGACACAAAATAGTTCCATCATAGTTTGGTTTATTTTTTCGAACGGCCAAAAATTCCAAAATTCTCTCTTTTGGCTTTTCCAGGCCATAATGGTCCTTCTCTAAAATTTTATGCGCCTTTTTTATATCAATTTTTTCTTCCGAAGATTTGTTCCATGGAAGGTCCAAAATCCATTTTAAATAAGTTCTTGCTACATTATATTCGGGAGAGCTGTCTGGTATTACTTCCAGGCGTTCTAATTCTTCATTAACTGTTTTAAGGGCTGCCTCGGGAAGATTATAAGACTTTAAATTTTCTCTTATTTTATTTAGTTCTTTTGATTTTTCATCTTCATCCATTCCTAGTTCAGAACGGATCACCTTTAATTGCTCTCTTAGAAAATATTCCCTTTGATATTTATTTACCTTATCATTTACCTCATCAGAAATTTTCTTCTGAATATCAGCAACGTCTTTTTCTCTCTTAAGATAAACCAAAAGTTTTGCAAATCTTTTTTTCACAACGAGAGTTTCAAGAAAATCCTGGGCTTCTGGAATATCCAACGAAAGTGCAAATGCCACTAGGTCTGCCAATGCCCCAGGTGAGGGAGAATTTAGCATTGCCAGTCTCATTTCCTCATTAAAGTAGGGGTTTATTTCGCTAAGTTTTTTAACCTGGTTAATAACTGAACGAGTATATGCATCCAACTCTTCGTCTTGTTCAATTATATCCTCAAAGACTTCAATCTTGGCTTCTAGCAAGGGTTTTTCTCTAACAATTTCAGAAGCTCTATATCTTTTTATTCCATGAACTAAAACGTTTACTGATCCATCAGGAAGTTTCAGTTTTTTAATAACCTTACAGAGGACCCCGACTTTATAAATATCCTGTGCCGAAACCTCACGAATGGTTTCTTCGGCCATCTGATTTTCTGTTCCATCCTCATTTTTTTTTATTGCGCTAAGTTCAAATTTAACCAAATTTAGGGCAACATAACCGGATTTTAATATCTGGTTATCAAGCTCAGGGGTAAATTTTTCTTCAGTTAATATTATCGGTGCAATCATCCCTGGGAAAATGGGACTGTTCATAATTGGAATAATTACAACCGATTCAGGAATTTCTTTTTCCATAACTGCATCTTTTTTGGTGTCTGGTTTTAAAGAACTTGCATCAACCATAAATTCCCCTAGAGCCCTTTTCTCATGTCAATTACCAACCTTCCCTGATTTTCTAAATAAAAAAGGTCACAAAAGACCTTATCCTTTAATTTTATTTCCATGGAAAGCTTATCATCCTTCCAAGGGTAAATTTTAATGCTATCCACAAAAGTGCTATTTTCCAACTTTGGATTATTAACCTTAATTTCAGTATTAAAAAAGTCTACATACAAAATTTTTTCGGAATTTGACAAATAGCTATATATTCTGGGGACGCTTTTGGTTGAAAAATCAATAACCACTCTTTCTTTAGTCTTTTCTTTGTCCCCTGATCGACGAAATCCTTTAAGTTCGGATTTTATTTCCGAGGCACTTTTGTAAAATATACCTTCTTCAACAAAAATCCCTGTTTTATGGCCCTCTATGGCCCGGGCCTTCTCCAAATTTAGGTTTTGTCCAAAAGAATTACTAATAGACATAAGCAACAAAAAAAATACTGATATTTTTCCCTTCATAATCTTCACTCCGTTAAAGATTGATCCCATAAAGGGTATCATTTATTTTTTCCCTTTACTATAATGACCGTCCCAATTTAATGCCTACAGCTCCTAATATTCCAAGGGAAAGAATTAAAAAAATGGGCTCTTCCGGGAAATACCTTGATGGTAAAGAGGAGATATCTCTTTTTGGGTTTTTTATTTCTTTTAAATTATTTGAAGATTCTAAAATTGAACCTTCTGAAAAAAGTGGTTTACCAAACTTATTTATTATCAATTGATTAAAATCTTCAACTGGAATTTTTTCAAACCTTCTATCCAAATTTAATTCCTCCAAACTTAAAAAAATACCTCCTCTTTCTCTCAAGATTTTATATTTTCCAACCTCCTGATCAATAATTTGAAATCCTTCTTTTCCTTTTTCAAGTACTAAAACTAGCTCCTCTCCAGGATAAAATATCTTTATATCAGAAGAATTATAAATCTTACCTTTCCAAAAATTTTTTTTGGATATGATATGAAAATCGTTTGTATTACTAATGCCTTGACTGTTCAAAATCTTAAATGAATATTCAATTATCATTCTCCCATCGTTCATTTTTTTAATTGTTGAACCCTTATAAATCCCATGAACGACCGCCTTAGACTTTCTTAATTGATTTTCTAAAATGGGGGGTATTGAGTCCTTTCCCAAGGCATTGTTTATAAGAAATAGATAGAAAATAAAATTTCGTACCACGTAATTTTATTTTTCGGAATTTTAAACGTTTTCTTAAAAGGCTAAATAAATTTTGTTTGAAAATAAAAAGGGCCAAATTTCTTGGCCCCTTCTATTGGAATACCGATTTCTATTAAGATTATCTCTTTGAGTATTGGAATCTTCTTCTTGCTCCGGCCTTTCCTGCTTTCTTTCTTTCAACTTTTCTAGAATCCCTGGTCAAAAAGCCAGCTGCTCTAAGTTCTGCTTTAAAATTAGGATCAATTTTTAAAAGTGCCCTAGCAATTCCAAGTCTTATTGCTCCAGCTTGTCCAGAAGGACCACCGCCGACTACATTAATATTGAAGTCATATTTATTACTAACTTTAAGTAGGTTAATTGGTTGATTAACTTCATATCTGTTAGTTCCTTTTGGGAAATAACTAACGATATCTCTTTTATTGATTTCAATTTTTCCTGAACCCTCTGCCAAATAAACCCTAGCTACAGAGGATTTTCTTCTTCCTACAGAAGAAGATAGATAAGTTACTCCGACATTTTTTTTAGTGGCCATTCTATTTTTTCCTTTAAATTAGAAAGTATATACTTCTGGTTTTTGAGAGGCATGTGGATGGGTCTCTCCAACATAGACCTTAAGTTTTGTCATTTGGTCTCTTCCTAATGAGGTGGGAGGAAGCATCCCCTTAACTGCATTATAAACAATTAATTCTGGATGTTTTACTAGCTGTTCTTCAGCTGTTCTGATTTTAAGGTGACCCACACTTCCCTTTGCATGAGTTCGGTACTCCTTATTCTTCCATTTCTTCCCGGTAAGCTTTACTTTATCTGCATTTATAACAACCACAAAGTCACCAGAATCAGTGTGTCTTGTATATTGTGGATTATTTTTTCCTCTTAAAATATTTGCAACCTCTGTGGCCAATCTTCCTACGATTTTATCTTTGGCATCTACTATGAACCACTTTTTCTTGGCTTCAGCCGGCTTTAAAACGAAACTTCTTTGGGTATACATAACCTTTCCTTTAAATATCTAAAATTTTGAGCGCTAAACCTTATAGCCAAATAATGACCCACAAGTCAACAACATGGTAGTAAAAACAGGGACTTTTAAAAGTAACCAATCATCAAGTTGATCGTTCCGAAGGATTGACCTGCCCCTCTATGGGTTTTGACCCCTAAATCTAGTTCTAAGGATCCCATCGGGGTTAGGTATCTGAACCCTATACCCGTACCGGTCTTTAATTGAAAGGGAACCCATTGGTTTACCTGAATGCTCCCTGCGTCAAAAAAGGGGTAAATAACGAAATTATCATTCAAAAAGTACCTAGCTTCCAATTTTATATTAAGATAATACGCTGTGTCATTTACAACTACTTGGGATATATCTTTTCCATTGGATAGTATATTTACTTCACTATTTCTCCAACCCCTAACGTTATCCATACCTTCCAACCTAAACACCTTTACGGTCGGGATGTATCCTACCGTTGTAGGTATGCCGTTTTCATCAAGAACCGGATTTCCACTAGAATCTGTTAATAGCTCCGTTTCCAAATTCCTTTGATAGCCCGCCGATAAATACATGGCCCCTATCCAGTTATACCCAAAGGGGTAATAAAAATTATTCCGTGAAATCACACTAAAAAAGTTTATTTTATAATTATTTGCATCTATCGAACCTAACCAGGGGGAGGCGTATTCACCAATAAGCGACAAAAAAATACCCTTGGTAGGATTTATTCGCCTATCTCTAAAATCAAAGGAAAATGAAGGAGTAATCGAACCAATTCTAAAAGTTCCCTGATCTTTTTCATAGGCGGCATTATATTGAAAATCATTTTCATACTGATATCTTATTAATGGAACAAACCATGAAGTACTCTCAGATAGAGTGACCCCCGATAGGAAAATATCAGAATCAAAGGTACGATATCTTCTTCGACCTACAGATGCCAGCAAATCCATTCCAACTTCCTTGCCGCCTAAATAGGGCTCCTCATATTTTCCATCAACAAAATATTCTAAAAATGCCAGAGGATATTTTCCCCTTCTCTCTGGGGCCAAAGCACTTTCCTCATCCAATCTCTGGTTGAGTTCGCCTCTAAAACTTAACCTTCTCCCAAGACCGGATAAATTGATCATTTTATACTTTGCCGTAAGCCTAGCACCCAAATCGGTTCTAAAACCTGGCCCAAGTTCCAACATTGAGGAGTCCCTTTCCACCACCTCAACAACAAGATCTACAAGTTGGGAATCTTCTCCAAAAGGGATACTTTCAACTGGTCGGGGATGAACTTTTATCTCCTTGAAAAGACCGGTGCTGGAAATTCTATCAATAAAATGATTTATCATTTCCCCTGTTAAAAGATCACCCTTTTTAAAAGTAAATTCTCTTTCAAAAACTTCTTCCTTAGTTTTTATGTTTCCTGATACATAAAAGGTGTTCAGATAGGATTTCTTTCCAAGTTCAATATCCACAAATAACCTGGCTTCGGTGAAAGTTGAATCATATGTTAGGGCAGTATCAGCGTCCTTATTTTTTATTTTTACAAAGGGATATCCCTTATTTTTAATATATTTTTCAATTTCCTCAAGATCCGAATCCAAAAGAAGAACATTTAAAGGAGATCCGACTTTATTTGATATCACTTTCTGAATTTGATCTTTAAATAATTCATCAGCAGGTGAAGACAATTTTATTTCAGAAATCATCGTCTGTTTATGTTCCTTAATGGCCATGAAAATTGTTGCCTTTTTATCAGTCAGGTAATTAACTTTTGGTGGGGTGATTTCAACATTAACAAATCCGTTTTGTAAGTATTTCTCAAATATTAATTGTTTGTATTTTTCCAAAAATTGAAGATCCAGATTTTTATTATTTGATAAAGCTGTTCCTTCTTTAAAATAAATATTTCTTAAGAACTCATCTGAAAAATGTCTATTTCCTGTGAAGAAAATATCTTCAATTTTTATCTTATGGCCTTCAAATACTCGGATGAAATAGGTTCTAACTTTTTCACCTTCTGGTGAATATCCTTCAATAATATTTATTTTAGCCTTGGTATTAAAAATCCCTATTTCCCTATAGGCATCATCGATTTCATTTAAAATATTTTTTCTTATTTGACCCTTATCTAAATCGACTTGATCTCTAAATTTTTCTTTTATCTGACTCAATAAGAGATTTTTTGAAAGTAAGTTATTTCCTTGGATATCAAAAAGTATTTTATCCCCTAATCTTAAATCAAATTCTAAAATTACTCCTGTCTTGTCCTCAGTGAAAGACGACGCCCTTTGTTTTAAATAAGAGAAGGGATATCCTTCATCAAAAATATCTTTGGAAATTTGATCGATCATCAAATTAATTTCTTTTCGATTAAAAATCTTTCCCCCTAACTTTAACAACTCCTTTTTAATCCTTTCGATATTGCGTTTATCAAAATAATACCATTTTATTTTTTTAATTCTGACGATCTTGGCACTTAGGATATTTATCTCAATTTTTACTTCCCCATCATTAGGAACCAGCTTTAAATCTATTTCCGAATCGACTATACCCAAATCAAAAAGATATTTTGAAAGGGCAGTTGGTATGGCCGATACTAAATCTGAGTTAAAATATTCTCCTTCTTGTACTGGTAAAAGCGCTTCCAAGCTATCTGTAGGGACTCCTTTAATTGAAGATTTAATGGAGATATCCCCAATTATTTTTCGTGTTGTTAGGTTAATTTCAAGAATATTTTTTTCTCCATACATTTCCACGGAATAGGAGAATTGGTCGATTAATTCCTCAAATAATCTGGTTTTTAATTCAAATTTCAATGCTTTCGCATCAAATTGCTTTCCTTGAAAAGAAAGAAAACGCGGTTTTAGTAATTCACAAGTTTTAAGCAGGTCGCAGTTAACTCTAACTTCATCAAGAGTAAAAAATTGGCCCTGGGCGAAGGCCAAATTCGTAAAAACCAAAATTATTAAAAACAACCCTAATCTCATTTAAATGACCATTTAAAAATTAAATCCACTCCTAAGTTGTTCGACTGAGCACCGGAATCCTGAACTTCTCTATTTGAGGAGTTAAACATTTCATATGTGCCCTTAATGGAAGTGTTCTTATTAATAAAATATTCACTGGAAACTTCCTGTTTCTGATCTATAGAACCACCTATGGTGTTGGAAAAGGATATTTCCGATTTTTCGGTAATCTGCTTTTTAAACCCAATCCTAGTTGCTGATTTAAATTTACTTTGAGTTGGAAGAACCGATCCTTCTCTTGTTTCAGGTTGATTTGATTTTTCAATTTCTTGCAATTCCGGTGTTACACTTAAACTTACTCCAAAATCAGATGTTAGCCCTTCACTTAATTCTAATTGGTCGGCCAGCAATGTTCCGATTCCAACTGAAGTCATAGTTTCCTTTTCTCTTTCACTTAGACCAACTGTATCTTTTGAGGTAAATCCTAAAGTGATCAATGAAAGAATATCTTCTCTAGAAAGTGTGGGCTCAGAAGATAGGTCAAATACCAATTTATTTACTTTTCCATTCGCATTAACTTTTACTTCATATTTATTTATAAAGGAATTGGCAGAAAGACGTAGATAGGGCGTTTCCTTTGGATAATTTTGTAATTCAACCAAACCATCGTTTATTACAAACTTGTTCGCTTTAAAATTAAAATAGCTTATATTAGGGATTACTGAAAGATTTCCTGATATCACTTTATTTTTTGTATCTCCCTGGACTGCGAGATCCCCACCAATCCTTATATCTGCAAGCTTATTTTTTATTGCTAATCTATTTGCCAAATCCATTCTTAGGTCCAAATTTAACCAAGACCCTTCAAGAAATTTATCTTTTTTGGGCAACCACTTGTTATAATTTACTGTAGAATCCTGACCTTCCATAAGGTCTTTAGGAGTATCTCTCACTTCTCCATATCCCAACAAAAAATCACCACTTAAATTGTAAGGTCTTGAATCTCCCTGAAGACTCCCCTTGCCAGAAAAATTAGCATAAGATTTTTTCAGGAAAGGAAAATTAATGTTCATCAACTCATAATTCAAATTTAGCGAAGGATTATCTCCCGGGTTCCTAATCGTTCCAGTTAAATTAACGTCACCCTTTCCGAACTTACCTTTAAATTTTTCTATCTTAAGCAGAGATTCTTTCTGGGAAATATTGATTTGGAAATCCTCAAATAGTCCTGGTAGAAATTGGATTTTTAATCTTTCCAATTTGGTTCCGATGTTGAAAGAAGTATCCCATTTTGGATATTTTCCATTAAAAACTAAGGTGCCGCTTGTCCTTCCTGAAATTTGTTGAATGTTTGGTGATAAAAGTTGAATTACTCTGGGATCGAAGGAAAAATCATTTTTAATCTGAAAATTTCCATAAATATTTCCAGTTCCGATACTTTTAAAATAATCCCCACCTCCACTTGCTTCCAAATCCCATTTTTGGATTATCCCATTGTTAATTTTTATAGAATCTTTGTATTTTTTTAATCCTAATTCTTGCCCACCATCACTCCAATTAAAAGAATCTACTTTAAAATCTAAATTCAAAAATTGTGGTCTTGAAATATCAAAGGAAGTGCTAATATCTGCTAATAACTCACCTTTAAGATTAGGATTTAGTGTATTATGAGAAGAGATTATTCCAGTCAGAAGAGGTAGCCTATCAGCTCGAATTTTAAAATCTAAAAATGAATTTTTTGATTTTGTTGTTGGTGAAAAATCCAAGTATCCCTTAAAGTCCAGGTTTTTTCCAAAAAGGTTTCCAGATAAATTGGCCTTTTTATCCTCGGTGAAAATTTCTATCTTTGAATCTTGAACCTCTTCTCCTCCAATTCTAGTTGATAAAAGATTAATGTTAGATGTGGTTTTAAGTGAACCTTGTTTCCTAGTTCCATTTGAAACACCAACAATTTCACCATCCAATCCTAAATTTAAAAAATTTAAAAATTCTAAGTCACTTAACCTTACCCCTTCGAAATCCGATTTATATTCAAAATTAGAAGTGGGTAAGTCATAGCTAGTATTGATAAAAATATTTCCCTTTCCATCTTTTATGGCCAAATTGGATATTTTAATATTCTGATTTTGATAGGAATATTTACCTTCAAAAGAATTAACTTGTTCGTTCAGAAAAAAACTTTCGCCGCCTTTAAAATACCCTTTTACGGATAATTTCTTAAGATCCATTGGTCCAGAAACTTTATAGTCGGCAAGATATTCAAAATCCCCTTTCTGTTTCACCCAAGTTACATTCTTCACTAATGGTTCATAAATAATTAGGGAATCTTGATATGTTATATGGGGAGTTAAAATATGGATGTCGATATTTGAATTATCACCAAATACCAATTCACCTGAACCAATAATTTCAGAATTATTTAGAACAGAGTTTATTTCATTAACCTTAAGAGTATTTTTATTTATGGAATATTCAACTTTTCCGATGACATCCCCAAAGTTGAAGCCCAAAAATCCAAAACCTTTGATGTTTCCATTAAAATTTATTTTTACATCTTTGGTTGGACCTGAGACCAATAGATCGAAAATCCCATTTCCTTTCAACTCAATCCCAGAAATTGGCCCAAAATCTGTAAAGCTAAACTCTTTACCAGATTTGGCATTAAATTCCAGGGTTTTCTCAGAATTTAGGACTTGTCCCTGTATTGCCAAACTGGATTTCTTGAAACGAAGTTCTCCAAGAACCTCAACATTATCATTTTTTAAAACAGAAACTTTGAGTCCACCTAATTCTACGATCTCATTCTTTAAAATGGGTTTTGATCCTTCTCCAAATTTTAACACGAAATTTTTAGCGAAAAATTTGTCATTTAATATAAAAAGTAATTTCCCGTTATCGAACTGTATTTTAAAATCGCCATTCAAATATGCCTTTATTGGATGTAAAGCAGGTACATATTTTAAAATTTTGTTTGTAAAAAAATTTTCAACAGAAAGTGCGATATAAAAGTTGCTTAAATCAATTTTATTTAAATCTGCTATCCGGATAGCCTCTTTTAACTCAATTTTTGCAGTCTCTTCTTTCCCTTTTAAAGCGTTAATAATAATACTTGGGCCTTTCTTTTCACCCTTAACCTCAATCTCATCTAAATCAACATATTCGGAACTAAAATTAAAAATGGCTAACTCAAAACTAAGGTCAGGATCAATGATATCTTTGGAAATTTTACTTTTTCCATAAATCATTCCATCCATTTTTTTCAATTTATCAAACTTTGGAAATGCTTTTTCCAAAGTTTCCATTTTTACAAAAAACTCCAAATCACCAACTAAATTTAGGTTTCCATTGATATTTTTTACATCGCCCTTTATGCCAATAAAATCCTGTCGATTTTTAAACTTAATGTTTCTTACTTTTGCCCCTGTTTCAGAAACTTCAAAATCAAAATCAATCTCCTGCTCCCCTGGATAAAGAGCACTGAACATAACAAGGTTCTCATTTTCTATTGTTCCCATTCCTATTATTTTTTTAGGAGTAATTTTAATCGAAAGACTATCAACGAAAAATTTCTTTTTATTAATATTTAAGTCAATTTGTTCTAAACCAAGTTCCTTAATCTGTATGGGAATTTTTTTAATTATTTTTGCATTATAAAACTCAAAAAAACTCTTAAAATCAAAATGTTTAATATCCTCAATTTTCAATCCTTCATTTTTTAATTCTTCGGGAGTCTCCAGCTCCATTCCTGCATCGTAGATCAGTATTTTGTTAATCCTAAAATTTTTAGAAAAAACATCTAAGTAACTTAGCTGAATACCTAAGCTTGCTGCTTGAACATCTAATCTTAATGGGTTATTTATCTTTGATCTTAATTTTACATTTTTAAAATTGGTTATCGGTGGAAAAAGTCCTATCTCAATTTTTTCAAATTCAATCTCTAAACCTAACTTTGAGAAAACCTGTCTTGAAAGCTCCTTAGAAACCTTTTTTCCAACAAAAGTAGTTTGAATAACTTGGCTAACCCCAAAAAATAGGAACAAAACTAGCAAAAAGAAAAAAAATAGATATCTATTTACGACTCTCAATTTCTACAATCCTTTCTTTAACCATCCTATAATTGGGAAAGATTTTATTTATTCCCAAATAAAGACGTTTTGCCTCATTATGCTGTCCAAGAAAAAACTTCCCCTCTGCTTTTAAATAATTAAAACATATCTCTTCCTCGGGTTTTAAAGGGTAATTTTGCAAAACTTCTTCCGAAAGAAAGACCACTCTCCAAAAATTTTTTTGTTTTAAACAAATATTTATTTTCAAATAATTAATATTTATTTTTTCTTCAAGCTTTAAATCTTTTGACTCAATTTCATACCGATCCAAAATATAATTCGCCGATTCGTAAAATCCAAGCATTAAAAAACATACTGAAATATCCCCATAGTATTTACTTACTAATTTTTCTTCCAAAAGCTCACAAACTTTGAGGAGACATTTTTCGTTAATATATTGTTCTTTATCGAATTTATCCAATTCTTTAATTATTTTTTTTCCAACGAAAGATATATCCATTTCATTTCTAATTGGGGTAACTTTGGCGGGGGATTTCTCAGGAGGCCTTCTAACTTCAAGATTTGTTAATGCCAAATAATAATCATCTTTGGTTACCTTTTTTTTATTCTCCTGAAGGTAATTTTTTAGGTCATCTCCAATATTCTTTAGATTAAAATAACCAGCATAACGAGATAATAGAATTAAAGCGTAATTATCATCTGGGTAGAGTATTTTATAATCAAAAAGAAGAGTCAAAAAATCTTTTCGTAGAATTAAATTATCTTCTCCAAGTACTTCCATTTTAAATAATAATTTTTGAAGTTTTAGCTTTTTAAAATTTTTTAGATTTTTCCACTTTTCCTCATTCTTTAATGTGAAATCTGGATAGTTGATGATTATATGAAAATTTTTTTGTTCAGAAAAATCCTTCCCCAAGGTTTTGAAAGTTCTATCGAACAAAGCTGTATCTCCACAAACTAGAGAAAATAGAATCCTATAGAAACTAATTAAATTTTTTCCTAATCCATGCTTTTCCAACTGATCGATTAAATTAAAACCCAATCTAAAATTCTTTTTTTTGGATAGAAATTTTAAATATTTCTCTGCCGCAAGCTCCGCCAGAAATAAATCCCCACAAATTAAGGCAAGATCTATAGTCCTCCCCAAATAGTCTTCAGAAATAATTGAAAGTCTCTTATAAATTTGAAAACTTAATTCAAAATTCTTAAACTCTTCTAGTTTTTTTGCCACTTCGACCAAAAGTCCCGCTAAATTTGAATCAATTTCTTCTTTATTTAAGAAACTTAAAAGGTAACTTTGATCAAAACTGAAACCTTCAGACAATTTTTGGAAAAAAATTTTTAATTCCTCAAAATCCTGGGAATAACTTTTTACAAACGGTTCTGGACGACCCAATTTAATCCTCCGGAAAAACCTTTATTTTTATATACTTAAAAAGGTTTCCTAGACTAATATTTTACCGCAATTGGGTACTCAAAAAGGTAGTAGCGTAATTATTGCCTCTGAAATCTGGATGTCGAATTATCCTCAAATGAAGCTCTTTATTTGTTTCAATTCCCTCAATAACCGCCTCTTCTAGTGCTCTTTTCATTCTGTCTAAGCATTGATTTCTAGTGGGGGCCGAAACAATTATTTTTGCCAACATGGAATCATAAAAAGGGTGAACTTCATATCCTGAATAAATGAAGTCATCCACTCGGATACCAATGCCCGCGGGCCTATGATAGTAGAGAACTTTTCCAGGGGATGGTAGTCCATTCACAGGATTTTCAGCATTTATCCTACATTCCATTGAATGACCGGTGAATACTATATCTTTCTGATCAAACTCTAATTTCTCATTTTGGGCAACTTTTATTTGTTGAGCAATCAGATCAATTCCAGTTCTTTGTTCAGTGATTGGGTGTTCAACTTGAATTCTAGTATTCATCTCCATGAAGTAAAATTTTCTTTCGTCCTGGTCAAATAAAAATTCCACGGTTCCAACCGAATCGTATTTTACAAACTTACAAAGATTGATTGCCGCCTGGTACATTTGTTCTCGGAGAATATCGTCTAAAACCGGTGATGGGGACTCTTCAATAATTTTTTGAAATCTTCTCTGGATGGTGCAGTCTCTTTCTCCAAGATGCACTATATTTCCAAAACGATCGGCCAAAATTTGGATTTCAATATGTCTTGGACGTTGAATATACTTCTCAATAAACAGAGTATCATTTTTAAAACTGGACTTGGCCTCAGTCTTAAGTTTTTCTATTGAGGATAAAAGCTCATCCTCTTTATGAATACATTTCATACCCCTTCCGCCACCTCCTGCAGAGGCCTTGATAAGTACGGGATAACCTAATTCAGAAACTTCTTGGAGAAGTTGCATTTGCGGTTTTTTATTTACTTCAATTGTTTTTAAAATAGGAAGGCCCGCTTCTTCGGCAAGCTTTTTGGAAAGAATTTTATCTCCCATTTTTTCTATACAATCGGGAGAGGGGCCAATAAATTCCAACTCCCACTTTTTGCACATCTCTGCGAATTCTTTATTTTCCGAAAGGAAACCAAAACCCGGATGAATGGCGTCGGCACCAGTGATTTCAGCTGCTGATAATATCGCAGGAATATTTAAATAGCTAAGTGTGGATTTTGGACCACCAATACAAACTGATTCATCTGCCAATTTTACATGGAGTGAATTTTCATCAATTGTAGAATGAACACATACCGTCTGAATTCCTAATTCCTTACAGGTCCGTAGAACCCTTATGGCAATTTCACCCCTATTAGCAATTAAGATTTTTTTTATTTTCATGGTTTAATTCTAAAAAGAACCTGACCGTATTCAACATAATTTTCGTTTTCTACACAGATCTCCACTATTTCCCCTGAAAATTCAGATTCAATCTCATTCATAATTTTCATGGCCTCGACAATACATAAAACCTGACCCTTTCTAACCATTTCACCCTTTTTAACATAAGTAGGGGATTCGGGTGAAGGGGAGGCATAGAAAGTCCCAACAAAAGGAGATTTAACTTCAAGAAGATTAGATTTTGGGGGATCTGCTATGTCGAGAACTTCTTTAGGTTTTACAGACAAAATTGGTGCATGGACTACTTCTGAATTTATGGGAAATTTAAAAGCAATTTCATCTTCTCCGGACTTATATTTTAAATCTATAATCCCTTCGGATTTTGCTAGTTTTATAAGGTCCTTTAATTTTTTAATATCCATAGGTTATTCTTTTACCCTTTCACAATATTCTCTAGTTCTAGTGTCGATCTTAAGAAGTTCACCCTCTTTTATGAAAAGAGGAACAGTTACTTGTAAACCCGTTTCCATAACTGCCTTCTTACCTCCGCCTGATGCGGTATCGCCTTTAAGTCCGGGATCAGTCTCTTTTACTCTTAAATTTATGAACGTTGGAAATTCTATAGAGATTGGCTTTCCATTCCAAAAAAGTACTCTTACAGGTATCCCTTCCAAAAGAAAATCTTTATCCTCTCCTACTTGTTCCCGAGAAATAAAGAAAGGCTCAAAAGTCTCCTTATCCATAAAATTATGGTTTGTATCATCTGAATATAAATAATCTGCATTTCTTTCTAATAAATCGGGAACGTCACATCCAGTGGAAACACCTGATTTGAATGTTCTTTCAATTACCTGTCCTGTTTCTAAGTTTTTTATCCTGCATTTAACAAATGCAGAGCCTTTTCCAGGATTAGTAAAGTCAGATTTTAAAATATTATAAACCTTTCCTTCCAATTGAATTTTTACGCCTTTTTTAAGTTCTGTAGTGTCCAACATAATCAGTTCCTATTTAATTAATTGAGAATAAATTGCTAAAAAATATGAATTTTTTCCAAGCCCTTCCATTATTATTGTCGATGCCATGGCAGTCAACTTTGTCCTTCTGAACTCTTCCCTTCTGTGGGTATTTGAAAGATGAACTTCAATAACTGGAAAAGGGATCATTTTTAATGCATCCAAAATGGCCACACTGTAGTGAGAATAAGCCGCTGGATTAATAATCAAAGCCTTGTAATTACTTTTTACTGCTTCCTGAATTTTAGTTACTATTTCACCTTCAAGATTGGATTGAAACCATTCAATCTCAACTGGAAAATTCTCCAGCTTCTTTTTTGTAAAATCTATAATTTGAGATAGGGTCTCATCTCCATAAACTTGGGGTTCTCTTTCCCCAAGCATATTAAGGTTTGGCCCATTTATAATTAGAAAACGGCTCAACTTTTTCTTCCTTATAATGATTCGCGCTAAACTATCAGTTTGGTGGTTATATGTAAACGATAAGTGTTTCTAAATCTGAGATTGGATTTGCTGTGATCTATTTTTAATTTTTTTCAGGAAATTCAATAACTTGTACTCAATTTTTTGAAGTGATTTTCTATTCTTTTGTTTGTTTAAATTATTCATTGAGTCATTGGAGGATAATGCTTGTTTTCTTTCTTTGGCCCATAAGTCATTTGGATTTATTGTTAAGGAAAGTTCTACAAACTCAGATGCTTTATCAATATCACCCTTTCTTTGGGATAAGTGGGCCAATTTATCTAAAATCTCCATTTTTTGAAAATTGATGGTTTCCCAATTGTTTTCATCCTCGTTTTCCGTGTTTTCTTGAAGAACCTCCTCTTTTTTTAAAAAGCTCTCCTTTCTAAGGATTGGATCCTCAAGTTTCCTAACATTAAACGCCGCTTCTGAATCTTTAGGATTTAAAAATAAAAGAAATTTGTAGGCCTCCAAAGCTTCACTTTCATAATTTATATTTTCACAAATTTTAGCAAATAATCTTTGAAGTCTAATATTTTCTCTATTTTTTTCTATTAGGGGTTTTAAGGTCTTATATGCAAGACTAAATTGTTCCAAGTCAAAATAGCATTGGGCCAGGCCGAGGTATCCCAAAAGATAATCTGGGTGATTTTTAATACCTTCCCTTAAAATGGTTAAGGATTTATCCTTTCGTCCCATTTTGCGGTAGCACTCGGCCAGAGGTGCAAAAACCTTGGAACGAGGATTGTCTTCATATAATTTCAAATATTTTTCAAATAAAGGATCTGAAACTTCGAATGTGGTTTCCTCTAATTTATTATACATCTTCTTTTGTTCCCGAACTTAATCCTGCCTCTTCCTGGTTTATAATCCTTGGAGTTAGGAAAATAATCATCTCACGCTTGGAAGTTTGAGGATTGTATGGGGTTCTAAATAACCATCCAAGAATTGGAATTTTATCTAGACCGGGAACTCCGGTGTAATTTTGTTTAGTTTCATAGGAGTAAATACCACCGATTACAATAGTTGAACCATTTTCGACTAGAACGGATGTATCTACATCTCTGGATAATTTGTTAGGTGGAGCTGCTTCATAAGGTCTTTCCCCGAATTGTTCCTTTAAAAGCTTAATATCGAGAACAATCGACCCTTCATTGGTAATTTGAGGTGTAACTTCAAGAGTTAGTTTAGCTTCAATTTCTTCAAATGTGGTAACTGCGTCGATACCCACACCAGTTTGAACAGCGTAGCTTGTAGTTTCCTTAGTGTTTATTACTGCTTTCTTTTTGTTTTGGGTGATAACTTTGGGGCTAGTGATAATTTTAAGCTTTGATTCTGTTTCCATTAATTGTAATTGGAAATCAAAATTTGTCAGCCTTGAATACTTTGCAATGGCCAATCCAAAAAAACCACTTGCCACTGAAGATGTGTTTGAAGAAGAAAAAGAAAATCCAGGACCCCCGTTATCCCCAGCTACTAATTCACCACCCACTGGTGATTTTCCGGTTCCGTTAGAACCAATTGGATCATATCCAAAAACTAAACCTTTTTTTAAACCTAGTTCTTGAGAATGGTTTTCCGCAACCTCTACTACCTTTGATTCAATGAGAACCTGTGGGGTTTGGGTGTCCAAAGTTTCAATTATTTTTTTAATTTTTTCAATGGTTTCAGGGGTGTCCTTTACAATTAGAGAATTGGTTCTTACATCCTCGGAAATCTTTCCTCTTTTAGGTGTTAAATATTCCGTCAAAATCTTTTCTAAATCCTTGGTAGAGGCGTAGCTGATTGGAAAAATTTTGGTAACTAATCTTTCTTCTTTTAGTGCTAAACGTCTCGCTTCATTCTCTAACTTCTTATCCCTGGTTTCATTGGCCAGAGTGTCTATAAGTAAAATCGAACCATTTTTCTTAGCAATTAACTTGTTTATATTCAAAATGGTATCAAGGGCCTGGTCCCAGGGAATATTGGTTAGGTTAAGAGTCAGGGGAGGAAGTTCCTTAATATCTTTTGTAATAATTACATTAAACCCCGAAGCATCCGCTATCATTTTCAATATATCATCAACCTTTAGGTCTTTAACATTAAAGGAAATTTTCTTTCCAACATATTTCTTCCTTCCGGACATTGTTAGATTTTCTAAAATATCTTCAAGATTTGTGGATTTGGGAATATTTATTTCACCTAAACCGGCCTCCAATTTTTTATCAAGGAAAGTTTCTTTCTGTGAGATTTTACTTTGACTAAAAACTCCAAATCTATTTTCGATACTTAATATAATTTTATTTTCATCCCTCTCAATAATTGATCGGGAATTATCTCTTAATTGAATTGCAATCCTTAAATCATTTTTTGTATTTGGTTTTTTATAGGCCGTTACAAAAACCACACTTCCCGAAAATTCAGAGGTATCAAATCCTCTCATCACCCTCTCTGTAGCATTTGTGTCTGAAAGATCTAGGATTATTTGCTTATCCTCAGCAACGCCAAATCTTTCAGCATTAACATCTGGTTTATCCAAAGTAAGGACCAATTGGCTTATATCGCCAATTTGCTGAAATTCAATGTTGGAAAGTTCAGCGGCGCCTAAAGTTAAATGGAATAATAAGATCAACAATGTAAGAGGAAATCTAAGCCCTTTAATCATACCATGACCCTTTGTAGCTCTAGACTTCTATTATAACATCAAATATTTTTTTTAATTGTGACAAAACTTGCCTACTAGACAACCAATCCTTTCACTCAGGAGAAACCGGAATTAGGGTTTCAATAAATTCATCTTTATCATATACATCTTTTAATTTTTCCACTACTACAATTCCACCAGGTAAAATTGCCTTAAGTTCCGCTTGATTTTCCCCCAATTTCATTCCTTCTTTAAGCAAAAAGGTTTCTGAACCCTTTTCTATTTTTGCTATGGCCCTTCTTTCCTTTCCAAGCAAAATTCCGACAATTCTAATTTTACTTAGAGGTGCACTTTCAATACTTGGCAGATTCGAAAAAACACTCCCTTCTTCTAAGAGGGTGTAGGCTTTTTTAATCTCACTTTTTCTTTTAAATAAAACTCTTTTAAAGGGATCCCTTAAATCAAAGGGATCCTTTATATTTGTGGTTACATCTTTAAAAAATTTATACTCGGCTGAAAAAGCGGATCTAGTAAAAAAAAGAATTATTAAACAATAAGAAATTTTAAGCATCTTCTTCGGTCCTTTTGTTGACCTTTGTCTTTCTCTTTTTAACAGGAGCCTGAATATTGAAGCTATCCTCAATGGCCTTTATCCCTCTATCTTCCTTATAGTCTTTATTGTATCTAAAAGTCTCCAAAGATAATTCACTCTCTAACAAAACAAACCGACCTCTTTGTTTGCTTTTCTCCATTCCCATAGAAACCGATTTTACATTTAAAATTCTTTCTTGTTGGCCAAGTTTTTCAAGAAAAACTAAATTTTGTAGATAAGTTCCAGTTACTTTTAGTTTATATTCTTTGGCTATATAAAATCCATTAATCTTATCTTCTCCAGGAGAAAGAAGGATATTTTTCATATTAACGGACTCAGCAATGTTCCTAATAATATTTAGGTTTTCAGCGTCTGAAACTTCCTCTGGAAGTTGCCGTTGAAGTTTTTCTAGTTTTTGTGCAACTAATTCAATCCGTTCCTTAGCGTCTTGAATATCCTTAAAATATTTTTCTAACTGCTTTTTCTCATCTCTTTCTTTTTGAATTTGGGACTGAATCTGGGGTAATCTTTCTTTAAGTTCGTTATCTTTTTTCTGATTTTCCTCGTAATTTTGGTAAATTACCACAGCGGCATAAATCAATATAAATACGTGTATATTTTTTAATAGGCTATTCATTAATATTAAAACCGTCCATACTCGACAACTTTTCCTTCGATGGTAAAGTTTTCTACCCTCACCTTTTGCTCCTCAAAAACTTCTTCTTTTGTTTCAGAGTTAGAAAGGCCCAGAGTTTTTCCAAAAAACCTAGAATCATTCGAGGTGTTTATAAAATCTCCAATACTTTTGTAAGAAACCGATTGCCCCGTCATTATAATTTTATCATCTGAAGATATTTTCAAACTAGTAAACCAAAGATCCTCTGGAGCTCCCCTGGCCAACCTTTCCAGTAACCCCATTGGATTTTTTCTCATTTTGATAACTGATTCAACCTGATTGGATTTTGAGTTAAGGGTTTCTACTTGTTTCGCGAAGGCTTCCAACATTGCTTTTACCGACTCATTACCCTTGTTCTCTTTTTTTAAAACTCTTAATTGAGCTTCCAAATTTTCCACTTCATTTTTTATTTCTGTCGTATCACTTTCAAATTTTGTTGTTAAAAAGGAGAGGGAAACCTGGTAAATAACATATGCCAGAATTGCCATCTTTATATTAATTAAATTTAGGTCAATTCCAAGAATTACAGGAAGCCTAAAGGGTTTTTTTTGGGCAATCAGGTTGATCTTTATCATTTATAGTCCCCTCATTGCTAACCCGATTGCTACCACCCCAGCATGGTTTATATCTTTGAGGTTCCAATTTTTGGAATCTTTTGGATCTAAATCCAAAATACTTAGAACATCTAAATTCGAAACTGCAACTCCTAGAATTGATTCAAGCCCATCATTTATTCCAGGTATCTGACTGCCTCCACCTGTTGTAAAACAACCAGCGAGGGATTGATCTGAGGTTGATGATACATAGAAGTCATATGTTTTCTGGATTTCTTGTAAAAAATTATTTAAAACCTCTTCAATTATTTTAAGGATTTCTTCAGGAAGATTGCCCTTTTCATCTCCTGACTTTTTTAGATCTTCGGCTTCAGAATATTTTACTCCCATCTTCCGCTGAATTTCCTCGGTAACCGCACCACCGCCTATAGGAATTTCTTTGGTAAAAAATATTTTTTTGTTTTTATAAATAACAAAGTTTGTTTTTTGGGCCCCAATTTCAAGCAACATGTAGGATTCATTGGGGTTCTCCAACTTGGACCCGCCGGCGATTTCAAATACATTTATCGCAGCAGTTATATCCATATCCACAATTTTTAACCTTAATCCGGCTTTTTCAATTAGCTCTTTGAATCGGTTAATGACATCATTTTTGGCAGCGGCGACTATAACATCTACCCCTCCACCTTCATTTACGCCCATGTTATCAAATCCAACCGTTGCCATTTCAAGATCAAATGGAATGTATTGTTCAGCCTCCCAAGTCACTTGATCCTCAATTTCTTGTGGAGTTCCACCTGCTAATGTTAATTTTTTGGTAAAGGTGTTTGGTCCCTTCAATCCAATTGTACATCCTTGAACATCCACCTTTAAATTAGCCAAAAGATTTTTTATTGTTGAAATGATGACCTCTTCATTTTGAAATTCATCTTCAACAATTGCACCTTCAGGTAACAAGGCCATGTTAAATTTTAGCAATTTTATTTTTTTGCCACTGCCGTAAGCTGTTTGTGCAATTTTTATGGAATTTTGCCCTATATCTAATCCAATAATGCCTTTAGGGCCTAATTTTAGGCTGTCTTTCAAATTGATAACGAATTCGCTGATCGCTTTTTTTAAATCCAAAAAAATACCGCCTTTAAATCTAATTATACTTATTAGACCCGACTAAATTCAAGGAATTAATGCGCTTCTCAACTTAGAAAGGAAATTAGCTTAGTAAAATTATCCGGAAAGAGAATTTGTAATGAAGCTACGATAATTATGAAGGGCCCAAACGGTATAGGATTTTTTCGATCCAATTTTTTTGAAAGAATCAGAATTCCACCTATTATTGAGCCTAGAAGGCAGCTTAAAAAAATATTATGGATGATTCCCATAGGACCTAAATAGATTCCTAAAACACCAAATAATTTGATATCCCCGCCACCAAGACCTATTTCTCCTCTTAGTAAATAGAATATCCAAGTAATCAAAGCGGGAAATCCAATTCCTATAAGACCTCCAATTAACCATTTATTTAGCGGTATAAAAACAATGGCATAGGCGAGGAATAAAATAGCTAAATAGGCATTTAATTGATTGGGAATAATTTTATACCTTAGATCGATTACAAACATAGAGAGAAATACAACTGCCACACTAAAATAAATAATAAATCTAATTAGACTTTCATAATCAGGTATTGATGGGAAGAGGAGAACTGCAAAAAAACCCACAATCAATTCAATTAGAGGATACTGAAAAGGAATCTTTGTAGAACAATTTGAACACCTTCCCTTTAAAAAAATAAAACTTAAAACAGGAATATTTTCATACCAAGAAACAGTTTTTTTGCATCCTGGACAAAATGATCTCGGCAAAAACAATCCGATACCTAGAGGAAGCCTATAGATCAATACATTGGTAAAACTTCCAATTATCAAACCAAATATAAATACAAAAATAAATAATATTCCTGGCACTTAATTTAAATCCTTTCTATGCAAGATATAGCAAGAAATACCCAATAAAACAAAACTATAGCCAAATCCATAAAGGGCCGAAGAAAGAAGGTAACTTCCACTTAAAGGATTATTATAAAACACAAAATCACGAATATTTAAAACCGAGAAATTAGGCAAAAAGCCTCCGAAAAACTTTAACATGGCCAAATTTAAAGGTTTTTGTCTTACATAGTCCAAAAGAGCTGTCTCATTTATCACAGAACCGGTGCAAAAAATTATTATTGAATAAACTATGGATAAGTTCACATTGGTAAAAAGGGAGAAAAATATTACAACGTTCAGCAATATTAAAGAGCTTAAAAAGGTAAGAAGGACTGCCATAAAAAATAAGTAATTGAGTTCCCCACCGTTGAACTTATAAATTAAGATTACAAATATTGAGATTATTAATTCATTTAAAAGTAAAATGACGGAAAGGCCCAATACCTTCCCACATAAAAATGTGACTCTGGATACTCCCCTGGAAACCGTTAAATAAATTGTCCTATCACTGATTTCCTTGGTTATTAAATTAACACCCATAAAAAGAGCTATCCCCATTTGAGAAAGGGTCATTAAACCTAATCCCAAATCAAGGGCAACTTTTTTTGGATTTCCAAAAGCAAAAGTAGATGCCAAACCACTTGCAATTAAAACTCCAAAACCTAAAAGGGCTATTCCAAATAAGACTCTACTCTTTAAAACATCCCGAACTGTATAATTGGCAATAAGAATTAATTTCTTCATTTTGAAGTTCCGTAAACAATTTCTTCCATCGAGGAGTTTTTTCGAATAATTGAAATGATTGGCCTACCGTCTAATTCTTTTATGAAAGACTGAAGCTCCGAATCAAGAACCTCAATGGTTGTTACTCCAGCCTTATACTTGGACTCCTTTAAAAAGGATAAATTTATCTTCTCCAATTTTCCTAATATTTTTACAATAAAAGTGTTTTTGAAAGGAATTAATTCATTTTTACTTCCTTCAAATTTTAAACTTCCATTATCCAAGACGACTATCCTGTCACAAATTTCCTCCACGTCTGCGAGAATATGACTTGAAAAAAAAATAGTTTTTCCACTTTCATTTAATTCAATAAACATTTCTTTTATATCTTTCCTTCCCAAGGGATCCATTCCCGAAAGAGGCTCATCCAAAATTAAAAGGATAGGATCATGAATCATGCATCCAATTAATCCCAATCTTTGCATCATGCCTTTTGAATAACTATTAATTTTTTTTTGTAGGTGACCATGAAGACTTAATCTCTTTGAAAAATAACCAATTCTGTCTTTTTGAATATTGGAAGGTACCCCACTTAAACCGCCTAAGTACTTAAGCAATTCCATTCCGGTCAGATTCGGATAAAAAAAAGGCCGTTCCGGTAAAAAGCCAATTTTTGAAAAAACAGATGTTTTACCTACACCTAGTTCTTTACCAAAAGTAATTTGACCTTCATCGGGGAAAATAAATCCTAAGATAAGCTTTATGATAGTAGATTTTCCAGCACCATTAGCACCTAGGAAACCCGTAATGGATTGACTTTTAATTTGAAATGAAACTTTATCCAATATTTTTTTTTTGGGTTTAAATAATTCTGTTTCAAAAGACTTGGAAATATTTTCTAAAAAAATCATTTGGATATATTTTACTTAAAAAACTTTAATCCACTACCATTTAGTGTTTATAATTTAGAGATAAATGAAAAAAAAATATTTTATATTTATATTTGCATCTACTATATTCCTGATAAATTCAATTAATTTGCCAAAACCCTCCCTAAATATCCCTAAACAACAGAGCTCCATAAATTTTGATCAAAAATACCTTAAATTATTTAATTTTGGATTTTCAAGTATGTTATCAAGCTGGCTTTGGGTAAAAACTCTGATTGAATCAGATACGGAACATTATGAAAAAAGAGACTTAAATTCCTGGATGTTTTTAAGGTTTAATTCGATTATTAATCTTGATCCCAAATTTTATGAGGTTTACCTTTTTGGAGGAAAATATCTTTCAATAATAAAAGATGATATTTATGGAGCTGAAATTATTTTCAATAAAGGGATTAAACAATTTCCGGATGATTTTTGGATTCATATTAATGCTGCCCATAATTATCTTTTCGAAATGGGCCAGTCCGAAAAGGCAATTCCCTTATACAAAAAAGTCCAATTCCAACCGATAGCAATTAAGTATTTCCCGATTCTTCCATCTTTAGTATCAAAACTTGAAAAAGAGCGTGGAAATATTGAGGCAACCTTTGAGATGCTTCAAATGGCATTAAATAATCAAGAATCGGAACAGTTTCGCAAATATTATGAAGAAAATCTTTATGCTTTAAGAGCCGAAATTGATTTAAATTGTTTAAATTCAAATCGCATTGATTGTAATTATATAGATTTTAAGGGCCAACCCTATATTAAGACCAGTAAAGGACAATTTACAGCAAAATTTAATTGGCGAAAATTTGAAATATCTCAAAAAGCCAAGGAAAAATTTATAAACAGAAAAAAGCCATCCACTAATAACCAGTTCTGATATGCCTTAACTGCTTTTTCTCATCAATCCCCCAGGTATCATTACCTGATTCCGCTGTTTTACCAGCATCGGAAGAGATTGTCCCAATGGCACCTGCAAAAAACGCGTCTCCATTGTTAGTCACCCCTGGTGCGGATAAACTACTGCTTGTGCCTGCGCCAGTAGCGAATTTTGAAGTATCCGGGTTTGAAACAGAACTCAACTTAGCGATATCCATAGCAACATTAGCAACTTTTTTATTGGCTGGGAAAGCATACTGTCCAGCTGTACAGGTACCGCCGTTTGATGTAACTGTACCATTTGCTGTAGCATTTTCTGCAGAAAACCCTAGGGCATAATAGTTATCTTTTGTTGGAGGAACGTAACCAGCATCCTTTAAACAGGTAGCAAAGGAATCAAAATCAGACTGAATAGCTATCTCTGCTTGATAAATGGAGGCTAGTTGAATTTTAGCTTCAGAGGTTTTGGCCTTAGCTTGATAAGTTTTAAAATTTGGAATTGCAATCGCAGCTAAAATTCCGATGATCGCTACAACAACCATCAATTCAACAAGGGTGAAACCCTGATTAATTTTGTAAAACTTTTTAAAGGTCATAAAGCCTCCGTAACTATTATATTATTGTCAATTTCGGAATTTTGAAAAAATAAATAAATATTTTTTTAAATTAAACTTATTTATGCGCCTTCTCCTCCTCCAGCACTCATAAATATTGGCAAATACATAGCTACTAGAATGGTTGCAACCACGCCCCCTAGGACCACGATAATCAAAGGTTCGATTAATTTGGTTAAGGAATTTACTGCCTCATCAAGTTCCTCTTCAAAAACCTCGGATATTTTTCCAAACATCATGTCTAAGTTACCAGTTTGTTCCCCAACCTTGACCATTGAAGCTATCATTTCAGGGAAATACCTTATTTGAGAAAGGGGTTCCGCAAGAGTCTTACCCTGCAAAACCAAATTTTTTACTTTTTTCAAATCGTCTTGAATTATTCCATTATCCACAGTTTCTATACAAACATCCAACGAATCAGTCAGTGTTACACCTGCCCCCAACATAGTGGCTAAGGTCCTACTAAAAGAAGCCAAATTTCCTTTTACTACCAATTCACCAAATAAGGGCAATCTCATCATTAAACTATCAAAGGTAAATTTCCCTACTGGAGTTGCTATATAATATTTAATGCTCAGACCAAGTACAATTAAAATACCAACCATATACATACTATAGTTTCCAAAAAATGCTGAAGTATCCATTACCAGCCTTGTGACAAAAGGTACTTCCTGGCCGGTATCTTTTAACATATCCACAAATTGAGGAACCACGAATACCATTAGTCCCCAAACAACAATTACCCCTACGAGGGAAACTATGATTGGATATTGAAGAGCACCTTTAACCTGTTTAATAATTTTTTGTTGTTTTTCTAAATGAATTGCAAGTTTGACTAAGATTTTGTCCAAAATACCGCCAGTCTCCCCGGCCTTAATTAAACTAACAAATAATTTGGAAAAATAACCCTGTTTGGCCATGGCCTCATTTATGGTTTTTCCTTCTGAAACGTCTTTTGCTAGCTTTTTAACGGTTCTTTTTAAAACGGGATGTTTTTCTGATTTATAAATAATTTCAAATGCCTGTACAATTGGGATACCCGCATTAACCATTATGGAAAGTTGCCTGATAAATTGAATTAGTTCCTTTGTCCCGAATGCAGGAATTAATCCTCTTTCAATCATCCAATCAGTCAAATCAATTTCAAGAATGGATGGAGGATTTATTTTTGTAGGTCTCGCTCCTTGGGCTCTTAGGACCTTCCTAGCATCCCTCATATCCTGTGCTTCTATAAAACCTTGGGCCCTCTTGCCATTTTTATCAACACCCTCCCACTTAAATCTCGCCATTTTTATGCAGCCTTGTTTTTATCCGTTAATCCTAACATTTTCTGCATCTCTTCGGGAACAGGTGAATAGGCCATGGCTGTGTTCACATCAATAAATCCTTTATCCACGGAACTTTTTAGTGACTGGTTCATTGTTACCATTCCAGTTTTATCTTGGCCTATTTGCATTTGGGAATATACTTGGTGCATTTTATTTTCCCTTATCAAGTTTCTAATGGCCGGGTTCGGAATTAATATTTCTAATGATAACATTCTACCTGGTTCATAGGTTTTTGGAACTAATTGTTGGGCCACAACACCTTGAAGAACAAATGATAATAATTGTCTTACTTGATCTTGTTGGTCCGCCGAAAACATATTAATAATTCTGTTTATTGTCTGAACGGTACTATTGGTATGGAGTGTTCCAAAAACCAAATGTCCGGTCTCGGCCATAGTTAAGGCTGCCTCAATAGTTTCCATATCCCTTAACTCTCCAACCAGAATAATATCCGGGTCCTGCCTTAAAACAGATTTGAGGGCGTTTTTAAAATTTTCTGAATCTGTCCCCATTTCCCTTTGATTAACAATACATTTTTTGTGGGAATGGACAAATTCTATCGGATCTTCCAAAGTCAAAATATGTCCTGCTTCGTTGGCATTAAGTCTATCTATCAAAGCCGCCAAAGTAGTGGACTTACCAGAACCTGTTGGTCCGGTAACTAATATTAGGCCATTACTTACGTCGGTCATCTGTAATATTACATTGGGTAAGTTTAATTGTTTAAAATCTGGAATTACGCTGGGAATGACCCTAAATACTGCCCCTAAAGAACCTTTACTTTGGAAGACGTTGCACCTAAATCTTGCCAATCCTTTTATTCCAAATGAACAATCCAACTCTTGTTTTTTTTCAAAATCGCTTTTTTGATCTTCGGAAAGGATTGAATAGATTAATCTTTTAGTATCATCCCCTGTTAATGGAGGAATTTTTACTTTAACTATAGCACCATTAATCCTTATTGCAGGAGGGGAGTTGGCCGTAAGATGGAGGTCAGATGCCCCATTTTCAACCATTAACTTAAAGAGTTGCTGAATTTTTACTTCACTTGCACCTGATTCTGCCATATTCCTTCTCCATTTAAAATTTATCTGGCCCTGAATTTGCCACAACTTCCTGCAATGTGGTTATCCCTTGAGAAAATTTAATTAACGCTGACATTCTTAAGGTTTTCATTCCATCTTTTATTGCCTGTTTCTTAAGATCATCAGCAGGCGCATCTTTTAAAATCAGGGCCTTTACACCTGGGGTAACTCTCATGACTTCATAAATTGCAACTCGACCCTTATAACCCGTATTATTACATTCCTTGCAACCCTTACCTTTAAATCCTTTAACTTTATCGGCCGAAGCAGGAGCAATCCCTACAGAAATTAATTCTTCCTTGGAAATTGGATGGGGTTCTTTGCAAAATTCGCAAATTTTACGACAAAGTCTTTGAGCAACAACAACAGTTAAGGAACCAACAACAAGGAAAGGTTCAATCCCCATGTTTAACAATCTGGTTACAGTTGATGGAGCATCATTAGTATGAAGTGTGGATAAAACCAGGTGACCAGTAAGGGCCGCTTCAACAGCTATTTCTCCAACTTCTAAATCCCTAATCTCACCAACCATTATTACATCGGGGTCCTGGCGTAAGAAAGCTTTTAAAGCTGCAGGAAAATCAAGACCCGCAGCTTTCCTGATATTAACTTGATTTATTCCAGATATATTAAATTCGACCGGATCTTCGCAGGTAGAAACATTATAAGATACATCGTTTAATGCAGCTAAGGCTGAATAAAGAGTTGTGGTTTTTCCAGAACCGGTAGGCCCGGTGACCAGTATCATACCAAATGGTAGGTTTATAGCCTCCATTATAGCAGCATATTGTTCTTTACCTAAACCTAATTTGGTCATATCCAATTGTAAATTTGATGAATCCAAAATCCTCATAACAATTTTTTCACCAAAAATTGTTGGAAGGCAGGACACCCTAAAATCGACACCCTTTCCTGAGATGGAAAGCTTGATCCTACCGTCTTGAGGCTTTCTTTTCTCGGAGATATCCATTTGAGACATAATTTTAATTCTAGAGATCATTGGAAGCATAATGCTTCTTTGTGGCTGGGTAACCTCAACTAAAGATCCGTCTATTCTGTATCTTATTCTAAAAATTTTTTCATAAGGCTCGATGTGAATATCCGAAGCCTTTTTCAAAAATGCTTCTGCGATAATCCTATTTACAAAGGAAACAACATCCTCACTTATTTCTTCCTCTTTTACGGCCTCTTCTTTTTCGGCCTCTGGAAGAATTTCCCTTATTGTTAGTAAAATTTCATCAATTGATTCAGTGATCCGACTATATATCTTTTTCCAAGAGGCCAGATCAACTAATAAAAGTTCAACATTATGCTGGACGAGCATTTGAAGATCCTTTCTTTGGTCGGAAATAGAAGGATCATAAATTATAAAAGATATGGCTTTAGCCGATCTTTGAATGGGTATTGCTCTAAATTTTATAACATCAGTTTTTTTGATAATCGTGAGCATTTTATCTTCGATTTTTGCCCCCGATATATCTATAAAATTAATTTTGGAAGTTTCAGAAACTAACTTTGAAAATTTAATTGGATCAAAAAACGGAAATTCCAAAAGCTTTAACTCAGAAATTTCCGCGGGATTTTTATCCAGTAAAAGAGGTCGTAAGTCCTTTAATGGAACCATACCGGTTTTGCTAATAACTTCAGCGAATTCTTTTCTAAACACGTTAATCCTTGATTTCTGGTTAACTACCCAAGATTAATCGGACGTTTAGCTTCAAAACCTAAAGAATTCTAAAGCAAATTTCGCTTGTAATTTTAATAGACCCAAACCATCAATGTACTTTACTTTTTTTGTAGAGAAAAAACTCAAATGTGGAAAAAAATCGTAATTAAAATCCCAAAAAATAGAATTTTCCGGAAGATATCCATTAAAAACGAAATCCCTTGAACAGGAATTTATTATCAAAACTTCATTAGTTTCTGAGTAAAATTCTTTACTCAGGTTTATACCTTCAAATGGCCCATTTCTTTTTCTTGAAATGATTTTAAAATCTGTCCCCATTTTGTTTAAAATTTTTTGAGTAATGGAAGACATCGAACCATCACCCAACAGAATTACTTTTTTTGGTTTAAAATCATTAAGGATTTTCTGGATTGCCAAATAATCGGTATTAATGGCCTCAAAAATTGAACCGGTTTTCCTAATTGCATTTATTGCATTTAATTCTTGAAACCCGGGGAGAACTGAAACTTTATTTAAAAAATATTTTTTGTAAGGGGAGGTAATACTAAGTCCCTGGTACTTCTCAAAAATAAAATCTAACGTGGGAATTTGATTTTCGAATTCACAATCAAAAAGCCTATATTCAATTTCCTGATTGAGAAGCTCACGATAAATCTCCGGGGATCTAGAATGGGAGATATTTTTTCCAATAAGCGCAAGGGAAATCATGAATAAGTTTCCCTGGCCAAAATATCTCTTTTAATTTGTAACTTTAATTCCTCAAAGTTCTCGAACTTTTTTTCATCTCGCCAAATTTTTAAAAAGAAGATTGAAATTTCTTCGTTATAAATTTGTTTATCAAATCCTATTATATGAGTTTCAATATTTAATTTTTTTTCATGGGAAAATGTTGGATTATATCCAATATTTGTAACGGAAACATAATTTTTGTCTTGAAATTTTACTCTTGTAAAATAAACACCATTTTTTGGAATTATGCGTTTGGGATCCGTCTCTAAATTTATCGTAGGAACTCCAATTGTGGCCCCTCTTCCTGCTCCCCTAATTACCTTTCCATTTAGGAAAAAATCCCTCCCTAAAAATCGATTACTTTTAATTAGATTTCCTTGACGGATTAAATCCCTAATAACTGAACTTGATACTTTATCCCCATTAATTAAAAATTCTGGAAATATTTCTAACCTAATATGAGAATCTATTAGGAATTTTTTTACAAAATCTAAATTTCCTGATTTATCTTTACCAAAGCTAAAATCATGACCTAAGAATAATTTTATTACCCTTTTATCCAAAAAAATGTATTCTCTTAAAAAATCATCCGGTGAAAGCAAGGATAATTTTTCATCAAATTTTATTTCCAAAAGATATTCAATTCCTAATTCCTCTAAGATCTTTCTTCTTTCTTCAAAGGAATTTATGTAAAAATTATTCAGATTTAAAAAAAAATCCTGCGGATGAGGTATAAAAGTGAATACCACAAGGTGACCTGAGATCCTTTTTGAACCTTCGAGGGCATCCTCTAGTAATTTTCGATGGCCCAAATGAATTCCATCGAAATTTCCGATAGTAACTATTATTGGTTTATTACCTGGAATATCAGATAGCTTTGAAATCAATCTCATTTTAAATTTAAAACCCCAAGGAGCTCCTTAAAATGCCCTTCCCTATATACAAAACCTTCATTTGCCATTTGATTTCCATAAGACTTTTTCTCAGAAAGTTCAACTATTTTTTTAAAGTATTCTTTAGAGTCATCAGTAAGTGAACTATTATCAATTACATCTAAAAGGGAATTACCCATTGACCCCGGATCAAGGGGTATTAGTAATTTATGTAAAATTGAGTAATTAGGACCTCGTTTTTTAAGAGAGTTACAAAGTTTCAAATAATAACGGTATTTTCCATTCTTTGAAAATCTTCTATAGAACATCTCAATCACTATAGAAAAAATGACCAAAATTAAAAAATAATTTAACCAAGTACTTTTAGAAACAGGTGGGGATTTTAAAAAATAAGGTGCCAGAATTTTTTCATCGGAGTTTTCATTTTGAACTGTTGACTCCTTTTCCTGATTCCCTGAGGAATACGATTTTAAAGTTGATCCGCCCACTACTATTTCAGGTAGGATTATTTTCTTGGTAATAAATCTTCCTGATGAGGGATCAAAAACTGAAAAGGTTTTCTCTTCAGTGGAAATTTTTAATGCACCTTTTGGTAAATAGGTATAATTAAAAGTCTTTCGTGCACTAGAAAGGTTTAATTCAGAAATTTCACTTTTAGAATCAAACTCCTCTAGAAGAGAATTTTGATAAAGTTTGGGTTCATCAAAATTTTCCAAAGCACCGGGCCCCTCTACGACTAGTTTTATTTCTACAGGCTCATTTACCAAAACTTTTTGTTGTCTTGCTTCCAATTTGAACTCGTGATTTCCAATCAACCCACTAAAATTGGCAGGCGGATTTGGAACGGATTGCACATGGATAACAACCTGTTTGCTCGATAAAGTTTTTTCCTCTGTTCTGCCAGAAGAAAATCCAAATGCTCCAAATCCACCAAATGAATCAAATCCTCTCTGGGTATCATAAAATTGGAATGACAAACGCATGGGATCAATAAATAAATCGCCTACTTTTTCAGGGTATAATCTTGCAGAATAAATCAATCTCCTATAATAAACTGCTCCATTATAAGTTGCCTGTTCCACGTTAGGTTGAATATTGTGGAACCGTTTTATAAAATTTTCAAACTTGGGAAACTCTTCAACGTTTTCCCCAGCTATCCTTAGAGAAGGCTGAAAGTAAATATAATAGCCAACCTCTATCCCCTCACCTAAATAAATTTTTGTTTTTGATGGAATGGCCACTAGAAATATTCCGGCTGCTTCCTTTCTTTCCTTTAGGACTTCTATTTCAAATGGTGCGTAATTTAACTCTTTTCCATCTACTTCAACCAAAATATCACTTATTGAGTAAACACCAGGATTTTTCGCAATAAAAGTATATGCCAAGGTTATTTCTTTAGACGTTTTAATCTTCCCATTAATTATGGTGGTATTTAACGAAACACCTCCACTTCTCCTTCCAAGTAAATCAAGACCGTTATGTTTATAGGTTATATTAGGCGGTTTGTTTCCTGACATTTTAATTTGAAAAATTAGATCAAATCTCTCTCCTGCAGTTGGAATTTTTGGATTTAATTCAACTTGAACATCTTGGGCAAATCCATTACAAATAATAAAAAAAACACTAAGCAAAAAGGTTTTCATCTACCAGTCCTTAACTTCATCATTCTGATCTTTTTTCTGGGTTGAGGTATCGATATAAATTTGTTGTAGCTTTCTATCATCATCTAAGATTTGTTTTAACATCGCGGGGATTTTATTTTTTCCCCTTTCTTGTTTTATTTCATCTTCTTTTTTCTTAAGCGGGTCTTCTTCCTTGGATTCTTTCTCGTCCTTTTTTTCATCATTTCCATTTTGTTTATTTTGGTTCTGATCTTTTTCCCCTTCTTTACCTTTATCCTGATTTTGCTTTTGGTTTTTTCCTTCTCCTTGGTCCTGCTTTGAAGAATCATTTTTATCTTTTTGTTCTTTATTTTCTTTATCTTTCTTTTGTTTATCCTGTTCCTGCTTGGTTAGGGCCGCGATTACATTATTTCTTAGAACGTTTAACAAGGATTCTTTCCCTGAAATACTAGATTTTTCTAAATTTTCCATTAAATTTCTATATTGCTCTAGCCCTCTTTCAAAATTACCTGCCCCAACCAAAGCAGTTCCCTGGTTAATGGAGGATTCAATCCGGGTTAATGGCCGATTTTCCTCATACAGGATGGAAGCCTCCTTAGCCTTCTGTTCTTTTAAAAGTTTCTCTGCAAGTTTTAAAATTTCTTCCCTTTTTAGGCTTCCTGATTTTAATTTACCCATTAATTTTTCAGTATCCGTTTCAGCTCCTCTAGAATTTAAAAAGGGAATGAAAATTAGAAACAATGCCAGAGTTAGATTTTTCCCTCGCGATAATATTACAGAGACCACATAAAGGAGAATAGCAAAAATAACAATATATTGAGTTAGCACTGGTCTTACATCCATGTTTCTTTCAGAAATTTTTCTCTTAAAGAGACTATTAAAAAAACTAATAATCTCGTCAGTTGGCAGATTATAAGTTGAAATTTCCCAGTAACGGTAATTTTTCACTTTATCCTTTAGTTCTTTCAAGAAACTTTCATCTAATTTGGAGATTACTTTTTGTCCTCTAAAAGTTTTATATCCATAAAAATTTCCTTGTTGATCCTTCATTGGAATTGGCCCACCAGACCTGGTAGCTACTGCAACAACGGCTAGGGAAATGCCATCTGGGACTTTTACATCAAAATTTATTCTGGTTTCATCTGAATCAGTAAAAAGAAGAATATTTCCTGTTGGAGAATCAATTGTCTTACTAGCTTCTTTAAAATATTGAACAGATTCAGAAATTGCTTGACCAACATTTGAACCACCTTTTGAAATATTTTTATTTTCCAAGGCTTCAATTCTTGAGTCCAGAAGCTCCAAATCATCGGTAAATGGAATTATCCTTTTTTGAACATCTGAGAAAAGGACAACTGCAATTTGATGCCCATAAGCTGATTTAACAAAATGTCTTGCCATAAGGAGGGATTTTAAAAACCTATTTGGTCTCACATCCTCGGCAAGCATACTTGAGGAATTATCGATGATAATTATTGTTTTCTGATCCGGGACCGTAGTTTTAAGACTTTTTGAAGGACCTCTGAGATCCAAAAGAGAAATTAAAAACAATAGAATAGAAAATATGAAGAAAACGGCTGATATTTTATTTTTGTTAGTCCTTCTATAAAACCAATATTTCTCTATAAATAAAAAAGCCTTGGATTCATGTTTAAGATAAAACATCACAAATAGGGAGAACACAATCATAATTAAGGGAAGAAAAGCTAAATTGACAAAGCTCATACTCCCTCCCTAAGAAGGAATTTTCTGGAAAATTCAACAAGTATCAATAGGGCAACCCCATATATTAGCCATTTTAAATGAAGTTCCTCAAAAGCAATGTTTCCCTTGGATTGAATTTTCGTTTTTTCCAATTTTTCAATTTCTTTTAGTATATTTCCCAACGCCCTTTCATCGCCAGCATGATATGATTTACCATTGGTAATTTTAGATATCTTCTTTAAAGTCTCTAAATCAATTCCACCTCCAGGGATGTTTTGCATACCAAAACCTCCTATCGTTGGTATTTGTGCATCATTAGAACTACCTACCCCTATAGTATAAATTTTAATTTTTTTATCCACAGCCTGTTCCGCTGCTTGAATTGGAGTCATTGTTCCAACATTGGAAACCCCATCTGTAAATAGGATTATTATTTTGTTTTTGGCCAATGATTGACTTAACCTTCCCACTGCCAACCCAAGTGCATCGCCAATATTTGTTCCACTTCCTAAAAATCCAATCCTGATTTCATCAATTATTTGTTTAATAAGATTTAGGTCGCTCGATAAGGGAAGCAAGGTAAAAACTTTTTCAGAAAATATTATTATTCCAATTCTATCGGTAGGCATTAAATCAACAAACTCTGATATTTTTTTCTTTTCTGCCTCAAGCCTATTGGGCTGAAAATCATTGGCCAACATAGACCTGGATACATCAACAACCAACAAGATATCATTAACTTCAATTTCACTATCTAGGTACCCTAAAGGACGCCTCGGCCCCATAATACCTATCGAAATTAAAATCCAGGATAATATTCCCAAAGTTAAAAGAACTCCTCTTGGTACCCAGGAAATCTTACCTAGATTTTTTTTGGGGATGTAAATTTGAGGTTTTTTAAAAAAATGAAAAAAGGACACTAGCCAAAAAAGCAAACCAAAAATTCCAAATATAATATATTTTGTATTCTCAAATTCCATTTTTAAATCTTAAATAACTTTTTTGAACTTCCAGTAATTCCGATTCAGCCCAATTCTTTTTGTATTGATATTTATTTAATATATCGAAAAATTCCTCAAACTGTGATTTTGGTATACCCAAAACAGTACTCCATTCTTTCCTCTTTCTATATAGAAATTCATAATCTTCTCTTTCTTGAGCATTGGTGATTTTTTCTTTCCAATAACCAATCTTTTTCTCTTTTCCCGACATTAAAACCGTTAAAAGAATTTTATTTTTTCTAATTTTCCACAAACCCATACAAATTACTGTTAATAAAATTGCTATGCCCAACCAAATCCAAAGATTTTCCCAAAAGGATTTTGACAAACTCTCTTCTAAAATTAAAAAGCCCTTAGGGTTTATGGAGGAATTCCCCAAATAAATCTTGGAGATGTCTATTTTAATTCCATTATATTCTAAAACCTTTTGAGTATCGGTATTTGCCAATGGAACGAGAATTAAATTCGCTTCTCCAGGACCTATTTTATCAATTTTATAGGCAAATATTTGGGGAGAAATTTTCTTTCCCTTAATCTCAAGTAAAGTGTTCTCCTTATTTAAATCATATCTTAGTGTTCCCTCAATAAAATCACCCGGTAGATATTGTTTTTGTTTATTGGGGATAAAAACAGCATCAGCTAGGCAGTAGGACCATAGGAGGAAAAATATAAAGGAAAGCTTCATAGCATCTCCTTTACAAAATCCTCAAGATAGCGTTGGTTTAATCTGAGTCTTTTAAATTTACTTCCTAGACCTAAATCAAAATCTTTAACTTTTTCCATATCTAACTTATTTAAAAAACCATTTTTCAAATCAAATAAATGACTTGAATAAAATGAAAATGGAATATTGCTGGCCTCATCCAAAGGGGAAAGTGTTTGGAAACAGTGTAGATTGGACTTATAAAGAATCTTTTTTAGATTTTCATAACTAATAAATTCATTAAAATCGGATAACAGAATAATTTCTTTCTTTTTTTGTAAAAGAGAAGTTAATTGGGATATTATCTGCCTTTCTCCAACAACCTTTTTATGCTGATACTCTAAATTTAATTTCCCATCTTTAAATAAAAGCCCTTTTTTCTGGAGCAGTGATATAAACTGGGTTATCCCCAAATGGCCCGAGCCTTTAGGGACCATAATGGTATCATCGACAAAAATAATACTTTGGACTTTATCTCCTGTTTTTTCGGTTAAAAGATAAAGTAAACAGCAGATTTCCATAGCTGCCTGGACTTTTGAAATACCATTGAATCCTGTAAACATGGATTTTGAGGCATCAATGGCGACAATTATGTCTACATTTCTCTCTTCCTCGTATGTTTTAACAAAAGGATGAGAAGATTTTGCTAACAACTTCCAGTCTATGGCCCTTATATCATCTCCCGGAGTGTAAATTTGGTGTTCTTTAAATTGCAACCCCATACCCTTAAAATGGGATTTAAGCATTCCAATTGAGAATGTATTGGAATTTTTAAATAAACTGACCTGAATTTTACTAACTACTTTTTGAATTGATTTTAAGTCCATTTTTTTAAATCAGACTATTTGCAATTTTTAAGGCCACTTCCCGGCTCTTCATTTTATCAATTATAGCTTCATAAGTTAAAATGATTCTATGGCCTAGGACCGAGGGAATAATTTTAAGAATATGTTCTGGAGAAACAAAATCCTTTCCTTCCAGAAATGCCATAAATTTTGAAATTTTATTTAACCAAATGCCCCCTCTTGGTGAAGCCCCTGCCAGTATTGCCCCTTCAAATTCTTTCTGGAAATTTTTGGATCCAGGTCTGGTGGCATGAACAATTTCTACTATGAGATTTTTAATTTTTTCATCCATGTAAATTTCGCCCACTTTTTCTTTCATTATTTTGAGATCTTGTGCATTTAATATGGGTTTTAATTTAAATATAGAATTTAAATCTAGATCAATAATTGACCTTTCGGCCTCAAGTCCCGGGTAGCCAACATTAACCTTCATCATAAACCTGTCCATTTGAGCCTCAGGGAGCGGGTAAGTTCCTTCTTGATCAATTGGGTTCTGAGTTGCCATAACAACAAAGGGAGTTGAAAGCCTATGAGTGGTTTCTCCAATGGTTACTTGCTTTTCCGCCATACCTTCCAATAATGCGGATTGAACTTTTGCTGGAGAACGATTTATTTCATCTGCTAACAGTAGTTGAGTAAAAATGGGGCCAAATTTAGTGCTAAATTGTTCTGTTTTTTGAGAATAAATAAGGGTACCAACTAAATCTGATGGTAAAAGGTCAGGTGTAAATTGAACTCTTTTAAAGGACAAATCACAAAGGTGAGCAATGGTATTTACTGATAGGGTTTTACCTAACCCCGGCATCCCCTCAATAAGAACATGTCCTTCGCAAATTAGGGCCGCCATTATAGAGTCAAGCAAATCATCCTGGCCGAAAATAATTTTTTTTGATTCATTTAATACCTGGTGAATTTTTTCTCGGTAATCAATACTCATAATGGTCTCCGATTTGTCTATCTTTTACTAAGTAAAGAATATATTTTAAATAAAACTCTCTATTTTCAAAAGAGGAAAAAGGGTGGTCGCTCCCCTGAACCCCCACATCTAAGATTTCAACCCATTTATTTTCCTTGTTTGCAGCGGAATATACTGTTTTACCCAGATCTTCTAAAGAAATTCCATGAGTGCAAGATCCGGCGACAAATAAGGCCGTTGGAGATAAAATTTTCATTACCTTCCTATGTAATTTTTCATATCCCAGTAATGCACTCTTTAAATTTTTTGATTCTTTGGAAAACGCAGGGGGATCACTGACTACTATATCGAATTTATCATGCTTTTTTTGAGCTTCATCCAAAAATTTAAAGACGTCCTCCCTAATAAACTTTCCTCTTCCAGAAAAACCATTTTGAATTAAGGCTTCATTAATTACTTTTTCAAAATTTCCCTGATCCACAAAAGTTACAAAAGGTACTTTTGCCCTTAGCATGTGTAAACCCCAACTCCCAACATAGGAAAAAATATCTAAACCATTTTTTAGGGATAAAGTTAATTCCCCAATTTTTCTTTCTAATTTCTTTCTATTCTCCCTATGGTCATAATAAAAGCCAATTTTTTGTAAAATTTCTCCAGATATTTTATAACAAAAACCATTTTCCTCAACCTCTAATAAGGAAGGTTTGTCCCCAATAAACTTGGGAAGCCCTTCTTTCTCCCTGGCCTTCTCCATATCCAAAAAGAATAGTTCTTTTCCAAAATAATTTTTTTGGAGAAAATCCCTTATTCCTTCCCTAAAACGGTCGATCCCTGCCGTATTTATCTGAATTAAAATATATTTTTTATAGATATCCACAATCAAGCCAGGAAGGTTGTCAGCATTGCCATGAACTAAACGCATTCCACTCTCAAATTGTTTAAAAATATCCCTCTTTGCCTTGGCCTTTTTCAGATTCTTCGCAATAATCTTTTCGGCCAAAGATGTTTCCTCATTATCCTCTGAAAGTTTTGAGGGTATTTGCTCTACCACCCTGACATTGGGAATATTTTCAGCAAAAGGATTTACATATCCCAAAAAGAAAGAATTCCGGCATTCAATTTGAACCCATTCACCAGGAAAATGTGATTTTGGAAATTCTTTAAAATCCTTTTTATAAAATTCAAAATTTCCATTGCTTAAGTCATTGTATTTTTTGTCATCCAAAAATAGAGTTTTTAGCATATGGTGAAAAATTTCCTTTAATTTATTAAAATGTGCAACGCGCAGGAAGCTATTTTATTGAAAAATTTGAAAAGGTAATTACCGATTTTGCTTCGGAAAAAATCTGTCTTTCGCCTTTTTCCCCGGGCAAAGACTGCATTTGAGAAGTAATTGTTATTTTGCTAGGAAAATAAAATTTACCCATTTGGGAATATTCTATGTCATAACTCATCGCAAAAGCACCTTGAATACCCACATTTTCCACTAGATAGCTCTTAAGCAGGTACTTGCCTTCGGAGGAAATCTCCTCAAACTTATAAGAATTAATTTCCCTACCTTTTGAACTTCCTATTCCTATTTTGGTAAGCTTTTTATCCTGGTCGAAAAAAATATCCATTTGGGTAATTTCTTTCAAATAAGTTTTATCCTCTAATGTGTATTGCATTCCTGAATCTATTTTTTTTGAAGAAACTTTATAGTCTTTAAAAAGGGAAAAAAAAGAAGTTGGAATGAAAAATCTTAATTTATCCACCATTGTCATTTCTAAAGCCTGTTTTAATTCAGCAAATCCACTTGGAAGCCCCAAAACCTTTACATTAAACTGTTTTTTATTGTCCCAAGTAACTTCAAAATATACCTTTGAAATGTTTGGAATAATTAAAGAAGAATTTAAACTTTCAGTTAATCCTCCAACTCTTGCCTCAAAGGTAAGAGAAACTAATCCATTGTCTTTTGGATTATAGACTTTGCTGTCCCATGTATTTAAAAGAATTTCATTATTTGAGAAACCCGGCGCAGATGAAAATATTAGATAAAGAAAAAATATTGAGAGCTTTTGCATTGTAGATCCCTATCGTCCAAAAGCCCTTTAAATCTTAAAAATAAATTCCGTCCAATTTTTGTTATAGTACACCCTTAAATGTTTTTCTCTCGTATAGGTGACTGATCCACTTTTTCCTTTTAATCCTTTTAAATATTTAACTTGAGTGTAGATTAGGGGAATTTCCAATATTTCAAGTTTCGAATAATCCCTGATTAAAGATCCTATTTGAGAAAAAAGGTTCTCATTAAAACTTAAGGAGCCTTTAAGGAAAAGATGCCCACTTTTATGACCTTGCAGGTGAAACCAATAATCTTCTTTAGCGGCCCATTTAGATCTTAAAAAGTCGTTTGCTTTTACATCTTTCCCAATTGCTATTTTAAATCCGTCCTTAGTTTCGAAAAAATCTATATTAAAATCGGATTTTGGTTTCCCAATATCTTTTTTTAATTCCCAAAAGGGTTCAATTATTTTTATGCCCGATATCCCACTGTTTTCTCCTTCTTTTTCAAAGGCAATTCTTTCATTCTTGCTTTCTTGAAGCCTTTTCTCAAGGAGTGACTCACCTTTTTTAAAATCTTTTAACTTTTCAAAAATCTTTCCTTTCTTTTTGTACTCACTCCACGACTTATCAAATTTGAATTTAATTCCTTCAAATTTTATTTCATTTTTATCCGCAAAAGAATAATTCGGATCATTTAAAAAATTTTTAATTTTCTGGACCTTTTTTAGTTTTTCTAAATCTTTTTGAATTTTTTCTTCTTTTCTCTCAAAAAACTTAATTTTTTTTGAGGATAGATTAGATTTTTTTAAGTTTTGATTTAATTTAAAGAAATATTCATCTAGGGTCACATGTGGACCCTCTTTTTCCAAATCAACCTGACCTATTCCCAAGGGCCTAAAGATTTCTAAAATATCATCTTCATTTGGAATTTTCCCATAAATTTCCTCCTTACCAATCCATGAAGGAAAAATTCGATAAACTTCATTTTCCAAATAAATGTTTAAAAAATAAAGGGTTCTTCCTTTCCAAAAGAGAGAAAAAAGATTTTTATTTTTTTTATGAAAATAAGGGATAATTAATATCCTATCGGAATCTATAAACTTAAGATTTCCAACCCTGGCGCCAATTAAATGTTTTCTAAGATATTCAAGAAACCTACCTCTAACCCTAAATTCTGAAGGTGGAGGACCTGAATATTCCCAAACTCCTTCAAAATGATTTCCCCTTCCAAGGAAAAGAAACCGGTTTTCACCCTTAAATCTTAAAATTATACAGATTAAATGAGGAGTGCTATATAATTTTTGAACTAGGCCATATTGGCCTTTTGTTGAATTATTAAAACGATTAACAAAATCCTTAATTTGTTTATAAGTTTGAATCATGCAAATAAATCTACTTCAAAATGAAAATTTTAAAAATCTCGACTTACTTGATTGGCCATCTATCGTAGAAAAGATTTCCCAATCGGCCCATTTTGAAAAGTCGAAAGATTCACTTTGTTCTCCATTTTTACCAAAAAGTTCCCAAGAAATAAACTTTGACTATGATTCAATTGAATTTTTGCTAAAAGATTTAAAAGCAATTTCAGACCGGCTTGCACTTTTTATATATCCTATCCCAACCGATAAACATCTCCTAGACATAATCCCTGGGTTAAAAAAGGGAAAGGTGGCAAATTTTAACGAACTCAATTTTATTTGCCTACTGGTGGAAGGGTATAAAGGTTTAAAAAAAGATCTTGCAGAGTGGAATAAATTTCCTAAAGATAAAATACCTGTCGAAAAAGAAAAAAAACTATTTCGTGAATTCGTATATGAATTTAGAACTTTTGTAGAACCCTCTGGCGAAATAAATTATGATCGTCATCCCATACTTTCCAAAATTTATTTTCAAATAAAAAAAATCGAATCCTCACTTAGGGAGGAAATCCAAAATATTGGAAGAAGCCCTTTATTTTCAAATGCCCTTCAATACAGTGAACATGATGTAATTAATGATCGATTTGTACTTGCAATCCGGACCGACTCATACAACAAAGGGCATGGACCAATTGTTGCAAAATCAAATAGTGGGATGACACTTTTTGTTGAGCCACCCCCGTTAATCGAGATCGGAAATAGAAGAATTCAACTATTAGCAGAACTTGAGGAGGCATTAAATAGATTGTGTATTGAATTCAGCGCAATCCTTCAACAAACATGCCATGAGGTCTCTATAATTGAAGAATTTTTAATCAACCTTGACATCTTTTATGCTAAGGCCAGATATTGTGAATATCTGGACCTTGTGCGACCAACTTTATCCCAAAATTATGAAATAAAATTAAAAGATTTTTTTCATCCGCTTATTAAAAATCCCATTAAAAATGATATTGATCTTTATAGTGACCAATTAGGGTTAATTTTATCAGGTCCAAATACAGGCGGAAAAACTGTAACCTTAAAATCTCTGGCCATCTGTCATCTATTTTTGCACTATGGCATTTATCTTCCAATTTCCCAGGGTGAAATTTATCCAGTAAAAAATATTTACTTTTTTTCCCATGACCAGCAAAATCTCTCGGAAGGATTGAGCTCCTTTTCCTCAGAGGTTAAAAATTATATTAATCTTATTAAAGATCTGTCGGGTGGGGAAAGTTTAATTTTTATCGATGAAATTTTTAACTCTACCTCATCTGAGGAAGGTTCTGCATTGGGCATTTCTCTAATGGAAGAAATCCATAAAAAATCAGACAGTAAAATAATATTATCAACCCACCACCAACTATTAAAAGTTCACTTCCATTCCCAAGGAAAATATTTGTCGGCCCATGTGGGATTTGATGATAAAAAGGAAACTCCAACATTTAAAATTCATTATGGATCCCCCGGAAGTTCTATGGCATTTTCCATTTTTGAAAAATTAGGAGAAAAGTTTGGACTTAAAAACGAAATTACGAAAAGAGCAAAAGAATTAATAAAAGGAGAGAATTTTTCATATGAAAAACTCCTACAAAATCTCTCCCTTGAAAAAACCCACCTCGATAGACTTATTCTTGAAAACCAAAAAATAAACAAGGACCTTACAGTAAAGCAAAAAACTATGGAAGGTTCCTTAAAACTGGAAATGGAGAAGGTTCGTCAAACCTACGAGGAAAAGCTAAAGAAAACTTTGGATAGGGCATTTAAAATTTTAGAATCAACAAAATCAGGCGAAATAAAAGGCATTAGGTCACTTTCTAATATTTCCTCTGAATTAAAAAGGGAGGTGGAAAAGGAAAAAGAAAATGAAAAAACATCCCTTCCCGTTCCTCCTCTTGGATCAATTCAAATAGGCGATATCTATTATTCTTCCATTTTAAGAGAAAAGGTGCGGGTAGAAAAAATCAATTTAAGGAAAAAGGAAGTCTTCATTACTTCTAAAAATATCTCACTTTGGAGTCCTGTTGATTCTCTTGGAATAACGGACGAGAAAAAAATTAGGGAAATTGCAAAAGTTCAAATGAATATCAATAGAGAATCTCAGATTTCCACAGACATAGATTGTCGTGGTATGAGACTTGAGGAATTCCAAAATTTGGTCACTAATTCACTTTTGGATTTATCCAATGGTTCTATTCCCTTTTTGAATATTATCCATGGTCATGGCGAAGGCGTTTTAAAAACCTGGCTTAGAAATTACCTAAAAGATCAGGATGATTTTAAATGGGGACCTGAACAAGGAAATGATGGGATAACTCGGGTAGAACTAAAATAACTATTTAATTACAGTTCCAATTCTAAGGGGCCTAAATTTAAAATCATATTCTCCAAAAGGAAATATCATTGAAAACCAAACAAACATGGCCTTCCCTTTAATATTTTCTCTAGGAACTATGCCCCAAAATCTGGAGTCTGAACTATAATCCCTATTATCTCCCATAACAAAGAATTCATTTGGCCCTATCGTTCTTTTTTCAAAATCGGTACTGTAGAAAGCATCTTTATCATATTGGATAACATGTTCCACATCACCCGTTTTGGCCTTTAAAAAACCAAAATTATAGGTTTTAAACTTATTATCCATTTCCTCTAAATATTTTTTTCCGTCTGTTTCAACCAATTCTTGTGGTTTATCATTCACATAAAGAATTTTGTTCCTAACTTCTATTGTATCTCCTGGAACTGCAACAACCCTCTTGATATAATTTATACTTTTATCTCTGGGAAATTTAAAAACTATTACATCCCCTCTTTTTGGATCGCTTTTCCCAAAAAGATATATAGGATTTGAATCAAAACCAAACAAATTGATATCTGTAAATGGGGCTTTGACACCGTAAGATAGTTTATTAACTAAAATGAAATCTCCAATCATGAGAGTTGGAATCATTGAACCTGAAGGTATTCTAAAAGGTTCTGCAATTACCGATCTGAAAGTAAGGACGACCAATAAAATAAGGGATATTGATTTGGTTTCTTTAATTAATTTATTTTTTTTTGAAATTTCTTCTCGGAACTCTTCTTGGGTGATTTCATTGTCGGACATTTAAACCTCTAGACTTCAGTTTTTGGAGCTTTGGCCACCTTATTACTCAGCTCTTCTACTACAGGTTTAACGCTTTTGAAGTAGTAGTTTATAATCTGGCGGGCCATAAATGCCGATCTTACATACCATTTATTTACATTAACATTCATTACGCAGATGGATATTCCTCTTCCTTTTGATCCATCTTTGGGTTCTGCATAGGCGGTAAACCAATCTCTTTTCCCATATGGCATGCCGCCCGTTATGGTTCCAGTCTTACCTCCAATTCTTAAATGTTTTTTAAACCAATCACCGACTCTTCTAAAACTTTTCCTTGCAGTACCCATTTCTACGGTACCTTCCATCATATCTGCCAATTCAGAAGATACTTCTGAGGTCAGGACTCTTTTTCTCATCATTGGGTTGACCCAGAAATCTTTACCATCCTTATCATCAATTACTTTTGAAACAATTTTTGGATTAACTAAAATTCCATTATTTGCCACTACCAAACTTAGTAGGGCCCCATGTATAGGGGTAATTACCGTTTCTGTATTAAAGCCTGAAGCTAATTCTGCAAGGTGATAATCGTCTTGGGCCAAATTAAACTTTGACCTTGGAAGTTCAATTTCCTCCATTAAATCGGCATTGAAGCCAAATCTATTGGCCATTTCAAAAATATCCCTTGGTGATAGAAGGGAAATTGCCGCCTTTCCAAAAACTGCATTATTTGAACTAGCAAAAGCCTTTTTCAAAGTGGCGCTTCTGTCCCATCTAGTGGATTTATCTTTAAGCTGATACTTGTAAAGGGTAGTTGCCCTACCCCTATATGAAAAAAGGGTTTTTTCCTGGATATCCGGTTCCTCAAGAAGTTTTGCTGAGGTTACGATTTTAAATAAGCTGGCAGAGGGGTGGGATGCCTTAAAAACAATATCCTGATCAAGCGATCCAGTTTCCCGGTTATATCCAACTGCAGACAATATCTTCCCTGTTTCGTTATCTAAAACAATTATTGCCGAATGATCCGGCTTATATTGTTTTACAAGCTTTTCGATAAATTCAGTTAAATCTTTTTGAAGGGTATATTCAATGGAATATTTTTCATCAAAAATGTTTATTTCATGAGGAAAAACTTTTTTGGAAATTATAAATTCATTTATTTCATTCTTTAAAAGAGCTATTTTTTTATCGCGTAAATCTTCCTGGTAATTTTCGAAATATTTAATTGCCGAATAGGCGCCACTGGCAAAGATAACCATTAGGAAGAAAAAAATAAATTTTTTGGAAATATTTCTTTTCATAACTTTAATTATGCTCCAAATCCCTTCCCAATTACAAAAAATTCCTTGCTTACTGACCTTGTCGACTTCGGTCTAAAGTATTTTAATTCCCTAAATAAATTTTTGTTACTTTTTAAAAAAACTTGGGCTTCGTGGCTTTCAAATACTTTAATTACAAAATTACCACCTTTTCTTAAAAAGAGAGGAAGTATCTTAAATACTTTTTCCACCAAATCCAAGCTTCTAATTTGATCAACTGATTTTATTCCTGTCGTATCAGGGGCCATGTCCGATAACACCACGTCAAAAGGATTCTCGGCTTCAATATCGGAAAGGGAATTTATAGTGAAGATATCTTTTTTAAAGAGTTTAACATTCTGTAAATTCAATAGCTTATTGTTAATTTCCTTAATATCAATTCCAGTTACTCTTCCATCTTTTCCAACAATTGAGGAAGTATATTGAATCCAAGATCCGGGGCTATAACCCAAATCTAAAACCTGGTCACCTTTTCTTAAAACATGATATTTCTGATCAACTTCCTCAAGTTTATAAACACTGCGCGCGAGAAAATTTTCTTTCTTTGCCTTTTTATAATAATAATCCTTAACCTTAAAAACCATTATCTTAATCCCCTAATAGAAATTTTAAATCTGGATAATGTTCCTTTTTGCACCAAATCATTGGCCCCTTGATAAGTTCCTCATTTAATTTTTCAATTTGAAAGTCTTTTCCAAAAAGGAATATTTCTCGTCCAAAGCATAGCGCCGACCCGGCGGCGATATCCCAAATGTTTTTATTTCTTCGAGTTACTACAAAGTCAGCAGCACCTGCGGCCAATAATCCTAATTTAAAAGCAATTGATCCCTTGGGGGAAAGGATGATCTTGTTTTCTTTCACGTCTTGAAAAGTGCCCCTGTTCCATTCACTTCTGGAAACCAACCCGAGCAATCTTCCATCTGGGACGTTTGGGGCCTTTGTAAATTCCTGGTCGGAGTTTAAATCAAAACCAGTAAAAGGATTAAATATCCAACCCCAACCATCTTTTATTTTATCATTTTTCATTAAGGCAAGGGATATAGAACATTCCGGAAATCCTGCTATTAGGTCCTTGGTACCGTCTATTGGATCCAAAATTAAGGAGGGAAATTTCAAATCTTGATGATCTTCTTCACTGTAGTATTGAAAATTATTGAACTCTTTAAGTCCCATTATTTCGGACTTAATTGTCTGACAAACAAAAATATCTATTTCCGTAACCAAAGAATTGTCGACTTTTCTTTTAGTCTGAAGGTTTTTAAAAAGATCTTCCTTTTTGAAGAAATCCAATATTTTAGACTTAATTCTATTTTGAATTTGGATAGGAACCATAGAACACTCCTGGACAATTACTATTCGAACATTTTTAAAAATATTTTAACACGTCCCTCGAAGTGTGAATCCAATAGGCATATTAAAAGATAAATAGCAAAAATAATATTCCTTGAGGAACGAAATCGGCTTGTTTTCTGGAATAAAAGTTCCAGGGGTATGAGACTTAAAAAAACCATCAGACAAATGATTAAAAACCATAAATTACCCATATGCGAAAGGAAGACGCTGGGGATTAAAAAGGCCAAAGACAAAAGCCCCATTTCTAAAAATCTTTTTCGGTCAAAATAAAAATCTCGGAAAAAAAATGTATTTTTCTTAAAGAATGTAATCATAAATAAAACAATCCCTAAGAGCGATAAACTTAGAAAAGCTTTTTCTTGAAAGTGGAATAAAATCTCTTTAAAAATATCCACGGGTAAGAACTTAACTACACTTTTATCTTTAAAATAAAAAACTCCAACTGAAAGCAAATATCCTGGAATTGAATATTTAATAAATTGACGCCTAAACCAATTCGTTTGGCCGTTAAAAATTCCCCATAAAAAAAGAGGAATTTGTAAAAGGATCAGGTATATAAAAAATGGATTAATTATGACACCAAAACAGTTAATTAAGCCTAAAAATAAACCTGTTTTATAACTAGAACTTTTAGCTACCCAAAGCATAGACCATATCCAAATCATGGGAAAAATCATGGAAAGCGAAGCTCCGGGTTCGTTATATAGTAAGCTGGAGAAGCCCCATGAAGAAACAACCGCGAAAACTCCCAAGAGGGATAATCTTCTCGAAAAGAAAAAACGCAATAGGGCATAAAAGGTTAAAAGAAAAATAACCTGAAAAATAAAATAAAAATGCATGCTAACCCCAATAATGAAAATTTGGGGCCTTACTTGGAATGGAAAAAAAATAACTTTAAAAAAGTTCCACAAGATAGGGGAAAATGCAAAATTGGGATCATAGGTCATTACCATTTTATTCACATCTGAAAGGCTCGCCATCCGAGGAATAGAAAAAAAGAGAATAATAATTATCAGTGCTAATGTGGTTTTTTCAAAAGAATCTAAAAACTTAAACTCTGTAAAATTTGATGTAACGGATTCTTTTATTATTTTTCCTCTCGTAGGCCAGGAAAAGAAAACTCCTATCAATACCCAGGTCACCCAATAGAGATTGTATATCCATTTATAGGGGAGAAGATTTATTATGTTGGCATAAAAAATGAAAACGACCAATCCCATAATAGTCCTATATAGAACCCTATCCATGTTTGAATTTACCTTAAAAAATATTTTTAACCGGTAATCTATTTCTTTTCCTATCAAAAACCATTGGCCAATTAAGAAGCATAAGTAAAAAAGCATCATTGAAAACTTAAGCCAAGAAGTGGAAATAAAAAGTTTTTGGGTATAAATAGGGATAAAAAGAAAAGAAAAATAACTGATGATTCTATAAAAGAAAAATTTGGATTTAAGGATAAGAATCTGGGGTTCTTTTTCTAAAACTATTTCCATAGGTCTCAATAATCCAAACTACTACGATCAAGTATTAATGCCAAACTTTGCCGACGCCTTGCATAAGGACTTCCCAATGCTAAGCTAAAAAATAACCTTACCACATATTCTAAGAGGAGGCCCGTTTGGGGATAAACCTAGGTTCCATAAATTCTGGTCTTCCAAAAGATATAGTGGAACAGATTATGACGGCAGAAAAGATTCCCCTTCAAAAAATGGAGCAAAAAAAGGTCAAAATCCAAGAAAAAAATAACCTAGTTAATGAATTTTCCAAACACTTAGAAGGATTAAATACCAAAATAATTCAAAATCCCAATGCTAAGGAGTTCGGGGATCTAAAAATTTCCACAGATGAATCCCTTATTTCGGCAACTGCAGATAAAAAAATAGCAAACCCTGGCGACTACCGATTTGAAGTATTAAAACTGGCCCAAAAATCCACGGCACTAACATCTGGATTTCCAGACAAAGATAAAAGTTACGTTGGAGTTGGGTTTCTGGAATTTTTCCTACCCAATGAGGAATCAAAATCGATCTTTGTAGATACTCAGGATGCAACACTAACAGGGGTTGCAAAGTTAATTAATTCAGATCCTGAGCTTGGTATGAAGGCAAATGTTATTAACGATGGATCAGGTTCAGAAAGTCCCTGGCGCCTTCTTCTAAGTTTTGATGAATCAGGAAAAGAAAAACGGGTAGAATTCCCCTATCTTTATTTTGTTGATGGAGAAAAGGATTTCTACATTGATCAGGAACGAATGGCCGATAATGGGGTGGTCCGATTGGATGGGTTTTTGATCGAAACTCCATCGAATCAAATTGACAGTCTAATTCCCGGAATAACAATAAATCTAAACAGGGCGGATGAAGGGAAAGAGTTTAATTTAAAAATATCCCACGACATTGAAACCTCCTCAAAAAAAGTCTATGACATCGTAGAAGGTATAAATTCAATACTAAAATTTATCAATGTTCAAAATACCATGGATCAAAACACTGATACCTCCAGAACTCTTGGAGGAGATGTTCTTTTACAAAACGTTGAACATAAACTTAGAGCTATTATTTTTAAACCTGTTGATACGGAGTTTGGACAAAAAAGACTTAGTGATTTGGGAATAGCTTTCCAAAAAGATGGTCTATTGGCTATCGATAAAAACAAATTTGAAGCAAAAATGGCAGGAAATTACAAAGAAGTTTCTCAAATTCTTTACGGAATGGGAGTTGGAGTTAATAAGAAACCTGGTTTTATAAATAATCTTGATATTTTCTCAAAAGAAACCCTTAGGATACCTGATGGTACAGTTTTTCTAAAAAGGAAAACCCTTAGGGACAATATGGAATCAATTGATAAAAAAATTGAGACCACAGACCGACATCTTGCTCAGAAAGAGGGAAATCTTAGAAGTAAATTCGCAAAATTAGAACAAGAAATTCAAAGAATCAAAGGTCAGGGTAATGGGATCGCATCTGTTGCAGGTGGGAAACCTGGCCTATAAGGAGCATTAAATGAATTATGGTCTTGGGGCCTACAAGAAAACTTCAATTAATACAGCAAGAAAGGAAGAGATCCTCCTAATGCTTTACGAAGCTGCCATTAAGTTTTGCAAAAAAAGCATAGATGCAATTAATGAAAAAAATATAGCCAAAAAGGGGGAGTACATCGGACGGCTTCAGGATATCGTTATAGAGCTCAACAACTCCTTAGATCATAAAATTGGCGGATCCATCGCTGAAGAACTCTCCCGGCTTTACGACTATATTTTCCATGCAAGCACGCAAGCAAATATAAATATGGATTCAAAGCCTCTTGAAGGATGCCTAGATGTTTTAAATACATTATACGATGGCTGGACAAAGGCAATTAATTCTTTAAAAGGAAAAAAGTAATTTTGGATATCTCAAAGGAATTATTACTTGATTTCACCCAATACCTGGATTTTTGGGAAAAGTGCCTAAATTTATCAATAAGGATTAGAAAATACGCAAAAGAAGGGGAACTGGAAAAATTAAGCCTGGAAACAGAAAATCGTCAGAGGCTCCTTCATATTTTAGAATTTCACAAAAAAAGAATATTAAATAAATTGGACCAAAAAGATAGGTTAAATGAACTTAAGTTTTTAAATGAATTAAATGAGAAAGTACAAATTACCACCAGTGAAACTTCTAAACTGATCCAATCAATTGATACTGAAACCTTGGATTACCTTTCTTTGGATAAAATCAAAATCGCCAACTCGATCTTAAAATTTTCAAAATTAAAACCCTACCTTTCTTTTTGACGATTAATTCTGCCCATGCTCAAATTATAAAATAAAAATTCATAGGTGAATTAGTTATGTCGATTCCTTCTGTAATGAAATATCAAATCATTGAATCAAAATCTGGACACAAAATACCAAAAATTAACAATGTACATCTCCACTCCACTTACGATCCCAGATACGAAGCAGAAAGATTCATTCTGGAAAATGAAGATATTTTAAAGAGCCACAATAAGGTGCTATTGTTAGGATTAGGTTTTGCTTACCATGTTCAATATCTGGTTTCCTATCTAATGAAAGCCTATGGTGAAAATTATCAAATTCTTATAATTGAACCTAGTTTAAAGATAGTAACGGATTGTGAGTCCCTAGGATTATTACCGTCTGGAAATATTTCCATTTTCTCAGGATTGGAGCCAAGTGATTTATATCAAAATGAAGAATTTCTTGAGTTTCTATTGGAAAGACCTGCAATTCTACCTCACCCATCGAGTTTTAATGTAAATTTACCCTATTTTAAAAATTTTCTTGCCTTTAGAACCGACAAAACTCTGGAGAACATAATTCCTCAAATAAAATCTCCAGATTTAAAAAATTATCTAGAAAAATTTCCCAAAGAATCTACCTTAGATTTTTTAATTGATAAGGTAATCTTAAAGAAAAAGACATTTGATGAACCTTTAGATTATTTCTTTCTATTCCTAAAAACACTTAAGGAAGGGGAGCCAAGAACAAATGCAGAATTTACTAATCATTAATTTAGATGGCCCAGAATCTATCTTATTTACTGGAACTTTAATTAATAGTATAAAAAGTTATTTACCGGATGCTCGAATTTGCTATCTTGGTCTCCAAGAAGAAATAAATTACTTTAAGGCCCTTCCCTTTTTTGAAGAGTTTTTTCCAATAGAAAAAAAGAAAATTAAGACTTATTTAAAGGGAAAAATTTATCCCGATGCTTTAGCAATTAATTCTTTAGAAAAAACCATTTCTAATGTTTGCAAAAATAGTTGGGATGCCATTATCCATACAGGAAATTCTTTTGAAGGCGCGACTATTTCTTCTTTAATAAATTTAAAAACCCTAAATGCAAATTTTTACGGAAAAAAACTTGAATCAACCAATACCATATTCCCCTCTAATCATTGGTTTTTATGTCAAGAAAGCTTAAAATATTATAAATTTAACCCTTTAGCTAACCTGGAATATTTGCACTTAGGAAATAACCTATTTTTTGATCCTCAAATTCCCAAAAAGGTTCACGGCCATAAAAAGATTGGAATTCAACTTCCTATTAACCCCGATGATACCTTTCTCCCTTTCCAAACAATCGTGGAAGTTATTGAACTTTTAAGATCTTCAGAAGACTACTCTCCTCTTTTGCTTGTCGATTTTAATCATATTAATAAGGATTATTTTTCAAAATTAAATCGATATTTTAATTACGAACTGGATATTGCCTATTTAGACTTTGAAAATACAAAAAAAATATTGATTTTTTTAGACTGCCTAATTTCAGGAAAATCGCAAATTAAATTTATAGCTCATTATGAAGGAGTACCCCTAATTGAAATAACCGATCAATTAGAGAACGCTTTAATTGGTCCAAAAAGCCTGATAATTAAAAAAGGCTTAGAACGAATTAAAGGAGAAGATATTTATAATCTTCTAAAAGGAAATTTCTTCCTGAATCCAGTTGATTTTCAATTATTCTCCTGTACACAGGATAGGATTGGATATCGCCTAGCTAGGTTAAATGGACCATTTCAAATCCAAGAAGAAATAACAAGATTGATGGCACGCTACTTAATTGGCGCAATTTATTTACAGGAAAGGGATGAAACCATACTTTCCGATATTGGAGACTTTCCGCAAAAAGAAGCATTGGATTGGATAAACAAGGAAAAGAGATTAGTAGAAGAAATTTCTGGAAAAATTTTAAATACTCTTAGACTGCTGAGTCTCATTGGTGAAAATTTATCTTATAAGAGAGATTTCGTATCTTCTCTTGATGAAGTTCTTTCCTTCTCAAATATGGACAATTTAATTTCCCTCCCAATACTTATATTTAAATACCAAATTGAAAATTCAAATACCGAGGAAATTAAAGTATTTGAAAATTTTATTTTTAATCTTAAAGAATTAACCCAGATTGTTTTATCCTCAATTCGAGATTTGGAAAATCAAATTTGGAATAGAAAAAAGGTTAATTTAATTAAGAAGGCCTTTGGGAATAAAGAAGGTCCTATTGAGGAACTTCCGCAGTGATAAAATTTTTAGAGGATTTGGAAAATAAACTTAATTTAATTCGAGAAAAAATCTCCAAAGGCCAAGAACTTGAAAGGGAAGACTTTTTGTGTCTTTTAATGGCCTCTATGATGGAAGAGAATGTCCAAAAATAAAAAAATTGGAATCATTCAATTAGGTGACACCTTAAGGGTATTAGAAACACTTCTTTCTTTTAAAAATTATCGAAAAACCTACCCTGAGATCCAAAAGACAATTATTTTAAAAATGGACGCATCTATTTTTGAAATAATTTTGAAAGAAGAGTTTGATGAGATTATTTATATCTCCTCTATGGAAACAACATCAATCGAAAAAACAGAAGATTATTTCAAAAATAAATTTTTCTCTTTATCATTTTCAGTCTTGATTAATCTAACATTTTCCAAATCAAGTGCCTACCTGAGTTCCTTAATAAATGCAGATTTCAAATTGGGGTTTCAGTATTCTAAAACTAATTATCTATTCATCGGGGACTCCTGGTCCAGATATGTTTATTCAGTAATTATGGGAGGAAATTTAAATTCCTTTTCAATAGTCGATATTTTCAAATCAATTATTGGAAATAAACATCCTATTCAGAATCAACCCCGAACTTTTGAAAAAAAAATTCTTTTAAATCTTGGAAAAGATAATACCTGTGACCAATTAAAACGGATTTATCCTGAATGGGAAATGATATCCACAAATCATTCCATTGATTTTTTCATGGATCCAAATTTTAATCCTTCCCTTTATATAGGACCCTATTCAATATACTCCTTGATTTGCACTTATAGAGGGATTCCCTGTATTAATTTTTATCAAATAAAAAAGGACACTTTTCTTTATATGCCATACGGCCCCAAAAATTATAGTTGTCAAACAATGGATTATGAAGAAAGCCTTATGCCTTTCATTAAAAATGGTAAAAATGAAAATTACCTTGAAACAGTTCAAGGGCCTGGATATTTTATTTTTAATCATCCAACTATAGAAAAACCTCTTACCTTAGAAGAAATCTTCGGGGAATTGTACAAATATGCATTTTTAATTTTTATTGAAGACTTAGAAGTCTCAATTAAAGTTTCTTCCCTAGAAGAAACTTCCTTAAAAGAACTAATTCTTTACGAAAAGGCATCAAAAAATCTTCAAGATTTGGTTATTTTAGGTAAAAAATATTCCCTTTTTATTATTCAAGAACTTTCAACTCCCCAGCCAGATTTTGAAAAAATCAAAGGTTACGGTGCTAAAATTGATGAAATAGATTCTTTATCCCTAAATTTAAAAAAAACCTATCCATATTTAGGACCAGTTATAGAATACTTCTATTTTGGAAGAATGATGATCAAGGGGACAGGACCTTTTGAGGTAACAGAAAACACTTATTTCAATTTTGAGGAATATTCCACTTTCCTTGAAATAATTTTGGAGTTGATAAACAATATCAAATCAAGGTTTACTATATTAGAAAAGGGGAAGTAAAGCCATGGAAATTCAGACCTCAAATGCAGAACAAATTTATCTTTGTGAGACTGATATTGAAAAAATAGGAGAAGGAATAGCGTCCTATATAAAACTGTGCTCCAAAGGTCAATTTGACCATTTAGATGATATTTTTTTGAGTATCGTAGAAAACCTTTCAAATTTTATAAAAGCATCTTCAGTGTTAAAAGTGTTCCTTAAAAATATAGACCTCCTAAATAAGGAATCACCATTTTTAGTATTACAATTCCAACTTTTAACTCTTTTAAACAGACTTTCCCAGGCCAAACAAAGAAATGATCTTAGTCTAATAATGGATATTTTAGAATATGAATTGCTGGAAAACCTCCTACGATGGAAACAAGATGTTTTAGATGTTCTAAAAAACCCGAAATAAAGGTAAACATAACATGAGAAAAATAAGCTTTATCCTAAAACCAAAAGTCACTGGCGAATTTTCTGTAATATTGAATAATTTAGTTAAATGGCTTTTAAAAATGGAAAAGACCATTATTTTTTCTGAAGAAGATTCAAAAAGAATTCAAAAACTCCTTCCTAAGGATTTCAATAAATTTGTATTTTTGCCAAACGGAGACCTATTTTCTAAAACCGACCTCATTTTGACCCTTGGTGGTGATGGTTCACTTATTGGGGCCAGTCGTAGATCACAAAAAAATGGTCCACCCATTTTTGGAATTAACTTAGGAAAACTAGGTTTTATCACGGAGTTTTCCCAATTTGATTTTTACGATCAATTGGAAAAAACCTTAAAAGGAAATTATAATTTGACCCACTTACCACTTTTTAAAGTGGAGGTTCAAAGAGGCAAAGATATTATTTTCCGAAGTAATTTTGTAAACGATGCGGTTATAAATAAAAATGATATTTCAAGGATGTTTACATTATCCCTAGAAACTTCAGAAGAGCAGGTAACCATTTTTTCCGGAGATGGTGTAATAATTAGTTCACCTATTGGCTCTACTGCCTATTCCTTGGCCGCAGGAGGCCCAATCATTCACCCTTCAGTAAAATCAATCGCCATAACCCCAATTTGTCCCCATAGCCTAACTCATCGGCCAATGGTTATAACTGATGATTCCGCCCTAATAGTTAAAGTTTATCCAACAAATGGACAGGTCAATCTTACTCTTGATGGACAAGAATTTCTTGAAATAAATAATCAAGATTTAGTAATTATTAAAAAAAGTAATATAACAGCAAATTTAATCAAAAATCCTACTAGAACCTATTTTCACACATTAAAAGAAAAATTTGCTCAAGGGAAAGTTACAATAAAACGTTCTCGTTAAAATTATAAAATTGAATATTAATCCCATCAATAACTATAAAGCTTCCAGATTGGGAAGGGTATCCATTATTTATATATTTTTTTCCTTCCGGTGTAATAAAGAGATCTTGGCAATGGCTGTGACCTGCTACTATATAATCAATCTTATTTTTTTCCCAAAATTTTAGTGCTGATTTTCTAAAGATTTTTTTTATATCGTCTTGATTTGAATAATATTCCTGTCCTCTTTTTCGGGATTTATTAGAAAAATATTCCGCTACGGATTGCTGGACCTTGAAAGGGAATATCTTATTGAATAGAAAACGGGAAAATGGATTTCTAAGAATAAACTTCAATACCTTATAACTAGGATCTCCTATTTGAATATCATCTCCATGTTCAAAATAAATATTTTTTTCCCCGATTTTTTTAAAGAATCCTTTTCTATGGTAAAGAAAATTTGGAGAAAAAAAATACTTTTCAAATAGTCCCTTTAAATGAAAATCATGATTCCCCTCAAAAAAATGGATTACTTTTCCCTTTTCTATAAGCCTCTTTAACGAGTTAAAAAAATCAGGATAAAGTTCTAAATACTCTTTATGTTCCCCCATCATAAAATCGAATATATCTCCTAGTAGGTATATCTCTTGGGAAGTCAAAACCTCCGCATGGCCTAGAAAATTCATTAATAAATTATAAGATTTATCTTGGGGGGATTTAATATGTAAGTCTGAAATGGAGGCTATTTTCACCCATGCCTTATAATTTGGCCGGTCCTTTTTTTCAAGTTTAAAGCAGTCTAATAATTTTTGAATTTAAACTATTTACCTGGGCAAGGGTTGAAATGCCTGCCTCTTGGATTATCCCCAATTGAACTAATTTTGAAGCTGATTCAGCAAAATCAACATCTTCTATCACAGATTTTGCCTCTTCCTGGTTAAAAGTTAAGGTATCTAAGTGGGATATGGCAGTCGCAAGCCTGGTCTGGTAGGCACCCAACTGGGCCCTTTGACCTGAAATCTTTGAAATGGCCTTGTCTAAGGTTTCCAGAGAACTTAAAGCATCATCAGCTGAGGAGATGCCGTCAATTTCCAAATTAAATTTTTTAGTATTTGCTACCAAGTCTTTGGTATCGACTGAAATCCGGCTTTCCTGCCCAGAATGAACCCCTACCTGAATTTCAATAACACCCTGTGAGCCATTTAATAGATTAATCCCGTTATAATCTGTAGTTTGCCCAATTCGATTAATCTCATCATAGAGTTGGGTATATTCAGTTTGCAAAAATCCTCTTTCTTCATCGCTTATTGTGTCACTTGCCGATTGAATGGCCAATTCCCTTAACCTTAAGAGGATATTTCCTACTTCATTAAGACCACCTTCAGCGGTTTGAACTACAGAAATTCCCTCGTTGGCATTTCTGGTTGCTTGCCTTAAGGAACGAATATTTCCTTCCAAACTTTTGGCAATGGCCAAACCTGCGGGATCATCAGAGGCCTTATTAATTCTTTTTCCTGAAGCCAACTTTAGGGCCTGGTTTTCATATTCTCTATTTACGTTTTGAATATTTCTTTGAACAGCATCTCCTAAAAGATTGTTCCTTACTCCAATAAGCATGATCCCCTCCAGATTAACCGATAATTTCAGTCATCTTTTCGAGGAATAACAGGAGTACTTTAGTCGGTTTTTATTAAACTATCCTAATTTCAATAGGTTATATTTTTCCTTGAAGTTTTTTGATAAAACTTGTGGTCGAATGACCTTCTTTAAATTGAATTAAAACTACCTTGGGTACAAGATCAGCTCCAACAACCTTATCCAATGTATAGTCACCACCTTTGGCCAAAATATCAGGTTTCACTGCTTTGATTAAATCATATGGGGTTGGATCATCAAATATTTCTACAAAATCAACACTTTTTAAGTTTATAAGCATCTCTCTTCTGAAAACTTGATTGTTTATCGGCCTATTTTCTCCCTTAATTTCTTTAACACTCTTGTCAGAGTTAAGACCTACAAATAATAAATCCCCCAGCTGTTTGGCCTCATTTAAATATCCGAGGTGCCCTAGGTGTAAAATATCAAAACACCCGTTTGTAAAAACGATTTTCTTATCCCGGTTTTTGGCCAAGAAATCTTTTGCATTTTGACTTAGGTTGAACATTTTCTCTTAAATACTTTTATTCCGGATAGTTTTTCTTCGACCCCAGCAAGCATCGGAATTCCAAATAATGGCAGAAACAACAAAGTTACAAAGGCCCTAGAAACAGTATTTTGAACCGAAGGCCTTTTCCCATCAGATGCCTTTATTTCCAGACTCATCATGGATTTTCCCACAGTCGAGCTTAGGTCAAGCACGGAAAAGTAAAAGAGAAAATAGATTGAAAAAATACCTATTGTAAAGAAGATTAGCTCCTTGATGGTAAAAATGGAGATTAAAACATCCCAAGATAGACCTGAAGCACTCCCTAATACGAATTGTGTAACAACGGTGCCCAAGCAGATTATTATTAAATCGACCATAAAGGCCCAAAATCTTGTTGGAATTTCAGCCTTTTCCGATACCTCCACCTCAATTTTAGGTTTTTGGATGGCAGGCCTGGGGGCAATTTTGGGGACAGCTCTAATTTGTGGAGTGGCCCTTGGTAGGGGATTACTTTGAAAATTGGATTGTTGTTTAGATTTTATAATAGGAATTTCTTTTTTTTCTGGATGAAATCCTAATCCTTGGGTAATTGGCCTAAAACTTAAATTATCCAAATCAATATCTTCAGGATCAAAGTTTGGAACATTTTTATTTAATGTTTTTGAAAATTCTTTATTTTCCATAGCAAAGAAATTTTCTCATAAAAAAACATAAACTCCAATACCCTTTTAGGGTAACTTTCCCAACACCCACGCTGCTGATGCTATCACTGCAGTAGGAGATCTTAAAATGGGTGTATTAAGATGAATCACCATCATATTTTGATTGTTAATTAGTTTTTCCTCTTCCTGTTTAGAAAAACCTCCTTCAGGTCCCACAACCAAAAGAATTTTTTGGCTCTTCTTTAAGGTAAAATCCGACTTCATTGGTAAATTTGAATGGGAACAAAAATAAATAATTTTGTCGTAATCCGAGAAAGTTTCTACAAGGTGGTTTATATCTTTTATCCTCCCCAAAATAGGAAGGTAGGGGTTGTTTGATTGAATAAGCGAACTAATAAGCACTCGTTTTGTTCTATCATTTGGTTCAAAATCCTGTTGGGAAAATTGGGACCTAAAATAAAGGATCTTAGATATTCCTAATTCAGTGGAATTTCTTAAAACCTCTTCCATAGCCTCTTTTTTTGGCATTCCAATTGCCAAATGAATATTTAACAATTTCTCGGCGATTATTGATTCTTTTCGGGCAAAGAAAATTTGATCTTTTTTGATTTCCGTTGCGGTGGCTTTAATAATTTGACCCATTCCATTTAAGATTAAAAAATCATCGCCTTCCTTTATTCTTAAAACATTAATTAAATGATGAGCATCTTCCCCTTGTATAATCGATAAACTGTTAATCTCCTCACAAAATATAGCTTTCATGGTGCCTCCAGGTAAACTGCACACCAATCACCTTTGGATTTGGATTCAATCAGTTTTAAAGGGTGCATTCTTGTAAACTTTTCTAAAAAATCTTTTTTTTGCTCGTTTAATAGCCCGGAAATAATTAATTTCCCCTTGGACCTTAGGCAACTAAATATTGTATCCTTTTCCAAAAGCAGAACATTTTCCAAAATATTAGCAAAAATTAAATCGTATTCTTCTTTTGGCTTAAATCTTTCCCTTAAAATAACAGAACTACCTTCTAGGCTTTCTTCCTTAAAATTTAAGATCAAATTTTCATAACAGTTACCTAATGCTTCTCTACTTACATCTACAAAATCAACCTTCACACCGAATAATTTAATGGCAGCGATTCCTAAAATTCCAGAGCCACATCCAAAATCAAGGCATTTCTTAGGTGCAGTTTTGAGTTCATCCAAGAATTTTAAACAAAGGAAGGTTGTTTCATGAGAACCAGTACCAAAACCCATTCCTGGATTAATTAATATGATGTTATTCAAATCCTTAGTTGGTTCCCAACTAGGGACAACCTTAAGTCTTGGGGATATTTCAATAGATTTAAAATGTTTTTTCCATTCTTTATTCCAATCTTCAATTTCATTTTTCTTAAGATCACAGGATTGGACGGCGGAATTTTCTTCTAAATGATTTTTAAACCCTATGGCGTCCTTTTCAGCTTGAAAAAGATAATTTAGTGATAGGGAATCGGTGGATTGTTCAATTTTCTCTATTATTTCCTCGCTTACTTCTGCTCCTAACAATGCATCTTTCCCTAAAACCTCATCGACAGCATTTTCATCTAGGTCATATTCCTCTATCCCCTGACAATGAAATTTCAAAAATGCCAGTTGGTTTAAATTTTCTAGCTCAATTTTATGTAGTTTTTTAAATTTAACTTTTAATAAGTAATAATATTTATTTTCCATTTAATTATTCCGATTACAATTTGATTTGGCCTCCAATAGGGGAGTAAAGCTACCATTTGGCATAAGCTCAATACCAGAAATACATTCCTTCCCTATCCATGAAACGTTTGGATGCCAAAGATTAATATAGGGCACATCAAAATCAACCAATTCTTCGGCCTTTTGATAGATTTTTGTTCTTTTATCCGAATTATTTTCACATTCTGCTAAATCAAGTAATTTATCTAAATCTAAATTTTTATAATATCCCCGATTCCCTCCAGCTGGAGGTACATTCTTACTGTGAAAAACAAAATTTAACATATCTGGTCCCGTAAAACCTTGCCAATTTGCAAAAACAATATCATAAGAACCATTCTTAAAATTCCTATTAAATGTTCCCCATTCCTGAGTTGTTAGTAATACTTTAATTCCAAATTCTTCAAAGGATCTCTTAATCACTTCGACAATTTCAAATAATGACCGATTATTATTTATTTTCCAGTCCAAGGAAAAGACTTTCCCGTTTTTTGAAAAGTATCCTTCCTTGTTTTTTTGATATCCTTCTTTTAAAAACATTTGCTCTGCATCCCCAGGATTGTATTCGTCAATTGGAAACGGAAAGAAGATTCCCGAAAATGCCGGAGAAAATATTCCATGGGCCAAGATTCCTGACTCTTTAATCTTAAACTCAATCAACTTTTTCCTAGGTACCAATAGTGAAAGCGCTTTTCTTATATTTCTGGATTTAAGATGGTCTCTTTTAAAATTAATCCCTAAATAATAATAATTAGAACTCGGCAAGGTCCAATAACTAAGATTGGGGCCATTTTGTCTAAGCCATGCCTCTTTTCTTGGGGAAATTGAAGCTACAGAAAGGTCAATTTCTTTATTTAATAATTTAAGGGCCAATGTTGTTTCATCCTTTACCACTTTGAAGACAAATTCATCCTTTGATTTATCGTATGAAGGTATCAATGTAATGGGGTTTAAATTCTTTAGACGATATGGGCCAGCTCCAATTATATTTTCAAAATTATGTTCTGAACCTTTTTTATATTTGATGATCTTAAGTAGACACAGGTTTGACAAATTTTCTAGTTTGAATTTTTTAAATGATATTTTAATTTCATATCTACCTAAAACCTCAGTTTTTTCAATTTCCAAAAATGCATTCCTAAATATGGAATTGATTTTTTCATCTTGATAATATTTTATTGATTTATCCACATCGTCAGCAATTACTTCCTGCCCGTCCCAAAATCTAATTCCTTCCTTCAATTTGAAAACTATTTCATATTTACCATTTTTCATGATTTCTTTATAGGAGGAGCATAAAACACACTGAAAATTCATTTCCTTATTAAAATCAATTAAAGAAATATGTAGAAGACGGTTGATGTTTTGTGAATTCCCATCTGTTGAGAAAAAAGGATCTAAATTTGAGGGATTTGAGGAAAGGGCAACCACCATTGTAGCCCCAAAAATTGAAGGGGATAGAAGAATCAAAATCATTTTGAGTAGATTCATAAATAGAAACCTTTTGACTATTTTAATTGGTCTTTGTCAACTTTCTTTACCTAGATGGCCAAAATTCCACTTATTACCTTAAAATTAAATTATATGAACTATGTTTTAAACCAACCCGAAATCATTTTCCTTTTTTTTACGTTGCTTTCTTTTCTATCAATAATAATACTGCAAAGGGGATCTGCTCTACAAATTTCACCTTATTCCTCTAAAAAAAACTTTTGCCAAAATCACCTGGAAAAAAGGTCTGCTTCACTTTGCCATATCTGCAATGCCCCATTCTGCGATGAATGTATTAAAACTCATTCAACTTTAACCTTTTGCCAGGATCATTTTAAATTGATTGAAAAGTATCAATGGAAATCCGTTTTAAGCTTTCAAATAAGTGCGGAAGAAAACTATGAAGGGCTGGCCTTGCAAAAATTTAAGGAAATGATCTGGGTTAACGAGGGAATCCCTTCCTATATAGTTGTCGAATACAGAATAAATTTTGAAGAGGACCTGATCGAGTCTCACATGAGCTACTTCACAAGAATCCAAGATCAGGACCTTATAATGAAACGGTTTAGAACCTACAAAGAGGTTTCTTAGAGTTGCTCGTTTTTAATTGGATAATCTTTTGTAATTATCCGGGGCCTCTCCATTTCCTCTTTTCTGGAATAACTTGGTTTATCCAATTCTTCTTCATTGAACTTTATAAAACCTAGTTTTTCAGCAATGCTTTTTCCTTTAACAGGTGGCATTCCGGTCGGATAGACAGATGGCTCTTCAACTGGTGTGTTATTAGGTTTAACTGCTGGTTCTCGTAAATTGGTTTCCAATATGGTGCCATTAAATTTTCTTTGAAGCTCAGCATTTTTGACTTCTTCCTGATTCTTCACATTTGCCATTGTTACTCTTTCTTCACCATTTAAACCAGTGGCAATAACAGTAACTTTTATTTCGTCTCCCATTTCATTATCAATTACGGTTCCAAAGATGATTTCCGCTTCTTCATCAGCAGCTTCCATAATCAAAGTAACGGCTTCATTGGTTTCGTGCATTGATAGATTTTCTGATCCCGTAATATTGATAATTATTCCTGTTGCACCATCTATGGAAATATCCTCAAGAAGAGGTGAGCTTATTGCCTCTGTTGCAGCTTTGATCGCTCTGTCGGGTCCTTGAGAAATACCAGTTCCCATTAGGGATAGACCCTTATTGGCCATAATAGTTCTAACATCAGCAAAGTCGGCGTTAATATGGCCTACGTTGTTGATTAAATCAGAAATACCTCTTACAGCATTCAATAAAATTTCATCAGCTTTTTTGAAAGTTTCTACAAGAGATAGGTTTTCACCTGCTAAATAAAGAAGCCTTTGGTTTGGAATGGTTATTAGAGAATCCACATTTTCTTCTAAAATTAAAATTCCAGAATCCGCCTGTCTTGCTCTTTTTTTTCCTTCGAACAAAAACGGCTTTGTAACAACTCCTACTGTTAATGCTCCTAACTCTTTTGCCAATTTAGCAATTACAGGTCCAGCTCCAGTTCCTGTACCACCACCCATACCAGCGGTTACAAAAACCATATCTGATCCCTCGATAACTTCACTAAGTTTTTCATATTCATCAAGAGCAGCTTTCCTTCCTATTTCAGGGTTAGCCCCGGCCCCGAGTCCTTTTGTCACATCAACACCTAATTGGATTTTTGTAGGTGCTAAAGAAGCATTTAATGCTTGGATATCAGTATTTGCCACTATATATTCTACACCCTGCAATCCGGCCCTGATCATTGTATTAACTGCATTACAACCAGCACCTCCAACTCCAATAACTTTAATTTTAGCCCCCGAGATATTGAGACCATCCTTTTTCTCTTTTGCTATCTCAAACATAAATATTCCTCCTAAAAAATTTCTTTTAAAACCAATCTTAATGAATCCTTAAATCTGCCAATTAAATTACTATTACTTCCCATTATTATAGATTTTTCCGTCATCCTGGCCCTTCGTTTATTGGCCTCAATAAGAAGTCCTAGAACCGTTGAATATTTTGGGTTTTGCATACTTTTGGTCATTCCATTTAAAATCATTGGGTATCCAATTCTAGATGGGCCATCTAGGTGAACACTACCAATGGTATCAATTCCATTAATCAGTGATCCTCCGCCTGTAAAAACGTATCCTGATGCGATTTTATTATAGTAGCCACTATCGTTTACAACCGTATTAATCAGTTTAAACAATTCGTTCGCCCTTGATGCCAAAATTTCATTTACAATTTTAATTTCTAGGTATCTTTCACCTTGAGGGTTACTGAAAACTAATTTTTGTTTCGAGGAAATTCCTTCTTTTAGAAGATTGCTATATCCCATCTTTAATTTCTCTGCTTCAGAAAATGGGATTTTTAAAATTTCTGATAAATCATTTGTAAAGAGGTTACCTCCAACAGGAATAATTTCTGTATGGCAAAGTGATCCATCCTTCCAAATAGCGATATCTGTAGTTCCGCCACCTATATCAATTAATACAACTCCAGATTCTTTTTCCTCTGGTGATAATGTTGCCTCGGAGGAAGCTATTGGCTGTAAGGTGATTTGTTCTGCAAAAACACCTGCAGATTCAACACACTTCACTAAATTTTGAATTAAGTGAACCTGCCCAGTCACTATATGGACTTTGGCTTCTATTTTATCACCGTAAATTCCTAGAGGGTCTCTTATTCCATCTAAGTCATCAATTTTAAAATCCTGGGGTATTACATGGAGGATTTCTCTTCCTTCCGGAAGAGGAATATCTTTTGCCGCTGATATGGCCCTTTCAACATCATTATGGGTAACTTCCTCTCCTCTAATACCCACTTCGCCTTGAGAATTAAAGCTCGCAATATGATTTCCTGAAATCCCTACTGTGGCAGATTCAAAATCCACACCGGCCATTATCTTTGCTTCATTTAATGATTTACGAATTGAATCAATAGTTTTTTCAATATTGACTACACAACCTTTTTTAAGGCCATAAGAGGGATGATTACCAATACCAATGATTTCAAATTTGCTGTTTGGAGAGTATCTGGCCACTAATGTACATATCTTAGTGGTTCCTACATCGAGACCAACGAGGATATTCTTTCGTTTCATGAGATTCCTTTCTCATTCGGGAACAGATTCATTCCATAAATCCGCTTTACTCTAGAAAATTTTAGAATTTGTCACTAAACTTGACAACAATTTTCTTAGTGTTGGTCAAATTGATAACTGAAGGAACTCTTTTTTTGGCCTCAAGAAATTTTACTATTCTTTGAAGTTTTGTGACTTTTTCTGCCCAATCATCTGGACCAATAAAGACACTCGAAGGCCTTTCACCAATGGAGAGGATAATAGTCAACTCATTTAATTCATTAAGAATTAACTCGGATAAGTTTTTTTTCAATTCCTCATCCATTTCATTCACAAGTTTTGCTATGGATTTTCTAGTTTCTAATTCAAAATTTCCTACAGGAAGGGCCAAAGAAGGAATTTCCTTTTTTAATTTATTTTCCTCTTTTAACACCGTTAAATAGCTGGGTTCGAAAAGTTGAGCATTCTCCACCAAAATGGCTTCATAGGAATCCACATTGTTGGTTTTATAGATTTGGACCTTCATTAGAGGTTTAGGGCACTCAAATTTTATCTGTAACATCTTCTCCAGAGGATCAAAATTGATTTTATAATCGGACAAATAATATTTATCCATCAATTTTTCCTGGTTGATTGACTCTTTCAGGGCCTTTAGCGATTTCTTCTCCTCAAAAACTTTTACAATGGAAAGAGTAAGAGATCCGGCAATTCGGGAGGGACAATTCCCAAATGATGTTTTGTAATTTATCCCGGTTGAGGAATAGGAAGCCTTTATGCTTAATAAAGAAAAAAACAGGATTAACTTATTCACAATTCAACTTCCCTGTTAAATTTGATTCCAAAATGAAGCTCCAACTCCATTTTAACTCTATCCATTACATTAATCACGTCAAAATAATTCCCATCCCCTGTGTTTTCCAAAAAATTGCCATGTTTTTGGCTTACTCTTATACCATTGACGGAAAAGCCCTTTAAACCCGCTAAATCGATAAATTTCCCTGCCTGACATGTTTTATCCTGGAAAAAATCATGGTCATTTTTAAAGGCGCAGCCACAGGTTTTTGCATCCAGAGGTTGAGTTCTGGTTCTATAATCTAAATAGTCCCTTATTATCTTGCTGATTCCCGGATCAAGACTCAAGGGTGCCAATTCAACTTCAAAAATAACTTCTCCAGGTTTTAAAAAGTTATTTTTCCGATAAGAAAATGAGTCTTTATTTATGTTTTCTACCCTTTCAATCCCAGATGGTTGCATGATCATTACTTTTTTTACGATTGTCCCAATTTCACCAAGACCAGTGCCGGCGTTCATAAAAACAGCACCTCCAAGGGTGGCAGGAATCCCCGTAAAGGATTCAAATCCTTTTAATCCGAACTTTATGGCATGGGCGGTAAGTATATTTAAAGGAATTGAAGCAGGTAATAGATATTTTTCCAAAGCCTTGGAAAGGACTGATTTATCAAAAGAAAATTCCAGCTCGATATAAACTACTTCCGAAGTAGGTTTAAGAAGTTGGTTGGAACCTGCGCCCAAAACTTTATAATGAATTGAATGCTTATTGAGGGCCAGTAATGCCTTAGAGAGAGCATCTTTGGTTTTTATAATTACCAGATTTCCTCTTGCTTTAAGTCGCATAGTAGATTTGTTGGTTAAATCCTTATCCAGGGAAATTTCCAAATCTGGAATGTCTTTTAATATTTCTTTTAAATTCATCTTAATATTCAGAATGTTTTGATTATATCACGAACTTTTCTACCAATTGAACCTGCTCCTAAAACCAAAATTGAAATTTTTTCTGGGCCCTTTGGCGGAATTAAATTCACCAGATCATCGGAGTTTTTTATTTCCTTGGCCAAGTTTGGATAAATGTCATTGATTTCCCTTACAAGCCTTGAAGAATCTATCCCTTCAATCGGGTTTTCTCCGGCTGAATAAATGGGCATCAAAGCAACTTCATCAGCACCCTCAAAACAATGCAGAAATTGGTTCCAGCATTCATTAGTCCTAGAATACCGGTGTGGCTCAAAAATTACCCGAATTTTGTGATCAGGTCTTACCTTTTTAAGGGCCGTTAAGGTGGCCTGCACTTCAGTCGGATGGTGTCCATAATCATCGACAATTTCTATGTTTTGTCCCTGATATATTAGTTCAAATCTCCGCCCAACACCCTCAAATTTAGAAATGGCTTCAGCTATTTTTGAGAATGGAATATCCAAATAAAAGGCAAGAGCAATTGCCCCGAGTGAATTTAGTACATAATGTTCACCAGGCAGTTTAATTTTAATTTTAGTTGTAAATACACCTTTATAATAAAGGTCATATTCACTATTGAAATTCTTATAGGAAATGCTTCTGGCCTCAAAATCTGGTTGTTCCCCTTTTAAGGCAATCCCGTAGGTCGCATAAGGTTTTTTTATTAATGATCTAATTTCCAACAATTTTGGGTTATTTATACAAATTGCACATACACCATAAAAAGGGATTTTATTGGCAAAATCTAAAAATGCGTTGAAAAGGTTTTCCTCATTCCCATACTGTCCAAGATGATCATTATCGATATTGGTAATTATTGACATAATAGGAGACAATAAAAGAAAGGAGCCATCTGATTCATCAGCCTCGGCCACCAGAAATTCTCCTTTTCCAATTTTTGCATGTCCTTTTAAATTTGAAACTACACCGCCGATTATATACGTTGGATCCAACCCCGCTTCTGAAAGGATAGTTGCCAGAAAAGATGTAGTGGTGGTTTTCCCATGTGTACCTGCAACTGCCAGTCCCAATTTCAGACGCATTAACTCGGCCAGCATTTCCGCTCTTCTCATAATCGGAATATTTTTTTCATGGGCCGCGACCATCTCAGGATTTTCATTTCCTATGGCAGAAGAATAAATAATTGTAGTGGCCCCTTCTATATTTTCTTTTCGATGACCCTTATAGATTTTAGCGCCTAATTCTTTTAATTTTTCAGTAGTAGGGGAGGAGCCAATGTCCGATCCGGAAACGGAAACCCCCATTGAAATAAGACATTCAGCAATCCCGCTCATGCCTATTCCGCCAATTCCTACAAAATGAAGGTGAATATCTTTATGAACTTTATACAATTAACCGCCCTCAATGCTATGCATAATTTCTTTCGCCAATCTTAAGGGTGTTTTTTACCGCAGAAAAAATAAGTCCGATAGCAAAAAAGTTGGAAATTAGACTGGAGCCACCATAACTTATTAGAGGTAAATTTAATCCTTTGGTTGGGAGAAGTCCTAAAACCACCGCCATATTAAGTACCGCCTGAAGGCCTATTGTAAAAATAATCGTTGATACCAAAATAGTACCCCAAGTGGAGTTTAACTTCATGGCCAATTTAAACCCCAAATAAACCAGAAAAAGAAAAAGAACTATTATGGCAGAAATCCCCAAAAATCCTAATTCCTCACCGATAACCGATAAAATAAAATCGTTATGGGCCTCTGGAAGATAAAATAGCTTTTCATTGCTATTACCAATTCCTTGTCCAAAAATTCCCCCATTAGCAAATCCCAAATATGATTGAATGATCTGAAAACCTGTGGTCTTTGGATTTTTCCATGGGTCCAAAAAGGAAAGAAGTCTTACTATTCTGTAGGATTTCAAAAATAAAGCGCCAATAATAGAAATTCCACCAATAATTAAAAGTCCATAAAAATATTTTCTGGAAAAAGACGACATATAACAGATAAAAATAATGACCATAAAACATACAAAGAAAGATCCAAAGTCTGGTTGTTTAATCAAAATCCCCAAAGGCATAAAAATCGGAATGGCATTAAAAAATTTTTGTTTAAAATTTAAAGTTCCAAATTGTTCGAAGTAGGGTAGGCAGGAAAAAATTAAAGTGTATTTAATCATCTCCCCAGGTTGAAAGGTAATGTGAAAAAAGTGGATCCATCTCCTCGCACCCTTAACTGAAAGGCCAATTTTGGGAGCTAGGGTTAGAAGTAAAAATATTATAAAAAAATAGTGGATATACTGGCCAAACTTAAACCAGAAATCTAATTTTGTATGGGAGACCACAAAGGCCATCACCAATCCCATTATCAAAAAAATCAGCTGATTTGAGAAGAAATAGGTGGAACTTCCAAAATTTTCTTTTCCAAAAAGATAGCTGGAGGAATAAACCATAATTATTCCTACCGCGAGGATCGCAACTAAATTTAATATTAGAAGTTTTGATGTTCTTTGGAGTTCAATCTCCCTTGGTCCCATGGAAAAAGGATATCAGAATTAAGAAAACTTCCAACTGAAAAGGTTTTATAGTTGATAAACCAACTTTTTAAAATAACTTCCCCTTTCCTCAAAATCTCTAAAAGAGTCAGTTGCAGGATTACCTGGAGAAAGTAATATCACATCCCCGGTACGGGATTTTTGATATGCAAAAAGAACGGATTCTTCGAATGAGCCTACGATATATGCTTGATTGAACTCTCCAAGGGCCCTGTTTAACCTTTCCTTACATTCCCCAACCAAAACAATTACACGGGAATAGGTGATGATTTCTTGTATATACGGATCAAAATCGACTTCCTCAATATCCTTTCCACCAGCGATTAAGATTACCGGCTTTTTAAAGGCCTTAAGGCTTTTTATTAGGGCATCCATGGTTTCAGATTTGGAATCATTGTAAAAAGATACCCCATTCTTTTCCATTACAAATTCCAGATGATTGGGAATTGAAGGGAATTTTTCAATCATGGTCTGGATTGATTTATCTGAAATATTAAGCGCTTTGCAAACTGTAACTGCAGCTAGAAGGTTTTCTCTATTTTCCTGACCTACTATTCTCATTTTTGAAACAATAAATTGGGAATGGTAGTTGATGTTGCAATTTATTCTTCTATCGTGGAAGTGAGTTCCCTGGATCTCGTTCATCACCCCCATGGTGACAAAGGATTTTCTGGAGTACCAGTATTTTCTGCAAGGAGCGTTCCTAAAAAATGCATTGTTTGCTAGAGTATCAAAATTAATAATTAAAACATCGTCCGGCGATAAGGTTTTGATAATACTTAACTTGGTTTCAATAAACTCACCCATCGATCTAAAATGATTTCTTGGGTAATCATCTCCCAAATTAGTGAAGACAACCATTTTTGGATGAAAACTAGAGGCACTTTTCATCTGAACTGCTGAAACTTCAACTACAACATAATCAATTTCATCAGGATTTGGTAATAATGCATATTCAATAAATGGGTTATCTGAGGTTCCACCTACAAATACTTTTTTACCTTCAAGTTTTAACGCAAAACCTATCATGTGGGCAACGGTGGTTCTTCCATAGCTTCCGCATACTGCGATAATCGGTTTTTTACAAAGTTTATGTGCCAAGGAAAACTCAGAATAAACTTCTTTTCCTGCCGATTTTGCTCTTTCAATTTGGACAAGCTCAGGATTGACTGCAGAAGAATAGACAACCACATCGGCTTCCAAAAAATCCTGATCACGATGTTCACCAAATACATAATCAGGAGTAGGCGTTAATTTTTTTAGTTTTTTAATTGCCTTATTTAAATCGAAAATAGGTTTAATATCTGTAACTTTAATCTGACAGTTTAATTTGTTAAAAAAGTTAATTAGAGAAAATCCGGTTTTTCCGATTCCTACAATAAGCACTTTTTTATTTCGAAATCGCTCCACGCTTTCCTCCTATCTCATTTTCAGGGTCGCTACAGACATAATCGCTAAAACCAAGGAAATGATCCAAAACCTGGCAATTACCTTAGGTTCCGGCCATCCTTTTAATTCAAAATGATGATGAATGGGCGCCATTTTAAAAACTCTTTTCTTTCTAATTTTGAACGAAGCAACCTGAATAATTACAGAAACTGCTTCCATTACAAAAACCCCACCAATAAAAGCAAAAAGTACTTCACTTTTTGAAAGGACGGCCATTATTCCCAATGTCCCACCTAAAGAAAGTGAACCTACATCTCCCATAAACACCTGAGCGGGGTAGGCGTTGTACCACAAAAACCCTACTCCTGCACCAATTATGGCCATTGCAATAACTGCAAGCTCTCCACTGTTTTCTACATAGGGTATTAATAAATAATTAGCTATCTCTCTATGACCTGAGGCATAAACAATAAAAGCTAAACTCCCAGCGCTAGAAATAATTGGGCCAATGGCCAAACCATCCAAACCATCGGTCAAATTTACTGCGTTTGAGGAACCCACAATTACAATAGCACCGAAGAAAATATAAAAAATTCCCAAATCTAAAAATGGGCCTTTGATAAATGGTAGATATAGCTTAGTGTCAATATGATTGTACTTTACCAGTATAAACATTCCCGCTAGCGCCGTAACAAATTGCCAAATTAATTTTCCCTTTGCAGAAACGCCTTTATAGGAAGACCCTTTAATTACTTTTGAATAATCATCCACAAATCCCAAAACAAAATAGGAGCTATAAATACCTACTGTCACCAATAATGGATAGGAATGGAAATTACCAAACAATAAAATACTAACCAATATTGCTATAAAAATAAAAACTCCACCCATAGTTGGAGTGCCGGCCTTTTTTAGGTGATCCTTAGGACCATCATCTCTGATGACCTGGCCAAATTGTTTTTTTTGCATCCATTTGATGAAATAAGAACCAACAAATAGGGCAACAATAGTAGAGATTAAAAATGCGAGGAAAGATCGAAAGGTTATATAGCGGAAAATATTTAGAAAAGGATAGCTATTACTTAAAGGGTAAAATAAGTGATAAAACATAATGTCCCAAATTTTTGAAAGGCCATTAGTTTATATCTAGTAATGACTCAAGTTGTAAAGACCGACTGGCCTTAATAAAGAAGAATTTAAATTTTTTATTAATTGACGTCCATTCGTTTTCAAATGATTTTTTTGATTCAAAAACTTTTTGTCCTCCGCCAAAACCTTCATCATAATATTTTGCATATCTTCCAATGAAAGCGACTTGGTCAATTCCAAGTTGATTGACCAATTTACCAATCTCCCTATGAAGACTTGGTGCGTACTCTCCCAATTCATTCATATCCCCTAAAACAAAAAAACAATCCGAAAGGGAGGTTTTAGAAGTTTTTAAAAAATCAACGAACCCTTGTAATGAAGCCTTCATAGAACCTGGATTAGCGTTGTAGGCATCCAAAAAAATTTTCCGTTCTCCCTTTTGAACCCACGAAGACCGATTGCTTGAGGGCGTAAAAGTTTCACTTGATTTAATAAAATTCTCTTTTTCTTTTGGAAAAAGTGACAAGGATAGTAAAAATGAGGTTACTAAATTGATAAAATTATGCTTTCCAATAATATTTTCATTTTTAAGGATGATTTTTTCCCCATTTTTATTGATTTCAACTGCGTTATTCTGAAATGAAATCCTATAATCTCCTTCTCCTTGTCCAAAAGTCACAAGTCCAGGAAATGGACTTATTTTTTTTAAATAGGAATCTTCCTTATTAATTACAAAAGGCCCATTCCCATTGGTGTTTTCCACTACTGAATCACATAGAGTTTTCTTTTCCAAAAATATATTTTCTTGAGTCTTAAAAAATTCCAAATGGGCAGGCCCTATAGAGGTTATTGTACCGGCCATTGGCTTTGCCAAATCGCAAAGAAATTTAATTTCCCCTGGATGATTTGTTCCCATTTCAACTATCAAAATCTTGTGATTTTTTCCCGCTGATAACAGAGTAAATGGAACACCAATATGGTTATTCAAATTTCCCATGGTCCTATATACTGAACCCGGAAAAGCAGAATCTAAAAAATGAAAAAGCATTTCTTTTGTAGTGGTTTTTCCATTTGATCCTGTAATTCCAATAACCAATCTTTGGGGATCTTGTTCTTTCCATTTCGCCATATGTAGATGAGACAGCTCTTGTAGGTAGGCAAGGGAGTCATAACATATTAAAAAAGTGGTATTTGAATTTTTAAGGGTTTCTACCAAAGATAAATTTTCGGTAATTACTAAAGGGCATTTTTTTTTAATTATTTCTGGAATAAAAAGGGAAGCATCAACAGTTTCTCCCTTTAAAGCGAAAAAGGCTTGACCCTCTTGATATTTTCTTGAATCAAAGCAAAGTTCGAATTCTTCCTGGGCCAATCTACCTAAAATCTTGTGGAAGGACTTTGGAGTAGTTAATAATTTTTCAGATATTATTTTTTTTATCACTTAAAAACTCCTCTACGACTGAAAAATCAGAAAAAGGGTGTCTAACTCCTTTTATTTCCTGATAGTCTTCATGTCCTTTCCCCGCGATAAGAACAATTTCCTTTTCCCTTATATTCTTTAATGCTTCTTTAATAGCTTGTTTCCTATCTAGGTTAATAATTAAATTGGGATTTTTAATACCCTCTTTAATATCATCAATTATTTTTTGAGGATTTTCAGATCTTGGGTTATCAGAAGTTAAATATATTTTTCCCTTTTCCACAAAATCACCGGCAATTTTCCCCATTATAGGACGTTTGGTCCTATCTCTATCTCCGCCGCATCCAAAAACCAATGATAACGTATAATCCGAGTATATATTTTTAATACTAGATAGAACCCTTTCCAGTGCTTCGGGAGTATGAGCATAGTCTATTACAATAAAAGAATCTTTAAAGGGAATACTTGAGAATCTCCCCTTGGGATTTTTAAGTTTGAAAATATCGACAATATTTGAAGTGTTCCAAATTATTTCATTTATTTCTAAGGCGCATTCCAAATTTCTCCGGTTATAGGGAATTTGAAATATAAAAGGTATATTTTTTACTTCTCTGTCCTTAAGTGACTTGGCCAACTTGGCCTTTGGCAATTTTTTTCGAAGAAACTCTTCCTCCTGGGGAATTACCAAAACGGCATTTTTGGAAAAGTATTCTTCCGCCATTTTTTCTTTGGATTTGAAGTATTCTTCCATTGAAGGGTGATAGTCCAGGTGATCTTGTGAAAAACTGGTGAAAATACCTCCATCCAACCTTAAATCAAATAGCCTATTTTGATCCAGTGAATGACTGGATACTTCAAGAAAAAAGGCTTCATATTCCTTTTGGTAAGTATAGAGAATTTTGCGCAAGTCCAGGTAGGAAGGCGTGGTATTATCAGTATCGCCCTCTTTTTTATTGATCGAATCGATTCCAAGTGTACCCACAGAAAGAGCAGGATGACCTAATAATGTGGAAACTGACATCCCAAGATAGGCTGTTGTGGATTTTCCGTTGGTTCCGGTTATTCCTATTAATTTAAAGCGACTTCTCTCCATTGGAAAAAGCTTATCACAGACGATTTTTTGGGCCTTTAAAAAATTCTCTTTTGGAATCACTAGATAATTTTTTTTGATGGTTGTCTTTGAAGGCATTTGGGAAATAATCAAAAGAAAATCATTATCTTTAGGGAAGCGTGTTTCAAATACTTCCTGGGATTTCGCATCATCTTTAAGATTATAAAATACCACCTGATTTTTTTTTGCTCTTTCTAATCTTACACTGACATCTTCAATGGTCTCAATATCAATTGGGCCAACTTCCGTTGAAAGGGGCCTTAAAAGATCTAAAAAAACATTACTATTCATACTTAGGAGGAGAGTAAATCAGAGTTATAGTTCTTTCCACACCAATTTCACTTTTTGGGTTGGGTGATTGTGAGACTACAACACCAATACCCTGATGGACAAGTTTAAGCGTCATTTTTTCTGCTAAAATGGTTGAGGACTTCTTATCTAAACCGATAAAATTGGGAACTACATTATCTCCCATGATTCTAGGGGAAGCATCCCTTATTTTTAAGGAATCAATTAATGTTCCCTTGTCTAGCGCCACCTCATCTAAATTGTTATATTCTTTGTTTTTATACAGCATGTATTTTGCAACTTTTTTGAAAATCGGGGCAGCCACGTTATTTCCGAAATAATTTAATCCTTTGGGATTTACTACATAAACAAGTATCACAAATCTTTTATCTACATTTAATGGAAAACCTACAAATCCAGGAATATATCCATCATATCCACCGGATTTTGTAACCCTCTGGGCCGTTGAAGTTTTTCCTGCAATTTTAAAATAAGGTATTTTTGCATTTGTTCCGGTACCATCCTCAACTGCATCAATCAACATTTTCTGAATTTCCCTGATGGTTTTTTCTGAAACAATCCTTACCTTTTTCTTTGGTTCCTCATTTTTTATTATGGTCGGTTGAACTAAATATCCTCCATTGGCAATGGTTGCATAAGCTGCCAACATTTGAATTCCTGTTGTTGCAATCCCCTGGCCAAAGCTCATATTGGATAAGCTTAAAGAAGTAATTTTTCCCTGATCGTTAAAAATTCCTCTGGATTCACCTGGAATTTCAATTCCTGTTTTTTGTCCAATATTAAAGCTTTTCCAAGTTTTCTGAAGTTTAGGAAATTTCACATCAAAGGCGATCTTGGTGGTACCAATATTGGAACTGTGTTTTAAAATCTCGGCAACAGAGAGCCATTCAAATTTTTTATTCTTCTCCGCCTCTCCGATAATATGATCCTCCACCTTTAATTGGCCATTCTCACAAAAATAATTAGTTTCTGGCCTTGCCATTTTATTTTCTAATGCTGAAATAATTGTTAAAGATTTAAAAATAGATCCAGGCTCAAAAGGGTCGGTGACGAAAGATAATTTTCTATGCTCTTCAGAGGAATTTGAAAGATCATTTGGATCAAAAGATGGATAATTAGCTATCGCCAAAACTTCTCCTGTACTGGAATCCATAACGCCAATTCCACCAGATTCAGCGCTAAATTCTATTACTCCGTCTTTTAGAGTTTTTTCGGCAAAAGATTGAATATCCTTATCTATAGTGAGGGAGATATCCTGGGAATCTTCCTTAACCAATTCTGCCTCAAATTTAAAAGGGCGTCCTTTTGCATCTCTTAGGTACTTTATTTTCTTGGCCTTCCCCCTTAAAAGGTTGTCGAACTGGTATTCGATTCCTGCCAACCCAATGTTGTCCAAGCCAACAAAACCTAGTGTTTGGGAAAGTAATTCTTTATTTGGGTAAAATCGCTTTGGTACTGCTTCAAGGTAAATTCCCTTTAGAATCTTAATTCTCTCCGCTTGGGCCTCGGAGAGAGTAATTTTTCTAGCAAGCCAAGTGTATTTTTCACGGTTTTTCAATTTATCATTTAGGCTTTTATAGGTTAGCTCCGGAACAATTCTGGAAAGTTTTCTCAAAGTGTCCTGTTGTCTTTCAAAATCTCTTGGAATTGCAAAAATGGACCAGGTTTGGACATTAATTGCCAATGGAAATCCATTTCGGTCCAAAATATTTCCTCTATTAGGAAAAATAGTTTTTTCCCTAAAAATCTGGTTTCGAGAATATTCTAAGAGCTTTTCTCTAGAAAAAATTTGAAGGTATGATGCCTTCATTAAGATAAAAAATAAACTAAGTACATATAGAGAAAAGATAAAATAGATTCTATTTTTCCCTCGTTCGGAAGTTAATTCCTTTGATTGCTCAAAAAAGTCTTTCTCCATCATGGTGAACTAGCATTCCAATTTTCGGGGATTAAAATAATTTGTGTTTGTTTGGGAGGTTTCAAGTCATATTTTTTCGCTAACTCCCTTAAACTGCTTGTTGAAAGAAGTCCGGCCTTTTCTGCCTCCAACTCTTTCTGGTTAAGCTTTTTCTTTGAAATTTCTTGATTCAACTCAACTAATTTATAGTCAAGTTCAATGGATTTCATTCTAAAAACCACAAAAAGAATTCCAATGGTTAAGTACATGAGAATTAAGGGAAGTCCCTGCGAACTAAAAATAAAATTTTTTACTTTGGAGAAAAATTGAATTTCTCCTAAAGAAAATTTTTCTTTGAATAACATTTTCACCTTCCTGGCAATTAATGTATTTAAAGTCTTTCTATTACTCTTAGTTTAGCACTTCTTGATCTTAAATTCTCATCGATCTCATTTTTGCTAGGCGTTATTGGTTTCTTGGTTAGAATTTTACAGGGAATTTCCCCCTTCTCCAATTCTTTGAAGGTCCTTTTAACGATACGATCTTCTAAAGAATGAAAAGAAATTACCAATAATTTACCATTGGTTATTAAGAGAGAGGGAAGCAATTGAAGTACATCAAGTACCTTTAACTCCTCATTTACTGCTATTCTTAATGCTTGAAATGTCCTTGTAGAAGGATTTACTCCCTTAAATCTTTGGGACTTGGGGTAACAATGAAAAATAATATTTTCCAATTCTAAAGTTGATAAGATTGGTTTTTTTTCTCGCTCCTCGACAATCTTCCTTGCAATTTTCCGAGAAAGTCTTTCTTCCCCGTAATTAAAAATAATATCTGCCAAATCTTTTTCTGGAAGGTGGTTGATTAAATCACTAGCAGTTTTAAGATTTGGATTTTCCCGATCCATCCGCATGTCTAAAGGAGCATCTACCTTGAACGAAAAACCCCGTTCACCCTTATCAAACTGATGGGAGGAAACTCCGAGATCCAGCAAAATTCCCTGGAAGAACTCTCCCTTAAAGCGATTTTGATAAATTTCCGGGAAGTTGGAAAAATTTGATTTAATTAATTCGATTTTTGAACCATAAGGAGAATTCTTAATTCGTTTTAATCCTGCTTCAATGGCGTCCGGATCCTGGTCCAAAGCGATTACTCGATGACCCATTTCCAAAAGAGCAAAACTATGCCCACCGGCCCCAAATGTAAGATCTAAGAAAAGAGAATCTTTTGGCGCTCCAGATGTCAAAAAATCCAAACATTCCTTTTTTAATACGGAATAATGACTTAGATAATTTTCATTCATTTAAGCAATATCTCTAAAATTTCCTTATGCTTCTTATTCCAAAAGGTAGGAGAGGTCAAAATTGAGGTTTCTAATTGGTTTCCCTTGCCCGGATTAGGATTTTCTGCAATTTCTTTGATTAAGGTTGGAAGTAATTTTTTTACCACTGCCTTATATCTGCCCATATTTTCCAAAATAATATCAAATGGAGTACTGGTTCCTTTCCAAGAATCAAAATCTGTCACCATTCCCAATGTAGCATATTTAATTCCTGCCTCTTTTGCCAAAAAGGCTTCAGGAAGATTGGTCATCCCAATTATATCCGCCCCAAGTCCTTTATATAATTTAGATTCTGCAATGGTTGAAAATTGGGGACCCTCAATACAAACATAAGTCCCTCCAAAATGGTGATTAATCAATTCTTTAGTGCAAGTATCACCGACAATTTGTCGTAGTTTTTCATCCACTGGAGATGAATTTGAAATATGGGCAACAATTCCCTCCCCAAAAAAGGTATTTCTCCTTCTCCCTTTAGTAAAATCTAGGAATTGGTGGGGAATAACAAAATCCCTCGGTCTAATTTCTTCTTTTAGTGATCCAACTGCAGAAATTGAAACCAAATATCTAACACCCAATTTTTTGAGGGCGAAAATATTTGCACAGTAATTAACTTCCGATGGGAGGAGGGTATGGTTTCTTCCATGTCTAGGTAGAAAGAAACATGAATTACCATGGACTTCAACTTCAAAGATGGAATCGCTAGGTAATCCAAATGGCGTTTCAACTTTATGCTCAGAAATCAATTTTCCGGATTCAAGTTGATAAACCCCTGACCCACCTAGTATCCCAATTCTATCATCCACTTATTTTCCTCTTTCAGCATCTTCCTTACAGACAATACAAAGGTCCGCACTTGGGTTTTTCATAAGGCGATTAAATCCTATTGGGCCACCACAGTCCTCACAAATCCCATAGGATTTTTTTGATATCTTAAATAAGGCTTCTTGAAATTTTCTTTCTTTTTCAACTAATCTTCTCTTTAAATTTGTCATCAATCCACCGAGAATTTCAGCATTTGCGATATCAACACTATCCTTATCGCCTTCCATGTTAAAATTTAATTCTGGCATAAAATTAAAATTTAGTTCTCTTTCCTGCAAAATTTTTTCTCTTAAAATTTGCAATTGGGATGTTGTTAGGGGACATATTTCCATTAAATCCTCTCCGTATTAAGCGGGAGGGTTTGCTGGCAGTCCTCCTCGCAAGTTCATTAGTACCATTTTTGAAACCATCTTCAGGGACTCAAAAACACCTTGCCCGGTTCTTGCAACAGCTGGATAAGCTGGGAAGTTCCACTTGTTCAATTGTTTTGTAAGTTCCTCCTCCGATGAAGTATTTGGGAGGTCCCGCTTATTCCATTGCATGACCATTGGAATAGTTTTTATATCATAACCTTGTTCGCTTAAGTTTTTTTCCAAACTCGCAAGGGATTCTAAATTGGCCTCCATCTTTTCAACTTGAGAGTCGGCCACAAAAATTATTCCATCAACTCCACGGAGAATGAGCTTTCTACTAGCTTCATAAAAGACTTGTCCAGGAACGGTGTATAAGTGAAAGCGCGTCCTAAATCCTCTAATTTTCCCCAGATCTAATGGCAAGAAGTCAAAAAACAATGTGCGTTCGTTTTCTGTATTAAGCGAAATAATTTGGCTTTTCTGATCACCACTTACTTTTTGATAAACATATTGGAGATTAGTAGTTTTCCCACCTAGTCCTGGCCCATAGTATACAATTTTGCAGTTAATTTCTTTGGTGTGGTAGTTCACAAATGACATTACTTGTTCCTCTCAAATGAAAAGATCTGATCCATTTCCCTATCAGAAATATCGTTAAACAAAAATTTTTCCCTTTTTGGCGCCTTGTCCTCTATGAATGTATCAACATCGGACAACATTTTTTCCAAAATTTGCCTCATTTTGGATTTTATAAGCCCAGGATTTATTTCCGAATGAAAAAGGCCTCCAAAAATAAATGAAGATTTTTTTATAGAAAACGGAAGAATGTAAATTCCCTGATCTGAAGTATCATAACTAAAACGATAAACTTCCTGATTTTCACTTTTTGGAATAAAACTACTTAATGCCTTTGCTGCCTGCCAACACCCTGCCATCAAAGCACCCATGGTATTTTTATCTAACATTTCATTACTTCCAAAAAGTGGGATGCCATCGTCCCTAAAAATAAATAAACCACAAGATTCCAATCCTGCTATTTTAATTTCTCTGCCAAAAAACTTTTTAAAATATTCTTCCCAATTCAAAATAAACTCCATTTATTCGGATATCTTTAATTCTACGCTGGGAGAAAAAAGAAAGTAAAATTTCTGAGTAAATAAATCATCTTTAACTCCCTATAATTATTATATTTAAAAATTAAGATTTTTTAATAATAAAAGGTCCACAGATTTTATTCCGATAAAACCTTTAAAGGAATTATGTATGAAGGCTTTTTTATTTTTTATCATAATTCTATTTCCACTGAATTTATTTAGCCTAGGTTCATGGCTTCCACACCTTACCATCAAGGTTAATCACAAAAATGCAAGATTGGCCTTCCAGGATGATTTCAATGGAAATAAGATAGATTCAAAAGTTTGGGAACCTACCGGAAAAAATGAAATTAGAAAAGGTGGTTGGTGGCGTTCGGATGCCACTTTTCTGGATGGAAAAGGGAATTTAGTCATAAAAATTTTTAAGGATGGAGAAAAATATGTTACAGGAGGAATTAAAACCGTCTCAAAATATAAATTTTCATATGGTTATTATGAGGCAAGAGTTTATCTTCAAAAACAACAAGGTTCCTGGTCTGCCTTTTGGCTTTGGCCCCATAATCCAAACGCTCCTAAATCGGTGGAAATAGACATTTTTGAATATGGATTTATTCCATGGTTTCCCCAAAATGCTCTCCATTGGTATCAAGGGGGTCATAGAAAAAAGGAGCTCCCATTCCCTTATCCAAATCCAAATGCAGCTTGGCATACTTTTGGGCTTTATTGGGATCAGGATGACATAATTTGGTATATGGATGGGATGATTACCCGAAGGCAACCCTCCAATGGGTTTAATGGAGATTGCCAAATATATCTAAGCGTCGAAATAGGTAAAGAAGCCTTTGGAGATATTAAATATGCCAAGTTGCCAGATTATTTCTATGTGAATTATGTCCGGTATTATAAATTTGATTGAAAAATACCTAATCAATAAAAGCTTTTTTAAGATCCTTTATATTGAGTTTTTTCATTTTAATGAGGACCTTCATAACCCTTTCGGCCTTTTTAGAGTCCAAATCCGATAACATTTTTGACCAAATTTCCGGGACAACCTGCCAGGAGAGTCCGAATTTATCCCTAAGCCATCCACATTTAATTTTTTCCCCGCCCTTTGAAAGTTTTTCCCAATAATAATCTATTTCCTTTTGTGTTTTACAGTTCACCATAAAGGAAACTGCAGGAGTAAAATTATATTCAGGGCCGCCATTTAATCCCAAAAATTTTTGTCCTTGAAGTTCAAATGCTACTGTTAAAACTGGACCTTTAGCCTTTCCAGATGCTTTTGATCCCGCTTCTCCATAATAAATTATTTGGGTAATCTTAGATTTTTTAAAAATTGATGTATAAAATTTTGCAGCTTCAAGGGCATCGCCATTAAACCAAAGGCATGCAGATATTTTTTGCATTAATACACCTCAAGGTTGTTTGAAATCCCCATATGAAGGCAGTGTTTCTGTATTATTAATTCCCCAAAGATTAGGCAACTGTCCCACAACAAAATTAAATTGCCCTCCCCATTTCAATTCCTTATAGGGTATCCACAGGGATGAATAAGGTTTTCCATTATATTTTAGATCCTGAATATGACCCAAAGTGGTGTTGGATGTCAGCTCTAAAATATGACCATTAGATAAGGTGATGACTACCTGTGGGTATTGAGGTTTGCTGATAAAAAATCCTCCCACTCCCGGTATTCCAGGATAAAGTCCTATCGCGGACCAAACATACCAAGAAGAGGTTGAACCCAAATCATCATTTCCTGGAAGGCCATCTGGACCATCTTTAAATGTTTCGTTAAAAATTCGTTCAAGTATATCTTGAGTCTTATCTGGCCTTCCCATATAATGATATAACCAAGGCACCGAATAACCTGGTTGATTTCCAATCCAAAGATGTCCAATACGGCTCCAAGCGTTTAATTCTTTAAAAAATTCGTCTAAACGTGCCATTACCAAATTATCATTCTTAAAATTTCTAATTAATTCCTTGATGGCATATGGTATTGTCCAAGTATATTGTCCAGCGCTACCTTCGGTATAACCCCTATATGAATCTAGGGTAATATCTCTCTGCCAATTTCCATTTCTGAATCTGGGTCGAATTAAATTGGTTTCACCATCAAAAAGATTTTGCCAATTGTTGGCAGTCTTATAGAAATGCTCAAAGGATTCCTTATCTCCTAATTCTTTGGCAAATTGGGAAATAGCAAAGTCCGCAGTCGTGTATTCTAATGTGGCCGATGCAGCACCAATATAAACTTGTCCGGTGTTAGAAAAATCCCTTAACCGGAAAATTCCAGTTAAATTTCTCGGCACATATCCGATTTTTAAATAATCTTTTAAACCTGGTCGAATTTCATATCCCTGACAGGCGGTTTTAGGGATTAAAGCACCCTTTTTCATCAAAGTAAGCGCTTTTTGAGTATCAAAATTTCTCGCTCCAAATGCAAAGGAGTTGGCAATTATTAAAGGTCCTGGATCTCCGGCCATAATTCCAGTTTCGGTATTGTTATTTGCCCACTTAGGAAGTCCACCACACTGATCTCCACTTAAAATATAAGACTGAATAATTTCTGAGGTTATTTCAGGAAATAAAAAGGCCAAAAGTGGAATTTGTGTCCGGTAAATATCCCAACCAGAAAAATTGGCATAGAAATTTTTAAGATTAGATTCGGATGTATTGTGGATTTTTTGATCAAACCCCAAATAATCGCCATTTACATCGCTATAAATATTTGGATGTAGGAGGGAATGATAAAGAGCAGTATAAAAAATTCTTTTTTGTGAAAATGTAGATTCTTCAGATAAACGGATGGTTTTAAGTTTCTGTTCCCATTTATCAATAGCTTCGCTTTTGGTTTTTTCAAAATCCCAATCTGGATTTTCATTTTCCAAATTTAGCCATGCATTTTTTTCACTTACATAAGAAAGCCCAACCTTCATCTCAAGGGGCAATCTTCCCTTTTCAAATTTCAAGATGGAAATCCCATCATTTGCTCCCAAAAATTTGAGTGGTTGGTTAAAATCTATCGCAAAGTAGGTTTTATATTTTCTTTTTTGATGGCAAAAGTTTCCACCTAAAACCCATCCTTCCAGACGTTTTGAACCTACTGTCTTAATAAATCCTGATTTTTTCCAAGTTCCAGTTTTTTCCACATTTATTGATAGGGATGGAGTCGCAGTTTTTGGGAATGTGAATCTTCCATGCCCAGTCCTTTCTGTGGAGCTTATCTCGGCCAAAATACCATCATCAAAAATCACTGAATAATAACCCGCTTGCGCCTTTTCATTATTATGGGAAAAGGATTTAGGTATCGATTTGGAATACTTTTCACTATCAAAAGGAAGGATTGATAATTCTCCTGCATTTGAACAACCTGGACCACTCAAGTGGGTAAGACTTAACCCAATTATTTTGTCATCAGAATAGGTATATGAACCTGAATGATTATTAGTGGTATCTGGTCCCCATTGAACCATTCCAAATGGCACAACACCTGTTGGTTGGGTGTTTCCCCTTTGTTCACCAATAAAGGCTCGAGGCGCACTTGGATTTGATGCGGTACCAATTCGTGTGTCTACATACGTTGTTAATTCTTCGGCAAAAATACCTATACAAAAAAAATGAGAAACAATAATTATTAATTTTTTCATGAAATTCACCTACCAGATACATTTCATAAATACAAATAAAACTGGGCTTAAAATTTATATTTTTCAAAGTTTTGATGATGGAATAAAGAGCTATACAAGGCACTATTCATTTAAGATATTATTATTTATTTTTCAGGGATTGATCATTATAAAGGACGTCGATTTTCAATTGCCTTAGCAATAGTCAAAGAATCTAAAAATTCTAGACTGCCTCCAATTGGCACTCCAAATCCGATTCTTTCCACTTTTGTTTCTTGGGGAAGAATATTTTTTATGTATGCACATGTGGCATCACCTTCAACCGATGGGTTAAGGGCCAAAATAACATTTGAAATATTTTTTTCCCTGATTCTATCCGACAACTTATCCATATTTAATTCAGAAGGACCTATTCCCATCAAAGGATTTAGGGTTCCTCCCAGTATATGGAATAGTCCAAAATAACCTCCACCTTTTTCTATGGCGATACAATCGGAAATATTTTCAACAACACAAATAGTTTTTTGTTCATTTCTTGCCGGAGATTTGCAAATAAAACAAAGATCGTCATCACAGAAAATCCCGCAATCCTGACACTTTTTTAAATGGCCAATTCTTTCTAGAGAATTGGCAAAAGAAGTTAGTTCACCTGACTCCCATTTAGACAAAAATAAGACATGCCTAAGTGCGGTTCTCTCCCCAATACCCGGAATTTTTTTTAATTGATTGACCGCTTGCTGGAGGATTTGAGGTAATTCCAAATTAGAACATCCCTGGAATATTCAATCCGCCAGTTACTTTAGACATGGCCTTAGAAACCATGTCTTGAGATTCTTTTACCGCTTGATTGACCGCTGTCTTTACCAATTCTTCTAATGTAGAAATATCATTTGGATCCACACATTCTTTATCAATTTTAACGTCTAGAATTTCCTGTTTCCCGTTTATTTTTATTTTAATAACCCCTCCTCCAGAAGAGGTTTCCATTTCTCTACCTTCAAGTTCCTTTTGAAGAACAGCGATTTTTTGTTGCATTTGCTGAGCTTGTTTAAGTAAATGGTTAATATTTGCCATAATATCTCCTTAATTAATAAAAACCTTATCCACCTTAGTGTTAAAGATACCTTGAGCCTCTTTTAACATTGGATGGGACAATATTTGCTCTCTTTTGGCATTTGCCAATTCTTCTTTCTCTTTTTGGGCCATCTCGGCCTTTGAGAGAAAGTTTTCTTTATTTTTTATAAGAGTTAATTTGAATTCAACTTGTTGCCCAAAATAATTCTTTAAAAATCCTTCAATCCTCTTTAATGTGGCTTCCTCATTTAGATAGTCATAAAAAACTTTTCCCGAAGGGGATAATCCAAATTCCACAACTAGTTTCCCATTTATTTTCTCAATGGGTTTTACTAAATTTCCCTGTTCGAGGTTAGAGGCAGTCACTGGAGAAAGCTCATTTAGGTGAATAAGGAAGCTCTCCCAATCTTTTTTTTTTGAAGGAGCTGGTTTTTTTTGGTCGGAGGAAAAGAAGGTATTTCTAAGGGCCAGCTTTTGAAGGACAATTTCCATAACTTTGTCAGGGGAAAGGGATCCCAGTCCCCACATGGAATCTTTGGCCAAATTCTCATAGATCCAAAAGGTTTCAGGACTTGGTTCTTTCTGGGCCAGATTGAAAAACTGATCCGAAAGTGAACTTATAATATTTTTAACCGGAATATTTTCGCTTAAAAGTCCTCTATAAATTTTGGAGACATTTTCCACATCTCCGGTCCAGATGGCCTCCATTAAATCCTTCACGGCTGAGGTCCTGGCCAGACCTAATGCCATAACCAATATTTCTTCACTTATAAATTTATCGTCTGTAAAACTTAGAATTTGATCCAAAAGGGTTAAGGTGTCTCTGACAGATCCTTTTCCTTCCTTGCAAATCGCCATGATGGCATCATCATTTTCAAATTTAATGTCTTCCACCTGGGCCACTTGTTTTATATGCTTAAAAAGTTCCTCTGCAGTTGCCATTTTAAAATCAAATCGCTGGCATCTAGAAAGAACTGTTCCTAGCATTTTATCTGGTTCAGTGGTGGCAAAAATAAAGATCACATGTGCTGGTGGTTCTTCTAATGTTTTTAACAAAACATTGAAAGCCTGAGAGGTCAGCATATGAACTTCATCAATTATATAAACACGATATTTTCCTGTGGTGGGAAGAAAATGTACCTCTCCAATTAAATCACGAATATTTTCAACTGAGTTATTGGAAGCTCCATCGATTTCATGGATATTAAGGGATCCTTCTCCTTCAAAATCCAAACAGGAGATACATTTTCCACAAGCGTTACCATCTTCTAAAAGATTTTGGCACCTTAGGGCCTTGGCAAATATCCTGGCGACTGAAGTTTTCCCTATTCCTCTGGTTCCAGTTAAAAGATAAGCATGTCCGATTTTTTTTCTCAAGATGGCATTTTGTAAAGAGCGGGTGATATGCTCTTGCCCGATTACATCCTGAAATTTTTTTGGGCGCCATTTTCTGGCCAAAACCTGATAAGACATATTGCCGCCATAGTAGGTGTAGGAATGGGCTTTATCAAGGGACTATTTAACCTGCCCTTTAAAATTTATTTTTAATAATTAAGATATATTTATGCACCTAGCTAAGGGGGGATTTCTGAAATATCTGTCTATTTTACTTTTTACTGTAATTTCTTTTGAAACCAAAGCAGGTCTTTTACTGGAACCTTATTTAGGTTTTGATTTTTCCGTAAAAGGCCAAACATCAAATTGTTGCCAAGATGTTTCCTGGCTAAATTTAGAAGTTGGGGGTCGGGGAGGATACATTTTTGACACCTTTATGCTTGGCGTGGATATAGATTATAAAAATATGAATCCGACTTATGAATACAATGGTTCTCAATTCGATCAGGACACCGCTGTAACCAATTATGGCCTATTTGCTGGTTGGATGTGGGATAAATGGGCATTAAGGCTGAAATACTATTTTGATTCAAATTGGATTCTTAGGGAAAATGGTCCATATGGATATTCAGGATTAACCAATTCCGGGAACGGATTTGGGATAGATGCCGCCTTTAGATTTTCCAATCATATTTCCCTTAATTTGGAGTTAACAAGAATCCTCTATAATTATGTTCAAGGTATTAAAGTATCAGGTGGGGCGAGGCTTGAAACCACGGATATATTAGTCGCGATAAGTTTTCCCTTTGATTTGGTCACAAGATAGCGGCCGGGACAAGGACACAAAGCATCGTGTGGATACCGTTGCTTCCTTCCGGACCTGGCGGGGTTAACCACCAATACAATTGCCCAAGGCCCGACCACCGGGACGAATACTAGTTTAAGAAGTTAAATTTTAAAAGAGAAAAAACGAATTTTTCAGGGAAGATCCGGAAGAATTACTCTGATTTCCGCCAAAATTGAAGACATAGGGATTCCTAAATTGATTTTTCCCCGACCATTTCTTCGGCCATTTGTTTCTTCCTCACCTGAACCGCTATTGTGTAATCCGATTACCTCATGGGTTTCAGTAGAAAAAATTGGAGAGCCGGAGGAACCCGGAAGGGTGTCGCCGTTATGATAAAGACGATCGTCTTCCACCGAGGTTAGTTGGCCAAAGGAAACTTTCTTGGATCTTTTGCAGCTTTGATTTTGGTAGTAATCGCAATTTTGATGAACCAAATATACGACCATGTTTGGGGTTGGTGGAGTTTGGGATAATTTTACATATCCATAAGTTAAACCAGGGGATCCTTCGCATTTTAAGAGCGCATAATCCAATTTTTTATTGTTACTGATAAATTTATCACAGAGAAAAACTCTTGGTTCTCCCTGCTCTAAATAATCAAAATATATTTTTGCGCCAACTGCATCCTCTGGCTTTTTTATGCAATGCTGGTTGGTCATTATGATATCTTCAGAAATTAAGAAAGCCGTACAAGTAGTCCTCTTTGCAGGCATGCTTAACCTTCCTACTGCTCTTCCCTCATCCTGAATTTTTGGATTATTGAGGGTTTCGATATTTTGCCAATCTGGCATAAAGTCGCCAACGATAATCTTATCCATGGCAAATAAAGGTAAAATAAAAACACAACCTAGGGTTAATATTAAAAATTTTTTCATAAGGATTAAAAAGGTATAAAAATAATTTTTCCCTTAAAAGAGTATGAAAGATTTTATTAGAAAAAACCGGGTCAAATACTAAAAGAAGGTGTTTAAAGATGGCGGAGAACATGGGATTCGAACCCACGATACCTTGCGGTATACACGCTTTCCAAGCGTGCGCCTTCGACCACTCGGCCAATTCTCCGTGAAAGTACGGCTATCACACCTTTGAACTCAGTGTAAAGAAATTATCTTATGCGTTAATTTTTTTCTTCCTGTTAAAATCTTCTCTTTTCTCCTTAAAAAATTGAGAAAGGAGCTTTCCACATTCAAATTGCATCAGTCCACCGGTTACAGAAAACTGATGGTTTAGTCTTGGATCCTTGTAAAGATCATATCCTAATGAAAGGGCCCCACCTTTGGGATCATAGGCCCCAAATACAAGGGATTTAATTCTAGCCTGGACCATAGCTGCTAAACACATTGGGCAGGGTTCGCAAGTGACAAAAAGAGTGCAATTTGAAAGCCTCCAATTTAAAAGGGAGGATCCTGCTTCCTTTATGGCCAAAAGTTCTGCGTGTCCTAGAGAATCATGAGTTTTTTCTTTTAGATTAAAACTTTTGGCCAAAACTTTATTGTTTTCATCCACGATAATGGCCCCAATAGGGACTTCATCTATTTGGTATGCCTTTACAGCTTCTTCAATTGCTATGGACATATTCCACAAGTCATCTCTCATGGAGGGGACCTTATCAGATTTTAGCTATAATGGACATGGAAGTTTGCCGGTCCCACTTTAATTTTTGATCAGGTGGATCCCCTCTGTATTTGTATAAATACGCAAATTTTAGAGCAAAATTGGTATTTATATTTGAAGTTACGGAAGCTTCAGTATTGGCAAAATAATCGGTGGAGTTGGTAAAATTTGGAAGATATTCTGCCCACCATTTAAATGAGGCACTTTCACTAAATTTATAATTATATACCCCATATAGCCTTGCGAGAACGTTGTTTAGGATAGTATCAGGAATATCTTTTTCATACATATACTGAAAAGAGAGCTCGCCATCTAGGGTCCCTTTTTCTCCTTGAATTATTTTATAACCACCACCAATCTCAGTTTTCGATCTATAATCAAAACCGGCAAATTTATTTCCTTCAAAAATTTCAGAAAAATAAATTGAAAATCTATCCGATAATGTTCTTTCTAACCTAACATTAATATCCCAATTTTCAGTGTTTAAAACTTTATCTGCAAAACCATATGTATAATGGCCGCCAAATTTTAAAAAATAATCGGAAAAAGGTGAGGAGTTAGTAGTTTTAAAATTTAAAACGTTTTGATCGGAGTTACCTGCGACTGAAAGGTAGCCCAATTCGCTTTCATGTCTAAATCTGGGCTCCTCAGAGAAAGAAACTGAAATAAGGGAGAATAAAATTAAAAAAATTTTCATCTATTAATCATATTGAATAAATAGCTTGATTGCAAAATTCAATTTTCTACGGATTCACTCCAGCATTTCTTCCTATAAAAACCTCAAAATATAATTAAACTTATTAAATGAAATATTTTTTAACAGTCCTTATTTTTTTAAGCTGTTCAAGTTCCCAAACTTTTAATGAAAAACCACCTGAAACATCACCTAAAGAATGTTTTGTCTCCACAGAGGAAATTAAGGAGTGGTCAGAAAAAACTAATAACCAGTATTTAAAAAATCCAGGATTAGAAATTATTTATGACAATTCAAATCTTCAACCTTTTTTGGTGGTATATAAATTGCAGTTTTCCACAGAAACCCACACTCTTAAGAGAAAAGGGGATTATAATAGCAAATTTAGGCCCGATCCCAGAGTTTTAAAATCAGCAAAAGATAAGAATTATAAAAAAAGTGGTTTCGATAGGGGACACTTGGCCCCTGCAGGGGATTTTTGTTATAGCGTTGAAGCTGCAGAATCAACATTCTTATTTAGTAATATCTCCCCACAAGACCGGGTATTTAATCAAAGTGGAGCATGGAACAAATTAGAAATCCTTGTAAGGAAAATTTCTCAAAATGGATTGGTTCAAGTAGTGGCCGGGCCGATTGTTACTAGTCAAATTAGATTAAAGGATGATTCCGATGGCCCTTCTATACCCCAATATTTTTTCAAAATAGTGATCAGAAAAATTAATGGTGAATGCAAATATATAAGTTTTGTTTTCAAAAATAATTCAGAGAGTAAAGACTATTGCAAAGATAAAGAATCTGATGATCTTGTCCCAGAAATGGTTAAATCTCATTTATCTTCCGCTAAAAAAGTTGATATTTGTAGAGTGGCGCAACCGGCAGGAGTCGAACCTGCGACCTTTTGATTCGTAGTCAAACGCTCTATCCAACTGAGCTACGGCTGCATTAGGAGGGCATTTTATAACTTTTAGGCCCTCCGTATGTCAATTGCTCACATTGGATCCATATTTGTGGGACTATCACATCTTCTACTTATAGGTTCACCAACTAATCCGCAGATTTGATGTCCTCTGAATTTGTAATACTTTGATGGAATTAGGACTTTATAACCTCTGGGCATCGGGGATCCTTGCCATTGGAAAACCAAATATTGATCTCCATCGCTTGATTTTGCCAAATCCAAGAAGGCATTTAAAATAAACTGATTTTCTGTAAAACTTCTCCCAAATATGGCCATCGTTTTAGAAAATTCCTTCATTTTATCTGTAAATTCACTAGATGATTCTTGGCCGGTTGGCATTAACTCTGAAAGTTTTTTTAAAGCTTCAAGAGCTTTTGGTACGTGCTTTTCAACTTCGTAATTCATACTTTTTTTACAAAGCGGTCGAACAAGCCCACTACATAGTTCTGTTCTTTCATTTTCTTTGTCATTAAACCACTGTTCTACTTTCCAAGTTCCCATTTGGACCAAAATATCTGGTTTATTGTTCTTTGCCCAATCCATCCAAAATTTAAGGGTTTTTTGGCCTAAAAGTAGATCCGCTGTATGCTGTCCAAATTTTGCCTTTTTCTGGTAGGGTTTGGTAATTTGCATTATCTCATTTCTAAATCCCAAAAAGGCTGCTGCATCCTTAAGTTTATCATCCCATAATTTTTCATTCCAATTTTCTTGATGGAATTCATATTTGACTTGGGCAAATAATTTAGTCATTTTTTTCGGCCCGTCTCCGGGATTTAAAAACATAAGTTCCTTAATTCCCCCTAAAAACACCCGTTGCTGAAGTGAATGCTTTGTCCAGGCACCCTGGGCTCCTTTGCTTTCTTTATATACCCCATAATAATTTGTGGAAATCAAACCATCAGCAACTTCTTTTGATCTATCCACGACAACAGATCTGTCTCCAGTATTCCATGTATAGTTAAAAAATATTGGGACTCCAATTTTAACTGTTGCTGCAGTACCTGTGGTTTGCCTGGTACCAGTTGTAATCATCTTAACCGTCATTGTTCTAAAAAATGTGTTAAGGATATTTTTATCCCTCGCTGAAAGACTGTAACGTTCTGGCATTGCCTTGGCCTTCCATTTTCTTAAGGCAGATCTTGCCAAGTCCTGAGAACCCATTAGTTTATTTTCTTTGGCAAACTTAGACCACCTATTTACGGTGAGTTCTTGCAAATAATATTTTTTTACAGCTTTAACATCGCCTCTGAGCATTCGTTTATAGAGTTTCCAACCTTCCGGTTTTGAAAGATCAAATTCATATGCTTGGGTTTCTGTTAATTCCTTATACCAGCTCTTAGCAGCTTTTAGTCCGATGCTTCCGGCTGTGATAGAAACGGAGCCTATTTTTCCTCTCGTATAGGATACCTGAACTTTTTGTGGACCTACTTTTCTAACATTGGCAACCCATTCTCCGGTTACATCTGCCTCTACACCTCCATTCATTGGCCCCAGGATAATTCCCGCATGGACAGCTATTGTACCAGAAACCAAAAAGGTGATTGAGTCTCCAATTGCCAGTTCATCTAATTTTTCCTGTGATGTAGGAATAAACTTAATAAAGGCCAGTTTTTTGATTTCAGGATAAGTTGCAACGTATCGCTCCTGCACAAAAGCAATATTTCCACTTACGGTCAGACCTATATTTGGCGAAATTCCTGGATATCCCGCAATCATCATTTCACCAGAAACTCCCAGAGAGAGTCCGCCTCTTCTCATTTTTATTACTTTAAAACCTTTATCGGAAACCGGTTCTTTATCTGGCTGGATTTTTCCAATTTGAGCATTGTCGGACAGATTAATAATATAAGTATATCCATCAGCATCCACCATTACACTTGGCTTCAACTGAAAACCAAGTTTTGCCGCCGTTTGTTGGTTATTTTGCTCTTGTCCACCTGTATCTGAATCACCATCACAGTAATAGCAGTTATCTGGATCTTCCCCTCCTTCTTGTGGTGGAACCCAAGGGTCTCCACCCCCACTACCTGGATCCCAGGGCGGATTGGGGTATTCATCACCAACATCAAAACTTCCATCGGCACCAGTATTTAAACCGCCTGGAAGAGAATCTGTCTGCGCAAGGGCCCGGTTCGAAAAATTAAGAAGAATTAAAAAGATTAGAAACCATTTCATATGAATACATCCTTGTATTTTTTCTTTGATTTTAAAATTTTTGGATTAGCTTTAGCAAGGATGAAAAAAAGAAGTAAACAAGACGGGTATTTTTAATTTTTATCCATTCCCTAAGAAACAATTTGTCCTTTCTAAAGTCACTTTTCAAGATTTCTTTTTCTAGGTATTGTTGGTTCCAATATGGAAGCTTATTTAAATCCTGAATCACTAACAGCCCTTCTAACCCTAACCCTAATGGAAATAGTATTAGGGATTGATAATATTATTTTTATCTCAATCCTCGTTGGAAAATTACCTGAACAAATTCGGGAAAAAATAAGATCATTGGGAATATTTTTTGCTCTTTTTATAAGGATTGGCCTTTTATTTTCCATTTCATGGGTAATGAGTCTAAAAGACCCTTTATTTGAAATTTTTGCTCATGTTTTTTCCGGAAGGGATTTAATTCTCCTTCTAGGAGGACTTTTTCTAATCGCTAAATCCACCCATGAGATTCATAATAAAGTTGAAATTAAAGAGGAACATCCTGATTTTAAATTAAAAGCACCAAGTCCTCTTTTAGCCTTTGTTACAATTCTTATATTAGATGTGGTCTTTTCCCTGGATTCGGTTATTACGGCTGTTGGAATGGCCAACCAAATTCCAATAATGGTTACAGCAATGGTTATTTCTATGGCCGTTATGCTTTATTTCGCAAAAAGTATTGGTCACTTTGTGGATAAGCACCCAACCATAAAAATCCTGGCCTTGGCATTTTTAATTTTGATTGGTGTCATGTTGGTTATGGAAGGAATGGGTAAGCATATCGATAAAGGATATATTTACTTTGCTATGTTTTTCTCCTTGGCAGTTGAGTTGCTCAATATGCGCTATCGAAAAAAAACGACTCATTAAAAAAGTAACTATTTTTTCTTAATTGAATATTCTTCTTTTGCCGCCCATAAGGACTGACAAGCACCAAAAGAGATTCTACTTAGATAAAAATCAGGATTTTCTTCCAATTTGGAATTGAAAATCATTGCCTCTTTGGCCAGCAAAAAGTTTTCTTGGGAACATTCCTTGTCAGTTAACTTGCATTTAGCTTTATGTTGGAGATCATTTTGAGACCTAAAATCCGCTCCCACAGAAGAAAAAGCATTATATAATGATTCTGTAATGGAGTTCATCGTGAAATCAAAAAGTTTCATCCCGCCACCCTTAATTTTTTTGTAGAGGGTATATTGCCCAGTTAAATCATCTCTGGATGAACAATTAAGCATCTCCTCTGTAAAATGAATTCTATTAACTTCAAGCGAAAGTTCATTTTCTTCAAATTTTGGTCCAATCTTTACAAATCCAGGATTCCAATCTGTCATCGAACCGATATTTATTTCAGGCATCACTCCATCGGATTTTAAGTATCCTGTATGGGTATGGGCAGATACAAATCCTAACCTTGGATGAAACTTTTTAAGGTCTCCCAATAATTTAAGTGATTTTTCTGATAAGGCTTCCAAAGGATGATGGCCCATTAAAAGGAAATAAGTTGATTCCCTACCTTCCATCCATTTTTTAATAATATCAATTTGTCTTTTTTGGAGACTTCCCATATTTCCAGAATTCAAACTTTTTGAAAGTCTTTTTTCTTTTCCATTATTTAAAGCTCCAATCAAAAAGGTGGGGCCATCCTCAAAATCTCCAGTATCAATTAAAATACCCTTTAGATTTGGACCTAAATTTATTTCTTGAACCATTAAACTCTTATAGGAAAATCTAATATCATCACTAAGTGGCAGTGCGTAATGAACTCTTTGCAAGAAACTTTCCTCATCATCGGATTTAAAATCACAATCCTGCAATAAAACATCATCTTCGGTTACATGCGGCTTTTTTGCTAAATAAGGAGTGTCGCATTTAATGGAATTATTGGTAATTGGAAAATCTTTAGGCTTTATTCTGTTTTCTTCAAAAAGGACGTTAAGATAACTTCGAACTAAATCATCTTTTGCCATAACAACATCTTTTATCCGTCCAGGAATCTTTTCATTAAGTCCTTCCTGGCATGATTTCGCCCACCATTTTTTTGATAGTCCTCTTTCATTTGAACGGGAACCATTGGTGTTCCCATAAAAAGTATGATCATGGTTTCCAAAGGCCATAACCCATCCACTATGAACCTTATTAATTTCCATTGCAGAATAGAATCTCTGCCATTCGTTTTTACAGCTAATATCCAAAGCATCCCCCAGAAAAACTACTTTATTTCCTTCTCCATAATTAAATAAGGTCCACTTAAGGGAATCAGGTGAGAAGAGATCAAGAAGGGGAGGCCTTATTGCGGTTTCAACCAGCTTATCAAAAAAGACTTTCCTAAAAAAATGAGGTGGGGCCAATAAATTGTGAATTTGAGTATCCGCCATAAATAGAATTGGCAGGGGATGTTCAATTTTATCTGTTTCGGAAAGTTTTATTTCTCCGTATGCCAGAAAGGGGATAAGTAAAAAAAGACAAAATAATTTCCTCATTTAAAACTCCAAATAAATCATTTGGGGGATGGTAATAAATAAATCTATTCAGGTAAATGCTAGGCATTTACATTGTGTAAATTTCTATCACCTAATAGTCGCAAGTATCCTAATTTCAAAAGGTTATAAATGGCGGAAGAGAGAGGATTCGAACCTCCGGAACCTTACGGTTCTACACCTTAGCAAGGTGTTATTTTAAGGGCAATCATTGACAAAATAACTTACACAATCCTTTTTTGATTTAAGGGATACCCAAAACCATGTAATATTATTTTCCTCAGGATATTCATGTCCATTTATTCCAAATAAAGTTAAAAAATTATTTTTTCTTTTGAGCCTTAAAGATTTCTTCTCTAAATCTTTGCAGCTATCTGGATCAATTCCAGGAAGAATAAGGAATGTATGAGTTACTCCCTTATCCTTATAATCTATAAAAAATATCCCTGTCTCATCTCCTCTTTTTTTATTATATTCACAAACAGGAAAAATTTTTTTGGAAGGTAAGGCTTCAGAAAATCTCGCAAATTCTTTTGCATCTATTGAAGAAATTAATAAAAAGAAATATAAAGTTAAATTCTTTAACATGCATACCTATCAAGGAATTCTGAAAATTCCTTCATTATTTTTATTCCTTAGGTCCGTTGTCTCAACTGTTGACCTAATCCTTTATTCTTCTTTGGACTTAAAATTGTTTTGGTTTTTGAATTTTGGACTAAATTTCAAAATCTCTATTGGCATTCATGTACAAAATAACTCACACATTCATTTTGTGATTTTAGAGACTTCCAAGCCCATGTAATTTTTTTTTCTTCTGGGTATTCGTCCCCACTTCCACCGGAAAGCTGGAGAAAAAAATTTTTCTTTTTCAGTTTTAATGATTCTCTCTCTAACCTCTTGCAGGTGCTCGGAACAATTCCACGAAGAATCAAAAATAAGTGTGTAACTTCTTTCTCACTATAACCTATAAAAAAAATGCCCGTTTCATCACCACTTTTCTTATCATATTTACATACTGGAAAAATTGATTTTGAAGGTACAACTTTTTTAAATATTCCCAAATCTTTTGCGAGTATTTGGGAAGTTAAAACAAAGAAAATTAAAGAAATTATTTTTAGCATATATATTTTTCCAAATTTTTGGAAAATTTTTCCATTATATTCATGGCTTCAGTTCCATTTGTTCCCAACTGCCTTCCTAAGCCCTTATACTCTACAACCGTTTCAATCCATTGTGGAGATCGTCCCAATCTTTTTTGGAGGATTTTTCTTTTTTGAAATAACCATCGAATTGCAGCACATATATTTTTTGTTGGTTCAAAAAGTTCTTCTTTTGAAAGATCAACATAATGGTCCTTTATTTCACCTTTCTTATCCCTAAGAATTTTAAGCGTCTGCTCCGTAATTTGAACTAGTCCTCTTGCAGGCCCTATTGATTTTTTATTGTTTGCAAAGGCATTTGGATTAAAGGTTGATTCCGATTCAATTAGAGTTTTTACGAAATTGGGGGAAATTGGGATATCGGGATTGAAAATATCATTCCAATATTTGCACCAACCGGAAATTAGCACGTCATAGTCATTTGCCTTAGGAATATTTTCCTGGCCAATGTAAGGACAGGGTAAGGGACGAGTTTCCTGAAAAGGAGCCACTTTGGAGATGAATTCAATTTCCTCACCAAATAAAACATCTTTTCCAGATGGATTTTTTCGGCAGTGACCATCAACGTCTTGCATAGTTCGGCCTACTGGGTATCTCGGATGTCTAATCACCCAATGCTCTCCATAAGGGCAAGCACGCCAGGGGTGAATCGGTTTATCAGTGGGTTCCCATAGGGTTATCTTATCTTTTCTAATTTGGGGGAGATAAGGTTTATAAATTTCCTTCCAGGATGTGATATCGATTTTATAGGGCAGATTGGTTTTTTCCCATTTTTCCTTAAAAAGGGAAATCCGTCTTGGCAGGTCTTTTGTGCTGGTTTTTACAGCAATATCAATGTCAGAAAATGATTTTTGAGTGCCCTTTGCTCTTGAGCCAAAAAGAAAAATTTTAGCTTTAGGGATATCTCCAAAAAATTCTTGAAATAACTCCCTCATTTTATGGAGTTCTTCCACTTTTAAACCATAGGATCTCATTTGAGCTTTTCCTCGAGCATCCTTAATAATTCATGGGTGGATTTTAAAAAAATTGGAATAATTTTAAAAAGTTCTTGGGCGACTTCTTCATGGTAGAGATGGCTGGTTTTATTTCTTGCCTCAAGAAAATCCAGCCACTGTTCCGGATTAGTTATCCAACCTAATTTGGCCATTTCTCTAAATATATTTCTAGGTGTATCAGTTTTAACTTTTTGATATTCAAGAACTCTTTTTGCCGAGTTCCATGAAACTTCCAAACAATATTCAAATCTTTGGATAATACCATCTCTTTCCAATAAGTTTGCAGGAGGTTTTACCATCGCTTCATCTAAAGTTTTAAGGGCCTTTTTATAATTGTCTAGTTTTGGCTTTTCCATAACTTATATTTTCTCTTATTTTAATCAATCTTGACTACGATTTACTAGTTAAGAAAATGGCGGAAGAGAGAGGATTCGAACCTCCGGAACCTTACGGTTCGACACCTTAGCAAGGTGCTGCCTTAGACCACTCGGCCACTCTTCCATTTGGGAAAAAAAAATGGCGGAGGACACAGGATTCGAACCTGCGGACCCCAAGGGGTCAACGGTTTTCAAAACCGCCGCTTTCGACCGCTCAGCCAATCCTCCACATGAAGGGCCATATTAATTTTTGACGCCTCTTTTGACAATAATAAAATGGACTAAATGCGCTGCGCATCTTAAGATTATTGAGTCATGGAAAATAAAAATGTCGCTATTTTAGGTGCTTCAGACCACCCAGAGAGATATTCCCATATGGCCCAAGTTCTCCTTAGGAAAATGGGATATACCACTATTTTGATTACACCAAATCACCGAGTAATAGATGGGGTCACCTGCCATCCAAATCTGGCTTCAATTAAAGAAAATGTTCATACTTTAACCATCTATGTCCGACCTGAAATTTCCTCAAAAATAAAAAATGAAATATTAAACTTCAAATGCAAAAGAATGATTTTCAATCCAGGTTCTGAAAACCCATCCCTTTATAAGGACCTTGAAAAAAGGGGTGTGGAAATTGAAGAGGCATGCACGTTGATTCTTTTAAACACCGGACAGTTCTAGAGTTTATATCCAATAGAGCCAATTAACTTGTAGTCGTTTTGTTTTCTATCCTCCAATGGAACTTCCCTATAAAATCCCAAATAGGTTAGATTAAGATAAAAATTTTCTGTAAAAGCGGAATTAACCGATAAACCGTAATCAAACATATAATTGGGAAGATTACCCTGGGTATCAGATAGAAATGGCAAATACCTAAACCAAATTTTGATATCCCCGTTTTTTCCTAATTCTTTTTCTCCACCTAAATGGACCCTTAATTTATTCTGGAATCTCTCGGGAGTGTTGGTAGGTAATTCCTCAGTATAGCGGTATCCAATATCTATATTATAGTTGAAGTATTTACCCTTGAAAGGAAAATTAACTCCTACATCAAAATTTAAACGATCGTTAAAGCCAGCAAAAGGATCACCCTCTGCAACTATGGCCACAAAAGGTTGGAGTTTTTCTTTTATTTTTCGTTGGTACCTTCCCCTTAAATCCCAATTTCTAGAAGAAAGACCTTTTTCGTCCCAACCATAATTATAATGGCCTGCCAATTGATACATATCGGGATCCAAAATCAGGGTATTTACCGAATTAAATGCAATGGTGTTGTCGATAGTATTCCCCCCCTGGATAACGATTCCTAAAAGATTATCGGTATAAAAGGGGCCATGTTCTTTCTCTAAATGTGGTTTTTCAAATCCAGTTCTATAAAGTTCAGTCTTTGCGAACAAGGCAGAGCTTGAAAGTATTAAGATGAATAAAAGGATATTTCGAATCATTCCATAAAATTTTATGAACTTTTACGGTAATTAGCAACGAACCTAGGAAATAGGCTTTTGATTCAAAAAATATAGGATGATTTGGAGGCTATGTTTTAAAAATTTATTCTACTAATTTAGTTAATCCTAAAAAGGGAAAAAATCATTTAGAAATTTTTTCCAGTCCACCCATGTAAGGAATCAAAATTTTTGGTATGGTTATTGATCCATCATCGTTTTGATAGTTTTCCATTATTGCAACTAGTGTTCTACCTACCGCCAAACCAGATCCGTTTAGAGTATGAGCAAACTCAGGTTTTCCTTCGGCATTTCTAAAACGAATTGATGCTCTTCTGGCCTGAAAAGCTCCGCAATTAGAAACCGAGCTAATTTCTCTAAATTTATCCTGTCCTGGTAGCCATACTTCCAGGTCTATACATTTGTAAGCACCAAATCCTATATCAGCTCCACAAAGAATTAGGGCACGATAGGGAAGATTTAGAAGTTCTAGAATTGAACATGCCCTATCAATCATTTCTTGATGGGCCTTCTCTGACTCTTCTGGAGCTACAATATTAACCAATTCCACTTTATTGAATTGATGAAGACGGATTAATCCCTTCGTATCTTTACCATAAGATCCAGCTTCCGATCTAAAACATGGTGTATAGGCACAATATTTTAATGGAAATTCTTCTTTAGGAAAAATTTCCTCCCTTTTTAAATTTGTAACAGGGACTTCTGCTGTTGGGATCAAATACCAATCACGGTCCGGAAGGCTTAATTTAAAAATATCCTCCTCGAATTTTGGTAATTGACCGGTGCCATAAAGAGCATCCCTATTTACTATAAAAGGGGGGAGAACTTCCTCATAGCCATTTTTCACATGTTCATCCAACATGAAATTGATCAGAGCACGTTCAAGTCTTGCTAGTTGGTTTTTATAAACAACAAACCTAGATCCTGTAAGCCTCGCTCCTCGTTCAAAGTCCAACATGGAAAGAGATTCGCCTAATTCAACGTGGTCTTTTGGTTTAAAATTAAATTCTCTAGGATTACCCCATCGTTTTATTTCCAGGTTATCTGCTTCTGATTTTCCTTCTGGAACTTCCTTTGAAACCAAATTTGGAATAATGGACAAGGTATAATTAAGATCCTTCTCCACCTCAGTTAAAGATATTTCTTGGGATTCGATTTCCTTCTTAATTTTTGCCACCGAATTCATAATTTCGGAGGCGTCCTTTCCTTCTTTTTTAAGCTTTCCAATTTCCATGGATAAGGACTTAACTTCTGCACGATGGCCTTCCACCTTACCGGTTAGCTCCTTTCTTTTGGCATTTAAGGATATGGCCTTATCTACAAGACTTAAATCAAATCCTCTTTTGGAAAGGTTTTTTTTCACCTCATCAGTATTAGATTCAAAAAACTTAATATCGTGCATTTCTACCTCAGTTGTTGGATAAACTGCTTTACCCTATCTTGGTCCTTAGCAGTTGGGTCTAGCTTTAAATAAGTCTCAAAAGACTCAATGGCAAGCCCACTTTGGCCCATGGCCTTATATACAAAGCCTATATCCCGATGAATCTCAGAATAATTTGGGTTTTCCTTAATCGCCCGGGAGAATAGCTCTTGTGATTCTGCCAGGTAGTTTTGTTTAAATTTGATCTTCCCTAGTGCATATAAGGCATCTACATATTTAGGATCAATGGATATGGCCTTCTCATACATCTTTACTGCTTGGGAAAACTCTTTTTTAAAGGCCAAAACTTCACCCATGGCATAATAACCACCAGGTCTGGATGGGTTTTCAGCTATTTCAAGCTTTGCTGATTCCTCTGCTTTTTCAGGTTGGTTTTGGGCCATATAACATACCGAAAGGAAGTAATTAACTCTTGGGAAGGATCCTAGACTTGCTTTCACCTCTTCAAAAACTTTTTGTGCTCCACTCCAATTTCTAACTTTTACAAAATACTCACCAATGACCATCCTTGATTCTAGATCTCCTGGAAATAGTTTTATAAGCTCTTGGGAATACTTAAGAATATCTTCTTGTCTATCTTCAAGTTTTGCCGCTTCAACTAGGAACTTATAAAGGCTTGGATCCTTTTTCGGCATGCTTTCGATTTGAGTTTTAATTTCCTCATAATTTTTGGTTTGGCCGGATTTAAAATAATAAATCGCCATCTCGGCCAGGATTTTGGGATCATTGGGGTTTCTGGTCATCTCATCTCTTAGGTATCCAAGTGCCGAATCAGCACTATCTAATTCATATAAAATTTTGGCCCAAAGAGATCTGTATTCCAGATTTGTGGGATCTAATTCTATTGCATTTGCCAAATACATTTGTGCTCTTGAATATTTCCTATATCTTAAATATTCTTGTGCAAGTAAAAAATAATTTTCATCACCTAGTGGATCTTTATCCAAGGCCTCTTGGAGATTTTTAATTCCCAATATTGTATTTCCGGATTTTAAATAATATCTGGCCAGGATGGAATAATATTCTGCAGTTTTACCCATTTCGGTTTCAGACAGAGAGGTAATTTCCACCTTTGCCGCATCCAGTTTATACGAATTAATGTAGGCATTAATTAAGGCCTCATTGACGGAAATATTTTCTGGCATATCCCTTTTTAATTTTTTTAGAGTTTCCAGGGCATCATTGTAAAAACCCCTTTGAACCTGAACCTTTGAAAGCAAAAGTTGGGATGGAATATAGGTTGGATTCAAATCAGAAGCCTCAATTGCGTATTGAAAGGCTTCATTATATTTTTTTTCCTTTAGAGCAAGCTCAGATTGCCTCATGTTTTCTTTTATCTTACTTTCAATTACTAGGGCCTCAACAGCAGATCCCCCTGCAACAGTTAAAGCAGCTAGTTTTGATCTAAGTTCGTCAGATTCCCTCAAGGACAATGCTGATTTGAAAAATTGAGTTGCTTTTTTATCATCTTTTTTCACTGCACTTAAAATGCCCATATACTCTAGATATTTTGAAAAGTAGTAGGGGGAGTTTTCTGCATCCAAGTTTTCCACTAGTTTCAAAACTTTTTCCAATTCCTTAAATTGTGAACCCCGGACAAGGTACCTGCTGAGTTCAAGATAAAGTGGCACAGAATTTTTATAATTTTTAAGTCCCTCTAAAATTAAAATTTTTCCTTCGGCAAATCTTCTTTCTAAATCAAGATATTTCGCTAATGCAATATAAGCTTCTACAGGCTTATATTGGACTCCATTAACTTTTTCATATACTTCTTTAGCCTTTTTGTTGTCCCCGATTTTTACCAAAACTTCCAAATAACCTGCTAAAAGCTTTAATGAGGGTTTGTTAATCCTGAGATAATTTTCATAAATATTTAAAGCGGTATAAATTTTTTCATTATTAAAATAGAAAAGCCCTAAACCCATTACAATATTTATATTGGACAAGGATTTATTTTTTCCAATCCTGATTAATTTAAATAATGTATTTGCATCTTTTTTTAGATCCTTGGAATTTGGCAAAAGTTCTGAATATACAAGGATAAGGTTCTCCAGGGCCGGATTATCTTGGAACTTATTTTGAAGTGATTTTAAAAATTTTTCGGAAGCCTTTAATTTATTTTTATAAGTGTCTTGGGCATATAGTTTCATACCCTCCTCAAAATCCTCCTTACTTTCTTTTTCTTTCAAAAACTCGGAAGTGAGCGGAAATTTTACACTAAAAGGATTTATTTCAATCTCTGGCATGGTGCCTGTTGGAGGCTTTAATAAATCCAGGATGAAGTAGATGACAATTCCTGCACCAATAATTCCTTTGATTATTGCCGAACGCGTGAGTTTCTTTGGTTTTGTTGCCTCCTCCACTACTGTGACAATTAATTTTTCTGCAACTTCGGCCATCGGTACTTCTTTTTTAAATAATTCCTTTTCCGATTCATTTGCCATGTTGTCTATTTGGGCCAAATGGGAGGAAATATCATATTCCCCTGTAACCCCGTAAAGATCGATTTTTTCAACCTCTTTAACTTCTTCAACGACAGGAGTAGGTTCCATTTGTTGGGCAATTTCTTCCTGAGGAATTTCTAAAATTTTAGTGGATTCAATTTTTTCTTCAAAAAATTCTCTTCCTGGAGTTATTTTAGTCTCTTCCTCAAATTCATCTTTTGGTTTAGGAGGAGGTTCCGTGCCCTTAGAACCTCCTATTTGAAATTTAAATTCCTTAAAATCTGGGTGAGTAGTAATTTTTTCAACTGGAGGTGAAGCCGAAAACGCAGATATTTCCTGCCACTCACCACCAGGAAATTCACAGGCCAAAATATTTTCCTTTAAGCCATGTTTTTCCAAAAAAGATAGAATTTCTTCAAGGGGAAGGGGCCCGATTATTTTTCCATCCAGTAATTTTGCTTGAAATTTTTTTTTCATTTCCCTAAGGGAAATTATACCGCTAAAGGCCTAAAAATTGGAAATTTTGGCCCTTACTGGACAAAAAAGAGCTTGGTTCCAAGAACCTGGGAAAAAAGTCCTGACCAAAAGATCCCTAAAAATAATAGGGGAACAGTCAGGGTGATTATTAAAGTTTGATTAATAAATTTAAAACCACCTATTGGGGCATCCGATTCAACCGGATTAAAAAACATATACCTTATAATTTTGGCATAGAAATAAAGGGAAATTACTGAAGTTAATCCCCCAATTAAAACCAAGGTATAGAGTTTTTTGTTTATGGCCGCATAGAAAATATTAAATTTAGCAACAAAACCAGCAAGAGGAGGTAGGCCAGTTAGAGAAAACATGCAAATAGTCATTACTATTGCCATTAATGGATATTTAAAGGCCAGACCGTTAAATCTTTCAAAGTGATCATTTCCATACTCATCATTAACAAATGAAGTGATATAAAATGCAACCAGGGTCATAAATAAATAAGTGACTAGGTAAAATAAAATTGAAGAAATTCCAATTTGATCAACCACTGCCACACCTAACAACATAAAGCCAGCGTGTCCGATGGAAGAATATGCCAACATTCTTTTAACGGATTTTTGTCCAATGGCCGAGACATTTCCTACTATCATGGTAAGTGCAGCTACTATTTGAATTAAAGACAGCCAAGTAATCTGTAAAACAGAGCTTTCCTGTCCAAAAAAGATCATTGTTATTCTAATTAAAATTGCTAGTCCTGCCATTTTTGGGACTAAGGCAAAAAACGTAGTAACCGGAATTGGTGAACCCTCGTAAACATCTGGGGACCACATATGAAAAGGAACCGCTGCAATTTTGTATCCTAGGCCTACAAAGAAAAACACAAATGACGGAATCAATACTGCCATTTGCACGGAAGTTAGATTTTTTAAAAGTGGATACATTTCACCAAATTGAATAGTTCCAAAAGTACCAAAAATATGACTCATTCCAAAAAGCATCATTCCAGAGGCTACTGCCCCATAAAGCGCATATTTCACACCTGCCTCGGAAGATCTGTCATCATCTTTTTTAAGAGAGGCCATCACATACGAAAGAATTGAAAGAGTCTCGATCCCTAAAAAACAGGTAAGAAGGTTATTTGCAGAAGCAAGCAACATTCCACCTATTAAAACCCCAACGGCCAATATGACAAACTCACTTTTAAGGTATCCATAAATGTCCTGTGAGGTGGTACTTAAATAGATTGTGGCCAATGTCCCCAATACCATTAAAATTTTCAGAAAGGTGCTAAATGGATCAATAATCACAGCATTGGTAAAGATTCCAGTTGGAGTTACGCCTAGATTTTTGACTAAAGAAATTAAGGAAAAAATAAGTCCTACATAAACACAGGAGAAAAAAACCTTCATTCCTGAATCAACTTCATCTCTGGCAGCTTCCAAGAATAAAAGACCTGCCATGGTAGCAATACACAGAAGTTCCGGAATATATAAACTTAAATTTGCCAAATTAGATACGTTCATAGAGTTCCTTTTCTTCTAGCCTGCAAATTTGGCCAAATCCAACACCAATTTTCCAACTGAAGATTTCATCATATTTAATATCGGCGCTGGGAATATACCGAAAGCAATAACCATAAAACACAAAGGTGCCATATAGAAAATTTCCCGGCCGTTAACGTCCCAGTATTCTTTATTGGATTCGATTACTTCCCCAAAAAACATTCTCTTGAACATCCAAAGTAGATAAGCAGCGCCAAAAATTAATCCGATCAAGGCCAAAAGTGCGATATTTGGATAAGGAGTATAAACACCGATAAACACCAATGCTTCGGATATAAATCCTGAAAGCCCTGGAAGACCTAAAGATGCAAAAAGCCCTATGATAAAAATAATACTGTATTTTGGCATTTGGGTGTAAAGACCTCCAAAACCTTTTTTCCCTTCTGGAGTAACAATCCATCTGTGGTGGGATCTTTCATATAAAATACCCACCAAAAGAAACATCATCGATGTTGAAAGGCCGTGGTTAAACATCTGAAGTACGGCGCCATTTAAACCTTCAGTAGTCATGGCCGCGATGCCGATCATAACAAATCCCATGTGAGAAACGGATGAGTAAGCTATCAATTTTTTCACATCGGTTTGGGCCATAGCACATAAAGCACCATAGATAATATTGATTAATCCAAGCCAAGCGATGCCATCTGCAAAATAATGTGCCGCCTGTGGAAACATCGGATACGAAATTCTCAAATACCCGTATGTCCCCATTTTAAGTAAAACCCCGGCCAGAATTACCGATACCGCCGTGGGGGCCTGAACGTGAGCGTGTGGCAACCAGGTATGAAATGGAAATACTGGAACTTTAATGGCAAAGCCTATAAAGAGCATTACGAAGAAGAATTTTTCAAAAGAAAAATCCATTCCCAAAATATTTAATTTTAGATCGGAGAAGTGTCCTCCCATCATTGAAACCATATCAAAAGTTGGAGCGCCAAGTTTGGTTCCTGATGCAAAATAAAGAGCGATGATCGCGATCAACATTAGAACTGAACCTGCAAAGGTATAAAGGAAAAATTTAATTGCAGCATATTCCCTGTTCTCTCCTCCCCAAATCCCAATAAGGAAAAACATTGGAAGAAGCATAACTTCCCAGAAAACATAGAATAGGAAAAAATCCAAGGCCAAGAAAACCCCAAAAACGGATCCTTGCAACATAAGTAGAAGTGCGTAGTACCCTTTAACTTGTTTTTTCACATCAAAACTTGATAGGGCGCAAAGGAAGAATAAAAGGCCGTTGATAAGGACCATTGGAAGAGAAATCCCGTCAACACCCAACTTATAAAAAATATTAAAGCTACTTATCCACGGGATAGAAACCATAAAGGCAGGCTGCATTCCCGGAATAGATTCATCAAATCCTCTATAAAGGATCAGACAAAGTACAAAAGTTACAAAAGTAACCCCAACCGTGAACCATCTTACGGCATCCACATTTTTTTTAGGAAATAAGAGGACACCTACCATTCCCAGAAAAGGCAACCATAAAATCCAATTTAACAAACCGTGCACCGATAACTCCTTATGTGAGTAATTATCCTAATTTTAAGGTCAATAAATAGCTTGCTAGAACCACAATAATGACCACAAAATAAAATTGTATTTTTCCTGACTGAACTGTTCTCAAGATGATGTTTACAAAACGAACCGAGGCACCTGTACCATCAACTGCTGCTGAATCAACAACTACATCATCAAATCTTCTAAACCAGGTAAATAAAAATTTGGTAACTGAAGCCCATCCGTCGATGGCAAATCGATCCCAAATTCCCATATCAAAAGCGGCCAGTAGACTATTAAATTTCAAAATTATTTTTTTGATAAGAACATCTATATAAAAATCATCAAAATAATATTTCTTTTTCAGAGTCTTATAAATCCCATGAAAGCCGTTTACAAAAGTATCAGGATTGATGGCTTTTTTGATATACATCAAAAAGGCAAAACCTATACCAAAAAGAGCAATGAAAATTGAAGCGATAGCACCTTTGGTATGGATAGCATGAATGTGATGGGCCTCTTCTTCAGATAACCCATGATTTGGATCATAAGAAGATTTCTTAAATTCGATAGCAGGCTTTTCATCTACACTACCAAATGCTTGTCTTTGTTTTTGTTTAAATTTCTCAAGACCATGATGGTCTGGTTTTTCTATTAAAGTTGCAAACCACTCTTTATTCTCAACACCAGGAACTGTCACAAAACCTTGCCCAGTTATGGAGCCACAGTACCAAAAACCTAAGGTGAAAACACTTAGGATTAATAAAGGAATATTTTGATTGAAACTTAAATGTTCCTGGTGGCAGGAATCATAAACTTCCTTATCCCTTGGTTCGCCAAAGAAAGTTAAAAAGATCATTCTGAACATATAGAAAGCGGTTAATAGGGCCGCTGAAAAACCAAGAACTGCTGGAACAATATAAATTTTATTATGTAGGGCCATTACTAGGGCTTCACCTAAGATTCTGTCCTTTGAAACAAACCCTGAGAAAAGAGGAACCCCGGCAATTGCCAAACTACAGACAAACATTGCCAAAAAGGTGAAAGGGAGTTTTTTTCTTAACCCCCCCATTCTTGGCATTTCCTGAACGTGGGTATGATGGTGATGATCGTGTAAAGAGTGAATGACAGATCCAGCAGAAAGAAACAAACAGGCTTTAAAAACCGCATGGGTGATCAAATGCATAAAGGCAGCATTATAATTTCCAACCCCAACCCCTAAAACCATAAATCCCAATTGGGAAATTGTAGAATATGCCAAAACCGCTTTTAAATCTGTTACTACCAGTGCCATGGTGGCAGCACCAAACGCAGTAATTGCACCAATATAAGCAACAAACGTTAATAAGTGACCTGCTTCTAAAATTGGATAACACCTTAGAGCTAAATATACACCTGCTGCAACCATTGTAGCTGCATGGATCAATGCAGAGGTAGGAGTAGGACCTCTCATCGCGTCTGGCAACCAGACTTGAAGCGGGAACTGCGCAGACTTACCAATCGTACCCATAAAAAAGCAAAACCCGGCTACCGTGATTAAAGGAATACCTAAGAACATTTTTCCTTCAAACGCACCAGCACTGATTGCATTATAAATATCAACAAAAGCGAAACTTCCTGCCCCATTTACAGATTTGGTAACAGTCCAGCAGATTAAAAGCGCGAAAAGGAAAAAAACATCGCCAATTCTAGTGGTCATGAATGCCTTCATTGAAGCATCACCATTAATTTCCTTTTCATACCAAAATCCGATCAATGAATAGGAACAGAATCCCATCAACTCCCAGAACATAAAGAAAGAGAAGAAGTTATCGGATAAGGCCACTCCCAACATACCAGTTGTAAATAGGGCCATGTAAATCATATACCTAGCAAATCGCTTATCATGCCCCATATAGAAAGTGGAAAAAACATGAATCAAAAATCCAACTCCTGATACCATCAAAAGAAGGACTGCGGTCATATTATCAATATAGATACCTAAATTGAGTTTGAAGGCTGGACCTAAATCAAACCAGGGAAATGTTTTATGAATATAATAATCGGCTGAAAATTTATTAAAAACAAAATCCTTGAAAATCCTAAAAGAAAAGATAAAGGAGCCAAAAATGGCAGAACAGACCATTGTGGCCGTCAATTTGGGAAATTTTTTGGCAGTCATTGTTCCAATGACGAACGCCAGAAAAGGCAACGCTACAATAGGAACAATATTCAATATGGTGTATTCCATGGTTTATCCTTGTAACTGTGTGGCATCATCCACATGGATTGTTTCCCTGATTTGGTAAAATCTAAGAACAATCGCCAAACCAACTGCTGCTTCCGCAGCAGCTACGATAATTATAAAAAGGGCAAAAACATGCCCATCCAAATTATTATTTACAAAACGAGTATAGGTAACAAAATTGAGTGCGGCAGCATTTAAGATAAGTTCCAGCCCAAGCAAAATGGCAATTATATTTTTTCTAGCAAGAACTGCTATTACACCCAAGATAAAAAGAATCGAAGAAATTCCTAAATAACTATAAAATCCCATTATCGCTTCTCCCTTCTCGGTCTAGAAATAATTGCAGCACCAATCAATGCACCCAAAAGAAGAACGGAGGATATTTCGAAGGCCAACACATGAGTTCCCACCAAACTTTCTCCAATCTTTGAAACTGTGGGATAATACTCTGGAAGTTTTTCAAGTTTTGAAAGGGCAAAAACATTTTTATAAAGCTTAACTATGGTCATTAAGACCAACAGAGCAAAAACTACTCCTATAGCGTAAGTCCTAAAGTTTCCCATTGTAGGAATTTTTACCATCCCAAACCGATTCGCCTTCTGACCATTTGAACCAGAGGTTAGCATAACGGCAAAAACCATTAAGACCACAACCCCACCCACATAAACTACTAGTTGAATCACCCCAACAAAATCAGCGCCTAAAGTTAAATAAAGGCCCGCAACGCCTAAAAGGGATAATAGTAAAAACACACATGCGTGCATTAAATTTTTAACTGAAATAGTTAGAACTGCCCCACCTATCGTGGCCAAGGCTGAAAAAATAAAAAGGATTTTATCAAACACTTTATATTCTCCTTTAGTGACCAGACCCAGAAGCTACTGCAGCGCTTTTGAAAATTAAATCAAACATAGATTTTCCATCGAAAACCCACATCCAAAGCCCAACCATAATTAGATTAAACATAGCAATTGGTATCAGGTATTTCCAACACATGGTCATCAATTGATCAACTCTAAGTCTTGGCAGAGTCCATCTTGTCACAATAACCATATAATAAAGAAATAATGTTTTTGAAATAAAAGAGCCTAATTGAAGTGCTTGCCCAATTAATCCATCCCCACCTAGGTTCATCGGAACATTATATCCGCCTAGAAAAAGGGCCGTGGCCAAACCACAAACAACAAACACTTCTATATATTCAGCCAAAGCAAAAAAACCAAACCTCATTCCTGAAAATTCTGTATGGTAACCAGAAACAAGCTCGGATTCTGCTTCTGGTAAATCAAATGGGGCCCTATTGGTTTCGGCTAACGATCCAATAAAAAGGATAAAAAACCCCATAAAGGTAAAAGGATTGTGAAAAATAAACCATTGATGAGGCCATCCTCCTTGAGCCCTTATTAAGGATGAAAAGGAAAGTCCTCCTGATAATAACACTATGGAAAGGGCAGAAAGAACTACCGGTATCTCATAACTGATTATCTGCGAAGCACCTCTCATCCCACCTAGCATAGACCATTTAGAATTTGATCCATACCCCCCAAGAAATACACCCAGACCCACGAGTGAGCTAATTCCTACCAGATAAATCAGACCAACATTAAAATCTAAAATAGTGAATCCGGAGCTAAATGGGATTACAGCTATCGTTCCAAAAACTCCCACGATACATAATAGAGGGGCTACATAAAATAAGAATTTATCACTTTGGGTCGGAACAATGTCCTCTTTGAGTAACATTTTTACCCCATCAGCTAAAAACTGGAGGATTCCATAGGGGCCTACTCGATTAGGACCAATTCTTGCTTGCATATCAGCAGAAATTTTTCTTTCAGCATAAGTACCTAACCCACCCACAGCTGATAAAAAACCGACCACTATTAAAATAACTAGTATAAAGATAAGGAAGAAAAGCAAAGAAGTCGCATCCGTACCTAAAATACTACTTAAGGAAGTAAGTAATTTTTTAAAGGGTTCATATTGCATCAAGTAAGAAGCTACTGTCTGATTCATTTTGATTCCTAGCCTTTTTCAGTATGAAAGCTTTTAACCCAATCCAGATCGCCTTTTCTCCAGCAATAGGCAAGGCCTGCAGCAAGCACAAGGATAAAAAGGAACAGTTCCATAAATATCAGGCCACCCATTCCTATATCGTTTAATTTCTTAAAAACCGAAACAACAGGAAACATTAGAGCAGATTCAACATCGAAAATAATAAAAATGAGACCTGTAACATAGAATCTCATATTGAAAACTGACCACGCACTTCCAATAGGATCTTCCCCACACTCATATGGTTGTTGCTTGACAGGAGTTGGATTAGAGGGCCTAATTAATTTCCCGATTAAAAGAGTAACACTGACTACCGCCGTTCCTAAGATAAGAAGAATAAGAATAGGCATGTAGATGTCTAGATTTGTGGTTGACACCCCGAGATCTCCATTTTTTTAGTTTTTAAATTCTCGAAATTATCGCACAAACATAGTCTATATGAAAACTTTTTGCACTAAGTTTTTTTAATGGCATAATGCAAAATTTTTCTTTTTAATTTTCTGTTTTGTTTGATGCACAATTAAGGTAGAAAGCCATTCTGATGAAATATTTCAATAACCTTTTTAAAAAAATTGAAAATTGGTTTTCCACTCCATCAGGAAAATTACGGATAAATGGAATAAATCCCAATCAATGGGCCTTTTTTTTCCAAAACTTTTTTGGGGAGGATAAAAAAAACCATTTTATCATATGCTCAACAACAGAAGCTGCTGAAAATTTTTTTCAAACCCTGAAAGACCAAATTCCTAGAGATAGATTACTTTTTTATCCTGGACATGAAGCATCAATCTACCAAAATATCCTTCCCTCCGAAAAAAATCTTTTGGATAGATTTAAAGTTTTAGACCTTATATGCAGGGAAGAAAGAAATTATATTATAATTTGCACCATCGACTCCTTTCTATTAAGGATCCCCCCAAGATCCTTTTTTAAAGAAAATCTTCTGAAAATAAAAACTTCAGATGTATTATCTCCCCTAGAATTGGCAAAAAAACTTTCAGAAATGGGGTATTCACCTGTGGTTACAGTTGAAGAGCCTGGAACCTTTTCTAAAAAAGGGGAGATATTTGATATCTATCCAATTTCCGGTCCCCCAATTCGAATTCAATATTTTGATGAGATGATTGAAAAAATCAACCTGATTGACCTTGATTCCCAAAAAACTAATTGGGAAAAATCCTTGGATGTGGTTGAATTCGCTCCGGGGCCTAGTCTTTTAACCGGAGAAATTTTTAGGGAAAAATTAAGGGAAAATATTCCACAAGCGCCTCCTTCTTCTAGGGAAAAATTTGAAAAAAGAAAAGAGATTTTCTCCCAATTATCCAGTAAACAACTTTTTGAAGACTATGCTTCTTTCGTTCCACTTTTCTTCGGTCAACCGGAAACTCTTTTTGATTATATCCCATTTGAAAATTCCATTCTTACTCTCTTAGAAGGCATTTCCTCTTCCCAAAATTTTTTAGGATTTGCCGAGGAGTTAAGAATTGATTATGAAAATCAAGAAAAAAACCCTAATTCAGATAATATTTTGCCCCCTCCAGACAGATTATATGATCTAAAAGGACTGGAAAAACTTGAAGGGATTTCCCATTTAGAAATCAATCCCGTTGAGATTTTGTCAGAGGGCTCGGCGATCTTTGATAGAATAGATGTTAAGCTTGAAGATTTTGAAACATTTTTCATGTCCAAAATAAAACTTGGTCATGATAAATTTGAATTTTTTAAAAATGTTTTATTTTTTTTAAAAAACTATTTTGCAACTTCCGGAAATCTTATATTTTCTACTCACCTCGATTCCTCAAGAAAAGAAATCGACTACCTATTAGATGGATTAGACCTTCCACAAGAATTTAAAAATAGAATTAGCTTTTTAAAATCCAATCTTCAAAAAGGTTTTTACTATAACTTGGAAAAAACGCTAGTTTTAACCGATGGTGACCTTTTTGGAGTTAAAGTTGCAAAAGTTAAAACATCTTCCTCTCAAAAGGCCGATCTCTTTGCAGAACAGCTTTCAACCCTTAAAAAAGGTGACTTTGTAATTCATTCCACGCATGGGATGGGAATTTATGAAGGACTTGAAATGGTCGGAACCTCGGAATTTAAAACCGACTGCTTGGTTATTAGATATGATGAAGGGGATAAGGTTTATGTACCAGTCTACAAAATAAACCTGGTTCAAAAACATGCAGATTCCTCAATTGACCTAAAGCCGAACAATCTCCGAACCCAAAAATTTGATCAACTTAAGGAAAGGGCAAAGAAATCTGTAAAAAAATTGGCATTTGACCTTTTAGAGCTTCAGGCCAGAAGAAATGCTTCAAAAGCATATGCTTTTTCCCCCCCAGACCATCATTTTAAAGAATTCGAACTGGCCTTTCCGTTTGAGGAGACTCCTGATCAGGCCAAGGCCATAGAAGAAGTAATTGAATCTCTTCAAAAAACCATCCCAATGGACCATCTTGTATGTGGGGATGTTGGATTTGGTAAAACTGAAGTGGCAATGAGGGCTGCTTATAAAGCAGTCCTGGAAAAAAAACAGGTTGCTGTATTGGTTCCTACCACTATTTTGGCACTTCAACATTACAATTCCTTCAAAGAAAGGTTTAGGGAATTCCCCGTAAATATTGATTTCCTTTCTCGATTTAAAACTCCAAAACAAGAAAAGGAAATCAAGGAAAAAGTGGAAAATGGCCAAATAGATATTTTAATAGGTACGCATAAAATTCTATCTAGTTCTCTTAAATTTTTTGATTTGGGCCTCGTGATTGTTGATGAAGAACAAAGATTTGGTGTCGGCCATAAGGAAAAATTAAAACTTTTAAAAACAGAAGTTCATTTTCTAACTCTAACTGCTACACCCATTCCCCGTACTATGCAATTGGCCTTCCTGGGTTTAAAAGATTTGAGCTTAATTCAAACTGCTCCTCCTAGACGACAATCAATTAAAAGTTACATCATTAAAGATTCGGATGACACTTTAGCCGATGCAATGGAAAAAGAACTTACCCGCGGCGGCCAAGTTTTTGTGGTTCATAATAGGGTATCAGATATTGAATTGGTGGCGGAGAAATTTCAAAAACTTGCACCAAAATCAAAAATTATTATAGCCCACGGTCAGCTCCCGGAAAGAGATCTGGAAAAGAGGATGGCCGCTTTTTATAATGGGGAATATCAGATTTTAATTTCCACTACAATTATTGAATCTGGATTAGATATTCCCAACGCCAATACCATGATCATTTTTAATGCACAAAATTTTGGTCTTTCCCAACTTCACCAATTACGAGGAAGAATAGGTAGATCCGAACGGAAGGCATATGCCTATTTTGTAGTTCCTAAGGATAAAATTTTCTCTGAAATCGCAGAAAAGCGGCTCGAAGCACTTCAAAAATACGCTGACAAAGGTTCCGGATTTGCAATCGCCTCGTCCGACCTTCAAATCAGAGGCGCCGGTGATATCCTTGGAGGAGAGCAATCGGGCCATATCGAATCGGTAGGCCTTGAACTTTATATGAAACTTCTTAAAGATGCCATTTCTGATCTCAAAGGAGAAAAGGTTATCAGCAGGGAAGATATTGAAATTTCCACACCATTTGAGGCATTTATTCCTAAAACTTATATTGAAGATAGTGCCGAAAGACTTCGCCAATACAAAAAAATGTCCAATTGTGACTCTCATGAAAGACTTTTGGCCCTGCAAACTGACCTTGGTGAAATTTATGGTCCAACGCCTAAAGAACTTCAAAATTTATTTAAAATTATTGAGGCCAGAATTTACCTGTCCAATTTGGGGCTTCAATCCATAAAAGTCTTAGGTGGTAATATTACCTTGCAATTTGATAGAGAATTCTTAGATAGCTCCCCTGTGCTTCGAGATAAAATTGTGGAAGCCTTTCTTTCATTGGGCAAGTCTTACCAATTTAGTCCACAATTTAGAGTAAGTTATTCTCAAAAAAATCCAATCACTCAAGAAACATTCCTTAAGTTTTCAAGAGATATTGCGCAAAAAATAGCCTCATGTTAGCCTTTGAGAAAGAATAACCTAATTGAGGCTAAAGATGCGATTTTCCTTAATTGTTTCACTAATTTTTATATATCCTACTTTTTTACTTGCAGCTAACGACCCCGCGATTGCCACGGTTAACGGTGTAGAAATTAAAAAATCATTTTTTGATAATTCCTATAAAAGCAATTTGATGTTTGTATCCGATAAAAAAGTAACCCAAGAAAAAGTTTTGGATGATCTGATCAACAGGGAATTGGGCATACAAAAAGCCAAAAAGTTAAAACTTGATACGGATCCTACTGTCGTTCAGAAAATGTTGGATATTCTTTATCATGCTCAAATATCTAAAGATCTAGAGCCCAGACTTAGGAAAATTTCAGTTACAGATGATGATGTTAAAAAATATTATAAGGACAAGCCAGAATATCGAACTGCTCAGATCTTATTTAGAGTAAAAGTTGTCCCAGACAAAGGGGAAGCTGAGGAAGCCTTAAAAAAGGCACTTGAGGTTTATAATTCTATCAAAGATAAACCAGAGCAATTCGCAGGTTTGGCCGATAAATATTCCCAGGCCTCCACTGCCCCTGCTGGTGGTGATATGGGGTTCCAGCCAGCAGTATCTTACGCTCCGGAATATTTTGCTGCAATTAAAGGTAAAGCTCCGGGATTTGTTACTCCACCTGTAAGAACACAGTTTGGTTATCACATCATAAAGATCCTTGCCCAAAAGCCAATAAAGGATATAAATATGGCGCAATATAAAAAATTCGTCTATGACGAGAAAAGAGACGCCATTATTGCCAGTTATTTTGCTGAACTTAAAAAAGATGCTTCGATTACAATCGATAAAAATCTTCTGAAATAGCTTTTACTTATCTCTAAGGCCAACTTAAGATACCAATCCTGTATGAAAAATATCTTACTATTTCTTCTTATGCCTTTTTTAGTAGGTGAAGCAAATGACTCATGTCTAAAAGCACTCCCATTCCAAATCAAAGGTTGTATAGGGGAGATGTGTGATGTAGTCCTTGAAACGTTGCCTTCCTATCAAACAATAAGATTATTTAAAACTCCAGATATTAATTCCGAAGTTATTGATTCAATTACGGAATGTGAAAATTTTAAGAAATTGGAACAGTATTTATTAATTACTGGCCTTAATTCGGCGAAAATTACCCACACGGGAAATCTGTTTAAAAAACATAAATTAAAAATTGGCGATCTGATCTCACTAACCCATTATACCGGGGAAGGTACCTGGGCAGCATGCATTGGAGATGAAATCATCCAGGGATTCGAGATAGAGGGTGAAATTTCAATGTTGGGTGGCCTTGAGGATAGAGTAGAATTTTTAAGTAAGGAAATTACAAAACCTAAAACTTGGGCCTTTGTAACCACCCAAAGGGATAAATCTGGTTGGACTGACCAAAAGTTTTGGATTGGAAAATATGATGATGAAAAAGAATTACTTAAAAAATGCAGGAATTTAAAACCAAACAAAGATAGTTTAACTTTATGAAAATACTAATCACTTTATTTTTGTTAATTTTTTCTCCATTTATTCGTGCTGAATTAATCAATAAAATTATCGCCGTCTATGATGATAAAATTATCACTTTGGCCCAAGGACAAAGAATCCTAGATACAATTAAGGCCAGAAAAACAATTTCCCCAAAATACGCTGAAAAGGAGAGTTTTACTCTCCAGGATATTACAAAGATTCAAATCCAATCCTACTTAATTAGGAATAAACTTGAGGAAATGGGCTATATAATCGATGATGCCCAGGTCGAATCTCAAATTAAAGACACCGAAAAAAGATTAAACTTAACGAGAGAATCCCTTTTACAATTTCTAAGCTCAAATAATATGACTTTTGAAGAATATTTTGAGTTGGTTCGCCAGTCTATTGAACATAATATTTTTAATGGAAGGGTAATCGAACCATTAGTTACAATAACGGATCAGGAAATTAAAAATACCTTTTATAAAAAAAATATTGGTGATAACACTTTCACCTTTAAATATTCTTTGGAGGATTATTTTGTTAAGAAAATTGATATTCCAACATCTTCTTTAAATGAAATGATCTCTGCAGCCAAAAATTTCAAAATGGGGTCTTCCATCCCGCAAACTTTCTCAACCCTATCTACTACTAATTTAGGAAATGTTACTGAAGATACACTTTCCAAAGAGTTAAGTTCGCTACTTAAAAATACAAATGAGGGTGAATTTTCCAATCCCATTCAAATAGGGGATTTTTACCATATTTTCTATATTCAAAAGAAAGATCTAGTGGAATCAGAAATCTTTAACCAGGCAAAGGACAAGATTAGAATGGAGATTTATTTTAAAAAATCTCAAGAAATAATTAAACTTTGGATGGAAAGGGAAGCTTCCAAACATTTTGTACAATATTTTACCAACCAATGATTTATATAACCCAAGGACATGAACGCTCAATTGGGCCTGAGGTTTTCCTAAAGGCCTTTTCCCTTTTGCCGGAGAATTCAAAGGAGGAATTCATCTATATTGGAACCTCTGAATGTCTAAAAAAACATCTGGAGCTTATGGGTATACCCCACCATTTTGAAGGACAAACCTTAAATTTTTTAAATTCCAAATTAAAATGCCATTTAATAAAAGGCGGAACAACAGCGGCCCTGGAGTCCAGTTTAAAATTACTTAAAAAAAGGGATATTCTACTTACGCTTCCTACTTCCAAGGATCAGATTAAGTTCAAAGGAAAGATCTGTAGCGGTCATACCGATTTTTTCCGCAAAACTTTCAAATTAAAAGATATTGCTATGGTCTTCAAATCGCCTGGAGAAAACATCCTTTTAATTTCAGACCACCTACCTCTAAAAGAGGTGCCAAAGGCGATTAATGAATCGGTAATTGTTAATAAAATCACCTTTGCCATTAAAAACTTCCCGAAATATTTTAACAGCTTTGAAGAAGTGCTCATAAGCGGGCTTAATCCTCATGCCGGAGAAGGTGGACTTTTAGGAAGTGAAGAAAAATTAATAAAAAAGGCCATTTATAAACTAAAAAATACTTTTAAAAAAATTAACTTTATTGGCCCTTTGTCAGGAGATTCCCTGCATTTTCACCAAAATGGCGCTCTCAACATACTGAAAGTTTATATGTACCATGACCAGGGACTCGTATCTTTTAAAGAAAGAAATGGCCTAATTGGCCTTAATGTTACCTTGGGCCTGCCTTTTCTAAGAATGAGTGTGGATCATGGGACAGCGTTTGAATTATATGGAAAAAATAAGGCCAATTGCCTTGGTTGTTACTATCTGCTAATAAAGGCCTTAGAGGTCCATCATGGCACTAGATCAAATAAAAATAAATAAGGCCAAGGTTCATAATTTAAAGGACATCAGTGTCTCAATACCAAAAAATACACTGACGGTTATCACAGGACCTTCTGGTTCAGGAAAATCTTCATTGGCCTTCGACACGATTTATGTAGAAGGACAAAGAAGATATATTGAGTCCTTAAGCAGTTACGCCAGACAATTTTTGGGTCAATTTCAACCACCGGATGTGGAATCTATTTCAGGTTTATCTCCGGCAATTGCCATTGACCAGAAAACTTCCTCAAAAAATCCCAGATCAACAGTAGGAACGGTAACCGAAATTTATGACTATCTTAGAGTTCTATTTGCTAGGGTGGGAACTCTTTACTGCCCTGAAACTGGAGATATTGTTAGAAAATATACCCCCAATCAAATTGTTAAGGAACTCTTAGATTTTAAAGAGGGCACTAAAATCCAAATTTTGGCACCCATATCTTTGGAAAAAAAGCCAACTACGACTTCAATTTTAAAACTTGGATTTTCAAGATGTAGAATCAACGGTGAAATTCAAACTATAGATGATAAATTCGCCCTCCCTAAAAAAGATATTGAATCACTAGAGATTGTAATTGACAGAATTATAATAAAACCTGGTATTGATAAACGATTAAATGATTCTATTGAGCATGCTCTAAAACTAGGCCAGGGTTTAATTTCTGTTTTGGTAGAAGACAAGGATGAATTGATTTTTAGTGAACATAATATGTCACCTAAAATCAAAAAAATTTACCCAGACCTAGAACCGCAATTATTTTCTTTTAATTCACCATTGGGAGCTTGCCCGGATTGTAATGGGTTAGGTGAAATGCAAACCTTTGAAAAAAAATTGCTCCTTGTGGACCCTAACCTGTCAATCTTAGAGGGCGCAATTCCTCCTCTGGCAAAAAGAAGTTCTTTCCTTTTTACCATGGTCACCGAAGTGGCCAGACATGAACGGGTCAATTTAAAACACCCATATAAAAACCTTCCAGATAGTTTTAAAAAAATCTTATGGGAAGGCTCTCCTCAAATTTTTAAATATTCCTTCAAATCCAAAAACTCCACCTTTGAATTTTCCAAGAAATTTCCAGGGATTATAAAATGGTTTAACCGGAAATATTTGGAAACTAGCTCTGAAAAACTTCGTGCAGAACTGGAAACCTACATGAGGATTAACCCTTGTCCTTCATGTAATGGACTGAGATTAAATCCTGTGGCCCTTTCAACCAAAATATCCGGATTATCCATCATGGATGTATCTTCCATGTCCATATGGAATTGCTATGATTATTTTACCAACCTTAAATTAGAAGGGGAGAAGGCGCAAATCTCCAAAAAACTAATCAAAGAAATTGTCAGCCGATTAAAATTCTTAATCGATGTTGGCCTAGGTTATTTAACAATTAATCGGGCCGCTATGACCTTATCTGGTGGAGAATCCCAAAGGATAAGGTTGGCAACCCAAATTGGCTCTGCTTTAACAGGAGTTTTATATGTTCTTGATGAACCCAGTATTGGTCTTCATCAAAGAGATAATCAAAAACTTATAAACACCCTAAAACACCTTAGGGATATAGGAAATACCGTTTTAGTAGTGGAACACGATGAAGAAACAATGGCCAATGCAGATCATATCATTGATATGGGTCCCGGTGCAGGAATTCATGGAGGAGAAATTGTCGCTGAAGGACCCCTTAAGGATATTTTAAAAAATAAAAAATCGAAAACATCCGCCTTTTTAAATGGATCCGATAAAGTGGAAATTCCTTTAACAAGAAAGAAATCTGATTCATTTATTGAAATTAAGGGATGCCATCAAAACAACATTAAAAATCTAAATGTTAAAATACCCTTATCCGGGGTTGTTTGCATTACAGGTGTATCTGGCTCAGGAAAATCTACATTAATCAATGAAATTTTGGTCCCCGCCATCATGGCCCACCTTTATCCTCATAATAAACTTATCTATTCCAAGGAAAATTATAAAGAAATAAAAGGGCTGGAAAAAATTGACTCAGTTATAGAAATCGATCAAACCCCAATTGGAAGAACTCCCAAATCCAATCCGGCAACCTATACCGGTCTTTTTTCAGATATAAGAGAATTATTTTCTGCCACCCCTGAAGCAAAGATGAGAGGGTTTAAACCCGGGCGATTCTCATTTAATGTTAAGGGTGGACGATGTGAAGAATGTGAAGGAAATGGGGTCAAAAAAATAGAAATGCATTTTCTTCCTGATGTTTTTATTACTTGCACAGAATGCAAGGGTTCAAGATACAATCCCGAAACTCTTTCTATAACTTATAAGGGTAAAAATATTTCCGAGGTCCTTTCAATGAGCATTGAAGAGGCTTTAGAATTTTTTAAAAATCACCCTCGACTTAATAGAATATTAGATACTTTAAATGGCGTAGGACTTGGTTATATGTCCCTTGGTCAAAGTGCGACAACCTTATCCGGAGGAGAGGCCCAAAGACTTAAACTTTCAACCGAGCTAGGAAAAAGGGCGAAAGGTCATTGTTTATATGTCTTGGATGAACCAACAACTGGACTTCATTTCTCAGATATAAAAATGCTCTTAAAATCTCTTCATGATCTCGTTGAATTAGGACATACGGTTTTGGTTATCGAACATAATTTAGATGTAATAAAAACTGCAGATTATATTATCGATCTCGGCCCCGAGGGTGGAGATGCCGGTGGAAATATTATCGCTAAGGGTACACCTGAGGAAATTGCAAAAATATCAATTTCTCATACTGGAGCTTTTTTAAAAAAAATCCTCACTTCCTGAAACAAAATGGCCCTTTAATGTCTTTGATAACCCTTTTTGATCCACCTGGAACTGGCGATTTCTCATCGAGCTTTCCAATTTCTACAACGGCCAAGCAACGTTTTTTTAATACTGTATAAAAGGTTCCTTCATCATTTTCAATTTTTACTATATCATCATAAAAACTGGCTGCCAGTTTTTTTCTTAATTCCATATTTTGCTCAATCATTACATAATCCACTGCCTTGCTTTCCTCGGGTGACATTTCGGCCCAAAGATTAAGGCATATAAGTAGCGGCATTAATAATTTCATATAATCTCCCTATTTTGCTTTTCTTCTTTCCTTTAATTCATTAATAAAATATTCACCTGCTTGAATATACCTCTGCTCAATACGTCCCCATTTCTCTTCAATTTCTTTTTCTGATTGAGTTTCAGGAAAAATATAGCTTATAAACCAAAGATTATTCAGTATATTTTCCTCATCGACCCAAGCGCCAACCTCTTCCTGATAATCTTTTCCAGTTATTTGATCTCTAACGCCTCTATAAAGACAACCCCCATGTTTTGCACAAATTCCAGGTGAGTTCCATGAGTTTTTCAGAAGATATTGGCATTTCCCATTTACTTCCCTTTTTCCTACCAATATGGAAGCATGTCCACCACATTTAGGGCCAATTCCACCTTTTGCATCTAACCCAGAAGTTCCAGGATTACTTAAAACTGAACTACAGTAAGCTAGTCCAACGGCTGGGGCATTTTTTCTGTTAAGTAGAGACCTAATCATGTCCCTATATTGGGCCTTTCTACTAATCATATATTCAGAATCCTTTTTTGTAGGAAATGTTTTTTTAAATTGATCAAATGAAGATACCTTATAATTTCTTGGAACTGGCATTTGATCTAAAATAGCTATGCGGTTTTCTCTTGATGAGCAACTTTTAAGAACTTCGTTCACAAACCCCACATAGTTCCCTTGTGAAAAATATTTCATAAAGGCTTCATAAATTCTTTTAAGCGTTTTCTCGTCCATTTTTTTTATGGTTTCTCTCTGAGATTTACTTTTTGTCCAACTTAGGTATTGCGGAAAACTGACCAGTTTGGGATCTAAAGAATTAAAATTACCATCCCCTCCATGGGCCCCTGTTTGTTGAATAATAAACCCTTGTGTTAGTTCTGTGAAAACAACATCTTCCTCTACCTGAGCACCGGTTTGATCTCCAGTAATCTTGAATCCACCTAGTTCTCTACTCAAAAATTCTTTAATATCCCTATTTACAATTTCCTTTGGACAAACACCATAATTTCTAAGGGCCATTACAGCTTCAAAAATTAAACCTCCGTCTAATTTATCCGTCTTTTTCATTGCAGTTTTGTAAACCATGGCCATATGAATGGGACTTGCTAAATGAATTCTTGGTTCTGGCATAAATCCTCGGGTTTGACGCCAATAATCCACCAATTGTGTGGCAGCAAAGGCATAGCATGTTCCGGTCCTTCCTTGGTCATAAGCTGGCATATCAATGAACCTATCTGTGGTCCTTACCTGGTTTCTTAGCTTAAGCCAGTTATCATCCATAAGATTTCTATAGTTACATCTAGTATCTTCTTGAGCAAAAATTACATTTAAAAAGATGAGGATAAAAAATAATTTAAACATAATAAAAATCCCCTTATAATTATTGAACTACTTATCGAATTTTTCTGGGATAAAATAAAAATGGTTTAAACTAAAAAAGTTTACTAAATAGGATTTGTTATTTTAATTTTGAGGTCACTGACAGGCGCCTTTTTGAAAACGAGTGTTTGCACAATTAGCATAACATTTATTCCTGTATGTCTTTCCATCATTTCCACAAACTGGGGAATAATCCTCTCGGTCACAAGGGCATGGCTTTCTACAAGAACCTCCTACGAAATTTACTTTTGAACACGTTGCTTCACAGGAGTTGTTGTAAGTTATCCCATCCGTTCCACAAACAGGAAGGTATTCTGTTGTGCAAATACATGGAACAGTATCAGACTGTGGCTTTCTAGTTCCTGAGCAGGAAATTAAAAGGAAAATAATTAGAAAATATTTTATTGGCATTCTCCTTCCTTATATTTTACTCCTGAACATTTTGCAGTACAACTATTCGGATAACTCCTTCCATCTGCACCACAAACAGGAATGTATTCCCTTGTACAGGCACAAGGTTTTTTACACTCTCCAGGTTTAAATTCCACATTATTACATCTGGCTTCACAGGCATTTGAATATGTTTTTCCATCCTTTCCACAAACAGGATTATAATCCATAGTACATATACATGGGCCCTTAAGCTCTTCTGATTTGGGAGTCCTATTTTTGTTCCCTGAGCAACCAAGAATAAATAAAAATAAAATAAGTAATTTCATAAACTATTTTCGAAGGACTGAAATAAAAAATTAAATTTGTTTGGTCTAAATTTAAATCTACAAAAAATCTATATTTTTTATTTAAGGGAACTAAAAATTTTTTTATATAAGTAGACCCGAAATTCAGTGAGTTTTTTATCTGGGTAAATTTTTTTCCAATATTTAAGGTCCGTTTGAAACTTCTTCCCAATTTTCCTCAATCCTCCTGCTGAGGGGGAAAGGAGAAGTATCTCTTTTGTCCCCTCTAATACGCCAATTTTCTGCCTAAAAATATTTTGAACTTTTGAAGATGTGAAGTATAAGGTTTTGATATTATTCTTTGGGATAATTTCTGCAAGCTCAATAAAATATTCACAATTTTTTAGATCACTATCTAAAGAGCCACCATTAATTCTCTGGCAAGATTTAATGACATCTCCTAAGGCCAGGCATTTTTCCGATAAAAAATTCTTGATTTGTTTTTCATTTTTCAATTCCCTCTCAAAGCAAATTGAAAGAATCTTCCATAGTTGATTTCTTTTTCCTCCATAAAAAAAATCGATTTCCCCCTTCTTTGGATTCATCGGGGAGGTGAATATCGCTATAGGAAAACTGCCAATTATGATGGAATGGGCCCCTTTTGGAATGAAGATCCCATAGGGATGATATTCAATTGGCCCTAACATGTTGAAATGCTCCGTAAAAATTAGCCCATTGGAATTTACCTTTGACTATCTATAGAAAGAAAAGGTATTTGGGAAGGCTATGATTACTACACAAACTTCGACACAGCCTGTTTCAGATAAGGCCAAAAACCCTTATTTACCCGCATTTTCCGTGGTTACCTCATTATTTTTTATATTTGGGTTTATAACTTGTCTAAATGATATTTTAATTCCCCATTTAAAATCTTTATTTCAACTGAATTATGCTCAGGCCGCACTAATTCAGTTTTGTTTTTTTAGTGCATACTTTTTTGCATCAATTCCCGCTGGAAAAGTGGTTAGTAAATTTGGGTATAAAAATGGGACTGTTGTAGGACTTCTAGTTACTGCTGTCGGATGTTTTATTTTTTATCCTGCAGCAACATCTGCCTCATATAATCTATTTTTATGCGGCCTTTTTATTCTTGCTTGTGGGATCACCTTAATTCAAGTAGCCGTTAATCCTTACGTTGCAATTTTAGGTCCAAGCCATTTATCTTCCTCAAGACTAGCTCTAGCACAGGCATTTAATTCTCTTGGGACAACCATCGCTCCAATTTTTGGTTCTCTTTTAATCCTCGGAAAAGTGGCGGATGCCTCCTCTGTCATTAAGCCTTATATGGGGCTGGCGGTTACATTGGTCCTTTTGGCCATTGTAATGGGACTTTTTAATTTACCCAAATTTAAAACTGAAGAGGAGTCCTCCGATTCAAAATTTAATTTTTTATCCCAAAAACATTTGGCCTTAGGAGCTTTTGGAATTTTTTGTTACGTGGGGGCGGAAGTCGCCATTGGTTCCTATTTAGTAAACTTTATTGGGCTTAAAGAAATTTCGGGCCTTTCGGCTTCGGAGGCTGCCCATTATGTTTCAATTTATTGGGGCATGGCCATGGTCGGAAGATTTATTGGCTCATTTATAATGAGAAAAATTTCCCCAAATAAGGTATTGGCCTTTAATGCTTTGGGATCTGTTTTTCTTGTGGCCATTGCAATGACTATGAAGGGAATTCCAGCAATGTATGCAATTCTTTGCGTGGGACTTTTAAATTCCATCATGTTCCCTACAATTTTTACCCTTGCAATTGATGGACTTGGACCTCACACTGCTAAGGGATCAGGAATTCTGTGCATGGCCATTGTTGGAGGAGCAATTATTCCTCTCCTTCAAGGATTACTTGCTGATAACATAGGACTTCAACCAAGTTACATCCTTCCTATGGTTTGCTATCTATTTATTGTTTTTTATGGATGGAAGGGATTTTCTTTAGATCAGAGATAGGTTCTTACATATTCACAGGCAGATCTGTCTCTGTTTTGAAAACATCGATTTCTTATTTCATTTTCCCTTGTTCTTCTAAAGGAATTTCCGCCATTTGAATTTTCAAATCTTCGATAACCTTCAAAGGTATTTCTATTAGGAAATTCTCTAGAATAAAGATATCTCATTCTGTTTGTTTCCCTATTTCTTGGGATGATAATGTGCTGAGGAGCTGCAAAAAGCTCTAAACTTATAAATAGTCCAAATATTAATTTTTTCATTTTTCTACTCAAATTTTCTAAGAAGAGATGCCATTTCAATGGCAGATAATCCTGCTTCCCAGCCCTTATTTCCTGCTTTGGTTCCAGCACGCTCTATGGCCTGCTCAATGGTATCTGTGGTTAAAACACCAAAAATTACTGGGAGGGAATTCTCTAGAGCTACCTTTGCCACACCTGAGGAAACTTCTTTACAAACATAATCAAAATGTGGAGTTGAGCCTCTAATTACTGCGCCTAAGGTAATAACCGCATGGTATCTTTTTGTTTGGGCAAATTTTTGAGCAAGTAGGGGGATTTCAAAAGCTCCTGGAACGTAGGCCACATCAATATCGGAAACATCATGTCTTTTAAGACAATCAAGAGATCCTTCAAGAAGCTTTGAAGTGATAAAATCATTAAAACGACCAACTACAATGGCAATTTTTAATCCTGATCCGTTAAGTTTTCCTTCTATAGTGTTCATAAAAACCTCTTAATGAATTTTTCCCAGAATAATATGCCCTAGCTTATCTCTTTTTGTTTCCAAGTAATGGAGATTTAGATCGTTTGGTTCAATCTCCAGGGATACTCGTTGGGATATTTCGATTCCAAATTTTAAAAGATCCAGAAGTTTTCCAGGGTTATTGGTTAGTAACTTAATTTTCTTAACGCCAAATTTCTTTAAAATTTGGGCCGCAAAACCATACTGGCGAAGATCCGCTTCAAACCCTAGTTTATGATTGGCGGTCACGGTATCGTAGCCCTTATCCTGGAGGTCATAAGCCTTAATCTTATTTAAAAGACCAATTCCTCTTCCTTCTTGTTTTAAATAAATCAAGATTCCCCGGCCTTCTTCTTCCATCATCCTCATGGATCTCTTTAATTGGTCTCCGCAGTCACAGCGTTTTGAACCAAAAAGGTCTCCAGTAAAACATTCAGAATGAATTCTAACTAGGACAGGTCGATCATCCACTTCATTATTCACCTCTCCCTTAACCAAAGCGAGATGTTGTTCATTTTTATTCAGTGAATTTTCAAACATATGAAGTTTGAAAGTCCCAAATTCATTGGGAAAATTTATGGAAACTGTCTCATTTATATAGATTTCATTTTTAATTCGGTAATTTACCAAATCTTTAATTGTGACAAGTTTAAGATTAAATTTCTGAGCTATCTTTGATAACTCCTTAACTCTTGCCATCGAACCGTCTTCATTTTGAATTTCACAAATTACACCGGCACCTTTAAGTCCTGCTAAAACAGCAAGATCAACAGCAGCTTCAGTATGCCCATTTCTAATTAACACTCCTCCATCTTTTGCTATAAGTGGAAAGATATGTCCCGGCCTTAAAAGCTCTTCCACTCTAGTTGAAGGATTAATAAGGGCCTCTATGGTTTTTGCTCGGTCTGCTGCTGAAATTCCAGTCCCTGCATTTACTGAGTCTACAGAGATGGTAAAAGCTGTTCCATGAAGGGCATCATTTGATTTGATCATTAATTCTAGATGTAACTCTTTTGCTCTTTTAGAAGTAATAGGGGCACAAATTAACCCTCTTCCATGGGTGGCCATAAAGTTAATGGCTTCCGGAGTTACTTTTTCTGCGGCCATGACAAAGTCACCTTCATTTTCACGGTCCTCGTCATCGACAACAATTACTATTTTGCCTTTCTTAATATCTATAATTGCGTCTTCTATAGAGTCAAACTTGATCACTTTTTAAATCCTTTTAGGGAGGAGTTTCTCTATGTATTTCGCCAGCAAATCTACTTCCAAATTCACCTTATCGCCTACCTTTTTTGTCCCTAAGGTGGTTTTTTCATAGGTATGAGGGATAATTGAGACGGTTAATTCGCCTTTTTTTTGGTAGGCAACAGTTAGGGAAATACCGTCGATGGCAATGGAACCCTCTTGGATTATGTATTTTTCTAGTTCTTTAGAATATTTAACTGTAATTAAAAAATTTTTGCCTTGCGCAATAATTTTTGATATTTGGCCTGTTCCATTTACATGCCCTGAAACAAAATGCCCCCCTAATCGATCTGTAGGACGAAGAGAAAGTTCTAAATTTACCTTATTTCCTGCCCTTAGATCCCCAAAAGTGGTTTTTTCCAAGGTTACATGAACGGCCTGAACATAGAAAATATCGCCTTTTATTTTTACAACCGTTTGGCAAGCTCCATTTACACAAACCGAGTCATCTATACCTATCTCTTTTATTAATTCTTTAGACTTTATCCCAAGAAGTTTTCCCTCCGTATTTAATGTGATGGATTTTACCTCTCCGATTTCCTTAATTAGACCGGTAAACATGCTGGCTCCTTGGGATGGCCCTCAAAAACAATTTGGTTTTTTAGGATTGTAAATTTCATGTCTTTAAATTCCACGGCATCGGAAATTTTTTTGATGCCTTTATTATCAAAGATATTATGGCCATTACCTATAAGTTTCGGTGCAATATAAATCGTAAACCGATCAAAGATTTTTTGATTGATAAAACTTGAAATTATGGATTTTCCACCCTCTACTAAAACCGAGGTAATCCCAAGCATTCCTAGATTCATCAATGCCTCTCTAAAATTCACCCCTCCTCTAAATGAGGATACTTTCATGACTTCTATTTTTGAATTTTCAAAAAAAGAAATCGTTTTCTTTGAACATTTTTCATAATCAGATTTTGTGGTAATAATAATCGTTTTTTCAGGATGTTCATCATTAAAAATAAAAGATTTTAATTTCATTTTCTGGGGATTACCCACGACTATCCTGTAGGGAATTTTCCCTTTCGGTACTACGTTCATCCTAATGGAAAGCTTTGGATCATCGTTATTTAAAGTCTTTCGTCCCACTAAGACCGCATCATATTTAAGTCTAAGTTGATGAGCAGATTTTCTGGCAAATTCGTCGGTAATCCATTTTGAATCACCTCCACTGGTTGCCAGTCTTCCATCTAAAGTTTGAGCAACTTTTAGATGTACAAATGGAAGGCCTGAACCGATATATTTAAAAAAAATCTCGTTTAGTTTTTTTCCTTCTTTTTCAAGCACACCAAATTTTACTTTAATTCCTGCGGCCCTTAATTTTTCAATTCCTCTCCCTGATACCAGTGGATTGGGGTCAATATTTGAAACCACCACCTCAGCTATTTTTTTTTCAATAATTAAATCTACACATGGGCCGGTTCTTTTTTTGTAATGACAGCAAGGTTCTAAATTACAATAAAGAGTTGAACCGGATACGTCTTCCTGAGCACTATTGATAGCATTTACTTCCGCATGTGGAGTTCCGGGTTTACGGTGATAACCGGATCCAATAATCTTCCCATTTTTTACTAAAATGGCCCCTACAAGGGGGTTTGGAGATACAAATCCCGTACCTTTTTTGGCCAATTGGAATGTTTTTTTAATAAAATCAACGTCTTTTAACATGGCAATTTTGTGATACATGGCAAGGTGTGAGTAATCAAGAATTAAAGAAAATGCCGCGGAGCAAGTGTAAAAAGAATAATGGGGGAAGATTTGCATCTTCCCCCTAAAAAATTAGGCCAAGAAAACAGTGATTAGAGTAAAGATAACTAGAGATTCCATAAGAGCTAGAGCAAGAATCATTGGAGTCATGATTTTGTCAGCAGCAGATGGGTTTCTGGCAATACCTTCAAGAGCTACTGAGGCAGCAGCTGATTGAGATTTTGTTCCACCAAAAGCAGCTAGAGCAACGGCAAAAAAGTAACCGATAGCTTTTACGGCTGTCCAATTTGTTCCGCCAGAAGCAGCAGCTTCTTCAGCAAAAGCAGTTGATGAGATCATTAAGAAAGGCAACAAAGTAATCAGTCTTTTCATGTTTTTTTTCTCCTTTATGTTAAAGACTTTATTAGTGATGTGCGTGCTCCCCATGATCGTGAGGTAAGGCAAGCGCAATATAAACCATAGAAAGAACAGTAAAAACGTAAGCCTGAATAATACAAACTAGGAGTCCTAAGGCCATCGCAGCTATTGGAACAACTGCTGGAGCTAGTTTCGTAAATTCGGCCAAAACCAAGTGATCCCCAAATAGGTTTCCCCTGAGACGAAGGGCAAGAGATAAAGGTCTCACAAAATTGGAAATTATCTCAATTGGAAAAACTAAGATCGCCATATACCAAAGGGGGCCAGCGAAATGCTTAAGGTAATTTATTACTCCATTTTCCTTCATCCCGATAATGTTATAGGCAATAAAGCTAAAAACTCCTAAGGCCAAAGTGGCATTTAAAAATTCTGTTGGAGGAAGAAATCCTGGAATTAACCCTAATAAGTTACAAACTAAAATAAAAAGAAATAAAAAGGCCACCACCCCAAAATATTTGGAAGCTTTTTTTTCTCCAATGATTGCCTTGCATTGTCCGTAAATAAAATTACCATATGCTTCAGCAAAGTTTCTAAGAGTAATACCCCTATCTGGAATAATAACATTTTCAACTTTTTTAATTTTTAAATTATAAATTAAGCCGAAGGTCAAAATTATAAGCCCAACTAATACAAGTCCAATTTGGTATTCCGGAATGGTAATATGATAGGTTTTGGATATATCAGAAATCCAGGTGTAACCTCCGCTGGCATGCGCAGAAAATGAAAAAAGAGAGAATAGTGAATATAATTTTTTCATATAGGCTTTTCCCTATTAGTTTTGCTCTTTAGGGAAGCCCCCAGAACAAAGATAATAACCACGTAATTTAGTAGCGGTATAATTACCCTTTTCCCCATTAAATGTATACCTAAAGATAACGCACCAAAGAGGATAGCCAGCTTTAATAAAAATATGGTGAATACTTTTAACTTTTTTGACGCACTGGTTAATTCCAAAACTCCTTCTACTAGAAGCATCTGGTTTATGACGGTGGCCAAATAAATTAAAATAATTGCCAAAACCTCGTTTTTACTTTGTGCGAAAAATAGAGTTATCAACGTGGTAAAAAAAGAAAATAAAAGGTATTTCTGAAAATTAATACGGGTTGTTAAACGCATGGGAATTTCTTTAACAGCGTTTAAAAAAAGTGGCAATTATTTTTTGGATATAAAAGCATCTTTTATGAGAATTATAATAAATCCCAGTACTATAAAAACAAAAAGTCCCCAACCAACTAATGGACTTAAAATTTTCTCTCTAATTAAAACATGAAAACCGTAGGCGGTAAGAAGAATTGAGGAGGGATAACTTATCGCCAACCCCAAGGCCTCAATCCATTTTCTTTCAAACTTCATTAAATTATTATCGTCTAAAAAACAAAAAAGCCTCAATCCTTATTTCCAGAATTGAGGCAATTTTTCAAATTTTTTAAGAATAATTAGTATCTGGTTCTGTTATTTTGACCTCTGTTATTCCCTGGAGTTCTAGGGGCCATTGGTCTAGCTTCACTTACGGTAAGTGCTCTGTTATTTAATTCCTTTCCATTTAATTGCTCAATTGCATTTTGAGCTTCCTCATCGGTGGACATTTCAACAAATCCAAAACCTTTTGATCTGTTGGTGTCTCTATCCATGATAAGTTTTGCAGAATCGACGGTTCCACATTGTGAAAAAGTGTCGATTAAAGTTTGTTCTGTTGCTGAATAAGCAAGGTTTCCTACGTACAATTTTCTTCCCATTTTAAGGTCTCTCCTCTTGGGTTTAATTACTATGCTACATGGAGAAGTTAGACAGATACCTGACAAAAAATCTCAAGGGCCAGTAACTTGGTTAATATTATGGGTAAGCTACCACAATCCACTTTAGAATGAAAAATTAATTGGTAAATAAAGAACATGATCCTTATTTTGGCCTGGGCCAGTTGCGTAACCTACTAAAAATGCGATCACATCCACCCAGGTATGAATAAAAATTGACTCACCAATCCCCCAATCATTTCTTTGAGCCACCCACCCAAAATAATATCCGGCCAAAGCCTGGGGGAGGGGGAAGGTATTATCTCCGCCTAAATGTGCAGCACCAAAAAGTATGGATGTGATTAAATTACTAACCCAAGGTGTTTTCACATAATAATTGGTTGTAGGCATCATCCATCCTCTAAAGAAGGCCTCTTCACTGATGCCGGCCCCTGCAGACAGGGTAGCAGAAAAAAACAGATCCCCCACATTAAAATGCCAGGATGAACTGCGATTATCTAACTCTTCTGGATAAATCAAAGCTCCAATAATCGCATTTAAAACCAAAACCCCGGGAATTCCCAAATAAGTTGTGGGCCTTGATAAATAACTAAATTTAATTGGTGATAACAGAAGATCCATCGGAGTTTCCTCTACCGTTAAATAGGGGAAATCTTCTTTCCTGGATTTAACAGCAGTCCTAAAGCTGTGATAAGAACTTAAACCCCCTGCAACTTTATAGAATTCTCCTCCCAGTTGATACATTCTGGCATTGTTATTTTGTGAATCCAAAGAATAGTCACTGTAATTATGAAATCCCATTTGTATCCCGACACCAACTACAGCTGTAGCAGTGTAGGGGAAACCATAATTTGATTGTTTTTCAAAATATTGATCAAAACCTGGCAAAATTGTGGAAATAAGTGGAGGAAAGATAAAAGTTCTTTTTTTATCCAGGTCAAATTTTAAATCATATGGTGAATCTTGCCCATATAATCTGAGGGATAAAAAAATAAGCATAAATGCTTTAACCATTAATATGAGATTGGCACTTCATTTGTGTTAAATCAATAATTAGATATTATAAATTAAGAGGAGATTACAAATTAACTCTAAAGGATTTTCCCTTTTAGAAATACTTATGGCGGCAACCTTATTTGCAGTTGCCTTTATGGGTATTATCCAGACAAACATAAATTCCAGAAAAGAGTCCAAAACTAATGAGATTAATGAAGAAATAAACTCCATAATTAGTGCATCGAAAAAGGTCTTACAGGAACCTGATTCATGCATGCAATCCTTTCTGGGGTTAGGGCCAATCGCTGAAGGCCTACTTATACCTGAAATTAAAAACCATCGTGGAAAATCGATTTTTTTAACCAATTTAAAGTATGGAAATAACTTGGTAATAATTAAAAATATTTCCTTAAGTAACCTATCTTATGATCCAGTAAAAAAAACCGGATTATTTAACCTTAAATTTACCTTTGAAAAACAAGGAAAGGGGTTTTATGGTTCAAAAACAGTTTTTAAAACGATTCCAATTGATTATGAATCAGACCCAGCTAATAATCTTATTAAATGTAATTTTTCTAAATAACTTATCTTTTTCGTGAAACTTTTCTTTGATAGACGGCCCTAAGCCTATTTTGAATTACCTGTGTATTGGGATATTCTCCTAAAAGGGAGTAATAAATGGCATAAGCTTCCTTTAGGTTTTCCATGGTTTCATAGGCATTTGCCATCAGATATCTAATTTCAACAATTTTGTCTTTTCTGGTTTCCACTTCCAAATATTTTTTCCAGATATCCACAGCATCCTGCCATTCGCTTTTCTTAAATTGGATTAAACCCAAGTAATAAATGGATATTACCCAATATTGGTGTCCCTTATTTTGGGAGATTTTTTCAAAATCAGCTTTTGCCTGCTCATAATTTTTTAAATTGAAATAGGAGAGGGCCACCCTCAATTCAAAAAAGTCACGATCTAGGCCAGGTACGTCCAAATTAAGTAGTTTTTCATATGTATAAAGTGCTTCCTTATAATTTTTCAGGTAAGTAAAATTTAGTTCCCCTAATCGTTCAAGGGCCTTTACCTGTTCTGATACATTTCCTGTATATTCAAAAATTTTGTTATAATATTTTTTGCCGTTTTCCACATCTCCCAAAAAAATGCTGTATAAATCTGCTACTTGATAAAGGATCTTTACTTTAAGATCCGGGGACATGTTCATTGTGAGAATTTTTTCATAAAGGCCAGTGGCGTTTTTATATTCACCTTTAGAAATTAAATCCTGTGCCTTTAGAATTTCCTGCTGCAATTTAGGGGAAAGATCGCATGATATTAGAAACCAAATTAAAAGGACAAACTTCAAGTTTCCACATCCACGTCCGCTTCAGGATCAAAGACTTTCTCGACAGAAACAACTTTTTCACCCTCTTTCAATCTGATTATTTTCACTCCCTGAGTAGTTCGTCCAAGAAGAGAGATTCCTGATATTTTTGTCCTGATTACCTGGCCTTTATCAGTAATAATCATTAGATCGTCTTTATCAGTCACTGGTTTGATTTGAACAATTTCACCATTTTTATCAGTCAATTTCATGGCCAATATTCCCTTCCCACCACGAGACTGTTTTCTATATTCTGAGGCTATGGTTCGTTTGCCAAATCCATTTTGGGTAACTGATAAAATTTCGACACTATCATCAATTATTTCCATGCCAATAATTTTCTCGTTATCGTCTATAGTAATCCCTTTAACACCTTGAGACACTCTTCCCATTGGTCGGCAATCTGTTTCTGAAAATCTAATTATCTTCCCGGAGGAAGCGCATAAAAGAACGTCTTTGGAACCATCGGTTACCCGTACATTAAGGATGGAATCTCCATCTTGGATTTTAATCGCTCTGATACCGGTTTGTTTGATTTTTTTGTAATCGGTGAAATCTGTTTTCTTAACAATTCCTCTTTCGGTACAGAAAATTAAATATTTTCCTTCCATATCATTTGAGACACAAAGCACTTCTTTTATTTTCTCTCCAGGCGGAACTTGAATTATATTGGCAATATTTCTTCCTTTATTTATTCGTCCAGCTTCCGGAATTGAGTAAACCTTTTGGGAAAATACAGTTCCTTTGGAGGTAAAGAACAATAAATTGGAATGGGTATCAGCAACAAAAATATTTGTATAGAAATCATCATCCGCCCCCTCGGCGCCTTTTACTCCTGTTCCACCTCTTTTTTGAGTCTTAAAAGTATCCATTGCCATTCGCTTGATATAGCCCTTGTGAGTGATTGTTACGATCTGATCTTCTTTCTTGATCATATCTTCCATAACAATTTCTTCGGCTTCAGGAATGATTTCAGTTTTTCTCTTATCACCGTATTTTTCCAGAATCTCTGAAAGTTCAGACCTTATGATTCCCTTGATTTTAGTTTCATCGGCAAGAACGCCTTTTAGATGTTCAATTAAGGCCACTACTTCTTGATATTCTTTAAGAATCTTATCTCTCTCCAGACCGGTAAGCCGTCTAAGTTGCATTTCAAGGACTGCCTGGGCCTGGATTTCTGAAAGTGAAAATCTCTTTATCAATTGCTCGCGGGCCACATCTGGACCAGCTGCTTCCTTTATTAGTTTTATAATGGCATCAACATTTTCTATGGTTATTTTTAACCCTTCTAAAATGTGAGCGCGCTCTTGGGCCTTTTTTAGTTCATATACTGTTCTGCGAATTACTACTTCCCGTCGGTGATCTAAAAAGCAAACAAGTTGCTCTTTTAAATCCATAACTTTAGGCATTCCATTGCTTAGGGATAAAAATATAATTCCAAAAGATACTTGTAACTGAGTTCCCTTAAATAAACGGTTAATAATTACGGTTGGAATTTCATCTTTTTTTACTTCAATAACGATTCTAATCCCTAATCGGTTGGATTCATCTCTTATATCAGAGATTCCCGTAACCTCTTTTTCATTTACCAGCCTGGCAATATCTTCGATTAGTTTTGCTTTATTAACTTGATAGGGAAGTTGGGTAATTACAATTCTTTGCCTTTCTTTTTTATATTCTTCTACTTCCCATTTTGCGCGAATTTGAATTACACCCTTTCCAGTTTTATAAGCGTCCCTTATTCCCTTTGTACCTACAATTTCCCCAGCGGTAGGAAAATCTGGACCAGGAATATGCTCCATTAATTCACCAATGGTGATTTCTTCATTATCTAAAAGGACCATTAAACCTTTGGTAATTTCGGATAAATTGTGAGGTGGAATATTTGTGGCCATCCCAACAGCTATCCCTGATGACCCATTTATTAAAAGATTGGGAATTCTAGTAGGTAGAACTTGTGGCTCTACAAGAGAATCATCATAGTTAGGACCCCAATCTACAGTGTCCTTTTCCAGATCAGATAATAACTCTTCCGAGATTTTATCCATTCTTACTTCGGTATACCTCATCGCTGCGGCGTTATCTCCATCAATGGAGCCAAAATTTCCCTGTCCGTCGATTAAGGGATATCTCATGGAAAAATCTTGGGCCAACCTTACCATGGTTCCATAAACTGCTGAGTCACCATGTGGATGATACTTACCGATTACATCCCCAACAACCCTTGCAGATTTTAAATAAGGTCTGTTATGGACATTATTAAGCGAGTGCATTGCATATAGGACACGTCGGTGAACTGGCTTTAAACCATCCCTGACATCAGGAAGAGCTCGGCCAACGATAACCGACATGGCATAATCGAGATAGCAATCCTTCATCTCATCACGGATTGTTACACCTACAATATTTTCACTCACTATATTTTGCTCTGACATAATTTACCTAAATAGATAGATTCTTAACATTTAAGGCATTTTCTTCAACAAATTGCCTTCTAGGTTCTACCTCATCACCCATTAAAACAGAGAATATCTGATCTGCTTCAATGCTATCTTCAATTTTTACTTGTAGAAGGGTTCTTCTTGCAGGATCCATGGTTGTTTCCCAAAGCTGCTCAGGGTTCATTTCACCCAAACCTTTATACCGTTGGATGTAAGCGCCCTTTTTCCCACTTTCCACCACGAAACTAGCGAAATCTTTTAGATTGTTGAAATTTCTGTTCTCTTTTTCAGAAAGGGAAATTTCAAACTTTGAATTAAGATAGGTTTTTACACCCTCAAAACTATTTTCAAGATCCATATATTCGGCAGAGGTAAAGAAGGCGCCATTTAACCTAAATTTCTTGGTTCTTGCGGAGGTTTTTACTGTTATTTCAACAAAATTGTGGTGGGTTTCCTTTTCAGTATTAACTTTAAAACTATAATTTTTTAAGGATTCGTTTTCTTTTCCTTTAAAGTAAATCTTAAGTTTATCAATTTCTGCCGATAATTTACCCAAGTCCTTAAAGGTTTCATTATTAAAGTTTGATTCCTCAATTAATTTTTTCAAAAGCATGGAATCAAAGTGGTTATCATAACTCTGAAGTTTTTTAGAATATGAGTTATATTTGTTAACCAAATTTTTGGCATCCTCCTCAGGAAAAGATCTTCCATCGGCCATTACTTTGGAACCAGTTAGACAATTGGTGATCAGATATTTTTCTAAAGCGGGATCATCTTTCAAATAGCTTTCGGTTTTACCTTTTTTGTATTTATAAAGAGGTGGCTGTGCAATATAGAGATATCCTTTCTCAATAAGCTCAGGTAACTGACGATAAAATAAGGTCAGAAGAAGTGTTCGGATGTGGGATCCATCCACGTCCGCATCGGTCATTATGACCACTTTATGATATCTGGTTTTTGATATATCAAAATTGTCTTTTCCAATACCGGTTCCAATAGCCTGAATCAGCATTTTGATTTCATTGTTGGAAAGCATTTTATCATATCGTGCTTTTTCCACGTTTAATATTTTACCCTTAAGTGGAAGAACGGCTTGAACTTCCCGATTTCTTCCTTGTTTTGCTGATCCACCCGCTGAGTCCCCTTCCACTATATAGAGTTCACATCTAGCGGGATCTTTTTCCTGACAATCGGCCATTTTTCCTGGAAGCCCGCCAAAATCTAATGCTGATTTTCTTCGAGTTAACTCTCTTGCTTTTCTTGCCGCTTCTCTGGCTGCCGCTGCATCAACAGATTTTTTAATAATCGATTTTGCCAAATTAGGATTTTCTTCTAGGAAAGTTTTTAAGGATTCACCGATCATTGAATTCATAATTCCTTCAACTTCGGAGTTTCCAAGCTTCGATTTTGTTTGTCCTTCAAATTGAGGCTCTTTCAACTTTACTGAGATTACCGCTGAAAGCCCCTCTCTCATGTCCTCACCGGTTAGGGATACATTGATACCTTTTAATAAATTATTATCTTTGGCGTAGGCGTTTAAAACTCTCGTTAATGCAGTTTTTAAACCGGACACATGGGTCCCGCCTTCAGGTGTGCTGATATTATTTGCATAACTTGAGATTACTTCGTTGTAGGAGTTGGTCCATTGAAGTGCAACTTCTACTTCGTAATCTTCTTTTGATTGAATAAAATAAATAGGTTTATGGATAGGATTTTTCGCTCGATTTATCCATGAAACAAATTCTACGATTCCACCTTCAGCAAAAAATGTTTCTGTTTTTTCTGTCCTTTTATCAATTAGAACAATCCTTAAGCCTCTATTTAAAAAGGCCATCTCCCGGAACCTATTTGCCAAGGTGTCATAACTAAATTCATGGGTATCAAAAATTTCATTATCTGGTTTGAAAGTTACGGTTGTTCCACTAATTTTTGTATCATCCAAACTGCCAGTAACTTTAATTGGTTCTTTGGTTTTCCCATATTCAAATGTTATTTCGTGAATTTTACCATCTTTTTTAATTTCAACATGAACCCATTTTGAAAGAGCATTAACAACTGCCGCACCGACTCCGTGAAGACCTCCAGAGACTTTGTAGGCCCCACCTTCCTCGTTAAATTTTCCTCCAGCATGTAGCTTAGTAAAAACAAGCTCAGCTGCAGAAACTTTTTCAGTTGAATGAATTCCAACGGGAATACCCCTTCCGTCATCGGTAACAGTAATGGAATTATCTACATTGATGGAAACTTCAATTCTGGTGCAATAACCTGCGAGGGCTTCATCCACAGCATTATCTACAATTTCATAGACTAGGTGATGCAAACCCCTAACTGTTGTATCACCAATATACATCCCAGGTCTTTTTCTAACAGCATCTAGGCCTTCTAATACCTTGATCTGATCTGCTGTATAACTACTTCCTACTTTTGAAATTGATTCCTTTTCGTTCAATTAAAACTCCAACCTAGTTTTCATTAATCATAAACCCGGAAACGACTTTAATTCTATTTGTCCCTTCGATTTTTTCCAATTCCAGTTTGAAACTCTCGTTTGCAGTGGTGATAAAAACTTGGAAATTTCTTTTTCTCAGGTATTGCACCAACCTTTCCCAACGCAACCCATCAAGTTCACCAGAAACATCGTCAATTAAAAGAACTGGATAAGAGCTAAACTTATACCTGAAGTACTCTATATAGGCAAATAAGAGGCTTAAATAAGACATTTTTTGCTGTCCTAGGGAAGAGTATTCAAAAGTGCTTAAACCATCTAAAAATACCAAATAATCGTCTCTATGGGATCCAATTGAACTATGTTTATTCTTTTCATCTTCCGGAAGCCTATTTTTAAGCAGTTCCAAGATTTCTGGAGGTGATTTATTTATAAATTTACTCTCCAGGCTAATTTTTAAAGTATGTTCTTCTGAAAACATTTCTTTAAAATTCGCATTAAGAAACGGAGCAATATCTTTTATAAAGCTCAAACGACCTTCGGTTAGTCGGGAAATATCCACACTTAGTTGTTCATCGATTGCCAATATTTGTTCCAAAAAACGATATGGCCTTTGTGAAAGAAGCGCATTTCTTTGCCTTATTGCAATATTATATCTTGAAAGGGTTTTCTTATAAGAATCGGAGATAAGCCCTATGTGATAATCAAAAAAATGTCTTCTTGCTTTTGCCTCCTGATGAAATCCATAAGAATCAAAAGGATTAATAAAAACTACTTTAAAAGGAAGTGCTTTTTTTGATGGACGTCCGTTTATAAACCAATTTAGGTTCTTATGTTCTACCTTGGCACTTAGGCTTATGCTATCTTGATTTTTGTCAATAAAAGTTGAACTGATTATTATTTCCGGTTTTTCACCATCAATGCTTAATATTTGTGGAAAACTCGCTTTTTTACGGAAAGATTTTTTTGTGGAGATAAAATATATGGCCTCTAGGATATTGGTTTTGCCGTTTCCATTTTCTCCGACGATGCAATTTATACTTGGACCGAATTTTATTATCTCCTCTTGAAGATTTCTAAAATTCTTTACTTGGAGCGCGGTTATTTTAAGGCCTTCCATTAAAAATTATTCACAACATTATGGGCATTTGTGGAAAAACCCATTTTATAATTTCAAAGGCATGATGATGCCTAAGTGATTTGGAGCAGATTCTGATTTTATGATTATTGGACTTAACTCGTTATTTAATTCCAAATTAATTCGGCCTTCTTCTAAAGAGGAAAGTGCATCCAACAAATATCTGGCATTAAAGCCGATTTCCATCTCTTTCCCTGAGTACTCACCAGTAATATCTTCATTGGCTTCACCAAAGGAAGGGTGATTCGCTGATATGGTCATTCCATTATTTCTAAGCTTGATCCTCACTCCATTGGATTTCTCATTGGACATAATTTTAATTCGTTTTATGGCATCGGCAAAAGTGTTTCTGTCTGTCGTGAAAGAGAAAGTGGTTTTTGCTGGTATTACTGCCTGGTATTTAGGGTATTCTCTAGCGATTAGTCTTATGGAAAGAAAATATTTATCCTGTGCATTCACATAAATGAAGGACTCATCTACAGAAATTTTCAAATCTTTCTGAGGGTAGGCTTCCGCTATCTTTTTCAATTCAAATACACCCTTTCTAGGAACAATTATTCCTGTCATCAGTGGGGAGTTGCTATCGTGATTGATATTTGTATTAGTCTCAAGCAAAGAGAGTCTATGGCCGTCTGTAGCCACCGCACGAATGCGGTTTTCAATCTCCTGCATATAAATACCATTTAGGTAAACCCTTGTTTCATCAAGAGAAATGGCATGTGAGGTTTTATTTATAATATCCAATAATTGTTCTGATTTAAGGGTAAATTCGTTTTCTACTTTGTTAAAATTAAGTTGTGGGAAATCTTCATGGTTATAAACCAAAAGTGAATAGCGGATATTATTGCATGTTAAATTTAAATAGTTAGATCCTTCAGTCATTTCAAAAGTGATTTCACCGTTTGGTAGTTCCCTAACTATGTCATATATATTTCTGGCATTTACACAATAAGTCCCAGGCTTTTGCACATTTGCTTCAGTAACAACCTTTGCTGATACCTCCATATTTGTGGCTGAAAATTCTAATTGACTATCATGTGCAGAAAGTAGTGTGTAGGATAGGATCGGACGAGCATTTTTCTTATCTACAACAGACAATATTTTATTTAGATCGTTTCTTAAAAGTTCGGTTTGGATTTGGGCCAACATGAATGAATTTCCTCTTTTAATCGAATGGATATTAATTTTTAACGATAAAATTGGTGTTTATCAATCGAAGGGTATTATTAAATTTATATATATTAATTAAATACTATTATTAATATATTGTGGAAAAGTGGAAAACTAGAAAAAATATATTAATTTCAATTAGTTACTTCAATTTCTAATTGTGAAAAGTTGTGTACAACTTAAGAGGAAAAATTTTTTAGGTTCGGAGATTAAGGGGTTTTCCACAAATTTGAAGGTTTTTCCACAAAACTTCTCACATAGTTTTGCACAACGCAGTTCTTAAAAAATATCGCCCCGTATAAAGGGGGGCGGTTATCCACAATTTTACTCACAATGTGGAAAACTTTTGAAATAATATACGTAGATTGTTTGCGTTACAAAAAAATGAATTGTGAGTAATTGTGGAAAACTTTTTAAGATATTAAAATTAAAGGGAAAAATCATATTGAAATTACTCACAATGGCCTGTGGACAACTTTGTGGAAAACTTTTTTCCTGATTGCTGCAGTGTCTTTTGGTAGTTACACACAATTCTTTGTGGAAAACTTTTTATTTAGCGCGTGATAAAGACGCAAAAATTGTGAGCAATTGTGAGTAATTGTGGAAAACTCTGCTTTGAGTTAAAGCATCCGTTCAATTTCGTTGACTGTTTTGGAAAGCTCTTGGTCGATTTCCAGTTGTTCTTGAATTTTTTGGGATGCATGAATAACTGAGGTGTGATCCCGGCCACCAAAAAATTGGCCAATTTCTTGCTGTGTTGCACGAAGAATCTTTCTTGAAAGGAACATAGCAATATGGCGGGCATGAGCTATTTCTTTTGAACGGGATTTTGATTTTAAATCAGCAAGAGGAATTTTAAAAAATTGTGCAACAGCTTTTGCTAAATCTTCAAGACCTACCGATCTTTCAGATCCAGAATCTTCTTGAATATTTAACTGCTCCTTTACAATATCAAGGTCTAACTCAACCTTGTGGATATCAACATAAGCAGAAAGTTTCATTAAACAACCCTCAAGGGCCCTAATGGAATTTGAGCTTTGGGTATTTTGGGCTATTAATGTAATGATATCTTCTGGAACGTGAAGGTCTAGTTCTAATGCCTTTCGTTTAAGGATTGCCAACCGAGTCTCAAAATCAGGCTTTTGGATGTCGACCACTAACCCCCATTGGAATCTGGTTCTAATTCTTTCCTCCATTCCATCAATTTCCTTAGGGGATTTGTCCGAGGTGAAAATGAGTTGCTTTCCATTTCTATGAAGCTCATTGAATATGTGGAAAAACTCATTTTGGGTCTGCGTTTTATCCTTTAATTCATGGATATCATCTATCATTAGGATATCCACTTTTTCCGTATAGGTTTTTCTAAAGCTATTTACGTTATTATTCTTTATGGATTCGACGTAAGAATTCATAAAGTCCCGTCCAGTGGTCAATTTTATGGCCATATGGGGGTAATTCATTTTAATTCCATTTCCAATGGCATGGAGTAAGTGGGTTTTTCCAAGTCCTGAAGGGCTGTGGATATAGAGAGAAAAATATTTTCCATCTTTTCCAGGTTTTTGGGACACTGCTTTAGCGGCAGCAACCGCGAGACTATTGGAGGGGCCTACTACATAATTATCAAAGGTTTTTGCAGGATCAATCACTATCCCTTGTTCTTGAGGATTCATATGTTGCAAGAAAGCGGAATCCACTTGGTTTTGGAGATCTTCAGGGGTGAGGGTAAATCTAAGATCGGCTGCAGTTTTTTTCTTTTTTTCAATAGGTACTGATGATGATTTGGGAAATAAAAAAGGCTGTTCCCCAGAAGATATGGGAGCGGTTAGTTTTAAAATAATTTCAAACCCTCGGCCCATAGTATCTTCAATGGCCGATTGAAATTGGTCCATAAATTCTTTTTCAATTGTGTTTTTTATAAATGGAGTTGGAACCTTAAAAATAACTTGGTTACCGGACAAGGAATCAAAGGATAGATTTTTTTCAAAGTATGTTAAATAATTCTGAAAATCTAATTTAAGTTTTAAATTTTCCAAAATTTGGTCAAAAAGACCGTCATTAGATGGAGCTTCTTTGGTCAATAAATGGCTTAAATCCCTGTTTTTATTAGGGATTTCCTTTTCGGCCATGTTAAAAAATTTATCAAATGGAAATTCTTCGTTCATTTTATAAGAAATTTTTAGCATGTTTTTTTTTCCAAATTCAAGGATGCCCTTGTCTAAGAATTTGAAATTAATGCGTTATTTTTGCCCTATAAGGTTGACCTTTTTAAAAAGCATCTGTAAATCTAAACCTTCCAAAATGAAATGAAGCGGTAAGGATTATTTATGAAGAGAACTTGGCAGCCAAAAAAGAAAAAAAGATTAAGGGTTCACGGCTTTTTAAAGAGGATGGCCTCTCCTGGTGGAAGATCAGTACTTTCAGCAAGAAGAGCTAAAGGCAGAAAAAGGCTAACAGTTTCCACAGGATCTAAATAGTCAATTCATGGCCGGTCTGGAATTTGGAAAGAACTATCGCCTTTTATCGGCCAATGATTTTAATTATCTTAAAAAAAATAGTGTCCTGATTTCGGATAACTATCTAAGAATCTATTTTAGACCTTCCCAGAAGGGAGAATCTATTTCCAGAATAGGGTTTAGTATTTCTACAAAATTAGGTAATGCGGTTTTAAGAAATAGAACCAGAAGAATCCTAAGGGAAATTTTTAGGCTAAAGGCAGATAAAAAGCTTGGATTAGACATCTTAGTGGTGGTTAACCCCTATCTTTATAAAAAAAATAAAACTAAAGAAGAAGCAGAAACAGTTTTAAAAAAGAGCTTTATAGAAGGGTTATCAAAGCTTTCTAGGAAAGGATGATAAAATATATTTTTATTTTTCCCATTAAGGTCTACCAATTAGTTATTTCACCTTTTTTTGGGCATAGATGCAGATTTTATCCCAGTTGCTCTCATTATGCGGAGGAATGCTTTCAAAGATTTCCATTTTATAAGGCAATGTGGTATTCGGGAATGCGAATATTGAGATGTCATCCTTTCCATAAAGGTGGAGAGGATCCTGTTCCTAGATTATAAGGAAAATAAATATGCAAAATGATTCAAAAAATTTGGTTATGGCCATAGGTCTTTCAGCAGTTATCCTTTTTGCCTGGCAATTTTTCTTTGCCCCAAAACATGTAGAGCAACCAAAAGCCCAAGAAACTGCATCACAAGTCACTAAGGCCCAGGAAACAAAACCATCAACCCAAGCATTACCTTTTGAAAAACAATTTTATAAATTAGAAAGGGGTCAGGAAATCTATTCACTGGCAAATGATTTAACAGTAGCTGATGTATTCTCTTCGAATTCAAAAAGGACCTTTAAAGAGGTCGTGGGAGTGGGAAATCCTTTTTCTATAGAGGTAGTAAATTCCCAAACACAAAAGGCTGAAGTTTTAAAAGTAAATTTTTCCAATGTCTCCCCAAATGAAATCTCAGGAGTGGCTGAAGGTTTAGGAATTAATGTTTCGGGTAAAATTTTAGAAAATGGAAGGCTTTCACTTTCTTTAAAGTCCACCACACCTTACAAATACCGACTAGTGTTTAGAAGTTTTAAGGAAGAAGGAGAAAATAGGAAACATAGGGAATTTATCTTTTTGACAAAATCAACGCAAAGGCATGCGGTAAATAAGTCTTTTAATGATGAAGAAAAAGTTAAATGGGTAGGTATAGATCATAAGTTTCATCTGGCCACTTTTATTCTACCTGAAAAATTGCAGGCCAAGGTTAATGCTGTTGAAGATTCCAATACGATGACTGTGGATTTAGCAGAACCCACCACGGATTTTAAAGGTGATTTTTTATTCACCATTAAAAACTATGATGAACTAACCAAAATGGGAGATAACCTCAAATTGGCTGTAGATTTTGGAGTTTTTGGAATTTTGGCAGTACCAATTCTTCGAGGTCTTCAGTTTTTCTATAATTGGATACCTAATTATGGATGGTGCATAGTTGTTTTAACTCTTCTTATTAGGACAATCACTTATCCTCTCCAATACAAATCCTTCAAAAGCATGAAGAAGATGCAGGAGATTCAACCAGAGTTAAATAAAATTAAGGAAAAATATAAAAGCGATCCTCAGAAAATGCAAAAGGAGACCATGGCCTTATTTAAAAAGGCAGGAGCAAATCCTCTAGGTGGATGTCTTCCAATTTTAATTCAAATGCCAGTATTTTTTGCCTTCTATAAAGTTTTGGGGGAGGCCATTGAACTTGTTGGAGCTCCTTATATCTTCTGGATAAAAGATCTATCCCATAAAGATCCCTTTTTTGTATTACCTGTTTTAATGACAGCGGCCATGTGGCTACAACAAAAATACACTCCTACAACCACCATGGAGCCTACTCAAAAGAAAATCATGATGTTTATGCCTCTGATTTTTGGTTTTATTATGAAGGATCTTCCATCAGGGCTAGTGCTTTATATTTTTGTTTCAACTCTTTTTGGGATCATCCAACAATTTTGGGTTTATAGAACCACCAACTGATGATTTTTTTAGATGATGGAAAACCAATAATTGCTTGTTCAACTCCGACCACATCTAATTCGGCGATCGGTAAGATCCGAATTTCCGGTTTTAAAGAATTAAGTGATTTAAAAAATTATTTTATACAAGATATCACCTCACTTTTTCCTAGAAAGGCTTCAATTTTAGAAATTGGATCAGAAATCCTATTAGATGAGGCGGTATGTACCTTTTTTAAAAGTCCCCAAAGCTATAATGGTGAAAATATCCTGGAAATAGATGTCCATGGCAATCAGTTAAATATTAGAAGGATATTAGAATTCTTCACAAAAGATGAAAAAATCAGGATGGCATATCCAGGGGAATTTACTTATAGGGCATTGGTAAATAAAAAAATGAATCTTTCCCAGGTCGAGGGATTGGATTTATTAATTAATGCTCAATCCTCCTTGGCCTTTGATGAAGGAATGGCAACCCTAAGGGGTGAACTTTCAGAAAAATATCGTGATTTATTTGACCTTTTCTTGCGACTAAAGAGTTCCTTGGAACTTTCGATCGATTTTTTAGAAGATATGGGCGAGGAAAATGCTCAAAGAGAATTTAATGAAGCATTAGAAGACTTTTGCCATCTAGTTAATCACCTATATGAAAGAACTAGATCCGATGTAAATTCTCTTTTAACCCCAACGATTGTTTTACTTGGACAAACTAATGCTGGAAAAAGCTCACTATTTAATCATTTGCTCCTAAATAATAGATCTATTGTCTCCAGTACTGCAGGAACAACTAGAGATTATGTCTCCGAGCCTCTATTTATTGAGAATACCAATTTTAAATTAATCGATACGGCTGGAATTAGAGAGACAGTTGATCAAATTGAGAAGGTGGGAATTGAGAAGGCCTTCGACCAAATAAGCAATGCATTTTTTAAAATCCTTGTAATTAATCCTTTTGATAAAGCAGAATTTCACCTTTTAAAGGATATTTCTGTTGATTTAGTTGTATTCACACACGCCGATCTAGAAGGCTTCTCAACGAAAAACTTTAATTTTTCTGGTAATCCAAAAATAATTAATGCTTCATTTGGTCCTATAGGACCAGATTTGAAAAGTGGTCCTATGGGACCAGATAGTAGTGGTCCTATAGGACCAATGATTAAGGGAGAAATTTTTAATAAATTTAAGGAACTTTCAAAAAATAACCCTATTTTAGTGGAAAGACACCGTCATGTGATTGGGGATATTTTCCAAAAAACCCTTAGATTTCAAAAGCTTACCCACAAAGAGACTGATGTAGCAATCCTATCTTCAGAACTAAACCTTTTGGGCAATAAGGTTTCCGATTTAATTGGAATTGTTTCACCAGAGGATATCCTAACTAGAATTTTCTCAAATTTTTGTATAGGAAAGTAACTCATGGAGACAAATTTTGATATTTTAGTGATGGGAGGAGGTCATGCTGGTATAGAAGCAGCGTATATCTCCTGCCAATTTGGACTAAAGGTTGGTCTTCTAAGTTTAAAAAATGTTCCATTAGCTTCTACACCCTGTAATCCTTCAGTTGGGGGAGTCGGCAAGGGCCAGGTGGTTCGAGAATTGGATGCACTAGGTGGCTTAATGGGAAAAATAGCAGACCTTTCTGCTATACAATACCGAACCTTAAACGAGTCTAAAGGTCATGCAGTAAGATCCACTAGAGTCCAAGTTGATAAGGAAGCATATTCTAAGAATGCGGAATTACTATTAACCCAAGTAAAAAACTTAACTATTATTCGTGAAAAAGCAGTAAAAGTTCTAAAAGTTGGTGAATTGTTCCATGTGGAACTTCAAAATGGGGAGAGTATTTTTTCATCGAAGTTAGTGGTAACCACTGGAACTTTTTTAAACGGAAGGCTGCATACTGGTGAGGAACAAGAAAATGGAGGGAGGTTTAAATGTGAGCCTTCAAACGGGCTTGCAGATATTTTCTCACAAATAAAACTTACACCAGCAAGATTTAAAACTGGAACTCCCCCTCGTCTCGATAAAGATACCATTGATTTTTCAAAACTAGAGATTCAGGAATCTGATCCTTCAGCTAGAAACTTCCATTGTATGCATAACCCATCCACAAGGAACCTGGAACAGGTATCATGTTATTTGGCCAGAACAAATGAAAAGACATTAACAATTATTAGAAACAATAAGGAGCGATCCCCAATTTTTAATGGTCAGATTAAAGGTGTAGGTCCTAGATATTGTCCAAGTATTGAGGATAAGGCGTTTCGATATCCTCAAAGAAACAACCATCATGTGTTTATTGAACCAGAAGGATTAGGACTTCAGACAATTTATCCAAGCGGGATAAGTTCTTCTCTTCCAAAAGATGTCCAAAAAGACTTTGTGGCAACCATTGAAGGCCTAGAAAACGCAAAAATATTGGTTTATGGGTATGCTGTTGAATATGATGTGGTGGATACTTCGAAATTATCCTCATCTTTAGAGTACAAAGATATTCCTGGTCTTTATTTTGCAGGCCAGGTTAATGGAACTTCAGGATATGAGGAAGCAGCGGGACAGGGAATTATGGCGGGAATGAACGCTTCTTGTGCCTTTTTGGGAAAAGATCCAGTGGTTTTAGATAGAAATGAGTCTTACATCGGAGTAATGGTTGAAGATTTAATCTCAAATAGAAGAGATGAGCCTTACAGACTTTTTACTGCAAGGTCTGAAAACAGACTTTTTATTAGAGAAGACAATACTATCAATAGAATTTTTAAATATCGAAAATCTTTGGGTTTAAATTTAGAAATAGATAGGTTTCAGGAAGATTATATTCAGCAATTCGATGAATTAGATAAATTTTGCGATAAAACTATCTTGAAATCAAATGAAGAAATGAAGAATTATTTCAAGGAACAAAATTATGGCCCAATTGAGGAAAATATAAATCTCAGTTCTCTTTTAAGGCGCTCAAAAATAGATCCAGTTGAAGCTTTAAAAAAGGAAATTTTAAGATTGGGGCTAAGTTACTTAGAATCTGTGATTGTAGCCGTTGCTATTTCAAAAAAATATGAAGGATATATTCTTCGGGCCAACCAAGAGAATGAAAGAATCATTAGATTTGGTAAAAAAAGAATTAATTGGGAGAAGATTTGTAATTCGCCCAATATTTCCAATGAATGTCGGATGAGAATTAAAGAAGTTCGCCCTGAAACCTTTGGACAACTTCAAAGGATCCATGGTCTTCGTCCTGCGACTCTGGCTTTTGTGGCAGGGAGCTTGGCTTGAAAGAGTTTTCGAAAAAATATTTAGAAATAATCAATACCCGGTTTAAAGGATTAAATTTAACTAGGATTTTGGATCCTGAAGAATTTTATTTAAAACAAGTTTTAGATTCAATTAAGCCCATAGAAGATAGCCAGGTTTTTTTAGCTTCACTAGAGCATGCAGGAGTCTTAGTGGATATCGGGTTTGGTGGAGGCTTTCCCCTTTTGCCGCTGGCCTATAAATTCCCTCAGTATAAATTTTTAGGAATTGATTCCACTAATAAAAAAGTGAAGGCAGTTAGAGAAATTTCTCAATTGTTCCACATGGAACACGTAAAAGTTTATCATAAAAGATTTGAAGAAATTCTTTTTGATAAAGAGGTGGTGATTACCTTTAAGGCAGTAGGGAAAATCTCAGAGATCCTTCCCTTGCTTTCATATTCCTGTCCTATTACCGTCTTTTTTTATAAGGGCCCTCAGCTTGAGCAAAAGGAAGATTTCCAATCTGTTCTAAATGAATGGGAGCTTATCGAAGAGAAAATAATTAAAATACCTCACACGGATGGTCGGCTTTTACTTGGGTTTAAATCTAAAAAGTTATCAAAGGTAAGGCAAAAAAATCTTGTCAATCTTAACGAGTTGCTATAGTTTTTTAGTAATTACAGTTAGTTAGGACAAAGGAGGGTTCTTTATGGCCAAAATAATATCTTTGGTAAACCAGAAAGGTGGCGTTGGAAAAACCACAACTTCAATTAACTTATCAGCATGTCTTTCAGTAGCTGAGAAAAAAACTCTACTAATAGATTTAGATCCTCAAGGAAATGCAAGTGTAGGACTTGGACTTGATAAATCTTCATTTGAAAATTCAAATATTTATCACGCAATTATTGGTGAAGTTCCAATAACTAAGGCGATTTATAAAACCGAACTTCCTTTTTTAGATGTTTGTCCTTCAGATACAAATCTTGTTGGTGCAGAAATTGAACTTGTAGGTCAGATGGCCAGAGAAGTGAAGCTTAAACAATGTTTAAAACCGATTTTAAATGATTATGAATATATTATTATAGATTGTCCTCCATCCCTTGGGCTTTTAACCATAAACAGTTTAACAGCGTCTAATGGGTTTATAGTACCACTTCAAACAGAATATTTTGCAATGGAAGGATTAGCTCAGCTTTTAAAAACTGTGGAAATGATAAATTCCTCCGTTAATCCTGAATTGGAATTAACTGGAATTGTTTTAACACTTTTTGATACAAGAAATAATCTGCACAAGCAGGTATCAGAAGAAATCCGTGCGCATTTTGCTGGAAAAGTTTTTAATTCAGTAATCCCAAGAAATATAAAGCTTTCAGAATGTCCAAGCTTTGGAAAACCAATTATTCTATACGATATAGAGTCTAAAGGATCAGAAGCCTATTTATCTCTAGCAAAAGAATTAATTCTTTTAGAGAGAACAATAGAGCCAAAAGCACCTGAAACTAATTTAGAAAATTCACAACAGGCATAAGGAAATGTAATTTATGAACAAAAAATCTACAGTAGCATTAGGAAGAGGAGCGGCAGCACTATTTGGAAAGGCACCTGTGGTGCCACCTACAATTCCAGTAATGGAAGAAGAAGTAGAAACAATTGAAGTGCAGCCGACCCCCTCAACCCCAAAGGAAATTTCTGGACCTTTGATGGTTGCAATTTCTCAAATCACACCTAATCCAAATCAGCCTCGAAAAATATTCAAACAAGATGAGTTGGTCGAACTTTCAAATTCCATTAAGGAAAATGGAATTATCTCACCAATTATCGTCTCGGAAAATAATAATGGATTCGAACTTATAGCAGGAGAAAGAAGATTAAGGGCCGCTACTATGGCGGGATTGGACAAAGTTCCCGTGATTGTTAAAAGAGCGACGGACAAAGAAAAAAAGATAATGGCCATTATTGAAAATGTTCAACGTTCAGATTTAAACTGCGTGGAAGAAGGACTAGCCTATTATAATTTAATTGAAGAATTTAAACTTACCCAAGAAGAAGTCGCAAAAAAATTAGGGAAAGAAAGATCAACAATCGCTAACTTTTTACGGATACTTCGCCTTCCACGTGAAGTTCTAGATCTCCTACAAAAAGATGTTCTCTCTTTTGGACATGCCAAAGTTTTAGCAGCTGAAGATGATAGGGATATAATTCTTCGTCTTGCCCAAAAGGCCGTAGCTGATCAATACTCTGTCAGGGAGCTTGAGCGTCAGCTTAAAAAAGAAAAAAGGGCCAAAAAACCACAAAATGCCCCTGTGACAATGGATGAACGCCTAGACTCTCTTCGTCAAAAACTGGAACAAAAGACTGGATTTCATATTCTTCTATCATCCAATAAGGGCGGTGCTGGACAAGTAGTTATTAAATTTAATAATGAAGGTGAATTAAATAATATTTACGAATATTTATTAAAAGAATAACTCATGGCCAAAATACAAGAAAATGAAATGTCCGCTTTAATTGAAGAAGGGGCCAAATTTGAGGGTAATCTTTCCTTTCAAGGTATGGCCCGAATCGCAGGCGTAGTTAATGGCTCCATCTTTTCCAATGATACCGTGATAATTTCTGAAGGTGCCCTGGTTAATGCAGATATTAATGCCAATATCATTTTAATTTCCGGCTCCGTTAAAGGAAATATCAAGGCCACATCGAGAGTGGAAATTGTTCGACCAGCACGTTTTGAAGGTACCATAGTTACCCCGAGCTTAATTATTGAAGAAGGGGTGATTTTCCATGGTACAACTAAAATGAATGATTAAATCTTTTTTCTCTAAATTTTAAATTATAAAAAATATAAAATTTAAAATCTTATTTTTAAAAAATAGTTATAGATAGCCTGAGTCAAAATATCTACCCTTTTACCATCAACATTAATTTGGGAATTGTCCCCTAACTTTTTAAGGAGTGAAAAGATGAGATTTTTAAGTTTAATTTTGTTTTTTGGCATGTCTCTTAATTTGCATGCCGCAAATCCAGATCCATGCAAGGATGTGATGCCATCATCTGCAAGGGGTACTTGTAGGGCCTATTATAATTCTTGTTTTAAAGATGTTTCAAATCCAGATGAAGTGAATTGTTTAAGGCTTAGAGAGTTATGGACCGAAAGAACAGGTCTACCAAATTTTCCTTTCGAAAATCCTCCTCCACCTCCAGTTACTTGCCCCTGTAACACAGATGCCGTATTTTCAGGAGTATTGACTGGGCAATACCCAATGATTGCCTGTCAGAAATTCCCCGGAAACCAAATTTTTACAGCTGGATCAGCTCCAGGAGGAAATTGCCAAGCCGGTGTAGGGCTAAATGGTTCAGATTGGATGTGTGGCGGAGCCTGTTCCGTTGAAGCCAGAATAACTGGAATTAAGGATTATATGGTAATTACCGCTGAACAAGCTGCTAAATGCTACCTAGACCTTGAAGCGGCTGCGGATGCTCAAGGAGTAACCTGTACAATCTCTACAGAATAAAGTTAGGATTTTTTAATGAATTCATACCCCAAAGTTTCATTTTTTGGACTTTGGGGTTTTTTATTTATTTGCCTTAAAAATTTTTAAAAAATTAAAAGACCTCTTCCAAAAGTGGAACCTGGAAACGAACAAAAAAATTCCTGTTATTTGTTCTTCTTTAAAAAAATTCGTTAACAACACAAAAAAATTTGATAATAAAATAGGGATTTTATTCGGTCCTATAGGACCAGATCATAAAAAGGCGAAAAATGATAAATACATCTTATGCTCATGACCGTTTATATCCCCACACCCATCCCCATATTGACCATTCAGCAGGCTTGGAAGTTTTTTATACAGTTGCATTTTGGACTATCCCGATAATTTTTATCGTCCTTATGGTCTATTATAAGAAAAAGACAAGGGCCTCAAATAAAAATCAAACCTTAGAATAATTTTCGGTTGGGGAGGGAATTTTCCTTTTATTACGTATAATTTAGTTATTCTTGAAAAGACTTGTTGGAGAAAAGTGGGATAACCGATCGATGATCTCAGTTTTGATAAGGAAGAAAAATTGTTTGCTTTTGGCCAATATCAGGGTCGAAATTTGAAAATTGTAGGGGCTCTCAAGAAATGCTCGGCATATCTTCATGCCGAGCAAATTTCATATTTTGTGTCAAAGAAATTAAGAAAAGGAGTAGATCGGATTTATATATATGGAAAGTCCTTAATAACTTTGAACATTATATGATGGTGGTGTTAATCCTGCACATCTATTTACAGGTGGATTACCAGTTGCATATGGTTTGGATGTAGGCCATATGGGAACACTTAAATAGTTATTGGCAAAGATGTTCGTAGGGTAGACCTTAAAAGCATCAAGTTCATTTTGATAAAGGCCAGTGACAGGGGATTGATAAGTCACAATTACTCCTACCTGGTTAGAATAATCATAAATGGTATTATCATAAATTTGGATATTGGAAATACTGGTAGGATGCACATTTTCCATAAACCAAACTCCTTGATGGTTAGCTGGAGGTGCTGCAGGGTTATTAACAGTAATGATGTTTCCGCAAACATCCACATTGTCTAATGTCTGAGGGTAGGTAGTATCTGAATAAACATAAAGTAATATAGGTGTATCTTTACCGTAATTTGCTCCAATTAAAAGGTTTGCTAAATTTCTGGCCTTTATTCCACCATATTCATTATTGGGCCAACCACCAACCCAATTTCTTATATATTGACCGCTAATTCCCTTTAAATAAGAAGCATGATCTCTTGTTCCAGGGGTAGCGGGGTTTGCATTAAAAATATTGGAATCGATATTTAAATTTGTGTCACCGCCTGTATAAAGACCCGCCAGGAAGTTACCCTGGGAATAACCTAAGTTTAATGTATTTTTTAACCCAAGTAGTTTTTCCCCCACAGTATATAGAAGCGGATTTGGAGAAAAGTTAGGATCAAGTGTGGCATTATTCCAAACTTGAATTCCTGGCCAACTATCCAACATCCATTGAAAACCGTTTAGATTTAAACCAACTATATTTTGGAAAACTTTGAGATTTTTAGTTTTATAGAGGGTAATCGCAGTTGCAGTTCCAGGATTTTGTAAAAATATATTGTATTGAATTAATGAATTTGAATTACCATAGTTAACCACTGCCTGATAATTTCCATTTCCAGTTGAATTACTAAATACATTTCGCTGAAAAGTAACCAAGCATTTAGTGCAATAGGTTTTAACCGCTAAGCCATCAAAATACATATCTTCAATAGTGATGGGATTTAATCGTGTACTGTTATAGGCGGTATCACCAAAAGTTAAACCAAAAACGCTACCTTTTATTATTGGTGGAGAAGCTGTATCGGTTTGTCCTTTAATTCTCACCCCAAGATTTGAAGGGAAAGCTATATTGGTTGAAACAATATAAACACCAGATGGTACCCAAAGATTTCCACCTGCATTTAAAGCGCATTGTATGGCAGTGGTATCATTGGTAATTCCATCTCCGACTGCTCCCCAATTTTTTATATTGGTAAATCCACTTGGATTCCAAAAATTATTGTTAAGTGTACATGCCCAAGAATTCGGTAAAATTAGAAAAACTAATAAGGAAAAGCCGAGGGAAAAGATTTGAATCTTATTTCTGTTCATTAATTTTCTCCTAGAAATTTGAGATATTTTTCCGATTATCTAGGCGAAATTTTTGATTCTCAATAACATTAATTTAAAATAAGTCTGGTAAAATTGATTTTTTTAAAAGTTTTTGAAATAGAAATGGTTAGGGTCAGTTTAATATTATCGCAAAATTAATCAGGAAAAATTATTTTACCGTGAAGAAATCAAGATTAACACAAGTTAAAATTTCAGATGGCCCTTTCTGACATTTTTCATGAATCTCAGTTAATTTTTCCACTATTAATTTTCCCATATTCTCTTTTTCTCTTTTGGAAATGGATAGAATTTGAGTCAAATGTAAATTGTTTTCTTCCTGATTTTCAAAAGAATCAATTGCTCTATTTCTCCAAATTCGAAAGTAATTATTTTTTACGGCTTGGTTTTTGCTGATAAAAATTTTATCTATATTACCTCTAATAAATTTATTACCTTCTTTCCGAATAAGGTGTTTTTGGCATAAGAAATCCAAGACTTTTAATGCCCTTTTTTCTGTAATTGAAAAATAGGAACAAATTGCTTCTAGGGTTTGGTACTCTGGGATAGATGTTATTATTTCGATGGCCATGTAATATCTAGAACTAAAGTAGATATGGATATCCTGGTCGGACATTTCAACAACATCCCCATTACATCTAGAGGCCATGGACCAATCATTTTTTATTTCACCTAAAATTTCTTTAACAATTTTTTTTCTCTCGGCATTTCCTGCGCGAGAATAATTAACAAGCTCGAAAAAATATCGACCTTCATATTTTGAAAAATTCATTATTTTTACAATCTTTGCCGCTTGATCTAAAGTGAGGGGGCTTTTTTTTCCTAACACATTCGATATATGGGTTGGGGAACATCCAATCATTTTTGCCAGATAAAGTTTCCCACCTCGCCCTTTGGTTTTAAGCAGAATGTTTAAATATTCTCTATAATCATCAAAATCAAAAACGTTTTGCATATGCACTTTTGTCTACAAAAATTTGAACAAGATTTTAAAACTTCCATTTTCTTTATTCCAAAGTCTCTAAAATGGGAATTAAGAAAATGTAAGAATTCATTATAAAATGATTTGAAGGTGAAATTACTATAAATAAAAATTAATTATTTTATAAAGTTGGATTTAAAATATTTAAAAAAAAATAGATTTAATGCGGCGTGAGCTGATTTGGGCATTGGTACTCTTGGTAAATTTTAAAAATTTTTATAGGCTCAGTTCAGGTTATCCTTAGCTTTCTTGTATTGACTTTTAAATTAATAAGAAATAGCTGACTCACAGCTAAGTTCAATGAAGAAGGCCAATTGTGTTTAAGTGGTTAAAATATTTAATTTTATTTTTGATTCCCATCAAGTCTTTTTCAATTGAACAAAGGAATCTTCCAAACACCCTTTTGGAAATGTTTGGTTCCCAATGTAACAGTATCGGGAATTATTCACAAAATGCAATAAATGTCGGAAATACAATGATAGCTACCTTTAGGAAGCTTCTTGAGGATCCCAAATGTTCAAATTCTCAGGGTTTAATAGATTCTCTTTATAATTTTCAAACCCAACTTCGTAGTTCATACGCTTCTTTTAAGGAAAGTCAGGTAATTGAATTGGAAAGAAGAATTGAGGATTTAACAATGGCGTTAAATTCTGTGACGGATCCAGTGCTCCTTTCCCAAATTATTTCTCAATTATCCTCTGCCAGACTTCAACTAATAAGCGCTAAAAGTTCTTATGAGGCAGATGAAACGATTTATAACAGATCAAGGAAGTTGGATGGTTACTATGTTGCCGCATCTTCTCTAAAACAAATGTTTCAAAAGCTACCGGATATTCAATTTTGTTCAGATAATTATCTTAATTTTTCTAACCAAATTATATCAAATGGTTTGAATGTCGCTTCCTATTTTGTAAATCCAGGACTTTCTTCTGCTATGAGCGGATTGGCGGTTCTTACCAATACTGCCATAGATGCAATTGTAGAGGTGGCAAGAAATAGAAGGTTGGCAAAATTAAATGAAATCATGCTCCCAACAGCACTTTCTTGTTCAGTAGAAGTTCTGACTAATATGTACTGTGAAACCATTAGGGCGGAAAAAATTATAAAGAAATACTCCGATTATGAGGAAAACAATATGGAGTTGTGGAGAGGGATTCCCTTTATTTTCAGAAAACTTCCTCCTCTCTTGGAATGGATGGAATATTTAAGGGCCGGTGCACCAGCATCTGATTCGTATGACTCTCAAAGAAGAATTGATGTTTTAAGGAATGAAGCTTATCTAAAAGAGCTAAAGCAGAGGGTTGATGGATTTATTTCAAACACGGATATTGAAATTCCCACTGTCGGCGAAAATTTAGACAGTTATATTATGAATAAGGCAAATGAGGTGGTTACCCTTTTGAGATCATCTCAGGCAATATTAACGATTAATGGAAATGATTTTTTGCCTTTCAGGTTATTAGGATTTTCCGAAATTCCATCTTGTGACTTTCAAGGAAGGATAAGTCCTTGTTCCTCACTAATCGTATTTAAAACCTATTATTCTAACGGAACCGGAAAATTAGGATATACATTTGCTCTTTCAGATTGGAGCAATATAAAAAGAATCTATCTGGACGTATATCGAGAAGCAGTTAATTTTGTAAATGGTCAGCTGGCAAGAGTGGTGAATGAGGATCAGGAAATTGTTTTGACTAGGGCCTTTGAAGGATACAGAGGAAAGGAATCGCCTTATAAAATTATTCAGGATCTTATCTCCTATTTAAATGGGGCAAAACAATATTTGTCCAAAAATAATACAGACGATAATTATTCTCCACAAATATTAAATATAGAATCCACCCAGGTTATTTTAACCGAGGTTTTAGACCTTCTTGATAAATGGAAGAAATCCGGGAGAGTTTTAATCCCAGGAGGAACATTAACTCCAAATGGATTAAACCAGGAAGCCGGGGAACTATTAAATAAAATTTACGAAAAATTAAAGTTGGATACCGGGGATAGGTTTTTTTTAGAGAGAGTGAAAGGTGCCATTCGGTGGGATATAATCGCAAGGGTGAATAATGGGGATTTTGATAAGGAACTTATTCAAATAATCCAATTAAATAATAACAACGTAATATCGGACATCACTGCATATAAGCTTTTTGACCTTCAGGAAATGATTAATGATATCGCTAACGCCAAAGGTATTTTAAAAGGAACCTTGGATACATTTTTTGGTGAAACAGAAAAATTTTATTTAAGATCGCTTGATTTGATCGATGAAAGAAATTTAGACCACACCCTTAAGGAAAAAATCTGTATTCATTTACTTTCTTCAAATTTTTTCACCAAGAAAAAAATAGGGGAAAAGTTTTTAGCTCACTGCATCGGAAAGAGGTTTGACTCTATTTTTACCAATGCAAACCTATTTATTCGATTTGATGATTATATAAAATCAAACGGAGATTATAATAGCTCCTTTGATGATAGGGTCTGCCTCTTTAATAAATTTATGAGGGAGGTTTCCATCAGAGAGCAATTTAAAAATAACCTCCCAAATAATTAACTTAAATTAAAGGTTATAAGGCCCATTCTAAAATATTCATACTTGCGTCAAAAAGGTTTTATTTTAGGTGTCAAGAAATTCTTGACGATTTTTATCCTTCCTATTATTGATAAGGGGCACTTTAAACGTATCAATCTTTAAAACCCTTAATTTAGGGACTGGGTATTCCATGGATATGATCTTAAATGTTTTTCAAAGATTAAATATCGATAGCACCATTATCCCTACCTTTATAATTGTTATTTTGTTTTTTATCCTGATTAATTTTATTTTCTTTAAGCCTCTTCTTTCAGTCATCATGACCAGGGAAGAGAAGACAACCAAATTAGAAGATGAAGCAAATGCAAAAGCGGCTTCTGCTACCCAAATGATGAATGAATATAAGGCCAAGCAGGAAAACGCTTTTGCGGATACCCAAAAAATTTTAAAGGCCAAAAAGGCCGAACTTTTGAAATCACAAAGAGAAAAATATCTAGCTGCTGAAAAAGAAATAAATTCTAAATCAGAACAAGAAATTTCCACCATGCTAAATGAATTATCTTCAAGACGTGAAGAAGTACTTTCAAAAAGTGGGGAACTTTCCAAAATTTTGGTGGAAAAGCTTACTTAAGGAGCAAGGATGAGGTTAGGTCTAATTCTAATAGTTTTAGTTAGCTCAGTGTTTGCTTCTGAAGCAGGCCATGGTCATCATGAAGCTCATGTGAGCGAACTATTATGGCCAATTGTTAATTTTGTACTTTTCTTTAGTTTCATAATTTTTAAAGCTAGAAAACCAATAAAAGAAGGATTCGACAAAAATGCGGATCTTATCAAAGAACTTTTTGAATACGCTAAGGCCAAGGATGAAGATGCCTCCAAAAAGATAGCGACTTATAAACAAAAAATGGAAGAATTCCACCTTGAAGTTGATAGACTCAAAAAGGAAATGGATGAGGAGTTTGTATCATTTGAAAAAGAAACTCTCGAAGAAACTAAGCGACAAATTGAAAGGTCCAATCTAGATGCAAAAAGAAAGGTCCAATCCGAAAAAAATAAAAAATTAAATGAATTGAATGAAGAACTTTTGGACAAAATTATATTAAAAACCAAAGATACCTTTGGAACTAATTCTTCTCTAAGGGATAAGGCAACAAACAAAATTATTGCCGCTTTATGAGAGGAGGGAATTTAAAGTGAGTTTACAAAATATATCCTGGACTTACGCAAAAGCTATCACCCAATTGGCCGATGAGAAAAAGGTTGATATTGCCAATGAAATGACTGCGTTTACCCAGTTAATAAACAAGAATAATGATTTGGAAACATTACTTTTTTCTGATGTGTTTACCGCGGAAGAAAGAAAAGATGTTCTAAAAGATGTTGCTAAAAAATTCAATATATCCCCAATGGTCACCGACTTTTTGTTTTTCCTTATCGAGGAAAAAAGAATTGGTCTTTTTCCAGTGGTATTTAAAAATGTCGTAGTAATTGATGATGATAAAAAGGGTTTCTTAAGGGGAGTAATTGAAGGACCTTCTGAAAGAATTGATGAGTCCCAGAAAGCTAAAATAATTAATTATTTAAAAGGTAGATTAAATAAGGATGTCGACCTTGAGTATATCCCTTCAAAAATGATCACCGCAGGTTATAGGGTGACGGTTGAAGATTTACAATTGGATGCTTCCTTAGAAAATCAATTAGATAAATTTAAAGAATCGTTATTAACAGATTAAAGAGGAAATAAAATGGCTGCAAATCCTGAAGAAATCACAAGTATTATCAAACAAAGAATAGCCAATTTTGAGACTAGGCTAAAGGTTGATGAGGTAGGAACTATCCTAACAGTCGGAGACGGTGTCGCCAGAGTATTTGGTCTTAAAAATGTTATGGCCGGAGAACTAGTTGAATTTGAAACCGGTACAAAAGGGATGGTTTTAAACCTTGAAACAAATAACGTGGGGATCGCTATTTTGGGGGACGACCCAGCAATTAGAGAAGGCTCCACAGTAAAACGAACTGAAAAAATCGTGGAAGTTCCAGTGGGTGAAGCCCTTTTAGGAAGAACGGTAAATGCCTTGGGTCACCCAATTGACGGAAAAGGTGAAATACATTCTACAAATTTTAGGGTTGTTGAAGTTAAAGCCCCAGGAATAATTCCAAGAAAATCAGTACACGAACCTCTTCAAACAGGAATAAAAGCTATCGATGCGATGATCCCAATTGGAAGAGGCCAAAGAGAGTTGATTATCGGGGATAGAAAAACAGGAAAAACTGCAATTGCCATTGATACAATTATTAACCAAAAAGGAAAAAATTGTTTTTGTATATACGTTGGTGTTGGTCAAAAGGAATCCACCATTAGACAAGTACAACAAAGACTTCAGGACTCAGGTGCAATGGAATACTCCATTGTAGTATCGGCTGCGGCATCTGAAACTGCTCCACTACAGTTCCTAGCTCCTTATGCTGGAGCTGCAATGGCGGAATATTTTAGAGATAAGGGTCAACACGCACTTATCATTTTTGATGACTTAACTAAACAAGCTCAAGCATATCGACAGATGTCCCTACTATTGAGACGACCTCCAGGAAGGGAAGCTTTCCCAGGGGACGTATTTTATTTACACTCCAGACTTCTTGAAAGAGCATGTAAACTAAATGAAGAGAATGGTTCAGGTTCTTTAACGGCACTTCCAGTTATTGAAACTCAGGAAGGTGACGTTTCTGCCTATATTCCTACAAATGTTATTTCAATCACTGATGGACAGATTTATCTTGAATCCGACCTTTTCAACTCAGGGATCAGACCCGCGGTTAACGTAGGTCTTTCCGTTTCTCGGGTTGGAGGTTCTGCCCAGGTAAAAATGATGAAAAAAGTTGCTGGTACACTTAGACTAGATCTGGCCCAGTATCGAGAACTTTCGGCTTTTGCTGCGTTTGGATCCGATCTGGATGAAGCAACTCAGAGACAGTTAAAAAGAGGAGAGAGGCTGGTTGAATTATTGAAACAGGGACAATATCAGCCTTTTGCTGTTACTGACCAAGTTATATCCATTTATGCGGCTACCAAAGGGTACTTTGATGCAATTCCTGTAAATAAAATTGCAGAAGTTGAAAAAGATCTTTTGGATCATATGAAAACTAGACATTCAGATCTTTATAAAGACTTTGAAAAGTCCGCGGTTTTAAATGATGCCAATGAAGGAAAACTAAAAGAAGTCTTGAAAGCCTTTATGGAAACCAAGAAATTTTAGGGATTAAAAAATGGCCAACATTAAGGAATTAAAAAAGAAAATTAAAAGCACTAAGTCAACCTTGAAAATAACCAGTGCTATGAAGTTGGTTTCAGCTGCCAAGCTGGCCAAGGCCCAACATTTGATTTTAAATTCAAGGCCATATACTATGGAGCTTGAAAATGCCATAAAAACGGCATCGGCCATTGTTTCTGATTATTCCCATCCATATTTAAAAGAGGATACTAAAAATCATCACTCAATTTTATTGGTGGTAAGCTCGGACAAGGGACTCTGTGGAGGCTATAACTCACAGATGGTTAAAGAGGTAAGAAAATTTATCTCTAAACATCACGATAAAAAATTTAAAGTTTTTTTCATTGGGAAAAAGGCTAAAGAGGTCCTGGGCAAGGAAGTAAATTTTGGAAAGCATTTTCATTTTGAAAAGGGAGAGCCAACTTATTCAGAGATAAATTCTGTAGCTCAAGAACTCGCAGGTCAGTTTGATAGTGGAGAAGTTGGATCTGTATACATTGCTTTTAACTTGTTTAAATCAGCGATTAGTTTTTCACCAACATTTAAAAAAATTCTGCCTATGACCATGGATATGAGTCAAAGAGAAGAAATCAAAAGGAGCCTTCCTTTTGATTTTAAATATGAACCTGGTCACAAAGAGATTTTAGATGAACTTATTCCTAAAGCCTTTGTTGATATTATGTTCACCTCTATTTTGGATGCCACTGCATCTGAACATGGATCAAGAATGGCCGCAATGGATAATGCAGCTAAAAACTGTAAGGACATTATTAGAAAAGTTACATTAAAAATGAATAAATTGAGACAAGCGGCGATCACCACAGAGTTAATCGAGGTTATTTCCGGAGCAGAGTCTCTAAAAGCTTAAGGAGCTTATTTATATGTCAGAATCAAATTTAGGATCAGTAAAACAGGTACTAGGGCCCGTCGTCGACGTAGAATTTAAAGGCGGCAAACTACCGGCCATTAATAACGCCCTAAAGCTAACTAATAAATTTATTTCCAAAGATGAATGGAACCTAACAATCGAAGTGGCCCAACATCTTGGGGACAATGTTGTAAGATGTATTTCCATGGACTCAACCGAAGGATTATCCAGAGGTTTAAAAGTCATGGATACAGGCAAACCAATCCAAGTACCTGTTGGGAAAGAAACTTTAGGTAGAATCCTAAACGTTATTGGCGAGCCAGTTGATGAAATGGGTGCTTGTACTTCTAAAAAAACTTATCCAATCCATAGAAAGGCCCCAAAATTTGAAGATCTTTCAACCAAGAAAGAGCCTCTTTTCACTGGGATTAAAGTTATCGACCTTCTAGCTCCTTATCTAAAAGGTGGGAAGATCGGACTTTTCGGTGGAGCAGGAGTTGGTAAAACAGTTTTGATTATGGAATTAATCAACAACATCGCAACTCACCATAACGGATATTCGGTTTTTGCTGGGGTAGGAGAAAGAACTAGGGAAGGAAACGACCTTTACCATGAAATGAAAGAATCCGGAGTTATTGATAAGACTTCTCTAATTTATGGACAGATGAATGAGCCACCAGGAGCTAGAGCGAGAGTTGCTCTAACTGGTCTTTCAGTAGCAGAATATTTCCGAGATGAAGAAAACCAAGACGTTCTTTTCTTTATTGATAATATTTTTAGATTTACCCAGGCCGGATCTGAGGTTTCGGCTCTACTAGGTCGTATCCCTTCTGCGGTTGGATACCAACCTACATTGGGAACAGAAATGGGTGCGCTTCAAGAGCGAATTACCTCAACTAAAAATGGATCAATTACCTCAGTTCAGGCCGTTTACGTTCCTGCTGATGACTATACCGATCCTGCTCCTGCAACAACATTCGCTCACCTTGATGCAACAACAGAACTTTCAAGACCAATTGCTGAGCTCGGAATTTATCCAGCGGTTGATCCTTTGACATCTTCATCTACAATTTTAACTCCAGATGTTTTAGGTGAAGAACATTATAGAGTTGCGAGAGAGGTACAAAGAGTACTTCAAAAGTATAAAGAGCTTCAGGATATTATCGCAATTTTGGGGATGGATGAACTTTCAGAAAATGATAAGTTAATCGTTACTCGCGCTAGAAAGATTCAAAAATTTCTTTCCCAACCATTTACTGTTGCTGAGCAGTTTACAGGGATGAAAGGTCAGTTTGTTAAGATCGAAGATACCGTTGCCGGATTTAGAGCAATCTTAAATGGTGAGGTGGATGATCTTCCTGAGCAAGCGTTTTATATGGTTGGTAACCTAGACATGGTTTTTGCTAAGGCAAAAACCCTATAAGGAATAAAAGAGATGACTCCTTTTTCCGTTGATGTTTTGACTCCAAATAAGGTACTGGCAAGGGATATTCCTGCGGAATCTTTGCTTGTACCTTCTTCCAGAGGCCAAATAAACATTTTACCTGAGCACACCCATTTGATCACCAAACTTTCAAAAGGAACCCTATCTATTTTTTCTCCAGGCGAGGAAGAAGATAGGGAATTTTTTGTTTCAGACGGTCTTTGTAAAGTATTAAAAAATAAAATTGTAATTTTGGCTTCAGTTGGGGAAGAAGCCGGCCATATTGATTTAGAAAGGGCCCAACGTTCATTGGCCCACTCAATGGACCTGCTAAAAACTAAATCCCTAGCTCCTAATGAATTTGACGAATTAGTTCATAAGATTGAACGCGCAAAGCTTAGAATTCATCTTGCATCCACCTTTAAGGGAAAAATTTCCGAGTAATCCGATAGGGAAAAAAGTGATCCCTGCTTGAATTCTCCACCATGGTTGAGAGAATTTAGGTAAACATGTGCCCAAAAAAAATTCTAATTATTTTTCTTATTCCCCTAATCAGCTTCGCCGAGGATTTCAGCCTCGCTCCCGAACAAGAACAACTTTTCGGGATGGAAATTACAAATGATGTTCCTGATGAGGTTCCATTAATAATTGGTAAAGTTGGAGAAAATAATGTCCCTGAAGGATTTGAGATCAATGATGAAAAAATAGACTTAGAAGACATCATTAAAACCAGTCAGGCCGCAACTAAGAAAGAAGATAGCGATGAATTGGTTTTTTATGACTATTCAGAGGATCCTTCCGTAAAAAAAGATATTTCTAAGATGGCCGAAAAAACCAAAATTTCCAAAGCAGTGGAAACCGCCATTAATCGAGAAATAAAGGAAAAAAAAGTAATACCTCCAATATTGGATAGAAACCAGCTTATGGCAGCTTTTATGGAGGAAAATCCATCTGAAATAGTGGAAGAGGCCGAGGTATCCAACGCAAAGATTGTACTTTCAGGATTTGAGGCAAAAGTTGATGAGGGAGTTGGAGAAAAGATTTTTGATTTTGAATTTGTTCCAGATTATGACAATTTTGATTCCAGTTCAGACATAGGAACTGGATCCATTGAAATTAAAGAAGCCCTAAATTCCTCCATGGGAATTATAAGAGGATCTATTATAAAAAGGGATTTTGTTAGAATAAAAACCGATCTTATGTTTGAGAAGAAGGATAAATTCATAGAAGTTCCTTTTATTTCACAAGACAATTTTGATTCATTTTTGGAAAAAAACAATATTTCCGGCGCCGGAGCAAATGTTTTAGTAGATCTTCATGAATCCATTAGCACCGTCGATATTGAATCCGGATATGAAGCAAAAATCTTTTTGTCCGAAAATTTTAAAAAGGTCTCCGAAGGTAAAGAAAGATATGTCCTCTTCTTTGGTGTAACTCCAGGGAATGTAATCTTAAGGCTATTATCAAATTCTAAAGAAATGGCACAAAAAATAATACATGTTACCGAAGGAGAGGTTTATTTTGACTCTTTAGCATTTATTCCAGGAAAAATGGAATCAGTAGAACTTTTTGAAAAGAATATATTGGGGAAAGTAAATACAGAATTAAATATTGATGGAAAGGATTTTAAAATTTTAAATTCCGAATATATGGGAAAAAATGTTGGAATAAACAGGTATGAATTTTTCCGTCCAGCAATTCCAACAGGTAGTAGAAAGTATTTCGAGCTTACTCATCAAGATGAAAGCTTATTTATGGGAATCTGGAATTCTCCAAAAGTAGAGCTTCCAAATAATGATTTTAAGTCCCAAGTGCTTTACCAACTTAATTTAAAGGGTTTATTAGAGTCATGTTTGATACAAACTAATTTTACTAAACCAGTATCTGAATTTAAGGCCTATGGTGATGGAAATGATGGTGGTTTAGATGTTGAGGTTTATTATTTAGGGAATGATGGATTAATCGGAAATGAAATTGTTGAAAATACAACCAAGGCCTTTATTTTGGGAAATCTTCCAGGAATGGTTAGCGGGGCGGTTAAATATCTTGATGGTACAAAGGATTTTTTCTTAAGTCCATGTTCCCAAAACTCGTACCTAGTGGAGCAGTTCTAATCCTCTCCAGAATATTTTTTAATAACTTCCATGGTTCGATTATATCCCGCAGTTACTATTATTTTGGTTTTCTCTGGATTAAGTGAGAAATAGTTTTTAAAAAAGATCTTATAATCCTCATGTTTTGGAAAGATGTCTATAAAGTTTATTCTGGGATTATAGTTTAATTTTCGCTCCATCAAATCCAAAATTTTTTTCCTTTTTTGGTCAGGAATATTGCTCTCTTTAAGGACTATATCAATGGAGTTAATAACATCTTTTGCTGTTTTTTTCTTGGATCTTGAATCAACGATTTTTTTCTCAATCATTAAATGGATTGCCTGGATACAGATTATTGGTAATCCGTAGTTAACTAAAGATCCTATTTCCTCTTGAAAGTGATAAGGTGTATGAGTCCAAGAGCTTATGATATTTTCACATCCATTATCTACTGCTATATGGGTTGATAAAGTTTCCCTGATTTCCCCATCTATATAGTATTTAAATTTATCGGTTATAGGGCTTCGAAGAGGATAAGGTGTATAGATAAAGGGAACACTCATGGAAGCACCAATGGTTTCGGCTATTGGGTACCCCGTCTTATAAACTGAGGTGACATCATGTCTTGGATTTGGATATTTATATTTTCCAAAAATTAATTTTCTGGAATGATCAAGTTGGGTAGCCACCGTAAATAAATCTGCCGCATAGTCATCGTATGAATTAGAAATAAGAACTTCTTTTTTAAGGTATTTCACCAAACCTTCTGTCGAAAATAGCCCATTTATTTTAAGTAAGGGTGCTATAAAGGTCTTAAATAAAAGAGGGCTGTCTCCTAAAGGGTCCAACTTTGACCAAAAGCTTGATCCAACAGAAGGCCTTTTGATTGTGAATAAGTCTTTATATGAAATGGCCCGGGGTTTTTCTTTAGATGATTTTTTTAAAAATGAATCCACTACTTGATGGGGTCTAACTCCAGAAGCGATATAAGCGTTAATAAATGAACCAGCAGAGGATCCTACATAGGTACTAATTTCTAATTGGTTTTCTCCTTGGGTTTTATTTGATTTAAAAACAAAACCAAGCTCTTCCAAAGCTAGGGCCACCCCTAAATGCCAGGCTCCCGCTTTTATTACACCACCGGATAAAACAATTGCAGTTTTTTTATTCCGGAAAAAATCCATTTCCATTTAAGAATGGTATTCCCTATGTAATCTTCAATCAAGTTGGATTTGACAGAACAAATCACTCGGACTCTTTATTATTGAAATGATATTTTCAAAATAATGGAATAAAATATTTAAGTGATTAAGAAATTCCAGAACCTTATATTTTTGATTATTATTATTTTTTCTACCAATACATTTGGAAAGTATGATCTAAGAAAATGTTTTCTTTTACCGGTAACGGGAAATTCGGACCCAAATTTTTCATCCGAGGTTTTTGAAAAAACGGAGGATTATTTAAAATCCGCAGATTGGTGTGTCGTTCGCCCTACTTCCGAATTATTGGATATTTTTAATAGGAATAAGGATGTTTTAAACCAAGGATTTGAAAATAAAGAAGTATTGGCCCTTGTTGCTAATAAATCCAAATCTGGTGCACTTATAAAAATAATTATAAATAAAAATGACCAAGGGCTCTTAGTAGACTTTAAAGTAATAGGAGAAAATGGAGAGGATATTTATTTTAAGGATGAAAAATCATTTACTACCGATAGCTCCTCTGAAATCCCTGAATCAATTCAGAATTGGCTTGTTGCTTACGAAAAAACAATACCTTTTCATGCACAAATAGAAGCAATATCGGGCAAAAATTTTAAAGCAGATATGGGGACTAATATAGGTTTAGATGAAGAGATGAAAGTCAATATTGTCCATCCTGAAGGAAGACAAATACATCCTCTTTTAAAAGAAGTTATAGGATGGAACAAGAAAGATTTAGGGAATGGATATATTACAGAAGTTGAAAGAGATACTTCCAAAGGGATGACAGATATTCTTGATGTTAAAGTCGGCGACTGGATAATAAAAAGTGGGGGCATAGAAAAAGAGGAAGTTATTCAGGAAAATCCCAAATATGGTTATGTTACATTGGCCCTGGATTTGGATTCAGGAAAAGAAGATATCGATAGCTTTGGATATACAAATAATTTAAAAGGAAGTTTAATAGGTGGATATCTGAAAGGGGAGATTTGGTTTTTGGAAAACCTTTGGGCCTCACTAGAGATTGATGGAAAATGGGGAACAATAAATGGATCTTCCTACCAACCAGACAATAAAGAATCCCGTTCCTTTTATAAAATTAAAGGGGGATACCGTTTTCTTACCTCGGATAACTTTTTCGGTACACAAATAGATTTATATTTAGGTTATGGTGGATATTCCTATAAACCAGATTATACAACCTATAATGGCCCCTATGATGCGACATTTCAGGGGATGATTCTTGGGTTTAAGGGAAATTTTCCAATAGGAAAAAAGATTAGGGCCTGGCTTGAGGGCGAAGTAATTTTTGCTGCAGGAAATGCCAATAATTATAGAGGAGGAACAGTTCCTGGATATTCCTTTTTTATTGGTGGAAATTATTTTTTTAAACCCAAATTCTCAGCTGATATTTCATTAGGCAGTTATAATAATACCTTTGAAAATCTTGTCCCTGGCCAAAATGTTAAGTATTATGATTACTCCTTAAGATTGGGCGTCTCCTTTTATTTCTAGGAATGGAGTAACATTATGGGCCGAATAGAAGAGCTGGAAAAGCTTATAAAACACCATAAAATTCTTTACTATCGTGGAACACCAGAAATTACAGACCAAGAATTTGATGAATTAGAAGATGAGTTAAAAAAATTAGATCCTAATAATCCTGTTTTAGAAATAATCGGTTCTCAAGAATTACCTGATAAGAAAATTAAGCATGATCAGAAAATGCTTTCCCTTAATAAAACCTACAAAACCGAGGATCTAAGGGAATGGATGGGGAAGAATGAATTGGTCAGCACTTTTAAATTAGATGGCGTCGCGTGTTCATTAATTTTTGAAAACCAATCTTTAAAAATGGGGAAAACACGAGGAGATGGAACTTATGGAGAAGACATTACCCAAAAAATTCTTTGGGTAGAAAACATCCCCAAAAAGGTTCCCAAAAATTCTTTGAAAAAATTTGAGATTCGCGGAGAGCTCTATTGTTCAGAAGAGCAATTTTTTCATTTATCCGAAGAAATGGTTTCCGAGGGTCTTGAAAAACCCACCTCCCAAAGAAATATTGTTGCAGGCCTAATGGGAAGGAGGGAAAACCTTGAATTATGCAGGTTTATTAATTTTCAGGCCTATGATTTTATTACCGAAGGAAAGCATTTAAAGAAGGAGATGGAAAAGTTTAAAATTTTAAAATCCTTGAATTTTGAAATACCTGATGTGGACTTCCATAGGGATTTTAAATCCGTCGAATCCTCCATTGAAAAAGCCAAAAATTTCATGGCCGAAGGGGACTACAATATCGATGGATTAGTTTTTACCATAAATGACCTGGAAACCCAGGATCAAATGGGGGTAACTTCCCATCACCCGCGGTACAAAATTGCCTTTAAGTTCCAAAGTCAATCGGCCAGAACCAAAATTAAAGAGATAACCTGGGCGGTTTCTCGAAATGGAATATTGACTCCTGTTGGCTTGATTGAGCCTGTGGATCTCTCTGGAGCTAAAATTTCTAGGGTTACTTTTCATAATTATGGGATGGTTAAACAATACGAACTAAAAAAAGGCGATGAAATTGAAATAGTAAGGTCGGGAGAAGTCATACCAAAATTTATCGCCCTTATAAAGTCCTCCAAAAGCAAATTTGAAATACCTGATAGATGTCCTTCATGTAACAGTAGGATAAAAATCGAGGAGATCAGGCTTTACTGCACCAACCCCGATTGTCCTGGAAAAAATAAGGAAATCATTCTTAATTTTATCCAAAAAATAGGAATTGATGACATTTCTTCCAAAAGGCTTGATGAGCTTATTGATGCGAAATTGGTTAAAAACATTCCGGATCTTTACCGATTAAAAAAGGATGACTTGTTAGGACTTGAAAAGGTTCAGGATGTTTTGGCCACCAAGTTGATAAAAAACATAGAGGAATCAAAGAAGGTTGATATGATAACCTTTCTCTCCGCTCTTGGAATTACAGGTGGTGCCTATAATAAGTGTGAAAAGGTGGTACATAACGGCTTTAATACCTTGGAAAAAATCAAGAGCATCACTCCTGAAAAACTAATGGAAATAGAATCATTTGCGGAAAAATCCTCTTATGAATTTTACAATTCCCTTAAACAAAAATTCCCTCTGATCGATAAATTAATGGAACTAGGTTTCAAGTTTGAAAAAGTAAAAGAAGTCCATTCTCCCATTTCCGGAAAAAAAATATGTATCACGGGTGCCCTATCTGAAAAGCGTACTATTGTTGAAGCTAAAATACGAGAACTCGGGGGAATAGTGGTATCATCTATATCCGATAAAACCGATTATCTTTTAACCAACGAAACTTCTTCTGATTCTTCTAAATTTATAAAAGCAAAAAAATTAAAAATACCACTTTTAACTGAAGAGGATTTTTTCAAACTTATAAGCTAAACACCCTAAACATAAATCTTAAGCTTTTATTTAATCAAAATAGATGATAATGTTATAAAAACCTTTTTTTCCCAAGAAGAAATGATGAAATTAATAATTATTTTCCTTTCATTGGTTTTATTACAAAAATCTTTCGCCAAATTGGAAATGGAGCAGAGAAATTTATTGCAGGCCCCACTTCCTTTTGCTGTTTTCGGCGACAATCAATTCCATAACCTTTTCTCCGGTCCACATGTTTGGAGAAGCGGTTTAGAATCTCATTTTGTTTCGGCATCGCTTAGGCCTGTTCCTTTGGATATGAACTCTGGGGCACTTATGAAGTGGTGGGCCTTAAAATATGCAGCAGGAAACTTCATAATCCACACTGGGGATTCATTGGACTCGTCTTGTAAACAAGAATGGTCTCGGTTTACCCAACATATGAGAAATATTTTAAACACCACCAATCCAAAGGGATGGGTAATGGCCTTGGGGAATCATGATGGTTTTTATCAAGGAGTGGATTTTCCAGAAATTTTTTCCAAAAATGATTGGAGAAGAGCTTGTAGTGATGATTTTAATATTATTCCTGTCGAAAAAAAAGATATAGAAAAGGTGATGACTAAAAGGGATGCCATCAAAGGTTATTTGGAGGAGTTATTTTACCAAGCAAATAAATTTGGGAATGGGCTTTTTCCAAAAGGGTATTCAGATTTTAAATGCGAAAGTGTTAAACGCCAATTTATTGGGACACCCATAAATATTTGCAATTGGGAGTCCAAAAATCCTAACGGACAATTAAGAAAGGTGCAATTTGGCTTTAGCCTTGATGAAAAATATGAATTCGCATATCAGGGATATATTATTCAGGAAGTATATGGGGGAAAAGTCGATGGAAAGGATTTAATGTTTTATTTGATTGATACCAGTGATTATTCTCTACATCCAAAGTTTGCAAGAGGGGTTGCGAATAAAATGGGAATAGAGTCCATTTCCCTCAATCCAGGAGTTAATTGCGACATAACAGAGGAACAACGAAAAGGTTTGGAAAAATGGTTAATGGTGAAACCAAAAAATTCCATTTCAGTAATTTTTTCCCATTATGATTTCGACCATTACTCACGAGGAGCAAGGGAAAGATTTTTGACCTTGGTACCTTTACTTGGAGATTTTGTAATGGTTTCAGCCCATACTCACAATGGATATCAAAAGGATCAAGGGGTATTCCATGAAGTAAACATCGGATCCATGACTGATTTCCCCAATGAATGGTTTCAAATGAAATTGGAAAAAGGGAAATTTGTCTATGCCAGAAGAAGAATTACTCCTCAAGAAATAGGTGGGGAATTTTGTGACCCCAAAAAATATAATTATAATCAGGGTCCATTTAGTTATACAGGGTGGTTAAGAAAACCTGATCTTTTTAAAAACGATATCCCTACATATGTAGAATATGCAATGTATAATGCCTTCAAAAGAATATCCGTTGACCTAAAACTAAATAAGGAAATAAGTCTTCCAAAAGGCTGTGATGAAAATAAAGTTCGAAGTAAGCCGTGTCAGAAGTTATTAGGTACTCTTCAAAGTTTGCTAAGGGAGATCGATGAGCTTACTTTTCAAGGAGATCAAAGAAGGATCACCTACGGTGCCTGCCAAGTTCTTTTCGGGGCGGCACAACACCAAGAAAAATTAAGGGCCAAACAAAAGGCCCTTCCTGCAGGGCCAGATGAAGTTTTAAAAGAATTGGAACAATTAAATGCTAGTCCTAACGAATGTCCAAAAGGCGGTGCATGTGAGAAGGAAATGTAGGGCCTTACTTATTTCTTGAAGAATTTCTTGATATAACTATCCCACTGTTCAACTTTCATTTTATAATATTCTTTTAAATCGGGTTCCGGATGGAAGCTCCTTTCCTTTTCCCAAAGGGATTCTATTTTTTCAAAAGTCAGAAGGTTGGAGCCAATTGCTGCCGCAAGTCCAGCTCCGTAACCTGTAGTTTCCACCACTTTTGGTCTTATGATATTTAACTCGGAAACCGTGGCCTGAATGGACATCAGAAGATTATTATTTGCAGCACCACCATCGACTTTAAGTTCACTTACCTCCAAATTGGCATCTTTTCTCATGGCGGATATGACGTCATTTACTGAAAGTGCAACTCCATCTAGGCAAGCATGGGCTAGATGGGAAGCCTTGGTGTCTCTAGTTAATCCGATAATTGCTCCCTTGGCTTCGGAATTCCAGTAAGGAGAGCCAATACCTGTAAAGAATGGAAAGAATAAAATGTTTTCTAATTCGTGGTGGCTTTTTACTCCTAATGCAAGTTCTTCAATCTCGGAACTTTTTTTAATTATTTTTAAATTATCTCTAAGCCATTGGACAGCTGCTCCAGCGATATAACAACTTCCTTCCAGCGCATAAACGGGTTTACGATCTTTCATATATGCAACTGTAGAAAGTAGGCCAAATTTGGATTTTTCGATTTCAAAACCAGTATTTAAAAGCAAAAAAGCACCAGTCCCATAGGTACATTTCATTTGTCCTTTTAAAAATCCTGCCTGGCCAAAAAGGGCAGCTTGTTGATCTCCTAAAATACCGGAAATCGGGATCCCATCAGGAAGAAAGGAAAGGCCCTTTGTTTTTCCAAAATCAGAAAAGGAGTCTTTTATTTGAGGAAGAAAAGCTTGGTTAATTTGGAAAAAATCCAATAAATCCTGGTCCCAATTACAGGTTTTTAAATTCATCAAAAGTGTTCTGGAAGCATTTGAGGCTTCTGTGAAGTAGGAATTCCCGCCAGTTAATTTAAATAGAAGAAATGTATCAATAGTTCCAAATTTTAAATTTTTTTCATTTGCAGCTTTTTTTACTTTTTCATTATTTTCCAAAAGCCATTTCATTTTTGTGGCTGAAAAATAAGGATCCAGGGGAAGTCCAGTTTTTTCCCTTAATAATTCTTCTTTATTTTTATTGGTATTACAAAAATCGGCAGTCCTTCTATCTTGCCATACGATAGCATTGGAAAGAGGTGTCCCTGCTTTATCAAACGCACAGGTTGTTTCTCTTTGATTGGTAATTCCAATGGCGATTATTTCTTCACCAGTAATATTATTCTTTTCAAGGAGGGATTTTGTAGTTTGCTCAATGGTATTCCAGATATCATTTAAGTTATGTTCCACCCACCCTGGTTTTGGATAAATCTGGGTGTATTCCTGATTAATTTTATCTACTAGGGTAAAATTTTTGGTTTCAATTATTAGACAAGTAGTTCCTGTAGTTCCTTGATCGTAGGACAGTATATAGCTCATGTTTAAATCCTTTTTTAGGGTTTAAAACATGGATTTTATCGAACTTCAATATTTGTATCACTGGGGGAGCTAATAATATAAATTAAGGCCTTCCATCTTTTTGCAATCTGTCCATTCAATCCTCCAGATAACCCGATTGAAAGACCAAGAACAATGGTCAAGAGCAATATAAATTCCAATATTGATTGGCCAGACTGATTGTGAATAATTTCTTCCGTTTTCATAAATTAAAAAATATTTGAATACTTCTGTGTATAATTATAAGGTTCCACCAGATTGCAAACAATGAAGAAATATTTACCAATATTTTTATTTATTTTAGTCGTAACAGGGTTTTTAATAACTCAAATCGGAATAAAAAAAACAGCTAAAATGAAAGAGACCTCACAGTCATTAAGCGGTGTTTCAAAAAAATATGAAGAGGCCGCAAAATCCCTGATAATGGAAACTCTTGAAGGGCAACATATAGAAATCGCCTCTATTAAGGCCCCAATAATAATATTTAACTTCTGGGCATCCTGGTGTGGTTCATGTTTAGAAGAGTTCCCATCCCTAGTTGAATTGAGAAAAAAATATTCAGAAGACCAAGTAATAATTTTTGCTATTTCCTCAGATAATGAAAAGGCTGATATCAGCAGGGTACTGAAAGATTCCAAATTAAATTTTCAAATAATTCTTGATAACAAAGGGGAGATTTTCAATCTTTTTGATATCACTTCCATTCCATCCAGCATTATTTTCTATAAAGGAAAAGTTTTTCGAAACCTTAAAGGACCAGTCGATTTTAATTCAGGTGAATTTCTTGAAACTCTCGATAAATTATTGAATAAGAGATTAGCGCTCACCAGAGAAAAATAAATTTTTTCCCCAGTTATAAGTTATTTTATCAATAGCATTGGCTTCAAAAATCGTGAAACGAGGCTTAAGGCCCTCAACAATTGCTCCCTGATCCTTTAATCCCAATGCATGGGCGGCATTTAAAGTAATAGAGGCCCACAATTCACAAAGATTCATATTATATTGAGGAGCAGCGAAAGAAGCAATGAGTAAAAGGTTATCACAATGACAAGAACCCGGATTATAATCGGACCCAATGGCCACTTTAACTCCTGCATCTAGAAAGGCCCTGGCATTTGCTTGGCGAACTCCTAGAAAAAAACCTGTTCCTGGCAATAAAGTTGCAACAGTTGATGAATGAGAGAGAGCTTTGATCCCATCGGTATCAGTATTTAGAAGATGGTCGCAGCTAAGGGCATTGAATTTAGTAGCGAGGACAGCTCCTTTATTGTCATTAAATTCATCTGCATGAATTTTTATTTTAATTCCTAATTTTTGTGCTTCTTTAAAAAGATTTTCACAATCAGAGGAATCAAAGTAGTTTTTTTCATGAAAAATATCAACAGCATCTATTATTTTATGGGTAGCAAGGTCTCTTAAAAGGGGAATTACCGTTTTCTCCATATATTCATGTGATGAGGAATATCCTTTTGGTACTGCATGGGCTGCCATGTAGGTATTGAAAATATTAACCTTGCCCTGAAATTTCTTTTTAAGTTCATGGATAATTAAACTTATCTCTTTTTCTTTTTCAAGGGTTAGACCATATCCTGATTTTATTTCAATTGTTCCAATGCCATATGAATAAATTTGTTCAATTCTTTCAGAAGAAATTTCCAGTAGGTCTTCTTTTGAGTAATTATCAGTGGCCTTCATTGTGGCCACTATTCCCCCTCCAGCCTTTCGAATTTCTTCATAAGTAGAACCATTTAACCTCATCGAGTATTCCAGGGATCTGTCTCCACCAAAAACTAAATGGGTATGAGAATCAACCAACTCCGGTACCAAAATTTTGTTATCAAAATCTGTTGGGGGTATATTTTGATATTTTTCGGGTAAATCACCATCTTTTCCCACCCATAGGATTTTTGTGCCATCAAAAACAATTGTTCCATTTTCAATAATTGAAAGATCTTGTGGGGTTAAATTTCGGCCATCCTTTTTTAAGGCATTGGCCAGGGTAACGATTTGGGAAAAATTTCTATATACCTTTATCATATGGATGGAAATTTAATATTGGTTTTTTTTGTCATATTTAAAGCGATTTCATAACCTGCATCCACATGTCGGATTATTCCCATTCCAGGATCGGAGTTAAGCACTCTGGACAGTCTTTTATCCATATCGGCAGATCCATCAGCAACTATAACCATACCAGCATGTTGGGAATAACCCATACCTACTCCTCCACCATGGTGGAAACTTACCCAGGAAGCACCATTTGTGGTATTAATCATAAGATTTAAAAGTGGCCAATCCGAAACTGCATCAGTTCCATCTTTCATCGATTCTGTTTCTCTATTTGGGGAAGCGACGGATCCGCAGTCGAGATGATCTCTTCCAATTACGATTGGGGCCTTTACTTTCTTTTCTCGAACCAATTGGTTAAAAAGAAGACCTGCTTTTTCTCTTTCCCCGTATTTTAACCAGCAAATTCGAGCAGGAAGTCCCTGGAAGGCAACCATGGAAGATGCCTTTTCAAGCCAATTAATAAGGTTATGGTTATCGGGAAAAAGCTTTTTAAGGGCTTCATCAGTCACTTTTATATCTTCAGGATCTCCTGAAAGTGCCATCCATCTAAATGGGCCAGAACCTTCACAAAAAAGAGGTCTTATATAGGCGGGAACAAATCCAGGAAAATCAAAGGCATTTTCCAGACCTGCTTTTTTTGCACCTTCTCTGAGATTATTCCCATAATCAAAAACATGGGAGCCTTTTTCCAGAAAACCAATCATGGCCTTTACGTGGATACCCATGGTTTTAATGGAAAGATCCACATATTTTTTCGGATCTGTTTTCCTAAGTAGAGTTGCCTCGTCCAAATTCATTCCATGAGGAACGTATCCATTTAGTGGATCATGCGCCGAGGTTTGATCTGTAACTAGATCTGGAATTACACCTTTTTCAAGTAAGAATTTGAAAAAATCAGCTGCATTTCCCGTAACAGCTACAGAAAAGGGGATCTTGTTTTTTTTGGATTCCAGAGCAATTCTTAAGGCGTCCTCAAAGGAGTTGGCCATTATATCCAAATATCTGGTTTTAATTCTTTTCCTAATTCTTTCCGGATCGACATCGCATCCAATAAAGACTCCACCGGCCATTTTAACAGCAAGTGGTTGAGCTCCTCCCATTCCACCAAGACCAGCTGAAAGGACAAGTTTTCCAGATAAATCCGATCCAAAATGCTTATTTCCCGCGGCCATAAAGGTTTCATAAGTTCCTTGAAGGATTCCTTGGGTTCCAATATAGATCCAGGAGCCAGCAGTCATTTGCCCATACATCATTTTGTCTTGCGATTTGAGAAAATTAAAATATTCCCAATTTGCCCAATGTGGAACCAGGTTTGAATTGGCAATAATAACTCTTGGGCCGTGTTTATGGGAGGGAATGACGGCAACTGGTTTACCTGATTGCATTAAAAGGGTTTCATCATCTTCCAAATTTTTTAAAGCATCAATGGTATCTTTAAGGGCCTTAATATTCCTAACTGCTTGGCCGTTTCCGCCATAGACAATTAGGTTTTCACGATCTTCTGCTACATCTGGATGGAGGTTATTTAAAAGACATCTTAAGGCAGCCTCTTGATGCCATCCTTTACAAGTTAATTTATCCCCCGTTGGAGGAAGAGGGATTTGAAAATTTTCCATTACTTTAATTCTCCGATATATTTTTCTACATTTTTTATTATTTCAGCGGACTCAATTAACTGGGCAATTGCTTGTATATCTTTATCGAGTCTACGGTCGTCGCCTAAAAAAGGTACAACTTTTCTTATTAATTTCATCACGGATTCAATTGCAGGAGTTGATTTTAGTGGTCGCCCAAAATCCAAAGCTTGGGCCGCACATAAAAGCTCGATGGCCAAATTTGCTTTGGTATTTTCAATTACTTCATGTAACTTTCGTCCAGAAGTTACTCCCATGGAAACATGATCTTCCTTGTCTGTAGAAGTTGGGATAGAGTCTACCGAGGCAGGATGGCAAAGGACTTTATTTTCAGAAGCCAATGCTGCTGCTGTCACATGGGCGATCATAAGTCCTGAGTTTAGTCCAGAATCTTTGGTTAGGAATGCCGGTAGTTCCGAAAATACTGGATTCATCATTTTTTCAATTCTTCTCTCTGAAATGTTTGCTATTTCAGAAACCCCCATGGCCAAATAATCCATACAAAGGGCAAGAGCTTCCCCGTGGAAATTTCCTCCAGAAATTACCATCTCAGTCCCATCTAAAATAAGTGGGTTATCTGTAACTGAATTTATTTCAACGGAAATAATCTCCCTTGCATGATTAAGAGTCTGTCGGCAGGCCCCATGGACCTGAGGGACGCATCTGAGAGAATATGGGTCCTGTACTTTCCCACAGTTTTTATGGGAATCGATAATTTTTGAATCCTTTAATAAAAGGTTAAGGTTATTTGAGACTTCTAATTGTCCTTTATGAGGTTTTAACTCTGAAATTCCCGGGTGATATGCCTTCCTGGACCCACGAAGACCTTCTAAGGTAAGAGCAGCAGCTATATCTGCAGTCTTCATTAATACATTTGCCTTATGAATGGCCAAAGTACCTAATGCTGCCATCACAGCTGTTCCATTTATTAGGGCGAGTCCGTCTTTTGGTCCGGGAATTACCGGTTTTCTTTTTATTTTTTTTAGGGCTTCCTTAGAGGAAATAATTTTTCCATTAAGGAGCACTTCACCTTCACCAATTAAACAAAGTGCCATATGTGCAAGTGGTGCCAAATCTCCGGAAGCTCCAACAGATCCCTTTGATGGAATTATGGGAAGGACGTCATTATTTAAAAAATCCAAAATAAGTTCAACAAATTCTGGATTTACCCCAGAATTCCCATGGGCAAGGCAATTAGCTCTTAAAATCATGATTGCACGGGTAATCTCTTTGGAAAAAGGATTTCCAACCCCAGTACAGTGCGACCTTATCAAATTAACTTGAAGGTTTCGTATATCCTTTTTAGGGATAAATTTATTTGATAAGGCTCCAAATCCGGTGTTAATTCCATATACTGGAAGGTCCTTTTCTGAAATGGTTTTCACCACTTTTTGGGATCTTTCCATTCTTTTTTTTGCTGCTGGATCTAAATGAATTATCACTTGATCGGAATTGGATAATTTATAAACTTCTTCAATTGTAAGATTTAATCCGTTTAGTAAAAATTTTTCTTTTTTCATCTTAAAGTCTCAACCATTTCACGATATTTTGAGGGGCCATGTTTAAAAATATAGGAACCGCTTACCAAATTATTGGCACCAAGTTCAATAAGTTTCTTGGCATTTTTATCCGAAACTCCACCATCAACCTGAACCATAAAATTTAGGTTAAGCCTTTTTTTGATTTCTGCCACGTCTAAAAGGCGCTGGTATGTGCTTTCGTGGAAGGATTGGCCGGAGAAGCCAGGTTCTACCGACATGACCAATAGAAGATCAATGGCCTTAAACATTTCGTCTGAAATCATGCTTATTGGAGTGGATGGTCTTAGTGATAGCCCGATACTTGGATAGTATTTTCTTGCTTCATGAATTAGATCTAAAACGTTTTCACTAGATTCCACATGGAAGGTGAAATTAAAAATATTATAATCTTTAAAAGTTTCAATATAAAAAGCAGGATTGGTTACCATAAAATGGGCGTCTAATCTTTGAGACGTTTTTTTGGAAACCATGGAAACAATTGGATGTCCAAAAGTTAAGTTGGGAACAAAATGGCCATCCATTATGTCTAGATGAAACCAAAAGTCCTTAACACCCTCAAAAACCTTAAGTTCATTCTCAATATTTAAAAAGTCACAGGATAAAAGGCTTGGAGCTATAACAACCATATTTTTTCCTTAATCAGCTTAAAATTATTTTTTCGTTCCTACTTTTAATTCCATTAATTAATTCCTGTCCAGAACAGGGTTTTTTTCCTTCAAGTTGGGCCTCTAAAATAGACAAAGTACCATTTTTACAGCCTACCATTAAATCACTTGCAGTAATTTCCACCTCTCCTGCCTTTAACTTTTTAGAGGAAACCTTTTTGGCAGATGTTATCTTCAATCTTTTCCCATTTAAAAAACAAAAAGCGGAAGGCCAGGGAGTAAAGGCCCTAATCTGATTTAAAATTTCAAAATCGTTTTTTTCATCAAAATGAAGGTGTCCATCTTCTTTGGTAAAGGAGGGGGCGAAGGTCACTTTTGTTTCATCTTGAGAAATGAAGGTGATTTTATTTGATACAAAATTGTTTAAAAATTCATTAATTCCTTCTGCGGCCAAAATTTTTAGCCGTTCGGAAAGTTTTTCATAATTGTCTTCAGGGAAGATTTTAACTTCTTTTGAGTAAACCAAATCTCCTGCATCCATTTTTTTTACCATTTTCTGAATTGAAACACCTGTTGTTTCATCTCCATTTAAAAGAGCATATTGAATGGGGGCAGCACCCCGATATTTAGGAAGCAGTGATGTATGTATATTAAAACATCCTAGTTTTGGTTTACTAAGAACTTTAGAATTTAAAAATTGAGCAAAGGCCAAAACCACAAATAGATCTATATCCTTTAAATTTTGGAGAAATTGGTCCTCCTTGTTAATATTTTCAGTTTGAAATAAAGGAATATGGAAATCTTTTGCAAATTGGGCCACTGGTGGGCTGGCCATCTTTTGGCCTCTACCTGCAGGTCTGTCTGGCATGGATACAACGTATTGGATATTAACTAGAGGATTATTGGCTAAGGCCTTTAGGGTAGGTACAGAAAATTCCGGTGTTCCCAGAAATACAATGTTTAATTTCTTCATGGAAGAGAAGCCTGATTCTTTAAAAATTTTTTCTTCAGAAGGTTTCTTTTTAAAAGACTAAGTCGTTCTAAAAATACAATACCATCTAGATGGTCATTTTCATGTTGGATACAAACAGATTGAAGTCCTTCAGATCTTATTGATTTTTTATTTCCCCACATATCAAAGAATTCAACTTCAATAAATTTTGCTCTTCTAACTTCTTCGAAAACTCCTGGAATACTTAGACACCCCTCATCACAAATTATTTCCCCTTCTTTTTTAACAAAAGTAGGATTAATAAAAACTTGGGGGTTGAAGTTTTTAAGATTTGTTTTTTCAGAACCATCAGCCAAAGTTATTTTTTCTCGCTCAAAGTTCACATCTAAAACAAATACTCTTAGGGATTTTCCGATTTGGGGTGCGGCCAATCCAATTCCTTTGGAAATATACATGGTATAAAGTAGGTTTTTGACTAAAGTTCTAAGTTCATCATCAAAAAATTCCACATCCACGGCCTTCTTTTTAAGTAAGGGATTTGGGTATTTCAGGATGTGAAGTTCATCTCCTTCAAGAACGTAATTCTCTAGGAAATTGGCATTGTTAGTCATAGAGAAATTTTTATAACATAGATGTGACGCGCAAGTCCAGAGGAATTTTTCTTAATATTGAAATAATTTCAATAGCTTAACCTATAGTTTTTATAAAGAAAAATGGCCATATAAACCAAAAAGGAAACGGGTAATATAAAGACTGCAAGATAGACATCTAGCTTAGAGTTTTTTCCCAGTTCCATAAGATAGGAATAGGTGAACCAATAAATTAAAGTGAAGCAAAAAACATATATTAAATACCTGCCAAAAGGATTTCCTCGCCGGTTAGGATAAAAAATTGGCATAGAGGCCAGAAGGGCAAATATCAAACAAATTATGCTGGATGAAATCATATCTAGATACATAACCTGGAATGAATTTGTATTGATCTCGGATTTTTTAAATCTTTCAATGTATTTTCCAAGTTCAAAAAAATTTAAAGTTGAAATGTTTGCCTGAATTTCCTTGAAGTCCTGAGGTGTTTCATGAAGTTTTAAAAATAAACTTTCTTGATAGGTGATTTTTGGGAATTCCTGGTTTGATAAATCGGAATAAATTGAGGCATTTGAAAAAAGCCAGTTATGATCAGATTTGTATTGGATCTTTTCCGCGAGGATTACCTCGTATAATGAATGGTCTTTATCATATTTCAAGAGATATACATTTCTAAGAAGGTCAGCATTTTCATTGAAGCCCGAAAAAGATAGAAAATAGTCATGTTTTTTGTACCAGAATTTTCCCTTGTCCAAAAATATTTTTCTAAGACCCTCCCCTTTGATGGCCTTAGAGCCAGGATTAAAATTTAACTCTTTTTGAAGTATTGAGTGAGGAATTAAAAAGCCAGCATTATAAAATTGCACAAGGGATACAAAGGTGGCTGCAAATATTAATGTCATTAGGAAATCCTTTCTGGAAAATCCCGTTGCAAAAATTGCTACCAGCTCATTTCTATTTATTAATTTATTAATGGAAAGTAAGGAACCAAAGATACAACAAACCGGGATAATCCTATTTAAAAGGGATGGAAGCTGAAAAAGGAAGTCCAAAAGTATTTTTGATGGACCGAGGCTTCCTTTTAAAAATTCCGAAATTAAATGCGAAACTGAGACTAAAAGGAGTAGGACCAAAAAAGAAATAAAAAAGGATCTAAACCACTCAATTAAAATTAATCTTCTTAAAATCATTATTTAAAATCGATAGGAAAGAGAGAAAGAGGTTTCCCGAATTGTCCGAGATGAAGTCAGACCTTTTGAATTTTTTAAAGCAGCTTCTATTGCAAGTCTTGGTTGTACCCATCCTAATCCCACGCCTGTCCCTTTTTCCTCTTGGCCCTTATCGTTAAAGTAACCTGCTCGAAGATAGACATCTGGAAGAAACATGATTTGCAATGCAGTCTTATAGAGCAGTGACTCATCTAAGGGGTAATTATAGTTCGCTCCGACATCTAGCATAAGGGCCACGAAATCGCCATAGACAAGCTGCGCCCCAAACTCGGCCAAAGTATTATTTTTTTCCTTGGAAAGAGGATCAATCAAAATTGCTCCAAGGGAAAAACTTGGACCAATATTGTGGGATGCGCCTAAAACATATTGGTTTACGGACTTATCTTGCCCATTTTCTTGGAAGGAGGTTCTTCTATAGGTTACGCCAATGGATGATTTTCCCTTAATTGGAAATGCCGTACTAATTCCAAAAGTGGAACCTTTATTTTTTTCTTGGGTGTTTTTAACATAGCTAAAGGACCCTTTTATTGGCCCCTTAGTATCAGACATAATTGCTGCGTAGTTTTCGGATTTTAATTCAGAGCTGTTATCGGATTTTTCATCCCCCCCAGTTCTTTGAATCATAATGGAAGTTAAATTAAAAAAGGCCATAGATGCAGGGTTTAGAAATGTCGCTTCATCTAATAAAATGGACCCAACTCCTGCTCCCCCGGTAGATTTCAGTCTGGTAGTTTGAAAGCTTAAGGGAGCTGAAAATATTGGTTGGCAGAAAACTAAAAAAATCGGTAGAACAACTTTATGAAGCATGGCACTTTTCCTCATGTTCTGGTCTTTAAGATAATTATAATGAAGAATAGAATGCATGTCATCTAAAGGTATTTTCAAGAATGAATTAAAAGACAAAATCAGTTTGAAAAACCATAGGTAAAGTGTTTTAAACCGAGGTTAATTATGAAAATTTTAATTTTGATATTCTTTGCTTTTTCAGTTTATTCAGCGGTTCCCACTATGGAAGGATTATTTCGGAATGCAATTAACGAGCCAATTTCTGGGAATATGGTGGTTTTTGACCTGATGGTAACCGAACTCCCCAAAATACAGGAAGTCGAGGGGCAACCTAAGGAAAATTTTATTAAGCTTGTCCTTTTCCAGGAAGAGGATAAAAATCTAGAACTTTATCAATTCCAATATTCCGACGCCCAAATGAAGGATAATGGGGTAATTCGATTTTCTAAAGTATCAAATCTTACAGCAAAACTTAAAGGCGAAATGAACATTGAAAGGTCTGTTTTTTTTGCAATATTAAAAATGTTAGGTCTAAATGATTCATATTCAATATCCTACATTTTGAAAAAATATAACCAAGAATTCAAATACAATAGGGAAATTTTAAATTGGGATAAAATGGCCATTTATAAAGAATACAAAAATTATCTTCAAGATAAGAATAAGGCCGATAAACCTTCACCCTTAAATCCTGTAAAACCCGAAGAAAAGGAGCGTGTTGATGCTCTGATGAAATCCTCTATGTATAAAAATTACGGGAAGGTGAAACAGGTAAAAAAAGATGGAGATTTTTATTGGTCAGTTGAGCTTGATAAGGCAAATGCATTATTTTCTAATGAAGGTCATTTTTTAAAAGAAATAATGATGAGGTTTCCAAAAGGATCCATGGAAATGGATTTTGATGATTATGTTTCTCTAGGAGGATCACAGCTTTTTCCTGCGCAAATAATGATTAAGGATATAAATGAGAGATTTTATAAGGTGAAAATTTTATCTTATAAAATATCCCTGACAAATCCCAATAAAATCCAAGAAAAATACAAAGATATTCAAACTGTTGGAACTGCACCTTCGGAAAATGTATTTCCAGGAATTTTCCTTTTTTAAAAGTACATGAAGCATTATTGCAAAGTAGCCGTGGACAATTCCTTTAATGACTCAATCCTTTTTTATGAGGAGGGAGAACATTTGGGTACATTGATCCCAGGTAATTTGGTTTCAGTACCATTAGGGAAAAGAGCAGTTAATGGATGTGTTTTGGAAACTTCCCTTCTCGAAGAAAACCTGGACCAGAATTTTTCCATCGAAAAAATAAAACCAGTTTTAGAAAAAATCCAAAACCAGATAAATGTGGATGAAGATTTGTTAAAACTTTTTCAGTGGATGGCAAATTATTATCACTATGGATTGGGCCCCTTGCTTTTTGATTCTCTTCCAAAATTTTTGAAAAGACCAAGGGAACTTAAATTTATTAAGGGAAAAGGTTTGCCCTTAGATATTGTTCCAAATACTGACCAGGAAAATGCAATTTTAAAAATCAAAAACGAATTGTTTAATGGTTTTTCAAAATGGCTGATTCACGGGATTACAGGGTCAGGAAAAACTTTAATTTATCTTAAGTTAATTCACGAAGTTTTATCGAAAGGGAAATCAGTTTTATTTATCCTCCCAGAAATAAATTTGACTCCCCAGTTTTTGGATTCTTTTCAAAAATACCTGGATGTGCCCATTTATAGTTACAATTCAGGAATCAGCCAATCGGATCGTTATGGTTTATGGAAATTACTTCAAGATGATTTTTCCCCTAAAATAATTATAGGGGTTAGAAGTTCTGTATTTCTTCCAATAAAAAATTTGGGGCTTATTGTAGTTGATGAGGAACATGATCAAAGCTTAAAACAAGATGACAGATGTCCTTATAACGCCAGAGATGTTGCAATTAAACGTGCCTCCATTTTTAAAATACCTGTAGTATTGGGTTCGGCAACTCCTTCACTTGAAACATATTATATTTTTACACAGGTGAATAACCGGAATAATTATTTTCGGTTAAAACAAAGGGCAAATCTATCACCCTTACCGATGGTAAAATTTGTAGATATGAAATCAAAAGATGAGGAAAATCTTTGGCCATTTAAGCAGGAAAGCATAGATAAAATACGCCATGTTTTGGAAAAAGGAGAGCAGGCATTAGTTTTCGTAAACAAGTTAGGCTTTGCCAGATATCTCCAATGCAGGGCCTGTGGCCATAAATTTTCCTGTCCAAACTGTTCCCAAAATCTGAGATATTTTCAGGGAAGAAATGAAATTAATTGTAATTTTTGCGATTTTAAAGATTCGGCCCCTGAAATATGTCCAATTTGTTCAAACGTAAAAATTCATCAAAAGGGTTTCGGCACTGAAAGATTACAAACAATTTTAAGTGGAATTTTTACTCAGGCACACATTCAAAGATTTGACCGTGATGAACTTTCTACTCCAGCAAAAATTGAACAAAGATTAAAAGATTATAATGAAAAAAAAGTTGATATTTTGGTGGGGACCCAAATGATCTCCAAGGGTCACAATTTTAAAAATACAAACTTAGTTTTGGTCCTTGGTAGCGATTCTCAAATAAATTTTCCTGATTTTCGGGCAAATGAAAAAGTATTCCAGCAGTTGGTACAAGTCAGTGGTAGATCAGGGAGATTTGGTCAAGACAGTGAAGTCTTAATTCATACATTTGATAGTTCCAACAGGGTTTATACCTATTTGAACCAGGAAGGCAGTGATAGTTTTTATGAAGATGAATTAATAATCAGAGAAACCTGTGGACTTCCACCTTTTTCCAAACTTGCCATTATTTATTTCACTTCAAAATTCAAAGAAAAAGCTGAAGAGGGGTCTGTTACTGCCAAAAAAATTATAGATAGCTTAATATCCAAGGCTTTTAATTCGGTAAGTTTGTTAGGCCCGAGACCTTCCATCATAGAGAAGAAAGTCAACCGCTTTACTTGGGTATTAATGCTCAAAAGTAGGGATATCAATGCCCTTCACAATTTAATCAACAGTTTTTCAAAAAATTTTAAAAGTCATTATAGTGTATCAGTCAACATTGATATCGATCCCTATAACATAGATTAATTTCTTCAAGTCCAACCCTTTAAATACCGAATAATATTCAATCTTTTCAGGAAGGTATGGATGTCATCGATAAATTTGGTCTTATTATTTTTTATTATTTTAAATCTTGGTAACACTTATGCCCAACCACAACGGCAAGAAGAATTTAAAGGTTTTCGCTCACCTGGATTTGATCCAAGTGAAAGACATGGTGGCCGAGGTCCAAGTTTTGATTCAAAGGCCGATGTTCCGATTACCGTTGGGAAAGGGGTTTTTTCAAGAGGGCCAAAGGAGCTTGAATTTCCAGCGCCATCTTTTTCAGAAACTACCCAAGGTGAGCCACCAAAAATCGATAGTTTTGTCCCAATAGCTCAGACTACAAAAACCAAAATTCTTTCCTGCGAGGGTGATCAAAAATTTGTTCCCCTTACACTGTTAAAATTAATTACGGAAAATGGAGAGGGAATCGAAATCGAAAGCAATTTAGATGACACAAGGGTGCCTCCTGATAAGAAAACAGTTTCATTGAAAATTCCTAGCTATATTGGGGCATGTGCTGATTTTAAACCCAAATTAAATCAGGATCAGGATTCTAATCTGCTCGTTGTTACTGTGGAAAATGATTTCCCTTTGGACCAATTTTTATTGGGGAAAAATAAAATTCCAAGAGTTGGGGTAACCGGAGTTGAAGGAAATCCTTATACAGCAGCAGACTTAAATAAAATGAGCGTGACCGAAAAATTTGAAGCCTGTATGACGATACAAGAAATTTTGGTTCCGGATGGAAGAGGATCTGCTGAACTCGCATGGCCAAAGAAAAAAGGTTATAAATCGGCCGAAACGGAACCTATTAAAATTAGTTTTAATCCTGGTGGAAACACTAAAATAGTTTTTGGGACACCTCGGGAAGCCGCCAGAGATTATGGAGCTTCTTTTCGTTGGGACACAACTTCAAAAATGAATATTGAAAACCCTGCAAAATGTTTGGCATTGGAGGAACTTTCTCCCGGAAAAGGAATGTTTCTTTTTGATGACGAGGATAGAAAATATGTATCTTTGAAAGAAAAGTGTGAAGGAAATTATCTTCAGGTAATGGATGGTCTTAAAAAGGTTACAGATTTTGCAGAAAAAGATTTATTTAAAAAAATATTGGAAAAAGAATTAGATCAAAAATTAGAAATTATGGTTCAGGATCGATTTTCCCGACTTACTGAAATTTCTAAAAGACTTAATGATCCAAATTTATCTCGGGAAGAAGCTGAAAAATTATCAGATCAATATTTAACTTTTCTAAGAGAAATTGACACTTACTATACAAAACCTAAAATTGAAAAACTAAGAAAGATAGTAAGCCAAAAACAAATGGGAACTAACCTAAACCCTCAACAAAAGGACGTCCTAGATAGAGAAATTTTAGTACTAAACCGACAAATAGCCCAGTATTCAACAGGAAAAATAGATAAGGCATTAGATTCAAAATCCACAATGGGAAATTTAAGACGTTTAGGTTTAACGGATGAGGCAGAGGAGATTGCTGAATTTAAACTTTATTCCTCTTATTATGGTAGGGTTTACGATAGGCCAGAATCCAAAGAGACAAGAGGTCCAAAATTAACCATCGATCAGGCGCAAGGACAAATTTTTAAACAATTGGCACAATATAAGTCTGAAAGCCAAGTTTATGATCAGGCCTATAAGGCAAGAACAGGTCAAGGAACATTTTCATCAATTTATGGGCAGAGGATAAAACAAAATCAGGAGGCCATGAATAGGGCCTACCAAGATTTCCAACAACAAGAGATGAAAAATTATAGTTATTGCCAGATTTCTATTATTGGTTCAATGGTAAATCCATATAAATGTCAACAGGTCATGTCGGCTTCGGCGGTACAGAGGAGGCAGGCCCAGCTTCTTGAAAAAATAAAGTACTTTCAAACCAAAACTCAAAAAGATAACGAAATGTATAGGCAGTTTTTTGAATTAGAAAGAATTGGTAGGGAAGTGAAGGAAGCCGAGAAGGTCCGTGAACAAAAAAATAGAGTTATAGATAATTTGGACAATATATCTCAAAATTATGATGACCTTTTGGACAAAGGTAACCCTTTCACTTTTGATTATGAGAAAACCACCAATAATATTTTGGAAAATAATCCTGGAAATTACAATGTAATGGGGAATTATAGACCTTTTAATAATGGCGGAAATTTCAATATGATGGGATCTGGGAATGGTCCTATGGGGCCTAATGTAATGACCATGCCAAATTCTCCATCAGGCCAAAATATCTCTCCAGGTGTTATGACCGGTGGTCTAAATCAAGGAGGATTTCCTATTGGCGGCTATAGATTTCAGGCCAGTGCTGGCTTTGGAATGGGCCCAAGCATGGGACAAGGTATGATGGGCCAAGGTATGGGCATGGGCTATTAGAATGTAATAGCTGCGTTTAATTTAAACAAGAAAGGATTTTCTGTTTTATAAGGAGTAGAGGTATTGTTAAAACCCCAATATGCCCCTGTAAACAGATAGCCCAGTTCTCCTCCTAATTTGACTTCATTATTCCAGGCATAGGTGAAATTAAAATCTAATTCAAATCCTAAATCTTTACTTTGATCAGCTAAAGCATTGATGGGGTAGGTATTTCTTTCATAAACCACATATTGTCCACCAGTGGTGGCAACTTTATCAGCTTGTGCATATACACCACTTAAATTTAAAACCCATTTCTCAGTTAGGTATTCAAGGTATAATTTTAGGAAGTTGGCATTAACCACATAGATATCCCATACGCTGTTATTTTGAAGGTCTGTGATACCCTGTGAATTATATCTAAAAAGGATGTTTCCAATATGGTAATTGGGGTTTAGATAAATTGAAGTAAATTTCGAATCAGCAGGATTATCCCCTGGTACCATGCCTAAATCTAATCCCATTTTAAAAGACGGGTTAAATTTATATTCCAAATTTAAAAGACCTGCTAGGGATGAATATTGAGTGCTATCTGGTACTCCTCTAAAATTTCCTAAGTTTCCACTAAAGAAGGGCACTTCAAATTCAAATCCTAACTTTCCAAAACTTTTATTAAAATAGACATCAAAAATATTTAAATCGGATGAGGTTAGGAATGTAGTTGAAGTGGCCGAATTGGGAGTTACGACAACATCGTTTTGGGCAGCTAGGTTTTTCTTGGTCCAAAGAAATCCCATTTTCATATCTGATTCCGGAACATCATAGGTTATGGGAACCCCAAATTCTATTGCATAGGTAGAGGAGGTTAAACTATTTCCTTCCCCAATCTTTGCTATAAAAGGGTCAATGCCAAAATTACCTAATTTAATTTTGGCAACCAGCTGATCTCTTGTATTGGCGAAACGGTCCCATGTTTTTTCTCCCCCGTTATAAATTGCGCCCATACCCCAATTCATGGACATTCTTCCTATCCCATATGTAGCGGTGTCCGAATAAAGCTCCATCCAAAACCGGTTTAAGATAACGTAATTATTTCCAAAGGTGTTAAAGTAATAGAGGACGTCCCCAAATTGGTCGTTTTTATAGTCATATCTTTGACCATCACCAAAGAACCCTGTCCTGGCATAACCAGAGGAAAGTTCCGCTTTGAAGGAGGCCGTGTCGTTGACCGTAAAAACGGGGATTAATTTTAATAAATAGCTTGGAAAAGAGGCATTTTTCTCATCCCCAGGAGCTTGTGGACCAGCAACCGAATCAGCGGTTCCTGCAGATTTTTCATTTACAAATCTAAAATTTGTTAAACCATGGTAATCAACCGCAAATGCTCCCTGCCAATCCACCGGAATGGCAAAGACAATTTGGGGTATCAGGGTAAGGAAAAGAATTATTTTTGAAAGAGATTTTCTTTTTGCGCTCAGCAAGGTAGACTCCTAAAAGTTTTGGCAGTTATTAGTGAGACAAGTAAATATATTTAATAGAGACCCTTAAGTCAAAGAAACGAATTTTGTGAAAAGAAAAAAAATTTTCAAAAAAATTTTTAAAGACACGGCGCTAGTATCACTTGGTGCAGTCATACTTTTGTTTTTTTATATTTGTTATATTTTTTTCTCCATTCCATTTGAAAAATTTGACCAAAAGTTTCAGGACGAAGCACAAGGAACAGAGATCTCAAAAATTCTTTTTGAAGAAGGGGGATCTGTTAATTTATCTAATTGGAAAAATTTCCATACCCTATCCAAAGATGAAAGAACCTTTTTCGACTTGAAGCAGTCACTAATTGAAAGCGGTGCAATTACTCAAAATGGAGGAAGAATAACCTTTAATAGGCCAGTGGAAATATTTGATCTTTATCAAAACGAATGCAAGGAAATTTATTGTTTTCAGGTCAGAATCCCTTTTGATCATATAGACGCTATTTTTTGGAAAGGTTTAATTGGAATAGAGGATACTAGATTTCTAGATCATCATGGGGTGGACTTTAGATCTTTAATTCGGGCCTTATTGGTTGATCTAAGGAATTTGAGTTTTGTCCAGGGAGGATCCACTATCACCCAGCAGTTGGCAAAGAACCTTTTCTTTTCAACGGAGAAAACCTTCAATAGGAAAATAAAGGAATTGATATCTTCAATTTATATTGAATGGAGATACGACAAAGAAAAAATTCTCGAAGCATATTTTAATGAATTTGATTGGGGATACCTTCAGGGTTTAAGAGTTAAAGGGTTATTTGCGGCTTCCTTATTTTATTTTGATAAAAGACCAGAAAACTTAGAACCTTATGAAGCCACTATTTTAGTTAGTCTTCTTAAGGGCCCAAACTTTTTTAACCCAATAAAAAATCTAGGGAGGTTAAAGGAAAGGACGCAATTCGTTTATAAAAAGCTCCAGTCAAATAATCTGATTTCCTCTGAAGATAAAAGTTTTTGGGATGACAAAAAATGGGAAAGCTTTAGAAAAAGGTTAGTTGATTTAGATGGGGATAGGCCTTTTGCAGCCGTTTGGGATGCATTAAAAGACAAAAATCCATATTTAAATAACTATGAAAAATTTATTTTTATTTTAAAGGTTAAAAAGGTCGAAGATAGGATTGAGACCAGAATTGGAAAAAAAGATATTTCCGTTAAAGCAATTATAGGACAACCAGGTGGGTCTGATTTTTTCGAATACTACTCTAAATATGAAAGGGATAAAGAAAAAGCTCTTACCTTGGAGAGACACCAAATAGGAAGTACAATAAAACCTCTAGTTTACCAAAGTTTTTTTTCTCATGGAAAAAAACCTGAAGATAAAGTTTCCACAGCTCCTATAATGTTAAAACTTAAATCAGGAGATTGGACCCCAGGCGAGGCACATTATTTGGATGAGTCAGAAACGGATTTAAAAACTGCTCTCCAAAGGTCTCTAAATATTCCAATTATCAGGACCGCCCAAGAAATTGGTTTTGAGGTGGTAGAAAAGGACCTGTTGGAATATTTTCCAAATCTTAAAACTCCATTAGCAGAGTTTCCTGCCCAGCTTTTAGGATCATTGGAATTAAGTTTGAGGGAGTTGTTTGACGGATATTCCCAATTTATCAAAAAAGAATGCCTAGATGAAACCCAAGAGGATAATATTTTAACCATTATGGCGGATCCAACCCAAACAACCATCAGGGAGGTAGTGGATGAGGAATTTGCCAAATTGGAGTTTTTTGGAAAAACCGGTACATCAAATAACGGTCTTGATAATTGGTATGTTTTCTTTGATGGGAAGTCATTAGGTGTCATCTGGGTAGGGCTGGAGGGATCTAGAATTAACCAAGATTTACCTTTATACGGAGGGTCTACAGCCTTTAGAATTTACCAAGAATTTTATAAGGATATTGGCAAGAGATTCAACCAGTTAAACTGCAATTTGTACCAAAAATAGGTTCTTGCCATTAACTTGTCGCTAGACTATATTGACCGAAAATTTTATAGGTGACCAAGTAGGGGTGTCGACAAGTGGCTAAGTCAGCAGATTTTGATTCTGCCATCTCGAAGGTTCGAGTCCTTCCACCCCTGCCACCTTTCAAAAAAGGGCCATAGTCAATGATGAGTCGAATTGTCCTGGTTTCAGGTTCATCTAATCCAGCACTGTCGAAACAAATTTCCGAATATTTAGATGTACCGCTTGTGGACCCTCAAATAGTAAGGTTTGCCAACGGCGAAATCTTCTGTGAGATTGAAAAAAATGTCAGAGGGGCCGATGTTTTTGTTATCCAATCAACCTCCAATCCAGTTAATGACAATATGATGGAGCTTTTGATTTTGATCGATGCCTTAAAGAGAGCATCTGCTCAATCTATCACTGCTGTAATGCCCCATTATGGATATTCACGACAAGATAGAAAGGTGATGCCTCGAACCCCAATTACAGCAAAATTGGTTGCAGATATTTTAACAGTTGCGGGTGCTACCAGGGTGATAACTTTAGATCTTCATGCAGGGCAAATTCAGGGATTTTATGATATCCCATTTGATAATATTTATGCCTCTCCAATTCTTCTAAAATATATCAAAGACGAGCTATATACTGAGAATACAATCTGCGTTTCACCAGATTCTGGTGGCGTAGAAAGAGTAAGGCATTTTGCAAAAAAACTTAATTGCGAACTTGCCATGATTGATAAGAGAAGGACCGGTAAAAATGTCGCTAAGGCAATGAATATCATTGGGGATGTTAAGGGAAAGGAATGTCTAATTATCGATGATATGGTTGATACTGCAGGTACTCTAGTAGAATCCTGTAAAGCCCTTAAGGCCGGCGGTGCTACTAAAATTTATTGTTTGACCACCCATCCAGTTTTTTCAAATCCAGCTTTAGATAGGATTGAAGCCTGTGAAGAATTGGACAAAATTGTGGTTACCGATACAATTCCTTTAACCGAACGCGGACGAAAAATTTCAAAGATTGTTGTTCTTTCAACTGCTGAGCTTTTATCCAAGGCAATTCATCGAACATTTAATAATGATTCGGTGAGCTCGCTATTTATCTAGGTTTATGACGGAAAAAGCCAAATTAATCGTAGGGCTTGGAAATCCAGGGAAGGAATATGAGCAAACAAGACATAATATAGGCTTTATGGTTTTGGATCTTCTCCAAATAAAATATTCCTTTAGTTGGAAAGAAAAGTTTAAGGGAGAGTACGGACAAATATCCCACGGGGATGAAAAAATATATTTTCTAAAACCTTTAACGTTTATGAATTTATCTGGTGAATCTGTTTCAGCCCTTTGTACTTTTTTCAAAATTGAAATTTCCGATATCCTTGTCGTGTATGACGAAATAGAACTCCCCTTTGGAACTTTGGTTTTTAAAAAGGGCGGAGGGCTTGCTGGTCATAATGGATTAAAATCTTTGGTATCCCAACTTGGGAATCAGGATTTTCTTAGACTGAGAATGGGTGTAGGAAGGCCAGAACATGGAGATGTGGCAGGTTATGTACTTTCAAAGTTTAACTCCGATGAAAAGATAGTGCTGTCCAATTTTTTAGAAGGCGGAGTCCAAGCGGTTAGTTCATTTATTAACAATGGTTTTAATAAAGCCGCTTCTGAATATAGCAGAAAAGATTATCTTAAAAGTTAGGATGTGGGATTATGAGTGTAAATTGTGGAATTGTTGGACTTCCAAACGTAGGAAAATCTACGATTTTTTCTGCGATAACTTCCTCAGCGGCAGAAGTGGCAAATTATCCTTTTTGTACAATTGATCCCAATGTTGGGGTTGTAAATGTCGCTGACAAAAGACTCGATAAAATTGCAGCAATTGTTAAACCCCAGAAGGTTTATCCTGCTGTCGTTGAATTTGTAGATATTGCAGGCCTGGTTAAAGGAGCTTCCAAAGGGGAAGGTTTAGGTAACCAATTTTTAGGACATATACGTGGAGTAAATGCAATTGTTCACGTAGTAAGATGTTTTGTCGATGATGACATTACCCATGTGAGTGGGAAAATCGATCCCATTGAAGATATTGAAGTAATAAATTTAGAACTTGCCCTTGCGGATCTTGATCTGGTCGAAAAAAGATTATCATCCATTTCAAAACAATTAAAAAGTCAGGACATAGAAGTGGCGAAAAAGGGAAGAATCCTTCTACCATTGTTGGAAAAGCTGCAAAAAGGCTTAGGAGAAGGAAAATCTGCAAGATCCATTGGTCTTGATGAAGAAGAAATGAACTTAGTAAGGGAATTAAATCTCATCACTTTAAAAAAGGTTCTCTATGTATGCAATATAGACGAGGAATCCATTACTAAAGAAAATGAATATGTAAAAAAAGTTAGGGATTACGCTAAAAATGACGGGGCCGAAGTTCTGGCAATCTGTGGAAAACTTGAAGCTGAAATTTCAAATCTTGAAACCGCAGAGGAAAAAAAGGAATTTATGGACGCAGCTGGAATTAACGAATCCGGATTAGACCAATTAACTCATGCAGCTTATAAACTTTTAGGGCTTAGAACCTATTTTACAGCTGGAGAAAAAGAAGTCAGGGCCTGGACATTTTTGGATGGAGCAAAAGCGCCACAAGCTGCAGGAATTATTCATTCTGATTTTGAGAGAGGGTTTATTCGAGCAGAAGTTTATCAATGTGATGATCTCTTTACCTACGGTTCGGAAGCTAAAGTTAAGGAAGCTGGAAAACTAAGGGTGGAAGGAAAGGATTATGTAGTTAAGGATGGAGACATTATGCATTTTAGATTCAATGTCTAATCCGTAATCTCTACGATAAATGAATTTTCCACGGGATTAAAAGCTTTTTGATCGCTACTTAGGTATTTATAAAAAAATATATTTCTATAAATTAATTTTACATAATTTCTGGTTTCCTCATAGGGGATTGATTCAACCATCACCACGGGATCTTGGTTTAAAAAATAATCCTTTAGCCAAGTATTTAATTTTTTTTCACCGGCATTATAAGCAGAAAGAGTCATGATTAAATTGCCATCATATTTTTTTAATAATTTTTCCAAATATAAAATTCCCAAGGTCAAATTTATGTCCGGATTGTTCAGTTGATTATTTTTAATTTTCGGTTTTAATGTTTTTGCAGTGGTAGGCATTAATTGCATAAGTCCAGTTGCTCCAGCAATTGATCGGGCCTTTGGATTAAACGCGGATTCTTGTCTTATAAGTGAAAGAGTGATTATTGGATCTACGCCGGATTCAATTTCCTTAATTTTAGAGAAATAACTCATGGGAAAAAGGGTTTTTAGAATTGGAAGGGAAAAATCCAAATAATTCTTGTCGATTAGATCGAATGCCAATTTGAAAGTATTTAAATAATAGCCTTTAATATTTAGCATCCCAAGAATATTTAATGCCACCCAGGATTTGAATTCCTTTTCAGGGACATTATTAGGTCTTTTTAGAGAGGCATTCAAATTAGAGTTGAGGATATTATCAATTTCCATTTTATAATAATCTTCTCTTCCTTGATCTAACCATAGAAATGCTCTTATGATTCCTGCTTTAAAATTGGGTTTTAAATCATCCAATTTGAAATTAAAAACATGAAAGGAGGATTTTGTACTTTCAATAAACTTGACCGGATCAAAACTTGGATTAAGCTCCTTTAATGTTTTTATTGCAAGAATGGAATAATAATCAAGGTGATTTTGATGGATCAGTTTCTCATAAAAAGACCTTGCCAGAATAAGATCATTATTTTTTTGTAAGGAGTATGCGATCCAAAATTGAACATTGGAAGGATACGAGTCAAAATTTTCCATCATATTGGTTTGTTTAATAATATGAACAGCTTCAGGAAAATTGTTGGTGAAGATCGAGGGCCAAAGGAGGAAAAAATTAGATTCAAGTTTTTTATCAGGTGGAGAAAACTCCTGACAGATACGATAGACCTCTTGAGCTTTCAATTTATTCTTAGTCCTGAGCTGATCATATCCAATTACTCTTAGGGACTTATAAACACTGTCAGAAGATAAGAAAGATTGATTATTTTTTAAAAAGCTAACTGCTGGATTAGTAGAAGCTTGAAGATTGGTATGTGGTTGGGACAAAAAAGAATTAATTATGTTTTTAAATTCATTTAAAAACACGGATTCTTGATTTTCTTTAAATAAATTTTCAGATTGGAAAAATGAAGTAAGTTCTTTATTAAGATTTAGTTGTTGGATTATTTTATCCGAAGGCACCATTTTCAAAAATAAAATGGATTTTGCAACAAGGTCCATAACTTTTGGACCAAGTTTACTGTCCTTATTCATAGTAGCTAAAAAAGAAACGAAAAATTTTTCGGATTCTCCTTGAAGTAATACAGGGAGAGAAAAATAAAAAAGCTCTTCTTCCTCTTTTTCCATTTTTCCTTGGGATATTCTATTTAATATATTAATACGGCAGTATTTTTTTAATTTTTTAATCCATTCATTTGCCAATCTCCCATTTTGAGGATGGGTGTTTTTGATAAGGTCATTGCAGTCCAGTTTAATGGAAGTTTCGATAGGATTTTCAAATTCCCCAAATGCATCAGATTTTTCTGATATGGACCTAAGGAGGAGGGCAGCTTTCTTATCATAAATCCCCTTTTCCAGATTTTGAAAAAAGGAAAGAAGTGTTGAGGAAAAACGCTCATCAAAAGTGGAAAAGGGTAGATTTTCAAATACTGAGCTAAATTCAATTTGGGTCTTGGGTTTTTGGGCAAAACTTAATAAAGGAAAAAAAATTAGGATTACAATTATTTTCTTCAATTTGAACACCCAAATTATCTTCTTTTCAGTCTATATTGAATTTCTGTTAATTTTTCTAATATTTTGTCAAAAGATTCCCTTTTTTCCTCGGGAGATTGTGTTTTAAGATTGGTTAACTGCCGGATTGCTTCAGTCAAAGGAATATAATCCTTATTGTATTCTGCAGAAAGATATTCGAAAGTTTTCTGGACTTCGGTAATAATTTCTTTAAAATAATCCCCTTCCCTTAAGGTGATTTCCTGGTGGCTTTTTCCTTTTTTGAGCTCTATTAAATATACCTTCAGTCGATAAAGTGGGCCGGCAACTTTGTGGCTGAAAAAAATTGTAATGGCAAAAATCATCCCCAGAAAACCAACCTCCCACATAGTTAAAATTATCCAAAGGGTTTTTTTCCTCTGTTCCAAAATTGGAGCAAAAGAAGGGGCAACCTTGGCGAAAATCTGTATTGTTTCATTCATTAGGTCAAAAATGGCCCATGGATAAATTAGGCTGGATAAAAAGACCAAAAATGTTACGAGCATGGAAAATTTCAATTGGAAGGGGGGATTAATTAAATAGGTTTTTCTTCGGTTAATCAATTTTTTATTCCCTTTAAGAGTAAATGATAAACTGTATTTTTTTCTTTTGGTAGCCGCATTTGACATTATCCATCATTCAATCTAAAAAACTGTCTCAATGGAGTAATTAATGAAAGAAAAAGTTAAAAATTTGGTCGGAGAAATTATCAATCCTCTTACAGGAGATAATCTTGAAAGGGAAGGACGCTTAATTGATATTGAAGTTTCCTCAGATAATAAAAAATGCACAATCAAATTTTCCAGAGATGGAATTGATCCAGAAAATAAATTAAAAATTGAAAATGCAATTTATGAATCCTTATCAGACCTATTTGATGAGGATAAACTCACCATTTTATCTTTTTCTAAAAATTCAAAAGAGGTTTACTCTGGAGATATCCCTGAAAAAAAAGATGCCGAACTAAAAGTTGGCCATGGAACAATTGGTCCTAAAAAGAAGGTTGCAAATGTTAAGAGGGTATTTGCAGTTGCTTCTGGGAAGGGAGGGGTAGGAAAATCTACTTTTACAGTTAACCTGGCCATTGCTCTAGCGAACAAAGGAAAAAAAGTGGGGATTCTGGACGCGGATATCTATGGCCCCTCTATCCCGATGCTTTTAAATCAAAGAGAGGCCAGACCTACGGCTTCGGATAAGAAAAAAATTATACCTATAAAGTCCCATGGTGTTCATTTTATGAGTTTTGGCCTTTTTATTGAGGAAAATGATCCAGTAATTTGGCGAGGACCTATGCTTGGTGGGGTGTTAAACCAATTTCTTTTTGATGTGGATTGGGGCATTGAGGGAGATTTGGATTACCTTATTATTGACCTTCCTCCAGGGACAGGTGATATGCAGTTATCTATGGCGCAAAGCGTAGAAATGGATGGCGTATTAATTATTTCAACTCCTCAGGATGTTGCCCTTTTAGATGCCAGAAAGGGCCTAAATATGTTTAGGAAAGTGAAGGTCCCGGTTTTGGGGATGGTGGAGAATATGTCCTCCTTTATTTGTGATAATTGTGAAAAAGAGCATTTTATATTTGGAAAAGATGGAGTTTTCAATGCTTCCAAAAGTTTGGAAACTGAATATTTTGGGGGAATTCCGCTGGATGTAGAAATTCAAGTGGCATCGGATAAAGGAACCCCTTTTATGGCCGACCAAAAAAATAAAAATAAAAAAGCATATTCCGCTTATATGGAAATTGCCGCTAAAATAGACGAAAGATATTTTAAAGAGTCAAAACCCGCAGGATTTTTTAAAAATATTTTTGGGAAATAATTTTTCTAAAAAAGGTCTCCATGGAAAAGGAAAGCCTACTAAAACACATTGAAGAGCAGTCACTAATTTCCTTCACAGGGAAAATCAATGTTTTAAAGCCGGAAAATAATCAGCATATAGGGATAGTATTCCTAAAGGAAGGGGATATCGTTGAATGCAATTATGGAGGCAAATATGGGAAAAAGGCCCTTTTCTCCCTTTCATTTGATGAAGTTGAAGCAAAAGATTTCCATAAATTTGTTGTAGAGCCTGAAATAATAAAAGATTCCCAAATCCGGTTTACTTACACTTTTGATGAATTTTATGAAAAAATGCAAGAAAGGTATGAAGTTTATCAAAAGATAAAAAGACTTAAACCCCCTAATTACCTAAGACTTGGGATCGATCCAAATTTTATAAAACCAGAATGCAAAACAAAAATAGATGGATTTGAGTTTGATGTTTTATCCGCCATGGTTGGGGCAAAAAAAGTATCGGATATTTATTTGAATTGCCCTTTATATGACTACGAGATTACAGGTGCCCTGATCACCTTACGCAAAAAAAAGGCAATCAGGGTCCTCGGTCCTTAAAAATTATTTACCTAATAGAGCTTTAAATTCAGCGGTCAAAAGAGGAACAATCTTAAATAGGTCTCCCACAATTCCGTAATCTGCTTTAGTGAAGATTGGAGCATCAGGATCAGTATTGATTGCAACAATTACCTTAGAGGTTCTCATACCTGCCAAGTGTTGAATGGCACCAGAAATACCGCAAGCAATATAAAGAGATGGGGACACGGTTTTCCCAGTTTGGCCTACCTGCATGTCATGAGCAGCATATCCAGAATCTACTGCTGCCCTGGAAGCACCAACAGTTGCTCCTAAAACATCAGCAAGTTCATTTAATATTTTGAAATTTTCAGCACTTTTTAAGGCCCTTCCGCCAGATACAATAATATTTGCTTCAGTAAGATCTAATTTATTGGAGGTTCCTTTAACAATTTCCTTAATCAAGGCCCTAAGATCTCCTACTTCCACATTTTTTTCTTTTTGGGTAGCAGATCCGGCATTTGGTGAATCGGATAAGCCTAAGGCATTCGGTCGAACAGTAACAAAGTATGGTTTAGGGCCAGAGATTTCAACTTTTGCGAGGCATTTACCCGCAAAAAGAGGTCTGGTTCCAAAAAATTTATCTCCTTCCATCATAAAATTTGTAACTTCAGAAACCATACCAGCATCAAACATTCCCGCTAGTCTTGGAATTAAATCCTTTCCTAGTGAAGTTGAGCCTGAGAACACATAATCATATTTGTATTCATCAATTAAGGTTTTTAGGGCTTTGGAATACCCTTCAGGGGAGTAATGGTCTAAATGATTACCTTTTAAAACATGAACTTCGGCAGCTCCAAATTTTGCAAGATCACTGATAGAGGTTGCTGGAACATTTCCAACTATGGCCACATCCACGTGATGACCTTTTAATTTCCCCAGAATTTCTAGGGTGACAGTTTTTACATGTTCGCCGGTTAATTCTGAATATACTAATATTTTTGCCATACTATTTTCCTTTTTAAATTACTTTTGCTTCGTTTCTGAGTAGACCAACTACTTCTTTTACAACGCTTGTTATTTTGCCATCATCCATCGCATCGAATTTTTTTCCAGCTGGTTTTTCAGGAGGAAGTTTAAATTCAGAATATTTAACCCGTCTGTCTGTATCTGAAACACCTACATCGGCCAAAGTTAAATTTTGCATTGGTTTTTTCTTGGCCTTGATTATTCCAGGTAGTGACGGATATCTTGGTGTGTTTAAACCTTTATTACAGGCAACCATAACTGGAAGTTTCGCACTATAAATTTCAAGCGCTCCACCTTCTATTTCCCTTTTTAACACTAAATCGGAGCCGGTCATTTCAAAACCTACTACGACGGATACAGATGGAAGATTTAACATTTGTGCCAATAGCTGAGGAACTTGGAGACAATCATCATCGATTGCCTGTTTTCCTGCCAGAATCAAATCTGGTTTTTTACCTGATTTTTCAATCGCACCTTTAAGTGCCTTTGCGGTCATATATGAATCAAGGTTGTCTGGAGCATCCACTAGGATTGCATCATCTGCACCCATGGCCATTGCAGTCCGAAGTGCTTCGGTATCTTTAACCGCTCCTACTCTGACCACTGTGACATTTGCTTCAGGCTTGGATCCTTTGATTAAAATTGCCTGTTCTACTGCAAATTCATCATAGGGGTTCATTATCCATTTAATAGAATTTGTTTCAATGAAAGTCCCATCGGCTTTTGGGACTACCTTTGTTTCGGTATCGGGAACTTGTTTTACACATACAAAAATATTCATTAATTCTCCTTAAGAAAGAATTTCTTTAGCAATAATTAAACGTTGTATTTGTGAGGTGCCTTCATAAATTTGAATAAGTTTGGCATCTCTCATTAATTTTTCTACGGGATATTCAATACTGTATCCATAACCACCGAAGATTTGAACAGCATCTGTTGTAACTTCCATGCAAATGTCAGCGGCATAGGCCTTGGCATAACTGGCAACTAAAGTATTGGATTTTCCCTGATCTAAAAGCCAGGCTGACTTAGTAACCAGGTTCCTGGCGTTTTCAATTTTCAATGCCATATTCGCCAACATAAAAGAAATTACTTCATGGTGAGCAATTGGTTTTCCAAATTGAACTCTTTCCTTGGAATACTTTATACTGTGGTCAAGTGCACATTGTGCCCCCCCTAATGCTGAGGCGGCTACTAGGGGTCTTGAGTGATTTAAGGTAGATTTGGCTATCTCCCAACCATTTCCAGGTTCCCCTAAAATATTTGCTTTTGGTATTTTTACGTTATTAAAAGATATTCCCCGGGTATCACTGCAACGGTGACCCATTTTTTTTTCTGGTTTACCAATTTCGATTCCTGGCCAACCCTTTTCTACAATACAGGCGGTGATACCTTTATGTTTTAATGAAGGATCCAAAGTTGCGTAGACAACAAAAAGATCAGCATACCCTGCATTGGTAATCCACATTTTCTGGCCATTTAAAACAAATCCATCCGAAGTTTCTTTGAGAGTTGTTTTAATTGAAGCAGCGTCGGAGCCTTGTCCTGGTTCGGTTAAGCAAAAAGAGGCAAGTTTAAAATTCTCAGTGAATGGAGTTAGGTATTTCTGTTTTTGTTCTTTGTTTCCAAAATTTACTATTGGAATTAATGCAAGATCATTTGCCATCATGGCGGTATTCATTCCCATGCAACCATATGCAAGTGATTCGGCAATGATGACAGAATCAATATTAGAAAAATCATTTCCACCAAATTCTGAGGGAATTGAAGTATTAACAAATCCGAGCTCCCAAGCCTTTTTAAAAATTTCCAGGGGCATTTCCTGTTTTTGATCGTACTCTGAAGCTTTAGGAAGCATTTCGTTTAGGGCAAACTTAAACGCCGCTTCCTTAATTTCCTTTTGCTCTGGGGTGTAATCAAAATTTATCATCAATTTTTCCAATGAGAAATTCAGGTAAAACCATGTCAACTAACTTTAGTCAACTAATTTAATGTGGATAGAGTTGAATGGAAAGAAGGAAAAGTGAAAACATTTTTAAGCACCGAGTAATAGGGAAGGTCCCTTAGTGGTTCTACTACAAAAATTCTTTGAAATAGTCTGGGATGTGGTATTTCTAAATTTGAGTTTTTAAATTGTTCAGTACCTAAAAATAGAATGTCTAAATCAATAATTCTTGGCCCCTTTGGAATAAGTCTCTTTCGCCCCATTTCATTTTCAATTTTGAGCAAGATTTCCATGATTTCAAACGGATGTAGCTCTGGTCGCTTAAATTCCACTACTTGGTTTAAAAAATCATCTTGATCCAGATAGTCTTCTGCCTTTGATAAAAAAATACGACTCTGAGCAATAAGAGTGAAATGAGTTTGCAACATTTCCCGTGCTTTTTGCAAATTTTGTTCTTTATTTTCTAAATTTGAGCCAAGGCCGATGATTAGGGACATAACTATTCTTGGTCTGGTTTCATATGATCTTGGATATAAGATGGAACGATAGTTTCCTTATCCGAAACGGGCGGCCCCTTAATTCCACAACCAAAAAGAAAAAATAAAATTAGAATTTTAAATTTCAACCGTTATTCCCGCATTTAAGATATCACTTCCTAGGTCTAATTCAACAAACCACCCGGGTACTATCTTGATTAATACGGAAAGTCCAATAATGAATTTTGAATCTTCAAGTTTATCAACAAGGGCCGACTCGTAATTTAACTGGGGCTGTGAAATATTTCCGTTGGGGTTTTGACCTGCCCCAGGGCTATCCGCCAATAAAACTTGGTATCCCAAATAGGGTTGGAGTATAAGGCCCCAAAATACTTTTGCTGTCCATTTTACTCGTCCGGTAATGTTATAAAGGGTAGTATCCAGACCAAAATTAGGAAAGTCCGTAATAGTATTTTGACCGTAAAGGACGTTTACCCAAAAATTTCTTGTAAATTGCCAACTGTACTGTGCATTCAATTGCCCGTAGCGCTGGGTTTGGGCAGCAAGATTAATTCCTTCAATGGATCCAATGGCGATATTAAAAAGGGAAGATCCTTCTATAATATAATTTTTTTTCTCATCCTCATTTGGCATTTCATCTTCTGATACTGAAGTCTTTTCATAAAGATCTTCCTCTTTGGGAAGTTCCTTTTGAGATTTGAAATATGAGCTATCATCTCCTCGTAAAATTTGGACTTCCATTCCGCTAGATAGAGAATCAAAGTCGCTCTGGCTATAAACCTTTAATATTTTAATGCCAGAAATACTGTCCTTTGATTTGGCAACAATTGCTCTAACGATGGGTTTATTTTTTACTAAAAGAGAGATGAAATCCCCCATGTTAAAAGATTGGTTTTCATTTGAAATAATAAAAATCTTTTTAGTAGGAGATATTTTTTGAATTTTTTCTAAAGGTAGAACATCCGAAGTTGTAATTGTCTGTTCTTCATCCGAGAGTTTTTCCATAACAGTCTGTGAAAATGCGGAAAATCCCAATAGGAATGCAAAAAGGGCCATTTTTAACATAATTAAAAATTTAATATGAAAAAATAGAAATGGCATCAACCTTTTAAATAACTGACGCCTCCACTCGGATTAAGAAATAAATGCCCACCTAATTATATGTTCTTTAATAAATTATTTTTTGGACGATCAGATGGTGAATTTAAGATTTTCAATTCAAGGAGTGATAATGAAAATTTTAAGCCTCCTCTTAATCCTTATGACATTTTCCCTATACAACTGTTCCAGCTCTGATGTGGAAAAAGAAAAATCCGAGAAAGCGCTGGTTTCCGAGGTGGAGCAAAGTCTGGAGGATAAATCTTCTGCAGAGGCAGTTCCAGAAGATGTATTATTTGATGATAAGACAACAACTGAAGCCACTAAAGAATCTACTGCAGAAAGTCCAGTTGTCGCGGCGGCTCCTGAAGTAAAGGAGGAAACCCCAGTTGCTCCTGAAGTTACAGAAAAAGTACAAATTTCAGAAACGGGGGAGTATATGGTTGAGAAAGGCGATACACTTCTTCTAATTTCTTTTAAGGTTTATGGGGATTATAGAAAATGGAGACAAATATTGGCCGAAAATCCCAATATTTCCAAAGATAATTTAAAAGTGGGATTAAAAATTAAGTATACTCCTCCAGCGGATTCATTTGAATGGAAAAAAAGAGGAAATCCTCACCTAATTCTTAAAGGTGAAACCCTTGGTAAAATTTCTAATAAATATTACGGTACTATCAAAAGATGGAGGGAGATTTTTGATAACAACCAACCAATGATTTTAGATCCCAATCTTATATTTGCAGGATTTACCCTTTATTATATGCCAGATAAATTGGCACAAATTGACTAGAACCTTGCCTCAGAAGAAATAAAGGTGTAACTAAAGAAGGCCCTATATCGGGCCTTTATTTATGGTAAAATTTTTAATAATATTTTTGGTCAGTTGTTCCTTTTACCAATATAAAGAATCTCCTTTATTTTCTCAGTATGAAAAATATGGGCAAAAGGATTTTTTGGATCATCTTGAAAGCCTTGGCAAAGTTTATCTTGAATCTCCCGGAGTTAAAGTATTACCGATTTCCCCACAAAGTTACGCTTATCTTAATTCTGTTTATGAAAAGATATTAATAAATAACGAAATCCTATTGGATAGAAAAATTAACCTTCGATTTTACATAATAAAAAGCAATGAACTTTTTCATTTTTCCCTTCCTAAAGGACAGATATTTTTTTCATCAGAACTTATTAAAAATTATTTTGAATCGGAAAATCTTTTCATTTGTGCATTTTTATTCGAAATAATAAAAAGCCACCGAAATATTTATCCTAAGACCATGACTATACCAAAGGGATACTTGGAGGCCGAAAACCTTTTAGATATTAATAAAATACCTTTTGAATCAAAGGTTGAAATAGATAAGTGGGCCTATCTTTCCATGAAGAGGGCAGGTTATGATAATTCCGCCTACCTAATTTGGTTGAAAACTCAGAATAAAAACTCATTTGAATTTGCTCCGATGCTTAAGGGAAGGAATATCTCCAAAGAAGAATTTGTTTTTAAAAATTTCCTTGTTAAAGAGTTAAATGAGAGAAACAATATGGAAATGGTGGGAGAGGGAAATTCTTCAAAAGGTTATTATAATTTACTGCTTGAGATTAGAAGAAAGTCTTAATGAAAATTGATAGTTGTTTAATTTTATCCGCAGGCCTTGGTACGAGAATGGGGCCAATAGGGAAAATCCTCCCCAAACCACTTTGGCCCCTTTTTGAAAAAAAAATATTAGAGGTCCAGATATCTTTTGCCCAATCCCTGGGGATAAATAAAATTTTTGTAAATGGCCATCATTGTAGCGATCAATTAAGAATATTTTTGGAACAAATCAATCAAAAAAAATCTCAAAAAATTAATTTTTTACATGAGGAAGAGCTGCTTGGAAGTGGGGGAGGGGTTCATAATCTAGCGGAAAAAGAAAGCTATAAGGGAAATCTCCTTTATTTGGCAGGTGATCAATTTTATATCTTTGATAAAAAATATTTAGAAAAATCTGTTGAGGAGTTATCCACAAATCATTCGATACTTTTTGGACTCACTGTGAAAAAATCGGAAATATATAATCGACTTATTTTGGAAAATAATTATCTTAAAAATATTGAAGGACCAAATTCAAATTCACCCGTTACCTTTTCCGGAATGGGGCTTATAAATCTAAATAAATTAACCCCGGTTAAGGGGATTTCTTCTTTTTTTGATACGATCGCAAATTATAAGGAAAACAAGATAAAAGTAATCACTCCACCCAAGGCAGAGTATTGGGATTTTGGTACTTCTAAGAATTATTTTGATTCCTGTTTTCGCTTGCTTGATTCTACGGAAAGTAAGTTTTTGGAATTCTGCAAGAAAGATAATGTATTTGATTTAAAGATAAAAAAAAGTGACGCTTATGGAGTAAATTCCGGAAAAAACCTTATTAATTTAACCAAAAAAAAGGTAATAAATCCTCAAAACCAAAAGGCAATTGTTATGGAAATTCAAAATGATGAATTAGAAGTAAAATTTCCAGGGATTTATTTAAATGAAATCTCAGAAAGGATTACATGATAAAGTTGCTTAAGCGTAGCCAAAATTTAAAATTAATAATGATCTTATCATTAGCGGCTCTTTTTCACTTTTATATTATTCTTAATTTAAATGTTGGAGAGTCAGTTTTTGATATTTATCGTTTTGTTGGATTTCTATATAATAATTGGTGGTTAATAACCCTTTTTTCTATCACCTTCATTTCAATTTTTTTGGCCCTGAAAATCTCCAGAGTTTTCCTCTCAACCTTTTTGGCCATTATCTTTTTTTGGAACTTTTACCTTTTTTTTAATGATTTTAATAAACCTCTAATGCTTCTATCTTTCATATTTTTTGTAGTTTCATTTTATTTTTTAAGCGTACTTGATTTGGAATTAAAGGAAGCGACTTACAACCCTAATTTCTCCTTAAATGATCTTGAAATTAGACCTTATTATCCATTTAATTGCTGTCTTGAAATTTCAGATGGAAAAGAAGTTGTAGGCCTCCTAACCAATTGGGATAGAAATAGTTGCTTTTTTATTCCAAAAGGAGAGCAATTGATTCCTCAGCAGGAATTGACTTTAAAAATTAATTTTGAGGATAGTAATTATCAGCAGAGAGGAGAGGTGGTTTCTTCTTTTGGTAAAGGCGTGGGAATTAGGTTCAATTTTCATGGTGAATCGGGTACCCTCTTAAATTGGAAGGACTTCTATAAAATACTGGATGACCGGGGTTTAGGCCCAAAAGGATAAGGATTTCCTATGTTGTTTAGATTATTTTTCTGCCTTTTATTTCTTTTAGGATGTTTTCCCAAAAAGGCCCAGGGACCGGAGGAGGTTCTTCGGGAATATGTAGAATATCGTTTTACCCAAGGACAAACTAGGGAGAAGTTATTAGAGCTTTCAACCGGGCCGTTGAAGGAGAAGATTGAATCTCTAACCGAGGATCAGTTTAAAAAACACATAAACACTGGAATGTTTAAATATAAAAACCTTAAAATATTGTTAAAAAGTTGCACAGAAAAGAGCTGCACTATTACCTACACTTTAACCTATTATAGGAATCAGGGTGATGGATACCAGACGGAAATTAAAAAAGTTGCAGAAGTTGATAGTGTGGAAAATGTTTGGAAAGTAAGGGATATCTCTACGGTTAAAACCTATATTGAATCCGATATTCCTATCGATGTTCCTTAGAGGGAATGATAATAGTTCTTCATTAATAAGGCATCATTCTCAAGATTTGGACTATTGCAGATTACATAGCCTCTACAATTAAAATCTTTTAGGGATTTAATTAAATCTCTCCAATTAAAGTCAGAATCTTCTAAATTTAGGTGTTTTAGATCCCCTTTAGAATTTGAGCTAATCCCAGATACATGTATGTGCATATTATTCAGGGAATCAGGGCCAAGCTCGTTTTTAAGAACAGTTAGAATTTCACAAAATTCTTCATATGTGTTGTATTTCCTAGTTCGAGCATACAGATGGGAAAAATCCATACAAGGGTGGCAAGAATTTACGGCCTTGGTAAGGCTTAAAAGTTCTTCAAATGAGCCAAATTGTGAAGTTTTGCCTGTTAATTCTGGTCTAAGTTCTATCTCGATATCAAGTCTTCCCAGTCGTTCCTCAATAACGTTTAGACTCTTTTCAACTAGATCAAATACATCATAGGGAGAGTCTTTCATGTAAAAAGCCGCATGGAAGGTCATGGATTCGGCCCCACATAGATCAGATATCTTGGCAGTCTGAATTATCCTCTCAACTGACGAGTCTATTTTATCCTGCTCCCTAGCATTTAAGTTAATGTAATAGGGTCCGTGAGAAGTAAGGGGAATTCCTAATTCATATGAAACTTTACGAAGATCAGAAGAAACCTCTTCTTTCATCCTCACTCCGTGAGCAAACTCAAGTTGCATGCAATCGAGTCCCAGGGCGTGGATACGCCTTATCCCTTCAATAGGGTTATTTTTTTTAGGAGTAGAGTTCGGAACTCCAGCAGTACCAAAAAGGAGGGAATTAAATCGCATATCTAACCTTTTTTAAACGCACGAATACCATTTATATACCTGCTTTTGCCTTAAAACTATGAAAAATCAAAGACTTGGAGCGACAAGCGGGGATATAATTTCATCTGAAACACTAATGATGCGTTATAGCGTTTTTCTGGATAGTTGTCTATATTAAAACTCTGCCTTGTAATAATGCTAATGACGAGGAGTGTAAAAAGCTTGAGATCTATAATTTTATTTTTAATTTCCCTCTATATTCCAGCAATTTTCCTTGTCGCTGGGATAATATTTTTAAACCCAATTTTAGGTTTATTTCTTGGTCTAGGTTTAGTTTCTATTCTTATTTTGTTCGCGGATAAAGTTCTATTAAGGTTTTTTCAAATTAGGAAAAACAATTTACCCCCTTGGGCTGAGAATTTTATTAAGAATTTATCTTTTAAATTAAACATTTCAAAATATTATATTCTTGCTACTTCTGGCAAAAATATATTTGCGATTGATGGAATCTTGGCAACCCCAAGAATAATAATTGCAGAGGATTTTTTCAATTTTTTCTCTAGAGAAGAATGCAAAGCCTTAATTTATGTTACTTTTTTAAGAATTAAAAATAAGGAATCAAAATTTAGAACGATTACTTGTTTATTAATGGATATTTTCTTTTTTGTACCTTTAAAATTTCCATCCCAAAACATAAAGATTTCATTTTTATCTCTAAGGTACTTTTTAAAATGTTATTTATTTAAAGATAAAAAATACTTAAATTCTTTTGATAAGAGTTTGGGAAATTATAGAATCCCTTTTGCTTCCGCCTTATTTAAGCTGAACATTAAGAATGAAAATGAAAACCTTTTCCAAGAAAGCCTAGGAATTTCAGAAAATAAATCCGATATGATTATCAAGTATTTTTTTGATGCAGGTTATGATTTTCAAGAAAGATATTCTGATCTTTTGAGGGAAAATGGAAAAGCTTAAAAATTTTTTACAAGGGAAGAATTTATTAAGATTTTTTCCCCTAATCGTAACATTGATTTTTATCCTAATTTTGATGCAATACCCGTTTGTATTTTTGGAATCCTTTCTCTACGATCTAAAAGTACGGTTTGACATAGGAAGCTTTTCAAAAAACGAAATAGCCGTAATTACCCTGGATGAAGAAAGTGACCAATATTTGGGGGAAAATTACCCTTATACTTTTGCAAATCATTCAAAAATGTTCTCCAATTTAATGGAGGATGAACCAAAGATAATAAATTACTTTATTCAATTCCTTGAGCCAGAATCTGAAAATGAATCAAAAAATTTAGATAAATTTAAATCGAAGATTAATGGTTTTATAAAGCATAATGGAGTATTTCGATTGGCAACTTATCAGGATGAGTGGGGGGATTATCAACCTATTCCCGAACTCGCTGATTACGGCCATTCTTTGGGGAAGCTCAGGGAGGATAATTTTTATTTTAATGACAAAGCAAAGAGATCCGTTCCTTTAACAAATAAGGGTGAACCTACCATTTTCTTATGGACTGCCAACAAGTACCGAGATTTTTTAGGGAAAAAGCCTTTGGAGATTAATTCCCTTCAGGGGAATTATTATATTCCTGAATCGGATACCCTCTATGCACTTTTTAGGTATTCAAGTTCTCCTCTGGTAGAGAATGATTTTGTTAAGATTATTCCTTTTCATAGAGTTTTGACCGGAGATTTCCCAAAGGGATTCTTCAAAAATAAAATTGTTCTTATAGGTCCTTCATATTTATCAAATAGAGATTATTTTTCCGTAACACCATTCAATAAAAAGTCCTTAGATGCGAAAACCATGGTTGTTTATGCAGAACAGATTATGGCCTTGGTTAAGGAAAAAACGGTATTTTGGGTTCCAAATTGGGTTACTCATTTGCTTTCTATTTTAGTCGTTTTAATCCTTTCATTTGTTATTTTAAGAACTAGTCCCAGCAAGGGATTATTAATTGTAATTGGAGTAATGCTTGGGGCTCTTCTAATTTCATATTTATTATTTATCTTTTTTGGTTTTTGGGTTCAGGTTGTTCATTTAATCATTTCCATTTTTATTGTTTATTATATTTGGATTCCCTTTCGTGCAATTGGAGAATACAAACAGAGATTTGCTTTTGAAGAAGAAGCCAAGTTGATAAAAAAATTAGAAAATTTAAAACAAAACTTTATTTCCTTAATGAGTCATGACCTTAAAACCCCGGTAGCAAAAATTTCTGTTTTGGCAGAGAATATGCTAAACAAAAAAATGGATGAGGAAATCTATAAAAAAAATCTCAATTCAATTATTTCAGCAACTGGTGATTTAAATAATTTTATTTCCTCAATTCTTGATTTAACAAAGGTGGAATCCTCTAAAATTGAACTTTCGAAATCATCAATGGACGTTAATTCAATTATAGAGAGCTGTGTCGACAAGTTGAAGTACGAAGCATCAGATGCAGGAATTTCAATTGAATGCAATCTTTCTCCATTGTATCCAATACAGATTGATCCAGTACTTGTTAAACGGGTTATCCATAATCTTGTGGAAAACGCCATAAAATATTCCGGAAATAGATCAAAAATTGAATTAAAAACATGGGATGATGAACAGTTCGTTTATGTAACTATTTCTGACAATGGGGTTGGAATTCCAAAGTCAGACCTTGACCATGTTTTTGATAAGTTTTATAGAGTTAAAAATGATGCAAGCCATAGAGTTAAAGGCTCTGGGCTAGGATTATATTTGGTGAAATTTTTTGTTGAAGCGCACGGTGGAAGCATAAGTGTTTCCTCTGAGCTAGGCAAAGGAACTACATTCACCATCAAATTAAAAAATGCCTGAGGAGAAACTATGCATAGGCTTTTAGTGGTAGATGATGACAAAATTTTGCAAGACTCGGTAAAAGAGGCTTTGGAATTCCATCATTTTCAGGTGGATACCGCCGACAACGGTAAAGAGGCCTTAGATAAAGTATATAAACAAAAATATGATTTAGTTTTGATGGATGTAAATATGCCGGAGATGGATGGAATCACGGCATTAACTGAAATTAAGCGACATGACCCCTCTGTAATCGTAATTATCCTGACCGCCTTTTCAAATGTTTCCGATGCTGTAAGAGTGGTAAAAGAAGGTGCCTATAATTATCTAGAGAAACCTATAAGCTCTGATAATTTGGTGGCCTTAATTAAGAGGGCCATTAAGGCCAGGTCATTGGTTGAAACCTCTGTTTTTTCAGCACCAAGTCTATCCCTAGGAACAAATAAAGAAGACCAGTTTGTTGGAAAGTCAGATGTGATGCAAAAAGTTTTCCATGTCATCACAAAATTGGCAAAAGTTAATACTCCTGTATTGATTAGAGGGGAATCTGGGACAGGTAAAGAATTAGTCGCTAGGGCCATTCATTTTAACGGTCCAAGAAAAGATGAAAAATTTGTAACCATAAATTTAGCCGCTATACCCGAAACGCTAATTGAGTCGGAGTTATTTGGGCACGAAAAGGGCGCATTTACTGGAGCAACTGAAAGGAAATTAGGAAAATTCCAATATGCTAATGGAGGTACTTTATTTTTAGATGAGATAGGGGATATTGGACCTGCTATGCAAGCAAAACTTTTAAGGGTTTTGCAGGAACAGTCATTTACTCCGATTGGTTCCAATCGAGATGTTAGGGTGGATGTAAGGATAATTGCTGCCTCCCATAGAAATTTCGAAAAAATGATTAAGGAAGGTACCTTTAGAGAAGATTTGTTTTATCGGTTAAATATTCTTCCAGTTTTCTTACCACCATTAAGGGAAAGAGAATCCGATATTCCACACTTAGTTAATTATTATATTAAATATTTTAACTCTGTTCATAATTTAGAAATAAAAGGTACTTCAGATGAGGCAATGGGATATCTAAAAAGATTCTCCTGGCCTGGTAATATTAGGGAACTTAGAAATGTCATAGAGCATGCTTTTATTATTGAAACAACAGATTTAATTCAAATCTCATCTCTTCCTGAATCAGTTCTTGAAGGTAGGGAAATTGAGAAACCTGAAAAGGAAAATTTTGAAATTGATTTTGAGAGGATTCAAAACTCAGTACTAGACCAGACCTTTTCGGAAAAACAAGGATATAATTTCGCATTTGCCACTCATGAATCCGATGGGGAAATCAAACTAGATTTTTCTGAAGCAAAGGATGTCTTTGAAAAAGAATTTATTATTATGGCATTAAGATTATATAAAGGTAAAATTAATCAAACTGCATTAAAGGCAAATATTCCTAAGAAAACTCTTTTGAGAAAAATTGAAAAATATGGAATTGTGGCAAAGGATTTTAATTAAATGAATAGAATATTTAAACTAAGTCTAATGATTGCAACCTTAATTCTGATTGATCAGTTTACAAAAGTAATGGTGGAACAATATTATCTTTTGGGAGAATCCACTCCTGTAATAAAAGGATTTTTTAGTTTAACCTACGTTAGAAATACCGGGGCGGCGTTTGGATTTGGTGCCGAGGCACATGATTCTATTCGAAAATTTTTGTTTCTGTTAATTCCTGTTTTGGTCTGTTTTTATTTAGTCTATTTAATTTGGAAAACCAGAAAAGGAAGTCTGTTATTAAGCTTTGCATATTCATTGATTCTTTCAGGTGCTATAGGGAATTTAATCGATAGATTCTGGTTAGGTTATGTGGTGGATTTTTTTCATTTTTATTTGAAGGATTACCATTACCCTGCATTTAATGTGGCAGATAGTTGCGTAACCGTCGGAGCTGCACTTTTAATATTTGATTATTTTAAGGAAAGTAGGAAGAAAAAAATAACTATCGATTAAGCAGGTTCAAATTCTTTTTTCATTTTTTGCACACTTTCTTCAGGGAGATAGAGTTTGGAAAACAAAGTTTCTCTCCCCCAGGCCACATATGCATCTTCATGCTGGTACATAGTAATTGTTTCCCAAGGGCAATCTTGGGAACAGTTTTGACAACCAATACACCTCTCAAGGTCGATTTCCACGGTTTGTTGGAAGGAGGGATTTTTTGGATCTGGTCCAGGAACAAGCTCAATTGAATCCACCGGGCAGCCAGCAATACAAACCTCGCAACCTGTGCATCCGCTTTGATGTACAACTGCTAAAAGCTTGGGTGGCTTTTTACCTTTTCTGAGGGGTTTTAAGCGAGCTGTGTGGTAGGGATTATTAACCAGAATTTTATTTTCCATATTTGCCTTGTATTGAAATTCTATCTTTTAGTCGGTTTTTTGCCCATAATAAACTAAATTTATTTGATTTGAGAAGTCTTGTATTGTGCATGATGTCGTAATCTTATATAATTTTAATAAACTTAAGGAGGGTAAAATGATCGGACTTTACCGCCCAAAAGTTCTTTTGGTTAAGAGTTCGAATGGAGACTATCTAGAAAAATCCCTTGCAGATCCAGGCCTGTCAATTTTAGTGGCAAGTGATTTGGATGGGATTAAAAGTCAGCTGGCACAGGCCAATATAGACATTATTGTGGCCTCTATTAATAAAATGGACTTAAAAATTCCAAAACTTTTTAAGGACCTCCCTGAAAATATTTCACTAGTCCTAATAGATGAGGAGGGTGGAGTCATTCCTAACGACTGGAAAATTGGGGATATTGTCCTTCGAAAGAAAACAGCACAAAGTAATTTAATTAAAATATGTATTGAACTCCAAGAACAAAAAAAAGAGTTAAGAAAAGCAGCATGATTTTTGTAAAAGTCAAAAACTGTGATATAGCTCCCCTATGGAAAATAAACTGATTCAAATTACCAAAAAGGCCGAGGACCATATCCGGGAAATCTTTAAAAAAGATAATATATCAAAAGATTTGGGGTTGCGACTTGGAGTTGTTGGAGGAGGATGTTCTGGTCTTTCCTATAGCGTTGATTTTGATTCCCAAAAAGAAAGAGATAATGTGATTGAAATTGATAGCATTAAAATTCTAATCGATCCAAAATCCTCAATTTATTTAAAAGGAATAACCCTTGATTATAAGGATGGTCTTACAGGTAAAGGTTTTAGTTTTATCAATCCTAATGCAACTAATACCTGTGGTTGTGGAGAATCCTTTTCAATTTAAGAGGGTAAAATAATGCAATTTGATTATTTTCGTTTTGAAGGCGGAACGAAAAAGCTCTCCGATTGGGAAATGTATAAAGTGTCAGGTAAAGATGCTTATAAGTTTTTTCAGGGGCAATTAACAAATGATTTATCCTCCTTGAAATTAAATGAATCTCAGCTTACCTGTAGGTTAAATAGAAATGGACACTTGGTCACTTATTTTTACCTTGCTCAAAAGAAAGATTTCTTTCTACTGCTGATCCCCAAAACTTTTTCCCAAAAAACCTTAGATGATTTATCCAAATTCATAATAATGGAAGAAGTGGAAATAACCCCTCTTAATCAAGAGGTCATACTTTTAATTACTCCCCTTATTGAAGAATTAAAATATTTTTATAATGAAGCTGAGATGTTTAATCTAAATTTCCTCGGAGAATCCGCAATTATTTTATGGGGGGAAAATTTAAAAAAGGAAACCTCTTTTCCCGAATTGGAAGAGGAAGATTTGAGAACCCTTCAAATCTTGTCTGGTTACCCAACTTTTGAGGAAGTTTTAGAAAAACAAAAACCAGTGAATGAATATTATTTAAATGAAATTGCGGTTTCTTACAAAAAAGGATGTTTCCTGGGACAGGAAACCATCGCAAAAATCCAAAATTTTAGAGGACCCTCATATTATCCAGTCCTTTTAAAAGTTAATAATAATTTTCCGTTTAAAAAAGGAGATTTTGAAATTGAGGGGAGAAAGGCCGGGACATTTTCTGGTGTGTGCATTTTCGAAGGAGAAACTTATATTCTAGCCACTCTCTTTAGAGATTTTAGATTGGAGGGATCGATAATTGATTTAGGGGATTTTAAAGCTGAAGTAATATTTTTTCCATTTTTTAAGGGAAATACTTTCCGAGAAAAGGCCATGGAACTGTACCATAGGGCAGTTGAATGTTTTAAAAATAATAACGATTCCTTGGCAATAGATTTGTTGGAAAGATCCACTTTAATTGATAAATCATTTCCAGACGCCTATGAATCTTTAGGAGTAATTAGGGGTAGGCAAGGAGATTACGAAGCAGCAATTTCATGGATGGATAAACTCCTTCGGGTTAATCCAAATTCAATTTTGGCCCATACCAATAAGTCCCTTTATTTAATGAAATTAGGCAGGATTACAGAAGCAGAGGAAGAAAAACAAAAGGCAATTGTTAAATCTTTTGAAAAAGATTCGTCTGAAATTTTATTAAAGAAGCAAGAGAAAGAAAAAAAAATCAATGAAGAAAAGGAAAATAATAGAAGAGAGTTAATGTTTCGACAGGTTTTAGACCTTGATGACGAGGATCCCGTAGCAAATTTCGGATTAGGCGAGATTTACTTTAAAAAGGAGAAATTTGACCAGGCCAAGAATTTTCTTGAGAAGGCCATAAACAAAAATCCCAAATTATCCAAAGCCTATCTTTTATTAGGAAAATCTTTTGAAAGAATTGAAAATATTTCAAAAGCAAAAGATATTTATAATGAGGGAGTAAAAGTGGCCTCCAAACAAGGAGACTTGAATGTGGCCAATGAAATGAGAAAAAGATTAACAAATTTATTCTAAAGAATATATTTTTCTCTTTTTGACCAATTCAATTTTTAGCTCGTGTAATTTTGGGTCATTCCCAATAAAAGTAGAGGCGCGATCCAGTTCAACTTTAAATTTTTTTAACTCCGAATAAATTTGACTTATAAGATGCCAACCATCCTTTGTAATTTTTTTATTTTTAAAAGCGTGCTTAAGATCTGAATGACAATATTCCAACATTAGATATTCTTCTAAAAACCTTAGGGTAACTTTTCTCCTTTCTTCTGGGGAGAATATTTTTATTTTATTTTGATTTTTATAAAGATTTCCAAATAAGTGAAAGGCCCAGAAAAAAGTGAAACATGCATGATAAATTCCTCGGATTGGACGAAGGGCCTTTCTCCAGGGGCTGTAATAAATTTTATCATCATCCTCGTTAATTAAGTCCGTAAAGTTTAAAAATGTATTCAGGTAATGGTGTCCATTTTCATGAAGAAGGTCATCCAAAAGATCTATAGAGTCCCTCTCGAAAAGATTTATTAATGAATAGCCTGGAAGGTTTTGTAATGAATAACTGACTATTCCTGATTCATTAATGGGAAGGATGGTGTGAGTAAAGTCCTTAAAAGTTTGGAAAGATTCGGGGGAGTATTTTTTAATTAAGTTTAGGGATTTTTCTATCTTCCTTTTAAAATCATTCTGCTTTTTTAAGCCTTCATTGGAAGTTGGAATTAGAAATAATTTTTTTCCATAAATTAAAAAATTTCCCTTTTTAATAGGGAGCTTATTTTTTTTAAAAACAATTTTTGAGTCATTTCTTTTAAGACTTAAGGGTTTTTTCGCGGTTTTTTGAATATCAACATAATTATGTTTATCAGAGAGGTAAATTCGTCCTGAAAAATCCCCGATCTCACTAATTGGATAATATTTAAGTAAGGGCGTTTCATTTTTCCCTAGGTGAAGATAATAGAAACTGATTATTTGGTTTGCAAGTTTTTTCAAAAGTGATTTTGAACAATCTAGAAAAGGGGTACCTCTTTTTAGTGAGGATATTAAATTTTTACAAAATTCGCTTTTTTCCCAATATGAAAAAATTTCCTCAAAATTTGTATCTGGATCTAAATGAAGATTTTCAAGGTAAAAAAAATCTTCAAAAAGACTTAGCCAATAAAATTTTAATGGTGAATAATTTCCAAGATTAGAATCTTTAAGAATTTTCTCAAAATGGGATTTAAACGGGCCTTTTAAATCCGATGTTGCTGATTTAATCTCCTCAAAAAGAAATTTATGGTGATTAACAACCTGTTTTTTTAAAAAACTGTGGTATTCGGCTGAGAATAGTAAATTTTTATTTTTCTTCATTATTGATTAGATGAAGTAACTGAGGTTTTTTGTTTGGTCAATATCCCATAGATTTTTAAGAAAAAATAACCTAGATTGGGATATATGAATAAATACATTCTAATGATTTTGTTGGTGTCTAATGCTTCAATATTTGCCAAAACAACTTGTGAGACTAACCCTCAAATCGCAACGCCTCTTTCCGAGGAGGCAAAGAAGCCATTTTTTGATTGGGCCAATTCACACAAAGAAAATCTTGATAAACATTTTATTAGGACAGACCGTATAGATGAGATTTATTGGATCGATATAAATAATGATGGAAGGAAGGAAATGGTCCTCACCACTTTAGAAGGTTCAGGGGGCTATCTGGGGATTTATATCTTAGAAAAAAATTCGGATGGCTTTAATTTTTTAGCAGATGATATCCCCAAACCTGCTTCAATTACCTATGATGGCCCTTGGTATGGCTTCAAATATAGAAATCAATTAACAGATAAGGAGGAATTATTTATCGAGATTTGTGGGAAAATCTATCTTAGTATCAATAATGGCACTTATAAAGATCCGATCCGGGAAATATTTATCTGGGAAAAAAACGAAACCAAAAGAGTTTGCACAACAGAGTGGGCAAATTTTCATCGAGGGTTTTTTAAAAAATTATATTCAAAGAAAAAATATGGTTCTGCAATATCCTATTTAATGGGGGTTCTTGAGACTTGTGGAGATGAGTTTCCCAAAAGTTTAAAATTTTGGATGGAAAATGACGTCTCTTTAGCAGCAATTAAAAAAGGAGATATTAAAAAGTGCAGGGAAATACTTCAGAAAATTAAAGCAGATAAAGAATTTCAAAATGTTGATTCCAAGTTTAAAAACGCCTTCAATTACAACGAAAAACTTTGTTTAAAAAAAGCCAAAACAAAACATTAGATATAATTTGGAGAAAAAGAAAAAGTTTATGAAAATGGCTGGGGCAGAGGGATTCGAACCCACGACCAACAGATTAACAGTCTGCTGCGCTACCACTGCGCCATGCCCCAATTTTCAATAAGTTAGGCTCCTTTTATCCTAGTTTTGATTGATTATGTCTAGAAAAAATATTTAATTGAAGAAAAAAAATATCAGTAAACTATCGTGATTTCAATCAATTAACATTGGTCGTTTAAGTTAAATCGAAGAAACAACGAAAATAGAAAATGACTTTTGCCAAAGAAAAACCAATTTTGATGAGTTTGCTGAGAATTCTTACTCCCGATGAAATAGATGACTTATCTAGAATTTATCTAAGCTTCTTTCGTAGATCATTAACCGGACTTTTAGAAGAAAGGGTGGATTTGGAAAAAAAGGAATTAGGATATGATTTTAAAATTATCCCTCCACCGGTTTCAAAAATAAAAAAATTGTCCAAAAAATTAAATATACCTCCTAAGATTGAGTCTAAAGTTACCGGGGGTGTTGTTTTTATTTTGGATGAAAAAGAAAAATTTTCTGAAATAAATAAAATGCAGAAGAAATTAAGTTCCAATTATCAGAGGGTACCAAAACTTTCTCAAAAACCATCAAAAGGTGTTTTGGTAAACAAAAAATGTTCCTAGGGATTTAGACCTTTAATATCATCAATTTTTTCATCGTAGATTTCTAAACTTCCTTGTTGGAAAACACAAGAATCAATTGTTGCCACCGATGCTGGCCTATAGTTTCCAGAGTTTTTAACTCCTCCAAAAGGTAATCGTGCTGATGCACCCACGGTGGACCGATTGAAATTGATTAGTCCTGCTTCGATTTCCTGAAGACATTTTTGATGGATTTTTTTGTCCTGGGTAAAAACGGAAGCAACTAAACCGTATTCTGTAGAATTTGCAATCTCTATAGCTTCTTCTATCTCATTAAATGGAATGAAAGTGCAATTTGGACCAAATATTTCGCTCATTAAAAAATGGCTTTTTTTATCCATTTTTTTTGCTACATGGATTGATGGGGATACATAATGGCCCTTGTATTTTTTTGTGATTTGCTTTCCCCTCATTATTTCTTCAATTCCTTCTCTTTTGGCCATTCCCATAAACAGGAGATAATTATCGACTGCTTGTTGGTCAACTAGGGGGCCCATGAAGGGTTCCTTTTCAAAATCAATTGGGTGATCAATGATTAACCTTTTTGCCAAGTGGTGAAATTTTGAAATGAATTCATCAATAATACTTGCGTGAATAGGAATAAGGGCCGTTGAAGTACACCTTTGACCTGAAGTTAAAAAAGATGCTTTTAATATCTCCACTAGAGCATAATCTAGATTAGTATCTTTACAAAGAATCGATGAATTTTTACCACCTAATTCCAAGGCCACTAATTTTGAAAGGTCTCTATGGGTGGAAGAAAGAATAGCTAATCCTACTTCTTTTGAGCCCGTGAAAAAAACTCCTTTGATGGACTTTTCTGCCAATAATCTTTTTCCAGTTTCACCATCCCCTTGAATTAGGTTAATTACTCCTTCAGGAAAGTTTGCTTTATCAAGACATTCAATTAAAAGTTGGGCAGAATAACAGGTTTTTTCCGATGGCTTTAAAATAATGCTGTTTCCGGCCAAAAGGGCGGCAACCAATTGTCCATTGGCCAAATGACAAGGAAAGTTAAAAGGCCCAATGATTAAACATGGACCCAAAGGGCGGTGGTAAACAAATCCATTTGTATTTGGAAGAATTTTTTCAATAACCTTATCAGAAATTCTAGGTAGGGAATCTGAAATAGTTACATCTACTTTTGAAGCGGTGGAAGATACTTCAGAATAAGCTTCCCATAAGGGCTTACCCATTTCCAAAGAAATTGCTTGTGCAATTTCATCTTTCCTTGCAAGAACCATTTCTTGATATTTTTTTAGACAGGAAATCCTTTCTGTTAAACTTTTATTCTTCCAAACTTTAAATCCCTTTTGAGCAGATTGTACAACATTTCCCACATGGCCAAACTTTATTCCACATTCCCAAAGGGTGGTATCTAAGTCAGCAGGACATTCTCTTTTGAATTGTCTATCGAGTGCCTCGGGGCCAGATTTTTGGGGTAAATGAAAGCTTGAGTTGAAATAATCACCCTTTAGGGAAAACTTCATTTATTTTTCCTTTTGATCTAGAAAAATTCCTGTTGATACAAAGTCATCAGGGATTTTGTATCCTTGTAAATCCTTTGAGGATATAATAATTGAATTATTTGCAATATTTGCCAAAATTCTTGCCGCTATAAATTTTCCCTTGGGGGATGGTAACGTTAAAATTACCGATATGGCAGTCTCAGGATTAAAATCAGTATCAAGAATAATTTTTCCATGAAACATATTTTTGATAACTTTAATATCCTTCAGTTTTGATCGAAAATGAGGCCCTCCATCGAAAGGGTCGACTTGTTTGGTATATTTAAATCCAACTGCTTCCAGCATTTTTTTTACGGGTTTGGTTTCTTTCCCGACTTTTCCAATGGCGGATCTGGCCTCCATGGGTAAAAGAGTTTCATAAATTTTTTCACGTGGGTAAAAGGTAAGTATGAATTCCTTATTTGTCCTGGAGAGCAAATCAGCTTCGTGATAGTTCATGTTGGTAAATCTTCTACCGATTGCTTCCCACAACGGAGAATTTCCTTCAGAATCAAAAGGTGGAAGTAATTCAGCATGAACTTCTTTTTTAAAATTTTCTGGATGGAGACCTAAATATAGGAACCTTACATAAGATAGGGCTTTTCCTATTTTTAAAGGATGTTTTCTAAATTCGGGTTGAAGGACTAATCCACCAATTTCAGTAGGTCCATCAGTCTCAATTCCAAGTTTTAAAGTTCCATGGATAAAACCAGACCTTAGAGTCTCCGAATACTTTTTTTCTCTTCCGACCTGTAGGTAAAAATGAGGCTCCTCTTCCGTTCCATGTTGTGCATGGATCATAGATACACCAATAACTTTTTTATCTTCAGGATCCTCTACTACAAAAATATAGTGGTTTTTCCAAAGAATAGGGGAGGGATTCTTGAAAGATTCAATTGAGCTTTTTATTTTTTCATTCAAAGCGTCCCTATCCTGGGGAAGATTGATAAAATTCATTAATAAACTCAATTCGTATATCGCATCAAGATCGGTAGCTTCTACTGATCTTATAATTAACATTCTATCTCCTTTAGAGATTCTCCAAATAGGAAGAATATTTCCTCTAAATGTTTTTCAGTTAGTGAAAGGGGTATCAATAACCTAATTCTGGTTGGTTTTTTTCCACCTTTGTAACCAATAACTCCTTTTTCAAAAAGGATTTTAAGAAATTTTGATGTAACCTCGTCAGATCCATCTCCAACTTGGAAAGAGATCATCGTCCCAATTCCGGATATATTTTTTAATTTACCTCCACTAATTTTTGATAATCCTTCAATGAAGGCTTTTTCCAATCGAGCAATCCTTCCGTCATCCCCGTAAAAATTTCCTTCTTTGAGGTACCGCAAAATATCCGTTCCTAGGGATATTCCAACAAGAGGTCCATTCCATGTACCAGCAATAAGGCCTGGCCTTGGGTTAAGTTCATTGGTATAGAAGGTTCCAGCTGATTGCAGCACTTTACCAACGGTTACAACATCAGCATATTTATCAAGTTCAAACATTTGAAAGGCAAATAATTCTTTGGTTCTGGCAAAAGTTTGAACCTCGTCAATAATTATATAAAGCCCCTTTTCTTTTCCCCATTTGCATATGGATTGGTAGTATTCCTTGGTTGCAAAATTAAAACCTGCCTCTCCTTGGATTAATTCCATCATTATGCAAGACAGCTTATCCTTGTCTTTGTTCCAAATTTTTTCCAGGTATTCTATGGGATCCTTTGGGAAAAAAGGTATATGCTCAACTTCCAAAAATTTTGGCATTCCTTGGCTGTACTCAGGATTGTGGGTAATATTTTGGGTGGCGATAGTTCTTCCAGCAAAAGCATTGTCAAATGCGATCACTTTGTATTTGGGTGCGGTTTTTTGCCAAATGATTTTAAGTGCGTTGTCATTTGCAAAGCTTCCAGAAGTCGCAAACCAAAAATGGGATAATCTTGATCCTTTTACGGTATTAATTAATTCTTCAGTCAGGACCCTTACCTGGTCATATGGTAGAAGATTTCCACACATTAGGGAGTCATAGGTTGCAGCTTTTAGGTGGGCCTTAATAAATAATGGGTGGGAATGTCCAAGTAAATTCACACCCATAGAACAATTAAGGTCATATTTGACGGACCCATCAATTAATTCTGTAAAGGGGCCATGTCCCCTTCCTGTAGAAAGATAGGGGTAGAAAAATTTATTCCCTCTATTTTTTTCAAAGATTTCCTGCAAAGAATTTTGCAAACTTTTGTCAATTGGGCCCTTCACGGAATTTATTTTTTGTTGTTCAATCAATATGGAAGAAAATAGGGAATTCGTTTGGTCTTGAATTTCCTTTGAATTTACCCCAGGTTCCATGATTATTTCCTTAATTGAATTTAGGACTTTGGTCAAAGATTAGAACACAGTGAGTAACAGTAACATAAACAATAGCTTAAAGTCATTAGAATCACTCTACTTAAAGGGTGATTACGATTCAGCAATTGAAATGCAAAAAAATATGGGGAAAGAATTTTCCCCAGGACATCTTTACTATAACTTAGGGACTCTTAATTTTAAAAAAGGTGATCTGGCTGCTGGGCGTTATTATTTAGAGCTGGCTAAAAAATATGGCTTTAATTCATCTTTGGTTGAGCATAATTTAAGCGTTGCAAAAAGAAAGCTCGAAGTAAGTGAAATTAGTTTGGAAGATACATTTTTTAATAAGGCCGCAAACTTTATTTTAGAAACCCCCACATCCCATTTTTTAACACTAACACTATTATTAATTACCTTTTCTATTTTTCTTTATAGAAGCCGTTTTATAAAAAATACCATTGTTTTTATTTTAGTCCTTATTTTTTCCATTTTGCCGATTGGATTTCATAAATTTTATCTTTCCAAAATAAAATTGGCAGTCTCTCTTGGTGTTTCTGAAATTTACGAAGGACCCTCTACAATTTTTTCAAAAATCGGATCTATTAGACCTGGTGAAAAAATCATAATTGGCGAGGAAAGCAATGATTGGCTATATATTGCTTTTCCAAAAAACTTAAATGGCTGGGTTAGCAAAAATCAATTGGGTATTCTCTAAAAGAAGTTAGGTGGATTTTATACTCTTAATAAAATCTGTTTTTTCGAATTGTAATTAATACTTTTTTATACCTTCAAAATTTTTATTAATGGAAATATGTTTAGGGAATTATCAATATTATTCAATCTGGTTATGATATAATGGAAAAAAGGTGGGTGAAAAAAATGAATAAACTAATTTTATTTATTGCTCTATTTTTCTTCTCCAACGGATTTTCCGCATTGCCACCACAATATCAAAATGAAAGGGATTTGAATTCAATGGTCGAATTTGCAAGGGGAAATATGGAAGTCTTGAAGGGATTGAAATCTATATCCCTAGATCCAGCAGAGATTATTTATTTAAGAGGTTGGCCATATCCAGAAACTTGCAAAATTCCTTTTATTAGGAAAGCATCGAATCGTGGCAGGGGATGGGCCGGACCTGCGGAACCACTTGTTCCAGGAGTACATAGTTGTAAAAAATAGGGATTTGTTGACCCTGGGCGTTTTAACCAATTGGGATTTTTTTGATAAAAAGATCTCATCAAAGAGATCTTTTTATGAAATTTTTAATTCTTACTTTGTTTCTATTTTCTTGTGCAATTGAAAGACCCCAGGGTTCATCCGAGGCAGAAATTCTTTATAAAGAGGCGATTGAATATAAAAAAGATGGCCATTATCTAGCCGCCATTGAAAAACTAAATCTGATTCGTTCAAAACACCCCTATAGCTACTACGCCACCCATGCGGAACTTTTAAATGCTGATATATTATATCTTCAGGAAAACTATGTGGAGGCTGCAGCGGCTTATCTTCTATTTAGAAATGTCCACCCAAAATTTGATAATTTACCTTATGTAGTTTTTAAAATTGCGGAGTCTTACTATAACCAGCTTCCTTCAACATTTGATCGAGATTTATCTGGTGCGGACGAGGCCATAAAATATTATAAGGAACTTATTAATAATTTTCCCGACTCTGCCTTTGTGAAGGATTCCAATGATAAAATAAAAGAATGTTATGGACTCTTGGCCAAAAAAGAACAATATATTGCCGATTTTTACTATAAAACAGAAGAGTATTCTGCCGCTAGGTACAGATATTTGGAAATTTTGAAAGATACTGGGATAGAATTTTCATTAAGGGAGCACGCCATGATTAATATAGTTAAAAGCTCATGGTTTCTTAAAGAATATGAAGCCTGTATTGAAAATGGAAGGGATTTTGTAGAAATGCTAACAGAGAGCAATAAGAAAAAAATGATAAATTTGATAAAAAGATGCGAAAAGAAGAAAATGGAAATAAAAACATAAATAGGAGATAAAATTGTGAGTTTCACGGATGAAAAAGTACTTCTGGAGAAAGGAAGGGAATATTATAAAAAAGGAAATTTTAAGGCGGCTTATGAACTTCTTTCTGACTTGGTGGAAGTGGATGGAAGAAACACCGAAGGTTTTTTCTTACTTGGAAATATATTTCATAGTAGGGGAGAGATAGGAAAGGCCATAAAGGCATTTAAAAGAACACTTGAACTAGATCCCACCCATACAGATGCCGCTATAAGCTTATCTGTTGTGTACAATGACATCGGAAAATATGATGAAGGCCAAAAAATATTTTCCAAGGCCCAAGAAAGAATTAAGTTAAAAAATCAGGGAATCGATCCACATATCAATAAAAAGTTTTCACAAAGACATTACGAATTAGCTGAATTCTATATGACCTATCAAAGATATGATGAGGCCCTTTTTGAATATAACAAGGCCATTCAGCTTGATCGTGATAATCTTGAGGCCAGAATAAAAATTGCAAAAGTTTATGCCAAAAAAGGCTTTACCCAAAAGGCCATTGAAGAGTTGAAATCTCTAAAAAATGAACACCCTTATTATATCCCAGGATTTCTGGCTTTGGGTGTTCTTCATTATGGTAATGGGAATGTTTTGGATGCCCAGGCAGAATGGGAAAAAGTTCTTTCTAAGGAACCCCATAATAAACAAGCAGCAATGTATTTAAACTTGTCTAAAACAGCGACTGAAACTTCTCTCTAAACATTCGTTTCTTTTGAAGGTTTGTTTTTGGTTGAGACTGAGGGAAAAGTTCTTTTTTCTTGAGCTGAAGTATAATTTACTATGTATTTTTTAAGCTCTGTATAAATGGGTAGTTTGACTTCTAGTTTGCTGTCCTGAAGAACAATTTGTCTCCCATTTTTTGTTTTATTATTAATTATTAAAGGGGCCTTTAAATTGGCGGACATATCCGTTACTTGCTTTGGGATAGTTAAGATACAATAAACTGAAGCATTGGAGAGGTCGGTTAAATCCAAGCTTTCAAGTTCAGAAGGAAGAAGTTTCAGAGTATATTCAGGATTAAAAATCTTAGGTTCAATCACTGGGAATGCCAAAGCTGGATCATCTTTTGATTGAAGCCAAAGGATTAAGGTTTGATCATTTGGATCTACAAAGAAAAAAGTCTTTTGGTTTTCAAATCCTAAAATTCCCTCGGGAATTTGAAAGAGTTCATTTGCTTGTACTTCTAGTTCGCCAAATCTTGTGGTGTTAATTCTCACTTACTCCTCCTGAAAACCAGAAACAAATTTTTAAGTTTGAATTTTAACAGCCACAAAATTGAAAGGGCAAGAGGTATTATTTCTTTTGTAAGTCGTCATTTAGATTACTGATAGCATCCATGTCGCTAGCAGATGCTTCAATATTTTGCTCTTGAATTGCTTTATAAACTTCTTCTCGATGAATTTTAGTTTCTTTTGGAGCTTTGATACCAAGTCTAACTTGTTTACCTTTAATTTGAACAACTACGATCTTAATATGGTCATCGATCGCAATGCTCTCACCTAGCTTCCTTGTCAACACTAACATAACAAATCCTTACTTAGTTCAAAACTAAGTCAAAAATAACTGCCTGCTTCATATATTATTTTGCTATACAAAAATCAAGGGAAAACTAAAGATAACTTCTAACGCAGGAAGTCTAGAAGGTTTTGGCTTAGGGCAATTTTACCAGACTGGTAAGCGGTTTTAAGCACTGTGTTTTGTTTATTTATATCACTAAATAGTTCAGCAATATCCTCATCTACTAATTTACTTTTTATTTCTGCATTATTTACCTTTTCCAGGCCTAAATTTTCAGTTGCAGCGGAGATATTTTGGTTAAGGGATCCAATTTTGGTCCTCATTGAGATTACCCTATCCAAGTTATCATCAAATCTCTCCAAAAGACCACGGATTGTGTCCCCATCGTTATTTTCCATGGCATTTGCCAGTGCATCCAGATTTCCAAAAATTCCAGACCCCGAAACAAATGAATCCTGCATTTTACTTACGCTTGCCAAATATCTACCTTGTTCAACTGTTTGTTTTACTTCCTCAAAGTTTCTAATTGGGTCCCGTGAAAGAGGCTCCAACTTGTTGGAACTAAAAAAAATTTCATTTCCTGGTAAGGCAATTGGAACGAAAAAGTCTTTGGAAATTTCAAGGGTCAAATAATTATTATCCCCATGATATTTCCCATCTGCTGAAAATGGAGGTTTTAATGAATTAAATCCTCCAAATATATACCTAACCCCTTCCCTCTTATTGGCCAAGGCCAAAGCCTGATTTCTTAATTCTCGTACTTCGGAGGCGACATTGGCCCTCTCTCTAGGGCCATAAGTATCTGATGCTTGTGAAATTGCCAATTCCTTGGCCCTAGAAATTAATTCACTCATTTGGGTGAGTGCATCTTCGGCAGCATTTAATCTGGATACGGCCTTGTTCGCATTTTTTAAATATTGTTCATTAAATTCATCCCTGCTTTGAACACTTAGATATTGAATATTTGCTAAGGGATTATCCGAGGGTTTATTTATTTTTTTTAAGGTAGCACCTTTAACTTGGAGATCTTCAACTTTAGATTTAGTTTTCCCCAGTTGGTAATTTAATGCATCAATAGAGGAGTTCTCACTAACTCTGGTCATAAATTATTCCTATCTTTTTATGTCAAGTACGGCGTTCATCATTCCTTCACTTTCTTTTAACACTTTCGCCGAAGCCTTATAAGCATTTTGGTACCTCATCAGGTTGGTTGCTTCTTCGTCTAGGGAAACGCCCGATACTCTTTCTTTTAAGGATTTTATTTGTGCCAAAATCCCCTGGGACTGTTCGTAATTAAGTTGCGCCTTTCCAGAAGCTAATCCAACATCAGCAATGGATTTTAAATATTCTTCTTCCAGTGTGGTTTTACCATCGTTTAATAGTTTTTGATGAGGCACCTTACTTATCGCCAGGGCAACACGGTTATCACCTGGTAGGTTAGGCAAAAGTCCGGTTGAAATGTTGGAAAGGTCGGCCTTCACTTCGTCAGATAATTCAATCCGTGATGAAGATCCTTTCATTTCACCAACATCTTTAAAAAAATTTATGCCAGTGGTTGGGCCATAATTATCTTTAAGAGGAGGCGTTTCTTCCGGCCCGCTGGATATTTGTCGGTTTACATAGCCCTTTTGATGGATACTGTTAACCACATTGACCAAACCATAAGCTATATTGTCCAATTTATTTCTAACTGATCCTATAACATCGTTTTTAGTAGTTATGGCCGCCCCTAAAGATCCTGTTTTTATTTTTGCGGTTATGGGTAGTGAAGGGCGATTTTGAAAATATAAGCCTAGATCTTCCGAAATAGTTCCATCCTTAGTTTTATATGGTCCTACTTGAAGTTTTTGATATATTCCACCTGAAACCAGAGTTCCTGCACCATCTAAGTTTACATTGTAATTATGTCTATTATCTTCATAAGTGGAAATTTTAAAATATTTGGAAAGATTTCGGACGGCCATTTCTCTTTGGTCCATCAGGTCATTTGCGTTCCCACCTGTGGCCATCATTATTTGAATTTTTTTGTTTAAAGAGGCAATTTGTTTGGTTATTTCATTTACATCTTCAACCTGCATGCCAATATGGGTATCCATTTCACGTGAAATACCTAAAAGGCTTTCGTTCATCCTTGTGAAATCCCTTGAAACCATTGCGGCGTTTTCCCTTACATAGGACCTTATCGCTTCGTCTTCCGGATTTCCTGCCAATTCACTGAAGCTGTTAAAAAAGCGGGTTAATACCTTATTGAAACTTTCACCATCTATATCGCCGAAAACTTTTTCCAGTTGCCCTAATTTATCGGCTAGCAATTCATTGTAATTGTCTTCCGTTGTAACGAGATTTAGTTTTTTCTCTATAAAACCATCTGTTAGTCTTCTAATTCCGGCTACCCGAGCACCGGTTCCTTGAGTAAGACCATCTTTAACAACCGGGACTCCAGTGGTTATATCTACTCTTTGTCTGGTATATCCTTCAGTATTGGCATTTGCCACGTTATGGCCGGTGGTTTCCATTCCCTTTTTGGCAACATTTAAACCCGATATCCCGATACCCAATATGTCAGCCACTTATGCTCCTTTAGAGATGGTTTCCCCGGATGAATTATAGGTGGAAAAAGATTTATGTCCTAGAGCTGCCCTTTTCCAATCATTAAGAGAAATCATCGCTTTGTTTAGAAAAAGATGATTCCTTCTATTTTGTCCTTTTATCTTTTCAATGGTTCTATTTAATAGGGTATTAAATCTTAAAAAATGTTTCTGTTCTCTTTCGATTTGATTGGTGCCAAGAAATTTTATTAGGTCACCAACAGATTTAATTTCAACCTTGTAGGAATTATTTATTTTTTTTATCAGGTTTTGTCTTAAGATGTCTAATTTTGCAATTCGTTTGATTACATCTTTTTTATCGATAACAACTTTTTCTAAATCTTCAATTCTGCTTTCAAGAAGATAAAGATATTCATCCGATACTAGATTAAAAAGAAGGGAATGCTCTTCACAAAGTGTTTTCCAAAGATCTGTTATTTCAAAGTAGGTTTGGTTATTCGCTTGCATTATTCACTCCATAATTGAAATTCCTTGCGGGCAACATTCTCCGCAAGTTTATTATCATCAATTTCATACTGTCCCTTTTCAATTTTTGCCTTCAGGGAATTTATTTTGTTGGTATTATCCTGCTCAGGGACAGAGTCAGCAGCTTTTTTAATTTGGGAAAACAATTTTATCGCCTCAGGAATTGAAACTTTTGCATCCGATTGGGTCATGTCCCTGGATTTGTAATCATTAAAATCCTTTTTTATAAAATTTGAGGATTTTTCTTTAATATCTTTAGTTTTATTTTCGGTGAAAAATGATGATTTTCCTGAGGTATTTTCTATTTTATTCATAATTTATTCTCCTTGGCGATGTTATATTGTGTGATCGCCTGTCGCTTACTTTTAGGATATATTTGATTCAAAATCATTTCCTGAATTCCCATACCCCCGTCCTTTTCGGCAATGGCTTTGGCTTGTTCGGAAGTTTGGAGTGAATCGTAGTAGTTTTGGGCAGTTGATAACTCTTCCTCAGAAATGGTCGACTTCATCCTTTCCAACATGTATTCCAAAAACTGTCTCTCCATACCAGATGCGATATCTCTGTAAGGTTTGGGAATATTTTCTGAAGGTCTTGGCTTAATGTTAGGAGGCATCTTATTATTAATTTCCATTTTCCTTCTTCCTTAAATTAATTCGACTTCTCCAATAAGGGAGCCATTTCGTTTTAGTGCCTCTATAATTGAAATCAAATCTTGTGGTTTTGCTCCAAATTTATTTAAAGCTTCAACCAAATCTTTTAAAGTTGTTTTTGATTCTAGATACATGGTTGACCCTGCCTTAGCCTCCTTACTTTTAGTTGGCTCAGAAACCTCTATGGTCAACTCACCATGGGAAATAGATACTGGATAGAGGGTTACATCTCCACCAGATACAATCGTTCCGGTCCTTTCGTTAATTACAATTTTGGATGGAATATCAACATTGACCTTGAAATTTTCCACCAATGCCATAAGCTCAACTGATTTTCTATTATAGGAAGGTGGGATGGTGAGGTCCAAAGTTCCAGAATCAATTGCGCGAGCGTAATATCCTCCCAATTCTTGATTTATGGTTTTTTCCACACGTGCCGCAGTCGTGAAATCCGGATTGTTTAAAGTTAATCTTATTTTATTTTGATTTTCAAAAGTTGAAGGATGTTCTTTTTCAATGGTTAACCCTTCTAATACAATCCCAGTTGTAGCAAATTTTTTATCCAACCCTCCGATAGAAATCTTTCCTGAGGCAATACCGTAGATAGTGCCATTTCCACCCTTAAGAGGAGTGATCAATAAAGTACCTCCGCCTAAGGATTTAGCATCTCCGATGGAGGAAACAGTTACGTCGGTTTTTTGGCCGACTCTTGAAAATGGGGGAAGTTGGGCCGTCACCACAACACCAGCAACATTTTTTGATTTAATTTCATTTTGCGGATTAAGACCCATTTTTTGTAGAAGAATTTTTAAGGAAGAGTTGGTGGTTTCAAATGAAGAATCCCCTGTACCATCAAGACCTACTACCAACCCATATCCAACAATTGGATCGTGCTTCACTCCTTTCACAGTAACAAGATTTTTTATTCGGGTAGTGGATCCGAATGAGAAAAACGGTAAAAGGGATAAAGTAAGAATTATTTTTTTCATTTTTCTACCTTAATACAGTAATCGTTGTCTCCATTAGGTTTTTCGAATTTATCCTATCGTTTGGAGAAATGTCTTTTTTTGCAACCATTGCTCTAATTTCCAATAATTTTTTGGAACCTTTATAAACTACCGTTTTTTTACCGACTAAAAGGAAATGTGTTTGATTAACTTCTTCTTCAACTACAGTGGAAATTTGATCTGAAGGCTTATCATCTGATTCGGCTACACCCTCTGCTTTTTCAGGTTCCTTTTTCTCAGCTTCCTCGGCCAATCCCTGGGTTTTTTCATAAAGTTTAAGCTCGGTGCTTATATCATTTCTTAAGTTTCCATAAACATCGATAGTTAGAATATCACCTAGTTTTCTTTCGGTAGCATTGCTAAAAAGGTAACTGTCTGTACCTTTACCTGTCCATAAACTTGGATTTAGAGGGTCTTTTTCAGCAACTATTGGTTTGGTGCTGGCAATATCCCTTTTTATTTCATCCACAGAAGTATCATTGTCATAGTCGCTTGCTATTTTACGATTTGTTCCACAAGATACCAGGACTAATAAAAATAAATATCCTAATCTGGTCATAAATCCACCGATAATGTATTTTCACCAATCACTTTTCCATAAAGAATGGTGTTGGATTTTGGGTTTTTAATCTTTACGATTTCTCCTATCTTTCCTGAGGACATGGGTATTCCAATTCCTTTTACAGAAATGCCATTGCTTGAAAATTTTAAGGTAGCAGGTGTCCCCGGATTAATAAGATCGATTTTCCTTAAATTTGATTTTTTTAGGAGAGTTCCTTCTGTAATATCTAAATTTAACCTGTAATATTTAAGATCTTCAATAGAAGTAAAATATTCATTTGGATCGGTGACGGCCTTATCTTCAAAAGTAAAATCTTCACTTTCTAGGGGAAATTTGCTCGAAGGCATTGCGTTTTTTGAAATTAACACTTTGGTAACCGTCTTTAAATCACCATTGATCCAAAACGATGATCTACCCGTTTTTATTTCAAGGGCCTTTTTCCCAAGAGTTGAACAGGTCGTGCATACAAGGGTTAAGTCTTTTTGGTGAAAAATACTTTGTCCAGATAAGGTTTTTAAATTTTCCCAAATCCAATTTGGAGGTAAGCTGATTAAAGTGATCAGGGGAATTACTTCGATTTTATTTGGAGTAATTTTTATAGTGGGAGGCTCCATCGCTTTTTCTAGGTAACTCCCTTTTAGAGGTCCGTTTGAATCCAAAACTAAATCGAGAGCATTTTTAGTAATATCTTCAGGACATGTGGTTGTTTCTATAAGATCAGAAGGAGTAATTGAATTACGGTCACCTAGAAAGTAGGTTTTTTGGTAAAAGTTAATTTCACAGGCAAAAAGATTCCCGGAAAATAATCCCAAAAATAATAAAAATTTAGAGGACCTTATCATCCCTACCTCAAGGTATTTATTGTTTGCAGCATTTTATCTGCTACGCCCATCACTTTTGAGTTCATTTCATATGCTCTCTGTGCCCTAATCAGGTCAGTCATTTCCGTCATTATATTTACATTTGAGGCTTCAAGTGCTCCCTGTTGTATTGCTCCGGCATTGTTTTGGGAGGGAACATTTTGAATAGGTCCGCCTGATGCCATGGACTCTTCATATAAGTTTTTACCTTTGGATTTAAGTCCCACAGGATTTACAAATGTAAATATGGGTATCTGTCCTACAATTATGGGTTCCGTTTGGCCGTTTAGGTAGGCCTCAACAGTTCCATTTTCTGAAATATTAATATTGGTGGTTCCTTGGGGAATGGTCATTTCAGGAAAAAGGGAATATCCATTTTTATTAACAACTTTTCCTGTATGGTCTAAATTAAAGGAACCGTCCCGGGTGTAGTTTAATCTTCCATTTGGAAGGATAATTCCAAAAAATCCTTCACCGTTGATCATTAAATCAAACGGGTTATTTGTTATATTTGGATCCCCTTGAATGAATTCTTTTCTTACTGCTGATACTTTGGATCCAGAGCCGATTTGAACTCCTACCGTATGCATTGTCTCTGGCCCTGTCCTAGCACCTTGTTCAGTAATTGTTTGATAATAAAGATCTTCAGTTTCTGTCCTGGATTTTTTAAAACCAATGGTATTTAGGTTAGCAATATTGTTAGAAATGGTGTTAACCACCTCTTCTTGGGAGGCCATTCCTGTTGCTGAAGTATTTAATGCCCTAATCATTGAATTACCGATTGAGGGTAGGAGGAAAATCAACATAATAAAATTAATTTTCAAGAGTACTCCTTAAAATCGGGAAATCTCATTTACGGCCTTTCCCGCCATATTGTCGTAGGCCTTTATAATTTGTTGTATGCTTTCAAAATGCCTGGAGGCCTTGATTAAATTAGTCATTTCCTCCAAGGCATTTACATTTGAGCTTTCTAGGAATCCTTGATGTAGAGTGGATTTTATTCCCTCTTTTTTGTTGGATTCATCATTATTTATATAAAAGGAGTTTCCTTCCTTCCTTAATGCTTGTGGATCATTGAACTCTACTATTGATATTTTTGATGAATTATTACCATCTATATAGATATCCCCTTCCTGATTAATGGATATTTTTCCTCCACTAATTTTGATAATTCGGTCCTGGGGATTCCCTCCCTGATTGCTTAGGATTGGGTAACCTTTTTCGTTAGTCAGTACTCCTTCATTGTTGAGAGAAAAAGTGCCTCTTCTTGTAAACCGAATTCCATTTGGGCTTAGAATTTCAAAAAATCCCGGCCCATTGATTCCTAGGTCAAGAGGATTACCAGTGTGATTTAGTTGTCCTTGGGTTTGATCTGTATAAGTCCCATCAACTAATACTTGAGAATTTTCTGCTCCAAAAGATTTATAAAAATCCTCAGGACTAAATTCTTTATTTGGCAAAGCGGCAACTTGGGAACCCTGACCTTTTTCTAGAACGGTCAAGTATTCCTTAAACGTAAGCTGATCCTTTTTAAATCCGGGTGTGTTGGTATTCGCTAAATTATTAGCGATATTATCCACATTTCTTTGTTGTGCTATGGCCCCTGATAAAGGCACCCAAATTTCCTTCAAAGGTCCTCCTATGCTATTTTTAATATTAGTTTGAACGACAAATTTTCCACACCGGGCAAATTTATCCATGGAAAGGAAGCCTTTGATATTGTATGTTTTGGTGAAAATTGTTAAGCATCTAGCGTCAAAAAATTGTCTTTTTTAGGAGAGGTTTTCTATGGCAAAGAGCAAAGAAGGAGATTTTGAAAAGCATCTTGAGGCCCTGGAAGAAATTGTTAAGGAACTTGAATCGGGGGAACTTTCTTTGGAAAAAAGTATAGATAAATTTGAAAAAGGTGCCGAGTTATATAAAAACTGCAAAAAAATTTTAAATGAGGCCGAAAAGAAAATTGCTGTCCTTACCGAAAATTTAAAAGAAGAAGAGTTCGAGTGAAAAATTTTTTCCTAATATTTCTACTTTGGTTAACATCTTGTTCTACTACAAAAACAGGTCAAGAACCAATTGTGCCAGTTCCCAGTGACATTTCAATAAAGGAAGAAAATCCTTTAACAATTAATGAGAATGAAAATGTAAAACCAGAAGAGGTTGAGAAGTCCCCAATAAAAAAAACTTCTACAACAATCTTTTTTGGACCTGGAATTAATCGGACCGTAGGGTATACCTCATTTATAAAGGGTCTAAAAAAACAAAATATAGAAATTGATATGGTGTCTGGTGTGGGTATGGGAGCAGTTTTTGCTGCACACATGGCTTCAGGAAAAACTACTCAAAAAATGGAATGGCTTTATTTCAAATTTTTTAATGAAACGAGAGGGGAAAAACCATTTTCTAAATCATGGAAAAAATCTTTGGAGGAAATATTTCTTAAAGAATTCAAAAATACTGAGGTTCAAAATTTAAAAACTTCATTGGTAATTCCGGTTTATCAGAAGAATCCACCTAAAATCGTATATTTAAACAAGGGGAATCTATTTGAATTATTGAAATCTCAATTTATTTTTTCATTAAAGGAGGACGGCCCTTATGCATCTCCTCTTATTAGTGAAGCTTTCGATGGATTTTTCTTAAGGAAATTAGGTGCGAATTTTATCATCGGAGTGGATGTTTTAGGAAAAAAAATTATTTTTGAGGAAGCTGATTCAAAAACACGAAAAATTTATTCCGATATGCCTAAAAAAGTGGGGAAAGATAAAAAATATTTCGACCTTTTCTTTAGTCTTCCATTTTCTGAGATGCCATTGGATTCGGATAAAAAGCTACCAGAAAGTCTTCAAAAAACTAATGAATATTCTAAATGGGCCGCAAAGGCAATAAAGGACAAAAGTGATACGCTTACCAAAGTTGACGAAGAAAAATAAAATTTTAGCAAAAAAAATTTTAATTATCGGAGGCGGAGTTTTTCTATTTGGATTATTTTTCTTAATCTCGATGTTCACCTATTTTTCTATGGGTCTTCCAAAAATTGAAGGCCTTTCCGATTATCGGCCTGTCCTACAGTCACAAATTCTTTCTAAAGATGGAACCATTCTTGCTGAATTTGGAAATGAAAAAAGAGAAATTGTGGATATGAAAGATGTCCCCAAATTTATAGTGAACTCATTTTTAGCCGCAGAAGATGATTCTTTTTATCACCATACGGGAGTAGATTACGGGGGAATCCTGCGGGCAATGTTGGTTAATCTTAAAGCTGGAAAAGTTGTGCAAGGGGGATCGACTATCACCCAACAAGTGGCCAAGTCTTTTTATCTTTCTAAAGAGCGATCAATTTCCAGAAAAATAAGAGATCTTCTGTTGGCCCATAGAATTGAAAAGAAATTAAGTAAGGAGGAAATCCTTTTTTTATATCTAAATCAGGTTTATCTGGGTGGTGGATATTATGGAATAAAGTCGGCCTTTAAGGGTTACTTCGGAAAAGAACTCTTTGAGGCAACCATAGCGGAATCGGCAATGATAGCAGGTCTTCTAGTTGCCCCTGGTAGATATTCCCCTTATGTGAATCCAAAATTTGCGAAAAAAAGGCAAGCCTATGTATTAAAGAGGATGCTGATTACTGGAAAAATAACTCAGTCAGAATATGATGAAGCGATCAGGGAGAAAATTAAATATCAACTAAAAAAGAAAAGCGACCTAAAGGCTCCCTATTTTAGCGATTGGGTCCGTCAAAAAATTATAGCTGAATTGGGAGAGAAAACATTAGATGAGGAAGGACTTAAAATTCAAACAACCTTGGACTGGTCGCTCCAGCAAATAGCTGAAAGAGAAGTGCTAAAAAGTGTAAAAGATTTGGATAAAAGACAAGGTTTCACGGGTCCTATTACACATATCGAAAAGGATAAGGTGAGGGAATTTGAAATAGAATTTAGAAAAAATTTATTAATCGAAAAGTCAGATTTTTTTACACTGGATGAAAATTCTGAAAAAAAATATCAAATTAATTTTGATTTATCCAATTATGAAAATACCAAGAAAAATTCCTTTGGATTCGCCAAAGGAACTATCCCCGGAAATTTAAAGGAAGATCAGTTACTACAAAACCTAGATACTTCCACTTCTTACGAAGCATTGGTGATAAAAGTCGATGATAAAGAGGGCCAAATATATGTATCCTTAGGAGGTCTGGTAGGGGTTATTCCAAGAGAATATTTCCAATGGGCCAGGAAAAGGGAAATCAATGAAGAAAAAAGTTTCCCTCAAGTCTTATTTAATCCAGCTCAGATATTAACTCCAGGGGATGTTGTATTAGTCGAAGTATTAAGAAAAAACGAAAATATAAAAGGAGAAAATTTTATCCTTTGTGCCCTCGATCAATATCCCATTGTCCAGGGGGCCCTTATCTCTATGGTCCCTCAATCCGGTGAAATAATCTCTATGGTTGGTGGCACCGACTTCTATAAATCCCAATTTAACCGTTCCTTGCAATCTTTGAGACAACCTGGTTCCTGTTTTAAACCATTTCTTTACGCTTCAGCATTGGAAAATGGTTTTACTCCAGCAAGTATCATAATTGATTCTCCGGAAGCCCTTTCAGGTGTGGATGAACAATTAAAATGGAAACCTTCAAACTATGATGGAAAATTCAAAGGACAAATAACCTTAAGAACCGCACTTGAGGAGAGTAGAAATATTCCAAGCATCAGAATAGCAAATGCTTTGGGAATAAATAAAATTGAAGAATTTATCCAAAGACTTCAACTTAATGCTCAAACCCAGCATGACCTTTCCATTTCTTTAGGTTCATTTGGGGTTAGCCTTTTGGATATTGTTAAAACTTATGGAATTTTTCCTAACGGCGGAAAATTAGTTAGACCTAGGGCCATCACCTCCATTCGGGATAGGGAAGGTAGGGAACTTTCCATAAATTACGAAATGATTGAGAGAAAACCTCCAGTTGAAATCAAACAAGTCGATGGGGAGGAGCCCAATCCATTTTTAGCAAATCTAAAAGATGATAGGGTTTATGATTCAAGGCTTGCTTATCTGATGTCGAATTTACTTAAAGGAGTAATTTTAAATGGAACAGGACAGGGCGCAAAAAGCGCAGGTTCTTATATAGCCGGTAAAACCGGTACAACCAATAATTATGTGGATGCGTGGTTTATAGGTTTTAACCCCAATCTGGTAACTGGAGTATGGACAGGATTTGATGATAATAAGACTTTAGGTTACGGAGAAACTGGGGCCAGGGCAGCTCTTCCTGCATGGAGAGAATTTATGAGGGAAGGAATAAAAAAATATGGAGAAAAGGACTTTTCTGTTCCCTCAGGGATAATCAATGTTTTAATTGAAAAGGAAACCGGTAGTCCTGTTATTTCAAGGAATAAAACTGCCATGATGGAGGCTTTTGTTCAGGGATACGAACCAAAAGAAGGATCAGGGCCTAAAACTAAAAAAGAAGGGGAAACATCTTCCAATATTTTTGACGAAGATGATTATTTCAACGCCCAATAAACCCACTTATTTAGTCAAAATTGAAAAAAATTCCTTTTTAAATTATTAATAATCTATTTTTCTTGGGATTCCGATAATTACCAATAGGCAATTATGGAAACGCCCAAAACCCCACTAATTACTTTTTTTAATTCCAAGTTCTCTAAAGCGCTTTTAATTTCATTAATTTTGCACATATTTTTTCTTTTTTGGCATTTGGAAAAACAAAAAAGATCCCCAATAGCTAAGAAAAAAGAAGAAAAGATCAAAGTAGTTTTGCTAGATCCAAACAAAATGCCTCTAAACATGCAAGAGGATATAAAAAAAGCTGCAAAAAAAATGCAGGTAGTTCAAAACGAGAATACCGGAAAAAATGAAAAACCCAAAGATAGTAGATTTTTAGGTGAGAAGGATCAAACCTTTGAAAAAAATACCATTGCCAAAAAAGTTGGGATTTTTGAGGAATCAGGAAAAGGGGTCACCAACGGAGAAAAACAAATCGGTGGAGAAAGTAAGCCTGAAAAAGTTACTCCAGCAAAAAAACTTTCTTTTGATGACTTAAAAATGGGATCTCTTCAACCAAAGGAAATTGAGCGTTTTAAAAAGGGCGGAGAAGCACTTGGAACCAAAAATGGAACCAATAAAAACCCCGGGCTTTCGGCAACGAATGATTATATAAACGATATTCCTCTGGGAGAGGTAACCAATTTAAACACAGTAGAATTTAAATATTATGGTTTTTATAATCGGATTAGAAAGAGGTTAGAACAGTATTGGGGAGATTCCTTAAGAAGAAAGGCGGAATCATTTTTTAGGCAAGGAAGGTCATTTTCCTCAGATGTTAAAATAACCTCCCTTTTGGTTACAATTGATGCAAAAGGAAATATCACCAAAGTAGTTTTAAAAAGCACCAGCGGCATAAATGAACTTGATGAAGCAGCTATTGAATCTTTTAACAAAGCAGGTCCTTTTCCAAATCCACCTATAGGAATGTTAATTAATGGCGAAGCGACTATTGAATGGGGCTTTGTTGTAAGAGGCTAGTTTGAAAGTTTTAAGTTTTCTTTGATTTTTGCAAGTCCTTCGACCATAAGATAATCATTCCAACTTCTATCCAAATCCCTTACCGTTTCCACAATTAAAAGAGCAGCTTGATCCCTTGAAATATTTTGATTTTCAGAAAGATGGGATATTGCCAAACCCAAGGCCGAAATGGCCGGATTTTTACAAGAATTATAAAGTCTTTTTTCAAAAGAAATATCGATGGTTTTTTCTTTGCTTTTTAAAATTGCAGTATTTAATAATCGAATTTCTTCCTGATTTTCTAATTCCATTTATTTTCGCTCTTAAACAATTTAGGAAAATGATTATTAATTTTTTCGTTTTATCAGTAAAGAATATTTTTTAAAGATTTTCACAGAAATTTTCATAATCTTTTGCGGACATAAGATTATTTAATTCCTTGGGATTTGACATTTTAATTTTAATCATCCACGACGCATAGGCATCTGAATTAATTTTTTCAGGAGAATTTATTAATTCCTTATTAACTTCTAGGATTTCACCGGAAAAGGGTGAGTAAAGATCACTAACGGACTTAATTGATTCCACCACGCCAAATGATTCTTCAGCGGATAATGTTCTTCCAACCTCTGGTAATTCTACAAAAACGATATCACCGAGAGAATTTTGGGCAAAATCGGTAATTCCAATGATTACAGTTTCGCCTTCTATTTTTGCCCATTCATGTTCTTTAGAGTAATGCAGATTTGAAGGGATTTGGGTCGCCATTATTTGTGTCCTCCAGTTACAAAAGGTTTTGAATGAATATTTGCCTTATAAAATTTATTTCTAATATTTATTAAAAATTCCTTAGTACTAGGAATTTTTTCTTTTTCCACCAGGGCCATGGCAATTCCTTTTCCTGTTACAACGGACATGGTCCCTGAGGTAACTTTGCCTACCACATTTTCTTGACCATCAAGTACAGGATAATTTTCCCTTGGGATACCAGTTTCCAGTGAAAATTTCATTAATTGAAATTTGGGCCGATATTTCGATAGAGCTTCTTTTCCGATAAAAGAATTTTTTTCAAATTTTATGGTCCATTTTAGGGCACTATCTAGTGGAGTGATGGAATCATTTAATTCATGTCCATAAAGGGGATATCCCACCTCTAATCTTAGAACATCTCTTGCAGCTAAACCGCATGGAGTTGCACCATTTTTTAAAAAAAGGTCCCAAAGATTTTGGGCCATTGAGTGGGAACAAAATATTTCAAATCCATCCTCACCGGTGTAACCGGTTCTGGCAATTATTATATCTTCATTTAAATATTTTGTTTCCATTACCCCATAATAAGGGAGATTTTTATCCTTAAGAACGCCTAAGGTTAAAAGCATTTTTTCGGATTGAGGTCCTTGGAGTGCCAAAAGGGAATATTTTTCAGATTGATCAGTAAAATCAATAGAAAAATTCCCAACATGTTTCTTCATCCAAGTAAAATCTTTTTCGATATTAGATGCGTTTACGCAAATCAAAACCCTTTCAGGGCCTAATTTATATGCGATAAGATCATCTATGACGGTTCCATCTTCCCTGCAAAGAGGAGAGTAAACGGCTTTATTTTCTGGGCCATTTAAAAAATCGTTGGTTATTAAATAATCTACAAACTTGTAAGCATCTTTACCCAAAACAAAAAATTCACCCATATGACTAACATCAAATACTCCAACATGGTTTCTAACAGCGAGTGCTTCTTCTTTGACTGAGGAATATTGGAGAGGCATATCAAACCCTGCAAAGGGTCCCATTTTTGCTTTTAATGCGAGATGTTTTTCAAATAGGGAGGTTCTTTTTAAATTCATAGCCAAAGTTTATATGCTGGATTCAGCCGCTTGTAAAAGATTTTGGGTCAAAGAAAGAATGGTCATTGGGCCTATGCCTCCCGGTACTGGAGTTATAGCATTACAATGATCGAAGACATCCTCAAAATTAACATCTCCACAGAGCTGACCCTTCTCATCGTGATTAATACCTACATCCACTATTACTTGGTTTTTTTCTGGTGATAGAAAAGATTTATCTAAAAAGTTGGCCCGACCAATTGCAGATACCAAGATATCTGCTGTTTTTGTAATTCCCTTTAAATTTTTGGTCTTGCTATGGCAGACAGTTACGGTTGCGTTGTGGTTGATAAGTAAAAGGGCCAATGGCCTTCCCACAATTTCAGATCTTCCAATCACTACAATGTTTTTTCCTTCTAAAACTATTCCATAAAAAGATAACAAGGTAATAATTCCTCTGGGTGTACAGGGAAGGAGGGCCTCATTTCCGGTATCACCTTTAAATAGTTTGGTTATATTTCCCTCATTAAACCCATCCACATCCTTTTCAGCAGGAATCAAATGGCCAACATCAATATGGGCAAGATGTTTAGGAAGGGGAAGTTGGATAAAACAACCATGTACCGATGGGTCTGATACTATCCTTTGGACTTCTTTTAAAAATAATTCTTCAGTTAAATTTTCAGGAAGGTGAATAATTTCACAATCTCCCCCTATAGATTCAATAAATTTTTTTTTATTTCTAGTATAGAGGACTGAAGCTTTGTTTTCTCCCACCAAAATAACCTTCATGGTTGGAGTAATGCCTCTTTGGCGCAAAGCATCGGTGCGCTTTTTAAGGTTTTCAATTTCCTGCTCTCTTACTGGAGCGGCTAATAATTCTTGGGTCATATAACCTTTCTGTTGATTAACACTTAGGAATATAAGATATTGCACGCAAAAAAAACACCTTTTTTAGGAGTCGATTTGTCATTTTATATAGGTCTTTCAATGCAGTTAATGGGTTTTGCCATGGTAGGGCTCTGTCTTTTTTCAGGGCTAACCAAAGGTGATTATGGCAAATTGGAGCTTTTTCAATTTATATTTGGAACTCTAATTTTTTATTTTGGTTCATTTTTTAAAGCAAAAAATCGCTAATTTGGTTTAGAACATGGATGATCCGGGCTGGCTTTGACCCTCTTTAGATTTCTTTTTTTCCATAAAGAATTAAGCATATTACCGTATTTTATTAGGTATTCTCCTGGAGTGATTTCCTTGTTTCGTTCATTCATTTTATCAACGCCATAGTCCATAAAGGAGCCCAAATCCAAATTGCAAAGAAGAGCATTTCTTTCTTTGTCAGAGAGTTTTTTTATTGCTGTTTGAAATTTTTCATAGAATTGCTCATTTAAGTCTGAAGGAAAGGGTCCAATGAAGGGGTTATTAACCCATTGGTAGCAATCATTTTCACCTCGGCAGTCTTCCTCAATTTTTTTGTAATTGTTGGATTTCAACCAAAGGTAAAGGATGTCATCTACCAAAACGTGAAGTTTATAAAAAATAGGATTTACATGTGAACTGTAGCTATCGGATAAAAGAGTATATTCCGGTCGGTTATAAACCCAAAATTCATTGTTCATTTGGGATATAGGATCGGTCCTTCTAACCCCAAAAGGAGAAGAATCCGCTGTCCATCTTAAATGCATCATATTATGCAAAGAACTTTCAAGTTGAGATCCAATAGAACCCAAGGAATATCTTCTTAAATAGGATGGTCGGAAAAAGTTTCTGAAAAATTCTTCCATTCGGTTAAAGTATTCTTGGGAGGATCTCCAGGGGTTTAATGTTATCAAAGAAAAAAATTGATCGTCTGGTTTTGGAAGATTGGACCATCCAGATATACAGGGAAGACCCTTGCTCATTAAAATTGCCTGGGAATGGATAACCATATAGTGGTGCATGTATAAAAAATCTTCACCGGATCTATTATTTAAGGTTTCTGAAACATCATTTGCATCATTTGGACGAGGCACATTCCATTTGGGGTCTAGATCAATGAAAAATTGTTTTTGGGATAAACTAAAACGATTCCATCCATTTCTAACAGCATGCCAAAGATAATGGTATAAGCGATGTTCCTTGGAGGCCATATGGGGATTAATTGCCAATTCCTGTTGTTTGAAAATGTTCCAATAATCCCCCGGAGTCCAGTTGGTAATTTGGTCTTCAGTATAACTGACACACCCATAACGATCAGGGACTTGTCTAGACTCTTTTGGTAGTGGTGCCCAGTTAGGTCTAGATTGAGTTAAACCAAGGTTATGATAAAGAATAAATAAAAATAAAATTTTTTTCATAATCGAAATTTACTTTCTCTTATAAGATTATATAGTTGTTGGAATAGGAATTCTACAGATGCTTAGAATATTAGGAATTGATCCCGGATCAAGAAAAGCAGGTTTTGGACTAATCGAAGTAAATAGAAATCAATTAAGATATCTGACTTCAGGAGTACTTAGTTATGATACCAAATCTGATTTTTTAGAGCGTCTTCATCATATTTATGATTCATGCCAAAAATTAATTGAAACTTATTCACCAAATGAAATCGCTCTAGAATCACTGGTTTATGTAAAAAATATTTCCTCTCTTTCCAAACTTGCTCAGGCACGAGGAGCAATGATTGCGGCGTTTTCAAAAAATAACAGAGGTAAAATTTTTGAATATTCTCCAACCTTGGTTAAATCTGCAGTCACCGGAAATGGCCATGCTGATAAAGAAGCGATTCAAAAAGGTATTCGACTTTTTTTTGGGCCGTCTAAATTTGCCAGCCATGATGAATCGGATGCCTTGGCCATAGCATTATGTCACCACCTTATGCGAAGACAAAGATCTTTTTTTATTTCAAGATAAAATCTGCTACCTTTACCTTATGAAGAAAAATATTATTTTGTTCCTACTTTTTAATTTTTCTATAAAGTTTGGTCAGGCCCATGCAAGAGATTATGGGCTTTGTCACCTTTACTATAATTTTCCCACAGAAAAAGAAGTTGTTGAAAATTTAAACGTCCAATGGGCAAGAAATGACTTTTTATGGGAAGTAGTTGAACCCAAAAAAGATGAATGGAATTATTCTCGTTATGATGAGATGGTTGAAAAATTAAGAAGAAATGGGAAAAAAATTTTGGGGATACTTACATATGATACGCCATGGATTCATAAAAATAACAAATCCCAAAGAAAAATCACCAAAGAAAATATCTCCTATTTTTTAAATTATGTTGAAAAAACTGTTACTCGTTATAAGGGTAAAGTAGATGCATGGGAGATTTGGAATGAACCCAACAATCCTTTCATCACCAAATCAAAAGATGAGGACTTTTTTGAGCTTACCAAACAGACCTCCATTCTTGTAAAAAAAATTGACCCAAATATTTATCTGGTATCGGGAAGTATTTGGCTTGCAGATGATAAATTTTTGGACAAAATGTTTAAATATGGTGCTTTAGAAAAAGCGGATGCAATTTCTTATCATCCCTATTCTGTTTCTTCATCCCTTCTGCCAGATAGGATTAGGAAAATGAAAGCAGTGATGAATAAATATAATTTTAAAGGACAAGTTTGGATCACTGAGTTTGGTTTCCCAACCCATGGGATTTATTTTAGTAAAAAATTTGACGATAGATCTTTTCCTGCTGAGATCATTAAATCCCTAACATATTTTGCTTCCGCTGATGTGGACAAAATTTTTTGGTACACCTTGTTTGATAATTTTAATCCTGGAGAAGATAGGGGGAAACGTTTTAATTCTGAAAACTTTTTTGGTCTGGCCTTTCCAAATGGTCAGCTTAAAAGGGGTGGACACTCCTTTTCTCAATTCACCAAACTCATAGGATCAAAAAAATTGGATAATTCCTTTTTAAATTTAGAGCATGTTAATGATAAGGACCTAAGAGTGTTTGTTTTCAGGGAAAGCAATAAAGGAGCGATGGTTATTTGGCGGGATGGAATATTAGGTAAAAAGATAAGATTAAATGGAGCAATAAGGAGATTTAGATCACACGATTTAGTTACCGGAGAGATTTCCGAGATGCCAAATAATGAGATTAAAGTGAATAAGCTCCCCCAAATTTTCACTTTTGAAATTCTTCAAAACTCCCGGCTTCAAGTCGAGTCATTTTAATGCGCTGGCAATTGTGCTTTGGAGCATTTTTGTAAAGAATCAAAGGCTATGATTGGACAGATTTTGGGAGAAGTAACCTTTAGTGACGGTAAAGAGATAATTCTCCTCACCAGCGCAGGCATCGGTTACCAAATAAACTATAATAAAATCCTTCCTGAAGGGAAAAGTATAAAATTATTTATTTCCCATGTTTTCCGTGAAGCTGATCAGGAACTATTCGGATTTGATTCTTTAAGATCAAAGAAATTATTTGAACTCTTAACCACCGTTAAAGGCGTGGGCCCTAAATCTGCTTATAACTTAATCTGCCATTTAGGCCCCGATGCCCTAATTGAGGCGATTTCTTTTGGATCAGCTGACCTTATTAAAAAAACACCCGGAATTGGTTCTAAATCTGCTGCCCAAATCATTTTGGATCTAAAAGAAAAAATACTAAAGATTAAAATGTATAGTTCAGAAGAAGGGCAAACTCCTTCATTTCAAGGAACCGATATTAAGGTTCTAGAGGATACCCTACTTGCATGCAAGGAACTTGGATTTAGGGATGAACAAATTGTACCCCTTGCCCAAAAATACCTTAAGGAAAATAAAATCACCCGAGCTGAACAACTAATCCATTTGGTACTTAGAGGAATTTGATGGAAGAGGAATTTTTCTTATCTCCTAAAGAGTTTGACCAAGAATCTAAACAGGAGAATCTTCTTCGTCCCAAGGATTTTTCAGAATTTATCGGCCAGAAAAATATAATTGAAAACGTGGAAGTGATGATCAAATCCGCATTATTGCGAGAGACCTCCATGGACCATATTCTTCTTTCTGGCCCTCCTGGACTTGGAAAAACTTCCCTTGCAATGATAATCGCCAGAAGCCTCAATTCTCAAGTACATGTCTTATCTGGGCCTTCTTTGGATAAAAAAGGAGATCTCGCCGCCATACTTACCAATTTAAATGCAAAAGATGTTCTTTTTATCGATGAAATCCACCGGATGCCCATACCCCTTGAGGAAATGCTATATTCCGCCATGGAGGACTTCCGATTAGATATCCTCTTAGGCAAGGGACCATCCGCAAGAAACATGCAAATTCCTCTGGCCCCTTTTACTTTAATCGGAGCGACAACAAGGCCTGGTCTCTTATCAAATCCTCTTCGGGATAGGTTTATGGCAGATTTTCAATTTGATTTCTACTCACCGGATGATCTATCTACAATTATTTTTAATAATTCCACCAAATTGGAAATAGAACTCGAGGAAGATACTCTTTTAAAAATAGCAAATTGTTCAAGAGGAACTCCACGGATAGCTAATCGAATTCTCCGCAGGGTGCGAGATGTATCCCTGGTTGGAGGAAGGAAAAAGGTATCTTCCCAGGATGTCCTTGAATCTTTAAAGTTAATGGAAATAGATTCCAACGGATTAAACAGAATGGACAGGAAAATACTTTCTATTATGAAAGATTTCTATAACGGCGGTCCGGTTGGGATAGAAGCACTCGCCTCAACTTTGTCAGAAGAAAAAACCACCATTGAAGATGTCCATGAACCTTTTCTTTTAAAAGAGGGTTATATCCTCAGGACATCTAGAGGTCGCGAATTAGGGGAGAAGGGCTGGGATCTTTTTGGCGGTAACGATGAAATAAAAAACTTTAAGCTTAGGAGCTGAAAATGAAAACTTTTTTTTTAAGCCTGTTTTTTTTAATAAGCTCAAAAATTTTTGCTGTAGATGTTTGTGTAATGACCACAAAGTCTGATCCATTCCTTACCGACAAACAGGATTGCACTAATATTGTGGGAGGGGCCAACCAAATAGGAACAAGATTTACTGCAGACCACCTACTATTCCTGGCCAATAATGGATTTACGCTTATGGGTGTTACTTCAAATGCTTCGGCAACAGTATACGTTTTTTCTAGGCAGTAGGTTTTGCAATTACAGCCAAAGTTAATCTGGAAATGCAGGAGAGCTTTCCTTCGCCATTTTCAATTTTTATTTCCCAAACTTGTGTAGTTTTCCCCAAATGAAGGGGTCGGGCAATTGCTGTAACCAATCCATCCTTTACAGGCCGAAGATGATTCGCATTGATATCTAATCCAACTGCAAAATATTTAGTGGGATCCACACAGTAATTGGCCGCGATGCTGCCAATTGATTCTGCCAAAACACAACTGGCCCCTCCATGGAGGAGACCTAAGGGTTGTTTTGTTCGATGATCAACAGGCATAGTCGCTTTTAGAAAATCATCACCGACTTCGGTAATTTCTATTCCTAAATATGGAACCATGGTGTTTTCACCACGACTGGTAATTTCTTGCAGACTGGGTTTTTTAAACCAAATAGACATGGCCAACTCCTAGTTTTTTTAATAGATAATAAAACCTTGCCAATATTGGTAGGACAAAATATTCTCTTGGCAAAAATAATTACGCAGGGCTATAATTAGCTTCAGGAATCTGACACACATGATCAACCAGAGAACAATTGCTAAACCAGTTAGCTTTACCGGGATAGGACTTCATTCCGGTAAAAAGATTACAATGACCCTTTTTCCTGCAAAATCTGACTCTGGTATTCAGTTTAAAAGGGTAGATATACCAAACGCCGAAGTTATTCGACCCACCGCAGATTCAGTATCTGCAACAGAGAATAATACCACTATTGGTGCCCATCCTAATTCTATACATACAGTAGAACATTTGCTTTCTGTAATCTATGGATTGGGAATCAATAATATTTTATGTGAAATTGATGGCCCCGAAGTTCCTATTATGGATGGATCTGGAGCATCATTTGTTTATATTTTAAAAGAAACAGGGATTGTTTCCCAAGATAGACCAAAAAATTTAATGATTATATTAAGGCCTCTTAGGATTGAGTTGGGAGATAAATGGGTGGAGATAACTCCTCATAAAAATCTATCGATTGATTCCACTATCATATTTTCCCATCCCCTTATTAAAACTCAAAAAAGAGTATTCGATTTTTCCTGCGAAGGATTCATCAGAGAAATTTCCCGATCAAGGACCTTTGGTCTTTTAAGGGATGTAGATGATTTAAAAAGAAAGGGTCTGATTAAAGGTGGATCTTTGGATAATGCTATTGTTCTGGATGATTTTAAAGTTATCAACCCAGACGGATTGAGATTTTCCGATGAATTTATAAGACATAAAATTCTAGATACAATGGGAGATATTTCCCTATTGGGCTATGAGCTTTGTGGGAAAATCACCACTTACAAATCAGGTCACAAATTACATAATCTTCTCTGCAGGGAATTGATTAAAAATCCCTCTTATTATGAAATCGTCCCGGCCACAAATGTTGATAAGGAAAGGCTTAAGGTATTTGACCTTTCAAGCCTTGTTGGCCAGAGCGTTTTTTAAATATCTCTATAAGGACTAAAAATGAAATTATCCAAAGGTTTTTGGCAGACCTACAAAGAGGCACCGGCCGAGGCAACTATTCCAAGTCATCAATTAATGTTAAGGGCTGGGCTTATTCAAAAATCCCAGGCCGGTCTTTATAATTTTCTTCCCCTAGGACTTCGCTCATTACAAAAAGTTGAGAAAATTATACGAGAGGAAATGAATAAAATCGACGCTATGGAAATTTCCATGAGTGTGGTTACGCCCGGTGAGCTTTGGCAAGAATCCGGTAGATGGGATGCCATGGAAGGGCTTATGCTTAAAACAAAAGACCGTGCTGGACGTGATATATGTTTAAGCCCCACTAATGAAGAAGCAGTAGTGGATATTTTCAGAAAAACTATAAAGTCATATAAGCAACTCCCAATTTCTCTTTATCAAATAAATATAAAGTTTAGGGATGAGATAAGGCCTAGATTTGGAATTATGAGGGCCAGGGAATTTATCATGAAGGATGCATACAGCTTTCATGAGGACTGGGACTCATTGGAAAAAGTTTATCAGGATTATTACCAAGCTTATACAACTATATTCCAAAGAATGGGCCTTGAGTTTATCGCAGTTGAGGCTGATGCAGGTGCCATGGGGGATGCTAAATCTAAAACTCATGAGTTCCAAGTTCTTGCTCGCTCTGGGGAAGATAAAGTTATTATTGCCAGAGGAGCCAACTATGCTGCGAATTTGGAAAAGGCCAAGACTCAAAGATCCAATGTTGATTTCAAATTTAATTTAGGTCCAAAAGAATTGGTATCCACTCCTAAAATGGAGACTATTGATGAGGTGTCTTCTTTTTTAAAGGTTGCTCCGTACGATTGCCTAAAATCCTTAGTTTATAAAGGCATAACCGGAGATAGGGAAGAAGTGGTTCTTATTCTTCTTTTAGGCGATGACAAACTAAATGAAATAAAACTTAAAAACCTATTAGGCCATGAACATCTAAAGACCATATCTGCGGAGGAACTAACCCATTTAGGTTTTATAAAAGGACAAATCGGTCCTTATAAGTTGAAACCCAATGCGAGAATTATATTTGATAAGGCCATAAACATGGACGCCGCCTACGTAATTGGCGCCAATCAAGAGGATCATCACTTTAAACATTTTGTACCAAATAAGCATATGGAGATGGCGTTTGAACAGGCCGATCTAAGATTATCCCAGGCAGGAGATGTAGTCTCATTTAATGGAAACGATGAAGTTGTCGAGGAAATCAGCGGAATTGAAGTGGGCCACATCTTTCAATTAGGTCAAAAGTATACAAAGGCCTTAGATGCCAGAGTCTTAGATAAAACGGGAAAAGAATTCCATCCTTTAATGGGTTGTTATGGCATTGGAGTATCCCGTATCATTGCTGCCGCGATAGAGCAAAATCATGATGAGTTTGGAATTATCTGGCCCACCCCAATAGCTCCTTACCATGTGTATTTTGTGGTTTTGGCAAAATCACCGGAAATGATTGCACTTGGAAATGAAATATATGATTCACTTATCTCCAATGGAATTGAAGTCTTATTGGATGATCGTGAGGGATTGTCTGCAGGAAATAAATTCAAAGATGCTGACCTTTTAGGATTGCCACTGCGTTTGGTGCTGGGTGAGCGAGATTATGCAGCGGATGGAACTTTGGAAATAAAAGTTAGAAAGGATGGGCGAGTAAAAAAAGTTCAAAAGGATAATCTAATCCTCGAAATTAAGGATTTACTTCAATGAGCGATTTAATAGTAGGCATCCATAGTATTGAGGAAGCGATAAAAAATCCAAAGAGAAGACCATTAAATCTTTTTTGCACCAAAGAGAGCTTTGAAGAACTTACTAAAAGGGGCAATATTTCCAGAGATGTTCTTGAGAAACTCCCCAAAAATTTTCTGTCTCCACATGATCTTCAAGAAAAGGCTAAAGACTATTGCAAAAAATTTGATTTTTTATACAAGAGGATAACATCCAATCTTTTCTTGATAGCGAATCCTCTTCCGGAATATGATTTAAATTTTTTATTTGAGGAGCTTAAATCGGGATCCAAAAAAAAGATTCTTTGCCTTGATCAGGTAACCGACATTCAAAATGCAGCGGCCATTTTAAGAACAGCAGCTTTTTTTGGAATAGATTATTTGCTAGTGTCCTATAAGGGATCATTTGGTAGGGGTCCCGGATTTTCCAGATTATCCTCTGGTGCACTAGAGCACATTCCAATTATTAAATGTGCCTCTCTTCCTAAGGCGTTAACTTCTTTGAAAAAAAATGCTGTATTTGTTTTGGGTTTTAGCGAGCATTCAACCATTTCCTTAGATGATCTTTTAAATAAAAAACTATCCCCGGAAGCATCAATTTGTCTGGTTTTAGGGGCCGAGGATAAGGGTCTTTCCAGTGCTGTAACAAGAATTCTTGATGATATGGTCGCTATTGTACCAGATGGCCCGATCAAATCATTGAATGTATCGGTAGCCGCTGCGATCGCTATGGATAGGATTTTTGGATAAGATTATCTACAATAATCCAAAACATTTGAGATAAACTCTTCTTTTAGTTTTTCATTTTGAGGAAAATTCTTGGTCAAAATGTTTAAATCTTTTGAAATAAAATCTGAAACGGTTTTTCTTTTTGATTCAACTATTTTTATAGCGCATGTCTCGGCTTCCTGAGGTGATCTTTCTTTTATGTTTTTCTTCGGAGCACAGTTCATTGTTGAAATAAGAGGTGCATTTTTTTTAAGTTCAAGCTCTTCTTTGGTAAAAATTGGATTTAAATCTCCAGTAATTTGGAATCTTTTATTTCCAGTTATCATCTGATTAAGTTCAGCATTTACACAGAATTTATCAAATTGCTGTTTGTTTACCATTAGCATGGGGAAGGGATTCATTTGTAAAATAGTTCTTACCTCATTAATTGAATCCAACCTATCAAATTCAGTTTTAAACTGACCTTCGGTCCATTTTAAACCATCAACATAATGTTTTTTTCCCCATTCCACCCTGTCCTTTCCATATTTTTGATCCTTGAAAACAGCAAATTGATCATGTGTATTTTTTATTTCAGGTAGTCTTTTGGCCCCGGTTATTTGGTTTCCTAAAATATCTTTTAGATAAAATCCGTTGAAGGCAGGGAAATAAGCGTCCAATAGAATTTTTTCACCACTTATAGGATGTCTTACCAGATTCATTGCATGATCTTCGATAAAAAGATTTCCTTCTTTCCTTGTGATCCAGGATCCTCTTTGGAGGCCAGTTCCCACTTTTGCATAGATAAATTCAGAAGGCACACCCAATTCTTTAAGTGCCAAATGAAGCATTAAAGCGTAGATTCGACAATCCCCAAGGCCATAATTAGCAAAAAAAGAAATAGGAACTCCAATGTTTTTTCCATATTTTCTTTTTCCAACAGAATACCCACCCTCTTTTATTTTATTGCTATATTCAAAATGGATTATTGTTCGCTGAACGGCCCTTTCTGCAACTCTAATTTTTTTAAAGAAAGTATTTAAGTCAAAGACGTTTTTATTAACTCCCTCCTCATCAGCAAATCGGTTGATATTTTCAATTAATTTTGGAGGGATTGAGTCCACAAAAACATCTGGCATACCTCCGCCTCTGAAGGTATTTCCTTGAAGAACGGAGCCAATAGGGATATCCCCACCAGAAGCGTTTGAATATACAACAGCATCAAATCCTGGATTTATTTTTTCTTCCATTGGAGCCGTTTTAAAAGCGATATCCTGTGAGAGATTATCCATTTCCACGAAGGAACTTCTGGCTTCCTCTTTTATTTTTTTCCATTCTGTCGGGGAAACCAGGGATCGATCCTGTGCCGGGAAAGTCTCTATTATTTTGTCTATGGATTCTTCCTGGACATTCGAGGAAGCAAAAACAAAGGGTATCCAAAATAAAAGGATTAAAAACTTCATTATATACCTCATAAATTTCAAAGTTTTTCGGAGAAACCTATTTAGAAGTTTAATTTAATAATAAGAATTTATTTATAAATGAAATTTTTAGACGCTTTCTGCATGCTGACTTAAATCCAATCCCAAATCCTCTTGTTCATGAGTAACTCTTAGGGGAATTATCCAATTGGTGACTTTAAATAAAATCCAAGACATTACAAAAACAAAAATAAATACGATAACCATTCCTGCCAAATGGGTTAAAAATAACTTAGTTTGTCCAAAAAATAATCCTTGGTTATGTGCTAGAAGACCTGTCGCCAGCATACCAATAATTCCACCGACTCCATGGCAAGGGAAAACATCCAAGGTATCGTCCAAATTAGTTTTTGTTCTTAAATGAACAGCGATATTACTTACTAAACTCGCCAAAACACCAATAAAGATACTATGTCCAACACTGACAAAACCTGCAGCAGGTGTAATTGCCACAAGACCGACAACAGCTCCTATACATGCACCAAGAGCAGAGGGTTTATTTCCTTTTATTACATCAAAGAAAATCCAAGTCAGCATTGCGGCTGCAGAAGCTGTATTGGTGGTACCAAAAGCATTTGCCGCAGATTCATTTGCGGCCAGGGCCGATCCAGCATTGAAACCAAACCACCCAAACCATAACATCCCTGTACCTAAAATTACGTAAGGAATATTTGCAGGGGAATGAGCGGTCTTTTCAATATGAACCTTTCTTCTTCCTAAAAAAAGTGCTCCAACTAAGGCCGCAATTCCTGCTGACATGTGTACTACTGTACCTCCAGCAAAATCTAAAACTCCCCATTGTCTTAAAAATCCTTGAGGATGCCATGTCCAATGGGCCAAGGGCGCATAAACAAAAAGAGTGAATAGACAAATAAATATCAAATAACTAGAAAATCGGACTCTCTCAGCGAAAGAACCTGTTATGAGAGCGGGAGTGATAATGGCAAATTTTAATTGAAAAAGGGCAAATAGGATAAGAGGTATCGTTGGGGCCAAATCCGGATGAGTCGCACCTCCTACATTCTTAAACATAAAGAAGGTCATAGGATTTCCAATAATTCCGTGGAAGCTTGTTCCAAATGAAAGACTAAACGCAATCACTACCCATAAAAGACTAACAACTCCCAAACAAATAAAACTCTGTAGCATGGTGGAAATTACGTTTTTATGTCCAACCATTCCTCCATAAAAAAATGAAAGTCCTGGAGTCATCAAAAGAACCAATCCAGTTGCAGTTAAAAGCCAAGCTGTATCTCCAGGATTTAATGGTCCACCTTTGATTTCAGCAGGCAAATCGGGGTAAAAAAGACCCAAAACTGCGATGGCCACAAGTAAAATAAATGGAATTACCATTCTTTTCTTCATTAAATTTCTCCTAGGGGAAAAGCGATTATTTGAAAATTTCACTTGAACATAAATGTGTTGTCAAAAAATAAAAATTAGAATGGTGCGTTGTTTGGCTCTCTTCTAAAAAAAAATCTTTACTTAGGGAAAACTCATGTTTATAAAATGCCAACATATTGGCTTAAGAGTAGCGGTGTTAGCTGGCTTAGCTCAGCTGGTAGAGCACCGGTTTTGTAAACCGGCGGTCGTAGGTTCGATTCCTATAGCCAGCTCCATTACGATTAGGTTATAGTGGGGCGAGATTGCCGAGCGGCCAAAGGCAACAGACTGTAAATCTGTCGGTGCAAACCTTCAGTGGTTCGAATCCACTTCTCGCCACCAAATTTGGCGTGCGTAACTCAGTTGGTAGAGTGCAACCCTTCCAAGGTTGATGTCGCAGGTTCGATTCCTGTCGCACGCTCCATTTTTTAATAAGCGGTCAATTTGAAGTTGCTCGCGTGGCTCAGGGGTAGAGCACTCCCTTGGTAAGGGAGAGGTCATGAGTTCGAATCTCATCGTGAGCTCCACTTCAAATATATTGACTAGTTTTTAGATTTTGTACTATAGAGAACAGATTATTTGTTAACCAATTAAGGATTAAAGATATTTTTTAAGGAGACTTGAGTTATGGCTAAAGAAAAATTTGATCGATCAAAGCCGCACGTCAATATCGGGACCATTGGTCACGTTGACCACGGTAAAACTACTCTAACCGCTGCTATTACTTCCGTAATGGCTGATTTAACCGGTGGAGAAAAAAAGGGGTATGCAGATATTGACTCAGCTCCTGAAGAAAAAGCTAGAGGTATTACAATCAATACCGCTCACGTTGAGTATCAAACAAAAAACAGACACTACGCTCACGTTGACTGTCCAGGTCACGCTGACTACGTAAAGAATATGATCACCGGTGCTGCTCAGATGGACGGAGCGATTCTTGTTGTTTCCGCTGCTGACGGTCCGATGCCACAAACCAGAGAACACATTCTCCTTGCTCGTCAGGTTGGTGTTCCTGCGATGGTTGTTTTTCTAAACAAAGTTGACCAAGTAGATGATAAAGAACTTCTAGATCTAGTAGAAATGGAAGTTAGAGAGCTTCTTTCTCAATACGGTTTCCCAGGGGATGAGATTCCTATCGTTCCAGGATCCGCTCTTGCAGCTTTAGAAGGAAGAGATGATGAAATCGGCAAGAATGCAATCATTAAACTAATGGATGCAGTTGATAGCTATATCCCAACTCCTGCTAGAGCAATCGATAAAGATTTCTTGATGCCAGTTGAAGACGTTTTCTCTATCTCTGGTAGAGGAACCGTTGTTACCGGAAGAGTTGAAAGAGGAGTTATCAAGGTTGGAGAGGAAATCGAAATTCTTGGAATTAGACCTACTCAAAAGACCGTTGTTACCGGTGTTGAAATGTTTAGAAAACTTCTAGACCAAGGACAAGCTGGAGACAACTGTGGGATTCTTCTTAGAGGTACAAAAAGAGAAGAAGTTGAAAGAGGACAAGTTTTGGCCAAGCCAGGATCTGTTACTTGCCACGATAAATTCTCTTGTGAAGTTTACGTTCTAACTAAAGAAGAAGGTGGAAGAGCTACCCCATTCTTTAAAGGTTATAGACCACAGTTCTACTTTAGAACTACTGATATTACCGGAACCATCACCCTTCCAGAAGGAAAAGAGATGGTTATGCCAGGTGATAACACTTCTTTCAAAGTAGAATTAATTCACCCGATTGCGATGGAAAAAGGTCTTCGTTTCGCTATTAGAGAAGGCGGAAGAACCATCGGAGCCGGTGCGGTTTCAGATATTCTGTAATTGTAGCTAAGATTAAAAATAAGGGCCGATCTTGGATCGGCCTTTTTTTTCGGGGTGTATAGCTCCAACGGTAGAGTAGCTGATTCCAAATCAGTTGGTTGGGGGTTCGAATCCCTCTGCACCCGCCATTTTAGCTAGGTGCGTTATAAAAGGATTTTGTACAAATCGTTAAATAATTAATTAGAGGATATAGACTTTTCGGACAAAGTCTTGCATATAAACAAGGCTTAGATAGTTTTTACCCGTAAAATTTACCTCTAAGAAATTGAAGGTTAGTATGTCTATTTTAAAAGTTGAAGATAAAAATAAATGGATTAATGCCTTAATCGCTGGTGGAAGTATTCTAACTGCTTATATTTCCATCCGTTTTCTAAAAGTTATGGGAGAATGGTTTGATTTAGAGGCCAAAGTTCCAAATTTTTTAGTAGTAACTCAAGGTTTAGGGATTCTTCTTGGAGTTCTAACCTTTATTTTGGTGATTAAAAACAGCAAAGCAATGACATTTTTGGAAGAAGTATATGCAGAACTGGTTAAGGTAACTTGGCCAGATAAAGATTCCATAACTAAATCAACCATTGGAATTATTATAGGGGTTACAATTTTAGCGGGTCTTTTTGTATTGGTTGATTTTATAGTCCAAAAACTATTGAGTCTTGTTTACTAATTACAGGTGTCTAGATGATCGATTCTAAAGAAAATGACAATGAAATGGGCGAAAACGTTGAGACTAAGAACGTTGAGGAAAAGTATGGCTTTGCAAAAGGCGATACCCCCGATTTCAAATGGTATATCGTAAGGACTAAAACCGGCCAAGAAAATAAGGTGGTGAAGGCCCTTAAGGAAAGAGTTGTTAGCCAAAAACTTACCGAGTTTTTCGCTGATGTCATGACTCCTGAAGATACCGTTACTTCAAATGTAAACGGAAAAAAAAGAACAATTAAGAAGAAAGTGTTTCCTGGATATGTACTTGTAAAAATGGTTATGAATGATCAGACCTGGCACCTAGTAAAGGGAATTGATAAAATTTCCGGCTTTGTGGGAGGTACATCGGATAAGCCTGCTCCAATCAGCGAAAGCGAAGCGGCTTTCATGACTAACCAGAACACCAAAGGATTTAAGAGAGTTAAGAGTTCAATTGATTTCTCAGAAGGTGAGACAGTTAAGGTTGTCGAAGGACCATTCTCCTCATTTGTGGGGGTCGTTGAATCTGTATCTGATAAAGGAAAATTAAGAGTATCTGTTTCGATTTTTGGAAGACCGACTCCTGTAGAGCTGGAATTTTCCCAAGTAGAAAAGGTCTCTTCTTAAAGAAAATAATTACTGGAGTAATATATGGCAAAGAAAGTAACTGGTTTTATAAAATTACAAATTGAAGGTGGAAAAGCAAACCCATCTCCTCCAATCGGACCGGCTCTTGGTCAGAAAGGGGTAAATATTATGGAATTTTGCAAGGCCTTCAATGCAAAAACAAATAAACAAATGGGAGTAATGCTTCCAACTATTATAACTGTTTACTCAGACAGAACTTTTTCTTTTATAACTAAAACTCCTCCAGCTTCATATTTGTTAAAAGACAAATTGAAACTTGAAAAAGGTGCTCACAAGCCAGGGCATGAAGTAGCTGGCACGGTTGGAAAGAAAGTGGTTCAAGAAATCGCTGAAATGAAAAAGCCAGACCTAAGCGCAGGAACTTTAGAAGCAGGAATGAGAACTGTTGAAGGATCAGCCAGGTCAATGGGATTAAAACTAGATTACTAATTTTTAACATAAATTCGGGAGGCCCATAAAGCCGTTTGCACCGGGAGGAAAAATGAAAAAACCAGGAAAAAAATATTTAGAAGCCTGTGGTAAAGCAGATCTTAAAAAAACCTACTCCATTGAGGAAGCTCTAAAAATCGTAAAACAAGTTGCTTTTGCTAAATTTGACGAGACCGTTGATGTGGCATTTAGACTTGGTGTTGATCCAAGACATGCTGACCAGCTTGTCAGAGGTTCAATCGCTCTTCCAGGTGGAACAGGGAAAACCTTGAAAATAGTTGCCATTACTTCAGGGGATAATCTAACTGCTGCTGAAAAAGCAGGAGCTGATTTCTTCGGCGGCGATGACATCATCACAAAAATAGCTGGCGGATGGCTTGATTTTGACAGAGTTATCGCCACTCCAGATATGATGGGGAAACTTGGAAAAGTTGCTAGGATCCTAGGACCTAGAGGACTGATGCCAAACCCAAAGCTTGGTACTGTAACTACAGATATCACTAGAGCAATTAACGAACAAAAAGCTGGAAAAGTTGAATATAAAACTGACAAAAGCGGGATTGTTCACGTTGTAATCGGAAAAAAATCCTTTGATGCTGATAAATTGAAGGCAAATTTTATGGCCGTTCTAACAGCTATCCTAAGGGCAAAACCAGCGAGCTCCAAAGGGAATTACCTAAAATCAATCAGAGTTGCCGCTACTATGAGTCCAGGTGTGAAGGTTGATGTGTTGGAGGCCGCTAGTTACGCATAATTAATTTTTATTTGTTGGGGTTGAAGAAGGTCGGTTTTGACTTTGGTCAATATAAATCCTGCCTGAAACTCCCCTCCGAAAAATATAAAAAAAGGAGGAAAGCCTATGTTAAGCCGTACAGACAAGCAAGCGATTATCGATAGACTAAAAGTTGATTTCGATAAAGCAAGCGGTGTCTTTCTAACTAATTTGATCGGTATATCAGCAAATGATTCCGTCCAAGTTAGAAAGAATGTCCGTGACAAGGGTGGAAAAATTGTAGTTACCAGAAACACCCTTTTTAAAAAGGCAGCAAAAGGTACAAAATGCGAGTCATTGTTTGCCGAAATTAAAGGAACCAATGCCGTTGCTTTTGCTTTTGCTGATTCAGCTGCCGTAGTTAAAGTTCTACGAGATGCTGGAAAGGATTTAGAAAAAGTTACTCTTGGATCTGGTTTCCTTGGCGATGTTGCTTTAACAGTCGCTCAGGTAAAAGAATTGGCAAATTTGCCTTCAAGAGAACAAATGCTTGGAACTACTTTGGCAACTATGATGGCCCCATGCTCATCTTTTGTAAGATTGCTTAATGCAATTAAAGAACAAAAAGAGAGCGGTGCTGTTAGTGCCTAATTTTATTTAATTTTAATTTTTTTGATTTAAGGAGTTTGAAAATGAGTATTACAAATGAACAATTGATGGACCATATCTCTAAGATGACCGTTCTTGATCTAGCTAACCTAGTTAAAGAAATGGAAGCTAAATTTGGAGTTTCTGCTGCCCCAGTTGCTGTTGCCGGTGTTGCTGGTGGAGCTGCTGCTGAAGCTGCTGAAGAGAAAACTGAATTTACCGTTGTTTTAAAGGATGGCGGAGCTAACAAAATTAACGTTATTAAAGAAGTAAGAGCAATCACTGGTCTAGGGCTAAAAGAAGCTAAAGATCTAGTTGAAGGTGCTCCAAAGAACGTTAAAGAAGGTGTAGCTAAGGCAGATGCTGAAGAAATGAAGAAAAAACTTGAAGCAGCAGGTGCCAAGGTTGAGCTTAAATAAGGGGCATAATTCCCTTTGATGTTTAAGGTATGAAGGCGGGGAAAAACCGGCCTTCATCCTTTTTTTATTTTTTGAAATTGAATTTGGGTTTTAATTTTAGGAGACCACAATGACCAAGGTTTTCTCAAGCAACGAATGGTATCGAAAAAATTTCTCGCAAACCCCGATGGTTTTAGAAACTCCTCCATTAATGGATCTACAGATCCAATCTTATGAAGAGTTTTTACAGAGAAATATTCCTCCTTCCAAAAGGGTAGATAGAGGATTGCAAGGGGTTTTTAAATCGGTATTCCCAATAAAAGATTTTAATAATTCCGTTTCATTGGAATTTGTAAGCTATACATTGGAAGAGCCAAAATACTCTGTAAAGGCCTGTCGTGAAAGGGGACTTTCATATGAGTCACCACTTAAAGTAATCGTAAGACTAGTTTGTTACGACACAACTGTTGACAACGAAGATATAGAAAACCGAAATGTTACCTCCATTAAAGAACAGGAAGTCTATTTAGGTAATTTGCCATTAATGGCAGAAACCGGATCATTTGTTTATAACGGAACAGAAAGGGTAATCGTTTCCCAGTTACATAGATCTCCGGGTATTATATTTGAGCACGATGAAGGGAAAAAACACTCCAGCGGGAAGCTGCTTTATTCAGCGAGGATCATTCCTCACCGAGGCTCTTGGTTAGACTTTGAGTTTGATCACAAAAATATTCTTTTCGCCAGAATAGATAGAAAGAGAAAATTGCATGCATCGGTTATCCTAAAAGCTTTAGGGCTAACCAATGCTGATATTCTTAAAGAATTTTATAAGGTAGATGAGATCGTTTTTGACAAGAAAGGAAATTTCAAGAGAAAGCTTGATTTTGACCTTCTGTTAGGAACCAGGGCCAATATGGATATTCTCCACCCAAAAACAGGAGAAGTGATCCTAAAGAAAGGCAAAAAATTTACTAAACCTGCAATCCTTAAAATGAACGAATCAAACATTAAGGATTTACCTATCACAGCTGAGGAGCTGGTAGGAAAAATAAGCATGGAAAATATTACGGATCCAAAAACCGGTGAGGTTTTGATATCCGTTAATGAGGCACTATCCGAAGGAAAAATTTCAGACATTCTTAATGCCGGAGTAAAAAGCATTAAGTGCCTCTACATCGACATGATCAACTACGGCGATCAAATCAGAAATACACTTCTGATCGATAAGACAGAAGGAAGAGAGGACGCTTTAATTAAAATCTTCGAAAGACTAAGACCAGGCGAACCTCCAACACTTGAAGCAGCCGAAACTCTTTTCGAAGGTTTATTCTTCTCTTCTGATAGATATGATCTATCACGAGTAGGAAGAATGAAAATCAATTATAAATTTGGGAAGGAAATTCCAGTCGAGCAAACCGTTCTGACCAAAGAAGATATTCTGGCCACCGTTCATTATCTTGTTGATTTAAACAACGGTAAAGGAAAAGTTGATGATATCGACCACCTTGGTAACAGAAGGGTCAGAGCAGTTGGCGAACTTTTAGAAAACCAATTCAGAGTTGGATTGGTTAGAATGGAAAGATCCGTAAAAGAAAGAATGGCCATTCAAGAAATTGAAACCATGATGCCTTATGATCTGGTAAACCAAAAACCAGTGGCCGCTGCGGTAAAGGAATTCTTCGGTTCTTCCCAGCTTTCCCAGTTTATGGATCAGACCAACCCACTTTCTCAAGTTACCCACAAGAGACGTCTATCGGCACTTGGACCTGGAGGATTAACTAGAGAGAGAGCAGGATTTGAAGTAAGGGACGTTCATAACACTCACTACGGAAGAATGTGTCCGGTTGAGACTCCGGAAGGACCAAATATCGGTCTAATCACTTCTTTGGCCTGTTATGCAAGGGTTTCTGAATACGGATTTATTGAAACTCCTTACCAAGTTGTAAAAAGCAGCAAGGTGACAGGGGAAACCAGATATTTCTCTGCATTCCAAGAAGAAGGAAAAACAATTGCCCAGTGGCACCATAGATACGTTGAAAAAGATAAACTTGTCGGAACCCATATTCCTGCAAGAAGGGAAGGGGAATTTACCCTTGTAAATTCTGAAGAAGTAGATTTGGCGGACGTTTCCCCTACACAGATGATCTCTGTTGCGACTTCTTTGATTCCATTTCTTGAACATGATGATGCCAACAGAGCGCTAATGGGATCAAACATGATGAGACAGGCAGTGCCGGTTGTAAAAACCGATGCTCCTATCGTTGGAACCGGTTTTGAGCCAATTGTTGCCAGAGATTCAGGAGCTATTCTAACAGCTCATGATAACGGAACGGTTGTATTCGTTGATTCAAATAGAATCGTAATCCAAAGAGATAAATTTAAAGAAGGTGAATCCGGCGTTGATATTTATAAACTTACAAAATATCAAAGAACCAACCAGAACACCTGTAATAACCAAAAGGCCCTGGTTAAAGAGGGTGATCGAGTTCATGCGGGAATGGTTATCGCTGATGGACCTGCAACTCAATTTGGTGACTTGGCCTTAGGTCAAAACGTACTAGTAGCCTTTATGCCTTGGGGTGGATACAACTATGAGGACTCCATCCTTTTAAATGAAAAACTTCTTGTAGACGATATTTTCACCTCGGTTCATATCGAGTCCTTTGAAATCGAAACAAGAGACACCAAACTAGGCAAAGAAGAAATCACCAGAGATATTCCAAACGTATCTGAAGAAGCTCTAGCCCAACTTGATGAAGCCGGAGTTATCCGAGTTGGATCAATTGTTAAAGCTGGAAATATCCTTGTTGGAAAAATAACTCCTAAAGGGGAAACACAACTTTCTCCGGAAGAAAAACTTCTTAAAGCAATCTTTGGGGATAAGGCCGGGGATGTTAAGGATACCTCTTTAAGAGTTCCATCACACGTAACCGGAACTGTAGTTGATGCCAAAGTTTATACCCGTGAAGGCGTAGAATTAGATTCAAGGGCGAAAGAAATCATCGACCATGAAACTGTACTAATAAGAAGAGATGAAAAGATAGAGATAAAAGCTATCCAAAGTTCTGCTATTGCAAAAATTGCGGAAATGCTGAGAAATCAAAAGACAGTTGATAAACTTGTTTCAGAGGACGGTTCTACAGAACTTCTTGCCAAAGGAACATCGATTACCGTTGAGGTATTAAAGACAATTCCATTTGAATTGATTGGATACCTACCTCTAGAGCCCAAATTAGAAGAGGCACTATCTGAGTACTTTGCTGAAATCAGAAACAGAATTAACCGAGTTCGTGCAAATGCCAATGAAGAGATTGCAAAACTTCATCGTGGTGACGAGCTTCCTCCTGGAATTATCAAGAAGGTAGTCGTTTCCATTGCCATAAAGAGAAAACTTCAGCCAGGTGATAAAATGGCCGGAAGACACGGGAACAAAGGGGTTATCTCCAATGTTTTACCTTGCGAAGATATGCCATACTTAGCTGACGGTACGCCAGTAGATATAGTTCTAAACCCACTAGGGGTTCCTTCTAGGATGAACATCGGGCAGCTTCTTGAGCTCCATTTAGGTTGGGCCGGAAGAGGGCTTGGTGAGAAAATTTCTGCCATGATGGAACAAGAAGCAAAAATCCATGATCTAAAAGACTTTATCTATGCAATTTATAAAACAGAAGAAGTTAAAAACTGGTTGAAAAAAGCTACTGAAAAACAAGTAAAAGAAGTCGCCCAGCAGTTATCTACAGGGGTTAGATTTTCAACTAGAGTTTTTGACGGTGCATCTGAAAAAGAAATTAAAGAAATGCTGACTCTAGCTGATTACGATCCAACCGGAAAGACAACCTTATTCGATGGATTAACAGGGGATGCATTCTCTGAAGATGTAACAGTCGGAACCATGTACATGTTAAAACTTCACCACCTAGTAGATGAAAAGCTCCACGCTAGATCTACAGGGCCATACTCCTTGGTTACTCAACAACCTCTTGGAGGGAAGGCGCAATTTGGTGGTCAGAGACTTGGGGAGATGGAAGTGTGGGCACTTGAAGCCTACGGAGCTGCCTATACTCTTCAAGAGTTCTTGACCGTTAAGTCTGATGACGTAATCGGAAGAACCAGAATGTATGAGTCCATCGTTAAGGGTGAACATGTACTAGAGCCAGGTCTACCAGAATCTTTCAACGTATTGGTGAAAGAACTTCAGTCACTTTGCATTGATGTAAAGCTTGTTGAGTCAACTGAAGAAGAGACCATTAACTAAATTTTACTAGAGGAATTTTAGATGAAAGACCTTTTAAATTTTTTCGACAAACCAAAAGACCCAATTTCAGTAGAGGCCATTTCAATAAAGATGGCCTCACCAGACACCATCAGAGAGTGGTCCTTTGGAGAAGTCAGAAAACCTGAAACCATAAATTATAGAACTTTCAAACCTGAAAGAGATGGTCTTTTCTGTGCCAAGATCTTTGGTCCAATAAAAGACTATGAATGTATTTGTGGAAAATACAAAAGAATGAAACACCGAGGGGTCGTTTGTGAGAAATGCGGTGTTGAAGTTACTCTTTCCAAAGTTAGAAGGGAAAGACCAGGGCATATCGAATTGGCGTCCCCTGTTGCTCACATTTGGTTTTTAAGATCACTGCCTTCAAGACTTGGAGCAATCCTAAATTTATCCCTAAAGGAACTAGAGAAAGTTCTTTATTATGAATCCTATATTGTTACCGAATCCTCAAAAGACAATGTTGAAGGTGGATTGGAAGTAGGAAGAGTTATCTCCGAGCAACAATATGAAGATTTAAAGGCCCAGGGAATTAAGTTTGAAGCAGGAATGGGTGGTACAACCATTAAGGAACTTCTTCAGAAAATTGATATCGATCTGGAATATAGAGACCTTAGAAGAAATTTGGAAACAGTAACCACTGAAGTTGCCAGAACAAAATTGGTAAAGAGATTAAAGGTTATTGAATCGATCATGAAATCAGATAACAAACCGTCATGGTTTATGATGGATGTTATCCCGGTTCTTCCTCCAGACCTAAGACCTCTAGTTCCGCTTGAAGCAGGAAGATTTGCAACTTCGGATCTTAATGATCTTTACAGAAGAGTTATCAATAGAAACAACCGATTGAGAAGATTAAAAGAGCTAAATGCTCCTGAGATCATTATCAGAAACGAAAAGCGAATGCTTCAAGAAGCTGTTGATGCACTTTTTGATAACGGAAGAAGAGGAAAAGTGTTTACTGGTGCTAACAAGCGACCACTTCGTTCACTTTCTGATATGCTAAAAGGAAAGCAAGGAAGATTTAGACAAAACCTTTTAGGGAAAAGGGTCGATTATTCCGGACGATCCGTAATCGTGGTTGGACCGAACTTAAGGCTTCATCAATGTGGTCTTCCAAAATTGATGGCCCTAGAGCTTTTCAAGCCATTTATTTATAACCAATTAATTGAAAAAGGACATTGCACCACCATCAAGGTAGCCAAGAGAATGGTGGAACAACAAAAGCAAGAAGTTTGGGATATCCTGGAAGAAGTAGTTAAGGAACATCCAGTACTCTTAAACCGAGCTCCTACACTTCACCGTTTAGGTATTCAAGCTTTTGAACCAATATTGATCGAAGGAAAGGCCATACAGCTTCACCCTCTAGTGTGTACAGCTTTTAACGCTGACTTTGACGGTGACCAGATGGCAGTTCACGTTCCTCTATCATTGGAAGCTCAAGTGGAGGCCAGAGTTCTGTGCATGTCCACAAATAATATTTTATCACCCAAAGATGGAACCCCAATAATCGTTCCATCCCAGGATATCGTTTTAGGTCTTTACTACATGACAAGGACAAGACCTTTTGCCAGAGGTTACGGGAAAGTATTTTCTTCAAAAGAAGAAGCGCAATTTGCATACCACACCGGAAACCTTCACCTTCAAGCTCCTATCACAGTTAGGATTAACGGTGAAATGGTTGAAACAACCGTTGGACGAACCTTCGTCTACGATGCTGTTCCAAAATGTTTGAAGTATTCTGATATTAATAAAATCCTAGGCAAGAAGGCCCTAATCCAATTAATTGATTTGGCCTACAGAGTAGGAACAGAAAAAGATACCGTTCTTCTGGCCGACTCTTTAATGAGACTTGGATTTGAAAACGCTACAAGAGCAGGGATTTCTATCAATATTAACGATATGACCATCCCAACCAGCAAAGAAAAGATCTTAGAGGAAGCCTATGGTGAAGTTGATAAAATCATGGGTGAATACCATGAAGGATCAATCACCAATGGTGAAAGATACCACAAGATCGTAGACGTCTGGACTCAAACCAATGAAAAATTAACCAAGGTTATGTTAACCGGGCTTTCACAAGATACTTTCACCAATGAAAAAGGTGAAGAGATTAAAGCCCCATCATTTAATTCTTTGTTTATGATGGCGGATTCTGGAGCTCGAGGTTCAACAACTCAGATGAGACAGCTTGCCGGGATGAGAGGGTTGATGGCGAAACCATCAGGGGATATTATCGAAACTCCGATTACCTCAAACTTCCGAGAAGGTCTGGACGTTCTACAATATTTTGCCTCTACTCACGGAGCTAGAAAAGGGTTGGCCGATACCGCTCTAAAAACTGCTAACTCCGGTTATCTAACCAGAAGATTAGTTGATGTTGCCCAAGATGGTATTATCAGGGCCCATGATTGTGGAACAACAGATGGAATTATTCTTCAGTCAAGAATTGATGCTGGAGAGATCATTGATCATATAACCGATAGGGTAATGGGAAGAGTTACCGCTCTACCTGTTCTTGGAAATTCCGGTGAGGAAATTTTCCCAAGAAACTATATGTTCACTGAAAGAGATATTCCAAAACTAAAAGAGCATGAAATCGACCAGATTAAAGTAAGATCTGTTCTTGTATGTAAGGAACACTTCGGTTTCTGTGCCATGTGCTTTGGAAGAGACTTGGCCAGAGGTAAAATGGTTTCCATTGGTGAGACAGTTGGAGTTATCGCTGCTCAGTCAATCGGTGAACCAGGTACACAGCTAACCATGAGAACCTTCCACGTTGGAGGTACAGCTACAGCTGGTGCTCAGGTAAATAAAACAGAAGTTAAAACTGCGGGTGTTATCGAATTCCATAGATTGAAAACATCTGTGCTAAATGATGGATCACTAATTATCTTATCTAAGTTAGGAGAGATCTTCATTAAGAACAACTTAGGCGTGGTTAAGGAAAAATATCCTGCAGTCTATGGAGCGAAACTCTTCTTTAAAGAAGGTGATAGCGTGTCCCCTGGGGATAAGATTTTAGAATGGGATCCATTTGCTACTCCGATCCTGTCTGAAGTTTCCGGTATCGTAAGATATGAAGATATCATCGTAGGTACTACCATTAAGGAACAAGTGGATGCAGTTACAGGTCTAACTCACAAAGTTGTAATTGAAACTAAAGACTCCTCACTTCTACCTCGAATCGTCATTACCGATGAGGATGGAAAAGTGATGAAGTCCCCAGGAACAAAAAGAGAATCCGTTTACAGACTTCCTGCCCAGTCAAACATTATCGTTGCAGATGGGGAAAGAGTTGAAATCGGACACTCCCTGGCCAAGGTTCAAAGAGAAACTACCAAGACAAAAGATATTACCGGGGGTCTTCCAAGGGTTGCTGAGCTTTTCGAAGCTAGAAAACCTGCGAATACATCTCAGATTGCCGATATCTCAGGAACCATAGAGTTTGGACCTGAGCTTCGTGGATCTAGAAGGATAATTGTAAGACCTGAAGATGGATCCGATGCAATGACTTATACCATTCCGAAAGGAAGATATATTATCGTTAACGAAGGCGATTATGTAAGAGCGGGAGAGCCTATCCTAGACGGTCCGGCAAACCCACATGACCTACTTCGAGTAATGGGTGTTAAGGCACTGGCTTCTTATATCGTTGATGAAATCCAGGAAGTTTATAGACTTCAAGGGGTTAAAATCGATGATAAGCACATCGAGGTAATAGTCTCTCAAATGCTGAAAAAAGTGGAAATTACTGAACCAGGCGATACTAATTTTATCGCGGGGGATTCTGTGACCAAGTCGGAGTTTGAGCAGGCCAATGCAGCCCTAGGCCCTGAGGAAAAACCGGCAACGGCAAAACCATTGCTACTAGGGATTACCAAGGCCTCTCTAACCACGGATTCCTTTATTTCAGCAGCTTCTTTCCAGGAAACCACCAAGGTCCTAACTCAAGCTGCGCTTGAAGGGAAAGAAGACAGGTTGAAGGGACTAAAGGAAAACGTTATTATGGGTCGATTGATTCCAGCTGGAACCGGAATCTCTAGATATCGCGACTTTGAAGCAAGAGTTGTGAGCGGAGAAGAAGGGAAAGACGAGTCAATTTTATTACAAATTTAATTTCCCTTGCAGAAGGAATGGCCTCCGTGCTACCTATTGCAAGGTTATTTTTTAAGATTTTAAGGAGATAGGAGAAAAATGCCTACCATTAACCAGTTGATTAGAAAGGGAAGAGTATCAAGAGTTGACAGGACTAAGGCCCCGGCCTTGAAGAGCTGTCCTCAAAGAAGAGGAGTCTGTACCAGAGTTTATACAACCACTCCAAAAAAACCAAACTCAGCTTTAAGAAAAGTTTGCAGGGTTAAGTTAACCTCAGGCTTTGAAGTAACATCATATATCGGCGGAGAAGGCCATAACCTACAAGAACACAGCATCGTATTGGTGAGAGGTGGAAGGGTTAAGGATCTACCAGGGGTGAGATACCACACTGTTAGAGGTGCCTTGGATGCTACCGGTGTTGAGAAGAGATCTCAATCCCGTTCAAAATATGGAGCCAAGAAACCTAAAAAATAAACCACTCCGAATCTTCGGAGAGTAAACTCAAAATAGAGTTGAAGAGAGGAAAATATGAGTAGAAAACACCGAGCAGAAGTTAGAGAAGTTTTACCAGATCCAGTTTATCAAGACGTAGTTGTCGCCAAATTTGTTAATATTTTAATGACTGGCGGGAACAAAGCGAAAGCTGAAAAAGTTTTCTACGGGGCCATGGACTATATCGAAAAGAAAAAAGGTGAAGAACCTCTAAAAGTATTTAAAAAATGTTTATCAAATCTAAAGCCCGCCGTTGAAGTTAGGTCTAGAAGAATCGGTGGAGCTACTTACCAAATTCCAGTAGAAGTAAGACCAGCAAGAAGACAGTCTTTGGCCTTAAGATGGTTAAAAGAATATTCTTCTGAAAGATCTGGAAAATCCATGGTTGAAAAACTAGGTGAAGAGATTATCGAAGCCTCAGAAAATCGTGGAGCTTCCATTAAGAAAAAAGAAGACGTCTATAAAATGGCAGAGGCCAACAAGGCGTTCGCTCACCTTAACTGGTAATCAAAAAAAACTAAAATGGCCCTCGATTCAATCGAAAGGATTCGCAATATTGGGATTATGGCACATATAGATGCCGGTAAGACCACTACGACTGAACGAATCCTTTATTATACCGGAAAAAGCCACAAAATCGGTGAAGTTCATGACGGAACCGCAACAATGGATTGGATGATCCAGGAACAAGAGCGTGGAATCACCATCACTTCTGCTGCCACCACCTGCTACTGGAAAGATCATGAGATCAATATAATTGATACACCTGGACATGTTGATTTCACCATCGAAGTTGAAAGATCTCTTAGAGTTTTGGATGGAGCTGTAGGTGTATTTGATGCCGTATCGGGAGTGGAACCACAATCTGAAACGGTTTGGGCCCAAGCTGATAGGTATAAGGTTCCACGAATAGCTTTCGTCAATAAAATGGATCGAATAGGGGCGGATTTTCCAAATTGTATCCAGGAAATTAAAGACAAATTAGGAAAAGTGGCAGCTGCGGTTCAAATTCCCATAGGAGTGGAGGCGGACTTTTTAGGAGTTGTCGATTTAATTTTAATGAAGGCCCTTCTTTGGAAAAATGAAGACCTAGGGGCCAAATTTGATGTCGTGGAAATTCCAGATGAACTTAGGGATTCTGCCAATTTATACAGGGACAAGCTTTTAGAGACCCTAGCAGATTTTGATGAAGAATTGGCCAATGATTATCTAGAGGGAAAAGAAGTAAATTCCCCTCGCTTGGAAAAAATTATTAGAAATGCAGTAATAACTAAAAATTTTATTCCGGTTCTTTGTGGCTCAGCTTTTAAAAACAAGGGTGTGCAGCCACTTCTCGATGCCATTATTAAATTTCTTCCATCTCCTATTGATAGAGGAGAGGTCAAAGGGCATTCACCAAAAGATCCAGAGAAAATTATTTCCAGAAAACCCTCTGCAGATGAGGCATTTTCAGGGCTCGCATATAAAATAGCCACAGATCCCTTTGTAGGCTCCCTTACCTATGTACGGATTTATTCGGGAAAAATTGAAAATGGGGATACTATTTTTAATCCCCTTAAAAAAAAGAAAGAAAAAATAAATAAGATTTTAAGAATGCACGCAAATAAACGTGAAGAAAGGCCGATTGCCTGTGCTGGGGATATCGTTGCTTTAGTGGGGTTAAAAGAAACCATTACTGGTGAAACCCTTTGTATAGAACAGAAAGGGATCATCTTTGATTTGATGAAATTTCCTGAAACGGTTATTTCGATTGCTATTGAGCCAAAAACTGCAGCCGATGAAAAAAAATTAATTTCAACATTGGATCAGCTTAAAAAAGAGGATCCTTCATTTGATTATAAAAATAATCCTGAGACAGGACAGCTATTAATATACGGAATGGGAGAGCTCCACCTTGAAATAATTGCAGACAGGCTAGAAAGAGATTTCAAAATTGGGGTCAGGGTTGGAAAACCTCAGGTTTCTTATAGGGAAACCATTCAAAAGGTCTGTGAAGGACAGAATGAATTTCGAAAAGAAATTGGTGGAAAAATTCAAAGTGGGCATGCAAAAATTATGTGCGAACCCTTTAATTCCCAAACTGGAATTAAGTTTGAATCAAAAGTTAGTAAACGTGAATTACCTGAGAATTATTTAGAAGCAATTGAAAAAGCAGTTAAAGATACCTCCGTAGGTGGCGGACTTGCTGGATACCCCTTTATAAATATAAAGGTGACCCTGCTTCAGGCGAATTTTGTTGAAGAGGAAGCCTCCGAAATGGCCTATTCAATTGCCGCTTCAATGGCCTTTAAAGAGGCCACAAGAGAAGGAAATCCTCTTTTAATGGAGCCTTTTATGAGCTTGGAGGTAATTACTCCTTCCGAATTTACCGGAGAAGTAATCGCTGATATTAACTCTAAAAGAGGAAAGATTTTGAGTCTTGAAAACAAACAAAACAAAGAAGTTATTAAGGCCGAAGTTCCCTTGGCCACCATGTTTGGCTATAGCACGGATCTCAGGTCCAAAACCCAAGGCCGGGCCAGTTTTTCCTTGTTCTTTAATCGCTATATAGAGATGCCTCCTGCTTTGGCCAAGGCCACATTAGAGAAAAAGGGCATTTTCATCTAGTTAGGTTTGAAACAATTAAATAAATAAAATTACGGGGATCAATAATCCTAAGTTATTAAAAAAGTTCATTTGTTTTTTGTGGATTATTATTTTTTTTAATCCTTATTATTATATAATTGGATTATGCCGAACCGTTTTTATAAGGAGGTAATTATGAAGTATCTAGTGCTGGGTTTAAGTTTGTCTTTTATTCTAAATGCATCCGCCATGGATTGTGCCAAAGGAGATAACAAGGAACAGGTCATGAGGGAAAATCCCAAGTTTGCGGCAATTGTTAAAAATGCAAGTGAAGAAGGTAAATATCAGGGATTTTATGCGGGTCAGAGGGTTAGAATAAAGGGTAATAATCAAGTTTATACCCTATTTGGGTTTAGCGCCACCGGGGTATATGGAAAAAAAATGGGTATAGTAATTAAAAGCAACTTATATGAAATAAAGAAATTTTGCGTATCAGCTCTGCTAGGACAAGGAAGCTTGGTCCCTGGGGCTGGGGGCATGGATATCACTCATACCGCCGTAATTGATGATATTGAGTTAGCAAAATAAAACACCCTTACATAGCTAATAATAAAAAAGGCCCAGGTGAATCAGACCTGGGTTTTTTTTATCCAAATTTGGGCATTATTCAAGTATATCTGACTGTCTAAAATCTAATAAAATCGTTAAGATGCTATGCACTATAATCACTTTTTAAACTGATTTTAGTTTGGGCCTTTAATTTAAAACCCTGGAGAATTTTGCCATTTTCAGAGGAAGAAACCATTAGAAGAAGGAGGTAGGTTTGGTTCAGCCAGGGCAGAAGAAAAACTTTTACAATCTCGTTGACAAAGGTGTGGAGGGTGGACTATTTTCCACACTTTAACTCGGTAACTTAGAAGGAATTCGATAAATGAAGGCATCAAGACTTAGAATTAAGCTTAGGGGCTATGACCACAAAATTTTGGACAATTCAGTTAATGAAATCGTTCAAACAGCAAGAGAAACTGGTGCAAGAATCGCAGGTCCAATTCCACTACCTACCGAGATTAATAAATTTACCGTTTTGAGATCGCCTCACGTAGATAAAAAATCTAGAGAGCAATTCGAAATGAGAACCAATAAGAGATTGGTTGATATTATAGAACCTACGCAGCAAACCATTGACAGCTTAATGAAATTAACCCTGTCTTCAGGTGTTGACGTAGAAATTAAATACTAGTAAATGTTTTACCTTCAACAAAGGTAAAAAAATTAATAACCATGCATGCATCCCTGAGATAGGGTGATGCTGTGGAGGAAGAAATGAGTGAAACAACCACTTTAGATCTGCCTGTCATTTTTGGTGTGAAGGCCGGAATGACCAGAATCTTCGATGAAAACGGAAACCACGTACCAGTAACTGTTATCAGGTTAGTTAAAAACCTGGTATCTCAAGTTAAAACAAAAGAAACTGACGGTTATGAAGGCTATCAAATCGCTTATGGCGAAAAGAGAGAAAACCTTCTTAACAAACCAACTAAAGGTCATTTGGCCAAGGCTAAAATTTCATCGCCTTTAACCAAATTCTCTGAAGTGAGAATGGATGGCGTTGATGTAAATGCTTTAGGAAAAGAAGTATCCTTGGGCGCTTTTGGACCAAATACTTATATCGATGTAACCGGAGTAACTAAAGGTAAAGGCTTCCAAGGGGTTATCAAAAGATTTAACTTCCAAGGGGGACCTGCTGCTCACGGTTCTAAATTCCACAGAAGACCAGGGTCAATCGGAAACAGGGCAACTCCTGCTAGGGTTTATCCAAGAAAGAAACTTCCAGGTCATATGGGGGATGAAGTTCAAACAGTACAAAATATCAAAGTTCAAGAAGTAAACCTTGAGAAAGGATACCTTCTTGTTAAAGGATCCGTTCCTGGAGCTAAAAACGGTTTCCTAAGAATAGCTAAATCAGTAAAGAAATAAGGAATAGTATATGGCCGAAATAACAGTTCTAAATTCCAAATTCGAAACAAGCGGAAAGCTAAATTCGGAAGTTAATCTAGCTCCGGAAGTGATCAGCGTTCCAGTTGTTCACCAAGTGGTGAAGGCCCTTTTAGCATCCAGAAGACAAGGAACCCATGCCACTAAGACCAAAGCAATGGTGTCCGGTGGTGGTAAAAAGCCTTTCAAGCAAAAAGGAACAGGTAACGCAAGACAAGGATCCAATAGATCAATTCTAATGGTAGGTGGTGGTACTGCTTTTGGACCACAACCAAGAGACTATACTCAAAAAATTAATAAGAAGATGATGAGCAGGGCGATTCAATCCGTTCTGGCAGACAAGCTTCAATCTGGAAAATTGACTGTAGTTGAAACCTTAAAGTCAAACGGAAAGACCAAGGAAATGTATGCCCTTTTAAATGGAAAAGGACTTCTTCCAGGTCTAGTGGTTACTGCTGATAAAGACAGCAAGGCGATCTTAGCTACAAAAAATCTTCAACATGGAAAAGCTCTTCCAGTGGAAGGTTTCAGTGTTTATGAAGCATTAAAATTTGAAAATTTAATAATTGAAAAAGAGGCACTTGAGTCTCTTTTGAAAAAATTGGTGTAAATTATGGCCCAGTTAGAAAGAATTATTCAAAAACCTTTGATAACAGAAAAAGCAGCTGTGATGACTGAAAAGTCTAACAGATATGGTTTTGAAGTTGCTCTTGATGCCAACAAAAATCAAATCAAGGCTGCAGTTGAAAAACTCTATAACGTAAAGGTTTTAGACGTTAAAACAAATATCCGCCCAGGAAGAGTGAAAAGAACCATGAAAGGGAGCATGAAAACTCCTAAGGTTAAAAAGGCTTACGTTCAGTTGAGCGCAGGTCAGAAAATTGAATTCTTCAAAGGTGTATAAGGACAGAGGGATTTATGGGAATTAAAAAGTTTAAGCCGTATACAAAATCCGTTAGGGAAATGGCAGTGTTGGATTCTAAAGATCTAACAAAAGATGTTAAACCTATTAAGGCGTTAATTGTTTCCAAAAAGAGTAGAGCTGGTAGAAACAATGACGGACGTATCACCACCAGACATCAAGGTGGAGGTCATAAGCAGCACTATAGAATCATAGATTTTAAAAGAAATAAGGAAAATATTCCTGCTAAGGTTCAAGCGATCGTTTACGATCCAAACAGAACTTGCAACCTAGCTCAGATAGCTTACGTTGATGGAGCAAGAGCTTATATCCTAGCTCCACTTGGGCTGAAAGTTGGCGATGTTATCATTTCCTCAAATTCAGCTGACGTAAAAGTAGGAAACGCCAAGCTTTTAAAGGATATCCCAATTGGTACTTTAGTTCACAATGTTGAGCTAAACCCAGGAGCAGGCGGACAAATGGCCAGATCGGCTGGATCCTATGTTCAGGTTATGGCCAAAGAAGGAGAAACTATTCTTCTTCGACTTCCTTCAGGAGAGCTTCGAAATGTTAAGGCAAACTGCCGGGCAACTATTGGCCAGGTTGGAAACCTTGAACATGAGCAAATAAATATTGGTAAGGCCGGGAAAAACAGACATAGAGGTATTAGACCTGCGGTTAGAGGGGTTGCCACTAACCCAATCGACCACCCACACGGAGGGGGAGAGGGTAGAACTTCTGGTGGACGTCACCCAGTTACTCCTTGGGGTCTTCCAACTAGAGGATACAAAACTAGAAATAATAAACGAACTGACAGATTTATTGTTAAGAGAATTAATTAACGGAGATAGCCCATGACTAGATCTTTAAAGAAAGGACCTTTTGTTGATCAACATTTGCTAGAAAAAGCAATGGCCCTTCAAGATGAGAAGGCCAAAGGTGGCAAGGTGATTAAAACTTGGTCAAGAAGATCAACCATAGTTCCAGAATTTATTGGAATTACTTTTGCTGTTCATAACGGGAAAAAATTTATTCCTGTTTATGTTACAGACAATATGATTGGAATGAAATTAGGCGAGTTTGCGCCAACAAGAATTTTTAACGCACACGGTGGAGCTGATAAGAAAGCTGCTCCAACTGAAGAAAAGTAAAGTGAGGCAACCATGGCCGTAAAGGTTAAATTAAATGGAATTGGAATTGCACCCCGAAAAGTTCGTGGTGTGGTTGATTTAATTAGAAATAAAAAGGCTTCTGAAGCCCTAAAGATTCTTCGTTTTTGCGAGAAAAAAGAAATCGCAATAGCCCTGACAAAACTTTTGAACTCAGGACTTGCGATTGCTTCTAACTCAAAAAAATACGATATCGACAACTTGATTGTAGGTAATATCTACGCTGATGGTGGAAGCACCATGAAGAGAATCATGACCAGGGCGCAAGGTAGAGCATTTAGAATTAGAAAAAGGTCTACTCACGTAACCTTAGAGCTAAAGGAAAAATAGGAAGGAATAATGGGACAAAAAGTACATCCGTTTGGATTTCGACTAGGCTACATCAAAACTTGGCAATCAAACTGGTATGCCAAGGATAAATTTGCAGATTTTCTTCATGAAGATCTAAAAATTAGAAAGTATATCGACACCCATATGAAAGGTGCCGCTGTAGCTAAAACTGAAATCTCTAGAACTTCTGGTCAGACCAAAGTAACCGTCTTTACCGCAAAACCAGGCGTGGCCATCGGTAAAAAAGGAACTGGAATCGATAAAATCAGAGCCGACCTTGCCAAAATGTGCTCAGGAACTCTGGTTTTCAATATATCTGAAGTTAAAAGACCAGATTCTGAAGCAAAACTAATAGCTGAAAACATAGCTCAGCAGCTTGAAAAAAGGGTTGCCTTCAGAAGAGCGATGAAAAAAGTTATGCAATCCGCCTTCAGGGCCGGAGTTAAAGGTATAAAAGTTAAGACCTCTGGACGACTTGGTGGAGCCGAGATGGCCAGAGTTGAAGGATATGCTGAGAGGAAAGTTCCTCTTCACACCCTAAGGGCAGATATCGATTACGATACGGCTGAAGCCAACACCACTTACGGAAAAATCGGGGTTAAGGTGTGGGTTTTTAAAGGTGAGATTTACAAATAAATAGAGGTTTAAAATGCTAACTCCAAAGAAAGTAAAATGGCGTAAACAACAGAAAGGTAAGATGAGAGGGAAAGCTTACCGTGGAAATACTATCACCTTTGGTGAATTTGGTTTACAGGCCACAACCTGCGGATACATTTCAAACAGGCAAATTGAAGCTGCCAGGATCGCCGTTTCTAGAGAGACCAAAGGTGGCGGGAATGTTTGGATAAAAGTATTCCCAGATAAATCCCTTACTAAAAAGCCTGCCGAAGTTCGGATGGGTAAAGGAAAGGGAGCTCCAGAGCAATGGGTAGCAGTTATTAAGCCTGGAAGAATCATGTTTGAGGTTGGTGGAATCCCTGAGGAAGCTGCCAAAAGAGGACTTAAGATGGCCGGATACAAATTATCCGTTAAATCAAAAGTCGTTAAAAAAGAAGACGTTAATTTAAAAGGGTAGAGGATAGCCATGTTGACTAAAGATGAAATTAAAAAAATGGACGAAAAGGCTTTAGACAGAAAAGTCGCTGAGCTTAGACTTGATATCTTTAAAATGAAGATGCAAAAGACAACTTCTGGTATCGAGAAACCTCATCTAATTAAAGATGCTAAGAAAACTATTGCTAGGCTTTTGACAGCTAAAAACTCAATGGCTCAAGGAAAGTAAGATGGAAAACAAGAAAAAATTTAAGAAAAGATTAGAAGGAATCGTTACATCAAACAAAGCTGACAAGACAATCGTGGTGACTGTTGAGAGAAAATTTAAACATCCTCAATATTCCAAGTTTGTTTTTAAGACAGCTAAGTACCATGCACACGATGAAAAAAATCAGGCCCAAGAAGGTGACAGAGTAGTGATCATTGAGTCCAGACCATACTCAAAGACAAAGACTTGGGAACTTTTGAAGATTAATAAGTAAGGGATAAGGACGGAAGGAGAAGATATCATGATCCAACAGCAGACATTACTTGAAGTTGCAGATAACTCAGGTGCTAGATCAGTAAGATGTATAAAAGTTTTAGGTGGCTCTAAAAGAGTTACCGCCGGAATTGGTGATTTGATTATCGTTGCCGTTCAAACCGCTCTTCCAGAGACAAAAGTTAAAAAGGGAGAGGTTAAAAAAGCTGTTATCGTAAGAACTGTGAGCTCCATTAAAAGAGAAGACGGTACTTATATAAAATTTGATAAAAATAGCGTCGTTTTAATCGATGCCAACAACGAACCAATCGGAACTAGGATCTTTGGACCAGTGGCCAGAGAGCTTAGGGCAAAAAACTTTACCAAGATTTGTTCTTTGGCACCGGAAGTTCTGTAGAGGTAGAAAATGCAAAAGTTAAGATTAAAAGATGAAGTTGTAGTTTTGGCAGGAAAAGATAAAGGCAAGAAAGGTGAATTGCTAAAAATCAACCTAAAGACCAATAAGGTGCTTGTTCAAGGTGTGAACATGGTTAAAAAAACCGTGAAAGGAACACAAGAAAATCCATCTGGATCAATCGTTGAGAGAGAAGCATTTATTCACTTAAGCAATGTTGCCCTTGTAAGCCCAAAAACCAAAAAGGCAACAAGAGTAAAAATAATGGAAAAAGACGGAAAGAACGTAAGAGTGGCCGTTGCTTGCGGAACCATTCTTAAATAGGCGGATGATATATGAGCAGACTAAGTGATTTGTATAAAAAAGAAATCAAAAAGAAAATGCAGGAAAAGTTTGGATACAAGAACGTTAATATGGTTCCAAAGATCCAAAAGATTGTAGTTAACATGGTTAATAAAGATGCCGTAACCAACAGTAAAATTGTTGATAGCATTCTTGACGAACTAAGTTCAATCACCGGCCAAAAAGCCGTTACTGCAAAAGCAAAAAAATCAATCGCTAACTTCAAAATCCGTGAAGGACTAGGACTTGGTGGATTCGTTACCTTAAGAGGCGAGAGAATGTATGAGTTTCTAGATAGACTTATCTCCATCTCACTTCCAAGGGTTAGAGACTTCAGAGGAGTTTCTCCAAAGGGGTTTGATGGTAGAGGAAACTATACTCTTGGACTTAAAGAACAAATCATGTTCCCTGAAATAAATTATGACAAAATCGACAAGGTAAGGGGACTTGGAGTTTCAATAGTAACAACTGCAAAAAATAATGATGAAGGTAGAGAACTTCTAAATTTATTTGGAATGCCTTTTAGAAAATAACGGGGAATATAGATGGCCAAATTATCAAAAATCGTAGCATCGAAAAGGAAACCTAAGTTTCCATGTAGACAAAAAAACAGATGTGAACTCTGTGGAAGACCACGGTCTTACATGAGAGATTTTAAAATGTGCAGGATTTGTTTCAGGACTTTATCGTTAAAGGGAATGATTCCTGGTGTAACAAAATCCAGCTGGTAATTAGGTAGTAGGAGCAATAATTATATGATGACAGATCCAATTGCAGACATGTTTACAAGAATGAGAAATGCCTTAATGGCCGGGCAAGATAGAGTTGAAATTCCTGCCAGCAAAATTAAGGCGTCAATCTGTAAAGTTTTAAAGGATGAAGGTTTTATCAAGTCCTTTAAGATTGTAGTAGCTTCCCCTACAGATAATAGAATTAAAATTCTTTTTAGGGAAAATGCCTTGATGGGTATAGAAAGAGTTTCAAGACCAGGGCTAAGACAATATAGAGGATACCAGGAAATACCTAGAGTATTATCCGGATTGGGAACCTCCGTAATCTCCACCTCCGCTGGGATTATGTCCTCAAGAGAGGCCAAGAAAAGAAAACTAGGTGGAGAAGTTATTTGTAACGTTTGGTAGGAGTTTTTATGTCAAGAATAGGAAAAAAACCGATCGCAGTTCCAGATAAAGTTGAAGTTAAAATTAACGGAGCCAAAGTTTCCGTTAAAGGGGCTAAAGGTCAATTGGACTTTGAAGTTCCAAACTTTGTAAAAGTTGAAATGAAAGGGAAAGAGATCCTTGTTTCTCCAACTGAGGAGTCTAAGAGTGCCGTTTCTTCTTGGGGAACAACTAGAACAATTATTTCCAATATGTTGGTCGGTGTATCAGAAGGATTTACCAAAACATTGGAATTCAATGGAGTAGGTTATAAAGCCGCTGTTAAGGGTAATGTCGTTGAATTGGGTCTTGGTTACTCTCACCCAATCAATTTTGAGCTTCCCAAAGGAATTACTGCAAAAGTCGACAAAAACTTTATTTATATAACAGGAATCAGCAAGGAAGAAGTAGGTCAGGTTTGTGCCAATATAAGAGCGCTTAGAGGACCAGAGCCTTATAAAGGAAAGGGCGTTAAATACTTAAACGAAGTGATTATTAGAAAAGCCGGTAAGACAGCTGCGGCTGCTAAGTAAGAGCTTTAAGGAATAAAATTTATGAGAAAGCAACAAGGTAAGATCAGAAACAAATCAGAGGCCAGAAGATACCGAAGAAGGCTTAGAATCAGAGAAACCGTTTCAGGTACTTCAGAGAAACCTAGAGTTTCGGTTTTTAAATCAAATAAGCACTTTTTTGTGCAAATTATTGATGACCAAAATTCTAAAACTCTGTTCTCAGTTCAAACCTATGGGAAGAATGCTGTTCCAGGAGCTTCCTCCAATAAAGATGGAGCAAAATCCGTTGGAGCGGTAGTTGCCAAAAATTTGAAAGAGAAAAATATTGATAAGGCAGTTTTTGATAGGGCCGGATACAGATACCACGGGGTTTTGGCCGCAATGGTTGAAAGTATGAGAGAAAACGGAATCGCCATCTAATATAAGGAAGAGATATAAATGAACGATCAAGTTGAAAAAGAAGAAACAAACATTGAAGAAATAGGAACTCCATCAGAGGGAAAGCCTGGGAGACGTAAATCAGCGGCCCCTCCAAAGAAAAGAACTGTAAGCACAGACCCAGAACTTGAAGAAAGAGTTGTAGCGGTTAACCGATGTGCCAAGGTTGTTAAAGGTGGTAGAAGGTTTTCTTTTTCTGCTTTGATAATCGTTGGAGATAGAAAAGGAAATGTTGGTTATGGACTTGGAAAGGCCAAAGAAGTTCCTGAAGCCATTAGAAAAGCAACTCACGAAGCCCAAAAGGCAATGATAAAAGTTTCTATTGATAAAGGAACTATTCCGCACCAAGTGATTGGACACTATGATGCTGGAAGAATTCTTTTTAAACCAGCTGCTGAAGGTACCGGAGTTAAGGCTGCTGGAGCTTGCAGATCTATTTTAGAACTTGCAGGTATTAAAAACGTTTTGACTAAATCTTTAAGAGGAACAAATCCTCATAACGTTGTTAAGGCCACTTTTGATGCTTTAAGACAACTTAGATCAATTGAACAAGTGGCAATGGCCAGAGGAAAAGATCCTAAGAACTTAAGACTTAAGTAAGGAATATTTTTATGAGCAAGAAAACAATAACAGTAAAATTAGTAAAAAGCCCAATAGCTTGTACTGATGCCCAGAAAAACCAGGTTAAAGGCCTTGGTCTAAGAAGAGTTGGAAGTGAAAAGACTCTTGAAAACACTCCGGCTGTAAGAGGCATGATTAAAAAAATTATTCATATGCTTGAAATCAAGTAGGAAGAGGAATTTATGTTAACGCTAAAAAATTTAAAAAGTCCAAAAGGTGCCAATAAGAACACCAAAAGAATCGGAAGAGGTCAGGGGTCCGGACAAGGTAACCAGGCCGGTAAAGGGCACAAAGGTCAGAAGGCCAGAAAATCTGGACACGTACGTGCCGGTTTTGAAGGTGGGCAAAAGCCACTTTATATGAGGCTTCCAAAAAGAGGATTTAAAAATCAACCATTTAAGGTAGAATACGCCATCGTTAATCTTTCTCAGCTATCTGAGAAATTTGAGGGTAGCGAAGTCACCAGAGAGAATTTAATTTCTGCTGGACTTTTGAAAGGTAGAAATAAAACCCTTCCACTTAAAGTTTTAGGTGATGGTGAATTAAAAAAGAAAGGTCTAGTTTTTAAGGGAATTGAAAAATTCTCTAAGACTGCACAAGAAGCTATTGCATCCTCCAACGGTAAAATTGAATAACTAAAAGGTTAAAGATGCTTGGAACGGGATCTTCTAGTAGGCTCGAAGAATTAAAGAAAAATATTTTTGCCACCTTTGTACTTCTGGTAGTCTTTAGAATAGCTGCCCAAGTACCGGTACCAGGGGTTGATGCTGCAGCTATAAAAGCATATTTTGCAGAAAGCTCCGGTGGAATTTTTGATCTAATCAATACATTTAGTGGGGGGTCCTTAAAAAGATTCTCTGTTTTGGCCCTAGGGATCATGCCCTACATCACAACTTCAATTATTTTCAGTCTTTTAGGCGAAGTTGTTCCTCAAATATCCGAGCTTCAACAAGATTCCGAAGGACATAAAAAAATTCAAAAATGGACTCGATACGCAGCCGTTGTTTTATGCTGTATTCAAGGATACGGTATGGCCGCGGTTTTTGAAGGTTTTAAGGCCCCATCAGGAGCGGCAGTTATTCCAGAACCAGGAATGCTTTTTAGAATTTCTACCATGATCACTTTGACCGCAGGAACTATGTTCCTCCTTTGGTTAGGTGAAAGAATCACTGAATATGGAATTGAAAACGGTGTATCTTTAATTATCTTCGCCGGGATTTGCGTGGAGCTACCTTCCATTATTATGCAAAAGCTAACGCTTTTCAGATCCGGTGAGGTGACTGGTCTTTATCTATTAACGTTTTTCTTTATCACTATTTTAAGTTTTTATATCGTGGCCTATATTGAAAACTCATTTAGGTCCATCCCAGTTCAATATGCTAAAAAAGTTGTTAATAACCGTGTTTACGGTGGGACACAAAATCTTCCTATTAAAGTAGATACCGCAGGTGTTATGCCTCCGATTTTAGCCTCATCCCTTTTAGCGGCTCCAGCAACATTTTCTAGCTTTATTTCTCCGACCAATCCTTTGAAGCCTTATTTTGATATGATCCAGCAGTCCCTTCATCCAGGTCAGCTGTTATTTAACCTGATATTTGGGTTTTTGATCATCTATATGACCTTTTTCTATGCGCCAATTCAGTTTAAAACTAAAAAAATATCCGAAATGCTTCAAAAAAATAATGCCTTTGTTCCAGGAATACGACCAGGCTCTAAAACTCAGGAATTTTTGGACTTCGTACTAAATAGACTATCCTTTTTTGGTGCCTTATTTCTTGTTGTAATTTGTATCCTCCCAACGGCTGTTTTAGGTGGACATACCAAGTTAGACGGTACTTCACTTTTGATTCTTGTATCTGTGGCCATCAGGTCGATGATTAATATCCAATCCTTTATGTATGCTGATAAATATACCACCGCCTATAAGGCCCGTGGAAAATACAGTGGTGCAAATAGGAAAAGGTTTTAATCGTGGGAAAGCATCTAATTTTTTTGGGAGCCCCCGGATCAGGAAAGGGTACTCAAGCAAAATTGATGGTTTCTGAATGTGGTTACAAACACTTATCCACCGGAGACCTTTTAAGGGCAGAGGTGGCCAAGCAATCACCGCTTGGGACTCGGGCCAAAGGGATTATGGAATCTGGAGGCTTAGTAGGTGATGAATTGGTTCTTGAGCTCCTAAAAATTAATTGTGAGCTAGAAAACCATAGTTATGTGTTTGATGGGTTTCCAAGAAATATTGCGCAGGCTAAGGCCTTAGAGAGCGTGGTTTTAAATGGCCATGAATCTTTAGCGGTTTATTTTCATATAGATCTAAATCTTTTGAAGGAAAGATTGATCAACAGAAGGGCCTGTCCAAGCTGCGGGACCATATTTAATCTGATGTTTTCGCCCCCAAAAGTGGCGGATACTTGTGATAAATGTGGGCATAAAGGGCTTAAGCACCGGGAAGACGACAAAGAGGCAGCCGTTGTTAACAGGCTTTCGGTGTTTGAATCCACCATTTCTCCGGTTCTTTCCTATTATGAAGGAAAGGGCGATTTAAGGCGTGTGGATGCCTCAAAAAGCGTGACTGAGGTCTTTGGGGAAGTGAGGAAAGTACTTGGTATTTAAGGGTTATAAAAAGGAAGTAGGCACTTGCTTTATCGCTTGGCCTAGAATAATAATGCAAAATAAAATTTGGGGATAGGTTTCAAGGGATGAACGAGAGTACGAACAAGGATATTATTGAAGTTGAAGGAGAAGTTACTGAACTTCTTCCAAACACAAAGTTTCGTGTAAAACTACCAAATGGACATATAATTCTCGCCCATATAAGTGGGAAAATGAGAATGCATTTTATTAAAATTCTTCCTGGGGACAAAGTTATGGTTGAGATTTCTCGCTATGACCTGACCAAGGGAAGAATTACTTATAGAAGTAAAAACTAAATTAATTTAGGAGAGGGGAATATCCCATGAAAGTAAGATCATCAGTTAAAGGAATTTGCAAAGATTGCAAAGTTATTAAAAGAAAAGGCGTAGTCAGAGTTGTCTGTAAAAAAAGTCCAAAACATAAACAAAGACAAGGTTAATTAGGAGATAAATAAATGGCCCGTATTCTAGGTGTTGATATTCCCAGAAATAAAGCGATGAGAATCGCAATCCAATCCCTTTATGGTGTTGGACCACATATTGCTAAAGTCGTTTTAGGAACAGCAAATGTTGATCCTGAAAAAAGCTCAAACGATCTGACTGAAGAAGAAGTAACTGCCATCAGAGCTGCCCTTGAAGGTTCTGGAAGTAAAGTGGAAGGTGATCTTCGAAGAGAGATCGGTCTTAATATTAAGAGACTAAGAGACCTTGGTTGCTACAGGGGCCTTCGGCATAAGAAAGGTCTTCCTGTTAGAGGACAAAGAACTCACACCAATGCCCGAACAAGAAAAGGTAAAGCGATACCAATTGCCGGGAAAAAATCAATTAAAGCGATGAAGTAAGAAAAAAGGATTTAAATAATATGGTTCAACCAACTACAACTAACACTACAGCAAAAAAGAAAGTTAAAAAAAATGTAAGCCACGGGATTTGTCATATCCAGGCTTCTTTCAATAATACTATTGTGACATTTACCGACCCACAAGGAAATGCAATTTCCTGGTGTAGCGCCGGTCAACTAGGTTTCAGGGGATCTAAAAAGTCCACTCCATTTGCCTCCCAACAAGCGGCTGCTGAGGCTGCCAGAAAAGCTGCTGATGCTGGGATGAATTCAGTTGATGTTTTAGTAAATGGTCCTGGAGCAGGAAGAGAAAATGCTGTTAGAGCTTTGGTTGGAGCTGGAATTAAAATCTGTTCAGTTGCTGACAACAGCCCTATTCCTCACAACGGTTGTAGAGCACCAAAAAGAAGAAGAGTTTAAGAAAAAGGAAGGATTAAAAAATGGCCCGATATTTAGAATCAGTTTGTAAATTATGTAGAAGAGAAGGCGAAAAGCTCTTCTTGAAAGGCTCAAGATGCTATACTGAAAAGTGTGCCATCGAGAGAAGACCATATCCTCCAGGGCAGCACGGCCAGAGAAGAACTACTATCTCTGACTTTGGTACCCAGCTTAGGGAAAAACAAAAACTAAAAAGAATTTATGGTGTAGCTGAAAAGCCACTTAGAAAAAGATTTGAGCTTGCTAGAAGAATGAAAGGGATTACCGGGGAAAACTTCCTATCCCTTTTGGAAAGAAGATTTGATAACGTTGTTTATAAAATCGGATTTGCAGCTTCTAGAAAAGAAGCAAGGCAAATGGTTAAGCACGCTCACTTTACCATCAATGGTAAAAATGCCAATTCACCTTCAATTCTTCTTAGGACCGGAGATGTTATCGAGTTAAAGGATAAATCTAAAAAATCGGTGAAATTTACAGGTGCTTTCGAAGCAAATAGCATGAGAGAAGTTCCTGTATGGTTGGAAGTGGATAAAGGAAATTTCAAAGGGACTGTGAAGGATCTTCCAAAGAGAGAAGATGTGACTTCCCAAATTTCTGAACACTTAGTTGTTGAGCTTTATACTAAATAAGATTTTTATCTTAGCGGAGTTTTGCAAATGGAAAATTTTGTAGCAAAAAACTGGATGAATATGATTAGACCTCTAATGTTGGAGGTAGATCACGATACACTTAAACCTAACTATGGAAAGTTTGTGGCAAAGCCGCTAGAAAGAGGTTATGGACAGACTCTAGGGAATTCCCTAAGGAGAGTTCTACTTTCTTCTCTTCAAGGTGCCGGTATTGTGGCGATTAGAATTGATGGTGTTACCCATGAATTTGGAACCATCAATAACGTAAAGGAAGAGGTTTCAGAAATCATCCTAAACTTAAAAGAAGTAAGAATTAAACTTAGAAACGTTGAAGATACAACTTTGGTTTTGGAAAAGAAAACTGAAGGTGTGGTAACTGCAGGTGATATCACTACAGATAACAACGTTGAAATTTTAAACCCTGAGCATGTTATCGCCAATATTTCTTCTGGCGGACAAATCAGAATGGAACTAAAAATAGCCAGAGGTAAAGGCTATGTTATGGCCGTGGATAACCAAGAAAAATTTGATCTTCCACTAGGCTGGATCTATATCGATACCCTTTTCTCCCCGGTAAACAGGGTAAACTATACAGTTACCTCTTCAAGGGTTGGAAAGAGAACCGACTACGATAGATTGACCTTAGAAGTTTGGACCAACGCTGGAGTTGAACCAACAGAAGCTGTTTCATATTCTGCAAAAATTTTAAGAGACCAGCTTTCTGTGTTTATGAACTTCAAAGATGAAGAGAGACAAGTAAAAGTTGAATCCAGACCAGCTCAGAAGTCATCTAACGTAAACAGCGCGCTTTTAAAGCCAGTTTCCGAGCTTGAGCTTTCTGTAAGGTCAGCAAACTGCCTACAAAACGCCAATATCAAATATATTTATGAGCTAGTTTCTAAGACCGAAGGTGAGATGCTAAGAACTAAAAATTTCGGTAGAAAATCTCTAAATGAAATCAAGGAAATCTTGCAAGGAATGGGTCTAGGCCTTGGAATGAAAGTAGACCATATAATGAAAGAACTTAAAGAAGGACAGGGATCACCTGAGTCCCAAGAGTAATTGAGAAGGATTAAGTTATGAGACACGGCAGACATAAATACAGAATTGGATCAAACCCAGCACACAGAAGAAGCTTGATGAAAAATCTAGCTGCTGAGATTATCGATCATGGAAAAGTGAAAACAACTCATGTGAAGTGCAAAGCTGTTCAAATATATGTTGAAAAGCTGATCACCATAGCCAAGGTTGATTCTTTGGCCAATAGAAGATTGGTTGCAGGTAGAATTCAAAATCCTAAGGCCGTTGCCAAGCTATTTAGCGAAGTTGCACCTAAGTATGTAGATAGAAAAGGTGGCTATACCAGAGTTATCAGGCTGGCCGATGCAAGAGTTGGTGACAACTCTCAAATGAGCTTTATCAGCCTGGTCTAGAGGCAGATTATGGCCCTTTCAAATCAGGCCAAAATTTTAATTATCGTTTCGATAGTAAGCCTAACGCTAATTTTTTCCAAAAAATCCAAAGATTTCTATGATAATATGACCAAAGTATCGGGGCCTATACTAACCAGGCTCCCAGACTTTGATTTTAAAGACTTAAAGACCGCGCAAACCCTTCGTTCGGATTCATTCTTAAATAGTTCAAGCAATGGCCTTTTCGTGCATTTTTGGGGCACCTGGTGCGCACCTTGTGCAGTTGAATTTCCCCAGCTTTTAAAGTTTGCAGGCTCATTAGAAGGAAGTTCTGTTAAGTTTCTTCTGATTGCAATTAATGATCAAAAAAGTGATTTGGAGAAATTTCTTAAAAAATATGGAACCCTTCCCTCCAACATTTCAATTGGAATGGATGATGGCGGATCCATGGATCTATTTGGAACTTCAAAAGTCCCAGAAACCTACCTCTTTGATAGCGGAAAAAATTTAGTAAATAAATTTATAGGCCCACAAAATTGGGAAGATGTTCATTTCCTAGAACGAACCAAGAAAGATCTTAAGATCTAAATAATTTCCATTTAATAAAACCTATTATTGGTCAAGAATCCCTTCATTTTGCCGATAAGTTAGACAGTCAGTGACTTAATTTTATCCAAATTGAGGTGTTCTGTGATTGACTGGACCGGCCTTAAGCATCTTCATGCAATAAAAAAATTAAATACAATTTTATCCAGATGGTACGAGCTGGAACTGTTTTTTTGCGATCATCACGGAAATTTAAAAGATCATGATGCCATCGATAACCATTTCCTAAAATTATTTCTGGAACAGGAAGGTGCAAGTGCAAAATTTCCCGGACAAATCAAGGAAATGGTGGAAAATTTAAAAGATCAATCTATTTTTTCGTTAGGAATCCCCCATATTTTTGGAATGGCCAAAAAGGTAATGTTTGAAAATGAATTGCAGGGTTACATCCTTTGCTATCCATTTTTAAAGGAGAATATCACCCCAAATGAAGAAGGAGAAATTTTAAGAGCAATCCCAATTGATCGGGAGGTGGCCAGATCCTTAATTAAAAATATGAAAAGGCTCACTCCTGTTCAAGTCAACAGGACTTCCGATTTGATGGACTTGATGAATGAAGAGATCGTGGACTTTCAACAGACTAAAAATAAGCGGGATGAAATCATCAATAGTCTTTCAAACGAGCTTTCTGAAAAATACCGATTCCACAATATAATTGGCAAATCCAAAACCATGCAAAAAGTTTACCAGGTCCTAGAAAAACTAAAAAAGAATGAATCAAATATATTAATTGAGGGGGAAAATGGAACTGGAAAGGAATTGGTGGCCAAGGCCATTCATTTTAATTCTCCTCGATCCAAAAAACTTTTTATGGAGGTCAACTGTTCGGCCTTCAATGAAAATCTTTTGGATTCAGAATTATTTGGACATGTAAAAGGGGCCTTCACCGGCGCTATTAAAGATAAACCAGGACTTTTTGAGATGGCCGATGGAGGGACCATTTTTCTAGATGAAGTCGGCGATACATCACTTGCCATGCAGGTAAAGCTTTTAAGGGTTATTCAGGAAGGTACCTTTGTCCCGGTTGGTGGATCATCGCAGAAAACCTGTGATGTGCGGATAATCTGTGCCACCAATAAAAATTTAAAGGAGATGATCGAGCAAAAGCTTTTCCGGGAGGATTTATATTATAGAATAAATGTAATCAATATTCATCTGCCTCCACTTAGGGAAAGGGAAGGGGATGTGGCCATTTTAATGGAATATTTTTTAAAAAAGAAATGTGAAGCTGCATCTACTCCTCTAAAAACATTTGCCAAAAGAACCAAAGAAAAATTTATGGACTATTCCTGGCCTGGAAATGTCCGGGAACTGGAAAATGAAATCGAAAGGCTGGTTGCCTTAACTGGTGATGAAAAAATAATTAATGTGGATTCCATAAGCGGCAGGATTTTAGGCGGAGGCGATAGGGCCGCGGTGGGCGAGAAATTTGCTGGCCCTTCCGGTAATTTAAAAGATGCCATCCAGGAACTAGAGATTGTAATGATCAGGGAAGGGTTAAAAAGATGCAATTTTAATAAGTCCCATCTTGCAAGGGAGTTAGGTATAAGCAGGGCATCACTAATTATGAAAGTTGATAAATATGGGCTGGAAAAGAAAAAAGAAGAGAAAGTAGCTTAATATTTTATGATAAGATAGAAACTAAGGAGGGAGAAATTGAAGGATAATAAACCCTCAAAATTAATTTTTGAAAAATCCCTACAGAGTTACTTCTACAAAGAGCTTTCCGAATTAAACATGCATTCAAATCCCCATCTTCCTTTGGAGACCATCCATTATTCATCTTTGGTGATGGAGCAATTTGAATCGTCAGAAAACTATTTTGAAAAAACCGAAGAAGGGCTTCGGGAAAAGATACTGGGGATCAAACTTTTAGAAGTTTGCAATCTTCCTCCGACCCAGGCCAAGCGGACTCTTAAAGATGTTGGAGATACGGCACTTTTTCTTTGTGGATTTTTTTCAGAATCCTTAAACCGAAAATTAATTGATGAAAAATATTATCATGATATTGGAAGGATGGCCTATGAAAGACTTAATCCTTTGGTTCCCAATTATTATGAAAAAGAATCCTTTTATAAAATTTTATCTTTGAACTTTTCCTATCTGGTAACCCTACTGGGAATAGTTTCAAAAAGGTCAAAACTATCAAGCGAGGGAAACACCTACATTTTAAACAATAAAGGTAATCCAGAAGATTTCAGTTAAGCGGCCTTCCCACAATAACGGTATTCATTTTGCGGCTTAAAATGGATTTAATTTTTTCCTGGAATTCCCCATATTTTAGGTTTTTAATCTTTTGATTGTTTTCATAAAAATAATCTATACCTAACCCTTGTAGCTTGGGGATAGAATAGATATTGGCGTAGTCCTCGTTGGTTTGGATATTGATTAAATCTTGTCCTTCGATCATGGATTTAATTCTATCAAACTCTTCCTGGGAGAGCCCTTTTTGGGATACTCTATGGAGTAGGTCCTTAATGGTAGAAACGGCTTCTTTTACCTTATCGTGTCCTGAGGCCATATAGATTCCCCAATAGCCCAATTCTAGCCCTAGCATATGGATAGGCTGAGCAGTGTAACAAAGACCTTTTTTATCCCTTACTTCAACAAAAAGTTCGGAGGATTGTCCTGAAAAATGGGTGGTTAGCATTTTCAAATAAATATTTTCCATATCCCCCATTTTTTTTGAGGGAAATCCAATAAAAATTTGGGTTTGTTCACGATCAAAATTTATAAATTCGTTTTTATTAATTAATGGTTTATTGTTTTTTAAAACAGTTTTGAATTTCCTTCTTGGTGGCATTTTGTTGACGGTATCGGAAAGAAGGTCCATCACCTCATCTAGACTCTGATTACCACAATAGGTGAAAAGAATTTCTTTTTTGGATAAATTTGAATGGTGAATACCAAGAAGTTTTTTGGCGTTAAGGCCCTTCAGGGAGTTTTTATTGCCTAAAACATTCATTGAATAGGGATGGCCGTGAAACATCAGTTTTTCAACTTGCTTGAAGCATTGTTGAAGGGGGTTTTTCTCTTGATTGTCTAAGGATCGATAGACCATTTCTCTTTCATGGGTAAAATCTTTGACTGACATGCTAGGTTCCATAAAGGATCCCATAAAAATCGGGAATAATTCATTGATGTTTTCCGTGATCCCATGAAGAGTTAGACCATAAGCATTTTTTCCAGAAAATCCATTTAGGCTTGCGGAGTTGGTTTCGATGATATCTCTAATCTTTTTTTCTGATACATTTTTATACCCTTTGGTTAAAAGAGCAGAAATCAGATTATGAGATCCGTTATTTTTTAGATTTTCTTCAGTTAAACCACCTTTTAAATAACCATGTAAAACAAAGGTGGGTGACATATCATTTTTTCTATGGAGAAGGGTTATGCCTTCTTTAAGTTTTACAATTTGAACCTGCTCATCAAATTTTGATTTTAAAATTTTTAAGGAGGAAGATTTTTGGGATTTCTTTTCAAGTTTTTTTAGAGACTCTTGAAACTTTTTAATCTCCTTAGTGGCCTCATTAAGTGAGCTTTCATTGGGAATTTGCAGACCAATATGGAGTGGACGTTTGAATATTTCACCAAGGGCGGTATTTACCTGTGACAGAGTGGTTTTTTTTAGTTTTTCCAGAAATTCTTCATGGCCGAAAATATTTCCCGTTTGGGCAAAACCAGAACCTAATGAGAATGAATAGGATTCAATGGTCTCCTTTTCATAAATTTTGGAAGCGATATATTGGTTTTTTATTTTGGTAATTTCTTCTTTGGCAAATCCTTCGTTTAAAAGCTCAATCCAAAGGTTTTTAATATTGGATAAAACTTTTGATAGGTTTTTTTGTGGAAAACTCACATTAATAAGATGAACTCCCCCTTTGTTCATAAACATGGTGGAAGCGGAAGTGGAATTGGCAAGCGCGGTTTCTGCCACCAGATTTCTAAATAACCTGGATGTTTCTCCGTGTCCTAAGCAGTTAAGAACAAGATCTTCCGCAGGGGCCTTGGGGTCAGTTAAATGTGGAGTGGTAATGGCAAAAGTTAGACGAGACATCTTAACGTCTCTTTGGTGGACTTCAAAGGTGTCCCCATTTTTTAAGGTGAATTCCGGAAAATCAGATTTGGGTCCTTGTGGTACTTTAAATTTTTCAATAATGGAGACTATTTTCTCTTTTTCCTTAAGATCGCCCGCCACTACAAAAAGGGAGTTGGAAAGATTGTAATAATTTTCCCTAAAAGAGATCAGTTGCTCCCGGGAGAAGTTTTTTATTGTTTCTTCAGCTCCTAGAATGGGATGATGATATCCTTTTTGAAAGCAGTTTTCCTGAAGTCTTTGGAATCCAAATTGGCCGGGGTTATCGAGTGATCTTCTATATTCTTCAAAGACCACATTTCTTTCTGGGAAAATATCATCATTAGTAAATAGTGGATTGGATATCATATCCATTAAAATTTCCACTACTTTGGAGAGGTGGTTATTCGGCGAGTTTATGTAGTAGCAGGTGTAATCAAAAGAGGTGAACGCATTCATTTCACCTCCAAATGATTCTACTTCATGGGTAAGGGCAGATCCTGGTCTTTTTTCGGTTCCCTTGAAAAACATGTGTTCTAAGAAGTGGGCGATACCCCTTTCTTCCTTTTTTTCAAGGGCAGATCCCGCCCTAAACCAGATCTGTACGCTCGCCGCGTTAGAGCCTGGTGAGTTTATAAATAAAGTTTCTAAATTATTGCGTAATTTTTGTCTCTCGTGTTGCATAATGGTTAATTACTTTTTACCATCCGCCAGATTAAATGGGTACTCTAAATTCTCTCTATATTCACTTTCCATTTTGTAGGCATATTTGCAACTACTGTGATTTTTATAAATCGGTCCCAAAAGATCGCTTTGAAATTACCTCTTTTCATAAAATATTTGAGGAATCCTTCAAGGTCCATGAAGGTCTTTTAAAAGAGCATGGATTTTCCTGGTCGCCTTTAGAAACTCTTTATATTGGAGGAGGGACTCCATCTTTATGGGGTGTGGAGGGAGCAGAATTCTTACGGGATTTCTTAAAATCTAAAAACATTGCTTATGAAAAGGATATCGAATTTACCCTAGAGGTAAATCCCGGCTCATGGACACAAGAATCTCTTTCTGAGTGGAAAAAAACCGGGGTTAACCGTTTTTCCTTAGGGATTCAAACCCTAAATCCAAAATGTATAAAATATTTGGATAGGGTTCACTCCCTCCAGGATACTTATGAAACCTTGGAATATTTTTCCAAAAACGGGGAAAATTTTTCGGTGGATTTTATGCTGGGAATTCCCAATTCTTCAGATCGCAAAGTCCTTTCAGAGCTGGAAAATGTTTTAAAATATAAACCCGGACATTTAAGCCTATATATCCTTACCACCAAGGAAAATTATATTCACAAAGACCAACTTCCCTGCGAAGAGCAGATTGAAAAAGAATATCTGGAAGTTTCCCAATATCTAAGTGATAGGGGCTTTAACCATTATGAGGTTTCAAACTACGCCCTTCCCGGAAAAAAATCCCACCACAATTTAAAATATTGGAAGGGAGAGTCTGTTGGTGCCATTGGGCCTTCGGCCACAGGGTTTTTATCCTTGGGAGAAAAAGGGATCCGATATAAGTGGGAGAATAAGGCCCCTAAATTTAATGTGGAGATTTTAGGGGAAGAAGAATTTAAGCTTGAAAGGCTTTATACTCTTTTAAGGACTGATATAGGAATTGATGGGTTAAATTTTTTCAAAGATAAAAATTCTTGGGAGAAGTTGCTTGAGATTTGGGAGTCTCGGGGATATTTGCGTTCAAAAAAAGGCCCTACCGTTTTAAATTCCAAGGGGTTTTTGCTTTTGGATTCCTTAATGGATGATATTTTTCAAATTACCTGATCAAGCTGCCTTTATTTTTAAAAAATCTTCACTTTCTTTTGGGACCAATATTTCTGGAATTGCCCTAAGCTCTACTTCAAATTTAAAAGCAAAAAAAGATCGCATTAATGACTCGTTCGGCGCAGACAGTCTTTCGTTCCCCTTTTGCTCCCATCTAGAGACGGTTGATTGATCAACCATTCCTTTCATCTCAACAATGAGTTTGCTTAGAGAGAGCCCTAGGACTTTCCTTAAGAATCTCACTTCTTTTCCCCTTAAAGGTCTATACTGGATAATTTTTTTTGAGATATTTTCTTCGAGCTCCTTGAGTTTTTTATTTGGTAAAGAACTAGTTTTAAAAGATATGTGAATGTATTCCAGTCCACCATAGCCTTTAATTATGTTTTTCATAATAATTTCCCTCTAAAAAACTGTGACGATAATGGTTTCAATGTCATACCTTGCAGAAATTGTAAGTTTTTCATTATCCATCCCATATCCAAAGAAATTCCAAGAGTCATGGTCTTCTCGGTATTTTCTATCTTTTAATCCTCCAGCGATAATAAATTCAATATCCGCTGAAGTTATCTGTCTTTCATCCATCCTTTTTAGGGCATGTGGATGGTAGCTAAATTTCCCCTTTTTTAAATCTCGAATTATATTCTCCAAGGAAGATTTAGTCTCCACGGTTTTACTCCTTTTTATTGCAAAATGCAATGAAAAATTCATTATGAATGGGTAAATATCCAACAAATTAATGTTTATTATCTAAAGAAGAAAAATTTTCACTAAAAAAGCTTTTTTAATGAGAAATAATTCATTTTTGAAAAAATTTTGAAAACCCTACCTAGCTAAAATAAAAGTTTATGGATTCAAACGGCATGAATTTTATGAATTATTATATTAGGAAAGGAAGCATTATTTTCTAACTGGGTATTCTCTTAATTTATATTTTAACGCCTGATATTTTTTTTACTTCTGTTTTTAAAATTTCAGGACTTATTTCAAATATATGATTATTCCAACCAGCAAGTAGTCGGTGAATCTCGGAGGTTGGTGCCATTTTTAAAATAATATGGTATTCCTCATTACTTCCCTTTTTTATTTGTTGAGAGTCGTGAATAACCCTTTCCCCAAATGCCGTTGCCATATGTTTATCGCATTTGATTTTTATCTCGATGGTTTTCTCATCTCCTAGACCAAAACCTCCAAAGGAGGATTTTAGCCCCTTGATTTCTTTTTTAGGCAAACGTTTGGCCTTTTGCACCTGAAGCTTGGCATTGGTGATCCTAGACATTCTTAGATTTTTTAAGACCCCATCCGAAAAATCTCTTACATAGAGATAGCCAATGGAGCCGGTTAATTGGAAAAGCTGTGGTTCAAAATGCCTTACCTTTTTTATGCTTTCGGGTTTATCGATGGAAGCATAATTACAGGTAAAGGTTTTTCCCTCTCGTAATGCCTCCAATGCTACTTTGCAGGAATCATTATTATTTTTTTCATCAAAAAGCGTTTGGTCTCTGCCGTTTATCCCATAGTTAAAATGATGGAGTTCTTTAAATTCTTTTAGGTCCTTTTTTAGGGGATCAGGAAGCTTATCTATAAGGCTTGTCTCCGTTTGGGAGCAGAGGTTTCTTAGATAATCCGGGGAGGTTTGATAGAGGTTTTGTAGTGCTAGGACGATGGTTTGTAGTTCAGCGTCGGTGAAGTTGAACTGGTAATCCACTTTAAAGTTTTTATCCGCAAAAAATCGATTGGGGTAGGTTCCCGTTTCAACAATCCGGTGGGTGGAAGACATTTGGTCAATGTCTCTCTCTATAGTTTTTCTATCCACCTCATATCCTTCGGGTAATTCCTTAAGGATTTCAGTAAGAGTTAATGCCGTGGATTCATCTAAGTTCTTCAAAATTAAATAGATTTCTTGGTGTCTTTTCAATTGGTTGGCAGCGCTCATAGGTCCTCCAGATGGACATGCAATGTCTAACCTATCGGGCAAAATAACCAAAACCTAAGGAGGACTAAAAATGAAAAATCTAACCCTAGTTATAGCCCTGATTTTTGGCCAAACCGGTACTGCCTGCAGTCCCGAAAAGCTTAGAAAAATTGAAAATTACTACCTTGGGAAGGAAAACCAAACCTATATCGAACGAAGAGAAAACGAGCCAACTCTCTATAGAGGAATTGCTACCACAAGAGGCCAAGCCCTTGAAATGGCATTTAAGGACATAAAGGAAAAAAGATGTCCGGACAAAATAGGGAGGTAGTACATGGAATGTCCAACTACTGATCTAAAACTGCTTTTGAGAATAGGGAAGGATTATGACTTTTTTTATTGAATGTATCGTTTTGTTTTTTCTTATCAGGTGGATGACCAAAAAAGATAGGAAGGAACGCATAGTGATTGAAATAAGGGAGCATGATCCCAAGTCTAAATTGAAAGTTATTAAGGGAGAGAAAAATGACTAACTATAAAATAACCCAGCATTTAATTGATCGTTTTGTCGAAAGGACTTCCATGTCCAATAGATCTCAAGTTTATAAAATAATTATCAAGCTAATTGAAGGCGCAGACTGTTTATTTGACTGGGTCAAAGGAGCTAAGGCCTTAAGAACGTCTTTGGGTATAATAGTAATAAAAGATGAGCATGTTGCAGTTACTTATTTGGATTATAGCGACTTAAAAAAACATAAGAGAAAAGAGATCCTATCTTTTCCTTCAAACTTACAGGCAGTTTAAAATGGACTTAAAAATTTCAAAATCACAATTTATCAAAGGGCATCAATGCCCCAAAGCATTGTGGCTCTCTCTTAACCGAAAGGATCTTAAAGCTCCCGTAACGGTGGCCCAACAAAAATTATTTGATCAGGGGCATGAGGTAGGAAACCTCGCTAAAGCGCTTTTCCCCGAAGGCCTAGAAATCAAGGCAGAATACTGGGAAGGGGAAAAAGCAGTCCAATTAACCAATTCTGCCATTAAGAGCGGAAAAAAGATCATTTTTGAGGCAACAGCGGCATCCATTGATGGACTCTATGCCAGGATTGATATTCTAAAGAAAGTAGGCACTCAATGGGATTTAATAGAGGTAAAAAGCTCTACAGAAGTAAAGAATTATCATTTATGGGACCTTGCGGCCCAAAGATACGCTTTTGAAAAAGCAGGATATAAAATCCGAAAAACCTATCTCATGTTAATAAACAACGAATATATAAAAAAAGGGGAAATAGAACCCGCCAAACTTTTAAAATATGAAGATATCACCACTGAAACCTCTGATTTACAAAAAGCGGTAAAAGATCTGCTACCGGAGCTATTAAAAGTTATCAAAAAAAGAAAAGAACCATCCAGGGAAATTGGAGATCACTGCAAATCCCCTTTTGAATGTGAATTTAAAGCCTATTGTTGGGCCCATGTGCCAAAGTATTCGGTCTATAATCTCATTAAGGGGGAACAAAGGGAAGAACTTCTCGCTCAAGGAATACTACATCCCCGGGATATTCCAGAGGGCCTACTTACTGGGAAAAAAGAACTCGATTTAAAATGCGCCAAATCCGGCAAGATGCATATGGATAAAGGAGCCATCAAGGATTTTTTAAAAACCTTAAAATACCCCATCTACTTTCTAGATTATGAAACCATCGCGCCTGCGGTTCCCCTCTATGATGGAACATCTCCTTATAAAGCGGTGCCCTTTCAATTCTCCTGCCACGTTATTAGAAAAAAAGATTCTGATCTCGAGCATATAGAATTTCTCCATGATGGATCAGGTGATCCCCGCATCCCCTTTATTGAAAATCTAATAAAGGCCGTGGGAAAAAAAGGATCCATCGTCGCCTACAACGCCCCTTATGAAAAAATGATCAATGATTCCCTAATATCCCAATTTCCCGCCTACGCCTCTGATCTTAAGGCCATAAACCTTAGATTTATAGATCTTTTAATTCCCTTTAGATCCAGAGCAATTTATCACCCGGATATGAAAGGCTCAGCATCTCTTAAAGCAGTTCTTCCGGTATTTGAACCGGGATTAAGTTATCAGAGCCTAGAACTCCAGGATGGGGCCACAGCCTCTATAATTTATGAGTCAATCTGCAAGGGATGGATTAAGGGAGAGGAAAAGGAGCGGATGGTGGAGGCCCTTAAGGAATACTGCTTGGTGGATACTTTGGGAATGGTTAAATTGATTGAGGTTTTAGAAAAGTTAGTAGGGAAATAAGTTATGCTTTTTTGGATTTTTTTTATACCGTTCTTAATAATTTATATGACCGTTTTATTTGTAACTAAAAATTATTTCACCATAGTGTTTATTCTCGTTGCTAGTTACAGCTGGTATAGGGTTTTATTAAATGCATCCAAGTCATCCCAAAAAACCGATTTAAAAAACCAAAATGTTCTATTCTTTAAAAAAGGAGATAATTAATAAGTATTGGACTTTAATTCCCTTTTTTAAAGGGATATAGAAACCCACCCCCCCATTTTTCATTTTTGGAAAATATTATTTTTTCAATGAAAAACAATTTGATTAATCTAACTAAGTTCTAATAAAAACCCCTAAATTGACAAAAGGGGTTATTGTATGTACAATGTACATACTGGTTTTGAGTGGGATCCAAAAAAGGAAGAGGCAAATTTAAAAAAGCACGGGATTTCATTCGAAGAGGCTTCAACTATTTTTTTTAGCAGATATCTTGAAATTTTTTATGATCCGGAGCACTCAATTCACCAGATTAGATTTATTGCCATTGGCTTTAGTAATAAAGGAAGAGTTTTGCTAGTGGTACATTCAGAGAATATGGATGGTACCAAAATAAGAATTATATCTGCCAGAGAAGCAACGAAAAATGAAAGTTTAAATACTTTTGGGAAATAAAAATGAAAAAAGAATATGATATTAAAAAATTAAAAAAAGCAAAACCCAAATACCTGAAAAATTTAAAGGAATCCATAACGATGAGGCTAGAAAGGGATGTGGTACGTTATTTTAAGGGGCTAGCCCTAAGGACAGGAATTCCATATCAAACCTTAATTGGATATGTTTTAAAAGAATATTCATCTCAAAAGATCCAACCTAGTGCGAATTGGCCAATAAAAAAAATTACCAAAAATTAATCCATATAATCTTCAAGTTTATGCGGTAAACCTTACAACCGCTACGACCAAATCAATTTTTACATAGCGAAGCTTTTCTTGAAGGGCAAAAAAATTCATTTAGCCTCTGGATCCCCTTACCTTTTTGTAATTTTCCTTGATCTGCTGGCGAAGAAAAGAGATTCCTGCGACAAAGAAGTTATTTTTTCATCTGCCTGAAGTTTTCTCCATCTAAGAAAAGATAAGCTAATTATTTTATACTTTTAGGCTTATTGGAAAACCAAAACTTCAGAAGTTTAATTTTTTCCACCGGGATATCCCCAGTAAATCCTAAAGATTTAATAAGTTTAGAGACAGCTTCCCCGCGAAAATGCGAGAGGAAGTTGGACAGCTTGGTAAACCACACCGGTATTAGGTACCTGATAGGCAGGAATTTTAATATAAATCACCGCCTGATCAACCGTTCCCACACTACAGTTGGTTGGGTCCGTTACAATTATGGGTCTGTCGGTTCCAGCTACTACCGGCAAACGACTTTGATCAATAAGAGGAATGGTAACCACTCCATAGTATGGTTGAACTTGAGTCACAGTTCTGCAAAGAAATAAGGAGACATTAAAACCTAAAACCCTGGTTCCATCGGTCATTTTGGTTATGGCGATCACATCTCTAGAGCCAGCGTTGACCCCGATATATGAGTTGGAAGCATTTCCACCAATGGGGGTCTGTTGGAAATTCCCTTGGATTTGGGTGGAATTCCCAGTTCCGGAATAAAATTGGGAAGCGGAAAAATTAATGGGGTTTATTCTGCCATTGGGGCAAGCGTAGGAGTCCAGGTATCTTTGGATATTGTATGCGTATTGTGATTTAAGTTCTAAATCTTCGCAACTTTTTTTAAAATAATCATCAAGGCTTGTTCCACTTGGTATTGGGGATTTCTCCAGAACAACTGTAACCCCTCTAATTCCGATGGACCCAAAACCGAGGGGGGTTTGACCGGTTAGTTTTATTTGAGCCTCTGATAACCTATTAAAACCCAATGGCACCTTCTCTCCAGTCTTCTTCATTATTAAAAGTGCATTGTTGCCCAATATCTTGTAATTCAATGTTTCACTTGAAATTTCTTCATCTAGTTTATTTTTAAGCTCATCCAGCATACATGATTTAAAGGATCCGTCTTTTTTAAATAAATGAATAATTGGTGGGAGGCCTTTCTTTCCGGCTTCAATATCTTCTTCTGAGGAGGGATAAACCGAGTAATATTTAAAAACACCCTCAAGATTTAGAAAAACAGGTACGGTATAAGTCGCTATACGACCCTTGGCGTCCTTAACCTTAATAATCGCCAATCCAGCTTTTGAAGGTGCAGTATAATCACCTGTGGATACGTTTATGCTACCTATATTAGCGGTAAACTTGTAGGGAGGAGAACCACCGTTTGCGGAAAACTTTACTACTTGGCCTTCATGAAGAGCTGTCTTAATTGATGGGGAAATTGATAATGGTGGAGCCGAGCCACGGGATAGCCCGTTATTTGGTACAGATACACTTATAAAAGCAATAATCAGTAAAAAAATAATCTGCTTCATACATTTCCAACTTCTATTTTACACCCAAACCAAAAGCCTGAGTTAAAAATCATAGCCTTTTTTAAACACAGATTATTTAAAAATAAATTAATTAAACAAATTTTATTTTATTTATGGGTTTGTTCTGAAACGGTTCCTTCACGCTTGTTTAAATAGCGATTTTAATTTGCCGAGCTCAGTTTTTAAATTCTCCCTACCTTTAACCTTCCAATCTTTCCCAGTAAGAATAAATTCCAACCACTCAAGTTTTTGGAATTTATTTTGGAGAAAGAGATCCTGAAGCTTGTATTTTCTCTCGGGCATTTTTTCCAGAACCAGGACACGAATCAATCGGTCAAAAACTTCCTGCACTGGGGATTTTCCGTTTTCAATTCGGGATAGATGGGCGACTTCATACCCAACCAGTTTTGAAAAAACACTTCCGGAGTATCCTAAATATTTTCTTAAAAATCGGATTTCTTTACCAATTAGAAGAGTAGCCTTTTTGATCAATTGCATTGCGATTATTTTATGGAGTTCTTCCAAATTTCCAAAATTTAAGTAAATTTCCCCGCACTTTGGGCAATGGGCCTCTAAAACCCCGTGGAGGATAACGTTTTCTAACCCACTTTCTTTGTATTTATGGGTTTTACTGTGGAATTTTAATTCCTGGTCGTTTTCACACATTGTACATTTCATGGTTTTTTTCTTTTGTCCCATACGGTTACAACATTTAATCCTTTACCATTGGAGTGGAAAGCGACTACTACTAATATAAAAGTGGTTTCCAAGCGGTACCTATATGAACTATTAATAAGTTCACCTTCATTAATAACTCGGGCATCGCTTTTGAGCACATTCCAAATATCAATAGTTGTAAGTCCATCTTTTTCCATCTCTTCCATTGAATGCCTAGAAAAATGGACGTTTTCTGGATATCTGATAACAATTTCTGCTATCTTTTTTCTAGCTCTATTTTTATCCAATCTTTTTGATTTAAAATCATATATTGACATTTTATCAAATTTTCCAATAAAGTGCAAGTATCTTTTGGTGATGTATCCAAGAATTAGCCAAATTTATAATTTAAGATTGTAAAATTTCAATTTTTTTCATAATTGAAAACCAGATCGGAGATCTTTTTGCGTAGGGATAATGAAAGGGGTGATCAACAAATTGATCAAGGGATTTCCCAAATATAAAAAAGAACTAATGGACATAAATAAGATTTGTGGTTCTGCTCCTTCCATTTAGAAACCGCCATGTCTACCACCCGGGTATGAATGGATCGGCTTCCCTAAAATCGGTCCTTCCAGTATTTGAACCGGGGCTAGATTATGGGGATTTGGCAATCCAGGATGGGGGATCCGCTTCAATAGTCTATTTAAATATCTTAAGGGGAATATTTGGAGAAGTGGAAAAACAAAAGGCCCTTGGAGATTTGAGGGAGTATTGCTTAGTGGATACGCTTGAGATGGTAAAGGCTGATTGAGGTTTTGGAAAAATACTGCTCTTGAAATGATGATTAACATGAATTATTTGAAATTTCAGAGAAAATGCCTAGCTGCCTATATCCTGAGGATTCTCGAAGGCGTCAATAGTATTTAATACTATTTTTGTTTTTGAATTATTTATAACTCACTAAAAAAGAACGATTTTAAAAAATATTGATGCAAAAATATTAACCCCCCCAAGATTATTATAAAATGGAGACCAGAGTAAACTTTGTCAGAGAAATTTTAAAATGAGGTATTAAATATGGATAAATTACTTTCGTTATTAACTTTGAAACAAAGAATATTTTATGAATTTTATAATTTTTTCCAAAATAAAGAATGGTTTTCATTAAGTATTTATGGAGAAAAGGCAAAGGAAGAAAAATATTTTTTTGGTTTTTTTATTTTCCGGAAGGGAAAGCAATTCCACTTAAGGGTATTTTGTTCACCAAACGGATTTTTAATTTTACAGGACGTTTTTCTAAGGAACCAAATTCTCTTTTTTAATGAAGGTAAAACAATTGCATAAGCCAAAACTTTCATCAAATTGTTTTAAATTCCGTAAAAGAATCAAAGAAATTTGTTTATAAATTAGTATTTTTTACTAAAGCCCAATTGTAAACAACCCGATATCCCATCAATGGGAACCATAAAAAATGAAGAATTGAATAGGGGGCTCCAAAACATCATAGATATTCTGGAAACGAAAAGGAAGGAAGAGGGGTTAACCCAGGAAAAATTTGCATTAAAAAATGAAATAAAACCTTCGAAATATAGAAATTATTTAAAGAAATCATCCCCAACTCCTTTACCCTTGGAAATTCTAATAAAATTTGCCAAATTATACCATCTAGATTTAAACCAGCTGCTAGGTTTAGAGAGGAATTCTCGCGAAAGAAAAATCACTACGATTACAGATTTGAGAAGTAGATCAAGATTTATACCCCTCATTTATCTAGGAATGATGGGAGATTATTATGAAAAGTTAATTCAAGAATTCTATAAAGATGAGACAATTAAAACCTTTCTTTTAAATGAACGGAAACCTTTTTTAAATAAAAAAATTGAAAAAAGAAAATCTTTCCTCCAGACCCTATTTTCTAAATATAAACATAAACCCGAAATGCAAAATTTGATCTATGGAGAGTTAATAAAATATGTAGCACAATTATTTTCAATTGATGGTAGGGTAGATGATTCAGAAAATTTTTTCTTTAATAAACTTAAATCAATAAATATAGGCGCAGGTTTAAAAATTGATAAGGAGATAATCGAAGATGCTAGGGATTTCCTTTCTCAAAATGAGGAAAAGAAAAAAGAAGTGTATTTACACAAAAAATCTGACCCTAGGCTCGAAGAAATCTTCAAGGATGAGCTAGTTCAAAAGACAATTGTATGGCTAATGATAATATCGTCCTTCTGTGATGGGGAAGAGACGGAAAAGGAACGTCTTTATATAGAGAAAGTTTCTGATCATCTAGGATTACCAAGGGACGATAGAGATAAAATATTTGACCAAGTTGAAAAAGTTTTATACGGCCAGAAAAAAGCAGCTTAGATAAATTAATTAAAAATTTCATTTATTAAACAACAATTTAAAAATTCAAAATTGAGTAATAAATACTAAAGATCGCAAAACTAATTAGATTTTTTTTCTGTAAAATCAAATAGTTATGACAGGATAATGCAAGGCAATAAAGTGGCTGCGTTTTCTGGCATTATTAAGTCCAAGAAAAAAATGTTGGAAATAAAAAAGAGCCAAATGGAGGAAAGAAATATGTTGTACGATTTAGAATTTCAAAGATGGATTAGTTCTAGCAAAGCCAAGAAAAATGAATATGTTCAGGCTATCCTTAAGAAAGCCCCAAAACATACTGTCATTAGGGCTATCAATTATATTGATAATGCACTCCTTTCAATTAAACCGTCATTTAGAAGTTCTTTAGTTTGGACAAGAATGTCCAGTCTTGTTGGAAATAAAACACCTTTTTTAAGTGTTTATGATCATGACCATTTTTGGAACATGCTTATCAATCCTATTTGTGCCACCAAAGATGGTAATAAGTTTGCTGGGGCTTTTTTCTTATGGAGGGTAGCCTGTATTGCAGAAGAAACAAATACAGATTGGGTGACCAATAAGAAAGAAACTGATACTTGGGATGATTATTCGCAGCAATATATCTATTTCCGGCAATATTGGATAAATGACGGTAACATGAAATTACCACCGAAAAAATTGAAGAAGGCTACCTTTGAAGATCTTCTTATAAAATTTAAAGGATTAAAGAAAACCTAATCAAGTTTTAGAATCATAAAATTATGAAAATATGAAAAAGGAGAAAAAAATTGAAAAAAAATAAAATCCCTAAAAAAACTGAAAAAATATCTTACAAAGGAAAAAAAACTTTGCCTTATCCTACTTTTTCTCTGGAGGAATCAATAAAGATTCCTTTAATTCTCAAGGAAAAAAATGGTGGAAATCAATGGTCTCCTAAATTGATTGCAAATGCTCTAAATTTTAGTGAGAGTTCAAACAAATTTTATTATTTAGCCGCTTCTTCGAGAGACTTTGGCTTTACACTTGGGGGCAGAGATTCAGAATATATTTCACTAACGGAGAAAGGTCGAAAATTAGTATATGCAGCGAGTAGAACCGAAGAACTAAAGCTAAAGAAAGCGGCATTTTTTGGAGTTGATCTTTTTAAGAAGGTTTTTCATCATTATAATGGTTGTAATTTACCTGAGATGAAATACCTGGGGAATACACTTCAGGAAGAATTCAAATTAAGTTATGAAAGGCATGAAGAATTCGCAAATCTTTTTAAGAAAAATTGTGAATATTTAAATTTAAAATCGGAAAATAATAAATTCTTTTCGGACTCAAACGAAGAAGAAACTGTCATTTTGGCAGAACCTGAAAAAAATGTAGGTTTGCATCTCTTTGTAATAATGCCTTTTACGGAACATGATCCTCAAACACCCAAGGGTTATTTTAATGAAGTATTAGAAAGTTTGATCGTACCGGCAGGGAGGGAGGCCGGTTTTAGAGTTTCAACAGCCAATAGGAAGGGTACAGATGTAATCCATACAACAATAGTTCGGGATTTATTGAATGCAGATCTAGTGCTTGCAGATCTGACAGAGCATAACCCGAATGTTCTTTTTGAACTTGGCATGAGAATGCGTGAAGATAAGCCTGTAGTTCTTATAAGAAGCAAAGGAACTGGTCCCATATTTGATGTTGATAATTTATTAAGAGTTTATGATTATAATCCAAACCTATGGAAAACTACGGTTGAAAATGATTTACCAAAATTAATCGAGCATATCAAAGAAACCTGGAGGAGTAAGGATAAATCCCCATCATATTTAAAAATATTAAAGGGAGATTCAAATGAATTTGTGGTTATGGGGCAAAATAATTCTAGTTTTGGAAAAGAACTTACTCATTAAGTGGATTGGAAATTAAAATGGACTGAAATATTAATGGTTTGGCTTTCCTCTAATATGAGTTAAAATTTTCCAATTTTTATCTATTAGGATTATAACACCCTTTTCCTATAGCAATTCCAAATATTGGACATGTCCCCGATATTCCCAAATCAAGTTTTTCCTTAAGTTTATTAAAATTTGTGGTTGAGGCACCATATTTTCCAGAAATTGGCCTTGGCTTGTCTTCTGTACCTAATTCATAATCCAGTGATTTTGCGATTTCCATTATTTCTTCGTGGGTTCTTGTGAAAATTATACCTAAATGTATTACATTATTTTCATGCAATACCCGAAAATTCCCTAAATCCCTATTGAAGATAGAGTCTTTACTATTCCATTCCACATCCAAGGCAATTTTGGATTTTTCATGATATAGGTCAATTTTATAGGTGCAGCTATCATAGGTAACGCCATCAATCGTTTTGGAGAAAACAAACTTTCGTTCAAAGTCCCAGCCCCGGGAGATAAAATATTCTTTCACTTTTTTAGGAATTTTAGATTCGTTTCCTCCACCAGCGATTATTTCACTCTTTAAGAGTTCAAATTTTTCCAAAAAATTATAAATTTCCTCATAGAGACCTTGGAAATTATGCTTCATAATTGAATGCGCAAAGCCTCTATCGAGGAATGAATATTTATTGCTCAGGGAATAAAAATCTCTTTCCATAATTTAGAAGAGGTTCTTATCATAATTTTTTCTTTTATGTTTATTTTTTTCGTTAAACATTTTATTCTTATTCTTGGCTAAGATTTCTAAATCATTTGAGAAACCTAATAATTAAATCAAGGAGTTGTAGTGCAAACTACCACAACGATTAATTCCAAAAGGAAAATGGAAATTCGAAGGGACGAGAAATACATCCATATTATGAAATATATGGGTTCCAAGAGAGAACTATTGCCCGATATTAGGGAGGCTGTAAAAAAACTTAGTCCGAATGGAACCACTTTATTGGATATTTTTGCAGGGAGTTGCAGCGTGGGTACTTATCTTAAAGATGAGTACACAATTTTTTCAAATGACATACAAAGCTATTCCAGGGTTATTTCGGATGCCTTAATTTGCTCAGGGAATTTAAAAAAAATTCCTGATTTAAAAAAATCCCTGGATTTAATTAAAAATTTTTACCTGGAAAATTTGGAAAATCTTGAAAAATTTTTAAAGACTACCCTTTTTAAATCTGATGAATTTACAAACATTGAAAAGGGAGCCTGGGATGAAAAGAAAAGAATAAATTATTTAAACTTTTTTGAATCCTTCCCTTCTCCATTAAATGAATTTAAATCTCAAAATGAAGAGCTTCAAAAATTAACTCTAAGATATTTTTCCCAAAATAAATTGAAAAAAGGGGATTTTCCTTATTTCCAAACCTGCTTTTTGTTTCCCGAAGTTTATTTCAGTTTAAGGCAATGTATCGAAATAGATTCAATTCGTTACGGAATTGATAAGACTTTTTCAAAGGATGTTGAAAAAAACATTGCTCTTTCTGCCCTTTTATATGCTCATAGTTATTGTTCTTCGGGAACAGGCCATTTTGCAATGTTTAGAGATTTAGATTCTCTAAAATCAATTGAAGATGTTTTTATTTATAGGAAAAGAAATGTTTGGAGTTATTTTGAAAACAAGTTTAGTGAAATCTTAGATTTTTGTTCTCCTGGAAAAAACACAAAACATAAATCTTTTGTAATGGATTACAAAGACCTTTTAAATGATAAAAAAATAATGACGGATGTAAATCTTGTGTATGCAGATCCGCCTTATTCTTTTGTCCATTATTCTAGATTTTATCATGCTACAGAGAGCTTAATAAATTACGATTTTGATATTCCACAATTTAAGGGCCGGTACAGAACGGATCGTCATCAATCGCCCTTTTGTCAAAAACAAAATGTAGAAAAAGCCTTCGAATTTCTAATTGAAAAATGCCAACAATTTAATTGCAATATTTTATTCTCATACTCCGACACGGGAATGATAGAACTTCAAAGGATAAAAAATTTATTATCAAAATATGATTTTCAAATTGAAATAAAAAAAATTAATTATGATCATTCTACAATGGGCCGAAGTGGCCATAAGAATAACCAAATTACCGAATTTTTAATTTTAGCTACCAGAGCTATCTTCCAATGATCTAAAAGATTTTATTGGATTCTTTTTTTTTTAGGCTATTAAGGATAAAACGGGTAAAGTTAATTATTTCCTTGTGGATTTGACTTTTAGCGGAAAATTGGTATATTCCCCTTCCAACTGTAAAAAAAAATCGATACTCCTCGGAGTTTCCATTTTTAACAGTGATAATTTTTTCTGATTACGCCGCCCGCAATTAAGCGGTACCCGGAATTGGAGTGAAGGAATTTCTATGCCTAATGAATTAGGTGCATCGTCAGTTACTACCTTGGAAATGCAAGTACTAAACATGGCTTTTCTCCTTGAAAGGCTCGGTAAGGATTGTGGTCGGTTGCAATTCCTTAGAGAGTTCCAAAAAAATGCCGAGGAAGCAATTTTTCAAAAATTACAAAAGATACTTCAAGAAAAGTATAATTGTTTTGTCACCAATTGGACCGAATTAGAATTGGCCTGCAAGAAGTTTGAAATTGACCTTTCGGCTGAAGTGATAAAGTGGGATAGAAATGAATTTTTCTCTAGTCAATTTGGGGCTTCGAAATTATGTCTAATTGATACCGGTATTGGAATGGATGAAATTGAATTACGAGAAAATATCAATAAGCTAGCTTCTAGTGGTAAGGAACTAGGGGATGCAGCAAATTTTGGAGTTGGGGCCAAAATATCAGCAGCAATTCATAATCAATTAGGAATTGTTTACATTTCTTGGAAAGATGGAAGGGGAATCATGGCCATATTGTGTAAGGATGGTCAAAAGTCCTGTTATGGATTACAGAATATAAATGAAACAGGAGGATCAAATAGTTACTTCAGGGAATTAAGTAAAGAGGAAGAGCAGGTTTTAAAACCAGAAGAAATCAAAGAATCCGGGACAGTAGTTGTTTTTCTTGGGAATGAAGAAAAAGAAAATACAACGGTGGCACCATTAATTGGGGAAAGACAAACAGGTGGAGATAGGTGGATCGTGAAATATTTAAACGATCGTTTTTTCAAAAAAATCCCCATCACAACAAAGTGTAGGAGTGGTTGGAGCGCCAAAAATGAACGTGATTTCAAATTGGATTCCATGCATGGAAAAGCTTATTACTTGGATACCTATTGTGCAGAAAAAGGTATTGTTCATTTAAATGACTGTCGGGTTTATTGGTGGATAACCAACTTTGGTGATTTAGGTCCAAAAGGATCTGGAGTACATGGTTATGTATCAACAACGGGATTTGTGGGAGTATTATACCAAGACGAATTATATGAAATTTTTGCAAGAGGAGCCGGAAACCGCAATAGGTTGCAAGATTTTGGAGTAATTTTTGGTTCAAATAGAATTGTTATGGTAATTGAACCCGATATAAAAAAAATAAACTTAAAATCTGATATTGCAAGAACCCGCTTATCTTTAGCAAATGATGAATCTTTGCCTTGGGATTCCTGGGCTTCAGAATTTCAAAGAAAATTTCCAAAGGAACTAAAAGAATATCTAGAAAAACATTCAGGTGAATCAACCGATTCCGAATCAGTAAAAAAAAGATTAGATTCAATAAAGCATTTGTTCCAATTGCCAAACTACAAATTTTTAAAAAATGGGGGAGGAACAAAATCCCAAAATCCAGTTGGCTCTGAGATAAATAACGAGTTTGAAGAAGAAGGATTTGAATACGGGTCAGGGACCTTAGGAGCGATTGAGCCACAGAATGGTGGTCAGAATGAAGATAGAAAAGATAAAAGAGAAAAGGTTTCGGGAAATTCAAATAATAGAAATACTGCTACAGGAATGGGAGGAAGTTTTAAGCCAAAAAACCCAGTAGGAAGAGCTTTACAAAATTTAAAAGGACTAGCAAATAATCCAAATGGAAATATCCTGGATTCCTCCAATGGAGATTCACTACCAAATATAAAATGTAGTTGGGTATCCTTAGAGGATGGATCAAGGGTAGAAAATGAACTTGAGGACAGAGCTGCTCAGTATATTTGGCCAAAAGGAAGTTCAGAAGGAATAATAAAAATTAATAAAGATTTTAGAGTCTTTATTAATGAATTTAAAAGATGGAAGTCTGAATACAAAAATTTACCAAATTTGTTTCCTATCATAGAGGAAGTTATAAAAAGCTGGTATGAGCAATTATTAATTGAAGCAGTAATTGGCACCTTGGTTCTCCAAAATTCCCCAAAATGGAATGCAGACGATTCAGAAAAAGCTTTATCTGAAGAGGCGCTAACAACTGTGGTCAATATTAAATATTTGCTCCACCATACAATTAAAAGAGAAATTGGTTCAAGGATTGGCAAAATTAGGCAGTCAGATCAAACTAAAGAACACTCTCTTTAGAAGTCTAAATTTAGGAAGTGTTTAAAAATAGGTAATTAGAATTTTTATAGAATATCTCTATAAAAACAATTAGTTATAGACAATAATGATCTATTTTCAAAACTTCCATTGACATTCAACCGTTCGGTCCCATCTTGTTATTTGAGAATAAATAGGCATTTAAAAGGAAACATAAATAAATGAACGGAACGGAAGATAAGCCAGTCGAATCCACTGAGCCTAATGCGGAGGAAACCCAAGCTTCGGAAACTCCCAAAAAAGAAGAGGCTCCAAAGGAAGACTGGAAAAGCAAATACCTCTACCAAGTCGCTGAAATGGACAATATGAGGAAACGCTTTGAACGTTAAGGTATTTTTCCAAAGCGATTTTAATTCTTCATTTTTTTGCTGCTTTATAAAAGATCATATATCCCGCAATTCCCGCCCAGAAAAATATAAAAGAAAAAAATAAAAGCCGAATAATCTCACCAGGCAATGAATATCTCTCGGCAATCATCACCTTTATCATTCCAATTAACATATAAACTAAAAAACCCTCAATAATAATCAAAGAAAACCAAGGAGAGTTTTTGGCAAAGATTCTGATCCAACCCAACAAGGTTGGCCTATCTTGAGATTTAGACAGATCTTTGGTGATTTTTCTTGATGCGACAAGAAACCAACCAAGGATAATAAATGGAGAACCAAAAATAAGCAATAAGAATAAGATGGTTGGTAAATTTTGAATCAAGGTGCCTATAAGCAATAAAATACACCAGACTATATTTATTATAAAGGATTTCTTATATAGATTCTTAATTTGCTCTTCTTGCTCTTTTGTTTCAACGACAAAGCCAGATCCAAGAAAAATTAAGGGATAAAACACCTTTCTTCCTTGGGAGTCCTTTAAAAAGATTTTATCGAAATTAAAAAAGCTCATAATGGGGATATTTCGGTTATAAATAATTCTAACTAAAATTGAAAAATCCAGATGATAATTTCCAAAACTCCTTGTTCCAAATGTGAAAACTCTAAACAGATTTAATTACCAAAATGCTTAAAAGTGGTGGAATATCAAAAAGTTGAATTTGATTTAAAGACTGCCTAGGCCTTTGAGCAATTACTTACAAATAGATTTGCCCTTATCTATCTTTAAACGAATCTCAGGATTTTCTATAAGAACTCCTTTATCCAAATTACTTTGGGGGATAATATCTAAAAAGATAGCGCAGCCGCTCACCACAACTTTAAACCCTGAGGGGGTTTTTTCTACGGATTCTAAATTTGAACCCCTGGTATTATCAATTTTATCTCTATTTAGGGCATCTGCTATTGCTCTAAGATTATCAATATAAAGCCAATTTTCAGCGGTATGAGCTGAAATAGACAAAAGGATTAAAAAAATGGAACTGATTAGATATTTCATTTTTTATTCCAATATAGGTAATTGTACCCCATTTTCCAAAACGATAAAAACCTTCAATAAAGTTCATTTATAAAAACCTAAAAAATTTTTATTGTTTTAACTTCTTCGTCGAAGGGTAATCAATTACTATGCTTAAATTTATATTTCTTATTTTAGGACTGGGATCGATTCCAATTTTATTTGCGGATTGCAATGAGGCAAATAAGCTATGCCAAGATCAATGCAAAACTGAAGCTGGTCAAACTTCAGATTGCATGGACTCATGTAAGGCGGGATTTGATAAATGTGAATATGCCAAAGGTTCATCAGTGGATAAATGTGATGAATTCCAAAGGCAATGTAGCAGCAAGTGTTTTAAGGTTAAAGATCCAGAAAAGTGTGAAAAGTCTTGCGTGGTCGGAAAACTTAAGTGTGATTAAATTCACATTCCACTCTTAGTTAAGGCCACTAATTTTTGGCAAGCAGCATTGGTCCCGTAGTCACATGCTTGGAGATGTAAACCATTATTGCTCTTTCACTATTTAAAACGGAAGAAAGCATCGCAACACCTTGTTCGGTAAAAACTCCAGGCCGCTCACCGTATCCATTTCTTGAGGTCACCAAAGAGAAGTAAAGCTGGAATTAGCGTAAGTAAAATTAAGGCCATCAAAATCTGATTCATTAACCCAAAAAGTTTTATTTGGTTTTTTAATTCCCCCTTAAATTTCAGGCTATTAGGTGAACTGAATTTGAAGCTCAGATGCTCTACTTCTAATTACCATGGAAAAATTTTTAGGTAAATTTGCAATATTAGCATTGACTAATATATTAGTAAAAGCTAATATACAAGCAAGGAAGAATTTATGAAGGTTGAATTCTTCCTAACTGCTTCTGGAAGATCCCCAGTTGAGGAATTCTTAAAGGATCTTTCGGAAGACTTGAAGTCAAAATTTTGGGATGCGGTTTTACTATTAGAGGAAGGTCAAAACTTACCCATGCCCTTAAGCCGCAATCTTTCATCCATTGAAAGAGGACTAAATGAATTAAGGCTTAGGGATCCTTCGGGTATTTTTAGATTTTTCTATTTTATAAAGAAGGGAGACGCAATTTTTTTTCTCCATGCATTTAAAAAGAAAACTCAGGAGATTCCTTTAAAATATATAGAGGTAATTAGAAAACGCATCAGGGAGATTTGATATGCCTTGGAAAGAGATGACCATCGATGAACTGGCCTTATCTATGGGGGTAGACCCGCAAGAAGCAAGGGAGAAACATCGTTTAATAGAGCTTATAAAAAAAACAAGAAAGGAAAAGAATTTCTCCCAAGCAGACTTGGCAAGGAAAATAGGTGTTACCCAGGGAAGAATAGCCCAAATAGAATCAAGAATTGGGATTTCTAAAGTGACTTTCGAGATCCTTTTTGGTCTTTTGAGAGAGTTAGGTTATGAGTTAAAAATACTCACCAAAAAAGTGGCTTGATTTTTTCTTTAAAAACAATAGGTTAGGTCAATTAGTCACCTATTTTTAAGTACTTCCATTGACATTTATCCATTCGGTCCCATCTTTAAATTTGAAAGATAATTAAGCCTTAAAGGACATATGATGAACGAAACAGAAGAAACGCCAGAAGTGGCGAAAGAGGAACAATCGGCTCAGGAAGCCCCTAAAAAAGAGGAAGCTTCTGAAGACTGGAAGAGCAAGTACTTCTACCAGCTGGCCGAGATGGACAATATGAGAAAGCGCTTTGATAGGGAAAAAGAAGGGCTTTTGAAATATGGAAATGAAAAGCTACTTTCTTCTTTGGTTAAGGTGATTGACGATTTGGATAGATCCCTGGATCACTTCGGTGAAGATATGAGCCATGGAAAGGTAAAAGAAGGAATTGAAATGGTAAGGAAGCATTTCATGGATATTTTGGAGAAAAATGGGCTGAAAGCGGTGGAGAGCCTAGGGAAGGAATTTGACCCACACTTTCATGAAGCAGTTGCCCATCAACCCAAGGAAGGAGCAAAAGATGGAGAAATTATAATTGAGTATCAAAAAGGATATACATTAAACGACCGTCTTTTAAGAGCAGCTAAAGTTGTAATAGTAAAAAATAATTAAGGAGAATCTATATGGGAAAAATAATCGGAATTGATCTTGGAACCACTAACTCATGTGTGGCGGTTTTAGAAAACGGAAAATATAAAATTATACCAAACGCAGAAGGACACAACACTACTCCTTCAATTGTAGCGTTTACTGACAAAGGTGATACTCTAGTAGGACAGGTCGCGAAGCGACAAGCGGTCACTAATCCAAAAAGAACTATCTATGGGATTAAAAGACTAATTGGAAGAAAAGCGGACGCTCTCGAGTCCAAGAAATTTGCCAAAGGTGTTCCTTTTGAAGTTGTTCCAAATATGAACGGAGATGCTTGGCTTAAAGCAAATGGAAAAGAGATGTCACCTCAAGAAATCTCCGCCAAAGTTTTAGTCAAAATGAAGCAATCCGCTGAAGACTATTTGGGAGAAAAAGTAACTGAAGCGGTTATTACCGTTCCTGCTTATTTTAACGATGCTCAAAGACAGGCAACCAAAGATGCCGGAAGAATTGCCGGGCTTGAAGTGAAAAGAATTATCAACGAACCAACTGCGGCCGCACTTGCTTTTGGTTTGGATCTTAAAAAAGATAAAAATATCGCCGTGTTTGACTTAGGTGGAGGTACTTTTGATATTTCCATCCTTGAAATCACCTCTGATGGGGTTTTTGAAGTTAAAGCGACTAACGGGGATACTTTCCTAGGTGGGGAAAACTTTGATGAAACCTTAATCCACTGGTTGGCAGATGAATTTAAAAAAGAATCAGGAATCGATATCACCAAAGACCAAATGGCCCTTCAAAGGCTAAAAGAAGCTGCGGAAAAAGCAAAGCATGAGCTTTCCACCGTAACTTCAACTGATATTAATCTGCCATTTATTACCGCAGATGCTTCGGGGCCTAAACATTTAAACTTAAATCTAACCAGAGCTAAGTTTGAATCCTTAATTCACAACTATATTGAAGCGCTAAAAGGTCCTTGTGAAACCTGTATTAAAGATTCAGGGCTTTCCAAAGCTCAAATTGATGAAGTTGTACTAGTAGGTGGATCAACCAGGATCCCAGCGGTACAAGCAAAAGTTAAAGAGATCTTTGGAAAAGAAGGTAACAAATCTGTTAACCCGGATGAAGTTGTTGCCGCCGGTGCTGCCATTCAGGCAGGGGTTCTTGCAGGTGATGTAAAAGACGTTCTACTTCTAGATGTAACCCCACTATCTTTAGGTATTGAAACTCTTGGTGGAGTAATGACCAAGATTATCGACAAAAACACCACCATCCCCACCAAAAAATCCCAGGTGTTTTCAACTGCCGCTGATAATCAGCCAGCAGTTAGTATTCACGTACTACAAGGTGAGCGAGAATTTTCAAAAGATAACAAAACCCTTGGAAGATTTGATCTAGCAGGAATAAATCCTGCTCCAAGAGGTGTTCCACAAATCGAGGTGACCTTTGATATTGACGCTAACGGTATCGTTCATGTTACTGCTGTTGATAAAGCTACTAACAAATCACAAGAAATCAGAATTACAGCGGGCTCCGGTCTATCTGAAGCCGAAATCGAAAAAATGGTAAAAGAGGCCGAAGCGCATAAAGAAGAAGATAAGAAAAGACGTGAAGTGGTCGATACTAGAAACCAACTTGACGGTATGATCTTTAGCTCTGAAAAAATGGTTAAAGATGCCGGAGATAAAGTTTCAGCTGAGGCCAAAAAAGAAGTTGAAGATGCTTGCACCGAGGCCCGAAAGCACTTAAACTCTGAATCTTTAGAAGAGCTAAAGAGTGCAATCGAAAACCTAGAGAAAGTTACTCATAAAATTGCCTCTGATATGTACGCCAAAGGCGGCGCCCCTGAAGCAGGGCCTGAACAAGAAGCCCCTAAGAAAGATAAAAAATCAGGCGACGATGATGTAGTGGATGCTGACTTTAAAGAAGTCTAAAAGGTTTTATGAGCAAGCGAGATTATTACGATATACTGGGCGTATCTAAAAGCGCCAACAAGGATGAAATTAAAAAGGCGTATCGAAAACTCGCTTTAAAATACCATCCCGATAGAAACCCAGGCGACAAAGCTGCTGAGGCCAACTTCAAAGAGGCTTCAGAAGCCGCCGAGGTTTTGCTCAATGAGGAAAAACGCCAAAAATATGATCAATTCGGACATGCAGGCCTAAATGGTCAGGCGGGGTTTGGCTCTCAAGGTTTCAACCCCCAAGATTTTGGTGATCTAGGAGATATCTTTGGTGATATCTTCGGTGATTTTTTTGGAGGCGGAGGCCGTCGAAGAAGATCTCACGGTCAACCTGGCGAAGATTTACAAATGGGTATTGAGGTTACTTTTAAGGAAGCTGCCTTTGGTATCAAAAAAACCATCTCACTTAATAAAAATGTACAATGTGAAGAATGCCATGGAAGTGGAGGTAAAGAAGGCTCCAAGCCAACTGCCTGTACCACCTGTCATGGGCATGGAGAAATCAGAAGGCAACAGGGCTTTTTTACTGTGGCCCAAACTTGTCCTAGATGCCATGGTTCTGGCCAAATAGTTTCTAATCCCTGCAATAAATGTAACGGGCAGGGAAAACATAGAAAAAAAGTGGACATTGAAGTCACCATTCCCGCAGGAATTGATAACGGCCAGCGCTTAAAACTAACTGGTGAAGGAGGAGCTGGAGTTCAAGGTGGGCAAGATGGAGATCTCTACCTAGAAATTGGAATTCAGGAAGATGATTTTTTTGAAAGGGAAGGGTTTGATGTTTATTGCACTATCCCCATAACTTTCTCCCAAGCCGCCCTTGGTGCTGAAATTGAAGTTCCAACCATTGATGGAAAAGTGGAGCTATCCGTTCCCGCTGGAACACAATCTGGAACCAAAATGCGGGTTAAAGGAAAAGGGATCCAAAGGCTTGGTCACCATACCCGTGGAGATCAAATTGTAAAAATCCATGTGGAAACACCAACCAAATTGAATGCTGAGCAAAAAAAGCTTCTTAAAGAATTATCAAACTTTGATAAAACTAAATCAAATCCCATGAGGGAAGGGTTTTTTGAAAAGTTTAAGGATCTTTTTTAATTTCCAAAACATTTAAACACGGGTATTCATCCAGTTAAAAGGAGAATACCTATGAAATTTCTAGGCTTTTTACTATTTGTTTTAAACTCTTATGCTTTAGACAATACCGCCAATTCTTGCGATGACTATATTTCCCGCCATAATAAACAGGACTTAGTTCCAGTTTCCTTTACCTATAAGGATGTAACAAACAGTATGGCCAAAGAAATCACCATGGTGATTAAAAACCAAGGTGAAGTGGATATGAATTCACTACCCTCTGATGTAGGTGGATTGAGAAATTTACAAATAACCATGAATGGGCAGACCGTTACCACAAAATTTCGTATTCCTTTAGATTCCCAACAATCCCAGACTTTGAAATTTAATATAAAAACATCGGGAATAAAGGATTGCGTTGATGTGGATGTATTAATTGATCCTAATCATGGTGCAGGACAGTGGGGCTGTTCTGTTTGGAATAATGATCACAAGACCATAAAAGCGGTTAAGGCCGGGTCAAATTGCTTTCCCAATGTGAGACTCCCTCTTCCACCGATTCAGCCAATTCCGCATTAAACGCTTTGCAAAATATTCGACAGCTTTTTACCCTGTGATTAAAATAATTCTCTATTATGAATAAATTTATCATTTTAATTCTTTTTTTAGTCGGCTGTTCCTCCACCTCCAAAAAAAAGGGAGAGGAAGTAATTATTGATAATCCCCAATTTATGGCCCAAATCGAGGCGGCCAAAAAATCTTATAATGAGGGTGACTTAAAAGATGCTTTAACTAAGTTAAATGCTATCAATGATCAAAAACTTCCTTCAATGGAAAAAGCGGTCAGAAGAAACCTAATGGGGGTTATTTTTTTTGGCCAGGGAAATTATGAAAAAGCCGCTTTTAATTTTGAAATTGCCGCCTCCAACAGCTCTGCCAACAAAGGATTTAGTTCACAGATTTATTTAAACCTTGGCAGCAGCTACTACAAACTAGGACTTATGGAAAAGTCCATTAAATCTTTATCCTCCTGTGATTTTAACTATCTTAGCGCCAAAGAATTTAAAAATTTTCACAAACTCCAATATGACATTTCCAAAAGACTAGGGCAGGAGGAAATCTCACTATCCTCCCTAATTTACCTTTTAAGCGAAGAGCAGGACTTAAATGCACTGAGGGCCAACAACCAGTTTGCCCTACTTAAAGATGGTTTTTTTAAATGGGATCTAAACCGGCAAGCAGGTTTTTTAACCAAATTTCCCAATAAAGAAAATTTGGCAGCATCTTATCTGGCCTATTTGATGGCAGAAAAGGCCTTCTATTCCGAGGACAAAAAAAAGGGAGAGGAACTTTTTGAATTTGTTAAAACCCAATACGGTTCTCATTCAGAAATAAATTCTTTGATTGAAACCTTAAAGGAAAATACCCAAAGGGAAGAAGAGATGGATCCGGAAACTATTGGTTTTGTACTTCCACTAACGGGTAAAAAAGGGGAGTTTGGAAACCGTGTCCTTTTAGGACTTGGAAGTTCAATAAAAAGTTTTAAAGAAGATTTTTCGGTTCATATATCTGATTCCCAGGGGAGCGGTGCCGTTGGCTCATTTAGGGTGAGGGAACTAATCCAAAAAAATAAATGTGCCGCCATTATTGGAGGGCTTTTCTCTGACGAGGCCACCGAAGAATATTTGGAGGCCAGAAAAAATGGGGTATTTTTTATCTCCCTGGCACCAATTTACCTTCCTAAAGAAGAAAAGGATTTCCTCCTTCTTGAAATTCCTGGAAGTATCGAATCCCAAATCCACCAGTTATTTAAACCACACATGCTTAAAAAATTTGGCAATAAGGCCGCCATCTTTTATCAAAAAAGTGACCTAGGTACCTCTTATGCCAACGAGTTTTGGAGAGTCGCCAAGGAATTTGGTGTTGAGGTTACCGGCATTGTTTCCTATGATGAAAACGATTATGTAAAAGGACTGGAAAATCTTCTGGGACTTGCTTATAAAAGAGAAAGACAAGAGGAATTGGATTTTTTAGGCCAAATTTATGCTGCTGAAAAAAGCTCAACCCGAAGAGTCCAAACCCTAGGCCCGCAGGTGGACTTTGATTGGATATTCATCCCCTCATCTCCTAATGATGCCCTAAAAATTATACCAACATTTTCTTATTTGGATGCCAATAATTTGAATTATATCGGTGGGCCTGCCTGGCGATCGGGAACCTTAACCTCCGAGTCTAAAAGATTTGGAACCCTCTATTTTATCGGAGATAATATTGGGCCTTCCCTGGAATCTTACGACGAAAAATTTTTTCAACTTTATAATAAAAGACCTAAGCTCTTAGAGGTTGAGGCCTTTGATGCTATGGAAATCGTCAGGAATATCCTTGTAAGTAACGGAGTAAAGTCCAGAGGCCAACTCAAAGAATTGCTCCTAAAAGGCCAATCCCTAAAAGGGTTGACTGGAAAATGGACTCTGACCGATGGAGTATGGCTAAAGGAGATGGCCTCTTTTTCCATCGAGAAAGAAAACATTGGAAATTTATTTGAGGAAAAAGGCCTAAATTAGATTATTTTTTTTCTTTTGAAGCTGCCATTTTTTTCTTAAGTCTTAGCTTCTTCTTCTTTTGATTTTTTTTCATTTTCATTTTGTTGGTTTTGTTTTTTCTTCCTCTGCCCATTACTAGATCCTTTTTAAAATTTAATATTTCGCGCAGTATAAGGGCAGAATTTCAATTTGAGAAGTGATTTGTCAATGAATTTAAAGGAATGTTATCTTTTTCAAAAAACCAAGGTTGGTACTCTATGACAAAATCGGATGAAGCCAGGGAAGATCTTGAAAAATTTATTAAAAGTCACCCATCACTTGTAGAACTTAGATCCTCTAGAATCCAGGGAAATAAGGAAAAATACGCTATTGCCGTAGGGATTCTTGAAAGATACACGGGGCACAAACTTTCTGATTTTCAATCACAAATCATTTTAACCAATTTCCATTATTATGTGGAAAGATTCAATTCATTGGTGGGGGACGCGGTCTATACTTCAGGAACCAATTTCAAGGCCTCAAGCTCTAAGAAAAAAGGTGTAACCATCATTGAATTTGGAGTGGGATCGGCGGTAGCGGCCTTAATTGGCGAAGTAATTTCCGTAGTAAATCCTAAAGCCGTATTATTTTTAGGCCTTTGTGGAGCAGTACATCCATCCCTTGTGGTAGGAGATTTTATTTTGCCCATCGCCTCCATTAGGGGTGAGGGGGTGACTTCTCATTTCCTTCCTCCCCAAGTTCCTGCTTTGCCAACCTTTAAAATTCAAAAATTTGTTAGTGAAATAATTGTGAAGCGGGGCTTTGATTATCGAACGGGCACTATTCATTGCACCGATTTTAGATTTTGGGAATTTGATTCGAGGTTTAAGGCCAATTTAATTGAAGAACGCGTGCTGGCCGTTGAGATGGAAACGGCGGGTCTATTTGTTTCCTGCTTTGTCAGCAAAGTTAATATAGGCGCCTTGCTTTTAGTCTCTGATTGTCCTATGAGAAAAGGTGGAATAAAAACCAAAAATTCAGCTAAAGAAGTTTTTAAAAAATATACTGACCTTCATATTGAAATTGGTTTAGAATCCATGGAGAGAATTTCTAAAGAAGGCGAAAAAATTCGTCATTATAGATGGTAGGTAAAAATGTTGGATAAATTTTTTAACTGGTTTTCAAACGATCTCGCAATTGATTTGGGTACAGCAAACACTCTGGTTTACGCCAAAGACAGAGGTATTATAGTAAACGAACCTTCTGTTGTGGCCGTTCATCAAGGACCAAGTGGAATAAATAAAGTATTGGCGGTTGGAAAAGAAGCTAAAGAAATGTTGGGAAGGACCCCTGGTTCCATAAAGGCCATCAGACCAATGAAAGATGGGGTTATTGCAGATTTTGAAGTTACACAGGCGATGCTTAAATATTTTATCCAAAAATCCTTTTCTGGAACCAAGTTAATAAAACCGAGAATTGTTATTTGTATTCCGTTTGGAATTACCCAGGTGGAAAAAAGAGCGGTTAAAGAATCTGCTGAGCAAGCAGGGGCCAGAGAAGTTTATCTGATTGAAGAGCCAATGGCCGCTGCCATTGGAGCTGGACTTCCGATTACCGAGCCATCCGGAAATATGATTGTAGATATCGGGGGCGGAACCACTGAAGTAGCAGTTATTTCATTGGGTGGAATTGTCTATTCCAAATCTGTTCGAGTGGCCGGAGATAAATTCGATGAAGCCATCTCCTCATATATCAAGAAAAAATATTCTCTCCTAATTGGTGAGAGAACTGCTGAGGCCATAAAAATGAGTATAGGAAATGCCTATCCATTTGAAGATGAAATAAAAACTTATGAATGTAAGGGAAGAGACCTGCTGGCCGGGGCCCCAAAAATCATTCAGGTAACTTCCGATGAAATTCGAGACGCCTTATCTGATCCTGTTAATGAAGTAATCGAAGCAATTAAAATATCTCTTGAAAAAACACCGCCTGAGCTGGCCGCAGATATTGTTGATAATGGAATCATCTTGGCAGGTGGAGGATCCCTACTTCAAAACCTGGATGTATTGATAAAAGAGAGAACTGGTCTACCTGTGTCCATCGCAGAAGATCCATTAACCAGCGTTGTTAGGGGTTGTGGAAAAGTTCTTGAATCCATCGATCTATTGAAGCAGGTTACAACTAACTAAGAGATGCTGTTGAGATTTATCTTTTTGATCTTTTTCCTTTCCTGCTCCCATGTAAAGGATATCAAAGCAAATAAATCCTTATATATCCAAAAAGATACCAGCGGGGACTTTGTCCTAAGCAGGGAATCAGGTTTATCAGCGGGAAAAGATGAGTATATCGTAAAGAATCAGCTTCAGCAGGAATCCTCTGTCTTGGAAAAAAGCGTATCCATATCCCAAGTTGCAGGAAGACTTCTGAATCCAAAAATTTCTCAGTATACCGTTTGGATAAATAAGAATGTAAATTTTTCGGAGATTTCTTATGATCAAACTGGCTCCCAATTGATTGTGAATTTAAAATCTTTAGATCAAAATGGGATTAAATTCTTTCCTCTTCCCCAAGATAAAAAAAATATCTGTTTTTTTTCTCAGGTAATTGAATGTGCCCGATTTGCGGGTTTTATTGATAAACCTGGCGCTGAACCCCTACCATTAAATATAATTTGGGATGGGTATCCGTTTTTCCACCAATTGTTGGAAAATTTTCCACGCAAAATTTATTCACCTGCAAATTTAACTTTTGAGGGAATTGGTAAATCCAAAGGTCGAAAATTTATTCTTAGGACAGAAGGGGAAGAAATTATTTTTGAACTAGACTCAAGTGATAGACTATTGAGAAAGATTTGGGTTTCAAAGGGTATTACAATCGAAAAAATAAATGATACCTTATAAGGCAGATGTCTGGTTTTTTTAAAAAAATCCTCTATTTCCTCTTAACACTTTTTTTATCCCTTTCGGCCATCTTTGTTTTTGTGAGATTTTCTCCAGGGGATCCTGTTGAAAGGATATTAGGACCCAACGCCAAACAGGAGGACATTTTAAAATATAGAGAACAACTTAAACTTGATGATCCGATTTCCCTCCAATATGTCGATTACCTGAAGGGACTTATCAAAGGAGATATGGGGTCTTCGCTTTTTAGCAAGAAAAAAGTGACAGAGCTTTTGGTGGAGCATTTTCCCCCAACCCTGACGATTGCCACCTTTTCAGTAATTTTCTCCCTTATTTTAGGAATCATTTTAGGTGTCTTGGCAGGGTATTTCCAATCAGGACCAATTGATCATCTGGCCAGGGCATTATCCATAGGCTCCCTATCCTTTCCCATTTTTTCCCTGGGCCCGGTTTTAGTCCTACTATTTTCGATTAAATTTAGATTATTTCCTGTATCCGAATGGGGAACCCTTTCTCATGCAATATTACCCATTGTTACTTTGATCATTCCATTGACGGCCATTTTATCCAAAATGATGAGAAATAAATATTTGGAGGAAAGGCGATTTCCCTGGGTGGATTTTCTTCGTGCCAAAGGAATGGATGAATTGGGAATTCAACTTAGGTTGATTAAAATTTGCTTGCCGAGCATGTTAAATATCATGGGGATCCAGTTATCTGTGGTACTGGCCGGAACCATGGTGACGGAAACAATTTTTGATATTCCCGGGATGGGGACTCTTCTTTTTGAATCTATTCAAAATAGGGATTATCCTGTGGTTCAGGGAGTGATCATCTATTCCACGGTTGTGTATATGACCATTTATTTTTTAGTGGATCTTTTAAACGATAGAATAGATCCAAGGATTGCAAATTGAGAAATAGATTAGGGATTGAGGCCAAAGGAGGCCTTTTAATAATTTCAGTCTATATCCTATGGAGCTTAGGCTGGTTTTTTTATGGATATTTTTTAAAGGGTTCCATGATAAAACCCTACATACCAGTTATCAATTTGACCTTGGAGCTTATCCCCCCCTTTACCTCTGGATTTATTTTTGGAACGGATGTTTTCGGAAGATCCTTATTAGAAACCATTTCTGCGGGTTTGCTATATTCTTTTGGGGTTTCTCTTTTGGTAAGTATACTTGCAGCGGTATTAGGAACAATTATAGGTTATATTTCCGCTCTTGGGCCAAAATGGGTCAGGACACCTTTTGATCTAATTACTAATCTTATTTTTGTTTTTCCCAGCATCTTAATAGCGATTCTTTTTATGTCCATCATTGGCCCATCCTATCTGGCCTTGGTCTTTGTCCTAACTTTTACCGGCTGGCCGGCCTATGCAAAAATTGTAAGGGTGGAGGTGAAAAGAATTTATAGACAGTCATTTGTAGAGGCCTCAATTGCAAATGGAATTTCTTCTGTTGGACTTTTTTTAAAGGTTATTATTCCTAATATTCTTCCTGTGGTGCTGGTCCAGGTGTGTCTGGGAATGAGTGGGGTTATTATTAGTGAAGCCACTTTGGGATTTTTAGGAATTGGGGGATCGGAATATTCTTTTGGTTCAAGTCTATCCCTTGCAAAAACCGTTCTTTTGGAGGCCCCTCATATGACAGTTATTTATGGACTCGTGCTCGGGGGACTTATCATGGGTTTAAACCTCCTAGGCGATGGATTTAGAGATTATTTGGATCCAAAAACCAATCTTGGCAAAAAAATATGAGAGATCTTGGACAATTTATTATCACTGGAATTAGTGGAAAAGAGCTGACTTCTTCCGAACGAGATTTTCTAGCAAAGGAAAATATCGGAGGAATAATTTTATTTTCAAAAAATTATGCTGATCCCTTACAACTTAAAAAATTAACCGATGACCTTAACTCCATTAATAAAACTTATCCTCTAATTATTTCGGTGGATAACGAGGGAGGAAGAGTTTTTCGGTTTAAAAAAGATTTTACCCATTTTCCCAATATGCTAAGTTTAGGGGAATTAGATGATCCTGAGGTTTTTTATAAGATCGGAAAAATCATGGGACAAGAGCTTATATCTTGTGGAGTAAATCTTAATTTTTCCCCATGCTGCGATCTTTTTACCAATCCAGAAAATGAAGTGATCGGTGATAGGGCCTTTGGCAGAACTCCAAATCAGGCAATTCCAAAAATAATAAAATATATAAAAGGAATCCGGGAAAGTGGTGTCCTATCTTGTGCCAAGCATTTTCCAGGTCACGGGGATACAAAGGAGGATTCTCACTTTGAGCTCCCAAGGGTCTCAACACCACTAAAGGATCTTAAGGCCAGAGAGTTTCTCCCATTTATTTCGGCCATAGAAGCGGATGTAGATACCGCCATGATGGGACATCTTTTAGTTGATGAAATTGATCAGAGATATCCCTGTACTCTTTCCCCAAGGGCCTACGAAATTTTAAAAAATGATTTAGGTTTTAAGGGTTTAATTTTCACCGATGATATGCAGATGGAAGCGGTTAAAAATATAGAAAAAGCAGCGGTCTTATCCCTAAAAGCTGGGGCAAATTGTCTAATTTATAGAGATTTAGAATATGCCAAGGAAGCGCTTTTATCACTTCGGGCATGCAAGGAATCATTTGAGGATTCCTTGGCCAATATAATCCATTTTAAAAAGAAGAGGATAAATAAAAAAAAGGTCCCAGAAATTTCCTTTGCAGAAGGACGAAAGCTTCTCGAGGAGATAAAAACCAGAATGGTTTAGTATTTTCAATCCAATATGAACCTTATTTCCTAGTCAAATAATCAAAAGTCCCTATTTGGTATCCTATAGGGTGTGAAAACTTTAAAATTATTGACATTTTTTTGGATTTTTTATTCCTTAAATTTGACGGCACAGGAAGATAGTTTAAAGGAAAAATTTCAAAAATTTAATGAGGAATGCCAGAAAAATAATTACAAGAGCTGTTATGAAGTTGGTTTAATTCTGGAGCGAAATAACCAATTTAAAACCGCTATCGATACGTATACAAAATCTTGTAAGGGATATGATCCGGCCTGTAAAAAGCTGGCCTTTGGAACGGAAGAAGTTTTTGACCTCACAGGTTTTAGTGGGGCCCAAAGAGCAAAATCTTATGGGCCAATCACTGAATGTAGGGAAAAGTCCTATGCTGGTTGTTATAATCTGCATTTAATTTACGAAGCAGCTGGAAAAGAAAAACTTTCCAACTGGCTTTTGCAAAGGTCCTGTAAAGGCGGAGTTGAATCTGCCTGTTTTAAACTAAGAGGCGATCAATCTTCATGGATGCTTTTTTATGCTTCCATTTTTCTTGTAGGCTTGGTCTGCTTTATAATCGCCAACGCATTCTTGGAAAAAGAAGAAGCTTTCAAGGCAGCTGCAACAGTTGGGGAAGCGGAGAAAAAAGAAGAAATTGATTATAGAAAATTTGGTAGCATCCTTAGCTATTCAAGGCCATTTTTTAAAAGATATTTCACTCCCATTGTAGCGGGAATGAAAGGTAAGAAAAAACTAAAAGATAAATATAGAAAAGTTCTGGCGGCTGCGGGTTTAACCGAGGCCATGACTGCTGAAGACTTTGTGGCATTTAAGTTATTTCTGGTATTGGCGTTTCCTATTTTATTTATAGCAGTAAGAACATTTTTGGAGGAGACCTGGCCATTAAAAATAATTCCTGCGCTCGCAGCCGTTGGTTATATTTATCCTGATATTTGGGTTAGAGGTCTTGCAGACCGAAGAAAATTGGAAGTTTTATCCAATATGCCTTTTGCCGTTGATATGTTGGCCCTTTCCGTTGAGGCAGGTCTGGATTTTCTAGCGGCCATGCAAAAGGTTATTGAAAAGGCGAGGCCATCAGCATTGACCGAAGAATTCACCATAGTTCAAAAGGAAATTAAAATTGGAGCTTCAAGGGCCGAGGGTTTGAGAAATTTGGCGTGGAGAGTGGATATGATTCCTATTTCCTCCTTTTGTGCAACCTTGATAGCTGCGGACTCGGTTGGTGCAAATATTGGACCAATTTTGAAAAATTTATCAGTTGAAATTCGACAAAAAAAATCCGCCGAAGTTGAAAAGGCGGGCGCTACTGCCGCGACAAAAATTTTGTTTCCGATGCTTTTTTTAATTGTTCCTGCGGTTTTTTTGATCGTAGCGGCCCCTATTGTTTTGGAAATGATCACAGGAGGAAAATAAAATTTTGGAAATGATTTGTAAGGAAAAAAATATTTATTTGGGAAGAGAAATTAAAACAGCTCAGGGATTTTGGGAGAGATTGATTGGACTTATGTTTACCGAGAAAATGTATGGATTCGATGGTCTGTTGATACCTAAGTGTAATTCGATCCATACATTTTTCATGCATTATCCATTGGATGTAGTTTTTATGGATACGGAATTCAAAATTGTAAAAATAATTAGAAATTTGAAACCGTGGAGAATGACCGGAATTTATTTGAAGGCTTCACAGGTTTTGGAACTTAGTGAAGGAACTTTGGATAAAAAAATCTCAGTAGGGGATAAGATTGTATGTTTAAGCTAGTGGTAGTCGCCGGTCCTCTTAGGGGCCAGGAGTTCTTGCTTAAAAATGATCAGGAAAATATTGTCGGAAAAGATAGCGGCAACGATGCAGTTATAAATCTTCCAGGTGTATCTCATAAACATTTTTCCATTAAACCCATGGGGAATACAGCTTATATAAAAGATTTGGGAAGTGTAAATGGAACCATTGTAAATGGAAAAGTGGTTTTGGGAGCAACAGTTGAAAATAAGGACAAGATTGTTCTTCCAGATTGCATTCTTCAGGTTGTATTCCTTAAGGAAAATGTAAAAATTGTCACCAAAAAAGCTGGAGAAGCTGAGGAAGTGGAGGAGGATTATTATTTAAAACCACCTCCAATGCCAAAGGCCCTGCCACAAAGAATTATCCATATATTTCGCTATAGATTGATGCCATTTATCCATGGGATGAATCAGGAATATCAATGGAAAGTGATGATGGCGATCTTTCTGGTAGTTTTTATCGTTATTAATATCTCTTTGACAATTTTTCCAGTCCTATATGACAGCAAACAGGTTTTGTTAATTGAATCGGTTAAAAGGGGAGTACATTTTGCCCAAGAAATTGGAAGGATGAATGCTCGCGCACTCGAACAAAAAAATCTGGACAGGGTGGATACCGCATTTTTGGAAAATGAGGATGGTGTATCCTCCTATGAGTTATTTGATCTAGATGGAAGGATTGTTAGACCAATTGGAAAACTTAATAGTTATATTTCCGATCCTTTTTCCATCAAGGCGCGCGATTGGGTCAAAACTGACACCTCTGGAAAGAATGAATTTGTTCAAATTTTGGGCGAAGGAGAAATCGGAGTTTCCGCCAAAATAAATGCTTACAATGCCAAGCTGGGGATTTTTGAACCAGTCGGAATTATTGCCATTCGGTTTGCTCCTAAATCTCTTGCAATGGAAGCAACCAAAAATTCACGGGCATATTTGGAATCCCTAATCACATCAATCCTGGCCGGAGTGGTGTTCTTTGGAATTGTCTATTTTCTCACATTACGTCCGATCGATGAATTGACCTATCAATTAGAACAAGGGATTAGAGGGAAAGTTCGTACCATTGAAGGAAAATATTTGATGGATGAACTTAGTAATTTAAGAAACGTCATCAATAATCTCCTCCAAAAAAACAGGGAGCTTTCTTCCGATAAAAGTGAATTCGGTTCCATGGCAGAGGCAGAAGAGGATGGCCCTTATGTGGTTCACCTCCAGGAATTTCTGAAAGGTTCTGGAGTGGCCACCATGATTTTAGATTCTCAGAAAAATTTTAAACACAGCAATGAAAAAGGCGAAGATCTAATAGGGATTAGGGAAAATGTATCAGCGGGTGTGAATATTTTGGATTGCTCCCCCCAAAAGGGTTTTGCGGCAACAGTTATTGAATTGTGTGATAACTCAGCAAATAACCAGGCCGCCTGCCAAAGCGCTGAATATGAAATATCAGGAAAACCTTCGACCATTTATGTGAATTGTTTAATAGGGAAAGACGGTTATGCCAAAGCTTTTTATATTACCGTCATCCCGATTTAATTTTTTATGAAAAACGTACAGGTAACAAAATCATTAAAAAATCCAGAAACCCCAGGGGTTTTTTATAGGCTTACCTGCCTTACGGGAGAGAACAAGGGAACAGCGTATTTTTTAAAAGGAAACAGGGTGCTCTTAGGACGTGCCAAGGAAGTAGATATATCCGTCCCTGATATCCAAAGTTCAAGAATGCATGCCGAATTAAAAAAATTAGGGACTTCCTACGTGGTCACTGATATCGGATCCAAAAATGGTTTATATATCAATGATGAAAAGATCATCCAAAAGCATTTAAATGATGGTGATAAATTAATTATAGGGACTACTGTTTTTAAATATGACATCATCAAAAATGAAGAAACTTTGAAATCCCTAGTAGGAATTCCAGAGGAAGAATCCAAAGATGCCCCTAAACCAGATGTCACCGCTAAAAAACCTCTAAATAAAAGATTATTAATTGGATTGGGAATAGTTGCTCTATTTTTACTCTTACCCGAATCAGAAAAAAAACCGAAAGTAACTACCGATACAAAAAAAACAGAAGGCGCTGGAAAGGATGATTCACTAGAAAAAGAATTCAAGGGCTTCGGTTCAACTGAAGATGAAGCCGCCATAAAGGAAGCTAAGGAAAAATTGGCAGGATCTATCCAAAGGGGTCTCAGGGAACTCAGGGAAAATAATTATTTTAGGGCCATTCAAGAATTTAATATGGCCCTCATTGTTGAACCAAATCATCCAATGGCCAGTTATTATTTAAGTAAGACAAAACAATCCCTAGATGAAGAGATCGCTCTAAATTTTTTAAGAGGAAGAAGGGAAGCGGAAGCATTGAAATACCAAGCGGCCATAGTTTCCAACTGTGCGGTCATAAATTTATTGGAAGGTTATGAAACAGATGAAAGATATAAAGAGGCAAAAGACAATATAGAACAATATGAAGAAAAAATAGGGTTGGATAAAGGTGAAACTAAATGTTCTGAAAAATAATCGACCGTACAAAGATCTAAACTTATCTTCGATGGTAAAGGGAGATGAGAAGGGTCCCTTTTCCTTTTTTCTGGGAAGATCCCCAGAGTGCCAGATCCATCTGGATTCCAGGGAAATTTCCAGGATCCAGGCGGAAATTAGCTACAGCGATGGGTCCTGGTTAATCAAGAACAATTCTCCTCAGATTCCAATTTTTTTAAATGGCTCCCTGGTAGACAAGTCCAAAATTGAAGAAGGATCCAGCATTATTATGGGTCCTTTTAGAATAATGGCCCTAGGCTTGGAAAAACCAAAAATTGAAGGGCCCACTTCTCCAGAAGAAAAAGGAGAGGAAACCAAAACCGAAGAAGTACCCGCTGAGGGACAGACCCAAGAAGTATCCCAAGGAGATTTTTCTCTTGGAGGGCAAAGCACCGAAACGGTCCCCCCAGAACCTGCAGCGACCGCAGAAACTCCTGCTGAAACTCCACCAGTTATGGAAGGTGCAGTTGAACCAGCGGAAAAAAGTGGAGATGGAACTGCCGATATACCCATTATTAAATTTGAGTTGGATCTTTCAGGAAAATATGCCCCATTTGGGACTTTTGTTATTGATGCTCCTGAAACTTTCATAGGAAGGGATGAGAAAAAATGCCAAATCATCCTTAAGGATACGGAAGTATCCTCCGTTCATGCGGTTATTAGAAAGAAACATTATTCATGTGAAATAGAAGATCTAAAATCGAAAAATGGGATTATCTATAATGGAAAGAGAACAAACAAGTTTTCCCTAAGTTCAGAAGATCAATTTTCCATCGGCGCCACTGAATTTAGGGTGAGGGCATATACTGATTTTTTAAACCAGGAATCAGCACGGTTAATGCCGGTAGAGGAAAACCAAGAAATAGAGGTTGAAAAAATTGTTGAGGAAAGTAACACATTTGAAAATGGCAAGCCGGCAGCAGAAGGCGCACCGGTGGAAGTTAAACCAGGAGAAAAGAAAAAATTCAACCTCAAAGATTTTATCCAGGAAGTAAAATCTGATCCGGTAAAGAAAAAACGCGCCATGATGATTATAGGCGTTTTAGTTCTTGCGATTTTGATGATGCCTACTACCCCTGAAAAACCCAAAACTAAAGTGCCCCCTAAAAAAGTGGAAGCGGGTAAGGGAAAAAAAGAAGTTGATGAGAAATTAAAAAAGTTCACTCCCGAACAACTGGATTTTTTGGATTCTGCCTATCTCCTGTCCAAAGAGCTTTTCAAGCAGGGGAAATACGCAGAAACCCTTTTTGAGCTTCAGAAGATTTTCTCCTTAACTCCTGATTATAAAAATGCCAAGCAGATCCAGGCCTTAGCAAAAAGCGGCCTTGCCAAAATGGAAGAGCTAGAAAGGAAACGGTTGGAGGAAATAGAGAGGAAAAAAAGAGAGCAAAAAATTAAGGAGATGGTGGAGAAAGCAACCGAAGCGGTAAAAAACCGGGAGTCAGATCTCGCAAAAGGACTTTTTGGTCAAATCCTTAAATTGGATCCAGAAAATTATGAAGTTACCCAACTAAAACTTGAAATTGAGGCATGGGAAAACGAAGAAAAAAGAAAAAAAGATGAAGAGGAAAGGCAAAGAGTAGAACGGGAAAAAAAGGTTGAACAGCTTCAACCCAGTAAAAAATATTATTTGGCACAGGATTGGTATAAGGCCATCATCAGGTTAAATGAATTTTTAGAAATCAGCCCAATGGATGAAGACTTGATTAAAGAGGCCACTGACATGCTTAAAGACTCTAGACAAAAACTTGCAGAAATTATTGACCCAATTCTAGAAAAAGCGGAATCTTTAACGGAAGGTGGAGATGCTAAAGGAGCCTACGAAGAATATAAAAGGGCATTGCTTTTTGATCCTTCATTGGAAAAGCCGTTGGATGAAATGAAAAAAATAAGCGAGAAGCTAAAAGTTCGAGCAGGCAAGGTTTATCGCGAGGCCATTATCTCCGAATCCTTAAGCCTTTTTCAGGATGCGAAAGAAAAATTTTTGGAAGTCCAGCAGATTTCCCCAAGTGATGGTGAATATTATGAAAAGGCCACAGAGAAACTAAAAAATTATATGGATTATTAATATGATTAATTTAAAAAGTTATTCTGCGAATACAAACCAGGGGCCATTTCTTCAGGTAAACGAAGACGATATAGATATTGACCTGGTAAATAAACTATTTTTAATTTTTGATGGTTATGGTGGTACAGGAATTGGCGATAAAAGTGTTGCTCAACTTAAAAACGATATTAAATCCTTTTATTTAAAGTTTGGCCAAGACCCAGATTCCACAATGCCTTTTTTTTATAGTCCAAAATACAATCTTGAGGGAAATGCTCTAATTAATTCTCTTCACAATGCACATAAAAACCTAAAAGAGGAAAATCAAAAAAAGGAATTATCACTTAGGGGCGGGTCATCCATCATTGCAGGTGCCTTATCTTCCAAACTTCTAACTTTAGTTTCAATTGGCAATTGTGAAAGCTACCTTTACAGAAAAAATCATTTGGAAATGATCACTTCTCCAGATTCCCTTGCCACCCTAACTCAGGATAAATATAAGGCCTTTCTTCAAACCACTCCACTTAGCGGATTAGGTTTATTTGAAGATCTTCAGATGGAAGTTAAAGAATTGAAGATATTAGAAGGTGATTTGGTGGTTCTTTTAACGGATGGTGCCTATTCTAGGATTAATAGCGAAGAATTAAAGTACATTATTGAAGAACATACCTTCACTTTACCCAAAAAAGTGGAAGAACTTTTCAAACTTTCCAATTCACGGGGCAATCTCGATAACCAATCATGCATTTTTCTTCAGTTCTAAGGTTGGCAACTAATTTATTTTAGTGAGAATTTAGAAATGTTGGCCTATACAGGGGGAAGAAGATGACTAAAAAAGTTTTAGTTGCTGAAGATAGTGTAACGGTTCAAAAAGTAATTGGGTTTACTTGATCCAGAAGGGGAAAACAGGGTTGCGATGAGTTGTTGATTGCACAGGAATTTTTGGGAGAGGTAAAAGACATCAGTATTCCGATTTTAAGCGAACGCTTAAAGAGATCTATATCAATGTTATAGGCCTAAAAATTTATTTGCAGACAGCACTGCAATTAATCTTTGGCCACTCCGCGTATTCTTTTGTACCTATACGAGGTTTGTTTTTTTCTGGGAATTCACTTTTAAGAGTGCCAGTGTTAACGGAGCTTCCCATTTTTTTACATTCTTCTTCTAGTTTTTCTTGGCAAGTTTTCAGCAACCAACGCATATCCTTGTCCGATGAGTAATCCTTATTTTTGATTGAAGCTGTAACGGGTTTTCCTGCCCAGGAAATTTCATTAAAAAAACAAAGAAAAAAAGTTGCCAGAATTATTTTCTGCATAAAATCCCTCTTTTTGAGTTATTTTATAATTATACTGAAAATTTTTTAGTTATCCAGAGGAATTTTGAATAAAAAATCGGGAAAAATAAGGCAATTGCAGTGCTTTTTACCGTCCATATTAAATAGAAGAATTATGGTAAATTATTGATGGGGCTCAAATAGGTTTGCAAAAAAAATCGAAGAGATTTTTTCCCTTTCCAATTCTCGTGGCAATCTCGACAACCAATCTTGCATTTTTCTTCATTTCTAAGGTTGGCAACCTCTCAATTTTGGGTGAGAATTTAAATCAATAGCTGGAGACTTAGATGACTAAGAAAGTATTGATTGCCGAGGATAGTCAAACAGTTCAAAAAGTAATCGGGTTTACTTTGGAAAATGAACCTTTCGAATTGGTTAATTCCCCCGATGAGAAATCTCTTTTTTCCAATTTGGAAAAGGGATCTTTTGATTTGGTGGCTTTGGACATGAGTCTTTCTGAAAAAAAATCTGGCTATGATTTAGTAAGAGAAATCAAATTAAAATATCCCAAGGTGGCGGTGCTTTCACTTTTTGGAACTTTTGATGCCATTGATGAAAAGGCCTTTAAAAATTCTGGGGCGGATGAAAAGATAATAAAACCCTTTGATAGTGTTGAATTTGTTTCAAAATGCAAAAAATTAACCAACATTTCTGAAAAAGTTGCAGAGAAGGTAACCGAGGCCCCAGCTGATTTTGAAAATGTAAGCGAGGAATGGCAGTTGGAAGCTCCAAAGATGGAGGAAAAGCAGGAATCAATTGGACTGGACCTTGAAAGTTGGGGAATGGATATACCTGGAATAATAGAAACGCCTAGTGTTCCGGATGAATCACTTTTAGAAGAAGGCGCGAAATTGCTCAGTACCATGTCGCAAAGTTTGGATGAAGAAGAAGAGGAATTGGATCAGGCCCCACTTTTTGAAGAACCCAATTTGGAATTTCCAGAAATTGTTTCAAAATCGGTTACACCAGAACCCAAAATTCAAAAAGAAGATATCAAAGAAACCGCTTTTGATTTTTCATCTGCCATGGATGAGGAAATAACCCCTGAAGAATTCTGGGCAGTGGATACAGAAAGTATGGCCCAGCCGAAAATGGCAATGGAACCTAAGGTTGCTCCTTCCCAGGAATCTCAAAAAATTCCTGATGAGTTGATGGAATCTTTGCGCCCTCTTATTGAAGAATATATCAGGAAGTATTGCCAGCAGATCGCTGAAAAGGTTGCCTGGGAGGTAATTCCAGATTTGGCCGAAAACCTAATAAAAAAAGAAATAAAAGAAATTTCTAAGTCGTTGGACTAAAGATTAGGGATCCTGAAAAGATCTTTTTTAAGCCAGTAGCGGTTTTCAAGAGCATCTCTCCATTATCACCGATTCCCCAAAAAAATCCTGTTTCGTTTTCAACGATAACTTTTTGGTTTTGATGGGCACAGAGATTATTCCATTCCTTTTTTGTTTCAAAAGGATCTAGGCGATTTTTTAAAATGAAATCATAAAGTTCAACAGGCATTTCTTTCTGATGGGGAGTTAAGGGAAGGGAGGAAATTTCAATATTTGAATCCTTTACCGAAAAATCAATTGTTCCAAAATTGATTCCCACACCGACCACTAGATAATTTTCAAAGGTTTGGCAAAGAATTCCTCCACATTTTTTAAGACCTCCAAAAATTAAGTCATTTGGCCATTTAAGCTTTAGGTCGATTCCCTTAAAAAATTTTGAAATTAAAACTCCTACTTCCAAAGAAGTTAAAGAAATTACCTCATTAGGTTTTAAGGTAAAGGAAAATGCAAGAGAAGAGCTTCCTTGAATCCAAGTGTTTCCACGGCGTCCAATACCTCCAGTTTGTTTTTCAGTACTCACTAGAATTTCTTTATAAATTCCATTTACCAGAAGATCTTTTAGATATTCCTGGGTAGAGGAGCATTCTTTTAAATGGATGTGTTGCATTAAACTGGTCTTACCACATTGAATCAGGTATCAAAATAAAAAAAGGAAAATCACATGTCGCTCATACAAAGAGAACACCCTAGAACTATCAAATTTACCCCCGGAATCAATCCCTACGCCGCTGGTTCGGTTATGGCAGAATTTGGAAATACCAAAGTTCATATAACCGCTTCAATTGAAGAAACCGTACCACCCTTTTTAAAAGGGAAAGGACAGGGATGGGTCACCGCAGAATATTCTATGTTACCCGCTTCTACCCATACCAGAAGCCAAAGAGAGCGCTCTAAAATTGGTGGAAGAACCCAGGAAATTCAAAGATTAATAGGAAGGGCCCTAAGGGCAGTTGTAGATCTTAAAAAATTAGGGGAGAGAACCCTAATGCTTGATTGTGATGTATTGGTTGCCGATGGAGGAACTAGAACTACCTCCGTTTCAGGTTGCTATGTGGCAATGGCCCTGGCCTTTAAAAAATTAAAAAACGAGGGAAAAATATCAGAAACCCCTCTTAAGGAAGCACTTGGGGCCATCTCTGTGGGCATAAATAAGGAAGGAAAAATTATAGCTGATTTAAATTACGAAGAGGATTCTTCCTGTGAGGCCGATGTTAATCTAGTTGCTACTCGAAATGGAAAATTTATTGAAATCCAAGGTACCGCTGAAGGTGATCCCTTCTCCCAAGAACAATTAGATGCCCTTTTAATCTGTGGTAAAAAGGCCCTGGAAAAAGTTTTTGAGGCCCAAGAAAAGGCCTTAATGTGAAATTTCTCCTTGCCTCAAATAATGCCCATAAATTAAAGGAACTGGGGGAGCAAGGTTTAGATTTGGAACCTGCTCCTAAAGATTTGCAGGTAGAAGAAACCGGCACCACATTTTATGAAAATGCCCAACTTAAGGCCAAGGCCTATTTTGATATTTATAAAAAACCAGTTCTAGCAGATGATTCAGGGCTAGTTGTGGAGGCCCTGGCTGATGAATTAGGGGTGGCTTCCGCCAGATTTGGAGGTGGAAAATTATCCGATTTGGAAAAAAATCAACTTCTTCTTAAGAAATTGGAAGGAGTCGATGATCGAAAGGCCCATTTTATTTGTGTCCTTTGTTTCTATATAAATCCCAATGAAATTTTCTTTTTTGAGGGAAGGCTATCCGGCTCCATTGCCAGGGAAATAAAGGGAGATAAGGGCTTTGGATATGATCCTGTCTTTATCCCCGAAGAATTTGTGGGGTCATCCGAGGTTTTAACCCTTGCTATGATACCGGATTATAAGGCCAAAAATTCGCATAGGGTTAAGGCGTTAAATCTGGCCAAACAATTCTTATCCAAAAGAAATTGCCAAAATAGCTAATTTCACCTATACCTGCTTTATCAAAATAACCCAATTCTAATCGGAGCGTAGCGCAGGGGTAGCGCACTTGCTTTGGGAGCAAGTGGTCGGAGGTTCAAATCCTCTCGCTCCGACCATTTTTTAGACCTTCTTAACAAATTCAGATTTTAAATTCATGGCCCCGAATCCATCTATTTTGCAGCCGATATTATGGCCATCATCGCTTTCTTGGATTCTTATATTTTTAACTTTGGTGCCAATTTTCACTGATTGGGAAGAACCTCTCACCTTTAAATCTTTGATAATGGTAACGGTATCTCCGTCTTTTAAAATATTTCCAAATGCATCCTTTACAGAATGATCAACAGCTTCCGGAGTAGTAGTTTTTTCCTGAGGATTCCATTCAAAGAAACAATCCGGACAAATCCAAAGATTTCCATCTTGATAAATATTTTCACCCTTACATTTAGGACAACTTTGTTCTTCTTTCATGACTCAGGAAATTAGCCTATTATTTGGAAATATGAAACAAATTTTAATCCTAAATCTTATATTGCAAATTACATACGCCTCAGACCAATTTGAATTGGAAACGATCAAAAAATCCTGCGTTGATTTTTCTAAAATAAAGACAAAACCCTCTGTCTCTGATTGTAATGTTTCTTCCTTTGGAAATCTGGGTTCTGTTGATGGAAAAGATTACTTTTATTCAATTTATTGTATTCTTACCGGTGAAAAATCAAAGTGTGGTGATAACAGCTGGGGTGCAAACTACAATAAAAACAGAGGAGTCGCTGTTTTTATTGGCGAACCCGGAGCTAGCTCAGTGTCTTTGGTAGAGGCTAAAGCTTCAAGTGAAAATAATCTTTATTACAAAGTTCCAGAAATTATTGACACCGAATATGGAAAAATCCTAAGTTTTCCAATCGTGATGGATGGTTCGGGAGCTTTTGATTATAGCGAATATTATTTTTTCCGCGATAAAAAGTGGAATAAAATCGAATCAGAATCCTGGAAAGAATCGGTTTTAAAAAAAATACCTCAGGGACTTAGCATTTCCAAAGGTTTTCGGGCGGACTTTAAAACCATGTCCGCACATATTTATTTGGCAAAGGAAGGGGATGGGAATTGCTGTCCAACCGGAGGGGAAGCCGAGGTCAAATTTGAAATTTTAAAAGATCAATTATCCATAAAAGATATAAAAATTACTCCCAATCAGAAAGTTGAAGAGAAATAATGAAACTTTCAATAGGCCCTTTTCATTTTTTAACTAGGTCTTTTAATTCTCTCTATTTCCCTTTCTTGTGCCTTATTTTTTAAGGCCCTTCCTTTATCTGGGGTAGGATCTTTCACTAATCCATACGTTTTTCTACCATCATGATTTTCTGGAAGATATTCGGTTATGGGTAATCCCTCTTTTGTAGTGAAGAGAAGGCAATGGCAATATTTATAAATTTGCATATCGTCGCAGGGACATATCCAGGTTCTATGTTTAATTTCTTCGGTTTTGTCTGGGTAATAACGACATGGGCATAAGGGTTTTTTTAGTTCATCTAAATTCTTGGCCAAACCAAGGACCACACCTTCGGTTACAACTTTATCCGGATGGGTGGTTGTCCCAGATTTTTCGGTAAAGGTATCAACTAGTTTTTTAATTCGTTCCAAACTTTGATCGGTTGGTTTATTCATAAGATCCCTTTTTATTAAGAATCTAGGATAGATGGTTAGAAGCTTTTAATCATTACCCACGGCACCTGAGGCAAACAAAAATTTATTAGATTTCCTCCCCAGGGACCTTTTTTTATTAACCTTGCTTGTTCTGACCATTCAAGATAAAGAATCCTGACAATGACCACGCTTTTAATTGAAAATCTAACCAAATCCTATAACCAAACCTTGGTACTATCAAATATAAATTTAAGTGTATCTAAGGGAGACCTAGTTTCTTTTATGGGGCCTAGTGGAAGTGGGAAATCCACACTATTAAAATGCATTAACGCCCTGGAAATACCTCAAAAGGGAACTATTTCAATCGGAAGTGAAACAATAGATTACGTCAATCCCACAAATATTCATCACCTTAGAAAAAAAATTGGAATGGTTTTTCAATCCTTTAATCTTTTTCCCCATCTTAATTTATTGGAAAATCTTATAAAGGCCCCAATGGTTGTTTTAAAAGAATCAAAAGAGAAAGCAATAACACAGGCCATGGAATTATTGGAAAAAGTCGGACTTCAAGACCACTCCAAGAAATATTCTTTCCAATTATCCGGGGGAGAGCAGCAACGAGGCGCTATCGCTAGGGCGCTTATGATGAAGCCCGAAATAATGCTTTATGATGAACCAACAAGTGCGCTGGATCCTGAGAGAGTAGATGAGGTTTTGGATATAATGCTAGACCTGAAAAAAGATGGATTAACTCAAATTATAGTTTCTCATGAAATGCGATTTGTAAAAGAGGCCAGTGATAATATTTATTTCCTGGAGAATGGCATCATTGTAGATATGGGCCCTCCTGATAAAATTTTTTCAAACCAAAGTCATCCCCGGACCCAAAAATATCTTAGGAGGTATTTTTGAAAATACTTTTTTTTATAATTTGGGGAGTTGCCTTTGCATCCAATCTAAAATGGGCCGCAGATACTTCATCGGGAGCACCTTTTATTTTTTCTGATCCAAAAAAACCCGAACAGTTGATTGGATTTGAATATGATATCATTCAATCAATTGGAAAAAGATTGGGAAAGGACCTTGAGTTTACAAATAACGCCTGGGACGGGCTAATCTTGGGACTTAAAGGTAAAAATTATGATCTGGCCATTAACGGAATTGAGATTACAGTTGAAAGAAAAAAGGAAATTGCTTTCTCAGATCCCTATTATATTACCTTTGAACAACTTACCGTAAGAAAAGATAACTCCACTATCACCACCCTAAAAGATTGCCATGGAAAAAAAGTTGGCACTCTTAAATCCGCTTTGGCCGAAGAAATTTTAAATAAAGAGGAAAAAATAGAAGTCATTACTTATGAAGATGAGGTCGCGGCCTATTCTGATTTGGAAAATGGGAGAATTGATGCAGTTTTGTTGGATGCACCCATCGCTCAGTATTATGCCCTTCCCAATCCTAATCTAAAAAATGTTGGCCCACCAATTGGCCAAATGATGTATGGGATTGTTATTAGAAAAGAAGATAGGGCATTGCTTGCAGATATAAATAAGGCCTTATCAGAAATGTTTGCCTCTGGAGAGATGAGGCAAATTTATAATGATTGGAATCTATGGAATCCCTTGATGGCTGTGCATTTTAATGACCCTACAACATCGAGAACACCTCCCACAAAATATTTGGATTATTTAGAATCAACCAGAGGTCTTCATCAACAGGGTATTTTATTTAGAATTTCCAGGTATCAAAAATATTTTCCACTTTTTTGGGAAGGAACCCTGGTCACCTTGCAAATAAGTTTGTTATCAATGATTTTGGCGGTAACTTTAGGTATATTATTGGCAATTCTTCGTCTTTATTCATCCGCTTCCATATCTTTTTTTACGGGATTTTTTATAGAATGTATCAGGGGGACCCCGCTTTTAATTCAACTGCTTTTTATTTTCTATGGCCTTCCTTCCATTGGTATAAAATTAAGTCCCATGGTTGCCGCAATACTTGGGCTGGGAATAAATTATGCCGCTTATGAAGCAGAAAATTATCGGGCCGGAATTTTATCTGTGCCGAAAAGCCCAAATGATTCAGGTTTAGCTTTGGGGATGAGCAAATGGCAGGCGCTTTACCATATAACTCTTCCTAATGCCATAAGGTTGGTTATTCCTCCGGTTACCAATGATTTTATCTCTCTATTAAAGGATTCTTCATTGGTGTCTATCATTACAATGGTTGAGCTAACCAAGGTTTATTCAAAAATCTCCACAACCTATTTTGATTATCTGGGGACCGGAATAATTGTGGCGGCCATTTATCTTTTAATCGGGCTACCATTTGTAAAGCTAGCTAGATTTTGGGAAAAAAAACTTTCAAAAGAAAATTTAGTATTAAACAAAATTAATTTTTAATAAAATTTATTAAACAAATAAGTTTTATTTAAAGTTGGATTAATTTTTTTAAAATCCGATGAAAGAGAGTATTATTAAGTAATAAATAACATTAGGAGGGAAATCCTATGAATAGATCAGCTATTATTTTATTTCTTTTTTTATCGGGTGGCGCTTTTGCAGATCATTGCGTAAAAAATGATGTAAAAGGGGAAGGTAGAAATGTAGTTGAGAGGATGGTCGATGAGGCAAATAAGTCAGGCTCCTATTTGGTTAAGAAAACTTTTGGGAAGGATGAATTAATAAGAGTTGGGGAAAAGTTTAGAGTAAAAAAATCAAGGATGGCATGTGTAGCTCCTGAGGACTGTAAGGTAGTTGGATTTTGTCTTGGTAGTAAATACTCCAGCTCAAAATCATTTGGTCTTGTCCCAGGGACTGGAGGTTACCAACATCATATCTCAAATCACTGTGTAAGTTTATTGGTAAATGTTGAACGATCTGGAAAATTTGAACCAAGTTGTTTAGACATTGATGATATTGAAAGAGTAAGATAACCTTTCTTTAAAAAGACCGAGTTTTTTCTAAGGGAATGAAAATTAGGTAGGTGTGGGCCGAAAAATAATATCTGGCCACACTTTAAATTTTTATTGGTAAAGCACACTAAATTTTGGGATTAGAATTTGGCAGTGAAATAACTGGCTTTTAAAATCCTAAATTAAAAAAAGGATTAATTAAATGGAAAATATATTTATTGATGCGGAAAGGGAGATTATATCCAGTCGTATTTTAAATTTTAATAGAGAAACGGTCTTTAATGCATGGAGTGAGCTTTCCAAGATCTCAAAATGGTGGGGTCCACACGGTTTTACCAATACCATCCATAAGTTTGAATTTAAACCTGGTGGGCATTGGAGTTTTATTATGCACGGTCCGAATGGAAAAAATTATGATAATGAAATAATTTTCCATGAAATAAAAAATCCGGAATTAATAATTTTAGAACATACTTCTCCACCTCATTTTTTTGTTCGGGCCTCTTTTGAAGAATTAGGGGAAAAAACTCAAGTCACTTTTCGGCAATTATTTGATGATTCCAGGACGTTTGATGCAGTTAAAAACATTTGTATTGAGGGAAATGAGCAAAATTTTGATAGGTTGGAATCACTTTTAAGCGGGGGGTTTAAGGATTATCCCTTTGACCCAAAGTTGGATTTGATTCTGGAAAAAATAGTGGATATACCTCCTAACCTAATATTTAAGGGCTGGACTAGTCCCGAAATTATGCCAAACTGGTTTTGTCCCGTTCCCTGGAAGGCCAAAAACTTCAAAATGGATTTAAGGCCAGGAGGAGCTTTTAATTGGATGATGGAATCCCCAGAAGGAAAAGAGTTTTTAAATCAAGGAAGCATATTGGAAATTATTCCAAATAAGAAATTAGTATTCACCAGTGCTCTTTTGGCAGATTATCGGCCAGTTTCTGAACTGAAATCCGGAGCAGATCTTTTTTTTACCGGCATCATTATTCTTGAACCGTCAGGAAATGGCACTAAGTATATTGCAATAGGAAGACATCGGAATGAGCAAGATCGAAAAAGGCATGCCGAGATGGGTTTTGAAAAAGGTTGGGAAATTTGTTTGGATCAGCTAGTAGAATTTATGAAAAAGAAAAATTATAGGTAAAAATCTTTTATGGCCATAATTCTATCATTATTATTTTCCCTTAACCTATTGGCATCTTCAGATAATATAAAAAACTTTTTATTTTTTGGAAGAAATAGGGAAGGAATATTCCAAGAATCTTTTTTGAAAACACCCCGATTTCTGGGTGCACAATTGGTTTATACTTGGAAAGAATTGGAACCTAAGAAGAATTCATATACCCTTAACATTATAAAAAAAGACCTTAATTTTTTAAAATCAAACCGAAAAAAACTCTTTATTCAAATTCAGGATACAACTTTTGACCCCAAGGTTGTAGCAATCCCATCTTATCTTTTGGAAGATCCCATATATAAGGGAGGGGTAGTCTTGCAATTTGATGATAAGGGAAAACCCGAAGGGAATGTCATGATGAGGTGGCATCCAGAAATACAAAAACGTTTCCATAAACTTCTTAGGGTTCTAGGAAAGACTTTCGATGGAAAAATTGAAGGAATAAACCTTCAAGAAACAGCAATAGGTGTAAATGAATCTGCACCAGGATTTAGCTACTCTGGGTATAGGGATAGCATTTTGGCAAATATGAAGGCACTAAAGGATTCATTTCCCAAATCAAAAACATTGCAATATGCAAACTTTATGCCTGGAGAGTGGCTCCCTCAAAACGATCGTTCTTACCTTCGCTCAGTTTTTGAGTATGGGGAAAAAATTGGGGTAGGTATCGGTGCTCCTGATTTGCTCCCAGAAAGGAAAAACCAAAGAAATCATTCCTATAAATTTATTCATGAAAGGACCAGTTCAATTCCCATAGGGGTTGCAGTTCAACATGGGAATTATACAGGAACAACAGGTGAAGATATTAAACCAAAAGGAGCCTGGGCAAATCTGGTACCTAATCTATATGATTATGCTAAAAATTTTCTCCGAGTGGATTATATTTTCTGGGCACCTCAAGAACCATTTTATTCTCATGATTTGCTTCCCTTTTTTACCGATAAAAAAGGACAAGTAAAATAAGGAGATTTTAATTTTACTTGAGAGCAATAAAGAAAAATGGAATAATTGGTAAAAACTTAGATGGGAGTTTGAATATGAGAAGATTTTGGACTTATTTTGCTTTCCTTTTTTTAGTTTATTCATGTGGTCAATCGAATACCCCACCAACTACAGCCGCGACCTCAACGTCTACTAGTTCTATTACAAACCCAACCCCAAATAACATTTCCGCCAGCTACTCACAATTTAGCGCTTCTGTTATAGCAGGAACTTGGGCCACTTCTTCAACTTGGAATAATTATAAGGGGAAAAATTTGGTTTTTTATTTTACCAAATTAAGTGCCAGCAACTGCCAAACCTATCTTGGAATATTCAAAATATGCAATCAAGGAGGAAACTATCAGGCAGATCATAATAATTATCAAAATAATTGGCCTACAGGATCTACCATTTCTCACCCATTCGGAAATACTCTTTCCGCAATCCAGAACAAATTGACCTGGATAGTGAATAATCCACTGGCCCCAACTCCAACCCAGCCAGGTCCAACTCAAGTAAGTCAAACAATGTGGGCCATACCAACCTCAGAAGGCATATATTATTTGGATAATTCGTACCCGATGATAGCCAATCCAATGGCCTTTTCAAAAACAGATGGAACTGGTTTTAATTTTTATTCATGGGTCACTTATTAGTGACCAAAGTTCAATATTAGAAAAATAAGATAAAAAACAACTAATTTGTAAATTAAAATTGATCCAATTTTTTTATTTTACCTAGAAAAAATCTAAGTTTATTTGTGTAGGTTTACAAAATTATTAAATATAAAATCCAAAATATCATTTTGAAAAATTGAACAATATTTATTCCTTGACATAGATCTTCTACAATCATTGGTTAGTGTAACTAAATCTTTTCCAATTTCTAAGGCCAAAATTTTCATCTTTTTAGAAACCTGGACCCTATCTTGAGAATTAAGTTTTTTTCCAGACCGTTTGGAAATTTTTGTTTTTGATTCGGAGTCTGTTTCTGCCACCTCACCTAAATTGACTGACATATTTTGATAATCATCTATTTTTTTATTTAATAAGCTATCTCCGCTTATCCATCCGATAACTTCCAAAAAGGAAAGAGAAACAGAAAATCGGTCTCTCAAGGATTTGTCCACTGGCCCTCGGTTCTGCTCTATGAAAAAGGGATAGTATGCTGGAGTATAGTAACCCTGATCAGAGAGAAGGGAATCGAGATCGGCCAAATCACAATTAAGCTTTCCGGAAGTTCCCGCTGGTGAATATAAAAAATTAGCGGGTTTAATATCTCCATGGAAAAGCTTTTTTGAATGGATAAATTTTACTCCATTTATCACTTGCCTGAAACAATCTGCAGCGCTTGGAATATATGCTGTATTTTCAGCTAAATATTCTTTTAATTTGTTAAAATCCCCTACATAAAGGGGAGTTCCAACATATATTTTATTGGGAACACTGGTGGTATCCACCATTAAAAATGGCTCAATTCCTGGAGGCACTGTTGGAAACATTCTAATTAATTTAATTGAACTGTTTGCAATATCTAAGGAATCATTATTTTTCGGCATAACTGCAATTGCCATAAAACTGTAAACATTCCCTCCTTTGATTCCTAAATAAACCTCCTTGAATCCGCCTTTCCCCAAAAGCATATTGGTAATATAAAATGGTTCGGGGTATCCCTTTATTGCAAGTAGTTGGGAATTTTTGACCGCATCTAATACCAGTTTTGAGTTTCCCTTTGCGGACCTTAGTGCCACTAAATAATCTTCAAATTTTTTTATTTTGAAATCATCTTGGATTGGAAAACTGGCACCGTAAGCAAAACCAAAAATATAAATAAATAATATATATAAAATTCTCATTTTTTATCTCCAAAGCTTTTCGTAAAATTGAATGTACTTTGTATTGTCGGTATTTTTAATTATTTTTAAAGATCTAAACTTCAAGAAAAACGAATTTTATTTAATTCCCTATAATAGGAAATTTTAGTTTGAAGATAAAATTTATTTTAGCTAATTTTTATTAAGGGAGGTAGGGATAAAATCTTTTGTCAGATGTAGTCAAATTGGTCTCCAATGGAGAATTTTATTTTAAAAAAGGTTATAATGTGGTGGATTATTGATACCTTTGCTTGACTTTACCCATTTGGAGAATAAGAATCCTGCTCCATTATGATTGATCTAACAAATTGTCCTTGGGGCCATCTTGAAAGAGCAAAACTTTCTTTTTGTGAGGCACCCCTTTGTTCTATTGTTCACCGTCCCTCCGAAACTTATTCCTCATTTGCTTTCGTGGTTGCAGGGCTTTATATCTACAAAATTGCAAGAAAAGATAAAAACTATCATTACATATTCTTTGCAATTTTTGCGTCCCTAATTGGGTTAACTTCTGCGGCTCTTCACGCTACCTCCTCCAGAATAGGAGAGGTGATGGATGTTTCCTCAATGTTTGCCTTGGTTAACTTTTGTATAACCCTTGGTCTAAAAAGAAAATTTCCTAATTTATCTGGACTTTCCCAAGTGGGCCTTTTTGTTTTATTTACCATAATATCAAGTATTTCATTATTTATTGATAATCAGGCAGCAGGTTCTGCCATGTTTGGTTCATTGATTGTAATAGGTGTGCTAACCGAGTATGCCTTATTTAAAAATACAAAAATTAAACCTAATTATATGTTATTGGTCCAGGCCATAGGCTCATTGTTGATAGGATGGGGAATTTGGTGGCTGGATATTTTAAAGATTGTTTGTAATCCAAATAATCATTTAATAACAGGACACGCAGTTTGGCATTGCTGTAATGCCATCGGAATCATTTATCTTTGGAAATTTTTCGACCAGTTTGAATATGCTCCATCACCTTTTTGGCCAAGATCTAAAAAATTGGTCCTTAATTAGGAAATTCAATATTTAAATCTGCGTAAATGGTGAGTCCTCCAGGTCGATTTTCTTTCCAAAAATCCCAATATGCTCTTAAGGATAAATTTTTGTTATTAAAAGAATAAGACCCTAAAGGCCCAATTGCAGCCGCCTTGGATTTAAAGGAACCATATTGGGTATTTCCTGTATCTGGAGTCAGCTGATAATAAAGATATCCAACAATACCTGCCTCCCATTGTTCTTCAAATATTTTGGTGAGGGAATAATCCAGGTGGGAATCTATTCCATTTTTATAATCGGTTTGAGGATTTATGAAATTATAGGTGAAGCCCAAAAGCCCTGAACCTTGAAGACCTGAGCCCTGGTTAAAATAAGTATAGCCAAATCCCAGATCTAAAGAAAAATGTCCCACCCCAAGGGAATCTATACTTGAGGGATTATAGTAACCTATGGGGAGACCTCCCATTAAATAGATATTCCAATTTTGGTTTTCTTTGTTCCAGGCAATTTCTGCAAATGGATACATATCTGAAAGCCCGGTAATATCTTGTGGGGTATTTTCAGAGGATTTTGAATCATTATTGGCGATTCCCTGGGCGATAGTAAATGACGGCCTTCCATTAAACCAATTTGTATTGGGAGTATAGGTAGGTTGAAAAAAAATCCAGGGAATTGAAGACTCAACGGTTTGATTATTAGGGTATTCCAATTTGTTGTCCAAATAATAAAATCTTGTATCGAGACTCCAAAAAGGGTTTTTTGGATTGGCAATTAGAGAAGCAAATTGGCCACAAAACCAAAAAGAAGCTCCATTCTCATCAGCAAATGAAATATTTCCCAGGAAAACCAAAATTAAAAAAAACTTATTCATTTTTAAAAAATTTTCGGGGGAGATCACCAGCCCACCTTAATATCATTAATAGTCTTTGATGTTTTTTTAAATATACTTTTTGAGCATGGAAAATCCCCGAATGTCCGGAAAAATAATAAGCACTATAGCATGCTAAAAAAGAGTAAGGCGCCATTTTAAACCCAAAAATCTCTATTGCAACTATACTTAATGTCAATGGTGCATTTGCGGCCCCTGCAAAGACTGCAACAAATCCCATCCCGGCCAAAAGTTGAAAGGAAATCGGGAAAACGGAGGAAAGCGCACTCCCTAAAGTACTACCAATAAACACCATTGGGATAAATTCTCCGCCTTTAAATCCTGATCCAACTGTAATGGAGGAATAAACCAATTTTAGAAAAGGGGTTTTTAAAATTTCTGGTACCATAAATGCTTGTTTAATTTCGGAAAGACCAAGTCCCTTAAATTTATTAGTTCCTTCTATGTAAAAAAGAATTATCACTACAACCCCACCGATAAAAGTAGCAAAAGGGGGATAGGTGAAAAAACGAGATAAGCACCTATGGACAAAATTTTTGGATTTAACGAAAATTTGTGAGGTAATTCCAAAAATAATTCCTGAAAGTATGGAATAAAAAATTGTTATAAGGTTTGGATCAGGAATTTGAAAATGTAGAAGTTCAAAATCATGATAATGCAAGCTTACCATTGTAAAATAGGCCACAAAAGAGGTTACCAGGCATTCCAGCCAATAATGTAATTTAAATCTTCCAATTGTAATTACTTCCATTCCAAAAAGCGATCCTGCCCATGGTGCACCTAACATTGCCCCAAAACTTGCACCGGCGGCGGCAATCATTAAAATTTTTCTTTCCTCACGATTAATAGTGAAAAAATCTTGAAGACGATCTGTAAATGCAACTCCCATTTGAACTGCTGTCCCCTCTCTACCGGTTGGTCCCCCGAAAAGATGGGTTAGTATCGTGCTTAAAAAAATAAATGGGGCTTTTCTTATAGGGAGCTTTATTTTTGGCTCAAGGATTTCCTCAATTATTAAATCGGTTCCCCCTGCTACACTCTGACCAAAATGATAATAAATTGTCCCAATAATAAATCCTGCTAAGGGAAGAAACCAAATGATATACTCATGTGCTTCCCTTGTTGAGGTGACCAAGTGAAGGGAAAAGGAAAGTATCCAGACCGCAACTCCACATAAAATGCCGCTCAAAACGCAGAAAAATATTAAACGAGAAAATTGGATTGGGGAGAAATTTTTCACTCTAGGAAGAATTATAATTTATTTCTTTTTTCTTGCATATAGGAGAATAAAACACGCCAAAATTGCCAGCAATGACCCGGTAGTAAAAGCCGCAGGAGCTCCAAAAGTCTGCCAAATCCATCCAAATATTACACTAGATGGTAAGGCAGAAAGTCCTACTACTCCGTGGAAAAATCCAAAGGCAGTTCCTCGAGTTTTTGCAGGTACAAGGTCCGCCACAAGCGCTCTTTCGGAAGGCTCCACCATTCCAAAAAATAATCCATATAAAAGAAAAAGGGTGATCGATGGAATCAGAGAGTCGGTAAGTGCAAATCCCAAATAGATTAAGGAAAAATAAATCCAACCGGAAATAATCATATTATTTTTTCCGAAATGATCTGCAAATTTTCCACAAAAATAGGTTGATAACATTTTAATTACATGAAGAATTGCCCAAAGAAAGGGAATCCAGGAAATTGAAATTCCAGTTTGGGACAACTTAAGAAGCAAAAAGGCGTCCGTTGAATTTCCTAATGTGAATATAAACACTGAAAGGAGAAAAACTTTAAAATAATTGTTAAATAAGGACCAATCCTCTTTAATATTTAGGGATATTTTATCCGATCCCTCCTCAATTCTTTTTGGCTCCCTTATTCCAAAAAGAAGAATAAATACTCCAATCGTTGCCGGGATGGCGGCAAAAAGGAAAATCTTGTTTAAGGTAAATCCCAAATATCCCATTAATACGCTGGCAATCAATGGACCGATGAATGCGCCAGCATGATCCATGGACCGGTGAATCCCATATGCAGTCCCTCTTAGTTCCTGAGAGGTCAGATCAGCAATAAGAGCATCTCTAGGAGAGGTGCGTATTCCTTTGCCTACTCTATCTGTAATTCTAAGACCTAAAACAAAATACCAAGAATTTGCTAATGCAATTAAAGGTCTAGAAATGGCAGCAATAATGTAACCAATCAATATGAAGGGTTTTCTTTTACCAACTTTGTCGGTCCAAATTCCCGCAATTATTTTTAAAAATGAGGAAAAGGCATCAGCGGCACCTTCAATAATCCCAATGGCAACGGGTCCTGCACCCAAATTTTGGGTAAGGAAAATGGGAAGAAGCGGATAGATCATTTCACTTGATAGATCTGTGAAAAAGCTGACAATTCCTAAAATATAGACAGTTTTTGAAATCAAATATTTTTGGGTCTTTTGCACAATGGCCTTTTACCTTCTTTTCTGGCCAATTCCATGGTCATTAATGCTCCAGGCATTTGATGATTTAGGTTTTTTATTCGATTTTCCTCAGAGGGGTGTGTGCTTAAAAATTCAGGAGGCCCTTTTCCTCCCGAAGCCTTAATCATATTTTCCCATAGGGTTACACTTTGTTTAGGGTCAAATCCGGCCTGGGCCATTAAATCAAGTCCTATTTGGTCCGCTTCCGATTCATGTGTTCTACTATATGGGAGAAGGATTCCAACTTGGGCGCCAACGCCTAAAGCGGCAAGAATAAGTTGTCTGGATTCCCCGCTCATGGCCCTTCCACCAAGGTAAGCGTTAACTCCTGTCATACCAATTTGAGTTACAACGGATTGAGAAACCCTTTCAGCACCATGATGTGCCATAACGTGCCCAACTTCATGTCCTAATACGGCCGCCAGCTGGGAGTCGGTTTCGGCAACTTTTAAAATTCCAGTATGGACTCCAATTTTTCCACCAGGAAGGGCAAAAGCATTGGCGCTATTGTCTTGGAAGACAACAACTTCCCATTCCTTAACATTTGTTTTTCCTTCTTGTGCTTTGATTATGGGATCCACTACGCATTTTACATATTTGTTTATTTCTGGGTTATTTTCTATTGGGATTTTGGTTTTCATTTGATTAAAAGATTGAATCCCCATGGAGCTTATCTGGTTGTCAGAAATCAAAATTAATTGCTTACGGCCTGTTGGAGAGGTTGCGCACGCAAAGAGTAGGAAGATAAAAAAGTATTTTTTTAACATAATATTGATTTACTCTTTTTATATAGGGAAATGGCAGCTTTAATTACCTTATACGCTTCTTTCCGATTTAAAAAATTTTCCACTAAAACTTTTTTCTTTTCTAGTGTTTTATAATCTTCAAAAAATCTTTTAACTTCTGCCATTCTATGTGGAGGAAGCTCCTCAATATTTTCGTAATGGCTATATTCAGGATCATTGGCATGGACAGCAATGATTTTGTCATCCTCTTCCCCCTGATCAACCATTTTCATAACCCCAATTGGTTTGGCCAAAATAATACTCAATGGAACTACCGATTCCTGGCCTAATACTAAAATATCAAGGGGATCTTTATCATCACAATAAGTCTGGGGAATGAAACCGTAATTTGCTGGGTAATGAACCGAGCTAAATAAGATTCGATCCACTTTTATAAGACCAGAATTCTTATCTAGTTCATATTTTACTTTGCTGCCTTTGGGTACTTCGATTATGGCTCGAAGGAGTTGAGGTATTTCTTTTCCGGGGTTTACATCATGCCAGGGATTCATTAACTTTCCTTTATTGATAGACCTTAACCTTTTTTTGGAAAAGGTGGCAAAAAATGGCCCAAAACTTTTTATTGAATAATTTTAGGTTCATTTTGTCCTCAGATTGAGTAATCTTATCGGTCCCATAGGTATTTTTTAAAAAATAATGCAAAAAGTCATTTTAAAATTTAAACCTAATGCGTGGAAAAATTGATGCCAAATAAAAGCCAATATGGGAAATTTGTTTAATAAATAAGGATTTTAAGCTTGCGCTTGCAGTCATGAGGGCCATCTGTGAGATTAAAAAGACTAATTGTTCAGGGATTTAAATCATTTAAAGACAGAACCACGATTCATTTTGAGGATGGGATTACTGGAATTGTAGGTCCTAATGGATGTGGTAAGTCTAATGTGGTCGATGCCATTTTTTGGGTAATGGGGGAACAATCGGCAAAACACCTGCGTGGAAACTCAATGCAGGATGTAATTTTCTCTGGGTCTGAAAAATATAAGCCTGCTTCCTGGGCAGAAGTAACTTTAGTTTTAGATAACAAAGAACTTAAGCATATTCACATTGGAAATTCCGTTACAAACCCCTCAGAAATTCAATTAACAAGAAAGCTTTATAGAAATGGGGAAAGTGATTTTCGGATCAATGATATTCCCTGCAGGCTTAAAGATATCCAAGAAGTATTTATGGACACGGGCGCTGGCGCCAAGTCCTATTCTGTTATCGCCCAGGGGGAAATAAATAAGCTTGTCCAAGCAAAACCTCATGAACTTAGGACAATGATAGAAGAAGTTGCGGGTATTACAAAATTTAAACTAAGAAAAAAAGAATCACTTAGAAAAATTGAACAAACACAGCTTAATCTAAACCGTCTTTCAGATATCAAAACAGAAATTGAAGGGAATTTAAATTCCCTGGAAAAACAATCTGAGAAAGCACTAAAAGCTCGTTCACTTAAAGAAAAAATAAAAAATAGCGAACTTTTGGTTTTTACCAACAAGGTGGTTAACCTTTTAAAAGATTATAAAGAAGGAAAGGAATTTAAAATTTCCGAAAAGGCAGCCATTGAAGGAAATAAAACAAAACTTGAAACCAATAAAATTGAAAAGGATAAATTCAAGCTTGAAAAAGAGAATTTGGTAGAAAAAATAAATGAATTTCAGGAAGATTATAACAGGCTTTCCCGGGAATTGGCAGCAAAAGAGGAAAGATATAAAAACCTAAAAGAAAAAAAGAAAGAAAGAGAAGATGGCATCATTTATAAAAATGCAGAAGCTTTGGAAACAAAACAAGAAAGAGATGACAGGCAATTAAAACTAAACCTGGCAGAAACCGATCTTTCTAAATTAAATGATTTAAGTAACAAGAATTACGACTTAGGCCAACTTGAAAAAAATTTGGCAAATTTAAAATCGGATCTAGATCTTAAAAAAGAAACCCATAATTTGGTACAAAAAGATATTAGGGAAAAATCTGATAGACTAAATTTCCTTGAAAGAGAAAAAATTAAAATTGATTCCTCACTTGAGGAGTTCTCCCGTCAATTGCAATCGATTGCCAAGGAAAAGGAAGAGCTTGAATCAAAACACTCAAGTTTTTCAGGTGAAATTTCCCTAGACAGAGATAAAACCAATGAGGCCCAAGATAGATATTTAAGTCTAGAAAAAGAAGAGCTTTCTCTAAAAGAAAAAATAAAAGAATTAGAAGAGAAATTCCTGAAATCTGAAGATAGTTTCAAAAAAATTGATAAAGAAGTAACTGAGCTTGAATCAATTGAAAAATCTCTAAAGGCCCTCAATGATTCTTTTGAAGGATTTAAAGAGGGGACTGGACTCTTTTTAAAATCAAAATATGCTAAAGATTCTTTACCAATAGGAAATTTAATCCAATGTTCTGAAAAATATACCAAAGCATTGGAATCCCTAATCATTGATATTTCCCAGACGATTTGGGAAAAGGATATGGATATCCAACGTGTATTTAATTGGTTTGAAGAAAATAAAAATCAGGGAATTGATTTATTAATTGATATAAATTCAGGACTTGATAACATGGATCATCACTTTGATGAAATCCATTCAGTATTAGATATTGCCAAAATTCAGTCACCAGAGTTGATAAATCTCTTTAATGGAATGTATATCGTTCCTACCTTGACGGCAAAGGATGTCAAAAATCTTTCCGGAAAGAAATTCAAGGCGATCTGTTCATTGGATGGGGAGATCCTCGTGAAAAATACTCCTCAGGGAATGATGTTATGCATGGGTCCCCAAAGAGGAGAATCCGTTGCACTTATTGAGAGAAATAACCGGATTTCTCAAATAGGGGAAAACTTAAAGCTTAAAAAAGAAGATTTTATCCGAATTCGGGAAAAATACACTTCGATTAAAAACGATTTGCAAGCAAATAGGGATAATTGGGAGAAAATGAGGACACAGTTGGTTGAGGCCAAAGTAGAATATGCAGGAAAATTTTCTTCCCTTGAAACCAAAGTAAAAAATAACGAAACCAATAAATCTAGGTTTGAAATCCTAAAAAATAATGAGGTAAAGATCTCTGGCTTAAGGCTTTCCCATCTAGAGACCCAGGAAAAACAAAGAAAAGATATTGAGAACACCAAAAAGGAATTAGATGTTCTTGCCCTTAATTTCAAAAACCTTGAAAATGACCTAACCAAAACCGCTAGTAATTATGAAGAGGAAAAAAATAAATTTTATGAAATCAAGGTAGCATTGGGAACATTCCAGGAAAGAAATAAAACACTTAACTCCCAGATAGAAGATCTCAAAAAGCAGATACAAAAATTGGATTCTAGGCTTGAAAGTTGTTATTCTTCAGTGAATGAATTTAATACCACCGTAGCTTCCCTTTCAGATGAAATCGAATTACTTGAAAAAGAAAATAAGGAGATTGCTCAAATTCTAAAGGATAAGGAGGATGTCCTAGGTATAAGAAAAGATGAAGTTGAAGAAATTGAGAGGGCCATATCCAAATTAGACAAAGAAATAAATTCCCTGACAGTAAAAATTAATAATGGGGAAAAAGAACTTGCCCAAATGGATGTTAAATTGGAGCAGTATATCTCAGAGGAATTTGAACTGACCAAAAATACTTTTGAAAAGCATCAGGTTAATGCAAGGGATGTGGCAAAAGGATTTTTAAATCTAAATGATGAACAATGCCTAGAACTAAAGGATATTTCTGCCATCTTTTTTATGGAAAGCGAAAATGGTCCGGTTGAAATTAAAACTGAATTCTATGAATTCACCAAAAAGTATCCTAATGAATTAAAAGAAATCGAAAGCAAATTAAATGGTTATCGAAGAGAATTTAATAATTTGGGAGACATCAATTGGCAGGCCATCGGGGAATATGAAAAGCAAAAAGTGAGATTTGATTTTCTTAAAAATCAGGAAGCAGAGCTCATTAATTCTATGGAAGACCTCAGATCGGCAATCGGCCATATTGATCAAAAATCAAGAGAACGGTTTGAGCTTGCTTATCGGGAAGTCGCCGATAAATTTGGAAGAATCTTCCCCATAGTTTTTGGTGGTGGGCATGGAGAGTTGAGATTAGTTGGAAATATTGATGATCCGGAGTGTGGAGTGGACATTTTCGCCCAGCCAATGGGTAAGAAAACCCAAAATATATCCCTTATGTCAGGGGGTGAAAAAGCGCTTACAGCGGTCTCATTATTATTTGCAATATTTTTAATTAAACCATCCCCATTTGTACTACTAGATGAGGTGGATGCTCCACTGGATGAGGCGAATGTTGGAAGGTTTAACGAGTTACTAAAAGAGTTAAGTAACCAATCCCAGTTTATTTTGATCACACATAATAAAAAGACGATGTCATTAAATGACACTCTCTATGGGATTACGATGCAGGAGCCAGGGGTTTCAAAATGCGTATCAGTTCAGCTTCAATAATTTTCCTGCTTTTTTCAATGGTAGGCTATGCTAGCAATTCCTTTCTGCCAGAGACCTTTTCTGCGAAATTTGAGCAGGTTTACCTAAGTTCCCTTACCAAAAAAGAAAAAAGATCCTTTGGGGTTTTGGACTATAAATTTCCTGGAAATATCCGTTTTGAGGTTGAAAAACCCAATAATATTCTTTTTATATCCAACAATAAAACAAATTGGATCTACAGACCCCCCTTTATTGAAGGGGAACGTGGTGAGTTGACAATTAAAAGGTCCGAGGAGATCGGATTATCCGGCCTTTTGGATACCTTAAACCAAGGGCTTTCCAATAATCCTCAATTTAAAATCGAAAAAACTGGCAATAAAGTTAAAATGTTATTTAATCCAAAGACTGTAGATAAAATCGGACTTAAGGAAGGGCTCTTGGTTTTTAAAGAGGGCGCCAAGGAAGACTTTAACACTATTGAAGAAATAGAAATCACATATCCGGATAAAAAGAAGGTTTCTTTTAAATTATCTCAAATTAATCCAAAGGTAAGCTTTGGGGCAGATCATTTTAATTTTGAACCTCCAAAAAATACGAATGTCACACCTTAAATTGAATTAAAGAAATTATCTGGAAAAATGAATTTTTCTTTGGCTTCAAGGCGTTTATACAGAAAATAATTCCGGGTAACTAGTTTTATGAAATTTTGAGTTTCTTCATAGGGGATTAATTCTATATATTCTAGATGGTCACCATTAAAGCGTTCCTTCTTCCAAACTTCAACTGACTTATAGCTTGCATTATAGGAACTCACAATTGATACATAATCATTTTCAAACCTGGTAATAAGATCTTTGATTACGGCGGTCCCAAGTTCAAAGTTAATTTTTGGATTATAAAGATCGCTGGCCGTTTCATACTTGATTTTAAATTCTTGGGCCATTTTTTTTGCCATCTCAGGGGTAACTTGCATTATCCCGAATGCGTCCGCTAAAGATCTGGCATTTTCATCAAATCCTGATTCTTGTCTTGCTATCGAGTAAATTAGAGATTCCTGAATTGAAAATTTTGATGAAATTTCCTTAACTTCCTTTTCCAGGGGTCTTGGGAAGACAAAACTTAGGAACGTTTGGTGAAGGGAAAATCGTTCTAATGGGTCTATTTTATTAAAATAATTTATAACTTCTTTATACCAATTTATCCTGAAGTAAAGGCCAATTATTTCTTCCGGATCTTTAATTGTTTTAACATAATCAATTAAAAAATTTTTAGAAGTTTTTAATTCACCCATTGCATAAAGCCATTCTAGTTCTGGGATTATGGATTTAGGGGAGAATTCTTTTCTTTTAATGGGAGTGAATGGAATTTTTAATTCCTTTTGAGAAAGAACCCCATAATAACTATAGGGATTTTCTTTTAGAATTTCATTTATTTCTTTTTTATATTTTGGAATGTTATTTAATTTTTTGTAGGAGATGGCCTTCCAATATTTTATTTTTAGTTTTAAATGGTAATTTTCAGTTATATTTTCATACCGGTCAAAATAAAAAATAGCTTTTTTAAAATCTTTTAGTAAATAATAATTCCACCCGATTGCCCAGTTCACTTTATCTTTAAGATTTAAATCGGTGATATTTTTTGAGGAGGCAAGTTCCAGCCACTTTATAACTGGGTCAAAATCTTTTTTTTCCAAGGCCATCATGGCCAATACCCAATATGCCTCAGCAAGGTAATTTTGATTTGGAAATTTCGATTTAATAACCTGGGTCAAAATTTTTTCCCCTTCACTTCTCCTATGTTCTGTCCATTCGGCACGGGCCAGGTCAACTTGGCATCTGGCCAGGGCATCCAATATCTCATTTGATGGATTTAATCTTTTTAACCATCTTTCTTGTTCTTTAATTTTTTCAATAAATTTTGAGAGTTTTCTTTCTTTCTTATAAGAAAGGGCCAATTGATTAAAGGCCAAAACCTTTTCTTTAAAGGAAAATTCTTTTTCATCTATAACTTTTCGGTAAATGGATCTTGCCTTTTCAAAGTTTCTCACCCTTTCAAAATCCAAACCAGCTGAAAAAATATTCTCTTTTAAATCAGAGGGGGAAAACCTAGGGGAAACCTTATAAAGCATTTCCAGGTACTCAGGTCTTTTATCCCATTTGATTGCCTCTAATAGGAACGCTTCTTTTTCCTGACGGTTAGGAGCGAATTGGGAAAGTCTGGCCTTAAAATAGGCCATTTTTGGATAATTTTTAATCCGTTCAGCTTGAATTAACGAAGCTTCAAAATAATCTTCCAAGGCCCATTTTGGAATGTTCTTTTCCTCATTTTCCCAAATGGAACTTAACTGATCCTCGCTAAAATCACATGTTTTTATAGCATTGATAAATGCCATATTTTTTAAAGGAAATTCATTTTCTTTTGAAAGAGAAAGGAAGTTTTCACATCTTCCTAAGAGGTATTTTTTTGCCCAAATTACTTTTTTTTCCTGAAGATTTAATTCCTTTCCAAAAGAAATTGCTTCCCTTATCTCCTCAACTTTTTTAGGGGAAGGAGGAAGTATGGAGGCCCAAGCGGAAATAGAGTAAAGGAGAATAAAGATTTTTATTTAAAGGTCCTTGGTTAAGTATCTAAAATTACTGATATTTTATAATTCTTTGGGATTTATTACAACTTTAAAAAACTTTCTGGATTAAGACCCTATTTTATTATAATTTTCCCCGGATGAAATTGGATAAAAAGACCGTTTATTTCACCTCTTTGGGGTGCTCAAAAAATCTTGTAGATTCAGAGGTTATGCTGGGTCATTTAGGCTTAGGCGGCTTTCAGATGGTTACAGAACCTGAGAAAGCTGAAGTAATAATCACCAATACCTGTTCGTTTATTGAAGCTTCAAAAGTTGAATCAATAGATACCATTTTGGAAATGGCAGAGTATAAGGAAAAAGGAGTTTGTAAGGCCCTGGTAGTTTCCGGTTGTCTTGCCCAGAGGTATTCAAAAAATCTGGAGTCCGAACTTCCTGAAGTTGATTTGATTATTGGAACTGGAGAATACAACAAAATTGTAACTTTGCTAAAGGCTTTTGAGGAAGGGAAACTTGAGGCGAAATCCCATGTGGAAATTCCCAAGTTTATTCACACTGAATTTGATCCTAGAATCAACACTTCCCCTTTTTATACCGCATATTTAAAAATTTCTGAAGGCTGCAATCGAAACTGTACCTTTTGTATTATTCCCACAATCCGAGGAAGACTCCGATCAAGAACCGTTGAATCATTGGTTGCCGAGGCAAAAAATCTGGCCAAGACGGGAGTAAAAGAGCTTAATTTGATCTCTCAAGATCTTTCCGATTACGGCGTGGATTTAAAAGATAATACTTTGCTTGATCTTCTAACAGGTTTAGAAGCAGTAGAAGGAATTGAGTGGATAAGGTTATTTTATTTTTATCCTGATGATTTAACCGAACCAGTAATGGAAAAAATCGCCACTTCCAAGAAAATCTGCAAATACCTGGATATGCCAGTTCAACATTTCTCCGATTCAGTGTTAAAAAGAATGAACAGGAGAATTACGGGTGATGAAATATTGGCCAAGGTTAAAAGCCTTAAGGAAAAAATTCCCGGAATGATTATCAGAACCTCCATCATTGTGGGGTTTCCCGGTGAGACTGAAGAAGATTTCCAAAAAGTACTTGAAGGAGTGGAAGCTTGCCAGTTTAATCATTTAGGAATTTTTAGATATTCCGACGAAGATGGGACTCCAGCTTTCAAACTAGGACCAAAGGTTCCTCAAGAAATAATTGAAGAAAGATTTGATCGCCTACACAAGGCCCAGAAAAAAATAGTTAAGGAACTAAATAGAAAAGTCATCGGTCAAACCGTTGATGTATTGATAGAAGGACTTCATGAAGAGACTGAACTTTTAATCCAAGGAAGATTTGAAGGCCAGGCTCCTGATATCGACGGAAAAGTTTTTATCAATGACACCAAAAATAGGCCCTTAAGTGAGGGACAAATGGTGAAGGTCAAAATCCAAAAAGTAATGGATTATGACCTTCTCGGTGAAATTTCTTTATAAACCCGATCCTGGATAGGTGTAAGTGGGAACCGAGCAGGTGGGAGTTCCAGTGGTTTTATTATCCCAATCCTCGTAAGCGTTTTCTGGATAACCAAACGGATCAGTGGTGCCCACATCAATTGGATTACCAGTAAAATTCATAATATCAGTCCCATCCTTTGCTTTAAAGTCATGGTCCCACTCCCTAATTAAAAGATTGATTTGGCCAATAATATTAGCTGCGCCATCAAGACACCTAATCGCGTAAACCCCATTACCACCCGAAAATGGTGAGTTGACACCTTGGGCCCCAGCGGGATTTCTATTCATACCAACATTAAACCAAGTACTCATATTATATTCATAAACGTTTCCATTAAAAGGAGTACAAGAATTTGTCCTGGAGAAATTAGAAAGGTAAATATTGGTCTGGTAATTTTTGGATAAAGGAGATGAATAAGTAAATTGGATGGGGTCTACACCCACCTTTAAGGCATATCCTCTTAGAGGGGTTCCAAATCTTCCTGTTAATTTGGATTGCGGAAAATTCAAATCATCTTTTGCTGGACCGTTTATGCAATTGATCTGTTCTCCCCCACATTCATAATCTGGTCCAGGAATTCCTGCAGTTGAAAAGCAGTTAGAATTGTTTGCAAAACTACCGGTTGTGGCCCAAGAACCTCCATTTGCAACACATTGAGATCTATTAGCACCTGCCGCACCGTTGCAAGCTCCATAGTTGTCTGAACAAGTCCCTGCATCAGTTTCAGGCCGGATAAGGTAGCATTGATTGTTAATAAATGCATTTCTACTGTTCCAAGCCTGGTTGGCATTCAAGCAATTGGCCCTGGTGACCAAGGCAGCATTAGAACAATAAGCAGCAGCATCGAAACATCCATTAAAACCACCAGCTATCGCAAGGGGAGTTGCGGTGTTGTAACAAACTCCTTGGAGAGTATAATCTCTTTGAATAGTACTGACTTTACCATCATCGCATTGAACCCCACCTTGATTACCCAGGCATTGATTGCTAGGTGGTCCGTTTGGAAATTCCGCTATAGTACCAGTTGGTTGTCCAGGCGCGCATAAAATATTCTGGTAATCACCTGTATGTTGCATTACTGGAGCAGCTGGATTTGGTACAGTTTTAATGTATTGTGATTGATAAAAAAAGTAAGGAACGTGCTCAACATATACACACAAATTTGAACCCACATTAACCTGTAATTCCAGACCATTCTGGTAAAGGTCACCCTCACCTACATCATAAAGGCAATTAATATTTTTCCCTCTGGAATTTGCTGTGGCCTGGGATTTAATTTGTTCTTGTGTGATTCTACATGGAAATCTTGAATACCCTTGACCGGATTTATGAAGAATTCCGGTGATATTACCATCGGTGCCTGTAATATCGGAAATGGAGAATACCTCTCTTACGGCCAGGCCAAAGGTAAAGGAGGTTGTTCCTAAAAAGTTAGATGCTACTATAGTGTAATTTTTAAGAGCAGAAGCAACTGGACCTGGTGCCACCACAGAAATTTGTCCTGTGCTGGTGTCTAGGCTTAACCCTGAGGGTAGGGCAGGGTTTATTGCATAAGTTACGCCATTATTTGGAGGAGAATTAATGGAAGGTTGTATTCCACTTGTTCCATATCTATCCAAATAAAATATCGGATTTGAGGTTACATTGTTAATCACGGAAGAACCTTGGGATGCATCTGTAGAATTTGTTGGGTTTAATCTAAAAAGATTTAGGCTACTTAAGAATTTTCCGTTTGCAACAGAAACTGAAACATTATTGCCGCTAGCGGAGTTGGCCATGGCGGCAGAATTTAAATAGCTTAACATGGTATTAGGAATTGCTCCTTGATAATTCCAAGTTACTCCGTTTGACACAAATACTGCCGTGTAATCCTTAGATAAAGCTGTAGGATTAACTAAATTAGTTCTATCAGTTTGAATTGTTACCCCAAAATCCGAAGTCCTATTTATATAAAATACTGAACCGGAGACCCTAACTGCTGGAGTATAGATATTGGCCGTCCAACATGCATTTCGTGGATTTACCCCATTAAACCCTGCTCCTAACGGCATTGGATTTGCCCATAAAGCAGCTGAACAATCCAAAACCTGGGTTGGAACATTTGAGGTTACATCATATCCAGGAGAAAAAGTCGTAGCATTATTTTGATTAATAGTTACATTATCTCCAATTATCCCATAAATATTTGCAGAAGACCCACTTCCTCCACTCGAGGTTGCAAGAGCGGAAATAGCAGGATTTCCATTATTGCTGAAACTGGTTAAGGGGTTTGAGGAGTCAGTAGTATTAATTAGTGAAACCCAAAGTGCATTTTGATTTGGATCTATATAATTTATAATTCCCCTTGAATTCGTTGGGGCAGTAGAAAAAACCTCCTCATCTCTTTTGAAATTTGAAAGATTATTTACAATTATCCCCATTGAATTATATCTGGCCCTAATGATCTCACCTTTCTGATAAGTAAATGGGAATACATTGTCGATATCTTCACCTTCTTGGAATTGTCCAGAAGTTGCTCTAACGACTAAAATTTTATTTGTTCCGGTATAAGTGGGAGTTCCTGTTTGTGGTGAACTGGTAAATTTATAAGTTATTACACCTACACCGTTACCATCTGAAGAAACTAAATCTCCGATATCAAAAGCTGAATCATCATCAACTTCCAATAGCACATCACTATTATAACTTAAGTTTTTGGGGATATCTTCAAAGCTAATTGCTGTGGTAGTATTGAGGGTAACCCCAGTTAAGCTTGTAACAGAAACGGTAAAAGTTCTACCTGGAAAGGTTTTTTGGGGATTATCTGCTCCAAAGACACCAGTTCTTCTATTAAACCATAATTCGTCTTTATATTCAGTTAGAAATTTTGCACTTGTGGTCCATGTTCCTGCAGTTGGAGTCGCAGAGGCGCAGGCGATTGCATTTGTATATGCTGGTATAGAGCAAGTTCCATGAGCATTGGTGCAAGAAGCAGCATCTAAAGGATCGTTTGTATTTTCTATAAAATAGGTCGTTGGAGTACTAGCAATACTTTGGCAAAGGTGGGGAAGTTCTGGTTCAGATTTCCAGGTCAGAGTTAGCTTATCAGAATCGGTTAAATTTGGTGAAAGGATTGGAGGAAAATTAAATGGAGATTTTATTTTATGTACTAAAATTGGCTCAGCTGCTCCTATGGTTGTGGCCGGTAAAATATAAGGGTAACCATTATCAACTAATTCATTTGCTTTAAAAGATGAGGAGCTATTTAAATCAATATCTACAAGAGTTATATTTTGGGTACCACCAGCACCACCATTTCCTGCAACAGTTAGGTTACCAATTACCGTTCCAACCGTTCCATCTTTATTGGAAATTTTGCCACCGGCTGGAAAGGTATTAATGTCAGTTAATTCTAATACTATACGATCTCCTCCTCTATAAGCATATTCCACTTTGTCTGGAGAAGTTGGCGTGGCAACTGCCAAAACTTGCAAATTAAGAATGACGTTTGCAGTTTGGTTTATAATGTTTTTTACGGTGACCGTATATTGTGTGTTTGGAAGTTGAGCCGTTGGAGTTCCTGAAATCTGCCCTGTGGTTGAATTAAAATTTATACCGGTTGGTAATTTTGGTGAAATTGCGAATTGTGGAAGTTGTGAGCTAATTTCTGGCGGATTAACTATGGGAGTCATATTAGTGATACCCGTAGTGGTAGTAAATCCATATACCACCTTGTTTATGGTGGATTGTTCGATAAAGTAGCTGGATTTGTTATCAATTTTGTCACCAACATTGAAATTAGGACAAACACCATTAGGAGATGTACAGGAAACTGTGGCATAAATTATTCTATTTTTTTGATCTACAGAGGTTACTGTACCTTTGGAATTATTCTGGCCAGAAATGGGATCTCCCACGGCAAAGTTTTGTGGAGTACTTACTTCCAATAAAAGATTTTGCCCATTTTTTTGGGGATAGATCAAAGCTTCAGGCCGAGTTGCCATACTAATCATAATTTTTGTCTGAATGGGTGTAATGGCACCTAAGGGAAGAGCATTAATAGTATATGTATTATGATTAATAAATTGATTGGGCCTTCCTGAAATTATTCCTGTGTTTGGATCCATCGATAAAGTATTAGGCCAGACGGTCTTTGTTGAAACTCCATTTACATCCTGAACTTGGGCCAAGGAAAAAGTAATAAAGCCTTCGGTAATCTCTCCTCCGCCAGTTGAAATGGGAACCAAATCTGTAATGGTTGAAGATGCATCTTTTGTCAGATTGAATTCATATACTGGAGGTTCAGGTGTATAAGCTATGGAAGTAGGAGCAGGTGGATTGTTTGTGCTTGGCTGACCCGGTACTGCACCACTGGTGCCAGAATTTTGCGAGGATGGAGGCGCCAAATTCCAGTTAGTAAAACTGTCCGGGATACAACCTGAAATTAGAAAAATGGTTAAAGTTAAAAACGTGGTATTTAGTATTTTCATACCTTTATATCGACACCTTGATAAAATTTGTTTATTGGCAGGAGGAGTAGGAAGATATTTCTTCCTGGGTGTTTAATCTGAAAATTTTGAGGACAAAATAGGATTTTCTTATCTATTTTGTCAGAAATGAAATTTTTAATTTTGGATAGGGATGATTATTTTCCTAAGGAAATAACGATTAGTCTTAGGGCCAAGGGTGAGGTTTTTCAGTCCGATAATTTTGATGAAATAAACAATTTGTTGGAAGGCCAACTTTTTAAAATAGTTTTTTTATGTCAAAGGGGTTTTGAAACAGAATCCTTTTTTAATTTGTTGAAATCATTAAAAGATAAAAATTTATCTTTTGTGGTTTACTCGGATTTAAAGAGTACTGATTTTATAGCCAAATGTTATGAAATGGGATGCATTCACTTTATTTCTGGTCCAATTTCATCAAGTTTTATGGAAAACCTTTTATCAAAGACAAATTTAAGAGAATTTTTATCCAAAAGGATTAAAACCTATGATTTAGAATTTTGGTCCCAGGTTGAATTTTTAGACAATTTTGCCCTTCAAGAAAGACCATTATTTATTACCGGTCCAACAGGCGTGGGAAAAACAAAAATAGCAGAAATTATTCATGAATATTTGTTTGGAACTAGGAAACCATTCATTGCTCTAAATTGTTCCGAAGTATCTGAATCTCTAATTGAATCAGAGTTATTTGGTTATAAAAAAGGTTCATTTACAGGTGCAATAGCGGATAAAAAGGGGCTGATATCCCTTGCAAATGGAGGAACATTATTTTTGGATGAGATTGCCACCATGCCCCTGGGCATCCAGAAAAAAATCCTAAAGGTCATAGATGATAAATCTTATTTACCTGTAGGTGGCGATAGAAGAGAGTATTCTGAATTTTTTCTAATTAGTGCGACCTGTGAAAATATGGAAGATTTGAAAAAGTCTGGACGGTTTAGAAGTGATCTTTTCTATAGAATAGAAGGGCAGGGCCTTACTATAAAGGGATTGAAGGAAAGGAAAGAGGATATTCTTCTTTTGATTGAATATTTTTTGGCCAAAGGGTCCAGAAAAATAGTTTTTTCAGAGGAGGCATTAGAAATTTTATTAAATTATGGCTGGCCGGGAAATGTTAGGGAGCTCTTAAATTTAGTGGAGTGTCTAAGGATGGTAAGGGGAGGGATAATTTTAAAAGATCATTTGGGAAAAAAGTTTTTTAAAAATTCAAATCAAGTTAGATTATTTCAAGACCCCACTATGTATCAACTGGTTAGGGAAAATGGCCTGACCGAATTTATCCAGGCCCTTGAGGAGGATATCTTGGGACATTTTTATAAGACAAATAAAAAAAGAGTCAGAAAAACCACCACGGATTTAAAAATTTCATCCAATACATTTTATAGAATAAAAAAAAGAATACCTGTATAATTTAAACATGATAAAAATTTTATGTTTATTGTTTTTTTTAAATGGTTGTTCCTATACCGAAAAATACAGGCCTGTATTAGAATCGATCTTAGGTAAAGATCTGGTAAATCAAATTTTTGGTGAACCTCCTGCTGAGATTCAAAAAGAAATCGTCCTACCTCCCATACCCCAGGTGGAAGTTAGTGCTACTTCTTTAAAGAGTAATATTGAGGAAGAAAATATTAATAAAAATGCTATTCCCTTTCAAAAAATTCGAGATTTAAATATTCTATATATTCGGGAGCTTTACCGAGAAGTTTTGGGCGTAGAAGTAGATCAGAAAAATTTATCCAGTTGGATTAATGTTTTGGAACAAGGCGGGACTCGTGAGGGAGTTTATCGGGCCATTATAAACAATGTAGAATATTTCAAGTTATTTGAAAAACCCTTACCACTAACCGACAATACCATTGAATTTGTAGAATATTTTACCAAAAAATATTTAAATATTACCTATGATAAAAGCACGTTGGAAAAGGTAAACTTCTATCAGTTAAAAAGTGATTTAACCGACAATGCTCTTGAAATAATGGATGCTTTTTCTCCCCGGTTTAATGAACTCTATGACTGGTATGCAGTTTTCTCAGCGGAAATTGCCGAAAAATATCCATTCACCATTAACAATGAAACAAGAAAAAATTTAAGTAAAGAATTTCACCGAAAATGGGCTCAATCGGTTCCTATCCAATTGATTAAGTCTGAAATGATCATTAAACTTCAGAAAGTTTTGAACCATTTGAATAAATAAGATTATTCCCAAAAAGGATTTTCAATTCCAGTAAGTGCGGATAAAAATCTTTCCACCCCTAATGCAATTCCACTTGATGGTGGTATACCTTTGTCCATGGCCGACTGAAACTTTTTTGGAAAGGGGAGAGAATAATTATATCGGTTTTTTTTGTCTTGGTTTTGATCTTGCAATCTCTTTTTTTGTTCATGGGGATTGGTTAGTTCATTAAAGGAATTACAAAGCTCCATTCCCCTCCAATAAATTTCAAATCTTTCACAAACCCGGGGATCTTCTTTTTTTAAGGTGGAATAAGCAGATAATGGAGCTGGATATTCATAGATTAAAAGAGGAGATTTTGTTTCAAGCTTGGGCTCCACTAAATTTAAAAAGAGTAGAAAAAAATAATCATCCCACTCTAGCTCCTCCTTTGGGATAGGAACTTCTGGAAATTGATTTCTAATTAGATTGGCCAATTTTTCCCTTTCCAAATAATTTAGGATATCCAAATTTAGGGTTTCAAGAAAAATTTCCTGGACTGTTTTCTTTTTAATTTGGCCAAAATCTTGGTTTTTGGGAAAGTGTTTTTGACAGAAGTTTATTAATTTCTGGCAATCTTCCATAATTTTTTCATATCTCTCATTTGCCCTGTACCATTCGAGCATTAAAAATTGTGGGCGATGGATGGGAGAATCCTGCTCATCTCTAAAACAATAAGAGACTGTAAATATTTTTTCCATTCCCTGAGAAAGGAGTTCTTTCATGCAAAATTCTGGTGATGAATGAAGAAAAAGGGGCACATCCTTTCCATTTTTAATACTTTTTAATTGGAAGGGATGGATATGGGTTTCCATTCCTGGGTTTTCCACGGCTGGTGGAGTGAGCACATCGATAAATCCTTCCTGTTTGAAAAAAGATCTTATGATCTCAATAAGTTTAAATCTTTCATGATGGCCCATGAGTGGAACTTACAATAACAAATCTTTATTGCAAAGCATAAGCTTTCCAAAAATATGCAATTGTGTTAGCTAGACCCTCCTATGAATCAAATAATGAGTTATATGCCCTATATTTTTGGCGTTATTATTGTACTTTCACTTTTATTTTTTCTTAGAAAGAAAAAACAACCTGAAAAATTTGAAGCACCGGCCATTGTTCCTGAAGTACCTAAGGTACCAGAAGTTAAAATTACCTGGACCGACCGGCTTAAAAATGGGCTTTCCAGATCTAGGTCTGAAGTTTGGGGAAAATTAAGTGGGCTTTTTAGCGGTGAAACCCTTCCCTTAGATGATATTGAAGAACTTCTTTATGGATCCGATTTAGGCCCTAAAACGGTTCAAGAACTAGTTGGGCAACTTGAAGGGAGAAATGACCTAACAGATTCCGAAAAATTTAAAGATTTCCTTTTTAATTTTTTAAAAGAAAAAATTAAAGGAATACAGGATAAAGTAGATCCTTCTTTAATCAAGTTTGATCCTAATGCCCCCAAGGGACTTCCAAAAGTAATTATGATTGTAGGTGTAAACGGAGTGGGAAAAACCACCACGATTGGAAAGCTTGCCATGAAATTAACCTCACAAGGGGCCAAGGTAGTTGTCGGTGCAGGTGATACCTTTAGAGCGGCTGCTGTAGATCAATTGGAAGTTTGGTGTAAAAAGGCAAATGCTGAAATTTTGAGGGCCAAGGAAGGAAGTGGTCCAAGCGGAGTGGCATATGGTGCTCTAGAACGGGCCATAAATGTGAAAGCTGATTATTGCATTCTTGATACTGCGGGGCGTTTGCACAATAAAGAAAATTTAATGGAAGAGCTTAAAAAGTCCAAAGAAGTGCTAAAAAAATTAGACCCAAGTGCTCCTCAGCATGTAGTTTTGGTTATCGATGCAATTTCTGGACAAAATGCAATACGTCAAGCTGAGGAATTTAATAAATATCTAGGTTTAACAGGGATCATTTTTACCAAATGTGATGGTTCCTCCAAAGCAGGTGCAGCGGTGCCGATAGTTCAGGATTTAAAAGTTCCCATTATATATATTGGGGTTGGGGAATCTGTGGAGGATTTGAATCCCTTCCAGCTAGATGATTATTTAAAGGCCCTTTTGGGTCTTTAATTGACGATAAAATGAAGAAAAGGTAGTCTTTCAATAGATGAATTATAATGAAGGAAAAAGCGAATTTAACGTACTTGGTTACAAAGTAATTTTTCGGCCAGATAATGACGGATCTACCCATTCTCCCGAAAGAATAGCCAACTTTGTCCAAAATGAAGCAGATATATTAAGAAAAACCATGCCAAATTTAGAACCTGGTCAAATTGCAATACTTTTGGCACTAAAATTTGCAAAAGAAAATTTAGATCTTAAGACGGAATTTAAAGATAGTATCAATAAGCTTCATATGAGCGCCAAAGATGCCCTACAGTATCTTGAGGAAATAGCGCCCATTTCGTAAAATTCACCTTTTTCTTCCTTTTAAAAAGGTAATTTAGATGGCCCTTTCTAAAGTTGAACTTAGAAAGACGATTAGAAATCTGCTTTCAAAGAAAACTAAGGAAGAGCAGGAAAAGCAAAGTTTGGAAATTTCCAAGCATTTAATTGAATTTTTGAAAAATGAAAATTCAAAAAACTATTGTTTAGGGGGCTATTCCCCAATTCAAGAGGAACCTATTTGGTTTAGTGCAATGAGGGATTTTCCAAAGCTTGCTTTCCCCAGAATTGAAAAAGAAAAAATGGATTTTTTTTTGGCCCCATTTTCTGAATTAAAAGAAAGGGGTGAGTATTCTATTAAGGAGCCGGATCTTCATCATCAAAGGGTAACACCAGATGTTTTGTTGATTCCGGGAATTGCCTTCACTAAAAAAGGTCTTCGTCTCGGTAGAGGTGGAGGACACTATGACCGGTATCTTTCCGGTTTTAAGGGAATGAAGATTGGTATTTGTTTTGAATTGCAGATTGTAGATGACGTTTTGGCCCAACCCCATGACCAAAAAGTCGATTTTGTTGTTACAGAAAATGGGGTGATTGGTAACAGGAGTAAGTAATGGAACCCATAAGTATTATTTTAGCGTTTATTTTAGGAGCAGGAATAATAGCCCTGGTTGTTTTTATTAGGGCCAAGGCGAATGCTCAAAAAATAAAGGAAAGAGAAAATGAAATAATTGAAAAGGCCAAAAAAGAGGCAAATGAAATTAAATACAATGCCAGGAGAGAGGCCAAAGATATTGCCAGAGAAGAAAGGGAAATTTTAGAGAAAGAAATTTATAAAAGGCAAAATGATATCAAAAGCCAAGAGATCGGTATGGCAAAAAAAGAAGCTATATTAGATCAGAAGATCGAGGAGAGACAAAGAGAAATCGGCGAAATTAGAAAGAAAGAAGAAGAACTTAAGGTCCAAAGAGCTAGGGTGGTAGAAGAGGCCGATAAATTTAAAAGAAAACAGGAAGAGGTTTCCACAGAACTAAGCAAAGTGGCCCAAATGACCCGGGAAGAGGCAAAAAGCTCCCTTGTAAAAGTTATGGAGGAAGAGGCCAAGGTTGAATTTGCCAAAAATTTAAGAAGGCTTGAAGAAGAAGCCAGAGAAGACTCCGAAAAAATGTCTAAAAGAATTATTGGTATTGCCATTCAGCGTTTTGCCGGTGAATACGTCGCTGAGAAAGCAATTACCTCTGTGGATCTTCCATCTGATGATTTAAAGGGAAGATTGATTGGTAGGGATGGAAGAAATATTCGTGCCTTTGAACAAATTTGTGGTGTTGATTTAATTATCGATGATACCCCAGAAATTGTTGTAGTCAGCTCCTTTAATGTGGTTCGAAGAGAAATTGCCCGGATGACACTGCAAAAGTTAATCGCTGACGGAAGAATCCATCCCGCCAAAATCGAGGAGTTTCATGACAAATCCAGATCGGAAATGAATAAGGTCCTTTTGGATATGGGTCAGAAGGCCCAAATGGAAATAGGCGTTCATGGAATCCATCCGGAGATATTAAAGCTAGTGGGTGCCCTAAATTGGAGAACTTCTTACACACAAAATCAATATCAGCATGCTTTGGAAGCTGCTTTTATTTGTGGGGCCATGGCACAAGAACTTGGTCAAAACGTAAAGCAAGCTAGAAGGGCAGCACTTTTACATGATATAGGAAAAGTTATTGATGCTTCAGCAGAAGGATCTCACGCGGTAATTGGGGCGGATTTCGCCAAAAAATATGGAGAGTCTCCAGAAATTGTTCATGCCATCCGTGCTCACCATGATGATGAAAAACCTGAGACCATTTTGGCCCATTTGGTAGCGGCATCGGATGCATTATCTGGTGCTAGACCCGGGGCCAGAAAGGCCATGGTCGAATCCTATGTTTCCAGACTTACCGATATTGAAAGTATCGTAAATAGTTTTGAAGGTGTTTCAAAATCTTTTGCCATCTCTGGTGGAAGGGAAGTTAGGGTTTTTGTTGAAAATGATAAGGTTTCTGATGAAGGGGCCGTTCTACTTTCTAGAGATATTGCCAAAAAAATTGAGGAAGAAATGTCTTATCCTGGTACCATTAAGGTTACAGTGCTTCGTGAGACAAGGGCAGTAGGTGTTGCAAAATAAAGTATTAATTAGATATTACCTTTTGGTCTTTATTCCTTTTTTATTTCTTTGGGCAATTTTAAAAGGAACCGGGGCCACTTGGTATAATCAACTTCTTTATACCCTGGGATTTTTCTGGCCAGTTACAGTGAATGCTCCTGGGGTCTTGGAAAGAGTAAATTCCAAAAAATATAAATTTAGTCTATTAAGAATGATCTATCTTTTTGACCTTCTTTTTAAAAAAGCATCACAAAGATTTAAAATATATTTGACCACCAAAATTATTTCTTCCCTTGCTCCGATTGTTTTCGGGGTAACTCTTGCTCTTTTATCCAAATTTGGAGACCCGCTTTTTATAGTATTGGGAGTGGTTTTGGCCGAAGCCATTTTAGAGCTTAGATCCCGTTTTAAAATCTATGAATAAAGTCGTTCCAGTTTCCATAGTCTTATTTATAAAAGATTTAGGGAATTCATCTTTTTCAATTTGGATGCAACAAAGAATAGAAACCGGTCCGCTTAATGGCCTTTGGGAATTTCCCGGGGGTAAAATCCACCAAGGGGAAAGTGCTAATTTGGCAGCAAGAAGGGAAGTTTTGGAAGAAGTTGGGGTTTTACCGCCAAAGCTTTTTGATTTTAAGACCTATTCCTACTCCTATGAAGGAAAAAATATCATTTTACATGTATTTTTAAGCCCTTTTACGGAGATTTCTCCTGATAAAGGCAGGTGGGAAAATATAGATTTTAAAGATAAATCAGGGTATCTAAAGGGAAAAATTCCACCTATTAATCACCTGGTGATTGATGAGGTCGCCGACTATTTAAAGGTGGAGTCTAATTTTTGGGATATTTTATGGAGGCCTTAAAAAATACCGGTCAATTTTTTCTTTTCTCCCTTGCTTTTGGGATGATCCTTTTTTCTCCCATAGTTAATTCTCGGGAGTTTGGAGGCGGTTTTTTCAGGCTTATCAACAATATTTGCGGAGTAACCCTTTTGATCGCTACGGCTTTTTATGTCGGAGTTTTTGGATTTTTAGGAATTCTTCCTTGGCTTTCGTTAGTGGGACTAGGATCTTTTTTCACTTCTGCAATTTTGCATAAAGATGAAAGGTCCCCATCTATGTGGATACATTATTTTGTTCAATGTTTTTGTTTGGTCGCGATTCTTTACTTGTTTAACGGTCCTAATTTATGGGAACAGTTATTTTTCTTCTCTTCCTCTATGGTATTGGGGCTTATCACATTTTCCATGACCTTAGGGCATTGGTATTTGGTAAACCCCAAATTAAGTGAAAAACCCCTAAAAATATCCATGTATATTTTGTGGTTTTTGCTTATATTTAAAATTGTCTTTTCTACCATTGCTTTCCTGGGGAAACAGCAAATGGAGTTATCCAATTCCTTTTTAGTAATAATTTTTTCCATGAGAATGCTTTGGGGCTATTTCATTATTGGACTTCTAAGCTATTTTGCTTATAGGCTGATTAAAATGAGGTCCATCCAATCGGCTACCGGAGTATTGTACGTAATGACCTTTTTTGTTTTGGCCGCAGAGCTGATCTCCAATTATTTTTATTTTAGGTACGGGATCTATTTATGATGGAAGTCACTATAACTTGTCCCGGGTGTGGATCTGCGATTTATTTACATCCAGATAAGGAAATTAAAAATGCCACTTGTAAGGTATGTTCGGAGAATGTACCCGTCTCCTTTTCAGAAAAGGAACTTGAAGGGAAACTTGAACAATGTCCGAAATGCCATAGGATGGATTTTTATTCTCAAAAGGATTTTAATAGAAAATTAGGGGTTATTCTCTTTGTCATTGCGGCGATTTTATCCATTTGGTCCTATGGAATTAGTTTTATAGTTCTATATATTTTTGATCTAATCCTTTTTAAAAAACTCGGAAATATTGCTATTTGCTATAAATGTCAGACCATTTTTAGAAAAATTTCCAATATTAGTGAAATTAGGCCCTTTGATCATGAAATGAATGATCGGATTGTCTATTCCGATCATGATTTTAAGGGAAAACCCCTAACCCACTGACCAAACTAGACATCTTTATCCCTTTTTTAGATAATTTTTAAAATTATTGGATTTTAAATCATGCAAGAAATTCAAGGTTATGAATTATTCACAATAGTGGCCTGTTTGATTGCTTCGGGATTTTATTCGGGTTCTGAATCCGTTCTTTTATCAGTGGGAATTGATCGTGCAAAAAGAATAATTGATGAAGGTGGGCCGGCGGCGAAATCTATGAAGTTCATGATCGACAAACCTTCTGAACTTCTGACCACAATTTTAGTGGGAAATAACCTTGTAAATATTATTCTTTCAACAATGGTTACCGTGGTAACCACCAAATATTTTGGTGAAAGTCATCTGGGGATAGCTGTAGGTATTTCAACTTTTGCAATTTTAATGTTTGGAGAAGTAATCCCAAAAACTTTCGGGATGGCCCAGGCCGAAAGAATTTCAATTCCGGCAATTAGATTTTTACAAATAAACTATTATACTCTTTTCCCAATCGTCCATTTGATGGCCTTTATAACTAAAAAAGTTTTAGGGGAAAGCGCCGTAGTAAAGGCCAAGCTAATTACCAAGAGAGATCTTGAATATATGGTCTCTAAGGCAGGGAGAGAAAAATCAATTGATTCCAAACAATTGGACATGCTTTCCAATATTTTAGAATTTCCCACCATCAAAGTAAAAGATGTAATGATCCCAAGGCAGGAAATTAAATTTGTCCAAGTGGATTGGAATTACCGGCAGCTTTTGGATTATGTAAAGCTTAATGTTCATTCAAGATTTCCTGTATGCGAGGAAAATCTGGATAAGTGCATCGGATTTTTACATACCAAATCCATACTTGCAGTAGATGAAAACCAGATTGAAAATTTTAAAGCAAGAGACGTTGTAAGGGATCCCTTTTTTGTATTTGAAAATATGAAGATTCAGATGGTTTTTGAAACCATGAATCGAAAAAAACTCCATTTGGCCTTGGTTAAGGATGAATCAGGACTAGTGGTGGGAGTAATAACTATTGAAGATATAATTGAAGAGGTCCTGGGCGAAATTCATGATGAATATGATGTCGATGAAGAGGATTTAGTTCTTGAAAAGGGGCAAAAAGGAATCCTAGTTCCAGGAATCATCTCTATTAGGGATCTAAGTTCGGAATACGATGTTGAACTTCCGGCAAGTCCCAATTATTCCACTCTTTCCGGATTTCTTCTTGAAATGATCGGAAATAATTTTCCTAAAAAGGGACAAATCGTGGTTTATGAAGACCATATTTTCGAAATTTATAAGGTTGAAAATTATTTCATAGAAAAAGTTAGAATTAGAAACCTGGTTGGAGAGCCGGCACCAAATTCATCCTCAAAACCTCAAACATGATTTATCCAATTGCAATAATAGGAGGAGGATCTGGTGGAGTCATGGGCCTTCTTCGCTGCATATTAAATAACCACCCCTGTCTTTTTTTTCCCGGATCATCCCTGGATAAAAAAAGATCTAGAGGTTTTTGGGTGTCCAAAGTGGAAAATATTCCCGGTTATTTCCATTATAAAAAGGGTATAGAGGATCCAAATCGGGAAACTATCGATTGGATAAAAAATTCTCCCTTTGAAAAAAATTTTAATTTTAAGAAAAATAGATCAATCATTTCCATTAAAAGAAATGAAGAAGGTCTTTTCCTACTTGAGGATGATAAAAAGGAAATCTATCTTTGCCAGTATGTTATTTTGGCCACAGGAGTGATGGATATCCAGCCCCATATTCAAGGATCAATTGAACCGGTATTCCCATATGCCAATATTTCCCAAATAGACTATTGCTTACGATGCGACGGCCACCACACTTTGGATAAAAACACCTCAGTAATAGGTCATAATGATAATGCCGGTTGGGTGGCAATTATGCTTTATGAGAGATACCAAAATCCATCCATGAATATTTTAACGAATGGAGCAATTCCAAATTTTGGCGAAGAAGTTTGGGGCCTCCTAAATGGCCATAATATAAAAGTATTTGAACAGGAAATTTTGGAAATTATAGGCGATGGAAAAAATCTTGACGGTTTTTTGCTTAAAGATGGAACGCTAGTAAAATCTGAAATGGCCTTTGTCTCATTGGGAATGATAATTCATAATCATTTGGCCAAAGAAATTGGTGCCCAAATCGATGAACGTGGATTTGTTATTACCAATGAAAAAGGGGAGAGTACCATTCCCAACTTGTTTGTTGTTGGGGATTTAAGGGCCAATACTAAAAAACAAATTTATACGGCCTGGGATCAGGCCGTGGATAGTGCAGATACAATTGATTATAGGATTCGCAGGGAAAAAAGGGCTAAATTTTTTCTTTCAAAGAGCAAAACTTAAAAGAACCTTTAATCCTTGCCCTACAGGCAAGTCGGATATGTTTTGCCTTTAAAAATTCCTCGCCATATTTTTTCTTATATTGCTCCATCAGGTGATTGACAGTTTCTGTTTCAATCGCTCCTTTTGGAGCAAGTGATTCAAATCCTTCAAGGACATTTATTCTACAAGTACCACAGGAGCCAGCCAGACAGCCGGCAGGAAGTTTGGTGCCCAATCGGTCGAGCTCGTCCCAGATTAGCTCCCCATCGCTAACCTCAAATTGTTTTTCACCTTCTTCATTCACAAATGACACTGTGTGCATATAATTTCCCAAAGTGCTTTAATATGATGGCGCAATTCAACATAACAAAGTGATATTTTATGCTTACCTTTGAAAAATTATACCAAGAAGGTCATGAAGAAGTCGTCTTTTTCTCTGATCCAACCTGTAATCTTAAGGCCATAGTGGCAATCCATAGTACAATTTTAGGGCCATCTTTGGGTGGAACCAGAATGTGGCCATATAAAAATGAAGAAGAGGCCATAAAAGATGTATTAAGACTAAGTAAAGGTATGACTTATAAGGCCTCTATTTCAGGGCTAAATCTTGGAGGAGGAAAAGCTGTCATTATTGGAGATCCAGATAAAGATAAATCCGAGGCCCTCTTCAGGTCTTATGGAAAATTTATAGAATCTTTAAATGGAAGATATGTAACCGCTGAGGATGTAAATATCACCGAAGAGGATATCCAAGACATTTATAAAGAAACTTCATTTGTAACTGGAGTTCCTCAGGCGCATGGTGGATCAGGTAATCCTGCTCCCTATACCGCTTTGGGTGTTTATAGGGGGATTGAGGCTTCTCTTTTAAAAGTAAATGGTGGCAATTCAGTTAAGGGAAAATCCTTTGCTTTGCAAGGAGCTGGGGCAGTAGGAAGAATCTTGGCAAAACTTTTGGTTAATAATGGGGCCAAAGTATTTGTGTCCGATATTAGTAAAAAACATTTGGATTTGATTAAAGAAGAAGTTCCAAATATTGAAATAGTAGGAGTGGATGAAATTTATTCTCTTAAATGTGACGTTTACACTCCATGTGCCCTTGGTGGGACAATAAATGATGAAACCATCGATAAATTAAAATGCAAAATAGTTGCAGGGTCGGCCAATAACCAGCTTGCCAGAAATGATCATGGAGATATTCTTAAGAAAAAAGGAATCCTTTATGCCCCAGATTATCTTATTAATGCGGGCGGGTTAATGAATGTTTCCACAGAATTTGAGGGATGGAGCCATGAAAAATCAGAAAGAATGGTCAACACAATCTATGATACAACCTTGAAAATCTTCAAGTTTGCGGAAGAAAATAATCTACCAGTATATAAGGCAACCGATTTGATGGCGGAAAAAAGAATTGAATCCATTAAAAAGCTCCAGGGTAAATTTATCAGAAGCTCCAGCCCCCGATTTCCTGGTAGAACCAGAAGTCCTTTCCTATCTTAGGAAAATCCCCTTATAATTTAAGGGTGATTAAATTTTTAATTTTATTATTCCCAATATTGTCATTCGCCCAATTAACTTTTAATGACACCATCATCCCAGAATTAGTAGTTTCGGGTAGATCTATGGCACTTGGAAATGCTTTTTCTGCTCGAGTTGATGATTCAATGTCGCCTTTTTTTAATCCAGCGGGACTTGGAACCGTTAGAAAATTAGATCTTAGAATTTCAGATCTTTATTTTGATAACGATATTGATCTTATAAATATGACTTTTGGTACTTCAAATTTTTGGGAAGATTTATTGGGGGCCTTATCCATCGATGGTATCAGACAGTTGATGCTAGAGGATGGAAAAAATTTGGCCTACACCAGGTTTAATTTTGTTCCAAATCTTGTAACCAGATATTTTGCTGCCGGATATTTTTATTCCCAGAGAACCTATATGGGCATTCCTGATTCCTCCTCACCAACAGTTGAGTATATCTACAGACAGGACCAAGGAGCATTTTTAGGTTTTAATGTTTCCCTTTTAGGTGGAGTCATAAAACTTGGACTAACTGGCCTTTATATTTGGAGAAAAGAATTGGATGGCCAGTCTCCGGCAGACCAATCAATTATTATTGAAAGTGATGACTACAACAGGGGCCAGGGTTATTTTGGGATAGCTGGATTTAAATTTACCTACCCCTCCGATTGGCTCCCTACTTTATCAGCAGCTTATCAGAATATTGCGGGTAATACCTTCGATAATTATGGGACAGCTCCAGTATCACCTTATCCTCAAAATTTAACGGTGGCATTTTCCCTAAGTCCGCAAGTGGGAAAGGAAACCAGGCTTCACCTTGAGGCGGATTATGTAGATGCCCTCAGGGAGAATTCTAATGTCCAAGATAAGGATCGATTTGAGGCAAGCATGGAACTTGATTATTATCGCCAGGCCTTTTTAAGATTGGGATGGCTAGATGGATATCTATCAGGTGGATTTGGATTCACCTGGTCTCATTTGACTCTAAATCTTTCCACTTATGGTGTCCAGGCCACTCTTGCCCCTGGACAAACGGTTCAGGACCGCCGTTTTGTTCTTTCCATGTCCTACGGAATCTAGAAAAAGAAGACTTTTTGATATAAAAAAGCATAAATCAGAGATGAATTTATGCGAAAAGATTTTATCCAATATTTAAATAATCAGATAAGTGAAATTGACCAACAGGGACTTTTTAAAAAAGAACGGATCATTAAATCCCCTCAAGGGGCCCATATTCTATCTCAAGGATCCGATGTAATTAATCTTTGCGCCAATAACTATTTAGGGTTGGCCAATAATCCTGATTTAAAAACTGTAGCAAAAAATTCCATTGATAAATATGGCTTTGGAATGTCCTCTGTTAGATTTATCTGTGGAACCCAAGATGTACATAAGGAATTAGAAAAGAAAATTTCCCAGTTTTTGGGGATGGAAGATACTATTTTATATTCCTCCTGTTTCGATGCCAATGGTGGATTATTTGAAACTCTTCTTGGAGCAGAAGATGCAGTGATTTCCGATTCTCTAAACCACGCCAGCATTATCGATGGAATCAGACTTTGTAAGGCACAAAGGTTTAGGTACGAAAACAACAATATGGCAGACCTCGAGGAAAAACTTAAAGAAGCACAAAAATCTAGATTTAGATTAATTGCTACTGATGGAGTTTTTTCCATGGATGGATACCTAGCAAATCTTAAGGCCATCTGTGATCTTGCGGACAAATATGATGCCCTTGTAATGGTTGATGATTCCCATGCAGTAGGATTTATCGGTGAAAAAGGTAAAGGTACTCATGAATACTGCCAAGTAATGGATCGGGTGGATATAATTACAGGAACCTTGGGCAAAGCTTTAGGCGGAGCATCAGGTGGGTACACCTCGGGAAAAAAAGAAATTGTAGAAATTTTGCGGCAAAGATCTAGACCTTATTTATTCTCAAACACTTTAGCTCCGGTTATTGCCGCAACCTCCATCAAAGTTTTGGAAATGTTGGAAGGATCAGGTCATTTAAGAATCAAATTAATGGATAATACCCAATTTTTCCGCAAAGAAATGAAAAAGCTGGGTTTTAATATACCTGAAAGCATTCACCCTATTGCACCTGTAATGTTGGGTGATGCCCAACTTGCAAAAACGATGGCAGATGAACTGCTAAAAGAGGGAATATATGTGATAGGATTTTCATACCCCGTAGTACCAAAGGGGTTAGCTAGAATTAGAACTCAGATTTCCGCTGCTCATGAAAAAGAAGATTTGGTAAAAGCGATTTTGGCCTTCGAAAAAATTGGAAAAAAACTTAAGGTAATAAAATGAAAGTTTTAAGAAAAAGTAAAAGAGAAAAAGGACTCTGGATGGAAGAAGGGGAAAAACCCACTCCAGGAGTTCATGAAGTCCTGATAAAAATTAAGAAAACCGCTGTCTGTGGGACAGATCTTCATATTTTTAATTGGGATGAGTGGTCTCAAAAAACCATTCCTGTACCTTTAGTTACCGGACATGAATTCTTTGGAGTTATCGAGGAGCTTGGTAGTGAGGTAAATGGATATAAAATTGGAGATAGAGTTTCTGGTGAAGGGCATATAACTTGTGGCCATTGCAGAAATTGTCGGGCAGGCAAACAACATCTTTGCCGAAATACATTAGGTGTAGGTGTAAATCGTCCTGGTTGTTTTGCAGAATACTTAGTTCTTCCGGCCACCAATGTTTTTAAAATTCCAAAGGAAATTCCAGATGAAGTGGCGGCCATCTTTGATCCATTTGGAAATGCAGTTCACACGGCCCTTTCATTTGATCTAGTGGGTGAGGATGTTTTAGTTACGGGAGCGGGACCCATTGGAATCATGGCTGCAGCGGTTGCGGCCCATGTCGGTGCAAGAAATGTAGTGATCACCGATGTAAATGATTACCGATTATCCCTGGCCAAAAAATTGGCAAAAGTTAGGACAGTTAATCCCACCAAGGAAAAATTAACCAATGTCATGAAAGAATTAGGGATGGTTGAAGGCTTTGATGTCGGTTTGGAAATGTCTGGAAATAAAATTGCCTTTAATGACCTACTAGAAGTTATAAACCATGGCGGAAGAGTGGCCCTTTTAGGGATCTTTCCAGAGCCTGTTTCCATAGATTGGTCCAAAGTTATTTTTAAGGGCCTAATTCTTAAAGGTATCTATGGGAGGGAAATGTATGAGACCTGGTATAAAATGACAGCATTAATTCAAAGTGGTCTGGATATTTCTCCAATAATTACCCATACTTTACCTGCAAAGGACTTCTTAAAGGCCTTTGAAATTATGAATGAAGGTAAAGCGGGAAAAGTAATTCTGGAATGGTAAGTCAAAATTAGACTTTTCTTAAATGATTTTATAGATTTTCTCAAAGGACATTTTCAATGCTTGAGCTAACAAAGGGCACAAATGCCATGAAAGAAAACTCTGTCGAAAAAAAGTTAAAACTTGCTAAAAAATACGGCCTATCCAACAAGGATTTAATCGGTTTTTTAAAAAATATTTATTTATCTCGAAGATTAGATGATGCAGAGATTTCCATGAGAAAGGCCGCAACTGCATTCTTCCAAATTTCCGGTGCCGGCCATGAAGGTGTCCTATCTGCCTTTGCCAAAGTTTTAAAGCCTAAATATGACTGGTTTGTCCCTTACTATCGGGATCGCGCCCTTTGCCTTTCATTGGGAGTTACCCCTTATGAAATGCTTTGCCAGGCGAACGGAAATACTGGAGATAGCGCTTCCCATGGCAGACAGATGCCAGTTCATTTTGGAAATAAAAATTTAAATATTTTGTCTAAATCTTCTTGCACAGGTACCCAATTTCTTCATGGCGTAGGGTTGGCCGAGGCAGGAAAATTTTTGCAATCTCTTGCAAAAAGAAAAATCAAAACCAATTTGGACTCCTATCCCGATGAAATCATTTATGTTTCAAGTGGTGATGGAACAACCTCCCAAGGAGAGTTTTGGGAAGCCCTAACTACTGCTGTGGTAAATAAACTTCCTGTTCTTTTTATGGTTGAGGATAATGGCTATGCCATATCAGTTCCTGTTGGAGTGCAGACTCCTGCTGGATCAATTTCCAGGGCCTTGGAACATTTTCCTGGACTTAAAATTTTTACCTGTGATGGAAACTGCCCAATAGATTCATATGCTGCTGCAGTTGAATGTGAAGAGTATTTAAGATCAGGAGAAGGCCCGGCCTTGGTTCATGCAAATGTTACCAGACCTTATAGTCACTCCCTATCAGATGATCACTCAAATTATCGAACCAAAGAAGATCTATCCCATGAAAAAAGCTTGGATGTTTTTAATTCATATCCCAAACTTTTGATGGATGGTAAGGTTATCACCCAGGAAGACTTTGAAAAATTAAAAAAGGAAATTGATCTAGAGGTTAAAGAGGCCAGAGAAAAAGCAGAAAGCACTCCTTGGCCGGAAAAATCCACCGCCTGTGACCATCTTTTTTCTGATTTAGATGTTACCTCTTTAGAATTTGAAACAGCACCTAAGTTTTCTGGAAAAGAAGACGTCCCCATGTCTCAGGCAATAAACAATGTTTTAAAATCTGAAATCAAAAGGAATCCCCTAATGAGGATGTTTGGGGAAGACGTAGCGGATTTTTCTGATCTTTCAAAACTTGAAGATCCCAATTTAAAAGGCAAAGGTGGTGTTTTTTCTGTTTCCCGCGGCTGTCAAAGGGTTTCCATCGAAGGACAGGTCTTCAATTCACCATTAGCAGAGGCCAATATTATTGGAAGGGCAGTGGGAATGGCCGCAAGAGGAATAAAGCCAGTTGTTGAAATTCAGTTTTTTGATTATATCTGGACAGCTTTCATGCAACTTAAAAATGAGATGGCCACTATGAGGTATAGATCAGGAGGGGATTTTAAAAGCCCAATGGTAGTAAGGGTGCCCATTGGAGGATATCTTAGGGGTGGAGCGATTTATCACTCCCAAAGCGGAGAATCTATTTTTACTCATATCCCAGGAATTAGAGTCGTCTTTCCCTCCAACTCAACAGATGCCGCAGGATTATTAAGAACTGCAATCAGATGTGATGATCCCGTATTATTTTTGGAACACAAGCATCTCTATTATCAGGGCTATAATAGATCAGCTGATCCCGGGGAAGATTTTATGATTCCATTTGGTAAAGCAAGACTTGTAAAAGAAGGTTCAGATGCCACGATCTTGGCCTGGGGAGCATTGGTACAAAAATCTGTAGATGCCGCAAAAGCTGTTGAAAAAGAAACTGGAAAAACCGTGGAAATTTTAGACGCCAGAACTTTAGTTCCATTTGATATGGAATCCCTTAAAAATTCTCTTTTCAAAACAAATAGACTTCTAATCTGCCATGAGGAAACTAAGACTTCTGGATTTGCCGGAGAGATATCTGCCAGAGTAAATGAGGAATGTTTTGAATATTTGGATGCCCCTATATTAAGAGTTACCGCCAAAGATTCCCACGTTGCCTATAATCCTGCATTAGAAGATGAAATTCTGCCTCAGATGGAAAATGTAAAAGAGGCACTTTTAAAACTTTTATCCTACTGACAGCTTTTATTTATCCCCCCGAGAGAAAATTCATAGCTGCATCTCCAACCCTGGTGGTATTCAATAATATACCCTTTGGTATTTCGAGAAATTTTTTTAATTCCTTCTTTATCTAAGGCCAGATAAAAACTATCTCTTCTCTGAGGCACAATTTTATTTAAATTAAAAATGGCAGGAGACGAAAAAATTGAAAAAATAATCAAGGCCGTAGCTTTTTTTTTAAAATTTAAACTAGAAATAAAAATAAGAATTAAAATAAGAAGCTCACCGGATATAAAAATGGATGGGGAGTGTTTTAAATAAAAATTTCCCCATTTTATCAAAAATAAAAACACGCTGAGCAAGAATTTGGAAAAAAAGGATATCCCAGGAAAACAAAAGGAAATAAAAAAAATGGGAAAAATAAAAGTGAAAATAGAGGTTAAAAAAAATCCTAAAATAAAATTTAATGGTAAAAAGGGCGTGTCCAGAAAAAAATGAATTAGAATTTGTCCCAGCATTAGGAAAAATGGGAGCCAAATAAATGGCCATTTTTGATGGGAAAATATTAGCCCCAAAAACAAAAAGCTATAGATAAAGCTAAGTGGCGCCCCATCAAAAGTTCCGAATAAGAAATCTAGGAGGAAGGCCAACAAAAAAATCCAGAATAGGGAAAATTTATTTTTTGTACGTTGAAACAACAATGAAAGAAGTTTTAAAAATGAAACTCTTTTCACCGCAAAAAAACCATCCAGAAAAAAAGGTGGAAGGGTTAATAAAAAGGACAAAACGAAAAAATAATTAAAAGATTTAAATTTTAAAAAGGCCAAGAGAGGAGTTAAGAACAAAAATAGCGAACTTAAATGAAGCCCTGATGGAGTAAATAAATGAATAAGATAAAGGTTTTTATGGGAGGAAACGATAGATTTGGAAATACCTTTTTGACCTCCAACCGTATAGGCAAATAAAACTGAGGATAAATTGTTATCTTTTATAACTGATTCAACTTTTTCCTTTTGCCGGGTAATAAAAAGTGGTTCTTTTGTGGGAATTGATCTTTTTGACTCATAGCATAAAATAAGGATAAAGGTAGTAATTAATATAAAAAGCACCCGGTTCATTCAACTGATTAGGTGAAAGTTTCCCAAATAAAATAAATTCTTAACGAATCAATATTTAAGAGTTATGAAACCATGAGTAAAAAATTGGGAAATTAAATGTTTCAAGAACTGCAAAATTTCTTCCAAGAGGACGATCTATACAGGAATTTATCCTATATGGAAAAACTCCCCAAAGATCCTGTTCTCTGTCAGCTTAAATTTAAATCCCCCCTCGTGTTGGCCGGGATCCCTTACTTTGTAGGGGCCTTTAAGTTTTTAGGCTCCAATTTAGAGATTCCTGGATTGGAAGGGAAAAAATTTGATGAGATGTCCGACCCTTTTTTATTTAAATTACCATTTGATATTGCAATTTTAGGAGAGAGGGTGGCGCTGAATCTACTTACAAGGGCGACATCCATTGCTACCTATACCCGTGAGTTTGTGGATAAGGCGGAGGAATTTAATATTTCCGTTTTAGATACCAGAAAAACGACCCCAGGATTAAGGGCACTTGAGAAATATGCTGTATTGGTAGGTGGCGGAAAAAACCATCGATTGGGACAGACTGATGCCTGGATGATCAAGGATAACCATAAAAAGTTTTTTGGAAGTATAGAGAAATCTTTTGAATTTTTTCAATCTTTAGGGGGATTCTATACTCCGGTTATTGTTGAGGTATCAGATCTTTCTGAGGTAATTCAAGCTCAAGAGCTAGGGATAAAACATCTACTTTTGGATAACTTTACTCCTCAAATGGTTAAAAGCTCCCTGGATCTAAAAAAGGATGGGGTCACTTTTGAAGTTTCTGGAGGGATTACACCAGATAATTTTAATAATTATTTAATTAGGGGCGTAGATGCCATCTCCATTGGTGGACTAACTCAATTTGCACCAAGAGTGGATATCTCCCTTAAGATGGAAAGGTTGAAGTGATTTATCAATTTGATGCCTTAATAATCGGATCGGGAATTGCAGGCCTCTCTGCAGCCTTAAAGATGGCGGAAAAGGGATTGTCAGTTGGTCTGGTAACCAGAGAAGAGGATCCCAACACTACAAATACGTGTATGGCCCAGGGTGGAATCATCTTTTCCAAACCGGATGATTTAGAAATCGAAGGTGATATAAAAAAGGCCAGTTCAAATACAAGCCATCATGCCGCAATTAATTGTCTTAGGGAAAATTCTGCAAAAATTATAGAAGAGGTCCTTTTAGATAAAGTAAAAGTTGGCTTTGCTAAAGATGAAAACGGAAATCTACTTCTAACCAGGGAAGCTGCCCATTCCATACCTAGAATCCTTTTTAAGGGAGATTACACCGGAAAAGAAATCCAAACTTCTTTTTTAAATTATCTAAAGGATGAAAAGCGATTTCCAAATCTAAAAATATTAACCTCTCATACAGCAGTTGACCTGCTAACCCCAAGGCACCATGGGGTTTCACTTACTCAAAGATATGAAGAGGAAAAAATAATCGGTGCATATTTATTTGATCAAAAGGCAGGAAAAGTTCGAAAAGCAATTTCTAAGGTAACTATCTTGGCCACTGGTGGATTGGGTGCACTATACCTCCACCATACAAATTCCGAGGGGGCCAGAGGAGATGGACATGCCATGGCATCAAGGGCCGGGGCCATATTAACCGATATGGAATTCGTCCAATTTCATCCAACAACATTTTTTGAACAACACTCTCACAAACGATTTTTAATATCGGAAGCCGTAAGAGGTGAGGGAGGAATACTTCTAAATTGTAAGGGTGAGCGTTTTATGAATAAGTATCACCCTGATAAGGAATTAGCGCCAAGAGACGTGGTTGCCCAATCCATAATGGAAGAAATGATCGGTACAAATCATGACTGTGTTTACTTGGATGTTTCCCATAAAGACAGCAACTGGATAAGGGAACGGTTTCCAACTATTTTTGAATACTGTCTCCAAAGAAAAATAGATATTACTACGGAACCTATTCCGGTAATTCCAGCGGCCCATTACACCTGTGGTGGGGTAAAAACAGATTTAACCGGCAAAACAAATTTGAAAAATCTTTATGCTGTAGGCGAAGTTGCATGTACTGGTCTTCATGGGGCCAATCGGTTAGCCTCCACTTCTCTTTTGGAAGGTCTCACGTTTGGATATTTGGCAGCACTAGATATTTGCAACCAGATATCACGATTGGATTTTTACCCTGATGATTTAATAAAAGATTGGGAAGAAAGTTCCACCGAATGCGATCATACCCTAATAAATCAAGATTGGCTTACCCTAAAACAAACCATGTGGAACTATGTAGGGTTAACTAGAAATACTTCAAGGCTAAAGCGTGCCCAGGCCATGTTTTTTGAATTGTCCCAAGAAATAGAAAAATTTTATAAGAATGCCTCACTAAATGATGCTCTAATAGGACTTAGAAATGCAGTTTCCGTTGCACAGATAGTGCAAAAGGCATCCCTTTTAAACAAAAATTCAATTGGCTGTTTTATTAGGAAGGATTAGTTATTTTAGCCGAATGGCTTGAATCTTTAGTTCAATAGGATCCGAAATAGGGCAGTTATGGATTCCATTAGATTTCATGAATTGATCATTCATTTGCCAAAAGTTTCTATTGAATGTGCCACATTGTACTCGAAAGTCGATCCTTCCAAAGGGATGTCTAAGTTGTCCCCAAGTTTGGGCCGCATTATTACACATAAAAATATTGGGGTAACATTGATTTCTCCATTGAAATTGGCCAATTTGAGGAAGATCAATAAAAGCTTCGATTCCTAAAACCCCGTTAAAGTCAGCACAAATTCTATTTTGTTTTTCACCTGGTGTTTTGTCTCTACACTTGGAACCAATTCTGAAATTTCCATAAGGAGGTAGGTTTAGAATTTCCGAGGCCATTAAACAGGTTTTTTTGTCTTGAAAACAAAGAGGATATAAGGTCATTTGAGGATTTAATGGTTGGGCAAATAAATTTTTTCCTAAAGAAAAAAGAACAAGGATAAATAATATATTTTTCATTTTATTTTTTTCCACTAGTTTTGCTACATTCTTTTTTACAAATAATTATTTCTTTGAGGCATCCAATAACTTTTTTTAAGTTACGATTATAACAATTATGAAATTTGGATTCACATGACATGTTACAAATTTCCTTTTCTGAAATATTTTTTTCTCTCAACTTTTGTCCTGTTGTCTTAAAATCATCAATATTTTCTTCCGCAAAAGAAAAGTTGGAGAAGGTAATAAGCAACAAAAAGATTGCAATAAATTTCATTTTTTTCTCACTTTAATTAAATTTTTATTTAAAAAGCCTTTAATGTCCATTTCAAAAAGGTTATCCTCTTTCAAAATAGCCTGATTGTTTTAGTAGGAAAAAAACATCCTATGTTTAGCCAAGTAATAGATTGGTCCAAAAATCAATTTTCTAATTTGCCCTGGCGAAAGGAAAGATCCCTTTATGGGACTTTAGTTTCCGAAATCATGCTTCAACAAACTACCGTGCCTACAGTAATTGGCCGATTTGAAAATTTTTTATCCAAATTTCCAGATTTAAATTCCCTTTCAAAGGCATCCGAGGAAGATTTGCTTATGGCCTGGAAAGGACTTGGATATTATCGCAGGGCCAGAAATTTAAAACTGGCCGCTAAAGAAATTCTAAAGAAATTTCAAGGAAATATTCCCGATGATATTGCAAATTTAAAAGAAATTAAAGGAATTGGAGAATATACCGCAAATGCCATAGTGGCGATTGGTCACAACAAATTTGCGCTATCCTTGGATGCCAATTTGGAAAGGGTTCTCTGTAGATTTTTTGCCCTCCCCCTTACAAAGGGGCCAAATCTAAAAAAGGATTTAACAAAAGAACTCCATGAACTGGGAATTGTGGAAAAGTTTAAAAATTTTTCCTCCAGGGATTTAATGGAAGCTTTGATGGATTTAGGCAGAGTCATATGCCAGGCCAATAAAGTTAACTGCAAAGAATGCCCATTAAACAAAAATTGCAAATCCTATAAATTGGGCAGTCCTTTGGAATATCCTAAAACATTAATGAAAGAGAAAAAAAACTTTGAATTAAACTTGCTTAGAATCGCGGTAAAAAGTAAGCATAAAATATTTTTGGTTAAAAGAGAAACGGGATATTGGCTGGAGGGCCAGTGGGAAATCCCCACATTTATTTTAAAATCGGAGGATAAAAAAATTAGGCAATATCCCATGTTAGAGAACACAGAAATAACACTTCCAAAAACATTTTCCTTTAAAACCAACATCACCAACTACAAGATAAAAAATTTTATTTTGAAAATGGATGAGAAAGAATTTAAAGAAAAATTTGGTTTATCTGGGAAATATTTTGACTCAAAAACCAAAAATAATAATTTTACAACCGCTACCCTCAAGGCATTAAAGTTTTTATGATAAAAATTTTATTTTTACTCTTTTCCTTAAGTGTTTTTTCCCAGGAACAAATTTCTGTAATGACCTATAACATGTCCTTAAAATATGGAAAAGAAAATCCTAGATTTCCAGAAATAATCAAGGAACTTAAAAAACTAGATTCGGATATCTTATGTCTGCAAGAGGCCTATGAACCCCAAAAAGTAATTGATCGATTAGAGTATCCCCACAGTTTTTATGTCGAATCTTCTCAAACTTATTTTTCTTATGGTGTTTGCCCTATTTGGGAGCTTTTTAAATTTGATAATCCCTTTATATGTAGAATTAAAAACTGCTCAAATTTTACAGGAAAGGAATTAAACGATTGTCTGGTCGAAAAATGTTTCTCTTCAATGGAAAATTTAAGGAAAAATAATAACGAGTGTGCCCAGGCCTTTATTACAAGAATCCAAGATAATGCCGTGGTGGATATATTTGCCCTAATAAATCCTTTTAAATCACTGCCTAAGTTTTTAGATAATGGTTCCACAGGATTGTTAATGCTCTCAAAATTCCCAATACAGAATAAGGAATCAGGCGATTTTTCAACCATATCCGCTATTAGAAACAGGGGAGTGCTTATCGCGGATATTTCAGGATTTAGGATAATTTGTGCAACAACCACTGGAAGGGGAGGTGGGTATGTCTATATGGGAACAAATGATTCCTGGGAAAATGAGAATAAAATCCAAATTGAAAAACTAAAAAAATGGTTGACCGGAAAAAATGATATTTTATTGGGGAACCTAAATTGTTCAACAGAAGTTCCTTATACAGACATCAAAGAGAGTTTTTCAAAGAATTGTGAAAGTTTGGAAGATATGGGACTTGAGGAACCCATTTATAAAAAACCTGAATGCACGTATTGCCCCTATAACAATCTTGTTAGTGATCAGGAACCCGGCGGATTGATAACAGATAATCTATTTATTCGGAAAGATTCGATGATTGATGTAGATGTGGTCATGAAAAATCTCAATGAATCGGAAAGTTTTTTATCGGATCATTTTGGAGTGAGAGTAATACTTAAAAAAAATCCCCGAGAAGAGGAATAAGCCGGATTTTGTTTTCGACCACCATTCCTCTAGGATCCCAGTCGCCTAGGACCTCATGAGCCGTATCCTTAAGAGTTTAACTGTTTTCATTTTTAAATAAATTTTTTAGTTTTTCTTTACTTCTAAGGTCGAGACTGAGTATTGATTCTGACATAGCTTTAATTGTTTTAGATTTTGAAATGAGTTCATCCTTATTTTTAAAGGTTGAATGATTAGAATCTGCCATCTGATTAATTATAATAGGCATTACAAAATCAAAAAGTTTCCTGCAGGAGTCCTCTAAGAGGTTTTTATCATTTAAAATATCTGAATTAAAAGAAAGCTTTCTTTGAGAGAATCCGGACAAAAGGGAACCAATTATTCCTATGGTGTAAAGTACCATATACTTAAAGGTTCCATAATTAAATAATTTACTAATTTCACTGAAATTCTCAGAATTCCTTTGATCTAAGGACGCCCTATAGGAATTTAATCTCTTATGTAGAAAATAAAAGGTGAGGTAGTTTTCAATAGAGAAATCATCATCCCCGAAAACATTAATGTATTTTGATTCGTTTTCAAAAATTTCGGAATGATTCTTTCCAGCAGTTACTGGATCTCCATAAGCTCCACAAAGTACTTTTCCCAAAATTTCAAAATCCACGGTCTCTTGAGTTTTTGGTCTGGACCCACCTCTTTGGGTAATATATAAAATTCCTTTTTCTTCCAACTTTTCTTTTATTCTCTTTTGAATTCTATCTATTGATCTCAATTCCCACGGTTTAACTGGGTTTTGTGTATTATTATTTTTAATGATTTTTTCAATAATCTCAGAAGAAGTGGCCTCAATAACCCTTGCAGGTAGGATAATTTTTCCTAATTTTTCTTCTTCCACTTTTGAAAGACATCCACAAGTTTGAGCACCATTAATTAAGGTCACTCCCTCAATGGTGACTGAATTTTTGGTGATTTCGGATATTTTAGAGGTTAGTAAAGTTATTCCATTATGAAAGGGCAAAAAATTTTCTGGTTCATTATTGGCTGTCTGGATAATTGAATTGTTGATATTTTTGCTTGTTTTTCGGGATCCAATAAAATCTCTGATATTCCCACTTGTGAAATCTTCACCGTATTTATTACTTAATTGGACGAGTTCTTTAGCTTCCATTGTAAAAATACAAGTTTTCCAACGGTCATTTTTAATCAGAATAGTAGGGTAATTTGTAGAAATTTTGATTTGGTCAGTGATTTTTATGTTTTCCTGCAATTCCTTTTTAAGGTTAAATAAATGAGTAATTCCAATTTCTTGGCATCTAGCCTCAATATCCTTGCCTTCCAATTTTGATTCTAGGTTAGCCTTTAGGGTATCCAATTCTTTTTGCACATTTTTGGAATTGGGGAGATTGTGAACATAATAGCAATTAATAGAATTAATTTTTTCCTTCTCGATTAATTCTCTTAACTGAATTGCTTTATACTTAATTGTATCACTAGAAATTGACTCTAAATCTGCATCAATCAACCAACTGAGGGTTCCATTAAGATCCGTGGCTTTTTTAGAGGGAGCTGAGTCCCTTGTCCAATTTTGGGCCAAATAAGATTGTCCCAAATGGACGGCTTCGGTTCGGCTGTCGTATATAAAAAAATCAAGACCCTTATCATCCACTTTGGTATCATTGTGATCAATAATGTAAGAAGAAAATATCTCTTCGTAATCATTTGTTTTTAATAAAACCCCAAGGAAAAATACTAATAAGGAGTTGTTGTTAAATTTTTTTAAATGATCTTTTTCAATCTCACTTTGTACATATTTTACAAAGGCATCTTGGTCTTTAAACATTTTTTACCTCAAAGGAAAAATTTGAACAATGACCTCTTTTATAAATGTGGGTAGGAAAAATGTCTATATTGGGAGATAAAAATCCCTGAAGAGGAATAAGGATTTTGTTTTCGACCACACCTCCTCTAGGACCTCATGCGCCCTACCCACCTGCCAAGTTCTAGCCTGTCATTAATAGCAAATCTATTTGGGCTTGTCCGAGTCAAGATTGACCCATATTTAGAATAAAAATTAAATATTTTTAAAATTTTATGGTTAATAAATAATGCATGGGTCAAATTTTAATATTTTTTTTAAAGGAGTGGAAAAGAATATTTCCTGTGGTAAAAGTCATTTCTTACTATTTGGATAAATTAAAGGAAATAGAACTAATTTGAGAATGCCTATGAATGAGAAAATTGATAAGAAACTAAATAAGTTTGTTACAAAAGCCATTAATTTTGTAAAAAGTTTTTGGCCTACTATTTGTGTAGCATTTTTACTTTTTTGGGGATTGTGGAAACTTTATCATTTTGGGTCTTTTTTTGAAGAGTCAAATTTAAGAGAAACGATAAGTCTTGGTTCTTTATTTGCGGCGATTGCAATACCAATTGTTGTATTTAATTTAAAAAACTTTCAAAAAATCTCTAGGGTAAAAATTCAAGAGGGAAATGCGTATCATGCCTTGGATAAAATAATTTTGGAATTAATAAACCTTTATACAAGTCTACCCATATTTTTTGGCAAGGTATTAGATAAAAAAATTATCCAAGAATCTTCTCAAAAATTGCCTTTTCCAGAACTTTGTATTGATGGAATTTTTCAAATTGTAAAAAGTCAGCACTTACTTAATACAGAAAAGGAACATTTTCGAGATTCTTTAATAAGCCTTACTCCTCAGATTCAAAAATTAGAGCAGAATTATAAGGAAACTAAAGATATCCATAATGAATTAGCTTCAATACTAATAAAACCATTATCAGAAATAATTGAAAATGAAGTAAATAAGGAAGGTTTATTTAAAAAAGGTATACTTGAACCTCAACCTTTTGAATTTTTAAAAATTCACGAATTTCAAACCCAAGTAAGAGAACTTCGAAGAAATATTTCTGAGACCTTACTGTTATTAATAGAATCAATTGTTATGACCGATTTTATTATTGAAAATAGTAACACCAAAATTGTTAAACAATATTTGGAAAGAATAAATTTAATAGATTGTGAGGACGTAATTAGAGCTAAATTTCTAAATTTTGTTATTGATGTAAACTATTTTATAGAGGAAAAAAGAATTGCGAAATATATGAAAATTTCGGAAAAAAGTTCATTTCCTAAAAATAATATTCCTAAATCAAACAACAAGGATAGGGGAACCGACCTCACCCCTAGCTTAAATTAGAAAAAAATCCTTTATTTCAATTAAACTGAATTATTTAATCTAAGTTTAAAGCGGTTATGAAAAAATCCCCGAGAAGAGGAATAAGCCGGATTTTGTTTTCGACCACCATTCCTCTAGGATCCCAAGTTACCCGGGACCTCATGCGTCCTACCCGCCTGCCACGATCTGGCCAATCTTAAATAGCAGGCCTATTTGGACTTGCACCACGTAGAGTTTACCTGATTTCACTACAGCATGACCTGTACATTCTTTCTGTTGCACTAGTCCTCATCTTGCGATGGACGGGCGTTACCCGCTACGTTGCCATGTGGTGTCCGGACTTTCCTCCCGTACCCGAAAGTACCAGCGGTAGTCCCCTCTTCTCGAGAATTATTCATTCAATATTTCAACTTGGCCTATTCGTCAAATTTGGGTGAAAATACTACAAGTTGGCAATATTATTATGGATTTAAGGTGAGAAAATCAAGGTGGATTATTTTCATTTTTCTAATTATTCCCTCAATGGGAAGATCCGAATTGGTTTCCATGGTAAGGGAACTACTGGCCAATAATTCAGATATTAATACTTCAAAATCCAAAGTTGCCATTTCTGTTAATGAAATTGAAGCCTATTATGCAAAGATGCCCTGGTCGTTTATTTATACCGGATCCTACACCCAGGATAAGAGAGATTATCTAATTAAGTTTGTAAATTACAATGCTGAATATTGGAATAACGAAATTGGAATTGAAAAGGATTTTATATTCGGCGGGAAATTCAAATATAAAATTTTTAGCAGTAATCAATATCGATATGAGGATAATGCCGCAGTTTTAGCGGGAGAGCCTCCAAGGGTATTTGAACTCCTCCAAAACATCAATTTTACAGAAGATATTGGGCAGAATTTTTTTGGCCGTGAACAATACAAGGAAGTTGAGATCAGAGAAAAAAATAAGGGAAATTCCGAATCAGAATATGATCTTGAAATCGAAAACAAGGTATTAGATTTTTTTAGGGCCTATATAAATGTCCGCCTTTTAAGGACAATTGTTCGAATAGAAGAAAATGCCCTCGAAAGGTCAAAAGAACGGGTTAAAGCCATTTCTCAAATGGTGAAAAATGGCTTAAGACAAAAAGTTGATATTTTAGAGGCCCAATATCAGGAAATCGAATATGAACAAAGCAAAAGAAGGGCCCTTATTAGTTTAGGTAGTGCACTGGAAGAAATTTCCAATTTATTACATAGGGAGGTAAAAGTAGAAGAGTTAGAATATCTTATTCCCTTCCAAAAAATTTTTCCCCTCACGCTAAATTCAAAGGGGGAAATCCTTTCCAATAAAAATATCTTATCATTGGAAACCCAGGCAGAAGTTATAAAGGCCAATCTGGAAAAAATAAATTATGGATTTTTTCCGGAACTAAATTTAGAGGCCAATTATTTAAGCAATGCAATCGAGCCAACCAGAAAAGAAGCTAATCAATTGGCCTTTTTTGGCCCAGGTTATGAATTTAAAGGTTTGATTAATCTTAAATGGCCCTTAGGCTATCCAGAAAAAGAGACTGACAGAACCAGAAATAGGATCGATTTTAATAATCTGCAAGTTAAAAGAAATGCAACCCTAAACAACTTAAAAAACTCTGAAAAATATATTTTTTTTCGTTTAAAAAATCTGGAAGAAAACTTGGAAATGGGTAAAAAAAGGTGGGAACTTTCAAAAGATATAGTTAAAAATTATAACCATCTTTATGGAATTGGGAGAACTCAAATTTTAGAAACAATAACCGCGGAGCAAAATAGGATAGAAACCGAAAGAGGTTATATGTTAAATTTGGCGGAAAGGGAAAAGCTTTACGCTTCACTGGCCTACTTGTGGGGTAGGCTTAAAGATACGGTTCTCACAATTAAGTAATACTACTGGGAAGAAGAATCCTTCCACAGCTTGGACAAGTTTCTACCGTTGTTAAATGTTCCACCTCCTGGCAAACCATAGATGGAATCGACATTTTGCAAACGCCACATTTACCGTGTTCTATAAATGCCAAGGAATTTGTTTTAAATTTTTTGTTGATGGCCAAAAAGATAGCACCAATTTCCTTTGGTAAAATGGAAATAAGATTTTTTTCTCTTTCTTTTAGGTTTTTAATTTCTTTTAATTCAATATTGTTTTTTTCTTCAACTTCTTTTTTGATATCTAAAATAGTTTTTTGAATTCCTTCCTGGAAGGATTCAAAATCCTTTAGTGAGGTTTGAAGGGTTTCTTGTTCTTCCAATAGACTAAAAATCTTATCTTCCAGGGCCAATTTATTCTTTTGTAATGAAGATATTTCCTCCGATATGGCATTGGCCTCTTTTTCAGATACAACTTTTTTTTGGTTTACCAGGGCATCGGTTAGTTTTTTATCTGTTTTAAAAAGTGACCCCTCATTTTCTTTTAAATCTAAATTTATTTTGGACAGATCGGCCTTTTCCCTCAAATATGTCTCATTCCGCCATTTTATTTGGGCCCCAATATCTTTAATGCGTTTTAGTTCCCCTTCCATTTTTTGATTTAAAGTCTCAATTTTCTTTTGTAGGGATTGGATTTGAATTAGGTCTAAAAAGCTATCTTTTAACATTAATAGAACCTAAGGCCGCAGAAGTTTTAAGTAAAAATAAATTTTACTTTGGATAAAAATAACGCTAATAGTAAATTAGAATATTTTATTATGTAGTGCGTTATGAGTGGTAATACTTTTGGAAAAATTTTCTCCTTCACTACCTTCGGGGAATCTCACGGCCCCTCTCTTGGCGTTGTTGTAGATGGCGTACCCCCAGGACTTAATTTTTCCCTTCAAGACCTCCAAAATGAGTTAAATAAAAGAGCTCCAGGTAAAATAGCAGGAACCACCTCAAGGCAAGAACCGGATAGAGCAGAAGTTCTTTCAGGTATTTTTAATGAAAAAACATTAGGCACTCCCATTGCAGTTGTAGTTCGAAATGTTAATCAAAAAAGTGAAGATTATGATTCCCTTAAAGAAGAGTTTAGGCCCGGCCATGCTGATAAAACCACGCTTTTAAAGTATGGGATAAGAGATCATCGGGGCGGAGGCCGTTCAAGTGGCAGAGAAACCTTGTCTAGAGTTATCGCTGGTTACTTTGCTGGACTAATTGTGCCAGAGATTAGAGTTTTCGCTTTTATCAATCAATTAGGTCCCTATAAAGTAAAAGATAAAAACCCTAAAGAGTTTTCTCTTAATCAGGATCCATTCTCTTTTCCCTTTGGAGATAGAAGAGAGGAGATAATTCAATTTCTTCTAGATTTAAAAAAAACCGGCCAATCCGTTGGTGGAAAAATTTCGGTAATTATCGATAACTGCCCAGCAGGGCTAGGTGAACCGGTTTTCGATAAGCTAAAGGCCGATTTTGCTAAGGCCTTTCTATCGATAGGTTCCTGTGTTTCCTTTAGTTATGGACTAGGTGAGGAAATGGCCGAAAAAATGGGTACAGATATATCCATAGATTCCTCCAATTTTGGTGGCATGGAAGGAGGCATTTCTTCAGGTGAGAGAATTTTTATGGAGTGCGCGTTTAAACCTCCTTCCACAGTAGGGGAAAAGGCAAAACTTGGAAGACATGATCCTTGTATATTACCAAGAGTGATTCCTGTGGTGGAATCAATGGCCAAAGTGGTATTGGCAGACCATTACTTGAGACAAAAAGCCTATGCAGACAAATATTCAATTTAAAAAATTAAAAGATATATTTATTGCCTTAAAGGAACTTCCTAATGAAACACTCCTCTTAGTGATCGATAAGAAGTTTTATAGTTTGTATGGAAAATTGCTTAAGCCGTTAATTGGGAATTTAAAAAATAAAAAGAAGGTTTTAGTTTATCATTCTTCCTATGGTGAAAAAGGAAAGAGTTTTAAAGATGTGGAAAACCTTTGTGAATATTTTCTTGAAGAAGGAATCACTAGGGATTCACATCTAATTGCCATTGGCGGTGGTGCCACTGGTGATTTGGCAGGATTTTGTGCCTCCATCTTATTACGAGGAATTTCGTGGAGTATTATTCCCACAACATTGCTTTCTATGATTGATTCAAGTGTGGGAGGTAAAACCGGGATAAATTCAAAATTTGGAAAAAATTTAATAGGTTCATTTCATTTACCGGAAAATATCTGGATTGATACAACCCTCATAAACACCCTTCCTAATAAACAAATAGAAAGTGGGAAGGGTGAGATAATTAAGTATTGCTTTTTAGACTATGAGATCTACCAGGATGTTATGGAGGATGTAGATCTTTTTAAAGTCATTGAATCCTGTTTAAAATTTAAATCGAAAATAACTCAGGATGACCCCAAGGAAAAGGGCAATAGAAAATTTCTTAATTTAGGACATACACTTGGTCACGCCATGGAAAAATATTATGGCATATCTCACGGAAGGGCTGTTATGTGGGGAATATTCCTTATCTTATTAATGGATGGAAGAAAGGATCTTCTGGCCGATTTTTTCGAAATCTCCACCAAGCTCCTCGGGAAACTCGGTCAGCCTCCGTGGTGGAAAAAAGGGATTCCAACAGAAGAACTTTTGGAGTTTATCAAACGGGATAAAAAGGCCATTGGATACTTGGAGTTAGAAATTGTTTCCTTGAAAGAATTGGGAAAACCCGAAATAAGAAAAATAAAAATTGAAGATTTGAAACATGGATTGGAAAAGATAAAAGATGAATTTAACATTACCACAGCTTAGGGTAACACCTGGTGGTCTTACCAAATCTATTTCCATCCCAACCTCAAAATCATACGCAAATAGGCTGCTAATTTTGGGGTCCATATTTCCTGAGGAGGTTAGGATTGATTCACTTCCGCAGGCAACAGATGTTACTAATCTTATAACTTCTTTAAAAGAAATTGGACTTGAAATTATCGAGGAATCAGAAGGAATTAAAATCCTAAATTCTTTTCCCGAATGTGAAAAACTAGATCATGAAATCGTTTTAGAAACGGGAGATGGAGGAACCACCAACCGTTTTCTATTGGGGATGCTGGCAAGAGGAAAAAACACTTATATTTTAAAACCTGACCCTCTCTTTTTAAAAAGACCCATCGATGATTTTATAAATCAACTTTCCGGTCTAGGCGTTTTTGTTGAGAAGGGTGATGATTATATCAAGATAAAAGGGCCAATAAAATTTGAAGGAGAGGAATTGATTATTGATTCTGCCCTTTCTAGTCAATTCGCTTCGGCATTTGCTCTTTCTTTGGCGGATAAAAAAATTAAAGTCCTGGCCAAAAACCTTGAGTCCTCTGAAAAATACCTATCACTAACCTATAACTTGATAGAAAAATTTAAAACAGGAATCCGTAAATATTCTGTGCCTATAGATTTTAGTTCTCTCTCATACCCTCTTGCCCTTGCAGCACTATCAGGTGAGGTTTTGGTGGAGAATTATTCCGGCAGAGATTCTTACCAGGCAGATTCAATATTTTTGGATATTCTAAAAAAAATTGGAGCAGAGGTTTTGGAAGGGCCTGGTAATTTATTGGTCAGAAAATCAACAAATTTAAAATCATTTGAAATCGATTGCTCCAGCTGTTTAGATCTTGTTCCCACTTTAAGTTTTCTGTTTTCCTATATTCCAGGAAGAACCATTTTAAAAAATATTAAAGCACTTTCTTATAAAGAGAGTGATCGCCTGGTTGAAATCCAAAAACTTCTAAATTTATTTAAAATAGAAAATAGAACCCTAGGTGATTCTGATTTAGAAATTATTGGTACAACCAAAAAAAGTTCATTTGAGGAATATGAAGCCCCAAAAGATCATAGAATGATTATGACTGCCTATCTTTTTATGAGGCTAAATGGTGGTGGAGTAATCAAAAATCACACGTTTGTAGATAAGTCCTTTCCAGAATTTTTCCAATTATTAAATTAATTCTATTGAGTATTCTTGTAAAAAATTACTCGGCAAGGTATAATGATAAATTAACCAGAAATTGAATTTTAAAGGGAGATTAACAATGAAAAAGTGGATATTTCTAATTGTGGTTACCATGATCTCTTCAATGACAGTTTCAGCTTCAGTAAAATGTGAAGTTAGGGGAAGGACAATTGACAATATAATTCAAGAAGGTACGGATTTTAGATTTATAAATGAAGTTTATATAACTGAAAACAGTCATAAATTGAACGTATTGCCAGGTCAAACAAAAACTACATCCTTAAAATTTGGGGACAAAGGTACTTTGACATTAGTCATGGAGAGAAGAGTTGTTGGACCAAGTTCATTAACGGTTTATTATAATGGTACCGGACGAATGAGTGATTATAAAAATTACCGTATGGGTACCAGTTTATTTCGATGGAAAGATGATCTCAGGTTGGGAGGGGTTAGATTATATTGGAGAAACGAAGAACCAATGAACCAAAGCAATACATTAACTTCATTTCCATTTAAATATTTTGTAGATATAGGCTGTGTTGAAGTTAAATGAATTTGAAACCCTCATATATGGTTCACAATTTTCTTTAAGTATTTAGTTGGGGTTGAGGTTTTTGAAGCGGATGGTGAGCTTAAGGTTGAAGAATCAAAAAATTTAAAACCTTTGGAATTGGATTATTCTGATTGCCTTGATTTGGTACCAACTTTGGCCTTCCTATTTTCCCATATTCCTGGAAAAAGCGTTCTTATAAAGGCATTAGCTTATAAAGAAAGCAACAGGATATTTGAAATCCAAAATTTGCTAAATTTATTTAAAAAAGAAAATAATTTAACTAGAAGTTTTGACCTGGAAATTTTTGGAAATTCAAAAAAGGTCCCTTTTCTTAAATTTCTGGCCCCAAAAGATCACCGGATGATTATGGCCTCTTATCTTTTTATGCGACTAAATAATGGCGGAATCATCAGCAATTATAAAGCTTTGAATAAATCCTTTGGGGGGTAATGGGCAATTAAATTCTATAATCGCTCTGTGGTGTGTTCTGGCCTCTTCTTCTTTTTATTGTAATTCTGGCAATCAGCATCCATTGGAGTGCCAGAAGATGAACAAATCATTTTTACACATGGGACGATATTATTCTTAAACGCTGGTCTGTGGTCCTTCCTTGTATAAAAAAAACATTCCTTAATCCCATTATTTTTAATTTTTTCTTTATTAATTCCTGGCCAGCATTTAACAAACTGAGCATCTTCTCTTACCCTTTCATATTGCTTATCAAGTGATAGGGTGTTGTTATCCCGTCCATAATTACAGACTTCCATAATTCCTGCGGAAAAAGATTGGAAAGAGAAAAGGAAAATGGGAAAAAATAGAATCAATTTCATGGACCCTCCTTGGAATATTTTAATTGGGTTAAATTCTAACTTAAGTGAAGGAGATTTGCATCATTTGAAGAAAGTGGTGGGACAACTAGGACTTGAACCTAGGATCACCCGGTTATGAGCTGAGAGCAATAACTAATTAAGCTAAAATTTTCTTAAAAAATCTTCCTTAGCACCTAGAAATAAAAAATGAAGAATTCTGAAATTTATTCTTTTTTGGATTTTAAAAAAAAATCAAATAAAGTTTATTTAAATTTGAATGAATTTAGTTTAGTTGAGAGAGATACCCTTGACTTTTTTTTTGCCTTGCGTCTAAAGTAAAATCAGGTTTATTAATTTTCAGTTTTTTTAAGGAGATAAAAAATGAAATTAAATTATTTGTTTTTATTTCTATTATTTGTATTTTTTACCCAAAATGGCTGGGCCCCTCCTCCTGGAAAAGGCGGAGCAGCGGCAAATCCAGATTTAAAAGTTGTAGGACAAGCTTGTGGTGGGAAAAAATAGCATCTTTAACCTGTATTATAAAACCCAGAAATGATCAGGAAATCGCAAGTTGGAAATTTGCAGGTGAATGTAAATTTGAAGACGTAACAAGACAGGATTTCCACCTTGGTGGAGGAGTCAAAGCAGGTTCAATAAGATTTGCAATTGAACTTTTTGTAAAGGAATATTCAGATGCCGCAGCCAAATCTGATCTGTGCTTAAATTATCAAGCATCCATAATACCTGCAAATATGGGAGGGAGGTTAAATTACCCTGATACAAGATACCCTTTAAATATAAAGGCTGAAATATTCGGAGCCATCCAAGGCAGCAAATTAAGTGAAAAAATCTTTCAAGTAAATTTTGAAAAAGGGGATTTGGATATTTTAAAAGGAGGAGGGGAATTAATAAAAACCGGTACTGAATTTTTTACCTTAGGGTCACGAAGACACGATAACTACAATGTCGTTTTTGAAGTTTTACCGTTGGGGAAAGTTCCATAATAACTAGGGCATAAAAAACAGTATCTCAAAACTTATTAAATCAAGAGTTATAAATTTAAATCATATTTCAAATTCCAAGATTTTTTGGCTATCAAAAATCATTTCCCCCATCCTTCCGTATTCTTCCACTAAGCTATAAATGGTAATATGTGGGTGACCCGAATATATTCGGCAAATTTTCTTAATCTGCCCATTTGGAGATCTTTCGGAATCGACTATAAAATCAGGACCTATCCCGGTTTCATGTAAACTCATTTGATCAATTAAATCTTTGCCGTGGGTGCTATAAAGAATTCCATTGGAAGATTTACCGACAAAAAAAATATCAACGGTAATCCCATAATCGTCAAAATTTGGTCTAAACAATAAGCTAACCCCAGTTTCTAACCTTTTTTCTTCGAAAAATATATTTTTTTCATCAAAATATTTTTTGAAATTATTTTCAATAATTTCATCCATTTTTTCTGAAAATTCCAACTTTTGTTTATGGGTTAATGAAATAAAATTGCAATCTTTTTTTGCGAAAGAAAAATCTGAGAAGGCCAAAAAGAAATAGATTACAAAAAAGAGTCTCATTTAAAACCTCCATTAACTTTTTTTGTTAAGGACTCTGCCCTTTGAATTAAACCATCTGATTAGGAATTGATTGTAACACTAATTTTAGGGAAATTATGGGCAAAAAGAAACTGACGACTTCGAAATAATGAAATTACTGGAGAAGGAAAATCAATTTGTCACTAACTGAAGCCAAATACTTTTCATCACATTATTCAATTAGGAACTTAGGTTTTGACTAAATGGAATTTAAAGGAAAATTATTCAATTTTAATAACTAAATCATTGAAAATTCTGAGGAATAGTCAGTTTCCAAAATAAATGGTGGGACAACTAGGACTTGAACCTAGGACCACCCGGTTATGAGCCGGGAGCTCTAACCAACTGAGCTATTGTCCCATAAGGAAAATCTTTTATAACTTCTCACCTATCTAATGGCAATAATTTAGAGTTATTGCTATACTGAGTCATTATGAAACTTTTTAAATATTCAGCTACAGGGAATCTTTTTGTAGTTTTAGATAATAGAGAAAAAGAATTTAATCCAAATGATAAAGGATTTTGGATAAAACTTTGCCAAAAATACCAAGTTGATGGTGCCTTACTTTTAGAGAAATCCAAAGTCGGTGATTTTAGAATGCGAATTATAAACTCAGACGGCGGAGAGGTTTCCATGTGTGGAAATGGCTTACGTGCCCTTACACATTTTGCATATTTCCATTGCGGGATAAACCATAAAAAGGACTTGAAAGTAGAAACTGATAAAGGTGTCTATGAAACCTTTTTCGTAAAGGATAATCATTTAAAAGTAAAAATGACCGAGCTCTATGATGTGGGTAAAATTAAAATTGATCATTTATTTAATGCAGAAAAATCCCTCTATTTAAATACTGGGGTTCCACATTGTGTCTTCGTAGCAAAAGATATAGATCAGATCCAAATCCACCCAATTGCCCATCCCATCTCGGTAAATCCAATATTTAAAGACGGAGTAAACGTAAATTTTGTGGAAATTTTAGGGAAAAATTCCTTAAAAATTAGGACTTTTGAAAGAGGGGTTTATGGCGAAACCAGCTCCTGTGGCACCGGAGCAACAGCAGGTGCTATAGCGATTTCAAAACTTTACCATTGGTTTGGGGAAATTAATTTATTAACAAGGGGTGGAAACCTTCAAGTAATTTTAGACAAAGAACTTAAAGATGTTTACCTTTGTGGAGATGTGGAAATTTTATTATTGGAAGAAATAGATGTTTAATCTTTTTTTATTTTTTATAGTCCAAAGTTTTGGTGGTCTAGTAATTAATGCGAAACTGGTGAATAAAAAAGGTATGGACAATGGGTTTGTCATCGAATCCGAAAGCCATTTTCTAAAAGAATTTCAGGGTAAGATGCCCCTGGAATATAAGACTAAGGGCGGACTTAGACTTGAATTGACTGGATATTTTCTAGACCAAAATGAAACGTATGGCCCCTCTGAATATGTGGTTTTCCAAGGTGATTTATATGACAAGGCCGGAAATCCCCTAGAAATTTTTGGGAAAAAACCCTTTTTATTAAGGCTTAATGAAGAAAAAAAATTTGAAAGCAAAAAGGGAAAAGGGCAAATCCTTGAGTTTACTCTCAAACCAGAAGTAAATTAGATGATAAAAAGATTATGTGTATTTTGTGGTTCCAAATCAGGTGAGGGTCTTTCCCAAATGGCCCACGATTTTGGAAAGATTTTGGCCGATAAAAATATAGAATTGGTTTATGGCGGCGGCAGCGTGGGTCTGATGGGTACTTTAGCCGACAGCGTCCTAGATTCCGGGGGAAAAGTTATTGGGGTTTACCCAAAATCTCTTTTCCCTGAAGAAGTGGAACACAAAAAATTGACTCAGCTAATTAAAGTTAAAAATATGCATGAACGGAAACTTAAAATGTATGAACTTTCCGATGCATTTGCTGCGCTTCCTGGCGGGTTTGGTACCCTTGATGAATTTTTCGAAATTTTGACATGGCGTCAGCTGAAACTTCATCCAAAACCGGTTTACCTCTTTAATTTTGAAAATTTTTACGGATTGTTAATTGATTATTTCAAATCGGCCCATAAGAAGGGGTTAATTTCCACTAAAGATCTTTCTCTTTTTAAAATAATAAATGATCTAAAAGAATGGCCAGAACAGTTCTGATTATTGATTTTTTTTGTGCAATAAATTATAGTCAGATTTTCTAGAAGCTGCTTGGAGAGTTAATGAACAAGTTAATTGTATTAATGGTCGTTTTTATTTCTTTTGTCGCTATTTTATTTTTAGATGGATACAAAAGATTAACTCCCAATAATACTCCTGTTACATATGAAAGTTTGAAGGCGGCCCATGATGAAAAGGCCACTTTAATTGCAAAGATTGAAGAAGCTAATAAGGTCCCAGAAGAAGAAGTTAAAGTAGAAGCTCCTATATTTAAAGTTGAACTTACCACAGAAGCCCTTAAAAAGGGTCATGATCTTTTTTCAAAATGTATCGTTTGTCATGGGCAGTTAGGAGAGGGGAAAAAGTCCCAGAATGCTCCAAAAATTGGTGGCCAATATACTTGGTATGTACTTAATCAGCTGAAAAAAATGAAATCAAAAGAAAGAATCAATGCTGTAATGGATCCTTATATTTCAAAGTTATCTGATCAAGATTTTTCTGATCTAGCGGAATACATCTCTAAACTACCTTGGTAAATTAATTTTATTTATTAAAAAAGCCCCCAAATATCCGAAAGGTAATTAAACCCAGAGGAATTTTGTGGCGGCCATACCTTTAAAAAAGACAAGAGACCTAACTTTTAAAGATTTTCTCGGAGAATCATTAAAGGAAGGTCCACCCTTTAAGGTTTTGGTTCTGGATAAAAATGAATTAATCCTTAAGGTAATAGAAATCCGACTTAAAAATAAAGGCGCACAATCAATATCTCTTTCCAACCCCAAGGAAGTTAAAAAAGTAGTTTCAGAAAAAAAAATTGATTTGATTATTTTAAATACTCAGGTGGGAGAAAATTCCGGAGAAGAAATTCTAAAACAGATTAGAGAAGTATATTCACCCATGCAATTGCCGGTTATAATGATGGGGCCCAAAGAGCAGGAAGATGATTTGATAAATTATCTGAAAATCGGGGCAAATGATTTTATTACCACACCAATAAACTTCACTCTTTCCTGGGCAAGAATCCAAACCCAGGCAACCATAAAAAGGTTTTATGAGGCAATCGAAGAAGGTAGGAGGGAAACCCTAAGAAGCGCAAGCATGAAAATTCTACTGGAAATGGTCCAAAATATGGCCCATGAAATTAATAATCCTTTAATGATTGTAAGTGGGAAATTAGAGAAAATGAGAATGGATGTTCAAGCGGGCAAAAATATTTCCCCAGATATAGACGAAGTGGAAAAATTTATTTCTAGGGCCGATGATATTATCCAAAACCTCCTTATTTTTTCCCGCGAACAAAAGGAAGCCCCCAACAAACCGATTTCTTTTTCTGAATTGATCAAAAGAGTATTAGTAATTTCTGGCTCTAGCCTTCTTTCAGAAGGTATTGAGCTAAAAATATTGGAAAAAGATAAAAATTTAAAAATTAAGGCCAAGGAAGGGGAGTTAATTCAAGTCCTTTTCAATTTAATCATGAATTCCAAAAGAGAAATTGCCGGACTAAAAAATCCATTTATCGAAATCAGCATTGAAAAAGAGGATAATAACCGCGCAAAAATAAAAGTAACCGATAGTGGGAACGGGATTTCTTCAAATATAAAAGATCTTATTTTTGAGCCCTATTTTACGACAAGTAAATCGGAATATTCCATCGGGATGGGGCTTCCCCTATCAAAGGATTTAGTTGAAAAAAATGGAGGTAAGATCTATTTAAATGATTCTGCTCCAAATACTCAATTTGTTATCGAGATCCCTCTTTGGATTTAAATTCTTTTTCCAAGAAATCCTGTGCTTTAAAGAGTTCATTTTTAATTTTTTCCTTGATTTCTCCATATTTTTCACGTGGAAGATCTTTTGGAACATAAATCGGATTTCCCGTATAAGTGTAGATTTTGGTAAAAGGTTTTGGAATTCTCATTTTGTCCCAACTTTTCTTTATAACAAAATTATCCTTTCCTAAGGCCAAAAAGGGAACGATGGGGACTCCAGTAACCTGTGCCATTTCAATGATTCCACTTTTTATTTCGTAGATAGGTCCCTTTGGGCCATCAATAGTTAAAGCGGCCGGAATTCCTTTTTCCAAATATTCAATCAGTTCCGTCTTGGCCTTGGTTCCACCTTTTTTGGAGCTACCCCGAACAGGAAGAAGGCCAAGTTTTCTAATAGCTGTTGTAATTAATTCTCCGTCTTTTGAAGCCGATGCCAAAGTGGTGTAAGGCCCAAAGCGAATTCCAAAAGTTATGCAAGAAAAGAGGTCTTGATGCCAAAGGGCCGCAATATAGGAACCCTTTGGGTGCAAATACTTTGCCCTTTCTAGGCTACCGTATCTTTCTTGGTATCTGAAAGTTAAACTGATCAAACTAACTATATAGTAGATAATATGACCCAGGATTTTATAGATAAGCATTATTTTATGGATTCCCTGATTTTAGAACTCAATAAATCCATAAACCAAACAATGAACGCAATGACAATAACTAAAAGGCCAACTTCATGCCACATGGCCAATCCTTGATATTGCATAAGAAGAGTTCCTATTCCCCCTCCACCAACTAACCCTATGATGGTCGCCATCCTGACATTGATATCCCAACGATAAATCGTATAGGACATAAAAGGAATTACGATCTGGGGAACCACTCCAAACCAAATTGTTTGAATTGGATGGGCACCTGTAGCGGATATTGCCTCAACTAGTCCCTCATCTATGGATTCAATTTGCTCCGAATATAATTTAGCAAGAGAAGCGATGGAATGTACCCAAAGTGCCAGCATTCCAGAAAATGGCCCTATTCCCACCCAAACGGAAAAAATAATCGCCCAAATCAATGGTTCAACGGATCTGGATAAGTTCATAATTAGACGAAGGATGGAATAAATAAATCTAAAAAATATGGAATTTTTCACCAGGTTTTTGGATGCGAAAAAACTCAGGAAAAATGCAATTGGAATAGCTAAAATAGTCGCTAGAAAAGCAATATAAATCGTTTCAATGGCAGAAAAAATTGTTTCATTTATGATGGCAAAGTTTGGAGTGGCCAGTGCAAAGAAAATTCTTTTAGCGCCTTGGATACCATCAGTGGATAAAAATTCGGAAAGTGAGACTTGGCTAATATAGAGACTGGTTATAAGTGTTAGAGTAAATTGAAAAATTGCATTGTAGAAAAAAGGGCTCGAAGTAAGCTCTTTTGATCTCATTTCTTTAAAATAAATGGCCCTTCCAATGGATGCTTTTGGAAAAATAAAATAGATAAGAAGAGATACCAGAAGGCCGATTAGAATACAAAAAGCAATTTCCTCGAAACTCGAGGTCAGATATCTTGTTCCCTGGAAAAATTTATCATAGAAGATTTTTTTAATTATGATCGATGAGTGAATCCAAAGGAGAAATTCGATCAAGAAACCCTTAAAGAATGAAATGCTTTTTTTCATAAATTAATTTATTTCCACTTCCTTGGCATCTTCTCCATATATTTTCTTGAACCAATTTTCATCAATTTCATGGGGAAGTCCTTGATAGACAATTTCACCATTTTTAAGCGCCAAGACCCGTTCTCCATATTCCCTAACCAAAGAAAGGAAATGAAGATTACAAATTATGGTAATACCCAGATCTTCGTTGATTTTTTTTAAATATTTCATCACAGAATGGGAAGTTGAAGGATCTAAACTTGCTACGGGCTCATCGGCCAGAAGAATTGTAGGATTTTGCATCAACGCCCGCGCAATGGCGACACGTTGTTTTTGTCCACCGGACAAACTGTCAGCTCGTTGGGACTCAATATCTGAAAGTCCTACTATATTTAAATAGTATCTTGCTTTTTTAATATCCTCTTTGGAAAAATTTCCCAAAATTGAACTTATGATAGGTGTATTATAAAGGCTTCCAATCAATACATTCTTTAGCACCGAATATCGGGGAATAAGATTGAAATGTTGGAAGATCATTCCCATTTGGGATTTTACTTCTCTTAATTCCTTGCCTTGAATATGGGTTATATTTTTACCGTTAAAAGTGATGGTACCCTTGGTAGGGTGGATGGACCTATTTATACATCTTAAAAGGGTTGATTTTCCGGACCCTGAAAGGCCGATAACCACAAAAAATTCGCCTTTTTTAATATCGAGACTGATGTCTTTTAAGGCATGAACGCCATTTTCGAAAGTTTTATAGACATGTTTTAAAGTCAACATCTACTGGACAAGTCCTTTTAAGTCCAAATTTATTTTTGAAATAATTTGTCTTAATTCATCATAGTCCGAGTCTTTCGCGGGCACAACACCCTGGAAATTATAAATCTTAGAAAAGGTATTTTCCCCTGCAGGGGTTAAAAGGAATTTCTTTAATGAATTAATAAATAAATCTTTTATTTTATCATCCAAGTTGGCCCTAAGAACTACTGGATCATTTGGAATATTATCTGTCAGGGTGAGGATTTTGATTTTTTCCAAAACATCGGGATATTGTGAGATAACTAGGGATCTGGCATCGGTTACGACACCTTCAGGCGATGGGTCTGAATTAAATGTCGCCCCGGCGTCCACCTGTTTTTGGTAAACCATATTGATTACATTATCGTGTCTAGCTGCAAATATTTTGTTTTTTAGTAGAATATTATTATCCATCAATAATTTTAGTGGGAAAATATATCCTGAAATGGATGAGGAATCTGTAAAGGCAAAACTTTTTCCTTTTAGATCCTGGAGAGTTTTTATTCCGCTATCCACCCTGGTTACAATTTGCCCTTTATAATGGTCTTTCCCAAAACGAACTATTCTTAATACGGCATTGGCCCCATATTTTTGATGGGCCAGTAAATATCCAAATGAATTCATTATTGCTATGTCTGCTCTTTTAGAGCCAAATGCTTCAACCACGGAGATATAACTGGTTGGTACTTTTATTTCAAAATATAAACCAGTCTCCTTTTCCAAAAATTTTACAAATTCCTTGGAACTTTCACTGATAACTCCAGTATTTTGAGCGGGAGTGAAGAAAATTTTAACTGGATTTTCCTTAGTCCCTAATTCTTTTTGCCCGGTACAACTTAGTAATAGAAGGAAGGCTAAATATAATAAATTTTTCATAAGCTGACTTTTGCAAAATCTTTGTTGACCATATCTAAAGCATTCTCTTCGGACATACCCAGCAGTTTGCCATACTCCAATCCTTTGTGAATAACTTCATTTTTAAGAGATTCAACAGGCTTTTTCATATAGTTGGTTAATGCATCCAAATAATTAGTTTCCGCAAGCATTAGGTTTTTTTCTTTTTTTCTAAATATTTTACTATAAAAAATCAGTGCGATTAGAGTTGAAATCATCAACAAGAAAATTATATTAAATTTCATAATGGTGTCCTTTTATCCATCACCAAAACAAAGAGCAATAGCGCACAGCATAAAATTCTAGCTTTTCAAGAGAAATTCTATATCTTTTTCGATTTTATGGGGATTATCTTGGGGAGCAAACCGTTTAAAGGGCACTCCAGATTTATCGATTAAGAATTTTGTAAAATTCCATTTTATATTTAATGTACCCAATATCCCTGGCAATTTGGTCTTTAAAAAATCAAACAGGGGATCAGCATCTTCCCCATTAACCTTAATTTTTGAAAATAGTGGAAAGGAAATTTTATAATTCATTTCACAAAAATTTATAATTTCCTCCTCATTTCCAGGCTCCTGTCCACCAAATTGGTTGCATGGAAATCCCAAAACAACAAATCCCTGGTCTTTAAATTTTAGAAAAATTTCCTCGAGATCTTTGTACTGTGGTGTATATCCGCATTTGCTTGCAGTATTTACAATTAATACAACCTTGCCTTTATATTTTGAAAGGGACTCGGGTTGGCCATTTATATTTTTCATTTGAAAATCATAGATAGTATCGCTCATTTTTTTTCTCCGACAAAAAAGATGAAGTAATTCTAAGGTAATTTGGCCAACATGTCGATTGTAAGAAGTTGAGGAGATGGTTTAGTTGATCAAATTAATTCTAATCTGTCTTATTAAAATGGCTTTTTCGGAAGAAACCTTTCCTGTAGATGATTATTTGCAAAAAAAAGCAGATTTTTGGAAAAGGGTCTATTCCCAAGTTACCACTACAGAGGGTTTTCTTCATGATGAAAACGATTTGAATATTGTCTACGAAAAAATTTCTTTGAAGGGGCTTTCAGAAAAAGCACAGGATAAAAAAATAAAGGAAGAAAAGAAAAGGTGGAGGGAAGTTATCACCTCTGTAATTAAAAACGAACCTTTATCCCTTTCCCCAGAGGAAAAAATAATTGTCGCTAGGATAAAAGATTTTCCAAAAAAAAGACTTGAGGAAATGTCCCTGGAAATAAGATTTCAGTCTGGTCTTTCGGATAGATTTTTACATGGGCTTGAGGAATCTTATAAATACCTTGATGAAATAAGAGATGAGTTTAAAGAAATGGGTCTTCCACAAGATCTCGCCTTTTTACCACATGTTGAGAGCTCTTTTAACTATAAGGCATATTCAAAAGTTGGTGCAGCAGGTATTTGGCAATTTATGTGGCATACAGCAAGGCTATATAAACTAAAACGTGATTTCTTTATCGACGAAAGAAGAGACCCACTTGTTGCGACCAAGGCTGCAGCAAAACTTCTCAGGGACAATTACGGCAGGTTTAAATCTTGGCCATTGGCCATAACCGCCTATAATTCGGGACCTAATAGTATGGCCAGGGCCATGATAAAAACCCGTTCCAAGGATTTATCCAAAATATTAGAAAATTATGACCGAGGGAATTTCGGGTTTGCTTCAAAAAATTTCTATGCTTGCTTTTTGGCGGCCCTGGAGATTTCCAAAAAACCAGAAAGATTCTTTGGGAAATTTCAAAAAAAATCCCATCCGTCTTTTGAGGTTTATCGCTTGCCAGAACGAAGCCGAATTTCCCGTGTGGCCAAAATTTTTGATTTGGAACTTGAAGATTTGGAAAATCATAATTTAGCACTTAGGCCCTATGTATTCAAAAATGATGTTTCACTTCCCAAGGGCTTTTCTTTAAAAATTCCTAAAAATGTTTTTGATAAGGCCAATATGGCAAAGATTTCTGAAGAAAAATCCATCAAAAGAGCAATTGCCAGTTCAAGTGATAGTTATAAAATTAAAGTAGAACCGAATGAAACCTTGGGACATTATGCTGATTGGTCCTTGATCCCAAAAGAAAAAATATTGGAGAGTAACAAATCCAAAAATATTTTAGTGGGAATGACTCTTGAGCTTTCAATGGACGAAAAAGCACTCCAAAGATTTCTTAAAAAGAGGGCAAAATTCCATTTTAAAATTCAAAAAGACTTTTTTAAAAAACACAAAATAAATGGATTATCAAAATATGAGGTTCAAAAAGGGGATACCCTGGAGAAAATAACCGATAAATTGGATATTCCTATTTGGCTGATAAAAAAATATCAAAAAACTGATGTCTTAAAAGAAGGGGAAATTTTAAAAGTTCCTAAAATAGTGGAAGTTAATGAATAATTTCTGAAAGAGCAGATTCAATTGTAGGATATTTAAAATGGTAACCAACCCTTCTTAAGTTTTTGGGAGTCACTTTCAAACTATCTAATACAATTGATGCCATTTCACCCATCACAATTTTTAAAACAAATTTTGGGACCGGAAAAATCGTGGGGCGATGGAGGATCTTACCAAGTGTTTTTGTAAATTCTAAATTTGTAACTGGATTAGGGGAAACTCCGTTAAATACACCACGGTAAGATTCATCATTTAATGCGCTTATAATAATATCAACCAGGTCATCAATGTGGATCCAGCTCATATACTGGGAACCTTCCCCTAATTTGCCACCTAATCCCAGTTTAAAGATCGGAAGCATCTTTGAAAGGGCCCCTCCGCCTTTCCCTAAAACCACGCCAAAACGAAGGATTACTTTTCGTGGACATTCCTTGAAAAGATTTATTTGACCCTCCCAGTTTTTGCAAAGATCGGCCAAAAAATCTGTGTCTAATTCTGAATCTTCAGTGATTTCTCTGTCGGCATTTTTTGGATATATTCCAACAGCAGATGCGGAAATTATTAATTTGCATCCCTGATTTTCAGCTTTTAAGGCGTTTAATAATAGGGAGGTATTTTTAATTCGGGAATTTTCGAGAACTTTTTTTTGGGAATCAGTCCACCTTTTTGCGGAAAGATTTTCTCCCATTAGGTTAATTAATGCATCCACGCCATGAATGGCACCATGGGGAATATTGTTTTCCGGGTTCCAGTGATAGTAATTTACTTTTCCGATATTTTTGGCAGAACCTCTGGTTAATACAGCTATTTCAATATCACTTTTTTTTGAAAGAAGATCGACTAGTCTTTTTCCTATAAAACCCGTACCGCCAGTTATTAATACCTTCATAAAAATACCCTCGCATACGAAAATTTTTTCATTTAAGACGAGGCATGGCAATGGGAAAAATAAATGGTGGAGGGGAGGGAATTACACGGAGAAGCATTATAATTTATTTAACACCACCAATAGGGATAAGTTTTGATTTCAAAGGAGTTGAGCCTTCCTCAGGAAAGAATTTTCCAAAGTTGGAAGATTTTTTGAATCCGTTTCTAAAAAGACTTTAACTCCATCTTTATTTTATTGAAATCAGTAATTGGAATCAACTATACATGACAAGAAAAATACCACCCTTCCATCTTTTTTATCTTTTCTAGGGTAGCCGATCTGAACGTGTTTTTCTGATACTCTTTGTCCTAGATCTTCTAAATCAGAGTCAACATAAACTATGTTTGTATCATTTTTTTTATCATGAAAAATTATGTGCCGAATTTTTGAGTTTTGATGACCTACTGACACTGTAATTTCAATCCCATCAAAATCTCCCAGATTTTTCGTTCTTAAAATCGTGTCATAGTTATCATTTAGTTTCTTTTTGAAAATTTTTCGGGTGTTTTCATAATCTATAGAACATTTAATTTCCTTGGAAAATACCTTGCTTGATAAAATAGCAAAGGAAAAAATTAAAATAAATTTACTTAGCATTTTTTATCCTGTTTTTAATCACCACAATTTAGGGTTCCCTTAAGGGGGTAGTTAGTTTTTTCAATCGATGGGATCCAATCCTTAAAGGTGAGGAGCACATTTCTTAGATCACAGGCAAAATCGGTATTATTTCCATTTAATTCATATGAATTTGTTGATCGGGCATAGGTATTGTCAATTTGCACCTGACCTATAACTCCTGCAGATGCCTGCAGGTTTCTCAAAGAAATGCTTATTGTAATTGGTTGTTTTGGCGTAAAGTTCCCATCTGCTTTTGTTTGGATCGTAACTTTGTCTTTTTGGAAATCAATAATCATCCCAGAATCTGTAAACTTTTCATAAACTGCAGTTTTACCCGATCCAATTATATTTTTAATATAAATTTCTCCAGTACAAGGAACTCTTTGCATATTTCTCAAATTGGGACATTCAGAAATGTTTCCTCCTTTTCTTCCAGATCTCCACATGGAGAAAGAACTAGAAGGTATAGAAAGAACTAGAAAAAAGACAAGCAATGTTTTAGACATAGTTAAAACCTCCTGTTTATTTTAATTTTTTCTTTAAGAATAAAAGGTAAAAATTTATCTGTAAAGAAATAATCTCACCCTCTATGGGTAGCCTGATTGCCCACGCAAAATTGAATAAGGATTTATTTTTATTTTTGTAATAATTTTTTTTGAAAATGGGAATACCTATAGGAATCAGACTCACGATTACCAGAATTACAATTTGGCAACCTACAATCTGTTTCCATAGAAAGATATCCTATGGATATACCTTGAATAGAGGACTAAATTGATTCAAATTAAAAATCTAGAAGATAAAAACTTAGCGGTGAAGCGGTATAATTTATTTTACCCTTCCAATAGGGATAAGTTTTGATTTCAAAGGAATGGGGCCTTCCCCCGGGAAGAATTTTCCAAGGATGTCAGCGACCCATTCTTTGTTCGCATAAATGACAGCATTTTTTCCAGCCAGTCCATCATATTTTGGACAATCTGAATTTCTTCACCAAAGTGTTTATACCTGGTCCTGATGGCGAAATCTAATTCCATAAATCCATAACCTGTCCAAGGATCAATTATTGCACCTTTAGGCTAAAAATTAGTTGGTACCGTAACAATATAGTTATGGCTTATTGCCTTGTTACTAATAATAGCAAAATTTTTGAATCCCAAAGCATAAAGATGGATGGCTGCTTCAAGGGCGTGCATTTCACAGTTAGCAAAGTTTTTTTGACGAACTCTTTCTAAGGCATCGCTAAGTTGTTTTCCTTGAAATTCGTGAGGGGATTTTAGTTCACTAGTTTCGGGTAGCTTATTGATGTAATCCTTTTGAAATAGGCTTAAGTTTCTATTGGATAGGCTTTTTTGACAGACAAAGTATATTGTTCACCCCTTTAAAGGGTCATAAATATTCCCTTTTTGGTCGTGGCGGTTTGGTAACCAGTGGTGGATAATTGATATTTTTCTTCTATTAGCCCTGAAAAATAACTTAGCGCGGCTTCAGTTTGTTTTTTGTCATCCCCGCCTTGGCCTATAGTTGCAAAAGAGCATAAAAGAAACAGTAAAAATCCTTTTATAAATTTCATTTTAAAAGCACCTAAATATGAACTTTTGCTTTATTTTAGCAAGGGAAAAATGTTTTTGAAAATAATGGGGTGGCCGATGGGGCTCGAACCCACGACAACCAGAATCACAATCTGGCGCTCTACCAACTGAACTACGGCCACCACAAATTTGGATAGATCCTTATAGAAGTATTTGGGTTTAACGTCAATAGATGCGAGGCACAAATATTAGGATTTGAAAAAAAGATTAAATTTATACAAACTATTTTGGGAGAAAAAAATTATGAAAATTATGTCGATTGTATTTTTAATGATTTTTAATGTTTATGCCAATGAGGTTGGATGGTCTGTTTATCCCCTACAGGAGAATCAGAAAATAATTACAGCCCAGTTTGGTGGCGTTTTTACAGGAAGTGGAGGCTTTGGAATGACGGCCTCATACCTACAAAAATTATCTCCAAAGTGGGATGTGGAAGCAGGAGCTGGTTACACTGGTGGAGACAGCGGATTTACCATTTACGGCTCAGGAAATTATGAGTTATTTCCTGATTATGAGAAGCAACCCAAACTAAGCATTAAAGGGTGGTATCAATATTCAGATGAAAATGGTGAAAGCGTAAATCGATTTTATGCATCTCCTTTGGTATCAAAATCAACTCTTTTATGGGGACATCAGGTTTTCCCTTATGCCGCAATTCCTACTGGAGTGAATTTAAATTACGATAATAAAAATTACTCTCTTTTTTCTGCCTTAGCATTGGGTATATCCGGGAATATCCCATTTGAAAAAATGAAAAACATGCTAATGCTTCTTGAGGCAAAATTAAATATTACCGGCGCATATTCAGGATTAAGCTTAGGTCTTTCCTATCCGCTATAAATAAAATCCTCTTATTGAATTTTTTGAAAAAAATTCGATAAGAGGAATATGAAATTATTTTTACTTCTATTAATTCTTGTTTCCTGTGGGAGTTCCAAACCTAAACTGGATAACGTTTGCCTGGATGGCCATGAATATTATTATAACCGTGATTACTTGGCCCCAAAAATGGATGATGATGGCAAACCAATTAAGTGCCAGGATTAAAATACTCTTTTAGGGAAGTTTGGATTTCAGTTTCGAGGTGTTCGAAGTTAACCGTGAGTTTTTCATTTATCCAATTTTTAAGGTCTTTAGATATCGGAGCTATAAAAGTACGTCTTTCCCCTGAATAATTTAGGTTAATTGCAATGGAGTGAAGGGCATGTCTGGGAAGCTCCATAAAATTAAAATCTTCCTCGGAAGCTAGATTATCCTTAAATTTTTGAAATAGGGAGTAGCTCCCTAAATACAGTTTATCGCCCAATAGTGGATAACCATGGGTCTTGGCGTGAACCCTTATCTGATGTTGTCTACCAGTTACCGGAAATGCCAAACCTAAGGCATGACCATTTTCTTGGTGGAGAATTTTAAAAAAGGTCTTTGCCCTTTTTCCTTCTTTTGAAGATTCAGGATAACTGTTTACATAAACCCGTTTAAGTCCGGTTTCTTCGCCACCGAGTCTTTCATTGGCCTCAAAGGACATTTTGGGAAGGTTTGATTTTGAAATAAAAAAGTATGCCTTTTTTACTCTATTTTCCTCAAATTCCGTGGTTAAAATGGAAGCAGTTTTTGGATTTTTCCCTAAAAGCAATATTCCTGAAGTTTCTCGGTCAATCCGATGAATTGAATGAACACTACATTTTAAATTGGTTTCAAAAAATACCGTTGCACAATTGAACAAGTGCCTGCCTGTTGGGTGGGTGGCCATAAAAGGAGGTTTGGAAATTACCAAAAGGTTTTCATCCTCATAAACGATTGGCGGTTCTAGTTCTAAATCAATTAAGTTTCCACGCCAGTACTCGTTTTCATGAACGGTATTGAAAATATGAAATGTTACCGTATCTTTATAATGAACTTTGGTGGATGGCCTAAGTGCATGGTTTCTTCCTGAAATGGTGACCTCACCATCATAAATTTTTTTTTTAAGGGCCTCACGTGAGAAATTCACATAAAAATTAAGCAGAAATTGATCAAGGCGAATATTGTGAAATTCTTCACCTACGGCATAGACAGCGGTATAGAGGTCTTTGGTAAATTGTTTTTCCAGCAAGGACATTAAAATCCTAATATCTCTCCTTAATGAGATATTTCAAAGTTATGGCTGCTCCTTTTGTGGAGTAGCCAAACCTCTGTACCAGATTTTTAAAAATAAGTGAAATTTGGGCGCGATCCTTGTCTGATAGGGATGAATTTATTTCCATGGATTCTTCGTCGGGATTATAGAAAATAAGGGCCTTTGAGAGGTTTTCTATGTTCTTTTTTTGCTCATTTCTAAATGATTCTTGCAACTTATGGACTATATCAGGGAATACTTGGCAATAGATAATGGGTTTGCCGGGGTTATCAAGAGCATAGGCCCCCAATTTGGTTATTAGATAGCTTCTAAATTTATGAGGATGATCCAGAAGGTTTATATTTTGCTCAAATTCTTTAATAAAAAATTCATCAAAGTTTTCAAATTTCCCTGTTATCGGATTTTGAATTTTTTCTCCCTTTAAAAGGGCATTTACGTTGCAAATATATTTTTTAATGTATTCCTCATAGGACCTTTCATCGATTAATCCTAGACTTTGTCTTAACTCGGAGTCAAAAATATCAAGGGCATAATCTTTTAAAAGGGAAATGAATCTTTGAGGATTATGGTAGTCCCCTTGAGGAGTCATGTTGAGAAAATCATATTCATTTTTTTCCTGGGTTAACCGGTCCAGGAAGTCCAAAGTATCGATAAAGGTGATATTTTTGATCTCAGAGGATAATCTATAATTTATTTTTTTCAAATCCCTAGGAGAAAGACCAAATTTTCCCTCATAGAGATTTTCCAAGGTATATTCATCTCTTATTTGATCAAGTCCATTTTCAAGAATCTGTTGGGATTCGAAGTCAAATCTTGAGGGAAGTCGTTCATTGGATAAAAGGAGGGCCTTTTCAAGTGGAGTCAATTCAACAGCAAGGTTGGCAAGGTTTTGATCGGAATAATTTTTTGTGTGACAGGCCCTTAACCTGGTCATGACGGCAAAGAGGCAAAGAACCTCAAGTGAATGAGGTTCAAAAAATGATTTGGAATTAAGGGTTTCAAGTTGCTTTTTATAAATCAGAATTTCATTTTTGAAATCTAAAAGATAGGGAACTTTTATAAAATTGAACCTTCCCTTAAATGAGTTAAAATCCGGATGTTGCTTGAATCCTGCAAGATGAATCTCATTTGAGGTTCCAATAAAAAATATATCCAATTCCGTTAGAATGCCAGAAAGGTTGATGGTTCCCGATTCCATTGTCATAAGAAGATATTTGAAAGCATCTAGCGGCCTTTTTAAAAGGTCGGAATATTCTAAAATACCTCGGTTGGCCAATACCACCTCTCCCTGTAGGGAATAAAGATTTAAAGATTGAAGGCTTGGCGGAAGGCTTTGAAGTCTTCTATCCATGGTTATTTGTTGCATTCTAGCGTCTACATGAATTTGAGGTTCAATAGTGACTGCACCGCTAGAATATCTAAGGCTTATGGTGAACCTTTCTACTTTTATATGTTTTAAAACTTGTTGTACGTTCCCTTTGTAATTTTTTAAAAGAGCATCAAAAATCATCCTATTTTTTTTTGAAAGATCTCCCAAGTACAAATAGGATTTTTTTAAAGATTCCAAAAGTTTGGGGTTTTCTCCTAAATACTTTTCAATCAGTTTTTGTCTAAGTTTAAGGGGAATTAAAAGAAGGGGATGGTCTTTCATTTCTGAAGGAATGATTGCCGCGATATTTTTATCATCAAGATAAGCATAAGAATCAATTTCTGTTGAGCGGGAACTTCCAGTTAAACCTAATGCTCCCTTTAACATTATTTCGTTTGGAAAGATCCAGGAGAAGGTGTGTAAGGCCCCCTCTTCGGTTTCTGAGTAGAGTTCAGCCCCTTTCATCAGTTTCCGAACTATTGAAGATTTGGAAGAACCATTGGGACCGACCAGGAGAATGAATTTATTGTTAAATCCTTCACCTAGAAAATTAATTAGATTTTCATAAATTGCTTTTTCTGGTTTATCTTGACCAAAAACTGCGGGACTATCCGGAGATTCATGCAAAAAAATCTTAAATTGGCCATCTTCTGTCTTCCCAAAGTAGTTGATCATGTCGATTAGATAAGATGCCGACCGCCGGCATTCTAAAACGGCATTTTTTTTAAAAAAATCCATGTATTCATTGAAGGAGAAAATTTGGTTTTGGGGGTCGGTGTTTTTACTAATTTCTTCCAGCCAATCCATAACTAATGCCTATCCTATGTTTTTATTTTAAGATTAGCCTATTATGTCCAAAAGGGAAATTTTCCTTCTTCCATTTTTTGTAATTCCCATTTCCTTGGTTGTAATGGGAATACATATAAGATTTTATTTTATTGAAAATCCCGATCAAATTATTCAGAGAAAAGAAAATCTGGTAGTTTTAATTGAGGCTTCAAAAAAAATAAAAAAAATCTGGCATGAGGGGGATTTAAGAGGGAGTTTAAAAAACAAAATCCTTGATTGTTCAAAAGAGTTTGGAAAGGTTGAGGGGATCGATTCGACTTTTTTTCGATGCAATCCAAAATTTTTGGAATGTTTCCTGAGAGAATCCAAAGAAAAAAATCTTATAGATTTTCCAAAAAATGTCACTGCACAAAAACAAAAAAATAATAAATATGTGGAATGGGTTAGCAGATCCCTTTTGGCCGGGCCCAAAATTCCTCCCTATGGTGTCATGATTTCCTTGGGCTATAGAGGAGATATTCTCAAAATAATTTTGGAAGATTCCTGCAATCAATCTATAATCCCCCAGCGGGTTTATTCTTATGGCCCAGAAATTATGGATTGGAGATGGGATAATCTGGATAGATTTTTGGCCATTGATAAAAATCAGGTTACCAATGCTGATATTTTGAATTGGCGTCCTGATTTTAAGTATATGGAAATTTCTCATCCCGTCTTAAATTTAAAAAAAGAGGACATGGAGAATTTTTGTCTGTCCAAAGGAATGCAGTTAGTACAGGCACAAGTCTTTGATGCTGCGACTTACTTTCCCGGTGATATGAAAAATCAAATTCCTACCAAGGTTTTTAAATCTCCTTATCCATGGACCAAAGTGAAAATGAATTCTTTTTTGTTTTATGCTCAAAGATACGCAGATTTTGTCTTTGAAAAGAAATATTGTAGTCAAGCTTATTCTAGTGAATGCATAAATTTGATTCCTTTTGAAGAGTTCCAGTTTAAGGCCACTACGTGGCTTGGACTTTCGAGTATATTGGGCGGGCCAATGGAGTATATGAGGAATCCAATTGACCCAAATGAAAACCTATTTGCCTCTAGCTATCATTTCCCTATATCTTCGTTATACCACCAGCTTGGGAAAAGAGCATTTTGGGATGGACTTGGTAATTCTTGGGAGCATTTCCGATTAGAGGAAAAACCGAACAGGGAATCGGGCGATGTTGGATTTAGGTGCATGAGGGTAATCTCAAATGTTCGCTAGGTTAATTATTTTATTGTTTTTTACTATGTCTTGCCGTCTTAAGGAGACACAAATATTTGAGGGTAAAGTATTCTTGAAATTAGCGAGTACTTTTAGGGTAAAAATAATCAATTCGGAATATTTAAATTCAGGAAATCCCATTAATAGACCCTATTTCAACATCTGGCCCTTGATGGAATTTGAAACAATAGGGGATGAAGGATCCTCTGTAAAAACCTACTGTTTAATCTATAGAATCCCAACTGCAAAAGGTCTCGGAGGAGAGATTAAATTAATAAATTCCTCTTGTGATGGGAAAAATAGCTCCTCCAAAATTTCCTTATCGGAAATAAAGGATTTAAAAGTTTGGCTAGTTCCAAATTCTATAGATACTAAAGATTCAGAAGGGAAAATCATGGCATTCACACTGACCCTAATTTTTCAAAAGGGTAAAGAAAAAAATCGGATGGAATTCCCCCTTCTTAATTTATCCAAAGATGATTTTCATGGAAGGGATAATTATCAAATCAGAAAAACCTCCATTTCTACTTCAAGGTTTTCAAACGGAGTGGATACCACCTATGTTCCTGGGATAATATTTTTGCCTTTTTCCGGAGTTAATAAAAATGGCATTAAAGTTGAAATGATAGGGGAAATTTCGGATAACTATCCGTCTGGAACATCCAAATTATGCCATTCTGTGGATGAAAAATGCCAAACCAAATCTTTATTTGTTTGTGAAAGGTGCAAATTTGGCTGGTTTGAGGTTGTACCCACCAAGTGCCCTTTAACGGGAGATAAGTTTTGTGGTGTAGATCGATGTGGAGAAAGAGGTTACCCTGCCTGTTTTCGTGGATTCAAGTATGCCCCGTCCATTCCATTTTTGGGATGTGACCCTTCAACTAAGGCGGCTTTTTGTCAAAACGGATTGAGACTTATTTGCGATACAAAGGGAGTTTTAGTTTGTGATTGAATCGGTCCAAATAGAGAGGTTTTCTCCTAAATAAATTGCCGGAGTCACCTTATTCCCTGATTCCAATATCAGGTCAATTCGTTTTTGCTCGTTTCGGGATAAGTCTTTTGCACCTAAGTGGCAATCTTCGGTGGAAGCAAAAAATTGATGGCAGGTTTTAAGGGGGGGAAGTATTTCTGATTTATCTTTGATAATTTTTTTCTTTGTAAGGTCATAATTAATATTCATCCTTCCTAGATATTTTCCCCTGCCAGGGTTTCCCATTATTGGAAGTTCACCAATAAACCCATCCGAAAAACCTTCATTATTTAAGACGATCAGGTCGATAAAATTAGGAGGAAGTCTGGATATAAACTTAAAAAGGGGATCGCCCTTTGGGCAAATTAGTTGGAAATTATCGTAATTTTTAAAAGTCTTTTTTTCATTCGGATTTTCCGAATAGCATTCTGTATTTACGGAAAGAATAAGTACATTTAGGTCAATTTCCTTTTTTTCTAAGGATTTCTTTTCTTTAAGTAGTGAAAGGATGGGATCTTTCACATAAATGCCCTCGACAACATTTTTATAGGTTTTTGGATCCATCAAACTATAGACAGCTATGTTTAATTTACCTTTTTGAAACACAAAGGAAGAATTAAGGCCTGTTAATTGTAGATTTTTACCGGATTTTAGGTCCATAAAATTGGAGTTTAACAAAGGTAATTTTAATTTTAAGTCTAGATTTCTAAGTTTTATTAAATCACTATCGGTAAGGGCTATGGCATCAATATCAAGTGAATAATAAAAGTCGATGGTTTTATCTAGGGCCTTTTCACTAAAAATATTTCCGGCATCCAAAAAGAGCAGATTAGGATATTTTTCCCTGGTAATATCGATATATGAGGTAATTACATCCTTTCCACCTATTTTTATTGGAGGAAGACCCTCATAGATTTCCTCAGTATTTTCCAATTGTCCCAAAAGAGAGCTGTTTGAGAGAATCAAAACCTGTTCCGTGTTTTCACGCGAGGAGGATTTTTCAAAGGAAGGCTCACTGAAAAAATGTTTTAAGGAATTGTCCCGGAAAGAACAGGAAATAAGAAAACCTAGAAAAAAAAATCTAGTTAAATTGGCTAACTTTTGTGAGCTTTGAGTAGGCATTTTTCAAACCCTCAAAGATTCTATCATAATCATTTGGGGAAGAACAAAGTCCTAAACTAATTCTTACGACACCTCGGCCAATCGCTTCATCAATCCCCATAGATTTTAATATTCTTGAGGTGTTTGGATTATTATCTGAGCAGGCAGAGGAAGTAGAAACAAAAATATTTTGGGATTCCAATTCAATTTGGACCGCCTGGCCATGAATTCCAGGATAGGAAATATAGGTAGTATTAGGAAGGCGCTTTGCATCTTCTCCTAATATAACCACTTTAGGGAAGGAATCCCTTATCTTTTTCTCAAATAATTTTCGTTTTTCATTTAAGGTAGAAAATTCAAGACAAAGGGAATCTAGGGCAACGGAAAGGGATTCATATCCAAGATAGTTTTGCGTTCCACCTCTAATTCCTTTTTCCTGTCCTCCACCAATAATTATAGGTTTTAAAGTAGAGGGATCTTTTGCAAGAATTATTCCGGTTCCCGTCAGGGCACCAATTTTATGACCGGATAGGACTGCATAGTCCATTGGTAGTTCGTTAAAATTAAAGGGGGCCTTTCCAATATATTGGGTGGTATCGCAGAAAAAAGGTATTCCGTATTTATGGCAAAGAGCACCTATATCTTCAAAAGGTTGAATTACTCCTGTTTCATTATTTGCGGCCATAACTGAAACCAATGCAACTTTTCCAGTCTTTAGGTAATCCTCTAAAGGTTCAATTGAAACTACTCCATTGGGTAGTGTAGGAAGGATTATTCCGTTTAGTCCTTTATCGGTGAAATGCTTAAAGTTATTGTAAACAGCAGAATGTTCAATTCCCGAGATGATGATGGTATCTTTTCCCTTTTCCAAAGCACCGGATAATAGGGATGAAAAAATATTGGAAATTCCTTCTGTTGATCCGGAATTAAAAATTACCTGATTTGGGTTTGCACCTAGAACTTTAGCACAAATCTTCCTGGCCTTTTCCATTCTCATGTAGGTTTTTTGCCCTAGGAAATGGATGGAATTGGGGTTTGCAAATTCCCCAGATTGTAATCGTTTTATTACATATTCCCTAACTTCTCTGGAAGGAGGTGCGGAGCCATTATAATCCGCATAAACGGGGTTTAATGATGGGTTTGTTTCACAGTTGGTTTCCATGGGTCAAATCCTTAGCATTTTTTCCAGGGCCACCATGGCCCAAATTTTTGTCTCCCTATCTACCGAGATAACATTTTTGGGAATCCCATTTTTAATTCCCCTTAGGCTTGAAAGCAACCACCTGGGTCGAATTCTATACATGGTGGTGCATAAGCATTGGTAAGGAGATAGCGAAAAAACTTTTTTATCAGTGTAAAAAGAGGACAGGCGATTTACAAGGTTAATTTCTGTCCCTACGGCAAATGAGCTTCCTGGAGGAGCAGCTTTAATAGTGTCTATAATAAAAGAAGTGGAGCCATTGAGATCAGCTGCCCTTACAGTTTCAAAATTACATTCTGGATGAACGATCACGGTAGTCTCTGGAGATTCCCTTTTTACCTTGGTAATTTGGGTGGCATTAAACCCTTGATGCACCGAGCAATACCCGTGCCAGAGTATAACTTTGGCCTTCCTTATTTCCTCAGGGGAGAGCCCTTTTTCAGGATCATAGGTAACCATCTCATCAAGTGGAATACCTAAGTCAAAACAGGTATTTCTCCCAAGATGCTGGTCTGGGAAAAAAAGAAGTTTTTGACCTTCCTTTAAGGCCCAAGAAATGATCTTTTTTGCATTTGAAGAGGTACAGATTGAACCCCCATTTTTCCCGACAAATGCCTTTAGATCAGCAGTGCAATTAATATAGGTTATAGGGATGATTTTATCATCGGTTGCGGCCTTAAGTACCGACCAGCATTTTAAAACCTCTTGGTGTTCCGCCATATCTGCCATGGAACAGCCAGCGTTTAGGTCCGGTAAAATTACCTTCTGGTGGTCGCCGGTCAACATATCCGCAGTTTCTGCCATAAAGTGAACACCACAAAATATAATGTAGGGGCTTTCAACCTCAGAAGCCGCTTTTGCCAGTGCCAGAGAGTCTCCGGTTATATCTGCAAATTGGATTATGTCATCTTGTTGATAATGATGACCTAAAATAAGGACCTGATCTTTAAGGTCATTTTTAAGCCTTTTGATTTCCTCAATAACCATAGAATCGGAAAGTTCTTTTTCCGATATTTCAGGGAGGTAAGAATTTATTCCTAGGCTTAAATCTAACATTTGGTTCTCTAGGTAAGGTCAGGTGTCTGTCTAAGGGATGAGGGAAGGATTTTTCCATTTTCTGAGATTTCGTATTCGTTTAAAACCCACCCCATAATTCCTCCTTCATGGTTGGTTAGGTTTTTAAACCCTCTTGATTCCAAGAACTTAGCTGCCAGCATGGACCTATGACCACTTCTACAAGTAGTGATTATTTCTTCATTTTGATCGGTTAGAAATTTGGCGTAGTTTTCCTTAAAGGTGCTTAAGGGGATAGATTCGGTACCAGGGATGTTTCCACCCATATATTCATCCGTTTCCCTTACATCGATTAGACGGAATTTTGTCTTATTTTCAATTTTTTCTTTTAGTTCTTCTGATTCGATTTGTTTTATCATAAGGCGGAATATACTGTTTTAGGCCTTTATTTTCAAGTGAAGTTAGTCGACTAAAGTAATTTAGATAGACTCCCTTTTTTGACGAGAAGACACATCTTCTTTAATATTTTATTGTACCCATTTTTTAAGGAGTGATTCATGGAAGTTATCACTATTGCAAACAACAAGGGCGGGGTAGGGAAAACAATGCAATGTTTTCAACTCGCATGCCACCTGGCCAATAAAGGAAAAAAGGTATTGGCCATCGATCTGGATTCACAGGGAAATTTAAGTTCTACTTTAGGTGTCCAAGTTCAAAGGACTTTGATTCCTGAATGGCTATTGGGGGATGTTGATATCGATGAAATCATCGTTCAAACCGATGGACCCGACGAGTTCTACAAGAATCTCCATCTGATTCCTGCCAGCAGACATATGGCCAACCTTTCAAAACTTTTGATCCTCTCAGAAGGAGAAATTCGAAAGAATGCCGGGCGAAAAGAAAGGCTTCTAAAAAGACGATTAGAAAAAATCAAAGACAAATATGACTATGTAATTATAGATACCCCACCCATGTTAGGCGACGAGCTCATTATGGCCCTCGTAGCCTCGAATAGGGTGTTAATCCCAACCCAAGCACAGGATTATTCCATCGATGGACTAGAAGAGTTGATGGATACTTTTGAAATTATCAAAGAGTCGGAAAATCCAAATCTTAATTTTTCCATTATCCCCTCCATGGTAAATATGAGGAGGAAAATTGAAAGACAAAGATTAGAGGAGCTGGCCCAATCATTTCATATAACCCCTTCGGTTAGAAATCTCGTTCAAATGCAGGAATCTATTTCTACGAGGAAGCCAATTTTTCTATTAGGGAAAAATTCAAGGGGGAAGGATGATTTTGAAGCCCTTTGGAAATCGTTAGAATTTTAAACATTTAATTTCAACACATGGAAGTGGAGAGAATTTATGGCCAAAGTATTTGCCCCTAGAATTGCGAAAAAAAAACGGGAAACCCTAACCTTTGAAGATAAACTAAATTTATTTAGGGCCAACGATGAAAAACTTCTAAAGGGTGCAAAATTAGACGAAATTAACCTTTCTGAAATCGTGGTAAAAGAACAGGTAAGGACAAAATTTAACGATTCATCACTAAAAGAACTTGCAGAAAACATCAAACAAAATGGCCTTATTCAACCTCTGGTGTTGCATAAGGAAGGACCAAATTACACTTTAATTTGCGGAGAGCGAAGATTTAGGGCCATGTCTTTGATCAAAATGAAATCAGCTCCTTGTTTTGTACTGGAAAACAAGACTTCCGAAGAACTGATGGCCATCCAGTTTTCAGAAAACTCATCTCGAGAGGAATTGCATTATATCGATAAAGCAGATGGTATCCTAAACTACCAAAAGGCCACCAGGGCATCCGAGAGAAAAATCGTGACGGCCTTAGGGATTTCCAAGACAGAAGTCCATAGAAGCCTCCTCCTGGCGAAATTACCCAAGAATATCAAGGAAGCGGCCAAGACCTATAATTTAGAAAAATATGTTCTTTTGGAGTTTGATGCTTTGGAAGAGGGCCCATTTAAAAAGAGGCTTGAGAAGGAGATCTGCTCTGGGACAGTTAAGAAAAGGTCCGATTTTAGAAAAATAATTTCTAAAGGAGGAATTTTTCTAAAATCCAGGAAATCGGCAAGTCTGCCTAAAGGGTTAACGGCCAATGCCTTCCTAAAGGCCTTAAAATCCAAGTCAAAAAACATGCCTTTGGATGCACAAACAAAGGCCCTTTTTGATAGCCTTTTAGAAGAGACAAAGGATATCATAAATAACTGAAATTAAAGGGATGTATAAGGAATTGACAGATAATCCGGAATGTATCGCACCTAGTCATCATAAATGGTATTATCTATTAATCCGAAATGCCTTTAAAATAAAATTTGTTTAGTACCTTTCGGATTAAGGAAGGAATTGTGAAAACAAACTTTTTGAAACTTTTGATCACAGTAATTGCCCTAAAGGGATCTTTTTCTTTTGCTGCTGATTTGCCAAAAATGGAGAATTCTCCAAAGTCTTGGTATCAGAGTTTCAATGAAGACGATCAAAAGGGTACCCTTTCCATGGTTAAAGAATCAGTGGATAGATGGAACTTTATTGACGGTGTTGCTGATAACCATGACCTTCCAGATGCTGTTAGGGGAGACCTAAGAGTAAGAAGATCTTTCATTACTTCAAATATATTGAAATTTTTTGAAAGAAAAATTTCTGAAGAGGGAAGAAATGAGGAAGGAAATGATGCCTTTGTGGCCTTGGCCAAAATTAATAGTGGATTAAAACCTAAGGGCTCAATGGGTTTATCTGACAATTTTAAAATTAGATTTAAAGGACAGTTGCTAAGAGGCTATGGAACCATGATGGTGGTTAACCCATATTTTGGAGTTAACGTAATAATGGATTTATCCAAGGGTGCGGCCATAGAAGGAACTAAAAAAATTGAATCTTTAGATGTTAATTCTACCTTAAATTATTCTCTAAAGAGACACATGACTACAATTAAAGTAGACAAGAATTTTGCTGACGACCTTAACGCAGGTATCACTTATCAAAACGGTGAAACCACTCACGGTGCTGGAGATGTTGAGTTAAAGTTAATGTACTCTAGACCTTTTTAAGAATATAATAATGGGGTCAATATCTTTTTATAAAAAAGGATTGCCCCATGAGTCTGTTCGATTCACCCCTCTATAAAGATTCTCTTGAACAAATAGAATCTGCCTCCAGGGCCATAGATTTAGATAAAAATATTTTTGAAAGACTTAAATATCCTAAAAGGGCATTACAAGTTTCAGTCCCAATTAGACTTGATGATGGAACCGTAAAAACCTTCCAGGGATTTAGGGTTCAACATAACATGACAGTAGGCCCTGCAAAGGGCGGAATTAGATATCATCCCCATGTTACTTTATCGGAAACAGCTGCCCTTGCAATGTTGATGACTTTTAAATGTTCCTTGGTGGGACTTCCACTTGGAGGTGCCAAGGGAGGTATTGCTGTTAATCCACAGGATTTATCCAGGCAGGAACTTCAATCACTTTCAAGAAGATTTATTACTGAAATCTCCCTTATTATTGGTCCCAATATTGATATTCCAGCTCCAGATATCGGGACCGATGGCCAAACCATGGCCTGGTATATGGACACATACTCTCAATTAAAAGGTTATTCGGTACCTGGTATTGTAACTGGAAAACCCATAGCCATTGGTGGTTCCCTAGGAAGAAAAGAATCCACTGGTAAAGGGCTGGTTTATTGTATTCAATTTGCCGCAGAAAAACTTAACTGGAAAATGGATAGAAATACCACCGCTGCTATTCATGGATTTGGTAAGGTAGGTATTCCTGCAGCTCAAGATCTAAATGCCCTTGGAGTGAAAGTACAGGCAATTAGCGATGTTTCTGGTGCAATTTTTAATGAAAAGGGAATTGATATTAACTCGGCAGCAGATTGGGTGGAATCAGGAAAGTATCTTAAGGATTTCCCAGATGCAGACCACATTACAAATGATGAACTACTCACTCTCGAGGTGGATATTTTAGTTCCAGCTGCGATAGATGGGGTAATCACAAATAAAAATGCACCCGCAGTTAAGGCAAAAATGATAGCTGAAGGCGCAAACGGTCCGCTTACGGCCGGTGCAATTGAAATTCTTTCCAACAAAGGTATTTTTATTATCCCAGATATCCTTTGTAATGCCGGTGGAGTTATTGTTTCCTATTTTGAATGGGTGCAGGGACTTCAAAGCTTATTTTGGGATATCAATAGAATTAATTCTGAATTACATAGGATCCTTAAAAATGCCTTTGAGGAAGTCTATAAGACCCATAATGATTTAAAAGTGGATATGAAAAGAGCAGCATTCGCAGTATCTCTTAATAGAGTTGCTACTGCCATGAGATACCGAGGTCTATTTCCAAACTAAATTGAAAGTTCTGAAATTATTTCCAGTCGTTTTGGATCCAGGTTATTTTTGGTGGTTTGGCAAACTTTTAACTCTGCCAATGTAATTTCACCCTTTGAAAAAACTGTCACCTTGGAAAATAAGTTTGCCTTTAGTGCCTTCACGGCCAAGTTTCCCATGGATGAGGCCATAAATCTATCCCTGGCAGTTGGGCTTCCACCTCTTTGAATATGGCCTAAAACGCAAACTTTTGAATTTATATTAAAACCTTTCAAAAGATTTTTATGGATTTTATAACTCATTCCTGGTTTTGATCCTTCACAAACAACAATTATGGAGGATTTTTTTCCTCTTTTGGCACTTCTGTTAAGATCTGCAACTAATTTATGGTAATCGACCTTCAAGGGATCAAAAATAACATTCTCGGCACCACAACAAATTCCAACCGTCAATGCAATTTCCGGGGCCTTTCTTCCCATTACCTCAACTAAGAAAGTTCTTTCATGTGAGAATGCTGTATCCCTAATTTTATCCACCGCTTCTACTGCCGTTTGAATGGCAGTATCAAATCCAATTGTGTAATCCGTCCCGGTAATGTCGTTATCAATAGAACCTGGTATTCCAATCACGGGGAAATTATTTTCATTTTGGAAAGCGTAGGCCCCTTTAAAAGTTCCATCACCTCCAATACAGACTAAAGAATCGATTTTTTCCTTTCTTAAAATAGCTGCAGCTTTTTTTCGAAAGCTTTTTTCTAGGAATTGAGGACACCTGGAGCTTAGAAGTATAGTTCCTCCTCTCTGAATAATATTACTTACAGAGGATACATCAAAAGGAATAAATTCTTTTTTAAAAATTCCCGAATAACCACTTCTTATTCCCACAACTTTTATGCCACTGCCAATCGCTGATCTCGTCACGGCCCTTACTGCGGCATTCATTCCAGGTGCATCTCCGCCACTACACAAAATTCCAATCTTTTTAATTTTATTTTCCATAAAAAAATCCTATAGAAGGAAATTCAATTTGAACAGCTTACTTGAATATAGGCGTCCCGGTGAAATCTTCTGGTATGGGAAGATTCATTATTTCAAGAATGGTCGGCGCAACATCCCTTAATGCATGTCCACCAGAGGATTTTGTTAAGGCCACCCTCTGAAGGGATGGATGGAAAACGGAAAATGGAACTAAGGCCAATGTATGGGCGGTATGGGGTGTCCCATCTTCATATTCCATTTGATCTGAATTTCCATGATCGGCCGTCAAAATCATTGCCACTTGGTTTTCAGCACAAGTTTTCATAAGTGTTCCAATACAATGATCGACCGTTTCAATAGCAGAAACAGCAGCAGGGAAATTTCCTGTGTGTCCCACCATATCTGAATTGGCAAAATTAACCAGATAAAATTGATGTTTATTTTCCTTAATGGCCGAAACCAATTTATCTAGAATTAATAAGGCGCTCATCTCAGGTTTTTTGTCATAGGTGGGGACTTCTTTAGGCGAGGGGATGAGGACGCGTTCTTCATTTGGAAATGGGTCTTTGTGACCTCCATTAAAAAAATAGGTTATATGTGCAAATTTTTCAGTTTCAGCAATTTTAAACTGACGATAATTTTTGGAGGATAAATATTCAGATAGACCTCCATTTATTTTTTCCTTATCAAATAGAATAGGTAATTTTATTTCATCATCCACATAGGGAGTCATGCAAAGGAAAAATTTCGGCATCACTTCCCGTTTAAAATGATTAAAATCAGGAAGGTTAAGGGTCAGGCTCATTTGTACTGCCCGATCTGGCCTAAAATTAAAAAAGAAAACGCTATCCTCTTTTTTAATTGCATAACTCTCATTAAATAATACTGGATTTATAAATTCATCAGTAATTCCATTTTCATATTCTTCAAATAGATACTCTAATGGTTTTAAGTTGGTGATTTTCCCTTTGCCAATTATGGCGTTGTACCCCTTTTCGATCCTGTCCCAACGCCTGTCACGGTCCATTCCAAGGGAGCGGCCCTGCATCGAAGCAAAATGAAAAGTGTGGAGTTTTTGAATTCTTTCAATGAAAGTATCCCCACTTTTTGGCGGAGTATCCCGTCCATCCATAAATGCGTGCAGGAAAATTTCCAATTTTTCATTAGAAAGTATTTTTATTATTTCTTCTAGATGTCTTATGTGTGAATGAACCCCCCCGTCAGATAAAAGTCCCATCAAATGAACCCTTCCGCTTCCAGATTTTGCCCTATTAATCAATTCTTTCATCATAGGAAGATCTTTTAGCGTATCATTTTCTATTGATTCATTTATCCTTACCAGATCCTGGCGGACTTGCCTTCCAGATCCAATATTAAGATGTCCAACCTCGGAATTTCCCATTACTCCTTTGGGAAGGCCCACGGGTTCACCAGATGCCTCAATTACGGTAAATGGATAATGGCCAAAAAGATTATCCAGGTTGGGAGTATTTGCCTCTAATATAGCATTTTTTCTCCCTTTGGGGTTTATGCCAAATCCATCAAGGATAATTAGTAGAACTTTTGAGGATATGCCCTTTAGAGAATTCATGGGTTACTCCGGGGTTTAAGAAATCGGTATGATTCCGAAATGAATTTTCCTTTCACAATATCAAATTCTTTTTTAATTTCGTCATTGATGATCATGGGATTATCATCTAAATCGGTAACTTTATAAAGGCTTAGGTCATTTAATTTTTTAGAGGTTTTTTCAATATAAAATTTTATATTCCCACTCACTAACAGCATCCTTTCCTTGTTGTAGGGGAATAATGGGGAAAGTGTAGCGGAATATCGATAGGGGACATCTTTAAAAATATTATTTCCATTAAATTTGGAGTGGAAATTTTCCTGGGGGAATAAAATAGAAAACAAACTTGGAAAAATATCAATATGGTTAGTAAAGGATGCGTTTGATTTTAAGTTCCCATTTTTTAAATCGCAAATGATTAAAGGAGATTCCACTTTTTCTTTAATCAATGTGGCCCCAGAATGGCCATGAAATCCCTTTTCCCAGAATTCCTCTCCATGATCTCCCACCAATGCAAATACGAAATTATTATCCATTTTTTTTGCAGCTGCGGTTAAGAATCTGGTGACGTTATAGTCCAAAAACCTAATGCTATTTTTATATTTATTAAAAAGTTGTTTTTTCAGTTCTGGTTTTCCGGCCATAAATAAATAATTGAAATTTTTTGGAAAAACCGGCCGATAATATTCAAATTCTTTGGGATAGTAGCAGTCATGGTGTGGGCTATTAAAAAAGAGAAATAGAAATTGCAGTTTGCTTGGGTTTAGTCTTTTTAAGGCCCAATCAACCATTTTAAGGTCATCTTTGTACACTTCCTTGCTAAGAAATTCTCGGTAGTCATCATAACCGCTTTGGATAAAACCCATTCGGTTAAAATTTTTGATCGAGGAAGCGGATGCTCCTATAACTTCATATCCACTGTTTTTCAAATGTTGTACCGGAAATGGAGGCAGGGCCTTTTGATAAAAAGATTCAAAGTGTTCACCAAAAAGTCCTGACATGGCAGTAAAAATTCCATATTCTGTACTATGTCCACCACTAAAATTTCTAGGGGATACATAGCAGCCATTTTCCTTAACGAATTTTGTAAGAAGGGGCATATTTTCAGGGTTGTATCGGTCTCCCCTGAAAGACTCGACCATTAAGAAATAAAGATGTTTTTTAACCTGGGAGCTTTTATTTTTTAGGGTGAAGTCATTGTTATAATTTAGAACCAGGGGTTCTTGTCCCTTGTTTTTGTAAAGATGATTAAATAACGGGAAAAATTCTAAAACCTCTCCTCGGTTTTTAAAATAATAGAAATGGGTATAGATTCCAGAAAGAATTAAAATACCGGTTAATCCTGCAAAAATTTTTTTTCCATTTGATGAAAATGTAAAAAATGTTTTTTTTCTGTTTAAATAAAAATAGAGAAGGAAGTGAATCAAAAACAAAAGACCAAACATGACTGATAGGGAAACCACGGTATCAAAATTTAATTGAATTTCCCGATTCCACCCTGGATTTTTAAAAAGTTGTAAAACATGGGGTTCTACTAAGTGGATCCCCTCGCTGTAAAAAACTATATAATTCGCCACCGTTAAAAAAATTAAAACAGATCCAATAAATGATAGAAAAATCCCGCTAAGAACTGGTCTTATGGTGTAAAAAAGATAAACCAGGGGAAAAAGTAGTACCTGAATTTGAAAAAACACTCCAAAGGAAAATGTTAGAAAACAGAAATAATCTAAAAAATTGGGAATTTGTCCATAATTATGAAAAATGGTTGGAAGAAAATTTAGGCAAACCAGGATTTGCAAAAAAATTGTTATTGAAATATGGACCAAAAAAGGCAAAAAAGCTCCAGCTGTAAAAAGTTATTGGTACTATGCATATATACTTGGCCTTTTTCCAGAAAAAAATGCTCCTAAAGGAAGGTCTGCCAAATTAAATAAAGGCCCAAAATAATCATTAAAACCCCTGAAAATCTATTTATTCTTAGCATCAGCGGAATGTTAAGTTTATGCTCGAACTTATTAAAAAATTTTAATAAGGTATAGGACCAAAAGATTGAGCCCAAACCGACGCTTAGAGAAAAAACTAGGTTATTTAAAAGATTACTAGGGAATAAAGTTAGGGATTTTAAAAAAGCGCAAAGAGTCGAAATGGTAAATACGAGGGTAGGATTACTAATATAGATCAAGATTCCAAGCAAAATATAATTGGATGATCTAACTTTTTTAACTGCATTCTCTGGTTCAAAAGAAGATACTTTGGTAAAAAACAGCTCTTTTATTCCCAAAAGGAAAATAAATGATATTCCCAAGGTTTTTAAAATAAAGGAGACTGTTTCGCTAAATTCAAAAAGCGAAAGCCCAGAAAGGATAATGGCGAAATAAAAGAAATCCATTATTGCGCCACCAATGGCAATAGAAATTGCGGGCAAAAATCCACGTTTGATTTTTGTTCTCAATACATAGATATTAATTGGGCCGATGGGGATGCAAATTAGATAACCAAAAATGATGCCAAGAAGAATGATTAATACCATTATTTATATAATTAAAAGTCCAGGAGAATAAAATGGCACGATATTTTTCAGATTTAGAAGATATTTATTTTAATCTTTTTAATATTTTAAAGGTTCAGGAGAAAAATAAAGATTTTGGAGTCGAGGAAATAAAATCTGTTGTTATGGAGTTCGATAAGTTTGTGGCCCATGAAATTTTTTCAACCAGGGAGGAGGGCGACCAAGTTGGGGTAAAAATGGAGGGAGGAAAGGTAGTTGCCCCTAAATCCTATATTAGGGCCAAAAATAATTACCATTCCAATGGTTGGTTTGCACTTGGTATGGAAGAAGAATGGGGTGGAATGCCAGCTCCCCATGCAGTTTATTTAGCATGCCAGTCTCTATTTATTGGATCAAATGTTTCCTTTTCCATGTACCCTGGATTATCCAAGGGGGCACTTAATGCAATAAAAGAATTGGGAACCCAAGAGCAAAAGGAGAGATTTATTCCCAAAATGATGGAAGGCGCTTGGGGAGGAACCATGTGCTTAACCGAACCAGGAGCGGGAAGTGATGTTGGTGCTACTAAATCCACCGCCAAACCCCTGGGAGATGGAACCTATGAAATAAAAGGTGTGAAAATTTTTATTTCATCTGGGGAATCCGATTTATATGAAAATAATATTCATTTGGTGTTGGCCCGAACCCCAGGAGCTCCAGAGGGAGTTAAGGGATTATCCTTATTTATTGTTCCTCGTTTTAAAATAAATCCCGATGGATCCCTTGGTGGATCAAATGATGTGGACTGCACTAAGGTTGAACACAAAATGGGAATTCATGGATCTGCAACCTGTGAGTTAACTTTTGGAAATAAAGCACAATGTATTGGGGTATTGCTTGGAAAAGAATTCCAAGGCATGGCCAATATGTTTCTAATGATGAATGAAGCAAGACTTCTATGTGGACTCCAAGGAGAATCACAGGCCACTTTGGCGACTTTAAATGCAATAAATTATGCAAAAGAAAGGGAACAATTTGGTCAGGCCATCATTGACCATCCAGACATAAGGCGAATGTTGCTTAAAATGCGAGCAACAACTCGTGCCATGAAGGGTATGATTTTATATATTGGAAATCTTTTTGACAATGAGCATGAAAATGCTGAGGAAATCGCCTTTTTAACCCCCATTTGTAAATCTTATTGCACAGATTTTGGTTTTAATATTTGTGTGGATGCACTCCAAGTTCATGGGGGCTATGGTTATTGTGTGGAATATGGAATGGAGCAGTTCGTAAGGGACTCAAAAATAGCCACCATTTATGAAGGTACAAATGGAATCCAGGCCATAGATTTTGTGATGAGAAAAATTTTTAGGGATCAAGGAAAGACCCTTCTTAAATTCGTTCAGAAAATTATGGCCAGCATTAGTTCCGATGTACCTGAGGAGCTTGCAGGGGAAGTGGATCAGATAAAGGTTTCCGTTAAAAATTGTCAGGAAATATTGGAATATTTTAAAATTTTATCTAAGGAAAATCCCAATAAAATATTGGAATATTGTAGTGATTTTTTAAATTTTTTCGGCAACCTGACCCTTTCTTGGATCTTGTTTACTCACGCGAAGGAATCTAATAAGTTTTTAAAGGATGACCCTAAAGGATTTTATAAATCCAAAATTTCGGATTTTAAAATTTTTAGTGCACACAACTTGAGTGCAAATAAGGGAATTTATCACACCATAATAAATTCAAAATTGGAGCTTTCAAAAATAGAAATTTAAAATAAAGAATGTTAAGATTCCGTGGAACGGGGAATCATTTGTCATGGAATTATCAACAATTTTTAGGGAAATAAGAAAGTTTTCCGGAGAAAACCAGGGTAGTTCCAATTATTTCAAAGAGGACTATTTTGTACAAGGGGAAAATGAAAATGAATATGCTCCCTTTTCATATTTAAAAAAAAGCATCAATGGCCTTGAAAGTATTAATGAGATCCTAAAACAGGGATATGTATTTCATTCCTATGAATTTTTTGGATCCCCAAATTTTTTAAATTGGTATGAGAGTAAATTTGCCAGAAAGTTAAGTGATTCTGGAAATAATAAAATTACAATCCTAAAACATACGGATTATAAAACAATTTTTTCTGCTTTGGAAAAGACCAATGAAGCGTATTGTTCTTTAAGAGAACAGCAAATTATTTTAAATGGAAAAAACCTTCCAACCCAATTGGGGGAGTGGTATGCCAGAATTATTTTTGGACTTTTTCAAAAAAAATCTGCTTCCCAGCGAGGTTTTGATTTTAAATTAAATGATAAGAGGGTGGAAATAAAAGTTCATTATGCAGATTCATCCTCACCCAAGGGCGTAAAGCTGAAAAGAAGTCTTATCAGCCTCTCTGATTTCACCATAATTATTTATATCGCTAATAATTTTATGATTAGGGAAATTTGTTTTTTAGATTCGCCATTTATCATTAGAAAGTTTGGGGCAAAATCACAGACTATCTTTTTAAAGGATTCGGACATTTCCAATTATTTCTGCAGTAAATCCGATCGTCATCTAGATAAAATTATTAATCCAATGGCCCTGTTAAAATTTTCTACGCCGACTTTTGCCCTTAAGATGACCGATCGCCTTCAATAGAGGTCATATTTGACCAATTGGCATTCAATATTTCCATTTTTAAGGGGAATTCTTTGGGAAGATGAAAGAGCGATTTTTTTTCTCATTTGGGAAAGGGTTAAAATATAGGCCCTAAAACCTTTAAAATTATTCTTTAAGTTTTCACCATATTCATACATCAGATTAGCAACCTCCTCCTCTTCCCCCATTCTTTCGCCATAAGGAGGATTGCAAATGACGATACCAGGTGGAGGAGCGGGAGGCATTAATTTGGTGGCATCTGCCTTTTCAACTTTAATTACTCTAGAAAGATTGCAGGCCTCCAAATTTTTTCGGGTAACGGATATTGTTTGATTATCTTTTTCAAAACCATAAAATTGGTTTAGTTGAAGTTCTTTTAGACCTGCTTGGGATTTTTCCTTAATGATTTTAATTTGATCTTGATAAAAATCATTTAGATATTTTTGTTTAAACCAATTGTGAAAGAGGAACGAAAAAGGCCGTTCTTCCCTTAAACGAAAATAACAGGGAGAAATTTTTCCCCTGATCATGGCCGCCTCTATTAAAATTGTTCCCGTTCCGCACATGGAATCGATAAAAATATCGGAATCGGGATTAAAATCGGAAAATTTTACGAGGGCCGCTGCCAGATTTTCCCTTAAAGGCGCTACATGTCCCGGGCTTCTATAATGCCTATTTGAAAGAGATTCTCCACAAAGATCTAGGAGAATATCCACTTGAAATAAACCCTTCTTCCGATCTTTTGAAATTCTCATCAAAAAGGATAAATTGGGATTTTTTATATCCACACTTGGTCTTGTACCCTTTTTATCCCTTATGGTATCCACCAGAGAATCCTTTAATAGGCGAGATAAAAAAAGGCTATTTTTAAAGAAGCTGTTTGCATCCCTATCCAGAAGAGTGGTAATTTTAAAAGTTTGGTTTGGATTTAAAATGCCATTCCAGTTGATCTCCCTGGCATTTTGATAAATCTCTTTTTCGTCTTTTATTTTAAATCCCCACAGGTATTTATAAATCCTGCTCCCAATTCTGGTATTTAATAAAAAGGATAGGGCCAATTCATCTAAACATCTAAATTCCATACCTCCCTTTTCCTCAAAAATTTCCAAAATGCCGGCGTCCTTTAGCTCCGTTGCTAAAAGCGGTTCAAGGAATTGGGGGCAGGAGGCGAAAAATTTAGGAAGGCGGTTGTTCATTTTTAAATTCTTTTGCCCTTAGAAGAAGTTCTTTGTAGCTGTCCTTTCTGGTCGGGTCGAGGGTTCCTTCTTTAAACCTCTTTATTCTCCAAAGAGAAATAGAAAAGAGTCCAATTAAAACGGCCTCATTTAAAAATGTTTTCTCCTCATTGGCAAGCTTTCTATTGGATTCATATCCTAAAATATAGGATGCCATCAGGTCTTTATTGATCTTTCCATCCCTAATACAGGTACCGGAGATGCTAATTCCCAAATCCAGGATAAAGGGACCAATGCCTGCTTGTTCAAAATCCAAAATTACTTTTAGGTTCCCTTCATCAAAAAGAGTGTTATCAAAATAAAGATCCCCATGAATAAAGCCTAGCTGGAATTTTTGGGATAAAAAGCCTTTTAGGCCATCAGGAAATATTTTTTCAAAGGATTCTTTGAAATCTAAGGGGCAGGATTTTTGACCCTGATAATTTTTTATTTTTAGGGGAGAAAATCCTACACTTTCATAGGAGCGAAGGGTTTCTTGGTAATTTAATTGATGAAGAAGTCCTAAGGCAGCACCTATTTTTTTGCAGACGTCATTATTAATGGAGGGGATTTTCCCTTCTATAAATTCAAATAAAACCCCCACCCGGTTCTTATATTTATAGATCGCTTCTCCATGAGGCCGTCTTATAGGAAAAATGGAGTAAGGAAATCCCTCCTTTTCTAAAAAGGCCAGTAGCTCAATTTCCTTTAAAAGATCCTCTTCACCTTTATCATCTGATATTTTAAGAAGTAGATTTCTATCTTTTAAAATAACTTTGAAATTTGAATTGGAAATCCCATGTCCTAGAGGGGTAAAGGAAATGGCAGGTCCAAAACCATATAGGGATAAAATTTGGTTTACGTCCTTTTTTGTTGGTTTGGTAAAGGCACCCATTTATGATCCCCTGAAAATTGTGTAGCGCAGTATAATTGTAATATTCTCTTAGGAAACAAGCAATTTCTTGTTGATGGAGCCCTTAGGTGCTATATATTTACCCTTAAAATATTGAATTCGGGGGAATAATGGAGAAAGACTATAGAGTTAAAGACATTTCTTTGGCCGATTGGGGTCGGAAAGAGATTATTATCGCTGAAAAAGAGATGCCAGGGCTTATGGCGATTAGGGCCGAATTTAAAAAAGAGCAACCGCTAAAAGGAGCAAGAATAGCTGGTTGTATCCATATGACTATCCAAACTGCCGTATTGGTTGAAACCCTAATGGAACTAGGGGCCGAAGTTAGATGGTCCTCCTGCAATATTTTTTCCACACAAGATCATGCAGCAGCTGCCCTAGCAGCGAGAAATATTCCGGTTTTTGCCTGGAAAGGGGAAACTGAGGATGAATATATGTGGTGTATAGAACAAACGATCAAATGGCCAGACGGTAAAGGGCCAAATATGATTTTAGATGATGGTGGAGACCTAACACTAATAATGCATGAGAAATATCCTCATCTTATGAAAAATGTGAAAGGAATTTCTGAGGAAACAACTACCGGTGTTCATCGTTTAAAAGAAATGCAAAAAAAGGGAATCCTTTCAGTACCTGCAATCAATGTTAATGATTCTGTAACCAAATCAAAATTTGATAACCTATATGGCTGTAAGGAATCCCTAGTAGACGGGATTAAAAGGGCCACCGATGTCATGATAGCTGGTAAAGTATGCGTTGTTGCCGGTTTTGGAGATGTGGGTAAAGGGTGTGCCCAATCGTTTAAGGGTCTTGGTGGAAGAGTGATCATTACTGAAATTGATCCTATATGTGCACTTCAGGCGGCCATGGAAGGTTATCAGGTAATGAAGATGGAAAATGCTGCAAAAATTGGTGATATTTTTGTAACTGCCACAGGTAATTACCATGTAATAACCTCCAAACATCTTGAGGCCATGAAGGACGGTTCAATTGTTTGTAATATAGGCCACTTTGATTCTGAAATTGATGTTGCTTATTTAAAAAAGGAAGCTGTTTCCGTTTCAAATATAAAACCACAAGTAGACGAATTTACACTTTCTAGCGGGAAGAAACTTATACTTCTTGCTGAGGGTAGGTTAGTTAATTTAGGGTGCGCTACCGGACACCCTTCCTTTGTTATGAGTAATTCTTTTACCAACCAGGTGATGGCACAAATTGAGTTATGGAATAACCATAGCAAATATGAAAAGAAGGTTTATACTCTTCCTAAAAAATTGGATGAAAAAGTGGCCTTACTTCATCTAGGGAAAATTGGAGTGGAAATCGATACCTTAACTTCAGAACAAGCAAATTATATTGGAGTGGAAGTATCCGGACCTTTTAAAACTGAGGGTTATAGGTATTAATCATGAAGATTTGTATAGGATGCGATCATGCCGCCTTCCATGAAAAAGAGGCCCTGAAGGAATATCTTTCAGAAAGGTTTGAAGTAATAGATGTAGGAACACATTCACCTGACAGATGCAATTATCCAGATTATGGAAAGGCCGTAGTTAAAAAGGTACTGAATGAAGGCCATGTCGGCATTTTAATCTGTGGGTCAGGAATAGGGGTTTCCATTGTGGCCAATAGATTTAAGGGAATCAGGGCCGCTCTTTGCAGAAGTCCAAAAGAAGGTGAACTTTCCAAACAGCATAATAATGCGAATATCCTTTGTTTGGGTGCTAGAATAAATACTGTAGATCAATTAAAGGAAATCGCTGATGCTTTTTTGATAGCTAAATTTGAAGGCGGGAGACATTCTGAAAGATTGGCACTTTTTGAGGATTTAGGTGAAAGAATTTAGTTTTAGTCTTATAGAAAAAGTTTTCTATTCATTTATATTTATTTTTGTGTCTTTAGGTGTTTTTAGAATTCTACCTACAGGATTTAATGAAAAATATTATCTCCTTATTGCCAACTGGCTTACTTTTTTGGCCCTATTTTTAGGTTTTTTTATGAATTTCTACCGGGCCTTTATCCTTAAGCCCTTTAGATCAAATAAATTTTTTATTTTTCTAATTTTTCTAAGCCTTTTATTTTTTATCTTTGCAGGACAAAAAATTTCCTGGGGAAGGGAGATAATGGGCGACTACCTAGAGCATATCGTTCCCAGATCCCTGGTGACAGGAATAATTTTACTTTATTTAATTGTAGTTCCCATTCTTTATAGGCTCTGGAAAAAAGGAGAGTATTGGTTGGATTTTTTAGGGATTCCTGTCCCAAAAATTTTTCACCTAGTTCTTTTTATCATGATGGTCATATTGGCCTCTAAAACAGACTCCCCACTTAGTGAGATCGTTTTAGAACTTGGTTTTTCATGGATTGTTTTTTTGATGATGTGGCGGCCTTATAATAAAAAAATATATAAGAGAACCACGCTTAAACGCTAAAGTACCCCGAACACTTTTTTAATTCTTAAAAAGAAAACAGCAAAAAGCGCCTCAAACACAATGCTTTTATCCATTTTGGATTGGCCGTTTCGTCTTTCGTAAAAAATAATAGGTACTTCTTTTATTTTTAGCCCTTTGGACCAAATTTTATAATTTATTTCCAACTGAAAAGAATATCCATTGGAGACTATTTTATCGAGATTTAAAGTAAGAAGTGCTGTTCTTCTAAAGCACTTGAAACCACCAGTTGTATCTTTAATTGGGATACCGGTTAAGAACCTGGTATATATTGAGGCGCAATAAGATAAAAGAAGACGTTTCATGGGCCAGTTTACAATAGAAATTCCCTCGATATATCTGGAGCCAATTACCAGATCAGAAGATTGAGCGGCTTCCAAAAGGCGTGGGATGTCTTCAGGGCTATGGGAAAAATCACAATCCATTTCAAATATATATTCAAAACCATTATTTAAGGCCCATTTAAATCCAGTAATATAGGCAGTGCCAAGTCCTAACTTTCCTCCTCTTTCAATCATATGCAAATTGGGATAGACCCTTTGCAATTTCTTTACGATGTCAGAGGTTCCATCAGGAGATCCATCTTCTATAATGAGAAGGGAAAGACCTTCATATTTTCCAAGTAAGGCCGTCACCATTTTTTCTATATTTTCTTTTTCGTTGTAGGTTGGAATAATTATTACAGATTTATTAAATGGAAGCATTCTTAGCTATTACAATTTTTGCAGTCCTTAATCAATTCTTCTCTGAAGGATTTTGCGACTTTATTAAAAAAATTTATCGCTCTTTGCCCCATGTTGCTTTCAATTAACCAGGTAAAATTTTGAGCATGAGGGAATCTTTTTATAATTTGGGTTAAAGCGTCATTGCCTTTGAAAATTGTAAAATTTTGATCGATAAAATGTAAATCCTTTAAGCAATCTTCTTTATTTAACTGCGGAAAGGTTAAATAAATATTTTCATCATGAATTGATATCATGGATAAAAACTCAGTTCCTGGAATCCTTTCCAGAGCTTCCTTAAACCTTTTACAAAGAGGACATTTATCATCATAAAGAATCCATTCTTTATTCATTTTACTTCTCTCCTTCAAGTTGAAGATATCTAGGCCCGGATAATTGATATCTTCTAGAGATCAAATTAAAAATATTATTATCGGATCTCTGATTTATTTGAGCAGCTGCCTCGGCCTTTTTAGCAAACTCTAAAACATCGCCTGAGGCGGAGGCTTTTCCTCTTTGAAGTTTTACAGATTCTTCCTCACTCCGGCCCGTAGGACGGCCTTGAGGTTTTGTTCCTTGAGGTGCACCAAATGACAAAACTTCGTTTTTATCTTCTTCCTGTTCTTGGGTCATCCTCATTTTTCCACCAATATCAGAGCCGGCAATTTTTTTTCCCATTTCTTTTTCCGCTGCTGTAGGTGGGCGGCTAGTTAAATGCGCCATCAATTCCTTTGGTACGCCGAAAGTATCTTCGGCCATTTTGGCCGATTGGAGCCCTCTTGGATCTATGTCTCCAGTTGCTGGATATTTTAGTGCAAATTGTTTTGCCAGGGATTTGGATTTAACTGCATTTCTGGAAAAGCCTGCAGAGCCTACTCGACCGCCTCTAAGTTCACCGCGAGTAAGTGCGCTGAAATCTTCAAGCCCTAAAGTAGCGAATGATTCAGGGGTGATGCTGGGATCGAACTTTACAAATTGGGAATCAAAGCAGCTATTTTGCCCCTTGCACTTGCAAAAGGGATCAAGTGCCATTTGTCCATCGACACAGGAAACTCTCAAGGAATCTTCTGCAACAGAGTTATTATGAAGTTTGGGAGTACAGTATTTATCCGCACCGGCCTCGTCTACTATAACAACTTTTTCTTGAAATTGTTTTTGTTTCCTGCCAACGCCTAAAAATCCCGCAATTTTATCCCCTGTTGATTGTACGTGATCATCTTTAACTTCCTGCCTTCTCTTTTCATTTTCCTCAGCAAGGTTTTCTTGATCCTTTTTAAGTTCCTTGTAAGTGTCACAGTAGCATGTTCTTTCAGTAATTGGGTTACAATACCCTCTGCCAGGCATCTTATCAGCTATGGCCTTTACTTTTTTATAAATCTTATCCTGTCGAATAGCGTTGGTGGTATGAAATGCAGTTAATAGAGCGGCAGCGGGAACTTTTATCACTACTGAGGAAGCTGCTACTCCTCCCAAGGCAACCATTCCTATATAACAGGTAAGACAGCCACCATATCCTGCAGCTTGGATGGTAGAGGTTTCTGACCTGACTTTATGGCTTTGTGCTGCTTTTAAGAGTTCTTGTTTTTGAACAGTTTCACCTTCTTTTGGTAAATTTTTTAGATTTTCCTGTTCAGATTGTTGCTTGAATTTAGCAATTAGATCGGAGGCCATTGGAATTTTGGCACAATAATCTGGTTTTGAATCTCTGGCCATGGGGTCTTTTTCTCTAGCGGAAGCAAGGGCCTTATCAGATAATTTAAGCTCGGATCCTCCCATGCCAGTAATCATGGTATAAGCTTGCCCTAGTAGTTCAATCATCTGATTGGGAATTCCAAGGAATTTTTCGTCTTGTTCCTCTCCTTTGCAATATTCCTCAATCCCTTTACATTCCTCCTGCATTATCTTATTAGCTAAACCTTCATGAACAAAATCTTTGGAAAGTTTTTGCTCCTCATCAGTAAGGTATTGTGTATTGGGAGTATCAGTATCCATTACCTGGGCAAATGCTGGGATTGAGAAAAAAAGGGTGAGAAGCAGTATGTATTCTTTCATAATTTTTCCTTAAGCTTTATTTTACATTTATTAAAGTTTCGGAGAAAAAGAAGCATGAAATTAATTTAAAATTAACCAATAAAATCAATTAGTTACAATAAGTTGGGTTAAAAATTCAGGCAATTTTTGACCCATATTTTTTATTCTGATATAAGGGATTCCGTGAAAGAAAGAATTGATATTAATAATACCGAATTACAAAGCCTATCCCACTCTATGGTCCATTATCTTTTAACTATCCATAAGTTAAAAGAATCAAGAGGCTACGCCAGGGTAACAGACATTGCAAAAGATCTTGAACTAACGAAAGGATCTGTTTCAACAGCGTTAAATGGCCTTAAGAAAAAAGATCTAGTGACAGAAGAGGAAGATAGCAAATTTCTTCTTTTAACCGAAAAGGGTCATGAAGAAGTTCATAGAATACTATCTTCAAGAACCCTGCTTTATTATTTTTTAAAGGATTTTGTAGGTGTTTCTGAAGAGCTTGCTGAAAAGGATTCTTGTCAGATGGAGCATCTCTTAAGCGAAGAGACCAATAAGAAATTCTTTGAATTTATGAAAAGAATTGCCTGCAGTTGTGAAGGTAAAGAAGAAGGTCATGGAGAAATCCATTTTAATACTAGCTTAGATCTGTGTAATTTTAAGAGTCCAGAAGAGTTTTTAATGAGGCAGATGGGCGATAAATATCTTCCAACTCACTAATAAAACTTTATTTCCAAAAATTAATAAGGAGTAAGAGTGAATCCACTATTGGATAATTTTTCAACAAAATACCAAGCCGTTCCATTTGATAAAATTAAAAATGAACATTTCATTCCTGGTCTTAAGGAAGCAATTCAAATGGCCAAGATACAAATAGAAAAAATTAAAGAAAATTCCCAAAAACCCAATTTTGAAAATGTTATTTTGCCATTTGAATTGAGTAGTGAAAAAGTGGATTTAATATCCAGTATTTTTTTCAACCTATATTCCGCAGAAACCAATGACGATCTGTCCAAACTGGCAAAAGATTTTTCTCCAATGTTAACCGAATTTGGAAATGATTTAATTTTGGATCAAAAACTCTTTGGAAAAGTTAAGTCCGTTTATGAACAGATTGAAACCTTAAATCTTACAACCGAAGAGCGAACTCTTTTGACCAAAAGATACCGTGAGTTTGTCAGAAATGGGGCCCTCCTAACTGAAGATCAAAAAAAGGAACTTCGGGATATAGATAGCAGGTTATCAAAGTTATCTGTTGATTTTAGCGAGCATGTGCTTGCAGATACCAATAGCTATGAAATGGTCCTATCCGAACAAAAGGATTTAGAAGGCCTGCCAGAAAGTTTTTTAGAAGCGGCCAAAGAAGCTGCTAAGGCCAAAGGCTATGAGAATAAGTGGCTAGTGACCCTAGATTTCCCAAGCTATTCACCGTTTATGACTTATTCTTCAAGAAGAGATTTAAGACAAAAGCTTTATATGGCCTTTGGATCTAAGGCCTTCAAAGATGGACAAAATGACAATAAATCCGTGGTAAAAGAGATGGCAAATTTAAGATTTAAAAGGGCAAAACTTTTAGGTTTTAAAAATCACTCTGATTACGTCCTACAGGAGAGGATGGCGGAAACATCCGATAAGGTTTTGGGGTTTTTAAAAGAGTTAATTGATTACTCAAAACCAGCGGCCCTTAGAGAAATTAAAGAGCTTACTGATTTTTCCAAGGTAAATGGCGGCCCGGCCGTATTAGAGGCCTGGGATTTTTCCTATTGGTTGGAGAAATTCAAACAGGAAAAATTTGATTTATCTGATGAAATGCTAAGACCTTATTTTAAATTGGAAAATGTACTCCAGGGAGTTTTTGAAGTTGCCAAAAAACTTTATGGACTTGATTATAAAAAAGTTGAAGGAATTCCTGTCTACCATAAGGATGTTGAGGTTTTTGAGGTAAAAGATGCTAAAGGAGATTTCCTGGGATTGTTTTATGCTGATTTTTTCCCACGTCCAGGAAAGAGAAATGGTGCATGGATGACCAGTTTTAAAAACCAGAAAAAGATAGGCGGAACTGATCATAGACCCCATATTTCCATTGTTTGTAATTTTACCAAGCCTACTCCTACAAAACCCTCACTTTTAACTTTTAATGAAGTTACAACTTTATTCCATGAATTTGGGCATTCCCTTCATGGCATGCTTTCTGACTGTACGTTTGAAAGCATTTCAGGAACCAATGTCTATTGGGATTTTGTAGAACTTCCATCTCAAATTATGGAAAATTGGGCCTACGAAAAGGATTGTTTAGATCTTTTTGCCAAACATTATCAAACAGGTGAAAAAATATCTGAAGATTTAATAAGAAAAATAAAAGAGAGTTCAAACTTTTTCGAGGGTTGCGCTTCTTTAAGACAAAATGGTTTGGCCCTAATTGATATGGCCTGGCACATGGATGATCCTCAAAAAATTTCGGATATCGAAAATTTTGAAAGGGAAGTTACAAAGCATACCAGAATTTTTCCAGAAGTTGCTGGTGTCAATACTTCAGTATCATTTGGTCATATTTTTGCCGGTGGATATTCTTCCGGTTACTACAGTTATAAATGGGCAGAGGTATTAGATGCTGACGCCTTTGAGCTTTTTCAAGAAGAAGGCATATTTAATCCGTTGGTTGCCCAAAAATTTAGGGAAGAGATTTTGTCAAAAGGTGGAAGTCAGCATCCAAGAGACCTTTATGAAAAATTTCGAGGACGACAACCTTCCATAAAGGCCTTGCTAAAAAGGGGCGGATTACTGGTTTCTTAAGGTTAAAAGTTTTTCAAATGCTAGGTTGTATTCTTTTATAATTCTTTCCACAATTTCTTTGATGGTGGATATATTATCAGAAAATTCAATTGAGGGACCAGCACACCAAACTGTTTTATAAGTTGCTGAGAAAGCAGCTTTCTCAATTGCTTTTGTCCCAAAGTACCAGGTAAACATTTTTACGTACTTTTTCAGTTGTTTGTTTTGGGATAAAACCCTTTCCAGCCAATTTTGTTTTATTCCGATTTTTTTCACATATGGAGTGTTAATTACTGTACAGGGGGTGCCGGATATTTTGGTGGAGAAAACAATATCTTGAGCTCCATAGGATACACATGCCTTTTTATAATCCTCACTGACAGGACTTTCCTTGATTGCTATGAATGGACTACCAATAGAGGCCCCCGCTGCACCCAAGGAAAGAGCAGACAGAAGACCCTCTCCAGTTCCCACTCCGCCTGCCGAGATAACCGGGATTTTACAATTTTTAACAAGTTGAGGAACTAAAACGGTAATTGGAATATTGCCCGCATGTCCTCCGGCCCCTGAATTTACTGCAATAACGGCATCTGCTCCTAGTTGTTCAACTTTTTTTGCATATTCTAAATCTATTACGTCACAAAAAATTTTTGTTTTTGTATTTTTGAATGCCTTAATTGTTGATTCAGGACTGCCAAGGGAAGTTATAATAAAATCTGGCTGTATTTCCTTGCATGCTTCTAGCTGACCAGGAAAATATATATTGGACTTATTAACAATCAAATTAACCCCAAATGGCCCATTAATATTTTTTTTAACATCAAACATTGCAGCCTTAAATTCTTCGACAGTTCGGTAGTTAAGTGCTGGAATGCATCCCATGATTCCCGCTCTATTGGCCTCTATTAACATTTCCTTATTGGAAATTAAAAACATGGGGGCCAAAATGATGGGATATTTAATGTTAAAGTTTTGGGTAAGCCAATTATTGATCATGGAAAACTCCTTAAAAGTAATCGGATATTCCCATAAATTCACTGATTTGAAAATTAAATCCTAATTGTAAGAGTTTATAAGTTATCGAAAAAATAAATTTGATACTATTAAATTTATTATCTCAAAAAGGAGGACAGGATGTTTTCCCGTATTTTTTCAATTACAGTTCTTTTTCTTTTGGCCAGAAATATAATCGCTGAAGAAATGGTTTATATAACCATTGGATCTGAAGCCCTTCAAACCCTTTCACAAAATAAATTATTAATTCAAACACTAAAAAGCAATGACGGGGTATCATTGGTATCTGTACCGAAATCCCAAATTGAAAAAATATCAAAAATAATGCACGAAAAATTTAACAGGTGTGGCGGTTTTATATTCCACCCAAATCTTGAAAAAGCAAATGATATGCTTTTTTCAAAAGGCGATTTTAATCAAAAATCTCTAGAATATTCTATTGGAAAGGAGGAAACGGTAAATCTTCTTTTAAACAAGGTGGAAGCAAACAAAATAAAAGAAACCATCCAAAAGCTTTCCTCATTTGAAAATAGATATTATGAAAATAAAAATGGAACCGACTCACAAACTTGGTTAAAAAATACTTGGGAAACCTTAATCAGGGGTCGATCCGATTCAAGAGTTGAATTTTTCCAACATAGTTTTCTCCAACCTTCAGTTATTCTAACAATTCAGGGAAGTAAAAAACCTGAAGAAATAATCGTCCTAGGAGGCCATGGTGATTCCATCAATCAATCTGGCGAAAGTAGTGCACCTGGAGCAGATGACAATGCCTCAGGGATAGCAGTTTTAACGGAAATCATTAGGGTTATAAGTCAGGAAAATTACAGACCCGAAAGAACGATCAAAATTATTTCTTATGCTGCTGAAGAGGTGGGGTTGAGAGGATCCAACGAGATTGCAGAAAGGTTAAAAACGACCAAAGCAAACATTTTGGGAGTTTTGCAATTTGATATGACTAATTTTTCAGGAACAGAAAGTAAAATTTATTTGATATCGGATTATACCAATGCAGGTCAAAATACCTTTTTAACAAAATTAATTGATAAGTATGTGCAAATTCCATATGCCTATGGGAAATGTGGGTATGCATGTTCAGACCATGCAAGCTGGAATAGATCCGGATTTATCGTTTCTTTCCCATTTGAGGCTTCCATGAGAGGGCATAATCCCCATATCCATACAACCGAGGATACTCTTGATAAATCCAAAAATTCAGCAATTCATGCCATGAATTTTGCTAAATTGGGGATTTCTTATTTGGTGGAACTGGATAAGTAAATAGTGTTTTACCCTTGGCGTAAATTAGGCTAAATTAAGCGAATGAATCCCGATATACTTCCTGCCCTTCCTCCCTATTCACAGATAAGGGAAATATTAGAAACTGAGAGGGCAACCATTATAAAAGTCGAAGCCTTTTCAGAGGATGATGATTTTATACGGTCGGTTGAAAACGCTAAGTTGGTCCTGGAGTTTCTTGAAAAAATCCAAACAGAAATTTGGACCTTTTTAAAGGATTTTCCTTTCTTAAAGATTCACTTTGAAAGCCAATTTATGTTGGCCACCGAATTTTTTAGCAGGGCCTATATTTTAAATGTATGTTTTTTAGATGATTTTTTATTTCCAGAACATTTAATTTATCCAATAGCCAAAGAAGGGAAATTGTCTGAGGAATTACTGGAGCAAACCAAGCTTGAAATAAAAAAATGGATCGAAGACAAAAAGAAAAATCATAGTGAAAGTCTGGAAGAATTAAAAACCAAGTTTCATATTGATTATAAGGAAAGCGAACTTCCATGTACCTGTCATATTTGTATAGCCGATTATCGAAATAAATTACGGGAAACAATTTTTAAGGAATGTTCTGATTTAATTGAAAGTACTAGAACCAAAATATCCGAGAATATTGAATCAGGAATAAGAACCGCCAGCAATATTTTTTACGCATTTCAAAAGGATTTAGACCGGCTTTTTTTTAAATTTAGAAAAAAATTAAAAAAATCAACTCTAAATAGGCTGGAAAGCCAAATAAAAGGACAAATTAAAAATACCTTTTTCTATCCTTCACCACTTGCACTGGAACATGTACAAAACCTTTATCCCTATTTTCATTCTCTCCTTAAATCGCAGGGACTTAAACAGGATCTTATATCAGAGCGTGATTACCAAAGATTTTTTACCCAATTGTCTTCAAATTTTTGGAGAGGAGAAAACTATCTTGAAAGGGAATTCAAAAAGCTGGTTAGTAGTGTTCTGATCCTAAAGAGAAAAGATATCTCCGGAAAAATTCTCCAGGATTACCTGGGAGAGTTTTGGATCCATTCTCTTTCAAGATCAATAAAACGAAAAATTATTTATCACGCTGGTCCAACAAATTCCGGGAAAACATACCATGCAGTTCAAAGTTTAATTAAGGCCAAAAAGGGATGTTACCTGGCCCCGCTTCGTTTGTTGGCAGCAGAGCTTTACGATACCTTAAATGGCAAAGGTGTAAAAACAACCTTGCTTACGGGGGAAGAGGTAATCGAAATTGAAGATGCAACACATTTTTCAAGCACAATTGAGATGGCCAGGCTCGGTGAAGGATTTGATTGTTGTGTAATTGATGAAATTCAGATGATCACAGATCCTCAAAGAGGGTGGGCATGGACTAGGGCACTGGTTAATATTATGGCCCAAGAAGTACATATTTGCGGGGATCCTTCTGTCCTTAATTTAATTCAAAAGATAGTAGAACTCTGCGGAGACACTTTAGAAGTAATATATTATGAAAGAATGGCAAAGCTTGGACTTGAGCCGAGACCTATCAGAATAGGAGAGCTTGAAAAGCATGATGCCTTAATAGTTTTTTCCAGGAAAAACGCTCTTAGATATAAAATGGATCTTGAAAAAGTTGGATATAAAGTCTCAATAGTTTATGGAAGATTGAGCCCAGAGGTTAGGAGAGAACAGGCCAGAAAATTTGATAAAGGTGAAACAGATATTTTGGTTGCAACTGATGCAATTTCCATGGGAATGAACCTTCCTATAAAAAGGATTGTTTTTTCCACACTAACAAAATACATAGATAACCAGGAATTTCCACTTTCTAAATCTGAAGTTAAACAAATATCAGGAAGGGCCGGTAGATATAAGAGATTTCCAGAGGGAAAACTTACATGTCTTTCACGAGTGGAAAATGGCCTGGAATTAATTCAAGAGGCAATTGCATCAGAACTCGAGCAAAAAATTGAATGTATGGTGGGTCCGGATCTAGATATTTTTACTCAAGTCAACACGGCCCTAAAAGGTCATGGCCTCCCAATTTTATCACTAACGGAATTTTTACGGCTATTTAATACAATGGAATTTAGAAAACCATTTTTTTGCGTTGACCTTTCAGAAATGATCGAAATTGCACAAATGGTGGAAGGTGCCGATAAATTAAATGCCCTTTCTCCTGCAGAAGTATTTGGCTTTTCATGTGCTCCTGTAAATTTAGGACTATTGGAGCATGTCCAATATTTTGTTTGGATATTAAATAGATTTGTGAAAGGTGGTCCTGTGGAAAATGAACCTATCGCCTACGAATCTGATGAAATTGATTACCTTGAAACATCAATTAAATGTGTGGAGCTCTACCAATGGCTTTCTAGACATTTTAATAATAAATATTTTGATTATGATCAAAATGAATTAATGGAAAATAAAACAAAGGCAATTGAAAAACTAAACTCCCTACTTTCTGAAAAAATTGTTCCAACTTGCAATAGTTGTGGGGTTAAATTACCTGAAAATACTCAATTTGCAATTTGTGAAGCCTGTTTTAGAAAAAAAAGAACCTTCAATCGAAGACCCAGAGATAATGATGGTCCAAAGCATCAACCAAGAAGACGAAGAAGAAGATGACGCCAGAGGAATTCGCCAGAAGAATTATTTTTGGAGAACGGTTGGAAGATAAACTTACCACCGCAAATATCACCGATTTTAGTACATATGATGGGGGGGATATTCCCATTTTTCCAAGAAGGGAAAAAAAGATTTCTTTTTCTCAGGATAGGGCCAGATTTCCAAAATCTCATCTATTCCATCTTCCCGAAAAAAGGGCAATGGCACTTCACTTTTTTGCTAACCATGAGCTTTTGGCCATAGAAATGATGGCATCTTTCCTTTTAAAATTTCCAACGAAAAATGAAAATGACAAAAAATTAAAAAGGGGAATCCTGAGTGCCCTTTCGGATGAACAAAAACATTTAACTCTTTATTTGCAAAGAATGAAGGAACTTGGCGTGGATTTTGGAGATTATCCGCTAAATGATTTTTTCTGGAAACAAATGATAAAAATAAAAAGGCCAGAGGAATTTTTGGCAGTAATGGCACTAACATTAGAATCTGCAAATCTTGATTTTTCCGCATTTTATAAAAATATTTTCATGGAGGTGGAAGATTTTAAGAGTTCTGAAATTATGGATGTTATCTTTGAAGATGAAATATCCCATGTAAAATTAGGTATCCATTGGCTTAACAAAGCTCGAGGAGAAAGAGAGCTTTTCGAATATTATCAATTAAATCTACCCCAAAATATTAGCCCTTCGAGGGCAATTGGAATTGGTTACTTAAGAGTAAATAGAGAAAAGGCTGGATTTGACAGTAACTTTATAGCCAAACTTGAAAACTACAAAGACCCTTCCCCATTTTTAAATAGGAAAAGCAATGTTCATTGATAGGGTCAATTTTGATTTTGAGTTCACCCTATTTGGAGGAAAAAGCAAAAATCTAAAGCTTAACCGAGAATTCGAATATATCTATTTTTTTTGTAATGAAGGGGATAAAGTTCTATGTCCTTACAATAAATATCAACCAGATTATTTAAATTATCTATCCTCCCTTGGCATAATCCTGCCAAAAATGGATTGCAAAGGGGAAATCAGGGATTGGTGGGGTACCTTTGAAGATTTCAATTTGGCACAAAAATTAAATTCTAAATTAACAAGTACAGGCATTGGTAGGGAAAAGGGTTTAAACCCAAAAGGTGAAATTATTGTAAAATCTTTCCAGGAAATATCCTCGCATATAAATTCTTTTGATTACGCAAAATGGATCATGCGCAACCCTTTTGCAATGGCAGGTACAGGATCATTTATTTTTAATAAGGATGAACTTTCCATTCATCAAAATTTAATTCTTAATCTTCTTGAAAAAAATCAATATATCCTTGCTCCTTTTTTTTCTAGAGTAATGGATCTAGGATTTATTTTTGAAAATGGGTTTTCAAATGTTACCTGGAATCTAAATTCCAATGTGGGAAGATTTAAAGGTGGAATTGTCTTTAGGGATTTATCCACATTAGAAAAATTTATCTTTGATAATTTCAAGTGGGATTTTGGCGAAATTCTAAAAACCCAAAATTTTATTTTTGAAATTTATAAAAAAATGGGAAATAAAGGAATTTTGCAAATTGATTCATTCCTTTATAGAGAAGATGAAAAATTTAAATTCTATCCACTTGTTGAAGTGAACGCCAGAAAATCGATGGGATATTTTATTAATAAATTAAATAAATATTTGCCTCAGTATGGGGTGGGTATGTTTCTTTCTTTTAAATCGACAGATATTAAAAATGCTAAAAATTTTAATGAAAGGATAGAAATTTTAGGAGATCTTCTTTGGTCCAATTCCAAAAAATTAGGCGTAATTCCCCTTTCTCCCATTGAAGGAAAATTGGCTTCCTTTTTCATCTCAGCGACCTCTTTAATAGATTTGGATATTTTAAAATTAAAACTTTGGCAAAAACTGGGTATACCAGGGAGGATTTTTTCCCCTGCTTTCGATTTCCTACCGAAAATGATCAGGAATTAAATTTAATTACCCTTATTAATAAAATATATTTTATTTCGATAAGTCTTTGAAGGAATGATCTTATATGCTCGATAAAATCACTCAAAAATTAAAGGATCTTTTCCCAAAAAAGAAGGTGGGGGAACAACAACCTGTGGAGCCTTCGCCTGCTGGTTCTTCTCCATCAAAAACAGAATTAACTCCAGAAGAGGCCAAAAATAAAAAAAGGGCCTTGATAATAAAAATAGTAGCAGGTATCGCGGTATTATATTTTGCCCTCGATGAATTTGTTTTAAAAAAGGAAAAGCCAGAAGAAGTGGCACCTCCAGTAGTTACCGCTAAAAAACATGAGAGAAAACCTAAAAAATCTCTTAAAGAAATGCAAAAACCAGAGGAAATGGCCAAAAGAGATGTTAGTTCAGTTCCTCCCCAGGCCACTCCAGAAACAGCAAAACCAGAAGCCCCTGCACCTGAACCAGCAGCTTCCATACCACAACCAACTGAACCTGCAGTAACCGAACCTCCGCCTTCTGAAGCTGTAGTACCTGCTGTTACCGAAACACCACCAACTGAACAACCAGCACCCGCAGTCACGGAAACACCACCAAGTGAGCCAGTTCCTGCAGAAACACCGGTTGCGCCTGAAGCCACAGAAACACCAAGTCCTGCGGAAACAACAACTCCTGCAACCGAATCAATGGGTTTATCTGAGACTCCGGCGGTAGAAAAACCTACAGAAGAAATAGCACAGGATATGCAAAAGGTAGCTGAAGAAGTTGGCCCCATACCTGAAGGGGAAATAAAACCTGCTGCAAAAGTTGAATTACCGGATTATTCAACCAAAGGAAGAGGGTTAGTTTATAACTGCACAGGTAAACATTGGGCCTGTATCGATAGACCAGGTTTTTTAAATTGCAAAGAGCATATGCGATGGTCTGAGGAAAATAAAAAATCACCTGAATGTGTAATTAAAAATGTTTATGCTTCGGAAGAAGATTGTTCAATAGTTCAACTAAATTACATAAATACCAACGAACCAACAGATTTTTGCAAATAGAATTAAGCGGCTTTTTTCTCGATATCCTTACCTATTATTTTTAGATGAAAGGTTTTCTCCTCTTTTTTCTCTTCCTTTTTCATCCCTTCAATGAATAAAGATGCAAGTACCGGATCAAACTGGCTTCCTGAAAATTCTTCTAATTCAGCGAAGGCGATAGAATTTGCCAGTCCTTTTCTATAAGCTCTGGAAGAGGTCATGGCATCGAAAGTGTCCGCGATAAGTAAAATTCTGGAAAATAGCGGTATATCCTCTCCCTTAAGTCCATTTGGGTATCCTCTTCCATCGAATCTTTCATGGTGATGTTTTACATATTTGGCGACATTTTGGAAGTCCGCGAATCCTTGTAAAATTTCCCCAGATCTAACGGGATGATTTTTCATTATTTCGAACTCTTCTTCATTTAACCGAGTTGGTTTGTTAAGAATTGAGTCAGGTGTTCCTATTTTTCCTAAATCGTGAAATAGTCCTGACATTTCCAATTCATACATTTGTTCTTCATTGAGTCCTAATTCCTTGCCAAGGATTAGTGAATAATATGCTACCCGTGTACTGTGCTCATAGGTATATTGGTCTTTTGCATCGAGGGCCAATAACATACTTCTGCACATACTTTCACTTAACTTTCTCTGCTGTTTCCTTAACTCATTTATCTCCTCGTTTAATTTCATGAATGCTATATTCATTAATATTGAGGGAATCGAAATTACGTTGCTATCATCATTTTTCATGGGTTCTCTCAACTTTTTTTAATTCCTTAATTTTTCGGCGGTTTTTGGCGATTGATTAAGAAATTTATAAATGGTGGGTAAATGGAAAAATTGGCACTTTTTGGAAATAAGAAAAATTTGGTCAGTTATTTGGCAGATTTAAATGGTTTTAAAGGTTTTGAAAAAATCAAATTGGTTTTTCCAGAGGACAAAAATGAAGAAATGGATTTTTTAGGAGGTATAATTGAATACCCCCATCCAAATCTAGAATTCATAATAAATTCCTATTCTACAATTCCATTGCTTATTTTTTTTGATTCGAAAACCTTAACTGAAAAAGAATTAGAGGATCTTGAAAATCTTTGCAGAAAAGGTGTAGATGTGAAAGGGATTTTGGATTTACAGGTAAGTTTGACCTTTCAACTTCCCATTTTAAGGGAAGCATTTCTGGGGATTTTTCCAAAAAAGATTTTGGGTGATATCCTTACCAATTCATTACTTCAATTGGAACGGATTAAGGAAGTTCATAAAAAATTAGTTCCAATTAGATCAGGGACAAGAAATGGGATTACTTATTATTCTAAATTTTCATCTGGGGAAAGCAATGGAGGAGAATTTTTTAATTTTAATAATCAGAATTTAGGTAACTTCTTTTTTTACAGCAATACGGATTCTTATGGCATTTCAAATCAGGTTTTGAGTGCATATGAATCATTTGAATTTAAAAATTATTCTTTAGAAGAATTTCAAAATTTTATTAAAGCTATAAATTCCGAAAAGTTTGATTTTAAAAAAAATAAACTAGAATTACTGCTGGCTTCAATTGATAGGAAGGATTTAAAAATTGAGGGATATAATTTTTCGGGATGCAGATTCTTTCAAAAAGAAGAAATTAAATTACCCTCTTGTTCCATCAATGAAATGCCACTTGAAAATTTTAATGAAGGTTATTTCTCATTTAAAATTGGAAGGGGAGATCGACTATATATTTTTTCAAGTGGTTATTTGCGCAATATGGAAAAATATTATCCAGGATTTGAAATCAGAGATATTTTAACTCGGGCCGATAAACTCCCAGCAGAAGAGGCCTTGAATGAATTTTTCTTCCAGCTAAAGAGGAAAGTAGATGGAAAATTTCCTTTTTATGATTCTTCCGTTATAATCATCGAGGTGGACAAAAATGTTCTTATTCAAGTTTAATCTATTTATCTTTTTCTTTTATTCCTCTTTTGCATTTGGTTTTTCAGATGGAGCCTGTTTGTCTGGAAATTTCACCACCAAAATTTCCCATAAGGTCGGAACTTTTTCCTTGTTAAAAAATGAGATTAAAATTTCTAAAGAACTTTGTAATATAAATATTTACTTTAAAAAATGGAACCTTTTTGAAAAAAGATGGTTAATTGATTATTGTCGTACCCCCATTCATATAAAATATGGTACTGGATCCTTTGATGTTTATAAAAGGGAAGATGGGTGTGAAAAAATTGACAATAAAAAGGAAAGAACCCAGTTTTGTAAACAGGAAGAGGAATTGGAAAATATCATTTCTGATGAAGGACTTATATTTGCCCCAGGTTTAAAAGAAGATATCTCATCTGATCATGGAAAAGTATATTGTTCCTACTTGATTCTTAAATCTTACCTGATTGATGGGGTGGTCTATGAAAGCAATTCGCAAAAATTTGGCGGAGGAAAGGCCGAAGTAGTCAGCACTTCAACCGAAGCTACCTTCTAAAAGGCCTTAGATAAATCATTTATAAGATCATCGCAATCTTCAATTCCCACTGAAAGTCGGATTAGATTGTCATGTATTCCCAATTCCTCTCGGACCTTTTTTGGTATTGATGCATGAGTCATAATGGCCGGGTGTTCAATTAAACTCTCAACTCCCCCCAAACTTTCTGCCAAGGTAAAAACTTTTACCTTTTTCAAGAAAAGTTCTGATTCTTTTAAACCACCTTTGATGAAAAAAGTTATCATGCCCCCAAAACCTCTCATTTGCCTTTTGGCCAGGTCATGCTGGGGATGGGATTTAAGACCTGGATATATTACCTTCTCCACTTTTGGATGTTTAGATAACCAATTAGCAATTTTTAGGGCATTTTCCTGATGGGCCTCCATTCGAACACTTAGAGTTTTTAGTCCTCTTAAAACTAACCATGAATCAAAGGGGGATTGGCTAGGACCTATAGAATTTTGAAGCGTCCAAAGTTTTTTGTATAGTTTCTCATCATTTAGAACTAAGCATCCACCGACAACATCGCTATGGCCATTTAGGTATTTGGTCATTGAATGCATAACCATATCTGCACCTAGATCCAGAGGATTTTGGAAATAAGGACTCATAAAAGTGTTATCTACAATTGTCATGGCCTTATTTTTTTTGGCCATGGCAGAAATTTTTTTGATATCTGATATTTTGAGCATTGGGTTGGTAGGAGTTTCCAGCCAAATGAGGGATGGTTTATTTTTTGATATGGCCTTTTCAACTTTGGCCAAGTCAGTAGTATCTATAAAAATGAAATTGTGAAATTTATTAAAGACTGTCGTGAAAAGTCGGTAGGTACCTCCGTAGACATCATCTCCACATAGAATGGTTGAACCAGGCTCAAATGCATGCATTACAAGCATTTCTGCTGCCATCCCAGAGGAGGTAACCAAGGCATGTTTTCCGCCTTCTATGGAGGCTAGGGCTTCTTCTAGGCGGGTTCTAGTGGGGTTATGGCTTCTGGTATACTCATAACCTTTGTGGACTCCAGGAGAGTTTTGAGCAAAAGTGGAGGTTTGGTAGATCGGAGGCATTACAGCGCCAGTTTCCGGATCAGGATGTCCTCCAGAGTGGATAACCAACGTTTTTATATTTAAATTTTTATTTTTCATTGGGACCTCGAAAAGAAGCTTAGGATATCCATATAACTTAAAACATGAAATTTCTTTTTATCACTGCCGGTTATTAAAAATTCATCGGTTCCCTGTAACATATCATCTGCGACATCGGAGAGTTTGAGGGAGCCATCAAGGGATTTAAATTTGTTTTCACAAGCCAAAGTTAAGGGATCATTTAAAAATATGGAACCTTCCAAAATATTTTTTAAGAGTCCCTTTTGAGAAACCACGCCCTTTAATGCACCCTTGGACAATAATGGAAGCATTGTTAATTTTTCTGCTTCCATTATTTTTAGGGCATTCAAAACCGTATCACCATCATCTATCGATGAAGTTTTTTTATTTAGAATCGATATAACCTCGTCGAGACTTGGGTTAAATTTCAAGTCCACATATTTATTTTTCGCCATCCAGGCATCATTATAAATTTTTGATGTATATCTGTTTCCAGAATCTGGAAGAATAACTAATATTTTTTTTGGTTCATTTAAGGTCTTAGCATATTTAATGGCACCTACAACTGCGCCTCCTCCGCTTCCTCCAGTGTATATCCCTTCCTCGGCCAAAAGCCTTCTGGTCATCTGAAAAGATTCTTTATCTCCGATTACTACCCAGTCATCGATTAATTTGAAATCATAATTTTCCGGAATAAAATCTTCACCCATTCCTTCAATAACATAGGATTTTGCTTCAATCATTTTACCGGTTTTTGCATAATGGGCCAAAATAGAACCTTCGCAATCAATTCCAACGGTTGTTACTTTGGGCATTTTTTCTTTAAGATATTTGGAAATTCCAGTAATCGTACCACCAGTTCCAGCAGTGGCCATAAAAACATCGAATTCGCCATTTGTTTGATTAAAAATTTCAGGCCCGGTAGTCTTATAGTGAGTTTCCGTATTCCAAAGATTTGAATATTGGTTTACGTAATAAGAATTCGGAACTGTTTCAGAAAGCCTTTTCGCTACTGAGTAATAACTTCGAGGGTCCTCAGGCGCTACATTGGTTGGACAAATAACTACTCTTGCCCCATATGCCTTAAGATTATTTACTTTTTCTTGGGATTGTTTGTCTGCCATAACAAAGATGCATTTGTACCCATGAACGGCGGCGAACATGGCAAGACCTACTCCTGTATTTCCAGATGTGGCTTCAATAATAGTTCCACCTGGTTTTAGAAGTCCTTCTTTTACTGCTTTTTCTAAGATGTAGGCCCCAATTCTTTCCTTTATGGAACCACCAGGATTGGTGTATTCAAGTTTTACATAAATTTCGCTTTTGATATCCCCTATAACTTTATTTAATTTAACAATCGGGGTATTCCCGATAGCATCCAATACATTTTTTTTAGAGCCCTTTAACATTTTTAATTCTCCCATTGCAGTGAGAGTTTTCTAACCTGTTCATTTGGCGAGGGGTCGAAAACTTCGCTGAATTTGATGACATTTATATTCGTTTTTTCCGCAAAGTCTATAACTTGGGATTCCCGCTCTTTTAGCGATTTTTTCAAGTCTTTGGCCACCTTTAAATTAGGTTTCCAGGAATTAAGATAGTCAGACCAGCATTTATTAATAATAAAAAAGTTATCCTTATGCATGAAAGAGGATGCCTTTTGCTTGATTAAGGAAGCTTCATTCATTTTATTATGTTCAACGGAGGTAATTAAAAACCAGTTTGATTTGTTGGAATCCTTAAGTACTTCCTGGATTTCCAACGCATTTAGGAAGGTTTCCCTATTTTGATAAACTATATTGACGCTTTCGATAAATTTGCTGACAAAATTTTTCCCTGTTAATTTATCCATTAGGCCTAATAGTTTTTTAATACCAGAGCCTACCATAAGGGATAAAAGCCTAGGGGATTTTTCCTTTTTTCCTGATTCTAGAAACAAGAAAACATCCAAGTAGGTTTTTTTAAAGAAATCCTTTATTTTTTTAGAGGATTCTAGGAAATCGATAAAATGGTTACCAGGAGGGGTGTCCAATATAATCGTATCAAATTTATTTGATTTTAGGTGATAGTCAACTTCCACTAGGGCAAGGATTTCATTCATCCCTCCAAAAGGTTTGGTAAGTATTTTTAAAATGGGATTTTTTAGGGAATCCTGATTTTCAGTTTTTATTTTTTTGAAGGTCTCGTATGGGGACATAAGTTCTGCATAAAAGAAGAGGTCTTTTAAATTAACTTTTTCTGGATTTCCTGCATTTTCTTCTGAAAGATTTAGTATTTCTTTTAGCCTTCTTGAGGGATCTATGGTGATCAGAAGAACCTTTTTTTTCTTATTGGCCAAAAATAACGCTCTAGAAGTTGCCAAGGTAGTTTTACCTACCCCGCCTGTGCCACAAAAGATTTCAAGGGGCTTATTCTTAACCATTAAACTCCTCCATGGATTTTACCATTTGTTTTACGAGGAGGTTTTTATTGTTTTGGGGAATATGAGGAATAATTTTTTTTAAGTCCCCATATTTTTCCTGATAATCCGTTAAAAGATTTTTTTCCAGAATAAATTTTTCCTTTAAAAAAGGAGGTATATCTGCCCCTAAGCTTTTTATTTTTAAAAAGGAGTTGTTCATCACAAGTTCAGGGTTTATAAGTTTTAAACTTAAAACTCCCTCTCTAAGCTCCTCTGCCTCATGGAAAGCTAAAGTTGTAGGTAAAAACAGGATAAACATTTTTACAAACTCAGGATCTTTTAATTTTGTTTCAATAATATTGATATCTTTTACCAAGGGACCCGTTTTTAAAATTTCCCTAAAATTACTGGGGGATTCCAAGAGGGTAAGAGCATGTCCTGATGAGGGAGAATCTAAAATAATTGAAAGCTTTGGGTCCTCTATGAGAAGGTTAATTAAATACCCTATGTAAACCAAGTTTTTAAAGCCCGGCAGAATATTAAACAATGAATGGAAAAAGGGTGTTTTAACCACCCAATTTCCAATTATTTTTGAATTTAATTTTTTATTAATATAAACCTTAAGGCATTCCTCATCGGTGAGATTAATAAAAGGTATCCCTAAAGATTCACAAAGTTCTATTGGGGGTTCCTGGTCAAAATGACTATAAAGAACCTTCTTTCCCTGTGATTTTAAAAATTGGGTTAGGGATAGACTAAATATTGTTTTTCCAACTCCACCCTTTCCAGATATAAAAAAAAGTCTTTGTTTCACAAAATTAAAAAGAATAAAATAGTGTTAGAAGAAGCTTGCTATAAGAGCCATCTATTTCTGTCCCATTGTCCTGGTCAGAACCAAAAGGATTATGGATCTGGTAGATTACATCAATTTTCCAGTTCCTGTTTAATCTTAAATCCATCCCTAAACCATAGGTAAGCCCCAAGACAATTTTTGCGTCAGAATCGGTATTGTTATCCATTACCTCATTCGAATAAAATCCGAGTCCTAAAATGGCATAAGGGGTAAAATTGTCATAATGATAAAATTTCACTGCTGCTGCTGGTACTAAACCAAGAAGGGTTTCACTACCACCACTATTATTACTGAATTTATTCCAGTGAAAATCGACCAACAGATCAAAAATATAGCTAGCTGAATAGTTGTAATAGATATCCCAGGAAATGCCATCATTTCCATAATTAGAAAAATCTCCAGATAACCAAGTTTGCCCTACGCCCAGACCCACAGAATGAATTTTTAAAAAGTCATCCACACGAGAATTAGGTAGATCCTTGGGCCCATCTCCGGTGGTCATTTTTTCAATTTTGGATTGGGAAAAAGACATTACAGGGAAAACAATTAAGATTGCTAATATAAAGGAAAGTAGATTTTTAAAATTTTTGTGAAGCATAAAAACCCAATTCTTTTTAAGGAATTGGGTTTAATACTAGTTTATAGTGTTTGTTGTTTCAACAGAAGATGAAGGCATTTGTGCGAAATTATCAAAAGAATTTAAATCTTTTGCAGGTTCGCTTTCAATCCCTTCTAGATTTTTAATATATCCAGTAAAGGTTCCTTCTGGACAACGGATTACTCGTTTTAAAAGCTCAATATTTCCTTCACGAGTAGATTTTCTTTCTTGATCGAAAAGAAGCTGGATTTGAGTCATGTAAGTGATATCGTTTTTAGTTTTGTTATCAATTACCTGAATCTCATGTCCTTCTCTGATAATTTGAGCAATTTCCTCAAGCGTTACATAACAGCTTTGAAAAGTGTCATATAGCTTTCGGTTTTGGTATCTCTTAATAATTCTAACGTCTGCCATAGAAGTTTCCCCTTAATTTTTTTCTCTCTATATCATTAAATCTTTGAAATTTAACAAAATTGGTAAAAATTTCAGCTCATTGCATTAAGATAACAAAGTCCGTGTCTTTTAAAGTACTTACTTAAGCTTTAATGCTTTGCTTGAAATAGTGGGTAATGAAATAGCAGTAATTTAAAGACCATGTCAATTAAGAAAAATAATAAAAATTAAGGCCCTTAAGTTAGGCGATAAAATCGTTTAGTGTTTTTTACGTAAAATCAAGTACTTACCTGCGGAATTTTATTCCCGTTTTCTAAAAATAATAACCTCTTGGGGACCCTTGAACCGATAAGAAGGAAAATTTTCCATTTTCAGAGCTAGGAAGGCCTATTAAATGAAAACTCTTTTTATTCTGTTTTTTTTATCCCCTTTATTTGCAGATACAGATTTTGAATCCAACCTTGAATTTAGGAAAAATTCCCTTTTTATGAAGGCATCTCATGCTTCCTTAAGGGCCAATTTTTCAACCTCCATTCCGGCCTGGGAGGAAATTTTAAACTCAGGGGAAGATAACCCTTATATAACCAAAAAATATGCTGTGGATCTAATTAGATCCGGACAAGTGGAAAAAGCAAAAAAGGTATTGGAGAACTTTTATAATGGACACAAAACTCCAGATCCAAGCATAGGCCTGGTATTGGCCGGTTTTTACCTTTCAAATGGACAAAAGGAAAAGGCCCGGAAAATTTACAAAGAAGTTTCCTTGAAAATGGAAGGGCCAGAAGCCTTTATCCTTTTGGCAAAAAGTTACGCAGAAGAAAAAAATTATTCCATGGCAGAAATTGTCCTTATAAAATCCCAATCGAAGTTTAAAAAAAATCCTCAAATAAAGGCCTATTTGGCGGGGTTATATTTGCTTCAGAAAAAAGAGAAAAAGGCGATCGCACTTTTAGAGAAAATATTAAAGGAAAGTCCGGACTATGAGGACGCTGCAACAAGCCTTGGGAGTCTTTATGAGAGCAGGGGAAACCAGAACCAGGCGATTTCAATCTACAAGAATTTTTTAAAATCTGATCCAGATAATTATGCCGTTATTTCCAATTTAATGAGAATTTACACATCCAGAAACAATGATGCTGAAACGCTTTTTTATTTGGAGAAATTATCCTCCTTGGATTCTTCAAATTTAAACTTTAAGGTAAAATTGGGAATTCTTTATAATAAAATGAAAAGGTACGATGATGCCAAAGGAGTATTTAAGGAAATTTTGGAAGTGGTACCTGATTCCGAAAAAATTATTTATTATCTCGCAACCATCTACTTAGAAAATAAAGAAATGGACCTGGCCCTGGAGAATTTTTCAAAAATTCCTGAAAATGGTTCCTTGTTTAAGGACGCTCAATTACAAACGGCAAATATTCTTAATTCTTTAACAATAAATGAAAAAGGAATGGTTGATCCCGATGCGGAAAGGAAGCTTAAGAATTTTGTTCAAAAGAGATCATCTTCAAATCCTGAACTGGAACTTGAAATGAAAATTATCCTGGTGAACTTTTTTGAAAATTCCAAAAATTTTCCTGAAGCTATAAAATTATTAAAATCACTACAAGGAAAAGAAGGTTTTGGGGATGATCATGATTATTACTTGGCATCTCTTTTGGAAAAAAATAAAAATATCGAAGAGGCCCAAGGGATTTTAGAAAAATTAATTAGTAAAAATCCAAAAAATGCATCGGCCCTTAACTTTTTGGGTTATACCTATATTGACCAGGGCGTTAGGATGGAAGAAGCCTATTTATTAATTAAAAGGGCCCTCAATATTAGGCCTCAAGATGGTTATATTCGAGATTCCCTTGGCTGGTATTATTTTAAAACAGGCGATTATAATAAAGCTTTAAAAGAAATTAAAATGGCTTGGGAAAAAGAGAAAACTGATGTAACAATATCTATTCATTTGGCCCTCATTTACCAAAAATTAAATAAATTTTCTCAAGCGGAAAAATATTTTGCGGAGGCCCTAAAAAATTGCAAGCAAGAATCGGAAATCATACAGGTAAAACAACATATTGCTGGATTAGAGGCAGTAAAAAAAGCTTCCCAAAGATTACCTGCTTCTCGCTAATTTTATTATTTGGATGTGCGACCTTTAAAAGACCTGACTCTGTAAACCTCAAAAATAACTTATATAAGATATGTTTTTCCGCAGATGGAAGAGGAAAAATCTCCCTTAGTTCGAAAAAATCAAGCTTTGATTTTGAATCCTTAATCCAAAGAGATAAAAAAAAATGGTTATTAGATTTCCATTTTCTAGGGGGAAATGAAAAGATTATTGAAGTTGATTACAAAAAAGACTTGGACCAACAAAAGCAATCCCTTAAAAAACTTTTAGGGGAGCTTGGGAATGAGGAATTTAATGATTTTTTAATAGGTGAATTTTGGAAAAAAATGTCCAAAATTTTACAAGAATCAGAATCCAATAATCCAGATTTGATGTGGAAAATTTCCCAGGATAGATTTTTAATTTATTTTCCTAAAGTTAAAGAATATTATTTTCGCTTTGAGGCAACTCATTTAGATGGTTTTTTTAAACAAATTAAAATTTTAATTGAAAGTGATCGGCAAATTAGTGGACCTGCTCTTGAATTAGAGCTTTATATAGATAATTGTAGTGCCAATTTGGTAACCACCTAACTCGATGCAATGCATTTTTCTTACATCTTGAGCTATATTCTTACAGTTAGTAATTTGAGGGGTTTATTAATGGAAAAATAAAGAGTTTTTGGGTATACATGCCCCTAGTCAATTTTTTTTAGGAAAACTTAAAATGAAAATAAATATTATTTTTTCAATTGTTTTGATTTCCCTTTTAACCATTTCTTGTACCAAAAAGGTTGATCAAAATGTTAAAGTTTTGAATTTGGCAATTACTGCTGAAGTAAAAGGCTTAGATCCCATATTTGCAGATGATGCCTATTCCGGTGGAGAGGTTGCTAGAGTTTATGAAGGACTTTTAGAATACCATTACCTAAAAAGACCCTACACCTTAATTCCTAATTTGGCCGAAAGTTTGCCCGAAGTTTCCAAAGATGGCTTTACTTATACCTTTAAAATTAAAAAGGGAGTTTTCTTTCATGACGACGCCTGTTTTCCTAGTGGTAAAGGAAGGGAACTTCATGCTCAGGATTTTGTTTATTCAATTAAAAGGTTGGCCGATCCTAAATTACAGTCTTCCGGATGGTGGTTACTCCAAAATAAAATTGCAGGTCTAGATGAATGGAGAGATAAATATTCCAAATTATCAGAGGTGAATTATGCTGAAGAGGTCGAAGGAATTAAGGCCCTTGATCAATACACTCTTCAGTTTAAACTTAAGAAAAGCTTCCCTCAATTTCTATATTCATTGGCCATGCCTTTTACTTTCGTGGTGGCCGAAGAAGCGGTAAAAAAATATGGAAAGGAATTTATTAATCATCCTGTGGGAACCGGACCTTTTATTCTTCCCATATTTAATCAATCGAATAAGATAACTTATTTAAAAAATCCCAATTTTAGAAAAAAATTCTATCCAACCGAAGCCTCGGAGGAGTTTGCTAATCCAGAATATCTTTCGGATGCCGGAAAGCAACTTCCTTTAGTGGATAAGATTGAAGTTCAAATAATTAAAGAAGCTCAGCCGAGATGGTTAAATTTTCAAAAGGGAAAAATAGATTATATAGGTATCCCCAAGGATAATTTTAACCAAGCGATTTCTACCGATGGAAAATTAAGTGAGGATATGTTTAAAAAGGGGATCCAACTTAAGATTAGAACTGCTTTGGATATAGCCTATACAGCTTTTAACCATGATAACCCCATTTTTAATAATATTAATTTAAGAAGGGCAATGTCATTGGCCACCAATCCGGCAGAATCAAATAGAATTTTTTACAATAACACCGCTACTGTTGCACAATCCATAATTCCTCCAGGAATTGCTGGTTATATAAAAGATTATAAAAATCCTTATACTGGTCAAAATATTGAAGAGGCAAAAAAGCTATTGGCAAAGGCAGGTTTCCCCGATGGAAAAGGATTGCCGGAAATGACCTATGATACAGTTGCCTCCACAGATGGACGTCAGGGCGGGGAACTTTTCCAAAAGGAAATGGCAAAAATTGGAATTAAAATTGTTGTAGTGACAAATCCATGGCCTCAACTTCAGGAAAAAATTAATAAGCGAAAAGTTATGCTTTATGGCCTTGCTTGGAGTGCTGATTACCCAGATGCGGAGAATTTTCTGCAACTTCTTTATGGGCCCAATAAATCTCCTGGAGCTAATGGTTCTAATTTTAATGACACTGAATTCAATGCACTTTTTAAAGAAGCAGCATTAATGCAGGATGGCCCGGTAAGAACGGCCCTTTACGAAAAACTAAATAGATTGGCCGCTGAAAAGATTCCTTTAATTTATGGTGTACATAGACAAAATTATATTTTGAAACATGCCTTTTTAAAAAATTATATGCCGTCGGATTTTGATCACGGGAATGCACAATATCTCAATATTGATATAAATGAGAAAATTAAGGCCCTAGATAAGTTATAAACATGAATATTTATTTATATATTTTAAGAAGATTGCTTTATCTCATCCCCGTTTTGCTGGGAGTTTGTGCAATTATCTTTGTTCTATTCAACTTGGTAACGCCTGATCCAGCCATGATCATGTTGGGAAAGCATGCAACTGTAGAACAAATATTAGAACTTCGGCACGAGTTGGGACTTGATCGTCCCTGGTTTCTTCAATATTTGGATGTAGTAAAATCCGCGGTTACTTTCGATTTTGGTCGTTCCTGGTCCACTAAGCAAGAAATTTTTTCTATGATTAAAAATGGAGCGATACCTTCGCTTTCGGTAACAGTTCCTTCCTTTATCCTATCTTTGATCATTTCCATCAGTATTTCCTTGATGGTCGCCTACTATCGAGGAAAGGTAATCGATAAGCTTGCAGTTTTTATTTGTGTAACCCTGATGAGTATTTCCTCCTTGGCCTATATTCTTTTTGGCCAATGGTTTTTTGCATACAAGTTGGGATGGTTTGAAATATCTGGTTATGAATTTGGGTTCCCAGCTTTTGTTCCTTATGTGGTACTACCAATTATTATTTGGATTATTTTGGGATTAGGTTCCGAGATTAGGTTTTTTAGGACCATTTTATTGGATGAGATATACCAAGATTATATAAGAACGGCCCGTGCCAAAGGTCTGACCGAAAAAGTGATCCTTTTTAAGCATGTTTTAAAAAATGCCATGATCCCAATTATTACTTATACAATAATTGAAATTCCGTTTTTAATTTTGGGAGCTCTTCTTTTGGAAAGTTTCTTTTCTATTCCAGGGCTTGGGGCCATGACTTTAAATGCCATTAATTCATCCGATTTCCCCGTGATTAAGGCCATGACCATTCTTAGTGCTGTCGCCTATATCGTCTTTAGCGTTATAACCGACGTATGCTACACTTTGGTGGATCCAAGAGTGAGGTTGGGATAACTATGAATGATGTTGTGGAATTAAAATCTAAAAATCTTTGGATGCATGCCATTTCTACCTTAACAAGGGATAAGATGGCGGTGGTATCCTTTATTATTATTTTGATTTACGTGTTACTTGCCATTTTATCCGCAACTGGAATTTTGGCCGGTGATTGGGCAAAAGAAGTGGGGCCATCTTATGGCCCTCCAACCGCTGACCAAATATTTGGTCTAGATATTTTTGGTAGATCTGTTTTGGCCAAAACCATCAAGGGAACCGAAGTTGCCATGTCAGTAGGTTTAGTTACAGCAATATTTTCAATTGTGATTGGAGTGGTGCTTGGTGCAGTTGCGGGATATTTTGGTGGTCTTGTCGATGAAATAATTGTCTGGTTTTATACTACATTCTCCTCCATTCCTAATATAATGCTTTTGATGGCAATCACTTTTATATTAGGGAAAGGATTGTTGGCGGTTTACTTGGCCTTAGGATTAACATCCTGGGTAAGCCTTACAAGGTTAATTAGAGGTGAGGTGATGCGGCATAAGGATAGAGATTATATAGCAGCTGCCACAGCAATTGGTGGAGGTAATTTCAGAAAATTGTTCCTCCATATCCTTCCGAATGTAACTCATATCATTATTATAAATTTTACGTTGCAATTTCAGATCGCCATTAAATCCGAGGTTATTCTTTCTTACCTGGGCCTTGGAGTACAAGGAAGACCTAGCTGGGGAACTATGATAGATGATTCTAAGTTAGAACTTGCAAGGGGAGTATGGTGGCAACTCGCTGCTGCAACCTTTGCCATGATGGTAGTGGTTTTGGCTTTTAATATTTTAGGGGATGCCCTAAGGGATGCACTTGATCCTAAATTGAAGGGGAAATAGATGAAGGAAAAAATTCTTCAAGTTAAAAATCTACAAGTTCAATTTACCACCGATCGGGGACCGGTTATTGCGGTCAAGGGTGTGGATTTTGAGGTTTATAAGGGAAAAACCTTAGGGATAGTAGGGGAATCAGGATCAGGTAAATCTGTTTCGGCCCTCTCCATTATGAGATTGATTCCGGACCCGCCAGGAAAAATTATTGCTGGAGAAATTGATTTTAAAGGAAAAAACCTTTTAGATATTTCTTTGGGTGAAATGAGAAAAATTAGAGGAAATAAAATCGCCATGATTTTTCAAGAACCCATGACCTCTCTTAATCCGGTATTTACCGTCGGGAATCAGATTAAGGAGGTTTTAGAACTCCACCAACCCCATCTTTCCAAAAAAGAAAAAGAAGAAAAAACAATAGATATGCTTCGCTTAGTAGGTATTCCATCACCTGAAAGAAGGGTGAAAGAATATCCCCATCAGTTATCAGGGGGGATGAGACAGAGGGTAATGATTGCTATGGCCCTAGCTTGTGAACCCGATATTCTTATTGCTGACGAACCAACTACTGCTTTAGATGTGACCATTCAGGCACAAATTTTGGAATTAATGAAAAAACTTCAAAATGAGCTAGGAATGGGAATTATATTTATCACGCATGATTTAGGTGTAGTGGCCGAGATGTGCCATGATGTTTCAGTTATGTATTGTGGAAGAGTTGTGGAGCAAGGGGATGTAAATACAATTTTTTCCAGACCGCTTCATCCATATACAAAGGGATTGATGGAATCAATTCCCTCATTTGACTCAACCACCGGAAAAACTAAAGAGCGTCTTAAAACCATTGAAGGGATGGTTCCTCCAATGTTTGCCCTTCCTAGAGGATGCAGTTTTCAAGATAGATGTCCTTATGCCACTGATCACTGTAGAGGACCTAGAAAAAATCCTCCATTAGAAGAGTTGGAGCCTGGACATTTTGTGGCATGTTTTAACCCACTATTAGGAGAGAAATCCCAGTGAATTCAGAAGTATTATTGGAAGTAAAAAATTTAAATAAAAAATTTCCCATTAAAGGCGGGTTTTTCGGAAGAGAAATCGGAGCAGTTAGTGCCGTCAATAATGTTTCTTTCCAAATAAAAAAAGGGCAAACCTTAGGGCTTGTTGGAGAGTCAGGATGTGGGAAGACCACTCTGGGAAGATCCATCCTAAGATTGATTGAGCCAACATCAGGCCAAGTCATTTTTGACGGGAAAGATGTCACCAAATTAAATGCAGCAGAAATGAGGGCCATGAGAAGAAGGATGCAGATTATCTTTCAAGATCCTTATGCGTCCTTAAATCCTCGTATGACCATTGGGAATATTTTATCTGAGCCAATGGATATTCATGGGCTTTTCACCGAAAAAGAAGAAAGATCGAAAAGATTAAAGCAACTTTTAAACCAGGTAGGTCTCTCATCTAGGGATACACTAAACCGATATCCTCACGAATTTTCCGGAGGACAAAGACAAAGAATTTGTATCGCTAGGGCGTTAGCAGTTGAACCAGATTTTATAGTTTGTGATGAACCGGTTTCGGCCCTCGATGTCTCTGTTCAGGCCCAAGTAATAAACCTTCTAATGGATCTGCAAAAAGAATTGAAACTAACTTATCTTTTTATCGCCCATGATTTGAAAGTGGTTGAATATATATCGACCGAAGTAGCGGTCATGTATTTAGGAACCGTGGTGGAGAAAGCATCCGCTCACGAACTTTATGGGGATTGTAAACATCCTTATACTAAGGCCTTATTTTCTGCTATTCCAATTCCAAAACCAGGTAGGAAAATGGAAAGGATAATTCTTGAAGGGGATATTCCTTCTCCTATGAATCCACCATCTGGATGCCATTTCCATCCAAGGTGCTGGAAAGCTACCGACGAATGCATTAGGGTATATCCTGAAGTTACCGCCTTAACATCCTCTCACGACTTTAAGTGTTACCATCCAATTCAAAAAGGGGAATAGGTCGCCATTTTTACTTGTCAGGTGGTTAATTTATAAGTAAAAAAGTCCAATCATTTGGCCCAGGTGGTGAAATTGGCAGACACACTAGACTTAGGATCTAGCGCTTCGGCATGGAGGTTCAAGTCCTCTCCTGGGCACCATTTTATTTAATCAATCGGCTGGCATTGTTTATAAATATAGGAGTTTCGTGCATAGATAAATCTGCGTTTGATTTTATCCATTAATTTGGCACTTGGGTTTGATTCATTCTCAAAATTCCAGGAAATCAAATCTGGATATGGTAAAACCCCCGATGTACAAAACCCATTCTCATCTTTTGGTGTTTTCCCATCACATAGGTAAAATGGTTTATCACCCAAAGCCTCAATTGTTTCTCTTGCAGTTTTTTTGCAAATTTTCATATTCATATTTTTATCTAGAGTAACATTTTCCTCACCAATTGCTGGGCAATATGTTTTAAGCCATTCATCTCGCTCGCTAGTATTGCCGTCTGTTATTAGATCATTTTTATTCCCTGGATCGTAAGGAATTTCACCAGTTCCTGGGTTGCAGGTCCAGCTAATTTTTTTTTGCTTATTTTCTATTGGACATATTTTAAAATGACGAGGTCCCAAAAAAGGGATAATTTCTTTATAGGATTTGCCTTCGCAAGAATCAAAATCCGCCACTTTTTGAAAAATAACCTCCTTAAAATTTTTGGGTTTATAAAGTGTCGTTCCCATAAAAAACGGCATTTTTGAGGTTTGGCCTATGACTTCCCTGTTTTTATCTAAAGGAACAACTGTCAAAATATGGCGCTGACTAAATCTTGTGCCCGGGACTAAATTTTTAAATATTGGATATAGAACATGGTTTTTTGCTTTTCCATCAAACCAAAAAGTAATTGTTTCTAAGCCTATGTTTTTTACTGTTGCAAATTTTAATAGTTCGGCAAATGGAATTTCTACCACTCCAAAATCCTCTTGATAAAATACACTTCCAATGCCTGCAAGGGGAGCTAGCCTCACTTGAAAAGCAATTCTATCTGGTGGCGGTAAATTTTTTGAACTATAAAAGGAAATTCTAAAATAACAATCGTCTATGGTTTGTTTTTCTTTTTCAATTTTCCAACAAAATGGTGATACGTCTAATGTGCTAAATAAATTTGGGTAAGCTTTCTGGTTTTTAAGCAAGACGGATTGAAATTCATTTTGAAAATCTCGATCAAGTGGAATTGATCCATGGACATGGCCTAGGGAATAATTCATTATTGGAAAGGACACTCCAAAACCGTAAGGAATATCCTCAGCTTTATTAACCTCCCTCATAATTCCTAAGAGTTCCGGCTTATAACCGGGATCATCAAAAAATTCTCCGATAAGTTCCTGGAATATGTTTAATTTTTCGTTTTCATCTTTAAACTTATAGGGTTTACAATTAGCGTCCTTTTTTAAACCAAATTTGCAATTGATAATACCCCAAAGCTTAAAAGTTGCTCTGGCCCTTCTATATGCATCAATGGAATCAGTCCTAGTTCCAAACCATTCACTAATTTTTGATAATCCATGAAGAAATTTTTGGCCTCCCTGGCGAAATTTGCTTTCAAAGGAATTAAAGTCTAAATCCCATCCTCGTCTTTCTCCATTAAAAGCTTTATAAATTATAGGCCACCTATTTTCAAAAGGTGTATTTACTAAATTAAAAATATGTCTGGCATTATAACGGCCATTATAACTATAGTAAAAATAGCCAAGTCTGTTCTTTATTGAGGCCTTTCCGAATTTATTATAAGAAGTGGTTAACTCACGTGGTGGTCGGGGAATTAAACCGGGAATATTTAATGCTATTTCAAATTCCCAGGCATAATCAAATAATTCTGAAATATCGGTGTGTTTGTCGTCATGGGCACCTACAAAATTCATGTAAGCAGAATCTGGCGCAGGATTTTCAAATTTAAATTTATTTTCGTCCAAAACTATTTTTATATTATGTTCTCTTCTTTCAAAATCAACTCCCATTAGCACCTTTCTCTCGCGTTTTTCATTTAATTCGGCTATTAATTGTTTGTATTCCTTTCCTTCAGAATCTGTAAGCACGGAATCCTTGAGTGAATTTCGCTTGTCATAAGTTATTTTTGCCAAAAACCCAATTTGCGCTCTAAACATCCAATTTACATAATCTTCTTTTTCCTCCAGGGACATTACAAATCTTACCGGGGAATAAACATTTTCTGGAATAGGTTTTCCCTCCGTTGTAAGGGCCAATTTGTCTGCAACGCTTAAAAATCCGAGGACAGCAAAATTATAGGCCCTTTGTCCTTCTTTTTTATTTAAATCGAAAAGATAAATTCGGGAATTTGATTTTCCAAAACCTCTTTGGATATCTGCTCTTGGTAATTGGACGGTGGTTACTTCACCTCCAGCTATATCTAATATAAATGAAAAGCCTCCAAAAATAGATTTTGCTTTATCTAAGTTTTCTTCTAAAGAAGTAACATCATTTTTATTGTCTACACGATTTCTGGAATAATCTAAACCGCTTGCGATTAAATCTTTTATACTAACAGGGGTGACAGAACCAAAACCGACTTTAACACCTTTATCTGATTCCTTGGTTACTTTTACAAAGGCAAAATTTTCATTTGCTTTTTGATTAGGAGGTCTCATTATTGCCACTTTAAACCGACCTGTTACAAATGCTGTTAGATCAATTCCCTGATTTACAACGTTTTTTACAGCAGGAGGAAGGGGAGCGTTTTGTAATGCTGAGGCCGTGCTTACAGCAACCATTACATTTACCCCTCCTTCAAGGGTATACTGAATAACCTCATCTTTTCCTAATAAAACATTTACCCAATTTGCACGAAAGGGGATTCGTCCAAGCATTGTTAGTGGATTCCAAATTCGACTAAATATTGCCTTTTTTTGGGTTGTTGAGAAGCCCTTGACTGCCTTTTGAATTTTTTCCCTTTCTGAATCCTGAAAGAGGTTTAATAGGTTATCCAAAAGAGTGTCGCTGTTTTTTGAAACTTCAGGTTCCTGATCGGGTTCAGCTAATTTGGTGGATTTTAAAAATTTTTCCTTTACTTTAAAGTACCTATTTTTTATGGATTGACCAATTTTTGATTCAACAGTTTCTTCTTTTTCCCCGGCCTTGACCTGCCTCCAGTTGTCCACATCAACTTGCAGGTTTAAACCCGCCATCACAGATACCCCTACATTGGTTCCAACTGCCGCATAGGGATTTATGCCGATGGAAAATTTGTCCCAAACTGTAAAGGAATCTTCAATTACTCTTCTATTATCAAATAGCTTTCTTCTTACCGTGAAACTTAAACCAAGACCAAATCCTACACCTGGTATAAAAGTTTTTGGGCCAAAAATAGGATCGTTGGGGTTAAATAGTTGAATGGTTTGGGAATTTCCTGCAACATCGTTAAAAATGGTATAAAGAAGATTTTCCTCCTTAAAGGCACCCCATTTTCCTCCCAATAATTTTCCAACTCCTCCCCCAATTTTGCTTAGAAAATCCGGAGATAAATTACTAGAAAATTCTCCTCTTTCATTCCTACTTGCCTCAAGAATTCTTCCCCAATTCTCAGAATAGGGGTCGGGATTGATTGGCGGTTTTATTGGGTTATTGGCCGCTGGAGGTGTTGAATCGGGTTGCCCCATGGCCAAGGGAAAATAAAAAAACAGAAGGATGAAAAAAAACATATTTTTTTTCATGAAATTTAATTCCGAATTATAGAATAAATTTATCCTTAGGGTTGAGGATTAGCAAATTAAATGCCCTTTAAAAAAGGCCAAGTGAAATAGGCGATTAATATCTAGTGAACTAAAATTGCGGACGGACCGGCATTATTAGGTGTGGCAGCAGTTGGGTGTGGCAATGGAGTTAGTTTTCCATCCGATCCTATAGAATATTGGGAAATGTTCTTAGTTGTACCAAAATTAGATACATAAGCATATTTACCATTATAGGATACAGAGATAAATTCAGGTCCTGTTCCGGTAGCAACTGTACCTAGTGATGTTAAGGCACCGGTTGTGGAATTGATTGAATATTGGCTAACGGTATTGCTTCCCTGATTAACCACATAAGCAAATCTTCCTGTTGGAGATACAAATAGGTCAGTTGGGTTACTTCCTGTTGCCACACTTCCAATTAGAGTTAGTTTGCCACAAACACCAAGGTTATCGCATCCTATAGAGTATTGTAAAACTTGGTTATATTTTGAATTGGTTACGTATACAAATCTTCCGTCAGGAGAGGTGCGAATCATGGTTGGTCCTGCATTTGAATTGGCAGTTCCACTTGTAGGTATTGCACTAATTGTACCATTGGCAGTTAGTGATCCTGTATTTTTATTCACTAAGTATTGGATTATATTTTGTGACACTTGTTGTACAACAAATAGATATTTCCCATCGGGTGTTATAGCCCCTGCAACGGGGTCAGGGTTTTGAGTACTTCCTGATCCACCAGTGTCATAAACCATTCCTGATATCGCAGTTAATCCTGTTGTTCCAACCGAAGTTGATGTAATTTTGTTAGTTTTACCACTGATGATCCAGGCAAATTTTCCATCAGGTGATAGTACAAAGTTTAAAGGGGAGGAAATTCCCAATCTTGCAGACTGATCTTCATATAGGGTTTGAGATGATTTATTTTCAGTGAAGAACGATACTTTGTTAGTTTGATCAGAAGTTACAAAGATTCTTGTTCCATCTGGAGAAAAGTTCAAATAATGGCCTCCAGGCATTGTGGATACTGGTGTTGGAGAGGAATAAGTAATCTCACCTATACTATTAACTGAATATTGCGCTATTTCGTTGTTATCTAGAAGAACATAGGCATAGTAGCTAAAGACTCCACCCTCACATTTTAAAGTAGTTGTGTTGCAGTTTTGGCCAGATATATTGCAAGCTAGTCCACAACCTCCGCAATTTAGACTTGAATTAAGAGCAGATTCGCAACCATTGGCAGTTATGTTATCGCAATTACCATACCCCGCTGAACAAGAGCCAATTGAACAAGATTGACTTACGCAGGAATTTCCAATTGTATTTTGTAAATTATTGCAATTGTTACCACAAGCACCACAACTTAGTATTGAGGATAGGGTAGATTCGCATCCATTAGAGGCAACTCCGTCACAGTTAGCATAACCCGATGAACAAGAACCTATTAGACAAGACCCACTTGAACATGAATTACCTGATGAATTTGCGAGTGTAGTACAGTTATTTCCACAGCTTCCGCAATTGGTTGATGAAGTGGTCAAATTGGTTCCACATGTGGTGCCTCCACTACAGGTTGCAAAGGGTGCGGTACAAGAATTAACCACGCAAGTATAAGATCCACTCTGCAATTGACAAATATAATTGGTGTTTCCACTTGGGGTACATGCGCGTCCGCAAGACCCGCAGTTGGTATTGGTATTTAATGGGGTTTCACATCCATTAGCGGAATTGCTATCGCAGTTTCCATAGCCAGATTGGCAAGAACTTATACCACAGACATAACCTTGAGTTTGTAGGGTACATGTTTGATTCGCATTGGCAAGGTTACAGGCTATTCCACAACCGCCGCAGTTAGAAGTGTTATTAATAGAGGTTTCACAACCAGCAGTTGAGTTACAATCTCCATGGCTTGAATCACAAGTGATTCCACAAGAACCGCCAAGGCAACTTGCGGTTCCATTGTATGAGCTACAAATTGTACCACATCCACCACAGTTATTTGTTGATGTATTAATATTGGTGTTACAGCCTGAATCGTTTCCACATTTCAAATAGGGGGCAGTACAAGATCCTGCAGCGCAAGTACCTGATACACAGGCTGCAGGGGAACCGTTAGGTTGACTTGAACAAGTGGTTCCACAAGCACCACAATTTAGGATATCAGTACCCAAGATATTTGTTTCACATCCGGTAAATGCTATACCATCACAATTTGCGAAGCCAGAATTACATGATCCGATTCCACAAACACCGTTTTGGCAGCTTGCAACTCCGTTAGCAGGAGTAGGACAAACATTTCCACAAGACCCACAATTATTCACATCTGTTAGGAGATTGGAGTTTGAAATACAGCTGCTTCCACATTTTGTATATCCAGGGTTACATTCAAACGAACAGCTTGAAGAAATACAAGCTGGTGCTCCATTTTGAGGTGCTGATGAACAAACATTTCCGCATCCACCGCAATTATTTTTATCGGATGCTAAATTAGATGTAGGAATACATTCATTTCCACATTTGGTAAATCCATCTTTACAAGTAAATCCACATGAACCTGCAGTACAGGTTGCATTTGCATTTGCTGGAGCACTACATACATTTCCACATGAACCACAACTGGTTACTGATGAAGTTAGGCTAGCTTCGCAACCATTTGAACTTAGTCCATCGCAATCACCATAACCGGTTGAACAGGATGTATTAGCGCAGGTTAGTCCTTGCAAGCATAGAGGCTCGCTCTTATTAGGTAATGCTTCACAAATATTTCCACAAGACCCACAATTGCTTAGATTATTTACTTGAGTTTCACAACCATCACCTTGAATCTCATTACAATTTCCAAACCCAGCGATACAACTGCTTAGGACGCATTTACCGTTTTCACAAACGCCCACTCCATTATCAAAGGAGCATTTAATACCGCATCCACCACAGTTATTTGAATCGGTAAGAGTATTTTTCTCACAACCATCACCAGGAGATTTGTTACAGTCTGCAAATCCCTCATTACAAGAACCTGTGGTACAGGCTCCATTATCACAAATTGGTTGCCCATTTGCTGATGTACAGGCTACTGAACAGGTTCCGCAGTGATCTACAGAGGTATTTAGATTTGTTTCACATCCATTATCTGGATTACCATCACAATTAGCGAATCCTGGTAGGCAACTTGCTGATCCGCAGGTACCTCCAGTACTACTCATCAAACAGATTGGAGATTGGTTAGCAACTTCAGGGCAGGAATTATCACAAGAACCACATTGTGCTACAGAACTTACTTCTTTTTCACATCCGTTTGCCTGATTGGTATCGCAGTTTCCATATCCCAAATTACATTTATCAAGTACACACTGACCACTTTCACATCTTGGGGTTCCATTAGCAAAACTACATTTAATTCCGCATCCACCGCAATTATTTATGTCATCGCTTTCTGAAACACAGCTATCACCACACTTAGTGTATCCTTGAGCGCAGGTAAATCCACAGGCACCTTCTGAGCAGGAAGGTGAACCATGGGCAGGTGCTTGTGTACAATGATTTCCACAGCTACCGCAATTAGACACATCTGAAGATAGGGAGGCCTCAAGTAGACAACCACTTCCACATTTTACAAAATTTGCATCACAAACAAAATCACATAGACCTGCACTACATAATGGCGACCCATTCAATGGTGCACTACATGAATTTCCACATCCATTACAATTATTTTCATCTTTGCTTAAATCAATACAGGTTTCTCCACCACATTTTGCAAAACCTGCAAAACATTCTCCAACTTTGCAATCTCCATATTCGCATTTAGCTGAAGCATTTGGGTAACTACAAGAATTTTTACAGCTTCCGCAATTCTCAATGGTATTTAATGGAAGACAACTTGTTCCTCCGCAAAGTGCAAAGCCATCGTGACAATTATCGATTTCACATATTCCGTTTTCACATTTTGCAGTTGCATTATCGAATGCACAGGAATTTCCAACGGATCCACAGTTTTTAACATCTGTTTTTAAGTTAACTTCGCATCCATCAGCTGGATTATTATTTAGATCAACATAATTTTCATTACAGGAATCAATTCCACATTTACCATTAATACAGGCGGGTGTTCCATTCGCCACTTGAGGACAAGAGGTGCCACTAGATCCGCAATGATCCACTGAGGTGTTAGTGTTGGTTTCACAACCATTAAATTCATCACCATCAAAGGTTCCAAAGCCTTCTTTGCAAGAGCCGATACCACAATAATATTTATCTTCACCATCTTTTTTACAACTTGAAGAGATGGTATTTGCAAGAAGTCCGCATTTATTTCCGCAGGCACCGCAGTTATCAAGGGTAGTTATATCCCTTTCACAGCCATCTAATGGATCACCATTACAGTCCATGAAACCATTTTTGCATTCTACGATTGTACACTTACCGTCGAGAGAACATTTTGAAACTTCAACATTGGCCAAATTACATTTTTTACCACATTCACCACAGTTTTCATCTGAGTTAAGTGGTGTATTACAACCAGGATCGCTTCCACATCGGCCAAATCCAGGTAAGCACTGTCCAATTATACATTCGCCAGAAGTACACATTGGAGTGTTGTTAACAGAATTACAAGCTAACTTACATTTTCCGCAATTTTCAATTTTGGTTATGTCAGTTTCACAACCATCAGAGGGTTCTTCATTACAATCGGCCCATCCAGGCAAACATGAAGACACCAAACATTTTC
>CAYNWL010000003.1:0-239004 GCA_964400895.1 uncultured Bacteriovoracaceae bacterium
TATTTACTGATTTGGGATTATCCAATATAGCATTTAAATTATTTCTAATTCCATCCACAATCTCTTTGGCATCATCTTCTCGCCAATCAAAAACAATTCCAACTCGAGTAGTTTTTGCAAAACAGGAAACCGTTAAAAGAATAAAAATAAATAATGCTTTCACTCAATTTCCTTATAAGGTACTCTAAAAATTAAACAATATGTTATTGGAACCACAAAAAGGGTAAGTGCTGTTGCGACAAATAATCCTGCAATAATTGTTATGGCCATATCTTTAAAAAAGGTATCCGTTAAAAGAGGAGTCATTCCAACAGCTGTACTTGCTGCAGTTAAACAAACTGGTCTGACCCTTGATAATGAAGAGTCTATAATGGCATTTAAACGTTCTTTTCCGGACCTTATTTGAATTTCAAATTCCTCAATCAAAATTATGGCATTTTTAATTAACATTCCAGAAAGAGATAAAATTCCCAAAAGGCACATAAAACCAAATGAATTCCCGGTGATAAAAAGGCCATAAGAAACCCCAATAATCGCTAGAGGCAAACATCCCCAAATCACCAAAGCATGTCGCAAATCCAAAAATAAAAGGATAGTGAGGATAAACATTACCAAGGCCCCCATTGGAACAGATGCTAAAACTGCTTTTTGTCCATTTAAAGAATCTTCATACTCTCCTCCCCATTCCAATAAATAACCTGGTGGAAGGGTGATTTTTTCTACAAGTGGTCTGGCCTTTTTGAAAATTGAATCTGCCAAAAACCCTACTTCCGGATCACACAATATTTCTATGGTTTTTCTCCTATTTCTTCGACCGATAAGGTTATTTTCAAAGTCGGTTTTTATGGCCCCAACTATTTGTCCAATATGAATAAAAGATTTGGTTACATCTGACCAAACTTGAATATTTCCGGCCGAACTTCCATCTGCCCTTTCTTCTGGAGGTGAGCGAATTACAATTGGTATTAGATTTATACCCTCCCTGTAAAGGCCTACTTCTTTACCTGAAAAATTTATCAAAAGGGCCTCATTTAGGTCCTTCCTAGACACACCCGAATATTTGGCCTTTTCTGGAACATAATCAAACGAAAGGGTTTTAACTTTTTCTCTCCAATCAGTTCTTATTCCCGTTGAATGGGGCATTTTTCTAAAAACTCCTACTACTTGGTCTGCAATGGATCTTAAAACTTCTGGATCTTTTCCAGAAATTCTAGCGACTATTTTTGCCTTTGGTGACGGACCTAGGTCCAGTCGCTTTATCTTTACCTGTGCAAAACTATAGGTTTTATCTAAATAATCTCTAATAATTTTTGAAAGTCGGGAAATATCTTTTTCATCCTCGGTTCTTATTAAAAATTGCGCATAAGAAGAATTTGGGGTTTCGGGTGTATAATTGAGAATAAATCTAGAAAAACCTTTTCCTAGGGTCAAGGAGACTTGCTTAACCCCTTTTTGTGACTCAATAAATTTAGAGATTTCCAGGGTATCCTTTTTTACTGCCAAAATATCAGTTCCCTCCTGTCTATAGTAATCTATAAAAAATATGGGAGTGGTCATCGCAGGAAAAAATGATTTTTTTACAAATTTAAAAACTACTAAACTACTTAACAAAAGGATTCCAAGTGATATCAAAACGAGGGCCTTCCTTTTTAAAAAAAATTTTAACAACTTTCTATAAAATCGGAAAAATGGATTTGAATAAGGATCAAACGCTTTATCTCCACTTGTTTTTTCCTTCACATAAAGCATTGTGGCCATTAGAGGGGTAGTGGTTATTGCCAAAATCCAACTAATCGATAAAGAAATAAAAACTACCCAGAATAAATCTCCAGCATATTCTCCAGTTGAATCGGAAGAAAGACCAATTGGTGCAAATGCAATTGCTGCGATTAAAGTTGCCACTAAAATGGGAATTTGATTGGTGGTTACAACATCCACTGCTGCTTTTAATTTATCCTCACCTGTCTGAATTTTTACAAGCATTCCCTCCGCAATTACAATGGCATCATCAACCAACATTCCTAAAGCAATTATTAAGGCCCCAAGGGAAATGCGGTGAAATGCTATTCCGAATAAATCCATGCACAGGGTAGTTCCACACATTATCAGAATTAAAATGGAGCCAATAATTAAACCAGACCTCCATCCCATAAAGATTATTAATAATCCTAATACGATGACCACTGCCTCAATCAAATTTTTTGAGAAGAATTTTACTGACTTCCCTACCTCTTCGGCCTGGTTATAAATTGGAACCAATTCCATACCTGGAGGTTGAACCCCTTTTAACTTTAGAAATGCAGCATCTATATCCTTTATCGTCTTTAAAATATCTACGGAAGTATCAATAGATAAACCAATAGTTAAAGCTGGGATAGAATTTATATAAATCAAATTTTTTGGATGGTTTTCATAATCTCGTTTTACTTGGCCTACATCCTTTAATTGAATTAGTTTTCCCTCAGAAGAGGCCACAACTAAATTTTCAATATCCTGAATCGAATTAAAACTTCCTGAAACTTCGGATCTTATATATTCATCACCTAAATTAAATTTTCCAGTAGCCGTAACTAAATTTTGACCCCTCAGAATATTTTGTAATTGAATAGAAGGGATTCCTAAATTTTTTTGTTTCGCCTGACTTATTTCCACAAAAATTTTTTCTTGCTGATCACCTTGAATCGTTACTTTTTTTACACCAGGTAATAAAAAGATTTCTCGCTTAATAACATCCGCAAAATCCTTAAGCTCTTTATAAGAATATCCTTTTCCAGTAAGGGCATAGAAAACCCCATAAACATCTCCAAAGTCATCAACTACTACTGGTGGCTGAACGCCAGGGGGTAATTTTGGATAGGTGTCATTTATTTTTTTTCTAACTTCATCCCAAATTTGGGTTAATTCCTTTTTCCTATATTTACTTAAGGCCCGGAAAGTGATTTCAACCATACCAGGGCTAGTCATGGAGGTTATTCTATCTACATACGGAAGTTCCTGAAGCGCAGTTTCTATTGGGTAAGTTACCTCGTCTTCCATTTCTTTTGCCGAAGCTCCAGGATAAGCCAGATAAATTTTTGCATCTTTTATGACAAATTCTGGATCTTCTAGTTTTGGCAAACTTCTAAATCCGATTATACCTCCCACAACTAGGTTAAACATGAAAAACCAGGTCAGAGATTTTTTTTGAATAGAAACTTCTACTAATTTCATCAAAGACCGCCCGTTTCTTCTAGTAGTTCAACCTTATCCCCATCCTGAATTAAATGAGCACCGGCCGTTATTATTCTTTCACCTTCGTTTAAACCTGAGGTAATCTGAATATTTTCACCACGAATATTTCCTACAGTTACAATTCGTTTTTTTGCCGTAAAATCTTTTGAATCAATTACAAAAACAAATCGATTTTTTTGGTTATCGGAAAGGACGGATATAGAAGGAAGAAAGATTTCCTTTGAACTTAATTCATCTTCGTCAATTATCGTAATTTTTACTGTCATAGTCATTCCAGGAATTAAATTAAGAGCTGGATTTGGTTCCAACAAAAATACTGCTTCATATGTCCTGGTTTTGGGTTCCACTTCCCCAGATAATTCCTTGAAGGCTAAATTCATTTTTATGTCTGGCCGGTCCATCAAAGATGCCTCACCTTTAACTTTTCTTTTCTTAGGGATCGAGGCAATATGAGATTCAGGGACGTTAACTAATACTTCCAAATTATTAGGGTCATAAAATCTTATAATTTCCTGGTTAGCTTTTACTTCCTCAAAATTTTTAACGAATATTTTTCCAATCTTCCCATCATAAGGGGCCGTCATAGTGGTATTTCTATAATTTTTTCGCATTTTCTCCATTTCTGATCTTTTGGAGACAAAATTTGCCTTAGTGGAATCCAATTCAGATTTGGAAATAGCTTCGGATGCCCATAGAATTTTGGCCCTTTCAAATTCAGCCTTGCCAGTTTCATAGGCCGCTTTTGCCTTTTCAAAATTCAATTGGTAATCCGTCACTTCAAGTTGGGCCAAAGTTTCACCTTTTTTGACTAACTCCCCTTCTTTTCTGTTCGAGTTTATTATTTTTCCCGGGATATCAAATGAAAGTTGTGATCTATGGGTGGCCCTAACTTCACCGGGATAATTTAAAATTTTAGCACCACTTCCATACCTAACTATGACTGACTTAACTTTATAAGTTATTTTATTTATTACCTCCTCTTTTTTTGTACAAGAGATCAATAATAAGATATAAAGAATTTTAAATTTCATAGAAGTTCCAAATAGTTATATAAGAATATGATAAATTATTTGGGCCATATGAAATAACCAGAAAAATATTGCCTGCATTATGAACATTTTTTCCTCAACCATTCTAAGCTTTATTTCCCTTATGAAAAAATATGCCTTCGAAATAGTCAGATTAGAAATGAATCTAAAAGTATCCGGAAAAAGATTTGAATATCGAGGACGTTTGTATCCCCTCAATATTGTTGTATTTGAAAGTAAAAATCACCTTGGAAATTTTGATGCATCAACATTTACGATAGGAATTAATAAAATAGTCATGTATTCGGCCAAAACTCACCTTATCAAAAATATTCTAAGGCATGAATTGGCCCATTATTTTTGTAATCTGAAATATGGAGAAAATAATGAGCCCCATGGGTTAGAGTTTAAAAATTTATGCAAAAATTTTAATTGGGATGAAGAGGTTTCTAAAGCCACATTCAATTTAATAAATGAAAAAATTGAAGGAGACCTTCCTACGGAAAAATTAATTGAAAAAATTAAAAAGCTTCTAAACCTTGCAAATAGTGCCAATCCCCATGAAGCAGAACTGGCCACCGTAAAAGCAAACAATTTGATAATGGCACATAATCTGGAAAGACTGGAAGAAAAACCTGACGAGTTTACCTATCACCAGAGAATATTATCCGGAAAAAGGACTAATGGAAAAGTACGGGCCATTTATGAAATCCTAAAAGAGTTTTTTGTATTTCCAGTAATTAGTTATGGAAAATCAGGTTATTATCTTGAAGTAGTCGGAAATAAAGAAAATGTGGAAGTGGCAGAATATGTTGCCAACTTTTTAGATTTGGAGCTCGAAAAAATATGGGAAGCCCAAAAATTAAGTGGAATTTCTCAAAAGAATTCCTTCATGGAAGGACTAGCAGAAGAATTTATCAAAAAACTAAGACAGGAAAAAGAAGATTTTCCCGAAAGGTATCTTGTTAAATTTAACGAAGTTTTACAAGGTCAAGTTGCATTAGTTTATCCGCGTCTTTCAAGCCGAAAATTTTTAAATGGATATGGTTGCGAAAAAGCAAAAAATTTGGGAAGACTAGAAGGTACAAATCTTAAAATCCGAAAGGGTTTATTAAATAAGAAGATATTTTTATTGACATGAAAAATCGAAATTTCTGGTTGCTACTTTCATCAATTATTCTAGGTCTGGGAGTTTTGCTGGGGGCTTTTGGGGCCCATGGATTAAAAAATATTTTGTCTCCAAATTCTTTGGAAACTTTCAAAACCGGAGTTAATTATCAGTTTTTGCATGGACTCGCCATGCTATCTCTTTCAAATATGGAAGAAAAACTTGATTTAAGTAAAGTTAACTTACTGTTTTTATTTGGGATTGTTCTTTTTTGTGGTAATTGTTATCTATATTCCATTACGCAAATAAAAACCTTTGCCATGATTGTTCCCCTTGGTGGATTATCTTTTGTAATTGGTTGGTTTTTGTTGGCATACAAAATTGTTAAAAGGTAAGTAAATGAGCCAAATAGTAATCTCGGGAACTGGATACTATATTCCAAAATATCAGATAACAAACGAGGAATTAGTCGATTCCTTTAATAATTACGTACGAAATTACAATAAAAATAATCCTGATAAAGAACCATTAAGTGAATCATCGGTTGATTTTATTATTAAGGCATCAGGTATTAAAAATAGATACGTAATAGAGAAAGAAGGCATATTGGATGTCAATAGAATGCGTCCTCATTTTCCAAAACGAGATAATGAAGAGCTTTCACTGCAAGCAGAAATGGCGGTTGAAGCTGCCAAAATAGCTCTATCAAATGCTAACAAATCTCCTGAGGACATTGATTGTATAATTGTAGCTTGTTCGGTTTTTCAAAGGGCATATCCGGCAATTGCTACTGAGGTCCAAAATTTTTTGGGCACCAAAGGATTTGCCTTTGATATGAGCATCGCCTGCAGTTCGGGAATTTTTGGAATCTTAAATGCATATAATAGTGTTAAAAACGGACAGGCCAGTTGTGCCCTAGTTATAACTCCTGAAATCAATTCAGGACATATAAATTTTAAAGACAGGGAGACCCATTTTATTTTTGGGGATTCCGCATCCGCCACGGTAATTGAAAAAATAAATTCGGCCAAATCGAATAATCTTTTTGAAATTTTGGGTATAAAACTAATTACTTCGTTTTCTAACAATATCCGAAATAATTTTGGATATCTAAATAGATGTGAAGACGATCTAGGGGGTCTAGATAAACTCTGTATTCAAAAAGGGAGAAGGGTTTTCAAAGAAGTAGTCCCCATGGCAGTTTCTCTGATTCAGGACCATTTGAAGGAACAAAATATAAATATCGAAAATATAAAAAGATTCTGGTTACATCAGGCCAATGGACCTATGAACCAGCTAATATTAAAATATTTGCTAGGAAGGGACTCAACTCTTGAGGAAGCTCCACTAATCTTGGATGAATTTGCCAATACAAGCTCCTCAGGAGTTTTTATCGCCTTTAATAAATATCAGAACGGTTTTGAATCTGGTGATTTGGGTCTAATAAGTGCATTTGGGGCCGGATATTCTGCTGGTTGCATGACCGTTAAAAAAATCTAATCTTTACTTTAGATCGTCCATTAATTTATCGAAATCCTTTTTAAATTTAGGGTCCTGTTCTGTGGCCATATCTCTTTTTACTTTTTCATCTTCCAAATTGAATTCTTTTCTATCTTTTTTAGATTTTTCCACTGTTTTCATGGCCTCATCCATGGAACGAGATTCTTCTTCATCAAGTAAAACTTTGGAATAAAGAGGATTGGAAAGCATAATAATTAACAAAAAAGGTAAAGTTTTTTTCATAATTTCTCCCCTTGGAAACATTATAGCGGTTTTTTTTAAAAATTTCTTTAAAAGTTATCCCAGGTTAGGTTTTCTATATGCGTTTTAAGTTGGCCCAGGGTTTTGAATTTACTTTGAATCAGAGATCTTTTTAATCCCAAAATGATTCCTTTTACTTCCTTTGGGTGGAGGGAATAATATTTTGAACCTCCAAGAGTTTCATGAAATACCGTAATTAATTTAACTAAATCCTCAATCTGATTTGCCTTTCTTCCATCCTCCCAAAAATAAAGATCAAGAATCTTTAAATCAAAACCTAGGCCATAACGCTGGATAATAATATTTCCGCCATGAAGATCTCCATGATATTCATTCATATTATGGATTTCATCTAATCCCTTGGCCAGGGAGTGGAGTAGGTGAAGTGCTTGAAAGGGAGAAAGTTTTTTTCCTTTCTGTCTGTTTATAAAATCATCTAAGGGTATTCCATTAACATATTCAGACACCAAATACGTAATAGGAACTCCCTTAAATAAAATCTTTCCTTGGGTTAGATATTGGATCAGAATTTTACAACTTCTTAGCTTGTGTAATTTTTGAGCATAAAGTCTTGCAGATTTATTACCAATATTTCTATGAGGATAAAAAAATTTTGCGGCCCTTTCAATTCCAGTTAAGGTTTCCCTTATTTGATAAACTTCTCCTTCCCATCCCCATCCTAATTTTTTTACAACCCTGTATTTAGAGGAAACCTCCATACCGGCTGGGAAATCAAAAGAGTCTATTTTTTTCCTGGATTTCATGAGGGCTTCCCAAATTTTTTTGGACCCTCTTCTTAACACAAAAAGAAGATATTATTTATTTCTTTTATTTGGCCCAAAGACCCATTTATGCTGTTGCCCAATAACCCTAAATGGTCCCCCAAGACTTTCGTTCATTTCGAGAACCTTAACAAATCTCTCCATGGGAAACTGCTCCAATGGATTATATGCCGGAGTTAAACACCAGGGGAAATCTAGGTTTGCAAAGGTTTTATAAGCCTCGTATGTTGCATTAAAGTCCTCATCTGTTTGGATAACTGCTTTAACTTGAAACTTCCCTGGATATTCTGCCCTCATCCTATGAATTATTTCGATTGGGGTTTTAACATTGGTTGAAGGGGTTTTAAAATCGATGCTAATAAAATCAACTAGTTGAAAGATCTCAGGGACGATTATATTCCCTGCTGCCTCAAGATTTATATAATATCCTTCTAATTTCAATATGTTACATAATTTTAAAACAGATTCTCGATGAACCGGATCTAGAGGATCCCCCCCAGTTATAGAAATTGTTCTTACTATTTGGGATTGGTCCTTAATTGAGCCTAAAACAGCTTCTAAAGCGTAATTTTGGCCCTTAAATGGCCAAGTTTCCTTGGAATCACAGTTTCGACAACCGACATTACAGCCTTGAAAACGGATAAAAATTTGGGGTCTTCCTACAAAGATCCCCTCTCCTTCGGTTGCAAGATATATTGAATGGATAAGCATAGCGCCCTGCTTATACCCCTAATATGAAAAAAAATCCTCTCCATTAGCAAAATTTTCAAGGAAAATATAAATAATATGGAATTTGAGGAACTTTACCAAAAGATTATTAAGGATCTAGAAAGGGATTTAAGGCCCCAGGTAAAACTTTTAAAAGAAGATGTCTCAGAACTGGCCAAAAGGTGGAACGACCTTATTTTGAACTGGGGACCAGAAAAGAAACCTGAACTAAAAAAAATCCTATGTATTGTAGATCATAGCCAAACCCTTTCAAGGGTTTTTGCTGACCCCATTATTAAAACCCTAACCTTAAATTTAGAAACCGAATTAATGATTTATGCATTAGCTTCGGCCCAAAAACACATCATTACAAAATGTGCATTAGATGGTGTACCCCTTCCACCAGATTTTATTAAAGTCATAAATGAATTACTTGATTCAAAAGACCCAGAAATTTTTGAGTGGGTTTTAAGATCCATTGAATCCATGGGTAATCAAAGTTTAAAATTTAAAGAAGCAGTTTTAAAAAGGAAACCAGGTTTTTTTGCAACATTTAACTCCCATATGAAAAATGCAAAGGGAATAATTAAAATATTGGAGAAAAGATGGAAGTAAAAAAAAAAGATTTAAGTTCTGAATATTTTTTAAAAAAATTAAAAACTGCTAATTGGGAGGGGAAGCTACCTTATTACTCTCCACATTATCAGGAAGTAAATATTCAAATCCGAGCAAACGAGTCGGTTGGACCAGGCATATTTAAACCTGACCCTTTAATCCCTGGAGGATGGATTGCACATCCCCAAACTATCAAAGCAGTACGAAAAGATATTTTTATGGGGGAGGATGGATTTGAAGAATTAGAAATTCTTTACCAATGTATTAGTTGTAAAAAAACAATTGACCTTCAATTTTGGATTCATTGTCCCTATTGCGAGAGCAAAATTCCCGATCGGTTTGAAAAAATATCATGTAATAAAATGTAAGTTTACGTAATAAGTGTTTTAAAAGTATCTTTCTAAGACAGTTTTTTTCTTTTATTACAAAATAGACGTCAGGGAAAGGGTGTTTATAATGAATCAAAACGAATTTGAATTTGAAATATCTCCAGCACTGTTAGAAAAAAGAAAAAAAGAATTACTTTCAGGAAAAAAGATTCCAAAAAACCAGTATTTAAATCAAACAAAAATTTCCATGATTCTTCAAAAGCTTTTGGAGGAAAAGGAAAAAATACTACAAACTGAAAATGATACAAACCGTTACTGCCTGGATAAAAATGAATTAGCTGATCCTTTGGATGAAGCGGCCATAAACATTCAAGCCTCTCAAGAATTAAGAATGAGAAATAGAACAGTCTTTTATTTAAAAAAAATAAATAAAAGCATCGATCGCATTCTTAATGGAATCTATGGAGAATGCGAGGAATGTGAGGGAGAAATTAATTTTGAAAGACTTCTTGCACGACCAACTGCAGAACTTTGTATTAATTGTAAAGAAGAAGCAGAACTTAATGAAAAAAACAATATATTTGGTAAAAAATCCAAATCTCTAGGTAAGGCACTCCACGATATTGGAAAACCTTGAAAAAACCATCGAAGAAATCGTAGATTCCTTTTATGAAATAGCTATAAATGATTTCTTAATTGGTTATCATTTTAAGAAAATTCAAAAAGGAAACAGCCTCAAACCCTCCCTATCTGATTTTTCTCATCACCTGCCAAGAATAAAAATCTTTTGGAAAACTCAATTAATTTCTAACTTTAAAAGCAAAGAAAAATTTAATTTAAAAGAAACTCATATTCCTTTAAAAATTCACAAGGGTGAATTAGATAGATTTATTTTTCTTTTTAATTCCACTTTGGATAATTTTGAAAAAGACAACAATTCTTTGATTAAGGACTGGAAATCAAAACTTAATTTCTTTAAAACCCAGTTTAAAAAATTTATTTAAGGAAATTTATTAATTTTATATGCCTTAAAAACCTCTTTTACAAATTCTTCTAAAGTAGGCTCTCCGGAGACACCCTCAAAAACCCATCTATCAAAATAATATTCCCTCATTGCAAAGGCCATTTTCTTTGCTTCATATTCCTTAGAAAACCTGACCATGGAAAACTTCACCTTCCCAACTTTTGCAAGGATGACAAATAGACATCCTGAATCCGGGCCATAATCCTCACAAGTTTTGAACTTATCCTCAGGTTTCCTGGCAAAATTTATTTCAAATTTAACATCCTGAAATCTGGCAATATTAAATTCAGATTCCCTCCAACCTACTTTCCTCCATTCGTTTTCCTCCCACGGCCTTACCATTTCAGTAACATGCCTGATACTTCTTTCTCTTTCTCCAGGCATACAGGAGGCCAAAAGGAAAAGAATTAGGGGTAAAGTTTTTAATTTCATTTTTTAATTATTGCACCTTTTCGGTTTTTTGTGTTAATTCAAGACAAAACTTTTCGATAAGGTTTACATGAAAGAAGTAAAAAACCATTTTAAATTTGAATTAATTCATCAGGATACTAATTCAAATGCCCGGGTAACAAGAATAACTACCCCCCACGGTCAGATAAACACCCCGGTTTTTATGCCAGTTGGAACCCACGGGGCCATCAAGGCATTATCCCCTAAGGATTTACAGGGTATCAATATTGAAATCATTCTTTCAAATACCTACCACTTAAATTTAACACCTGGGCCAGAATTAATTAAAAAGGCCGGTGGCCTTCATAAATTTATGAACTGGAATGGGCCAATACTTACCGATTCCGGTGGATTCCAGGTATTTTCTCTGCAAAAAAAATCTATCACCGAAGAAGGCGCGGAATTTAGAGATCAGCAAGGAAAAAAGGTCCTTTTAACTCCCGAATCAAGTATTCAAATACAACAAGACCTAGGTTCAGATATTATGATGGCCTTTGATGAATGCATCCCCTATCCTGCAACGGAAGGGTATGTAAAAAAATCAATCGAAAGAACTCATAGATGGCTTGATCGCTGTATTAAATCGTGGACCAATCCTACTCAGGCCCTATTTGGGATTATCCAAGGGTCAAATTTTGATAATTTAAGAAAACAATGTGTCGAAGAAGTCTGTTCTAGAGACCTCCCAGGTTATGCAATTGGTGGTGTTTCCGTAGGTGAGGGACCGGAATTAATGGAAAAGGCTGTATCATTCACAGCTCCTCTAATGCCAAAAGACAAACCAAGATACGTTATGGGGGTTGGAAATCCAGAGGACCTTCTGATGATTTGGGAACATGGAATTGATATGAGTGATTGTATTATTCCCACAAAGTTCGCCAGAGGCGGAACCTTATTTACCAATCGAGGAAAGCTAAGAATTAGACACAGAGATTATCGTAGGGATTTCTTTCCCATAGAACCAAATTGCAATTGTTATACTTGTAAAAACTTTTCTCGGGCCTATCTTAAACATCTATTTGATTCCAATGAAATCCTTGGAACCATTCTGGCAACTCTCCATAACATTGCCTTTTATAAGGGACTTGCTGATAGGGCCCAAAAGGCCATTTTGGAAAATAACTTTTTGGGATTTAAAAAAGAATTCCTAAAAAATTATAAGGTTTAAAGACCTTCAATCGCCATTGAGATAATTTTGGTTAATTTTTCCAAATCATCATATTTAATATTATGGAAAAGAGAAATTCTAAACTGGTTACGATTTAATTTCCTATAAGCATCTATCCCAAAGGCCACTTTTTCTTTTTCCAGCCTAGAAATTAGACCATCTACAGGATAGGCATCGGAGACATCAATAGTAGCTACTGCAGTTGAACGATACTTTGACTCTTTTACGTAACAGGAAAGGTAATCTTTTTTCTCTGCCCATGAGTATAGAAGGTTTGCCTTTCTTTTTGCCTCATTAACAACTTCCCCGTAACCCAATTGATTCATAATCTTTATTTGTTCATCCAATAGAAAAATTGTGGCGAGGGCAGGAGTATTATAAGTCTGATTTTTTTCAGAGTTAGAAATTGCTTCACTCCAACGCATTATTATTGGTATATATCTATCTTTTCTTTTTTCAATTTCAGCAGCTCTTTTTAGGGCCTTCGGAGACATTATGGCCACAAAAAGCCCTCCATCACTGGCAAAAACTTTTTGAGGTGAGAAAAAAAACACATCAGTCTTTGAAACATCACATGGAACCTGACCTGCTCCCGAGGTAGCATCCACAGCTAAAATGGTTTTTTCATCAACTACCGGAAGGGAGGACAATTGAACTCCTGTCGAAGTTTCGTTTAAGGTCACACAAACCATGTCGGCCCCTTCGACCATTTTTCCGTCTATTCCTTCCCCATATGGAACCGAAATTTTTTCTGTTTTTATCCAGGGCATATTTGCAGCGGCTTCATACCATTTTTCTGAAAACTCACCACATGTAAAATGGACCGTTTTTTTGTCCGCAAGGCCTAACTCCAACATATCAAAAAGTAAGGTAGCTCCTCCATTACCCAAAACCACTAAATAATCAGATGGAACATTAAAATATTTTTTAAGTCCCTCTTGGACACTCTTTACTACGTTTTTTACAGCTGATTTTCTATGACTGGTTCCCAAATAATTGGTTCCAGTTTTAAGTAATTTCTCAACATTAGAAACTGGAATCAAGGATGGACCACATCCAAATCGTGGATCCGAAGGAATAAGGTCTTTGGGAATATTAAAATTTTCAAACATATTTCACCTCAAGAATTGGCAGGATAATATAATGGCTTACGTAAATTTGCTATATTTTTAGCAGCGAATCAATGCTGAAAAGGCCTTTCCTCTGGCCACATAGTTTTCATATTGGTCAAAGGAAGGAAATGCTGGAGAAAAAAGCAAAACTCCCTTGAATTCCTTATCCTTTTGAACCATTTCTATTGCCTTATCAATGGTTTTAGGGGTTTCAAAAGGGATTTGGTTTTTAAGCTCAAGGGCAAGCATTTCGGTGGTCTCACCTATTAAAAAGATCTTTTTTACATATTTTTTAAGATCAGGGATCTGACTTAAAATTGAATCCCCAATACCCCTTTTTTGGCCTCCCAAAATAAGATAAATCGGAAGATTTTTTTCATTTAGAGATTTTAATGCGGTTAAAGTAGCATCATAATTTGTGCTTTTTGCATCATTATAAACTTCAAACGGAAATTTTGAATTTTCTTTTTGAAGCCTATAATCCACCCCTCTAAATTTTTCCATTCCCTCTTTTGCATCGGAGGGGGATATCCCAAGGGCCAATAAAACCTTAAAACAAAAATAAAGATTGGATAAATTATGGGACCCAGTTAGTTGGAATTTTGAAAGATCCCAACAAGTTTCCATTTCTCTTATTTCTTTGGGGTCTACAATAATCGCTTTTGATGGAAGAGATTTTGCGAATTTAACAAGAAGTTCATCTGATTTAGGAATTAAAAGAAAATCCTCACTTGTTAGATTTCTTGCTATATTCTCTTTTGCCTCCCTATATTCATTGAAAGTTAAATACCGCTCACCATGGTTCTGGGTGATATTTAGTATGGCGGCCACATGAGGTTTAAAAGATTCTATTTGCTCCAGTTGAAAACTTGAAATTTCTAGCACGGCAAAATCATAATTTTCTTGGTGAAAAGAAATATCACAATAAGGAACACCGATGTTCCCCCCAACAAAAACTTTATATCCAGCGGATTTCAGTAACTCGCCTAAAAGGGAAACCGTTGTGGTTTTTCCATTGGTTCCGGTAAGTGCAATGACTGGAACTTTTGAAAAATGAAAACCAAGCTCAATTTCAGACCATATCGGTACGGTCCCTAATGCCTCTTTTAAACAAAGATTGGTGGTAGGTATTCCCGGGCTTAGAATTATTAGATCAGATTGGGAAAAAATCTTTTCGGCCAATGGATCATTTTCATCAAAGCATTCTTTAATAGAAATCAAACTATTTATGCTTGGGTGCCAGGTAAAGGGATCACCCTTAGAGATTGCAAAAACCTTAGCCCCTTCCCTCTTTAATAGCCTTAGGGCGGAAATACCGGATTTTCCCATCCCATATACTGCGACTTTTTTATCTAATAAATTCAAGTTGATTCCTTTTCCAATTAAAGAAAGGTATAGACCTTTCCCAATGAATTTAACAGATCAATTCCAAAAAACTAGGGACTTTTTAGAAAGGTTCAAACCTTTTTGGTATGATGAAATTTTAAACCTTTACCCCCATACTCTTGATTCCTATCCAAAGGATTGGATTGAAATACTTGGAAAGCTAAGCGCAAAAGAGTTATGGGAACTGGATTCCAAGATAAATCATTCATTTTTGGAAAACACACCGATTTTACCCTTTATTTTGGAAGTAAAGGAGTTAACCTCTTTTCTTCCGACAAAAAAAATAGAATCACCGCTTTCAAACCTTTCAGGTATGAGGGAAAAAAAGGCCCATGAAATTTCCTATTTAGTACCCTATTTAGAAAAACTGAATAATTCCCATATTTTTTCACATTTTGTAGATATTGGTGGCGGAGTGGGACATTTATCCCGAACCTTAAGTGAAAAATTACAAATGCCCTGTATCTGCCTAGACCATGATAAGGCCCTACAGGACAAAGGGCGGTCCCTGCTTAAAGGAGAAAATGTTAAATTTATCCCCAAAGGTCTAGGAGGGCCTATCATTCCAACAGAAGAATTTGAATTGATACACGATAAAGACCTCGAAGAGGTATTTACGCCAGAGTCTCTGGCCATCGGCCTTCATTCCTGCGGTCCCCTTTCCTTAAGGCTAATGGAAGAGGTCCTTAAGAAAAAATCCAAAGGTTTAGTTAACTTTCCATGTTGCTACCTTAAGCTTCATCCCCAAAGTGATGTCAATCTCTCATGGAAGGCCAAGAAAAATCCCCTGGAGCTTTCGATCATAGGGCTAACTTTGGCATCAAGATCCCATTCCAAATTTTCCTTTGAAGATTTTTTATTGAAGGAACAAATAAAAAAACTTAGATATACATTTCATCTGCTTTTATTTGAAAAACTTAATATCACCGAATTTGTTGGTGCGGGCAATTATCCTTTAAAAAAATATCACGAAGGATTTGCCCCTTATGCAAAAACTAAACTCAGGGAGCTAAATTTAAATCATTCTTTTTCAGATACGGACCTGGAGGATTTCTTTGAAAATAAAAAGGATCTAGTCCGTTACATGTTCCTTTGCAATATCCTTAGATGGCAAACAGGGAGGGTTCTTGAGATACACCTGCTAATTGATCGCGCTTTATATTTGGAAGAAAACGGCTTAAATGTAGAAATGTTTGAGTTATTCAACGAGGAGATTTCGCCTAGAAATATTGGTATTTTTGGAATAAAAAAAGGGGAGGAAAGCCTCCCCTTTTGAAATTATCTTAAGAATAACATGTCGTAGAACTTAGGAAGTTTCCACATATCATCTGGAACCATTTGCTCTAAAGCGTTGCAAGCTGTAGCAACTTTTTTAGATAATGGCATTACACTAGAAGCGATTTCTTTAGCTCTAACTTCAGAATCAGAGCTTAGAGTTTCCAACGCTCCTTTTAACTGAGCAGCGGTATCAAAAACTTCTCTAACAGTTAGATTTAACTGTTTTAAAATTTCAACTTCTACGTTTGTTTCAAGTCCGATGGTCTTTTGATCATTGATTACAGAGGCCAATTTGGCTTTATAATCAAGTCCACAAGGTAGTACATTTTGGGTAACCATGGTCAACAAGGTATTGATCTCAATTTCTCTATATAAGCAATAGTTATCCATCATTACGTTATATCGAGTTCTGATTTCTTCTGGTCTTAAAACACCTTGATCCACCAAGAATTTTGTTTGGTTTTCATCTTTTAAAACCATTAGAGCTTCTGGAGAGGTTCTATGGTTTGGAAGCCCTCGTCTTTCAGCTTCTTTTACCCATTCAGCTGAATACCCATCTCCACCGAAAACCACATTTCCAGATCTCTTCATTAGAGTTCTGATTAGCTCAATTAGAGCCTCGTCAGTGGTTTTTCCGGAAGCTTTGTAGCCTTCCATTAAAGTGGTGGCCTCAGTCAAAGCATGTGCCATAGCAGTATTTAAAATGGTTAATGGCCAACCTACAGCTTGAGAAGAACCAACAGCTCTAAATTCAAACTTATTACCGGTGAAGGCAAAAGGAGATGTCCTGTTTCTGTCTGTATTATCTTTTAGAAGATGAGCTAGCTGGTCAGCTCCCATATCTAAAAGTTGGTTATGATTTGGGGTAAAGTTTTTTCCTGAAAGGATTGATTCAAAAATACTATCTAATGCCTGTCCTAGGTATACTGAGATAATTGATGGAGGGGCTTCATGGGCACCTAGTCTATGGTCGTTTCCATGAGTAGCAACTGCCATTCTTAAGGCACCGGAATTTCTCTTAACAGCATCAACTACAATAGAAACCATTGCAAGGAATCTGTAGTTTTCATGAGGATTAGCTCCTGGCTCAAGCAGGTTTCTCCCATTGTTATCTGACATTGACCAGTTTAAGTGCTTTCCAGAACCATTGATCCCAGAAAATGGCTTTTCATGTAGGAGGCAAACAAAATCATGTCTTTCAGCAATCTTTTTCATAACTGCCATAATCAACTGGTTTTGATCAGCGGCAAGATTTGAGTCCCTGAATATTGGAGCTAGCTCAAACTGAGCTGGCGCAACTTCATTGTGTCTAGTTTTTGCAGGAATGCCTAGTTTATGTAGCTTTAAATCTAGCTCTTGCATGAAAGCTAGAACTCTCTCTGGAACGGTTCCGAAGTAGTGGTCCGATAACTGTTGATTTTTTGAAGTCATAGATCCCATTAGGGTTCTACCAGTCATCACCAAATCAGGTCTTAAATAATAAAGAGATTTATCAACTAGGAAATATTCTTGCTCGCAACCACAGGTGGAATAAACATTCTTAGTTTCCACATCACCAATAGTATTCATAAATTTAGTTGCGGCCTTATCAAGGGCGGTAATGGATCTTAGGTGTGGAGTCTTAACATCTAAGGCTTCTCCGGAATATGAAACAAACGCTGTAGGGATACATAGAGTTTTTCCATTTTCACTTTCTCTTAAAAACATAGGAGAAGTAATATCCCATGAAGTATATCCTCTAGCTTCAAAGGTTGATCTAGAACCACCGTTTGGAAAAGAAGAAGCATCTGGTTCACCTTGAATTAATTGAGAAGCAGAGAATTTCTCAATTGGGGTGTCATCTGATGAATAAGTTAAGAAAGAATCATGTTTTTCAGCGGTAGACCCTGTCAATGGTTGGAACCAGTGGCAGAAGTGTGTCGCTCCTCGATTCATTGCCCATTCTGAAACTGCTTTTGCAACAACTTCAGCAGCAACCTTTGAAAGTTTTTTTCCACTTGTTCTACTAGCTGTATAGGTAATTAACTCTTTTTTTACTTCAGCAGGAATCATGTCTGATTTTCTAAAATCAAAAACGTTCATTCCAAAATACTCACTAATTCTTGAATTAGTTCCTTGAGTAGTTTTTGGGGTTTCAAACTTTCTTAAAGATCGATCTGTGGCTTTCATCTTGGCAGAATGTCTTGAATCGGTGGTTAACATATGTCTGTTCTCCTAAGGGGTTTATGACTTTGAAAATTCAGGGCTTAAATTAACCATGAAAGGTCATTTTTGTCATTAGAATTACTAAAAATTTTAATAACTTAGAATTTTTTTCAGGCTTATATATTAAAAAGGACCTTTATCACAGGAGGTGGATCTATGTTAATGGACAGGCTTTCGATATCTTGGGTCCTAGCGAACCATAAAATGGCTATAAGAAATACTAAAAACAATACTTTGCCTAAAAGGGCCTGAATTTCACTTGGCAACATAATAATTACCTAATATTAAAGGGAATTATTTATGAATTTGCAATACTCACCATCCATCCTATCGCATAAAGCCATTGAATATTCTTTGGCCCTATCGGATGGGCCTGGATCCGGGAAAATTAACTGCCAGAAGTCTCTTCAAAAGGCCCTTGGAGGTTTTGGGCTTTCATGTGAGGTTGATTTAGAAATAACTAACCATTACAACTTAAAGCAATATCCCCAATTTTGCGCATCTCTTTCCCATACAGGAAACATTGGGGCGGCCCTTTTATCTTCTATCAATAAATATTCCTCGGTAGGAATTGATATTGAGCTGAAGGGCAGAAAAATTACTCCTGGTGCCCAAAAATATTATTTTAACGAACATGATAAACCTGATTCAAATCCTCTTGATATTTGGATCAAAAAAGAAGCTGCCTTTAAGGCCATCTCTCCCCTATTATCAAAATTTCGCTGGAAAAAAGTCCTTCTTTTAAAACATATTTGGATTAAAAGGGATAAGTTTGGACTTATGGGGCGGAAAAAGGTCTTGGGAAAAATATTAAAATTGGATAGAAAATTAGGGAACCGAGAAATAATAATTGCTGTGGCACTACTTAATTTGGATACCAAATGATTGATAAAGAAAACATACAACCTCCCCATATTTCCTTAACCCCTGAAGCAGAAAATCAACTAAATCTAATGCTTTTAAACGACCATACTTTGGAGGGAAAAAAGTTTCGTATTCAAATATCTGGTAAGGGATGTGATGGTTTTACTTATTCTGCTGGCTTTACTCCAATTCATAAAGAAGACCTCTTAGTGGAGGTTTCCGGCATCGAAATATTAATTGATTCTTTTTCTGCCTTTTATCTTAAGGAAGTAGTTGTGGACTACATCTTCGATTTTGATAATGGAAAAGAAGGCTTTGTTATTTCCAACATGAACCAAGAATCCTATACTGGGAAATTTTGGAGGGAGGACCCTTCAAAAATACCACCATTGGTTAAAAATCAATAATATCCAAACCGTATCCTTCAAATTTTGATACATCTTCAGTGATTTGCTTATAAAGAAGATCTTGGTTAGTTTCCATATCTTTTAAATTCTTTTTAAACCTGGAATTGGCATCCTTCAAGGACATCTTTGCCAATTTTGTACAATAGTCCCTCTTATCTTTTGGGATATTTTTATCATTTAAAATCCTAGTGGTCCTGGAAATTACAGCAACCATAACATAAAGGTCTATTGCCATATCTGAAATACGTTTTAAGGGCATTTCATTATCAACAATTTTTTCCCGATATTTTAAAAGGGTATCTTCAACGGCAAGTGAAAAACTGGCAACGTTTGCAGATAGTTTTTTTGCAGCATCAGAGAAACTTTCATGATGTTGAGTAAGTCTTGCAGATCCAATAATTTTTGAAAATCTATTTTTTGCAAAATCCGTAAGTACCCCTAGGGATTTTATGGGATCCTGCAGGGCCCTGGAAACATTTGATATCTTTCCTAATTCAGCAAGACCCTCGGAAGGACCTTTCACTCCAGATAAACCTAAAAATGCTCGAAGAATTTCATTGGTTCCTTCAAAAATCAGATTTATTCTTGAATCCCTCATGATTCTTTCGTAGGGATATTCCTTCATGTACCCATTCCCGGCAGCTATTTGAAGTCCCATATCAACACAAGACCATAAGGATTCTGAGCCAAAAATTTTACAAGCAGCAGTTTCTAAATAGAAATCTTCCATTCCCTTACACATATTTCCGGTGGTCATATAAATGATACTTTCGGTGGAATATATCATCGAGGCCATCTTTGCTATTTTTTCCTGAATTAATGCAAATTCTGTAATTGGGCGGTCAAATTGTTTTCGGGACTTACCATGTTCAATTGCCATTTTTAAAATGGTCTTCATTCCTCCGACACATCCAGCACCTAAGGAAAGACGACCATTATTTAAAATATTCATGGCCAACTTGAACCCTTTTCCAAGGTCACCAAGTACATTTTCCTTTGGAACCACTACTTTATCGAAAAAAACTGCCCTTGTTTCTGAACCTCTAATTCCCATTTTTTCTTCTTTTTTACCAAAAGAAACTCCGGGCATTCCCTTTTCGACTATGAAAGCGGAAATTTTCTCTACCTTTTTACCTTCAACTTCATGGTCAGTTTTACAAAAGACCGTATAAAATTCTGCAATTCCCCCATTGGTAATCCAAAGTTTTTGTCCATTTATTGTAAAGGTACCATCAGGATTTTTGGTTGCTTTGGTTTTTATGGAGTATGCATCCGATCCTGAACCGGGTTCAGTTAGGCAAAAAGCTGCTAACTTTTCACCTGATGCAAGCTTGGGCAACCATTTCTTTTTTTGCTCAGGTGTTCCTGCCAAAAGAAGCCCTTTATATCCAATAGACTGGTGACCGCCAATCATAACTGCCAACGAGCCATCATATTCACAAACTTGGGCGAAAATTCTGCTATAAAGGGAATAATCAAGATTTAACCCACCAAATTCCTCAGGAACGGCCATGCCATATAAACCGAGTTCTCCAAGTCCTGCATAAATCTCAGGAGGAATTACACCTTCTTCATCAATTTTTTTAGAATTCAACTTTTCATGGGCAAATTTATTGAAACCATTAATAAATTCTTTAGCCAGTTCCCTTTGTTCAGGAGTAAATGAAGGGTAAGGAAAAACGTTCTGTTCTTCGATTTCTCCAAAAAATAAATTTCCTACTACCGAATCAAAATGTTGTTCAGACATTTCTCCCTCCTTTTATATGACTTCTTTGCTCAAGAATAAGCAAATTATCCCCTCTTTATAGCTGCTTCAAGTACCTTAAAATAATAATGTTACTTAATAAAGCTGATACAATAAATTATGAACAAAAGTATCCTTACAGATTTAATCAAAAAGTTCAAAGAAAAGTTTTCAAGTGGAAAATCATTTAATGAACCTGTGGCCTATCAGGAAAATTTAGTTCTAAAAATATTTTCTCCTGATTACCGAAAATTCTGGCATAAGATATTTTTGGTTTCAATTGTTACCGTATTATTTTATACGCTGGGAAAACTCATTGCGATAAAGTTTACGATGCTTTTTGCCCCTCCTAAACTTCCTGTTGAATTTCCTGAAGATAGAAGAGCGGAATCTACTTTGATGGCTGACTTAAATACCATTAAAAAGGCCAATCTTTTTAAATCTAAAGATGAAGAAACCAAGGATAAACCAAAGAAAAAGTCAGAAATAGAAATAATATGTCAGGAATCCAATCTTAAAAGTTCACTCCCGTTTAAACTCCAGGATACTATTGTTTTGCAGGATAGAAAAAAATCGACCGCCTACATAAGTGTGAACGGCCAACCAGCCGATGTATTTAGGGAAGGCGATGTCATCCGCCAAGTTGCAAGATTAGATAAAATTAAAAGATTATCGGCAATTTTTAGAAATTTAGATTCAGGGGCCTGTGAGTCCATTTCCAATTTTGATGAACAATTTGAACAAATGTTTTTGCAAAAGAATCTATCTATCCTAACTCCAGAAGCTGGAAAACAAATCTTACCGGATGAAATTAAAAAAGATATCAGAAATGTTGGTAACAAATATTTCCTAAAGACCAAATTAAGAGATCAAATGCTGGCCGATATAGGAAATGTCTTGACCCAAGCAAGAGCAATCCAAATAAATAATCCAGATGGCAGCATTAGTTTCAAAATGACAGAAATCGTCCCTGGATCCATTTATAGTTACCTTGACTTAAACGATGGAGACATAATCACCAAAATTAATGGAAAAAACATTGAATCTGTTAATGAAGTGATGTCACTTTTTGGTGGCCTAAAAGACGTAAATAATATGACCCTTACCATTCAACGAGATGGTGAGGAACAAGACAAAGAATATACTTTTGAAAAATAAGGATCAGTATGACTAAAGTACTTTTGCTAATTTTACTTCTAGGTTCTTTTTCCCTACACGCCCAATTTTCAAAATATAAAAGCGACACGGATGTCGATCTCGAAGATGTGGAGCCTTCCAAGGAACCAGATCCAAATGATATTTTTGGTAGAGAATCTGGGATTAAGGATGTTACTTCCATCAAAAAAGAGAAAAAATACGTAAATCTTAACCCTGAGACAGCTTTTGGCCCAGAAGTTGTGGAAAGTTTTGATTTTCCTAACGTTTCCCTGATTGATTTAACCAAACATATGCAAAAGATCACCGGAATAAATTTGATTTTGGATAAAGATCTAAAGGGAAAAATTTCAATTTTAGCACCAACTCCTATCACTGTGGGCGATGCATGGAAGGCCTACCTAACAGCGCTTAATATAAATGGTTACACTTTGGTGAAATCCGGTACCTTTTATAAAATTATTCCTTCAAGGGATGTTAGATATTCCACTACAAAGTTTTATACCGGTAACTATACTCCTGAAACTGAAAATTATGTCATGAGGATTTTACCGCTTAAAAATATAAGCGCCACAGAGGTTACCAGATCTTTTAGACCTTTCATGTCACGTTATGGAAGAATTCTAGAAATTAAACAAACCAATACCGTAATTATCCAGGAAACTGGAGCAAACGTTAACCGCCTTGTTCGACTAATTAAATTCGTAGATGTTCCCGGACATGAGGAAACCTTACAAATTTTAAAAGTAAAAAATTCCTCTGCCCAAGAAATCGCCAAACTTTTGGATCAGATTCTTAAATCCAAAAACCAAAACTCGGCAATGCCTGGTGGAATTAGAAGACCTGATCAAGGTGGTGAATCCATCAATAAAATTATTGCGGAGCCTAGAACTAATTCAATTATAGCCATGGCCAATGCAGAAGGTGCAAAACAATTAAGAGATTTAATCAATAAGTTAGATGTAAAATTGGTAGCATCATCAAGCGGACAGATTCATGTTTATTATCTAAATCATGGAGAGGCAGAATCACTTTCCAAAACTTTATCTTCACTTGTCTCTTCAGGACCAAAAACCGCAGGAGCTAGATTTACAATTGGTGGTTCACCAGTACCCAGTCTTTTTAATGCAGAAGTAAAAATTACCGCGGATAAATCCAACAACGCTCTGGTGGTAACCGCTTCTCCAACCGATTACCTTACAATTAAAGAAGTTATTAAAAAATTGGACATTTCCAAAGACCAGGTGTTTGTTGAAGGAATGTTAATGGAAACCGATGTTGGAAAAGATAGTTCACTGGGTGTAAATATTATTGGTGCCTACGGTTCTGGAGCAGCAAACAAAGCTGGTTTTTTAACCAATCCTGAATTAATCAAATTATTAACCGGACAGATTGCCAACATCGGTGGTTTTTTTGCAGGGGCCGGATTAGGAAAAACGGTAACAATTAAAGGTCCGGATGGAAAGGATGTTCAAGTTAATACTGTGAACGGTCTTATAACCGCGATAGCAGCTACCGCAGATTCAAACGTTCTAGCTACTCCACAAATTTTAGCGGTTGATAACACTGAGGCGGTATTTGAAGTAGGTGAAACAGTACCTATAAATATTCGCCAAGACTCTCCAAGCGGAATCACTACTACATCTGTGCAGCAACAGAAAGTGGCCTTGGTGTTAAAAATTACACCACAAATAAATAAAGTAACCAGATTTATCACTTTAAAAATTGATCAAAAGATCGAGGATTTTTCAAAAAGACCTGATGCTCAGGCCAAAAGCGAATTGGGTGGTGTTGCCACTACCATGAGATCAGCTGTTACAACAGTTGTAGTAAGGGACCTAGATACCGTTGCAATGGGTGGATTAATGAGGGATAAGGAAACAGTTGTTGTAAACAAAGTTCCCTTACTTGGTGATATCCCAATTCTTGGTTGGTTATTTAAAAACCAAACCAAACAATTCCAAAAAACCAATCTGTTAATGTTTATGACACCTAGAATTCTAAGTCCTTATGAAAAAACCGTACCGGCAAGTTTAAAAGATTTAACAAATAGACGATCCGCTCACTTAAAAGGGTATTTACCTTATGGAGATGCTTTCTCTGGAACCATGAAAGGTGTATATGATAAAGCAAATGATCAGGAAAAAGGTCCACTTTATGATCCCACCTATTCCAAATCCTTAAATGATATTAATAATGAAAATCTACAGGATAAGGATCCAGAGGTAGAAATTCCTGATTATAATAAAATAAGAGAAGATATTGAATCTGCAAAAAAAGATAATATTTAAAAAAGAAGGTAGTGCTTGAAAGAAGCTGAAAATCCGGTCCAGCCAGAAAAAATTGGGCAACTCCTGCTTAAACACACCAATCTTACTGAAGAGCAACTTAATGAGGCCTTGGAATTACAGGCCTCTTCTGGAATGCTTTTGGGACAGATTCTTCTCAAGAAAAATTACATTCAACCCCACGATATTATCAAAGTAATTTGTCATCAAATTGATATCCCCTACCTTACATCCATAAACGTTGATGAGATTAATCCTGAAATTACACAAAATATTCCTATCAACTATGCTAAAAACCATGAATGCTTACCCACCCTGGAAACAGAATTTTCGGTTAGTGTGGTAGTTTCAGATCCTTTTAATTCAGACACCATTAACGATTTACGGGAAATTTTTAAAAAAGATATCGAAATATTGGTCTCTTCTCCTCCTCAAATTCAAAATGCCATCAATAAAGTTTATGAAAGGGCCACCAAACAAGTAGTAGATATTCTTGAGGAAGAATTTGAAGAGGGATTCGACCTTGAAGGACCAATAGATATTCTGGATGCAACCGCAGATGAGGCTCCAGTTATAAGATTCGTAAATTCCATAATCTTCCGGGCCGTTAAGGAAAAAACTTCAGATATACATATTGAACCATATGAAAGAGAAACTGTTTACCGGTTCAGGATCAATGGTATTATGACTGAAATCCTTAGACAGCCCATTAAAACCCATTCAGCGGTGAGCTCAAGAATTAAAGTTATGGCCAAATTAGATATTGCCGAAAAACGCCTTCCACAAGATGGAAGGATAAAAATCAAAATGGCCGGAAAAGATTATGATATCAGGCTCAGCACTGTTCCCATTCAAAATGGTGAAAGAATAGTTATGAGGATTTTGGAGAAGGGTTCAACCATCATGGGGCTTGAAGCCTTGGGATTCTTTGGAGAAGTTTTAAAGACCCTTCATTCAGTTTCCCAAAGAAAACATGGAATTTTATATGTGACTGGGCCCACCGGTTCAGGGAAAACCACAACCCTTTTTGCAATATTGGATAGAGTAAATTCGCCTGATAAAATGATCATCACAGTAGAGGATCCTGTTGAATATGAAATTCCTGGAATTTCTCAAATCCAAGTAAACTCTAAAATTAATTTGACGTTTGCAGTTGCTTTAAGGTCAATCCTAAGACAAAACCCAGATATTATAATGGTCGGTGAAACTAGGGACTTAGAAACTGCTACTATGGCAATTGAAGCATCCCTAACCGGACACTTTGTTCTTTCAACATTGCATACTAATGATGCCGCTTCCGCGCCAGGACGACTAATTGATATGGGTGTTCAACCCTTCCTAATTGCATCCTCCTTGGTTGGAGTTTTGGCCCAAAGACTAATTCAACTTTTATGCAAGGATTGCAAAAAAAGGCATGCTATAGCACCCTCCGATCCTGGACTTCTAGGAGTAGATAAAATACCTGATGAGGCAACCATTTTCGAACCGGTTGGATGCGCTAAATGTAATTATAAAGGATATAGTGGAAGATCCACCGTATCCGAATTGATGCTAATCACCGATGAAGTCAAAGGACTTATCATTCAAAAAGCAGATGCAGGTTCAATCAAGAAAATGGCCATATCACAAGGAATGGCCACTCTAAGACAATCTGCCTTGGAAAAGGTTTATAAGGGATTAACTTCCATTGAGGAGGTAGTCCGAGCAATAAATATCGAAGAAGAAAATATCTTTTAAAAAATTGCCATTTTCTCCACCAAAAGATAAATTTTTCATATGGCCCTTTATAGTTACAAAGGTTTAAAAGACAACGGCAAAGAAATAAAAGCATCCATAAATGCTGATAGTGAATCCCAGGCCAAACAAAAAATTAGGTCCATGGGGATCATGCTCATTTCCCTGAAAGAAGAAAAATCAGAAACCGAAACAAAAAAAAGCGGAATAAGTTTTACTTCTTCAGTTTCAGTACAAGATCTATCCGTTGTAACTCGCCAATTGGCAACCCTTATAAAAGCCAAAATAACAATTGTTGAATCACTTTCTGCTTTGGAAGACCAAACTGAAAATAAAAATTTAAGAATAATTCTTTCCGAAGTTAAACAAAAGGTTAATGAAGGTAGTTCACTGGCAAATGCCCTAAAAGATTACCCCAAGGTATTTAACAATGTTTTTGTGAACATGGTGGATGCTGGAGAACAATCTGGAACTTTGGAAGTAGTACTTTTGCGACTTGCAGAATTTACCGAGGGACAAGTTCAGTTAAAAAATAAAATTAAGGGAGCAATGCTCTACCCTATTATAATGATGGTGGTCGGAGCCCTTTTGATGGGTATAATTTTTATATTTGTTATCCCAAAAATCACCAAAGTTTTTATCTCTATGAAAAAAACACTCCCCCTACAAACACAAATTTGTATTTGGGCCTCCAATTTCGTTAAAGACTATTGGTGGGCCATCCTTATTGGTATTTTTATTCTTTGGAATCTTTTCCTAAAATATATCAGTACAAAAGCTGGGGAAGAAAGATGGCACAAGGCGCTTCTTAGAATGCCAATTGTTGGTGACCTCGTTACAATGATAAATGTATCTAGATTCTGCTCAACACTATCCACCCTAATGGGATCTGGAGTTCCTATTTTAACCTCCCTTCGAATCGTGTCAAACCTAATTGCCAATGTCCATATGCAAAAAGCAGTAATAGAATCCCGTGATTCTGTTTCAGAAGGTGGATCCCTAGCTACTCCATTGGAAAGATCAGGTTTATTTCCTCCTCTTGTTACTCATATGATAAGACTTGGGGAAAAATCTGGGGAAATTCAGCAAATGCTGCAAATCGTAGGGCAAAATTATGAGGACCAAGTAAATACAAAACTTGGTGGACTAACCTCGGTGCTAGAGCCTATAATGATGGTCGGAATGGGCGGTGCGGTGGGCTTTATTGTCTTCTCAGTCATCGTGCCAATGATGGAAATCAATCAACTCTAATTTATTATGGAGTTTTAATGTATAAGCGACATGTTTTATCAAAAATCCTTTCCTCAAAATCAGGTTTTTCCCTTTTGGAAATTCTAATTGCATTAACCTTGATGGGGATCGCAGCTACTTTTGTTGCTGGAAAAGTTTTCCAAAGTCTCCAGGAAGGAAAAGAAAAAGCTGCCAAAATTCAAATGGCAGGACTTTCCCAAAGACTCCAGGAATTTAGAAGGCATTGCGGTTTTTATCCTACAACTGATCAAGGATTAGAGGCCTTAGTTACAAAACCAGGTGGAAGGGAATGTAAAGAATACCAGCCTGGTGGATATATTGATGGGGAAGTTCCCTTGGATCCATGGAATAATCCTTATTCCTATACATCAGACGGCACCACCTTTAACATAGTTTGTTTGGGGGCCGATGGTTTGGAAGGAGGAGATGGAGATAACGCTGATATTCCCCTAAAAGCGCCAAAAGGAGCTCAACCATCTGCTCCGACTGGTGGAGAACCTCAAGAACCATAGTTGGATGTTTAAAAATAATAAAGGCTTTAGTCTACTTGAAATTCTAATCGCCCTTGCCCTAGCAGCACTAATGTATGGGCTATTTAACTATACCACCAGAGATTCAAGAACTGTTTTAAACGCTGCCGCCGATGACATAGAAAAGGCCATTAAATTTGCCCAGGATGAATCCTCCTTAAGAAATACCATTGTAAGATTAAATTTCTTCTTAGATAAGGACCCCCAAGAATATGCCGTGGAATCAGGCCCAGATGAATCATTTATTCTTCCCTCAACTGTTGGCCCAGAAGGAGAATTTCAAACGGATATGGAGAAGGAACAAAAAAAAATTGAAGAAACCTCCAAAAATTTCAGAATAGTTTCAGAATTTGATGAGAAGAATAGAACCCTTTCCGAAAGAATCTCTTTAGTAGGATTTTCCTCGTCTCTACAAGAAAAACTGATTACCAAACTACAAGGTGCCCTTTATTTTTATCCCTCAGGGGAAAAAGACTCTGCTATCATCATTCTAGGAACGGAAGAAGAAGTTTTGGGTCTGATTGTTGACTCATTTTCTTCGGAAATTGAGAGGATATATCGACCTCTAGAGAAAAAAAACGAGGAGCTAGCAACCTTACAGGCCGAAGCGGCCAAAGAATTGTTTGATGAATGGGTTAAAGAAAAATAGTTCAGGTTTTGCGCTTATCGAAGTCATGATAGCCCTTTTTTTATTTGCTGTTTTTATGGCAGTGTTTGCCACTACCCAGGGTTATAACCTCTCCGATTCTTTTAATATGAAAGAGGAGTTGATAATGACCGAACTTGCAAAAAATGAAATAAATAAAATACTTTTGGATCCTCCTAAAACAATTACTCCCGGTTTATTTTTAGGACAGGGAGACACCAAAACGGTGGAGGGTAATGAAGCATACGAAAGGACAATCAAATATAAAGAATTTTTTATCCCAGATTTTAATAAACTCCAAGGTGTAGAAAGCGGCCAATCATCCTCTGGTTATGAGGCCAAAATTTATCAAGAAGTTAAAACAAATCTAGAAAAATTGTTATATCAGGTTGAGGTTACCGTTAAAAATAAAAATACTGGATTTAAATATACCCTTTCAACTTTTCTACTAAATGGATCTGCCAAAGTGCAGTTAATGGGGTTTTAAAATGAGGTTGAAAGATGAATCCGGATTTTCCCTACTTGAGATTTTAATTGCGATGGCACTCCTAGCAATTATGATGACTTCAATTGTAACGATAACTAGTACTGGAATTGATACCAAGGATAAGGTTTTGGCCGAAGATAATGAATTTACACAAGTTGAAACTGCCCTAAACAGAATCTCCGATGATTTTTATCAAATATATTCCCCTATTTATTATTCTAATGCTGAAAAAGGGCCAAAAAGAAGTGATAATGAAGAGGAAGGTTTTCCCAAAATTAAATTCACACCTTCCGAAAAATTTCCCTCAATATCAGATAAAGGACAACCAATCCCAGCGACCCTGTCACCTGACAAGCAGACTTTAATCTTTTTCTCTACAGCGAACCGGAGAAAAATGAAAAATTCAAAAGAATCAAACTTTGCTTGGATAAAATATTCCTTAAGGACCACAGAAGGTGAAAAAAATCCAGAAGCTCCATATGAATTGGTCAGGTATGTAGATACAAAAAATGTATTTGACTCTAATTTTAAATTTGATGATTTAAAACCATCAGTGATGTTAAAAAATATCAAATCAATGGAAATAAGTTATTGGGACAAGGGGAAAAAAAAATTTGAGGACTCCTTAAGATATTTAAACCAGGACTCATTGGCCCTCGCCGGAATTCAAATTGAATTAACCTGGATAAATAAAAATAAAAATGAAAAAACCATCAAGAGAATATTAATTCCTGAATGGCAGGCCCCGAAACCTCCTGCAGATGATAATAACCAAGCAAATTCCCCTCAAGAGGAGTTTTCCAGTGAAGATAAACCTGAAGAATGAAAGAGGAGTGGCCATCTTGATGGTCTTAACCTCTATTACAATCTTAACCTACGTATTAACCGACTTCACATTTGGAACAAAAGTTAACAAAATCAGAATTCAAAATAATGAAGATAAAACCCAGGCCAGATATAATTCCCAAGCAGGCCTTTTATTGGCAATTTCCAGACTAAAAATTTACAAGGAAGCTTTTAATTTATTAGAAAAAAATAAAGGGCTTAAAGAAAGGATTGGCGATGCCAATTTGGAAAAAATTGTGACCCTTCCTTTTACCTATCCATTACCAGACATTCCCGATGCAAATCTAATCCAAAAAGGTACAATTGCTGAATTTGGTGAAAAAATTGTTCTTAGAGGTAAACTTTCAGTAAACATCTCACCTGTGTCGGGTTTTCTAAATGTAAATAATTTAAAAATAATAAAGAAAAAAAATACCAATGCTGATGATTTAAGTCCAGAGGATCAAAATTCCCCAGAACCCATTCATGAATCCATAGAGAAAAAACTAGTGGAAATGCTTAGAGAAGCAATTGATGAAAAAAGAGAAAAAGATGAGGAATTTGATTTAACCTATGGCGCGATAGACCCAGAAGTTCTAGTTGGAGAATTAAAATTTTATATAAATAATCCTAGTGATTATGATGAATCGGACAAGGCACAAGTTGATTCAAATTTTTTAGAGGCCAACATCATTCCAAAACACGCTCCGCTTTCTTCATTAGACGAACTGTATCTTCTTCCTTCATGGAATGATGAAATTGTCGACCTGATTAAAGACAGATTGACCGTTCATGAAGCCGCAATAATTCCATTAAACAAAATTAATTCAAATCAACTAAAAGTAATTTTTCCAAATCTAACAAAGGATCAAATTGTAGAGTTTTTCCGATACCGGGATGGAGTTCCTGCAGAAAACCTCCCTGCCCACCACTTTAAATCTGATAAAGAATTTAAGGATTACCTGGTTAACGAACTTGCAGCAATGGATGATACTACTTACCAGTCGGCCATTAAATCCTTGGAAAATGCGGGTCTTTCCTTGGGGATTTCAGGAAAATTATTTAAGGTAACATCAACCGGGCAGTTTGGTAGGTCAACATTTAAAATTGTGGCATTTGTTGACCTTCCCATAAAACCGCCCCCTCCAAAAAAGAAGAAGTCTCCAATTGATCCAAATGAACCCAATGATCCCAATTTGCCTGAGGAAAATACAAAGAAAGAAAAAGGACCGCCTCCAAAAGAAATCATGGAACCAAGAATTGTAGAAATAAAAACAGGGTAAATAACTCGGACAATGCCTGATTTTTTTTGCCCTGAAACCAACAAAATCACATTTCTGATAAGATTTATATATGAAAGTTTTATCAATAGATTTGGGCTCTTATTCAATAAAATTTTACGAAGCTAAAATTGATGGAAAAAAAATCAATTTTTTCTCCAAACAAGAGATAGTGATTGATTTAATAAAACAATCCCTTGGACCAAGAGAGGGACTTCTTGATATTCAAACAGAAATTGTATCCCAATATCTTCAAGGAAAACCTTATAATGGAAAAATTATTTTCCAGCTTCCTAATGAGTTTTTGTCTAACAGGATCATAACCATTCCAGTTACTAATAGAAAAAAAGCTGAAACCATGATCCCCTTCCAATTAGAAGAGAATATCCCCTATCCACTGGCCAAAACCCATTTTACAAAAACCTTAAATATTTTAAGCAAAGCCACAATAGCAACTGTTTATATAACTAATAAGACAAACTTTGATAAATATTTTGAAATATTAAAAGCAAGGAAAATAATTCCATGGAGCCTAACTTGCGAAATGGCAATTTATGAAGCCTATGGTAAAAGACAAAAATTTTCAGGTTCAACTTGCATTTTAGATCTTGGACATGAAACCACAAAAGCCTATTTTTTTGACGATACCCGAATTGTTTCTAATCATTTTTCACCTATTGCGGGAAATATAATAGATGAGGCCATTGCCCAAACTTACCAAATCAGTCAATCCGAAGCAGTAATTTATAAACATGAAAACTGTTTTTTCTTACTAGAAGAACAATATGAAAAGGTCGATAAGGATCAAAAGGATTTTGCTCTTTTGATGAAACAGACTTTTTGGCCGTTGATATTAAAACTTAAGCAGTGGATGATTGGTCACAAGGCCCAGACAGGAAAAAACATTGAAAAAATTTATTTAACTGGCGGAACCAGTAAAATAAAAAATATTGAAAATTTTTTAATGGAAATTTTAGGTATTCAGGTGGAATCCCTAAATCCCTTCCATGAAACAGGTTTAGAAAAAGCAGGTATTCAGGAAAAAGACATCCCCACATATTCATATGCATTTATGATGGGTCAATCACTCATCGACAAACCTCAGGCACCAAATTTTTTGTCCGCTGAATACTCAATAGCACCGAAAAACAGAGTCTCCATTTATAATCTAGCATTTTTGGCAACAAGATCTACAATCCTTCTTGTAATCCTTTCTCTTGGTTTCTTGTTTGAAAATTTCATCCTACATAGAGAGGAGAAAGAACTAGAAAAAAAATTAATTTCAATATTTAAATATCCTGCCTTAAATATAACTGAAATGGAAAAGAGGAACTTAAAAAAATCTCCAGAACTAGTAATTAAATCTTTGGATAAAAAATCAAAACTAATTGACGAAGAAACCAAAAGTCTACAGAAATTAATCAAAATTAATTCTTTAAACACCTTAAAAGAATTAAGCTCCGGACTGGGTGTACTCACCGATTCTTACCTAGATACCTATCAATTTAATGATTCAGGAACCACCTCCATTTTTAAAGGGGAAAATCTAGATGGTATTAAACTTTTAAAAGATAAACTTATCTCGCTTGGAATTTCAGAAGATATGATCAAAATAAACTCCGAAAGAGCGGAGCTAATTTTTAAAGGCCCAAGAAAGGAATAAAGCATGAATAATGGGGTATCTATCTTTAAAAAAATCGACGAATTTATTTTTACTCAAATAGAAAATTTTAAATCCAGTACTAGTTATCAGCAAATCTTAGACCTAACTTCCGGATTAGATGATGAGGGCCAAAAGAAGGTTAATTACATTTTTTCAATTCTTGTAGTTCTATTTCCAATTTTTATTATTTTCTTCCTTGTTTGGCAAAATGTGGATGTTCAAAAATCTTTAAAAATTAAAAGGGACATACAATTAATCACCACCGAAATTTCCGCGAAAGTTAGACGACTAAAAAATATTGAAACAAATGTTATTGGGCCTAGCATAATTGCATCCGACGGTGAGCTTCAAAACACCCTTAATGGAATCCTAAAGCCAATTAACATTGGAATGGATAAAGTAACTGTTTCGGACCTAAATGTTTCCGAATCAACGACTAATCTTAAAAGAGTTTCCGCTGTAATCACTTTTAACAATTTCTCCTTAAACCAGCTAAATAAATTTTTGGAAGCCCTTCTAGATAGAGAAAAGATGGTTATACCTGAAATATTAATAAAAAGAGATCCAACAACAGAGCTTCTAACAGGGAATTTTAAAATTTTACATCATTTTAGGAATGAATAAATATGGATGCCGATAAAAAACAGATCGTAGACAATCAATTAAACGAAATTATTTATTCTTCAAACCTTTTAAATTGGAATTTTATCATTTTAGGAATAATTTCGCTGATTTTAGGTTTTGTTTTTAATATTCCCTTGAAAGAAAAGGTTACAGATATTATTACATCAAAACTTTCGTCATCAGAGCAATGTCCCATATTTTATGAAAGGATTGAAGTCGGGAGTTTCCTTCAAAATGTTAACCTAACAGGTCCCATTATTTCAGGGACTTGTCTAGGAAGACAAAACAGTATTCGATTCGATTCCATTCTTGCCAATTTTTCAATCCCAAGCCTAAGTCCTCCCGGGGTAAAAATTCATCTTTTAATCAGAGATAATAAAAGTGAAATCAACCTCTTCCCTGTAATCTCTTATCCAAAGACCTCCCTTGAAATAAATGAAACCAATATAAAGGGGGAGTTAATTCAAAAATTAATTGGAGGGTCTTTACAAATAAGTGGCGACTTTAAAATTGAATCAAATTTAGAAATGGAAAAAGGGGACTTGCTAGATGGCGGAATAAGCATTCTAAGCAAAAATTTAATCATTCCCCGACAAACTATTTCGGGATTTAATATCCCACCACTTCTACTTCGAAACTTTGAGGTAAAAGGGGATATTGAACAAAAAAATAACGTTGAAATTTCTTCAATTATAATTGGAGATTCAAACTCGATGATTTTCACCCAATTAAAGGGAAAACTCACTCTTAATAGTACCACCTTTTCTCAATCCAACCTCGATTTAACCGGGAAAATAAAATTTTCCAAAGAATTTATAAATAGTTTTCCAATACTTAACCTCCTTCTTTCCGGAAAAACTCCTGGGCAGGATGGCCTCTATAATATTAAGCTTCAGGGGCCAATTTTATCGTTAAAACCCTCCATTTTTTAATTTCCTTATATTTAAAATCCTGCTATATCCCATTTTTGAAATGAATCTTGAAGAAATTCGCAATACATTATCCGTAAACCTAAAAGCACATCTAATTTGGGAAATACCTAAAGATGACAAGAAAGGGCTAACTGAAGTATACGATTATGCTCTTTTCCCTACTGGTAAATTATTCAGGCCACTTTTGGTTTGGGCCATGGGTAAAGATTTTTCAAAGAATTTGGATTTTTCTTTAAATTCAAACCATGCTCTTATGGCTTCCTGTGTAGAATTCCACCATACCTACTCTCTTCTCCATGATGATCTTCCTTCTATGGATAACGATACACTTAGAAGGGGCAAACCTTGTACACATTTAGCATTTAATGAATGGAAAGCCCTACTTGCAGGAGATGGCCTATTAAACCTTTCTTATCAGACCCTATCAAAAATTAATTCAGATAAATTGGCCCTAATTTTTAAATTAATGGGAAGATTACTTGGTACAAAAGGCCTAATTCACGGCCAGGTTTTGGATCTATCTGGAGAAATGACAAAAGATTTTCAAACTCTTTTAGAAACTCATAAATTAAAGACTGCCAGATTAATTCAATTCAGTTTACTCTCTGGTTACCTTTTAACGGAAAACCACCGGACCACCTTTTTGGATATTTATCGACTCGGTCATAGAATGGGACTAGTTTTTCAATTTTTAGACGACCTAACAGAGTTAACTGATTTTAATCTTGGCCCCCACGAAAAAATGGTAAATCCATGGTTTAACTTTAAGGACCAGACTCTAAGTGAACTACTTAAGGGTCTAAAATATATTAGGAAAATTATCGAAAAACATAACTTGATCCATCTTAAAATGGTTTTGGAAGATTATTATAGATCAATAGAAAAGATTAAAGGGAAACCCGTTGTAATAGATGTCCCCATCGATCTAATAATAAACACTATTAAAGAGATTTCTTCCACTGATTTGTGATAGCTAAAATCTCACCAATTTTTTGTTTGGCCTGAAGAATCTTATCTAATTTTATTGTTGATTCTTTTTCCGCTGCCTCTTCTTTTGCTGGCCCCTGAGCAATATAAAGCTCCATCTTGGTCTTTTCTATAGTATATTTATTTTCAAAAAGAAGTTTTTTAATCTGACTAATGGCCTCTATATCCTTTTTGGAATAGATTTTTTCACCATTTTGACCTATCTCGGGGGAGATCTCTGGGAACTCGGATTCCCAAAAACGCAAAACATAGGGCTTGATATTCAACATGGAACAAATTTCATTTAATTTATAGTGGGATTTATATGGAATAGGGTTGGCATCCACCATTATTCGATCTCCCCTTCCTCTGAATTTGTCATAAAAGAATTTAGAGCTCTTTCGGAGGCATTTTGCTTTGGTGAAACGTTCTTATCTTCTTTTCCAGAGGAATCAATGCGATGGCCATATCGATCGGTAATATCTTCTTTCAAAACCTGGGAGGGTTTAAAAGTCAAAACCCTTCTGGCGGATATATCCATGGATTCACCAGTTTGAGGATTTCTTCCCACACGAGTTGATTTATCTCTTATGGAAAAATTTCCAAATCCGGATATTTTAACTTTTTCCCCTCGGTGAAGCGTATCCTTTATGATTTTAAAAACCATATCAACAAGATCTGCAGCTTCTTTCTTTGAAAATCCAGCTTCTTTGTAGACTCTTTCTACAATATCCGCTTTAGTGAGACTCATAAAACTTCCTCCATGAAAGTCACAAACTATTTAAATTTTAGCAAACCAAAGGGGTGATTTCTATAAAAAAATCAAATGGATAGAGATTTAGTTAGTTCCTGATTATTTTACTAATGTTTCTTGTTCTTTTTATCGACCTTGGACTTGAGCTTTTTTGCTTCTTGCTCTTTCATAACCAACCATTGATCGATTTTATCATTAATTTCATTAAGCTCTTCAATAAGTTTTTTCTGAACTAATGCATGGGATTTAGAAATTTTTGAATATTCCTTAAGTCTAGATGTTTCTTCCTCAACCAATAATTTTCGTTTTTGAACCTCATCCTTTGTCATTCTATAAATAGGCATGTCCGCTAAATAATCACTGTAATAATATTTTTCCTTAATCAAATAATCTACAAAGCTCTTTCTGTCCTTTTGTTTAGTAGCAACTTCGTATTCCTTATTCTTTATAAAGGTGATGATTTCATTATTTTGCCTAATGGATTCCTCTAAATTTTTACATAAAAGCTCATATCTTCTCTTAACCACTGCAAGTCTTTGTTGGGTAAAGATTTCAATAATTTCTTCAGGGGAATTAAATATTTTAATCCCTCTCTCCGAAATCAATGTATAGTTTGGAATCATGGAAGTGGATGTGGACATTTTTGTTACAACCTCTTCAAAGGGAGGCTGCTGCCCTTTTTTAAATACCAACTCAACTTTAATTTCGTTATTTACAGAGGAATCTATGTAATCTTTTAAAAATCCATTTTCAATAAAACGATTTAAAAATTTATAAAGTTTTACAGCATCGTAATTTCTAGGAATCTCTGTTATAAAATATTTTTCATCGATTTCTTCAAACTTCATGTTGAAAATCAATCGGTCTCTTTCTAGTTCAATTTTATTTTTAAAGTTATTTACATATGGACGAATTCTTTTTGATTTCCCCGTTTGAACAGTTTGAATCATGGAATCAATAACGTCCTTATGATGGAAGCTAGGAATTACTGAAGAAAAACCAGTTCCAATCCCCTCTGCTCCATTTAAAAGCATTAGTGGAAGTTTAGGGAGCAAAGAGACTGGTTCCATAACTTTCTCATCATAATTAGGCACCATTTCCACCTGATCCATATCGTCAAAAAGTAAAAGTTTTGAGATTTCTCCAAGTTTGCATTCTATATACCTGCTTGCGGCCGGCATTGGTTCCATTCGTTCACCGAAATATCCCTTCTTATCTATTAAGGGATAATTATTTGCAAAGGTATAATCCTGGGCAAGATTTACAATAGTAGTCTCCACTGAAGCTGGACCATGTGGATGAAGAGTCAAAACTAACCCTGTAGCGGAGGATACCTTTTGGAAACCTTTGGATTGGTTTTTCCATAAAGTATAAAGGATTCTCCTTTGGCCTGGTTTTAATCCGTCCTGCAAATAAGGTATGGCACGATCCATAAGGGTATAAATTTGATAAGTCCTATACTCCTCCCTAACAAGTCGGCTAAGAGATACGGATTCCAAGGAGTGTAAATATTTTTCTTTCATGGTCTATTTTTTCCTAGAAGGAGATTTGGTGGTATTTGATTCTTGGTCTAGTAAAAGATCTTTTCTGAGATTTGTATCCTTCCCAAAACAAACTTCTAAAGTTTGCTTGGCCTCTTTTATGTCATCAATTTTAATAATCGTATATTCATCCCGGCTCATGACATATTTCCAGGCCTCAGGCGACATTTCCCCTAACCCTTTATTTCTATAAATTTCTTTAATTTTAATTTTTTTATCACTTTTAAGATCATTCAACTGCTCATCTGACTCCATATATTGAATTCCCTGGTCAGTATGAACTTCAAAAAGTGGAGCCTTGGCCACCTGAATCGCCTTTTTTTCAAATAATTCTGGCCAAAAATGGAAAAAGAAATTGGTCAAAAGTGTATTTATATGGCCGCCGTCAACATCAGAGTCTGCGAGAAAAATTATTTTTGAAAAATTAAGTTTCTCCCAATTCACCGGCTCACCAATTGTTAAGCCAATGGAGGCCATAATGTCTGAAAATTCCTGATTATCAATAATTTCTTTTATGGTTGCCTGGGAAACATTCATTGGTTTCCCCTTTAAGGCGATTCCACCTTGATATAATTTATTCCTAGAAGATCTCAAACCACCAATCGCCGAATCACCTTCACAAATAAATATTGAACACTTGGACCTATCTCTTCTTTCATTGGCATCTAAAAGCTTTTCTACTCGTTGTTTTTTGGCCTTTTTACCTTTTATTGAAGCTTCTTTTAGTTCTTGAAATTTATGCCTTGAAATGGCTCTATCTAAACATAATTCCATAAAAGGCTGATTTTTTTTAATCCATTTATCCATTCCCCTATCCATAAATGTTTCCAAGGCTTTTTCCAGGTGGATGTCCCTTACCAATTTCCTCTTGGTTTGTGATTCAAATCTCGGATTTGGCATCGTAATGCCAAAAACAAAAGTGATTCCAACTAAAATGTCATTATCCACGATGTTTATCTTATCTTTTCTTGCTTGCCTTTCTAATTTGTCCTTAATGGTATTAACGAAAGTTCGTTTCATTTTGTCCTGATGAAAACCGCCATCAAAAGTTGGGGTGGAGTTTACAAATGAAATAAATCTTTCTCTTTCTTCGGAGGAGGGTTCAATGGCCAGTGAAAGATGGATATCAATTTTACCTTTAACCTTTTTCCCAGTTTTTTCACTTGTGGTTTCATAATTAAATGAACCTTCATTAAAAAGCTGTGCTGTTTTACTATCTATTCTTTCAGCAAGCTCAAGAAGACCCTTTTTAAATAAATATTTTTCCTGATTAAAATAAAAAGTAAGTCCTGGATTATTATAGGCAAGGTCTATAATTCTTTTTCTTAATAAATCCTCATCAATTACGTTATTTTTATAAACTTCCTTTGCCAGGGTAAATTTAATTTTTACCCCCGAATGCCCTTTAAATGTACTTGATTTGGTTCTTTTAATTTTTAATGCACCGTCGAGGTATGTAACTGTTTGTTCCTTTTTGGTATTATAATGGCGAACAGTTACTTCAAATAAATCCGAGGTTAAACAAGTAGCAGCAGCTCCAAGTCCGTTTTGCCCCAAAGTTCTTGTTAAAAATCCCTTGCTATCAGTATCCTCATCACGAAATTTAGACCCGGTTCTAAACTCAGTAAAAACTGCATCCAGCTTGTCTAGAGGAATTCCAATTCCATTATCCTCAACAGTTACAGTCTGCTTATCTTCTGAAAGTTTGGTATGAACCTCAGTAACATGTCCCCTATAATATTCATCGATACAATTATCCAAAATCTCTTCTATGGCCTTTGATTTTGCCTGATGGAATTTAACAGTTCCAAACTCGACTGAGTTTCCTTTATAAATATATGTTTGTAGGTCTTCTTCTTCATTTGACCCAAAAACTAGACTAATACGATTTCTTGCATGCCACCTTTGATCTTTTTTTTCTATTACAGCTTCTTGGGCCTTCCCTTTTCTTTCAACCTTTTGGATCGCCATTTTTTACCCTATTTTTTTAAAATTTATTTTTAGGTTAAGGATTTGAAAAAATTCCGAAAAGGAGCAATGCGCTATTTTTTATACCCTTTATTGATATCTTTTCAAATTTTCGCTGAATCAAACCCACTTTACCAACTAAATTACTCGGAAAACATATTAAAAAGAGTTGAGAAAGGCGAATTAATTTCTTCATCCGAAGTAAATTTTAATAATAAAGAAAATATTCAATCCCTTTCAGTATATGGCCTTGGCCTTCATAAAAGGACTTGCAGAAATGCTATGAGAAAAATTTCTGTTTATGAAAATTTTCCAAATTATTTAAGCATCATTAACCAGAGCACCTATGATGAAAAAGGAAAAGTGATAAATTTTAAAATTTCCCCTCCAATTCTATCAAATGATATTGATGTGCATATAAAAATTGACCGAATTAAAGATAAGGGAAGTTATCCTTTTCAATTTGTATCCGGATTTTTTAAGGAATTAAAAGGAAACATCGAACTTACAGAATTTAATAACAGATGCCTTTTTCATGTAAATGCTTCTTGGAGTGGGCCCTATTCAGACATCCCTAGCCCTATTCTAAAAATTTTCTTAGAGGCGATTGTAAAAATGGGGCTGGAAAATTTATTTAGAATATCTTCATAATAAATTGAACAATTGATTCCTTTGTTTTACAAATAACCTTTTAATTAAAAGGAACTTCATTTTGAAAGTACTAAGGATAAATTCCAGGGATACATATAACCTTCGCCAAAAAATTCTCCGCCCAAATGGCACAATAGAAGATTGTAAATTTTTAGGAGATGAAGATGACCAAACTTTCCACCTCGGAGCATTTATAAACGGAAAATTGATAAGTATTTCATCCTTTTATTTTGAAAAACATCCAAAATTGGCGGATTTATATCAATACAGGTTAAGAGGGATGGCCACTCTCCCCAATTTTCAAAAACAAGGTTTTTCTTCCGCTCTCATAAACATGAGCTTCACGATTATTAAAAAAAATTTAGGTTCTGTGTTATGGTGCAATGCAAGAGAAACCGCCGTCGGCTTTTATAAAAAATTGGGATTTGAAATTTTAGGAGAAAAATTTGAAATCCCCAATATTGGTCCCCATTTTCTAATGGCAAAAAATCTAATTAGTTAATAATTCTTAGAGGTTTTCAAAAAGCAAAATACCTTCTGTTTTGGACTTTCAATTTCTTTTTTTTGGGCATTTTCACAATCTTCAAAATAGGGAAATTTTTTTAAGGGAGCACATGGTAGATTTTTTTTACCAACTTCAATCGAATGGTCCCTAGCTGCCTGACAGTCCTGGAAACCAAATTCATCGACACAGGCAAAAAACCCCTTTTGACAGTCATAAATTAGGTATTCTCCACTAAAAAAGGCCTTAGAAATCTGAATGGATTTATGGGGTTCCCTTCTTTCCTGTGCAGGTAGAGTGGGTAAAAATAATAAAAAAATAAGAAAAAATTTATACATTGAAATCCTTTCTTTTCAGTTACCCTAATAAATTATATCATGGCCCAGAATTGGAAGAAGGAAAATTTATGGCACAGGAACTACATAACCAAACTTTTAAAATCGTTTCAGAAATGCTTAAAACCGCCATAAATTCATGTTTTAAGGAATCTAATATATCCCTACAAGAAATATATAACCAACTAGCAGAAACCCCTAATTTTGAAATGGGTCATTTATCCTTTCCGTGTTTTGGACTCTCTAAAACTTTAAAAATTTCCCCGGCCGTAATCGCCAAGACCTTATCAGAAAATCTCCCCCCAGGGGATTATATTGAGAAAGCATTTGCCGCTGGTCCCTATTTAAACTTTTTTCTAAATTTTAAAGTTTTAGGTAAAAGGGAAATTGAAAAAATCTTAGATAATTCTTTTTTTAACAGTCCAATTTTCGCAAATACTCCAAAAACCATGATTGAATATTCTCAACCAAATACCCACAAGGTACTGCATGTGGGTCATATGAGGAATCTCTGCTTAGGAAACTCATTAGTAAAAATATTCAAATATTGTGGATATGACGTACTGGGTGTGACTTATCCAGGGGATGTTGGTGCTCACGTTGCCAAATGCCTTTGGTATTTAAAACACCATTATAAGGGGACCTTTCCAAATACGAACAAAGGTGAATGGTTGGGCGAAATATATACTGAAGCAACCAATAAATTAGACAGTGAGCTTGGGTCGGATAAAGAACCTCAAAATCGAACTGAACTTACGGAAATATTAAAACAAATTGAAACCCAAAAAGGTGAATATTTTGATCTTTGGAAAGAAACCCGTCAATGGTCAATCGATTTGATGGAAACGGCCTATAAATGGGCTGATGTAAAATTTGACCGATGGTTTTTTGAATCCGAAGTAGACTCACACTCACTTCGTCTGGCCAGAGAATATTTTGAAATGGGGTTTCTTACCTTTTCCCAAGGGGCCATTGGAATGGATCTCTCAGAGGACAAGTTGGGATTTTGCATTTTAATAAAATCAGATGGAACAGGTAACTACGCATGTAAAGATGTTGCCCTGGCAAAGAAAAAATTTGAAGAATTTAAGGTTGAAAAATCAATTTATGTAGTTGATGAAAGACAAAGCCTTCATTTTAAACAAGTCTTCAAAGTATTAGAAAATGTGGGTTTCAAACAGGCCAAGGATTGTTTTCATTTAAAATATGAAATGGTGGAACTTCCAGATGGTGCCATGAGCTCCAGAAAAGGAAATATCGTACCTTTAATGGAACTTGTTCATAACATGGAAAAGACAATAAAAATGCAATACCTGGATAAGTACCTTCAGGATGGGTCGTGGACAGAAGCGCAAGTTAATGAAACGGCTACTATGATTGCAAATGGGGCAATTAAATACGGTATGCTTAGAATGGATAACCAACGAAAAATTGTTTTTGATATGAAAGAATGGTTAAGGCTGGATGGCGAAACTGGGCCATATTTGCAATACGTCTATGCAAGAATAAATTCCCTATGTGAAAAATTAAATTTTGATCCCAATAAAAAAGTTAACTGGAGTTCAATTGAAAATCAGGCAGAAAAAGCATTAATAAACAAACTTTTAATTTTCAATAATGTAGTTGAAAAATCTCTTTTGGATTTCAAGCCATCTTCAATTTGTTCATACCTATTTGATCTTGGAAAATTATTCAATAATTTCTATGTTGAATGCCCCATTGGAAAGGCCACTACTGAGGATTTAAAGTGGACAAGGTTAAGATTGGCCAATGCCACTGGCTTGGTAATGAAAAATGGACTAAAACTTCTTGGAATTCCGGCCCCTTCCAAAATGTAATCTAATAATTTCGGTAGCTTAGATATAGGGTTAAAAATACCCTATTTTAATGATAATCTATAATTAGGTTTATTTTTGCCCTATTTATGGGTAAAAGGGGGAATCGCCAAGAGGAGATGGGAAATGCTCAAAATTACTAAAAAAGTTGAGTATGCTCTTATTATATTGAAATATATGGGTGAAAGGCCCAAAGGTGCATTTTATTCTGCAAGGGAAATTTGCGACCATTTTAATATACCGTTCGATACTACTGCCAAAGTAATGCAGTCCCTAAACAACAGGGATATCTTAACCTCACTTCAAGGTGCAAATGGCGGTTACCAACTATCCAAAAATCTCTCAGAAATTACATTCTTAGAAATTGAAGAAATAATTGAAGGAAAATCAAGTGAGTTGTTTTGCAATACTACTAAAGGACTTTGTTACCTTCATCCTTCATGCAATATTATTAGCCCCGTAGACAGATTAAATAGAAAAGTAAAAAAATTCCTTTCAGATTTGTCCATCGAAGAGCTTCTCTTTGAGAACATATTAGAATTGCCAAAAGGAGCAAACTTATGAAAACCAAAGAAGCTCTTAATAAAGATTATAAATACGGATTCTTTACGGATATAGAAACCGAAAAATTTCCGATTGGAATAAACGAAGACATTGTTCGCCTCATTTCTGAAATTAAAAAGGAGCCACAATGGCTTTTGGATTTCAGGCTAAAAGCATTTAGACATTGGCTTACCATGGAACCTCCAAAGTGGGCCCATTTAAAATATCCTGAAATCGATTTTCAAGATATTTATTACTATTCCGCCCCAAAAAAGAAAGAAAAACTGGAAACCCTGGAAGGGGTGGACCCAGAACTATTGGCCACATTTGAAAAACTAGGAATTCCTCTTTCGGAACAAAAAAGAATTTCTAACGTAGCCGTAGATGCAGTTTTTGATAGTGTTTCTGTTGCCACCACCCACCAAGAGGAACTTAAAAAACAAGGAATAATATTCTGTTCAATATCAGAAGCGGTGGAAAAATATCCCGAATTAGTAAAAAAATATCTCGGGTCAGTTGTTCCTTATAGCGATAACTTTTATGCGGCCTTAAATTCAGCAGTTTTTAGCGATGGGTCTTTTGTATATATCCCACAAGGAGTTCGATGCCCTATCGACCTGTCTACCTATTTTAGAATAAATGCGAAAATGACAGGCCAATTCGAAAGAACGTTAGTTATTGCTGACAATGGGGCAAGTGTAAATTATCTGGAAGGATGTACAGCTCCTGAAAGACCTGAACATCAGCTCCATGCCGCAATTGTGGAATTGATTGCACTTGATGATGCTGAAATAAAATATTCCACCGTTCAAAATTGGTACGCTGGGGATAAAAATGGTAAAGGCGGAATTTTTAACTTCGTAACTAAGAGAGGGAATTGTTTGGGTAAAAACTCCAAAATTTCCTGGACTCAAGTTGAAGCGGGATCTGCAATCACCTGGAAATATCCAAGTTGCATCCTAATAGGTGACAATTCCCAAGGGGCCTTTTATTCCGTGGCCATGACCAACAACCACATGCAGGCCGATACCGGTACCAAAATGGTACATATAGGGAAAAATACTAAAAGCACGATTATTTCAAAAAGTATTTCAGCAGACCACTCTACTACCAGCTATAGAGGTCTCGTAAAGGTTAATCCTTCTGCAACAAACGCAAGGAATTATTCCCAATGTGATTCCATGTTGGTTGGGGATAAATGTGGTGCCAACACCTATCCCTATATTGATATAAAAAATAATACTGCAACAGTAGAGCACGAAGCTACTACTTCAAAAATAAACGAGGATCAACTTTTCTATCTTCAATCCCGCGGGTTAGATATGGAGAAATGTGTTTCCATTATTGTAAATGGATTTTGTAAACAGGTATTTAAAGAGCTTCCTTTGGAATTTTCTGTGGAAGCTGTGAAATTAATAGAGATGAAACTTGAGAATAGCGTAGGATAATTGAGAGGCCAGTTATGATTGAAATAAAAAACCTTCATGTAAAAGTAGACGGCAAGGAAATTCTCAAAGGAATTAACCTAAAGGTTAAGGTCGGAGAAGTTCATGCGGTAATGGGACCAAATGGTTCAGGGAAATCAACTTTGGCAAAAGTAATTGCTGGTCACCCCTCTTATGAGGTTACAGATGGTGAAATCCTTTATGAAATAAATGGTAAAATTATAAACATATTGGACCTTGAACCATTTGAAAGGGCAAAAGAAGGAATTTTTCTAGGGTTTCAATATCCAGTAGAAATTCCAGGAGTCAATAATGTTGGATTTTTAAGAGAATCCTTTAACACCATTTGTGCCCATCACGGTGCAAAACAAATGGATGAAATGGAATTTAAAGAATTTCTAATTCCCAAATTAAAAAAACTGGAAATAAGCGAATCCTTTTTGGAAAGATCGGTTAACCAGGGATTTTCCGGTGGAGAAAAGAAAAAAAATGAAATCCTCCAAATGGCAGTTTTAAATCCTAGACTCTCAATTTTAGATGAAACCGATTCTGGGCTTGACATTGATGCCCTACAAATAGTCGCCAAAGGAGTGAATTCTTTAAAATCAAAGTTCAATGCAACCATTTTGGTTACCCATTACCAAAGACTACTTGATTATATTATCCCGGATTTTGTTCATGTCCTTTATAAGGGCAAAATTATAAAAACCGGTGGGCCCGAATTGGCCCATGAACTCGAAGCTAAAGGTTACGATTGGTTAATTAAGGGTGATGCCTAATGAATGGAATATTGGAAAAATACATTCAAAAATGGAAATCCAAAAACCCAGCACTTGAAAAATTTGCTGAAATAGGATTCCCAACTAAGGACAATGAGGCCTGGAAATACACCAATATACAATCAATTCTGGAACCAGTTTTTGCTCCTTATCCTCCCAAAGGTAATCAAGAAGTAGTTGAAAAGAAGGATTATCAAATTGTTTTTTTAAATGGTTTAATATCCAAAGAACTAAGTTCTCCTCCTGAGGGAGTGGAATTACATGAGAATATGGGTTTTAAAAAAATCCCATCAACTGATGATCCCTTTGAGCTTTTAAATTTGGGTTTGGAACCAGAGGCATTAGAAATCAAATTACCAAAAAACTTCCAAAGTAAAAAACCACTGGTAATTATTCATAAGGTTACAGGACAAGCAAAAGATCACTTGGTTTGTCCAAGAATCAAAATATTAGCATCTCCCTTTTCTAAATTATCTATTTTGGAAACCTTTGAAGGGGAAGAAGGTAGATACTTAACAAACGCATTAACTGAAGTAATATTAGAAGAAGGTGCGTTTATTGAGCATGTGAAATTGGTATCAGAACCAATGATTTCATTTCACATTGGAAAAATTCGTGCTATTTGCCAAAAGGATTCAAAATTTAGAAGTTTCACCATGTCTCTTGGTGGAAAATTAACACGAAATAATTTGGAAATATTTCTTGAAAAGGAAGGGTCAGAAGCATTTGCTCATGGAGTTTATGCCCTTTTTAAAGATCAAATTTGTGACAATTTCACTTTTATTGAACACAAGGTACCCAACACAAATTCGGAACAATTATTTAAAGGGATACTGGATGAGGAATCCCATGGAATATTTACCGGAAGGATTCTAGTCTTTCCACAAGCCCAAAAAATTACTTCCCAACAATTAGCAAAAAATCTTCTACTTTCCAAAAAGGCACATGTAAACGCTAGGCCCATTCTGGAGATTAATGCGGATGATGTTAAATGTACACATGGTGCGGCCATAGGACAAATGAACCCTGATGAAATCTTTTATCTGGAATCAAGGGGAATACCAAAATTAAAAGCGCAAAGATTGCTTTGTAATGCTTTTGCGATGGAGGGGATAAACTTAATAGAGTCCACAGAAATTAAATCGGTTATTACCGAACGATTCCTGGAAAAACTGGAAAAGTTCGAGGTAGGAATTTCAAATGAAAAGATTTGATTTAAAAAACATCAGAAACGATTTTCCCCAACTAAAAGAACTAGTAAGGGGAAGGCCTTTGGTTTATTTGGATAATTCAGCTTCAACTTTAAAACTAAAATCCGTAATCGATTCCCTCAATCAGCATTATTCTAAAGAAGTTGCAAATGTTCATCGAGGTGTTCATTATTTTAGCGAACAGGCAACTGTAAAATTTGAAAAATCTCGGGAAGAAGTTGCAAAATTTATTAATGCAAAATTCGCTCATGAAATAATTTTTACAAAAGGAACTACTGAATCTATAAACTTAGTCGCAAATTCCTTTGGTTCCTTTGCATTAAAACCTGGTGATAAAATCCTTCTTTCAACAATGGAACATCATTCCAATATAGTTCCCTGGCAAATGATTTGTGAGAAGACCGGTGCCAAAATTGTTGAAATTCCAATTAACGAGGTCGGGGAAATTAAAATTGAGGAATATAAAAAACTACTGGATAAAAAGGTTAAAATTGTTTCTATAACCTATATCTCAAATTCTTTGGGCACCATAAATCCAATCAAAGAAATGATTAAAGAGGCCCACTCCGTTGGGGCAAAATTTTTAGTTGATGCAGCTCAAGCGGTGGCCCATATTCCCATTGATGTTATTGATTTAGATTGTGATTTTTTGGCCTTTTCTTCCCACAAAATTTATGGTCCCACAGGTCTTGGAGTCCTATATGGGAAAGAGGATTTATTAAAGGCAATGCCTCCTTATCAAGGAGGAGGAGATATGATTGAGATAGTTACCTTTGAAAAGACCACTTATAATGAACTCCCATTTAAATTTGAGGCTGGAACCCCACCTATTGCTGAAGTCATAGCTTTTAAAGAGGCCTTAGATTATTTAAACCAAATTGGATTTGAAAATATTAAAAAGCATGAGCATGAATTGCTAGAATATGCTTTTGAAAAAATGAAATCTATCCCAGGAATTAAATTCTTTGGGACTTCAAAAAATAAATCTTCAGTCATTTCTTTCAATCTTGATGGAATCCATCCATCAGACGTTGGAACCATTCTTGATCAACAAGGAATAGCAGTTAGGACTGGCCACCACTGCAATCAACCCGTGATGAAAAAATTTGGAATTGAAGGAACGGTAAGAGCATCTTTTACTCTTTATAATTCAAAAGAAGAAATTGATGCCTTGGTGGAAGCTTTGAAAAAGGTTAAGGACTTTTTTTAGGATAACTTTATGGAAAAAATGCTAATAACAATTCAACCAACACCAAATCCCAATGCCATGAAGTTTATATTTAACTGTCCTGTTAAACTTGAAGGCAACTCCTATTATAAATCCCCCTTGGATTGTAAGGAAAACCTCCTAGCATCGGCTTTATTTACTGTAAGAGGTGTAGATCAGCTTCATTTTTTTGATAATGTTATCACCGTAACCAAATTTGGATATGAAGAATGGGATTCAATAGAGCCCAAAATAAAGGATATTTTAAAGGAAAAGCTTCCCTCCCATGATCCTAATTATTTTGATCCAGATCCCGATGCCGAAAGAAGGGCAAAACTTTCACCTGAACTATTGGCCATAGAGGCAATATTGGATAGGACAATCCGACCTGGGCTCCAAGGTGATGGTGGAGATATCCAGTGTTTAACCTTTGAAGATGATGTTTTAATCGTTAAATATCAGGGAGCTTGTGGAACCTGCCCAAGTTCCACCACTGGTACTCTTGAGGCGATAAAAGCAATTTTAAGGGATGAATTGGATAATCCTAACATCCAGGTTTATATTGCACCTGAATTTTAAACCCAATCAAATGGTTTATAATATTCCATCATTTTTTCATGAGGACTACCAGCAATTGGTGCGTACCTGTAAGTAAATTTACATCTCGCAGGAAGGCTTACAAAAATTGAATCCGTTCTGCCGTTTGTTTTAAGCCCAAAAAGAGTTCCTCTGTCATGAAGTAGATTGAATTCAACATACCTTCCATGACGATGTAACATAAATTCCTCATCCTCAGGGGTATATTCTTCCTTAAATCTTTTCTCCACAATAGGGAAATAGGATTCAATAAAATGGGAGGAAATCGATTTGATAAAATTAAAGTTTTCCCGATCATCTCCTATGGTGAAATGATCAAAGAAAAAACCGCCAATTCCTCTCATTTCATTTTTTCTATGAAAATTTACAAAATATTCATCACAATTTTTTTTGAATTTCTCATAAAGTCCAAACTGGTTTAAGGACTTTTTCCAAACTTGATGGAAATATGAAAAATCCTCAAGATGAGGGTAAAAAGGAGTAAGATCAGCGCCTCCACCAAACCATAATTTACCGCCAATTTCTATCATTCTGAAATTTGCATGTACTGTAGGGACCCTAGGATTTTTAGGGTGGATAATTAAGGATATTCCACAGGCCCATAAATGATTTGAAAATTCACTTCCAAGTTGAAGGGCAAATTTTGGATCAACTTCCCCATAAATCAATGAAGTATTAACTCCAGCATTTTCAAAGATTTCCCCATTTAAAACCCGGGTTTTCCCCCCTCCTCCATCTGATCCTTTAAAATCTAGACGCTTCCAATCGTCCTCAATGACCCTAAGGTTAGGATCAAAAATCTTCATTTGATCAATAATTTGATTCTGAAGGGATTCGACCAATTTGGGGAAATCTCTCTTTAAATCCACCATTTGTTTTTTTTACCCTTTTTTACATATGAGTTGCGTTAAAGAGCTAATTTATATACAGTTTTCTTTCAAAATAAAAGATAATTTAACTCAAAAATGAATATACGGTTTTGGACCCTAATTTTTTTTCTTTTTATTCCCCTATCTTATGGAAAACCGGGGGATCTCTCCTTTACGGATTTAACGGTCTCAACCAGTATTCCTGACTCGGAAAACTTTAAATTGGCCCCAAAAACTGAATTTTCATCCGAGGGTAAGGCCAGTTATTTTTACCAGTATTTTGACCGGGAACATTCAACAGGAGAAAACTTAACAAATATTGGAATTATTTATGGAATCTCTTGGGCCATGTATCCCATAATTCAACCTGAAAGTTTTCAATCAGGTTCCTGGACAGAATACAAAGAGAATTTCGGAAAATTGGTATTTGATCAAGACGAACCTTATTGGAATTTGTTAGTCCACCCTCTCACTGGAAGCCAATTATATTTATTTTACCGTTCCACCGGATATTCCAGGTTAGATTCTTTTGCTATGACCTTCATTTCTTCGGCCCTTTGGGAATTTACTATTGAGGTATACTCTGAACCCGCAAGCATCCAAGATTTATACCAAACTCCAGTACTAGGTTCCCTTTTAGGCTTTGGTCTTGAAAATCTTTCCATGGCCCTCTTAAACCAAAATACTCCTTTAGGGACCTTTTTTGGTTATTTATTTAACCTTTATACCCTTTTTGGGTGGTATGATGGAAAAATTCAAATTGTCCCTTCCTATTATAAAAAAACGGGTACGGTAACAATTATGGGGACGTTTTGATGAGGTGGGTACTTTTTTTATTACTAATATGTACCCCTTGCTATTCCTTCGAGAATGATTGGTCCCTTAAGGCAGGCCTAGGCCTAAATTATCAAACCTTAACTGGTGCTAATCTCTCCCAAGATAATATTTTCGGTGTTTCTGGTAATACAACTTTTGGTTACCGATTCACAAATATTGCTTTTCAAGTGGCTTCTTTTATTTCCCTTGGGCATGCGGATAATATTTATTTTAAAGTAGACAATGATACACATGCTTATGCGGAATCCACCTATGGTTCTTTTAATTTCTTGCTCCTATTCAAATATTACGCAAATACAGATGTATTTAAAAAATATCAGCCATATATTTCAATTGGACCAGGAATTTCCCTCCAGTCATTTTGGCCAGATGAAACCACTATTTTAGATGGATTTACTGGAGGATCAGAAAAGCTTTCCTTGGAATCATTTGGAATTTTTGGAACAATTGGGATTGAAGAACGAGCAAATTTTAAGGATGAATTTCCCAAATTTCTTGAAATAATGTGGGGGTTTGACAAGGCATTTAAAGCAAACCTAGTGGAAATTGAAAACGAAAAAACTACAGATATTATCAAATCGGAAGAGGATCAATCTCTCTTAAAAAACTTCATTTTAATAATAAATTTTGGAATCACCTTCTTCTAAGGACAAAATATGTATTTTTATTATCATAATCCCAAATGCAGTAAAAGCCGCGAGGGACTTGAATTCCTAAAAAAGAAAGGAATAAAAATTACGATTAAAGAATACCTCAAGGAGGGCCTAAAACCTTCTGAAATAATGGACCTAAGTATATTTCTAAACCTACCCCCAGAAGAATTTATAAGAAAAAAAGAGGAAACCTACAAGACCTTAAAACTTTCCGAAAAAAAATTGAGTCTAAAACAGTGGTGCGAAGTTATAGCCAAAAATCCAATTCTCCTAGAAAGACCAATATTATCCAATGGAAAGGTGGCTGTAATCGGAAGGCCAACAGAAAACCTCCAAAAAATCCTCTGATGTCTGACAATTCCTATAAGGAAAACCTTTCATCATTTTGAAATGCCCAAATTTAATTTAAAATTTAAATTGTGCGGTTATTTATAATATTATTTTTATCCTTATCGGCCCTTTCTTCTGACTATTTTCGTTTTGCCGAATCAGAAATGAAAACTGGAAATTATATTTATTCATTGGTAATTTTAAGAAGTATAAAAGGCGATAATAAAATTCTTTCAAAAAGATATTTTCTAGAGGGAATCTGTTTATCCAAAATCGGCAATCATTCCAAGGCAATTTCAAAATTTATTGAGGCCCAAAATCTAAAAATCCCCATCCCAGACTTTTATTACGAATTTGGAAAGGCATTATTTTTATCCCAAGAATATGATAGAGCAAAAAAGTCTTTTTCAACTTCATTAAAAAATAACTCACAAATTACCGGATCGCTTTATTACCTATTTAAAATTGCCTTTTCGCAAAAAGATTATCGAGAAGCGAAAGTTTTTCTGAAACAAATACTAGGTCAAAAGGATTTGGATTTAAAAGTGAAACAGGAAGTCCTCAACCAGTTAGGAGATACTCATCTAAAAATTGCAAAAAATGAACTTAAACCAGAGGATTTAAAAGAAATAGTCTCAAAACATGTATTACCATATTATGAAAATGCTCTTAGGGTTCTCCCATCATCCGAAAAATCAAAGAAAATTAAAGAAAAAGCTGAAATGGTTAAGAAAAAGTATAATTTACTTTGAATCCATTAAATCCCAAATATCCAGCGCTTCTGAAAAAGGAGAAATAATGGAGGTTTTCACATATCTTCCAAATTGATCATGCTCAATAGATTCAGGCAAAATTTCTCCCGCAAAATCTACCTCAAAAGTATGTGATAGGACTCCAATTAATAAATATTTACCCTCGTGAAATGCTATAACAGGTCCCCCTGAATCTCCAAACCATGCCGGACATTCCGTATCATATAACATTCCCTCATATCCGGGATCTGTGACCATTGGAGGAAACTCTCCTGTTTTTTGAGTAAATTTACACCCTTTGGACAAAATTCTATCACCAGAGAAGATTTCTTCACCTGAAAAACCCGCTCGAAAAATATCTAGGGTTAAATCTACATCCCTTGCAACTTCAAATGTCCCCAGCTCAATTTTATTTATGGTTTGGGAAGGTTCATAGGTTAGGTAGGCAATATCGTTTTCCCCAGAATCAAAAATTAACTTATCAACAGAATTTATCATTACCTTAAAATCCGCCTGGGGAAATATTATGGAAATTCGTTTTGGGGAAAAATTTTCTGGGGTAACGCCAATATGGGAAAAACAGTGTTTCGCAGTAACCAAAAGACCATGCTTTATAATAAATCCACTACATTTCCGATTCCCCATATTAAGTTGACCTACAAATTCTAGTGTGGAATTACCCACCTCCCTATTTGCGGAGTACAAATTAAAGGTTAGAAAAATCGATAAAACTGATAGTATCTTCATACGCTCGGTCCTTTATACCCTATTTAGGGAATTAGAAGATATATCTACAATAATATTTTCAACCTTACAGAACCTAAGTACTTGAAATGACATGACTTTGACTTTAAGTAAATTGATAAAAATCAGTTTCCCAATTCTTAAATTTTGTTATTAAAATGAAATTATGAAATCTCTACTATTCATTTTAATGGTGGTAAATTCTATCGCCGCAACTACTGATGACCCAAATGGATGTTTCCCAAAATCAGATATTAGATTTTCGCGTTTTGATAAATCTTCTGGTGGATTAACCGAAAATGATTTTTTAAGGATGAAAGATAAATTCAAATCAATTTTTGACCCTATTGTCTTTGAAAAATTCGGTAAAAAAATCTCTTTTGAAAATTGCTGGAAAGATGACAGCATAAATGCCTATTGCACACGCGATATGGAGGATAATCCAGTTATTAAAATTATGGGTGGTCTAATCAGACACCCTGACATGACTATGGATGCTCTCTATCTTTTGGCCTGTCATGAACTAGGACATTATCTCGGTGGTGCTCCAAAGGCCTTTAGAGGAAGGACAAATGAACGAAGCTGGTCTTCTGCTGAAGGTCAAGCTGATTATTTTGCCACCACAAAATGTCTTCCCTTAATATTTAATTCGGATAAAGAAACCGAAAAGTCCCTGGATTTTGCACCTTATGATCAAATTGAAAAGGCCAAGATTCGTTGCAAAGACAAATCACCACAATGTATCCGGATGGCCCTCGCAGCAGCAACAGTGGCATATGTATTCCACACAATTACTCCTTATGAAGATTTGCCAGAACTAGATAAAAAGGACCTAAGGACCGTATTCTCTACCTTTTATTCCCATCCAGCTCCACAATGCAGATTGGATACTTTTATAAATGGATTAAATTGCAAAACAGATATGGCGGTATTTTTTGATCCCATTGACCCCAAAATTGGCGCTTGTTTGGAAGATGGTTCAAGCCGACCTCTATGTTGGTACCTTCCTGAAGAAAAATTCAATTAAAATTTAAACCCAAAAAAAAGGGGACCTTAAAAAGGTCCCCACATTAGATTCAATTAATTACTTTACTCTAGTTATTATTTTCAAATAGAGTATTTACTGACTTACCATCCATTACCCTAACATGTAGAAGGACTTTATTTCTGTCCAAAACTTTAGGAATTTCAACTTCCTTTTCAAAAGGAACCATTTTCATTGGGCAGTGAGAATAAACTTGTTTCATTTTAGGTAAAACAGCTAAAGTGTCTTTTCCATTTGAAACAAACTTCACCTCATCCCAGGCCAAACAATCAGAAGGTGTGTAACCTTTTAATTTAACCATTCTACTTCCTTCCTCTTTTTCTACAAAAGCTACGTTTGCATAAATATAGTCATCTGCTGCAGGGCTTTGAGACTCGGAAATCGCAATATCACCCTTTTGCTCGTACATACTCTTACCATTTACTACTATTTCATAATTCCCTTTGTTAAGTAATCCAACACTAACTGGATGTACAAATGGTACTTCTACAGGGACGCAGAAAGGGTTATTTTCTTCATACTTTAAAGCAGAAAGAGTAATTTCAATTTTACCTGGTTTTATATCCACTTTTGACCATGGTGATTTGTGGCATAGGTTTGGTAACCTTCCTTCTACGATAATCTCTGTATTATCGTTGGAATCAAACCCATTTGGTGAATAGATATGATCAACAGGAACCAAAGTTTCAATAGGTGTGCTGGCCAATCCGTTGAAAGAAGCTAGACATACAAAGAGTGCAAATAATTTTTTTGTTCTCATAAATCCTCCATTGTTGAGTATCAGCATGCTTGATTTTTTTCCAAAATAAAGGGTATGTTAAGAATAAAAGCTATCCAATTTACTGATTCTTATCATTTTGCTGTTATGAGTAAATTTGATGCATCCTCAATAAGCCCACCTAAAAACCTAAATATACCTATCATTAATTCAAATTCATAGCATCTAACTAAATCTATCACCTTATTTACTAGGACTTTTTAAGTATTTATTATTTTTTATTTAAAAATTAAATTTTGGAAGATCAAATATGGAAGTTTCCTCATACCAAAGTCAACTTGGTCGTACTTTCCCAATAGAATTAGATGTTTTTGAAGGTACGGTCTTATCAAATTTTAAAAAACAAGTAGATAAAATTCCACACCATTACGCTGTTAAAATGGGCACCCAAAATTTAACGTATAAAGAGCTCGATCTGTTATCAGATCAGCTTGCTGCAAATCTAATATCCCTTAATTTAAAACCAGATTCACCTGTTGGGATTTTGCTACCAAGATCTTTGGAATTTATCATCTCCGTAATAGGGATACTTAAGGCCGGCGGAGGTTTTGTTCCCATGAGCCCAACTGACGGCGAGGAGAGGCTCTTTCATATTATAAAAGATTGCGAATGCCCCATTATCCTTACCCAGGGAAAATATCTTAAAAAAAATATAGATTTGTTCAACACTGAAGTAATTGAAATTGAGTTTAAAGATGGTGTGCTTGAAGGCCTACCTAATCTCCCCTTCTCACCAGAAAAAATTAAGCCAGAAAATCTTGCATATATTATTTATACCTCTGGGACCACCGGGCTTCCAAAAGGTGCAATGATTGAACATAGAAACCTTTTCTGGCTGATCTCAAACTATGTACCTCAACTCACTCCTGGAGATAAAACCCTCCAATCAATGAGTACCACTTGTGATGCTTCTATCGTGGAAATCTTTCCCGCCCTATGTGGTGGGGCCATGTTGGTATTATGGCAGGACAATTTTGCTGAATTGATTGGGAAAGAAGAAATTACCCACACATGTTTAACCCCCTCGATGGCAGAAATTGTAGATCCAGCAGATTGCAAACATTTAAGATATTTAATTTTGGGTGGAGAAAAATTAACCGAAGACGTGGTAAAAAAATTTCCTCCTACAGTTACTATTTTTAATGGATATGGCCCAACAGAATGTACTGTAGCATGTTCCAACACCTTAATTTCAGATCCCAATCGTATTCATATCGGAGGAAAATTAAATCTAGCAGAATTATATGTCGCCGACCCTAATACACTTACTCTTAACACAACCAACCAAATCGGAGAATTACTTATAGGGGGTCAGGGTGTTGGTAGGGGATATTGGAAAAATCCAGAACTTACAAATAAAAAATTCATCCCCAACCCATTTGGAAATGGAACAGTTTATAGGACTGGTGATTTAGTGAAATGGAATAACTTGGGCGATCTTGAGTTCATTGGAAGAGCAGATCGCCAAATTAAAATAAGGGGATATCGCTTAGAACTTGATGGTGTCGAAGGAACAATAAATCAATTCACAGGGATTACTGGAAGTTTTTTGGTGGTTTCAAACCAGAATCTAATTGCTTATATCACTCCAAAAAATATCGACCTGGAAAAGTTGAAATTACATCTTCAAAAAAATCTGCCAAAACACGCCCTGCCTTCAAAATATTTTTTAATGGATTGCTTTCCTATAAACGCCGCTGGAAAGGTGGATGTTAAAAAACTTCCAATTTGGGAGGAACCTCAAAAAGAGAACCTTCCTTTAAAACCCGAAGAAATTAAAATGGGGGAACTTTGGAAAACACTCCTAAAGCTTAAAGGGCAACCAATTTCCCTAAACGATAATTTTTTTGACTTGGGTGGAAATTCCCTAAATGCAATTCAGCTGACTCATATTTTAAGGAAGGAAAAACAAAATGGAGAAATCCCCCTAAAATTAATCTATGAGAATCCTGAGTTAGGTTCCTTTTTGGATTCGATTCAAAATTTTAAAATTGATAATAGGGAAAAAACCAACTTTTCATTCCCTTTATTAGATTTTTTAAAAGCACTGCCAAGTACTCTATATTTTGTTTTCGGATGGATTACACCGGCAATTGTTTTTTTACTCTTACTACCTAAATTCCCTTTCCTTATTTATTATTATTTATTTGAGGTGATATTTTTCGGTCTATTTGGAAATAAAATTAAACCCATTTTCCAAATCCTAAAAAATAAAATCAACTTGGATAGATTTAACTTTGAAGAAATTAAAATAATTGATTCTAATCTCCCAAATGGAATGACCGGAGTTGTTTTATGTTATCATCCCCATGGATTGATGGATATTCATTCACAAGCTCTTGAACGGTATCTTTTTAAAAAGGATATTCGATTTCTAAGTACTTTTGAGAAAAAGTTATTTTGGTTACCATTTAATCGAACTTTTCTATATCTACTTGGATATGTACCTGCAGTAATGGAAAATTATAAAGACCTTGATTTAAAAAAGAGAAATATCTTTACAACGCCTGGAGATGTCGCTGAATACCTTCATTGTGGAGACCCGGCAACCATTATTCTTTCTTCAAATAAAATATTCTTTAGGTTGGCCTTAGAAAATGGGTTAACTTTAATTCCAATTTACGCTTTTGAAACAGAAAAAGCATTTTCCTTCTATCCTAACCTCCTTAAATGGCGCGATAAGCTAAAAATTGGAGTTCAGACTTTAGCGATTGTCCCCTTTTCTGGACGTTTCAACCTACCGATTCCCTATAAAACGATATCCAAAGTAGTAATAGGAACTCCCATTAAGGTAGAAAAAAAAGAAAGGCCTACATGGGATGATATTCAAAAATTAGCAGATCTATATACAAATTCACTAAAAGAACTTTATGATCGCCATAAAAAAAAGGATGCGCCGACACTAAAAGTTCTTTAAATGGATATCAAAGTACTCGAAGACCAAATAGCCTTTAAAGTAATTAATTTTCCAAAAGTCTTTGGTGAGGAAGTAGACCACATTACCGCTACTTTTGATCTCGATTCAATCATAGACCTTCCTGGATATTCCAATTTTTCTCCAAAACGAAAAGTTGAATTTATCGCTGGAAGGATTGCTGCTTTAAAAGCTATTCAAAAAACGATGGATTTTAAAGAAATTATTCCAATTGGAATTGGTGGAATGCCATCTTGGCCTGTAGGAATTACCGGCTCAATTTCCCATAGTTCAAATACAGTTTCGGTAGCAACAATAAAGTCAAATTTAAATTTTCGAATTGGACTTGATTTGGAATATTTTTTTGATGAGGCCACGGCTCAAAATCTTCAGAGTAGAATTTTACTAAAAAGCGAAAAAAAATTTTCTCATCCACAGATTATAACTTTAATATATAGCGTAAAAGAGTCCATTTTTAAGTCGGTAAGCATATTATTAGATACTTTTTTGGATTTCCATGATATCGAAGTCACCGCATTAAACTTTCCTCTAGGTGTTTTTGAAGCAAGGTTAATTAATTATAAACAAACACCCAAATTAAAAGGTAACTTTACTATTTTTGAAGGGAAAGTTCTTACAGGTTTAAAAATAATTTTAAACTGAAAACTATTCAGAATTTAAATGGAACTCAAAGCTTCAAAAAATAAACTCCCCTATTGGCTGGTTGGGGACCTTCCAGAATTTGATAAGGACTTCTTGACACTTTTTAAAAAGTTTCAAAAAGAAAGAGGCGATTACGTTATTCTGAATGCTCCATTGGGATTTAAATTTTATACCTTTTTTCACCCAGATGCGGTGGAACATATATTAAGTAATGCCCAAGAAAATTTCCCAAGGATGAATCACTTCACCCAAGCCTGTGCAACTTTTATGGGTAGGGGTTTACTTACTACCGAAGGAAAAGAGCGTAATAAAATTAAAACATTATTAAACCCCTCCTTTTCACCAAAAAACCTTATACCGTTTTTTGATTGGATGGCATCAGAAACACAAAAATTTAGCCAGAGTTTGGTAAAAAAGGGCCAAGTAAACATCTATCCTCTTATTAGCGCCTTTACTTTTAAACTTACAATGGGCTTAATTTTTGGTCCAGAAAATATTGGTTATGACAAAAAATTTGAAGGCTTAATTGAGAGGGCCCTCTTAGAATTAACAAAGAGGATTCAGGCACCTTTTAACTTTCCAACTTTTATTCCAACACCTAAAAACCTTAATGCCTTAAAAATCAGAAGTGAAATAAATAAGGCAGTTGAGGAAATGATTTTAAATTGCAAGCAGTCCCAATATCCAACCCAATTAAATTTTTTAAGAAATCAAACGGAGCCTAAATTTACACTTGAAGAAATAAGAGACCAAATTATTCCTTTACTACTTGTTGGAAACGATACATTTGCAATTTCACTTGTCTGGACTTGGTATTCTCTGGGACAAAATCCTGAAGTTTATTTGAAAATGAAACAAGAAGTTTGTTCGATTTTAAAATCTGATAGGGTGACCCCTGATGATTTAACAAAATTAGAGTATACCAATATGGTCTATTCAGAGGCAATGAGACTCTATCCTCCAGCATACGCTATTTCTCGCCAAAATTTGAAAGCAGATGAAATCAAAGGTATAAAACTCAAAAAAAACTCCATCATCATTTTATCCCAATATGTAGTACATAGGCATAAAGATTTTTGGGAAAGGCCTGATGAATTTTATCCTGAACATTTTACTGCTGAAAGAGTTTCTAAAAGACACCGTTATTCCTATTTTCCTTTTGGAGCAGGTAAGAGAATCTGCATTGGAAATATATTTTCAAAAACTATTGGGCCCTTAATTTTGGCAACATTGGTTAAGGACCATCAAGTCAAACTTGCCCCCAATCAAGATGATAATTATGACCTTAGTTTTAGCCTTCGTCCAAAAAATGGCATGTATTCAATATTTGAGTAAATCTAAAGCGGCTGTATAAATCTTTTGTGGATTAGGTAGAATGGCCCTTTCCAATATTCTGTTAAAGCCAACTGGAGTATCAGTGGAGCCTAGTCTTCTTACCGGAGCATCCAACAACTCAAAACCTTTTTCGTTGATAAAGGCAACAATTTCTCCACCAAATCCACCAAAGACTTTATCCTCGTGTACTACAAGGACCCTTGATGTTTTGCCAATGCTTTTTAAAATTCCTTCTTCATCTAAGGGTTTTAGTGATCTTAAATCTAAAACCTCAACTTCAAATCCGTCCTTAGCAAGCATCTCTGCAGCTTCTAAACACTGATGTACACAATTTCCGTAGGTGATCATAGAAAGGTGAGTGCCTTCTCTTCTCACTTTGGCTTTCCCAAATGGAACCTCAAAATCTTCAGGAACAAATTCCATTGCCTGTTTTGAGTTATATAGTGCCTTAGGTTCTAAAAGGACTGTAATACCTCTGGATTTCATGGCAGTTTTAATTAATCCATAAACATCATCTGCATACGCAGGACTCACTACTCTGGCACCGGGGAAAGTAGTTAGGGTCCCTTCAATATTTTGGGAATGATAAAGCCCACCCCCGATATAACCACCAGAGGCCAATCTAATAAGAATATTTGGTGAGAATTGTCCCTTAGATCTCCAATAATCATGGGTACATTCCACAAATTGTTCCATTGCTGGCCAAAAATAATCTGCAAATTCTGCACCTTCAACTACTACCCTTATGTCATCATTAAATCTGGAAAATCCATTAGCAGTTCCCAGGATATAATCTTCCGCAATTGGCGCATTAAATACCCTCTCGACTCCAAATTCCTTTTGCATCCCCTTTGATACATTGAAAATTCCCTCTTTGTCTTTGTTGGCCATATCCTGGCCCCACATAAAGGTATTTGGATTTTCTCTAAACATTTCTTTTAAGGCCTTATTTAGGGCGGTTATATATTTTATCTTTTCACCATCTTCCTGGTGGATACCATCGGGATATTTTTCAGGTTGATAGGCATTGGGAATTACAAACTCATAAATTGAATCCGGTGAGGGATCAGGTTCACCCATTGCTTTTGAATGCGCCTCTAACACCTCTTCCTTAATTTCAGTTTCAATTTGATTTAATTCGTTTTCAGAAAAAATTTTATTATGAATCAAATCCTTTTTAAATTTTTTGTAAGGATCTTTTGCCTTTGCCTCTGCCAGTTCTTTTTCATCTCTATACAATTCATGGGCATCAGAATTTGAATGGCTACCGATTCGAACACAATTGGCATGGACAATAACTGGCATTTGTTTTTCTAGAGCATGGTCCTTGGCCATAAACATTGCATTCATGGATGAAATGACATCCGTCCCATCACAATGGATAATTTTTAAATTTTTGAATCCTGAAAAATTATCGGAGGCAAATTCGTTGGCAGTTTGTTGGTTTTTAGGAACGGAAATCCCATACCCGTTATCTTGAATGACAAAAATAACCGGCAATTTTTCACAACTTGCACCATTAACCGCTTCATAAAAATATCCTTCTGATGTGGAGGACTCCCCTTGAGAACAAATCGCCACGCCCTTATGTCTATATTTTTTCATTGCCCGGGCCACGCCTGCTGCGTGCAAAGAATGGTTTCCGGTACATGAGGAGACGTTATGGATTTTCCATTCTGGTTTTGCGAAATGGTTACTCATATGACGCCCACCGCTGGCTATATCAGTATCCTTAGAGATCCCATTTAAAATTATTTCCTCTGCAGTTAATCCTGCAGAAATACAGGTGAGCATGTCTCTATAATAAGGAAATAAATGGTCTTCACCTTTGGTAAAAACCTGGCCAATTGCCAATTGTATGGCATCATGGCCTGCGTATGGGGCATGATAGGACCAGCCTATCGCCTGTTTTAGATAATTTGGGGCCCTTTCATCAATAATTCTCCCCAAGGTCATTAGCGAAAACCATTTTTTTAAAATATTTTTATCTGTTGTTTTTAGAGTAAATTTTTTTATCATTAATTTTTACCTCTTTAGGTATTTTAACGTATACATCCGATAAGAGGGTATTTTTTTAGAATGCCCTACATTTGTCAATAAAATTTTGGCATTGCATAATGCGAGGAAAGGCTTTTTGGGATTAAATGGGCCAAATTTAAATTTAGAGGAGTTTTTTTTATGCCAGTGGCTACCTACAAACAATATTGTGAGATGTTAGATAGGGCAAGTGAAGGTAAATTTGCTTATCCTGCAATAAATGTCAGCTCCTGTTCTACAGCAAATGCGGCAATCAAGGCCTTTGCTGATTCAAAATCAGATGGAATTATTCAAGTTTCTACTGGCGGAGGAAAGTTTGCATCTGGTCAGGGAATTCAAGATATGGTTCTTGGGGCAATTTCCTTAGCTCAACATATTCATTTGGTTGCAGAAAGATACAATGTTGTAATAGCTCTCCATACCGATCATTGTGAGCCAAAAAACCTTCCCAAATTTATGATTCCTTTAATAGAAGAAACAGAAAAAAGAAGGGCCAAAGGCCTTCCTAATCTTTTCAACTCTCATATGTTTGACGGGGCCACTTTACCTTTTAAAGAAAACCTAGCTACGTCTATCGAGCTACTTCAAAGATGCGCCAAAAACGAAATTATCCTTGAAGTGGAAACTGGTGTTGTAGGTGGAGAAGAAGATGGTGTTAGTCATGAAGGTACTCCTAGTGAAAAACTTTACACTACAACTGATGAGATGGTTGGAATTTATAAAAACCTAAGTAAAATTGGTAAATTTATGTATGCTGCAACTTTTGGAAACGTCCATGGAGTTTACAAGCCAGGAAACGTTAAACTCAAACCAGAAATACTTAAAAAAGGACAAGAAGCGGTAAAAAAAGAGTTTGGCCAAAATGCTAGACATCTTTTGGTATTCCATGGAGGCTCAGGATCACTACTTAGTGAAATTCATGAAACCCTAGAATATGGTGTAATAAAAATGAACATTGATACCGATACCCAATATTCTTTCACTAGGCCTGTAGTGGACCATATGATGGTAAATTACGATAAGGTTTTGAAGATTGAGGGTGAAGTTGGTTCAAAAAAACATTATGATCCAAGAGTTTGGTTGGCCAAAGCCGAAAATTCAATGACCGCAAGAATTTGCCAGGCAATAAAAGACCTAAAATCAGAAAACAAATCTATTCTTCTCTAGGATGTCAAAAGAACATATATTAATCCTTACTGGCGCAGGAATTTCTGAGGAATCAGGGATTAAAACATTTCGAGGAAATAATGGCCTTTGGGAGGAGGAAAAAGTAGAGGAAGTGGCAACACCGGAAGCCTTCAGAAAAAATCCAAAAAAGGTTTTTGCATTTTATGAAAAAAGAAAAGAACAACTTCTAGATAAAAATATATTTCCAAACAAGGCCCATTTTTCTTTGGCAAGACTTGAAAAGGAATTTAGCGGAACGGTTAATATAATTACCCAAAATGTTGACAACCTTCATGAAAGGGCCGGCTCAAAAAATATAATTCATATGCATGGGGAACTTTTAAAACTCCGTTGCCAGAAAACTGGAAAGGTTTTTGATTTAATTTCTGAAAATGAAAATTGTCCTTGTTGCCAACAAAATGGAACTTTAAGACCCCATATTGTTTGGTTTGGAGAAATTCCCCTGGAACTTCCCACAATATTTAATCTTCTTAGAAACTGTCAGTATTTCATTGCCATCGGTACTTCAGGTACTGTCTTCCCCGCAGCTGGATTTGTTGAAGAGGCAAGAAGATATGGGGCTTACACAATAAATATTAACTACGAAGAATCTGAAAATGAAATTTATTTTCATAAAAAAATAAGAGGACTTGCATCTTTGGAAACAGAAAAAATAGTTGAGGAAATTCTAAGCAAGGGTCTTAGATACGATTTCTAAAGTATTTTTAGAAATTCCTCCATTGTTCACTATTTTTTCTAGCTCTAATTTCATAATTTTCTTATTTTCAGGCATAAGTTTTTTGTAATGTTTAAATGCTTTTGCCAAAGATGAAGATACCTGAGGATTTATGGAATCCAGTTCAATTATCTTTTTTGCCACCAGAGAATATCCTCGACCGCTCTTATGGTGAAATTGGACAAAATTAGAAGTGAAACTTCCCCATAATGCACGAACTAGATTTGGAATTGTTTTATCATATACAGGTAAATCTTCTAATTCATATAATCTAGAATAGGTCTCTTGCATTGGACTTAGGGCCTGAAGTGATATCCATTTTTCCATGACTAAACGGTTTTGATTCCATTTAAAATAGAAGGAATCCAGCGCAGAATTTTTAAAGGGGGAACTTGAGTTAACCAAGCATCTTAATGCCCCTATTTGGTCGGTCATATTATTAGCGCTGTCGAATTGATCCTTTATTAATTCAAAAATTTCCTCTTCTTCAAGGGATGATAAATAGTCCATGAGTATGTTTTTTAGTGCCCTATTCCCTATATCATATTTGGATAGAGAGTATTTCTTTGGCGTGGCCAAGGAAAGGTATTGATTAAGCATTTTTTTTCTAAAAGTCTTGGCCAGAACTTTTTTTAGATAATCTCTACTCAAATGCGTTCCCTCAAAATCAAATACTTCCTGGTCTTGAAGCAGAACTCCTTCTGAGGGAATTTGAAGTGAAAGTGCTTTAAAATGAGGGTCTATTGAATTATCTTCCAGGAGTTTTCCAAATGCCGTAATATATTCAGAACCTATATCCAAATTCTTTCGGCTATGGAGACAATTAATTTCATTTTGGATAATTCTATTGGCCATTTCCTGGGCAGAACCAAATCTGTTGAATTCATTTGAATCATGTCCCAAAAGAAATATTTGATTTTCAAGACTTTGATCCCAAATAAGCTTCACTGGTGCAGAAAAATCCCTATTCAGGGAAAGGTAAGGCATTTTTTTAATTCCTTTAAATTGGAATTTCTCCTCTCTATCTTTTATTTCCAAAACACCGTATTTAAGAAGTTTACCTTCTTCTCTGTTTGCCAATTTTAAAGGAATATCCATTCCTTTTTCATCTAAAAGGGCCAATTTTAGTGGAAAATGGAGCAACACAGGAGATATTTGTTCCACCGAAAGTGTGAATGTTTTTGAATCCTGATCATAAGAGGTTTCAATTTTAATTTTTGGAGTGCCAGATTGTGAATACCAATTTTTAAATTGGCTTAGATCAATTTGGTTTGCGGTCTCCATAGCATGGATGAAATCCTCTGTGGTTACTGCCATACCATCATAAAGTTCAAAATATTTATCAATTCCCCTTCTAAAACCCTTAGGTCCCAAAAGTGTTTGGATCATTCGAATTACTTCTGCTCCTTTTTCATAAACGGTTGCAGTATAAAAATTATTTATCTCCATATAGGTGGAAGGCCTTATGGGATGTGCGGTAGGACCATCATCTTCTGGAAATTGCCTTTCTTTTAAACTTTGTACATCTAGAATTCTTTGGACTGCTCTTGAGTGATGATCTGCTGAAAATTCCTGATCCCTATAAACAGTCAGTCCTTCCTTTAGGGTCAACTGAAACCAATCCCTGCAAGTTACACGGTTCCCGGTCCAATTATGAAAATATTCATGGGCCACAATACTTTCAATCCGATGGTAGTTGTCATCAGTTGCAATTTCGGGATTTGCCAAAACAGCGCTGGAATTAAAAATATTTAAACCTTTATTTTCCATTGCCCCCATATTGAATGCATCCACTGCTACAATCATGTAAATATCAAGATCATATTCTAGACCGAAAGTGTCTTCATCCCATTTCATTGCCTTCTTTAGGCTTTCCATGGCAAATTTACACTTATCCTCATTTCCTTTATCTGAATAAATCCGCAAATCTATTATCCGCTTTGACTTTGTAACAAATTTATCCTGGATAAGGCCCAAGTCACCAGCAACTAAAGCGAAAAGATAAGAGGGTTTTTTAAAAGGATCGTGCCATTCAACAAAATGTAGTCCATCGTTTAATTCACCTGAATCAACTGGATTCCCATTTGAAAGAAGGACAGGGTATTTGGTCTTATCAGCTATAATTTTTGTCCTATATTTGGCCATTATATCCGGACGATCAATGAAATATGTTATTCTTCTAAATCCCTCTGGTTCATTTTGGGTACAAAAAATATTTCCTGATTTATAAAGACCTTGTAGAGCTGTGTTTGAAGCAGGATTAATTTCCGTTTGAATCTCCAGTGAAAATTCATCTTTGGTGATCGAAATAGTTAATTTTTCCGAAGTTAAATTATACCGTTCTCTTTTAATCTCCTCTCCATCCAAATAAAGTGAGATTAATTTTAAATCCTGGCCATCAAGAACCAACTCGTTGGATTTTTTTTCAAAATCTGGATTTCTTTTTATTTTCAGATTGGATTTAACAAGAGTTTTATTTTCATTTAATTCAAATATTAAAAATACATCCGTAATTATAAATGGAGATGGACTATATTCTTCTAATTTTACAACCCTGGGTCCGCTTTCCTTCATTTTAACTCCTAAAGTCAACTAAATAACCTGTGTGATTTCTGATATTAAAAACACCACAATCCAACAATAAATATTGCCCTTTAATCCCTAAAAGGGTTCCTGATATTTCTGGATTAGTATCCAATTTAAGTGATTTCATCAATGGAGGGTACTTTAATATCGGATAAGAAATATTAACTACAGTCTCATTTTCTAATATTTCCATTTCTCCCTCATCGAACCGGTCTTCTAGTTCATCTAATAAGGCGCCGATTTCCTCAAAAAGAGAATCCCTTTCACTTATCAAATCAAGACTAACTGTCTCCCCTTTGAGCATCTTTCTCCAATCCGTCTTGTCACTAATAAATTCGGAAATCATTTTTTCAATAATTCCAGAGTGGAATCTCGTGGCCACTTTGATTATAGGCAGTGCACAGATGGCCCCCTGATCTATCCACCTAGTTGGAATCTGGGTAGTCCTGGTGATTCCCACCTTTAGGCCGGAAGTATTTGCCAAGTAAACATAATGGGGAATCATGCAATGGGATTCACCCCAGCTAGGTTCTCTACAGGTACCCTCTGCATAATGGCAAAGAACCGGGGTTAAAACGCAAAGATCACAACTTGCCAATTTTTGGGAGCAGGGAAAACAATGACCTCCTGCATAACTTTTTTTTGTAATTTTCCCACAATTTATGCAATTGATTTGCTTTAGGAACCTAATGGAAATTTGCTTCCCAATTATGGGGTTTAAATCAATAGTATCAAAACCCAGTTTTAAATTATATTCCACCGGATCCCTAAATACCGTTGCCATTTTGTTGAGGTGACCTTCAAACATGTACCGCATTATGCCCAGAAATCCCCCTATTGTCATTTCCCAATTTTTCAAAAATTGTCTAAAATTTTTATAAGGAGAACAAATGGGCGCTAAAAAATTGGATGATACATCTTCGAAATATTACTTTAATAAAATATCTGGGGATGAATTACTAAATTTATTAGCAATCGCTGTAGAAAAATCCGTGGAAATTGTGGTCTGGTTAAAGGGACATGAAAAGGATATTCAAATTTATTATCCCATAAAGCTGGAAAAAAACGAGGGTCGCCTCCACCTTGAATATGCCCCTGGAATCCTTAAACCAAAAAAATCCGATTTTATAAACCACCCCATATTCTTAAAAATGAATATGGATAAATTCTACATTTTTGGCCATGGAAAACTTCTTTTTGAAAATGATTCTTACCAAATCAGCACCTCTTCCATATTTTATAAAAGCCAACAACGGGAAAACATAAGGGTTGAAGCTGACCCAAAACTCAACTTAAAAATGGAAATAAAAATTAATGAAGAAATTTATAATATTAATGATATTTCCGCCAGCGGGGCAAGCTTCTTAATACCCCAGGAAAAAATTAGTGATTTTGAAATCGGAAAAATTTTATCAAGAATAACAATTCAAATTGAAGATAAAAAATTTAAAGTTCCAAGTATTGAGGTGGTAAAAGAGCTGGAAAAGACCCAACCAAATTTTAAATGTTTTGCGGTTAAGTTTCTAAATATGCATATTGAGGAAGAGACTCAGCTGGTAATTAAATTAACCTCCCTTAAAAGAAAAATTGATATCCTAAAATCGAAAAACAAGTAATTATTTTTGTAACGCATAAAGTAAACCCTAGGCAATTCGACAAATTTGAAATAAGTTCCTTTTTTCAAATAGGAACATTGCGGAAATGACTTTTAAAATTGAGAAAGTTAATACCAAAAAAGATCTGGAAGAATTTCTTGATTTACCCTTCCACCTTTATGGTGATTTAAAAAATTGGGTTCCTCCACTACGACTTGCTGTTAAAGAATTCTTTGAACCGAAACATCCTTTTAACGAAGTTGGCACCATAACTTCCTGGATAGCTAGAGAAGACGCCAAGGTAATAGGAAGAATTTCCGCTATTACAAATTTAATGCATGAAAAAACCTATGGTGAAAAATGTGGATTTTTTGGGTTCTATGAATGTGTTTCAGATAAAAAGGTATCTGATGCACTCTTTGATACTGCTGAAAAATATTTGAAATCCCTTGGAATGACCAAAATAAAAGGACCTGTCCATCCTTCAACAAATTATGAATGTGGGACACTTATAAAAGGATTTGAATACGATCCCTATATAATGATGACATATAACCCTCCTTTTCATAGGGATTTCATTGAAGGAGCTGGGTACCATAAATCAATGGATCTAATCTCCTACCACCTTCCAGTAAATTTCGATATGCCCGAAAGTATCAAAAGAATTTCTGAGAAAATTCAAAAAAAGGAAAATATATCTTTCAGAAGAGTAAATAAGAAAAATTGGAATTATGAAGTAAAGGTCATGAAAGATATTTATAACCAAGCATGGGAAGATAACTGGGGATTTGTACCCATGACTGACAAAGAATTTTCGGCAACCTGTGAAGGGCTTAAATACATTATCAGCGAGGATTTTGTTCAATTTGCGATGGTAAATGGAAAGGAAGCTGGTTTTATTGGGTGTGTCCCAGATATCAATCAGGTTCTAAAACACATACCCAATGGTAAACTTTTTCCAACTGGCATTTTTAAACTCTTAAATAAGAAAAAATATGTGTCACAAATTAGAGTTTTAACATTGGGAATACTACCCCAATATAGAAACCTTGGTCTTCCCTCTATTCTTTTTATGAAGGCACAAGAAGTGGCAAAAAAAGCAGGTCTTAGAAATGGTGAGATGGGCTGGGTTTTAGAAAATAATCTTGCAATGAATAAACCCATTCTAAAAATGGGGGCAACTCCATATAAGACCTACAGAATTTTTGAGAAAAGTTTAGAAAGTCCAAGATAGGTTATAAATAAACCCATCACCCTTCCGTCCATAGCCAACTTTCACATCATGTTCAAATATAAATTTAAACACTGGATTATTATCTTTCCATTTTGCAGCGGCCCTAACACCTTCAGATCCAAGTAGTGTTAGAAAAAAACCACCTACCACATCAGATAAATAATGCTTTTGAGCAACTACTCTTTCATAACCGGTCATTACGGCTGCAGAAAGAGGGATTAAGGACCACCACGGTCCATAATATTGAAGGGTTTTAGAAAATAAAGTTGTATAGGCAATCATATGACCCGAAGTAAAGGAAGAGGGACCCCTTAAACTTTCTAGGTTATCTAAATTATTGCTATCAGGTCTAGAATGTACATCAATATAACTAAATAAAAATGTTTCTATGAAAACCAAATAGGTTGTGGAAAACATTTCCATCGCATATTGCATCATCTTAGGGTCATCATTCCCCCTACCTAAATAATATAATCCGATTTGAAGAACAGGAGTGGCGAAAAATACCGAAGCGTTAGAAACCCACTCTATACCATTTGGAACGGTTTTTCCCTGGGAGGAATTATAAACATAAGTATCCTGGCCAAAGGCATACCAAGTTGCAGGTACAGCTACTCCAAAAGTATAAAGATTATTTTTATCAAATTGTTTATAAGAACCCTGTACCAACCATTTTAAGCTGGTTACTAAATCGGACCCAGCAGATGGACGCTCTTCTTTTGCTGGCCCCTCTGGACCTGGGGATGTTTCTTGAGCAAAAACAGAGTTAAAAAATATTAGAATGAGAAGAGTAAAACACTTCATTTAACGCCTCAATTTGGAGGATAATAATATAATTGTTAATTTTGACTTCCAAGCTATTTTTCTCTTAATATTTTTAATATGACACTATCAGATAAAAAATGTATCCCCTGTTCTGGTGAAATCCCCCCTTTAAAAATAGAGGAAATTTTAAAATTCAAGGAGCAAATTTCCCAAGATTGGGAGTTAACCAATAACAATACAAGGCTTTTAAGAAAGGTTAAGCTTCATCAGATGAAAAAACCAATGGAATTGGCACTTAAAATTGCCCAGGAAGCTGATGAACAATGGCATCATCCTGAACTTCATATTGGTTTTGGCCATTTGGATATTGAAATCTGGACCCATAAAATAAATGGTTTAGTAGAAAGCGATTTTATTTTTGCGGCCAAGGTCGATAAGATTTTAAATCAAAAATAAAAAAGGCCTCCCTTTGGGAGGCCCTAATTTGTTTTAATACAAATTTAATTACTGATTTAGTAATCCTTCCACAACCATAGAAATGGCTTCTGGTGAAGTACCATTTTTAGCTGCAGCTTTTTCAATCATATCTTCATAAGATGCACCATTTCCTTGTAATTTATTTTTAAAGGCGTTTAGAGCATCATTATAATTCACACCTAGAAGGTCTGATGAAAAATGATTTTTTTCCATTTCAGTTAGTGATCGCTTAGAAGCAATTTTTTGATATGCTTTTGTAAGTTTTGCAACTTCAAAAGATCGGTCTTCACTCATTCCAAAGCTTGTGCTTAGGACATTTGCAAGTTCCTTAGCTTCCATTTTTTCAACGTTTGCACCAATTGCTTCAAGATCTTTTTTGGATTCGCCAGCTTCAGAGTAAATGTTTCCAGCTGCGTCCATGTATTGGTTGGATCCGGCGATCATTCCAATTAACTCAACATAAACACCTTCCAATTCACAATCATAGATGTTTTGACCTGGTTTATACCATCCACCATTTTGGTCTACGTTATAAAGGTTGAAGGCCATAAATTTTCCATGCTCAAGATATGAACCAAATGGCCCATGAGGAAAAGAACAAAGAACCGCATTGGCACATTCAACTACGATCCAACCTTCTCTCCAAGTATCGCCTTTTACAAGTCTCCATCCATTATCACAGGTAAGAGTTTTATTCATTCCATTGGTTGGTAGAAGGCTTGGGCTTTCCCCACAACCGTTTAGTACTTCTTGTACAAAAAGTACTGCAGCTTGATTCATTCCAAATTTTTCCCCTTCATGTGTTCCAATACCAGTAAAGTCTTCTAGAACGCCTTTACAGCTTGTTAATGAGAAAGAAAGTCCCAGAGTAAGCAAAACTAAAATCCGTTTCATAATTTTTTCTCCTTGAAAAAAGTTGTTGTTACTTGATCACAATAATCAATTGAGAAAGAATTTTTGAATAGGTTGTAAAATTTCGTCAAGAAAAAAAATAATTTATTTTTATAGCTCCGCAATTATTGCGGTAGTGAGATTTTACTTTCTTTCTAATTATAAATTTAAATTTCCTATTAAAAAGGAGAAAAAAACGAGCGCAGTATTTTTCTTTTTTAAAATTTACGTCGCATCTATCGCAAGGTGTTTGAAATATTCTTTGCTATCCTTCTTTTACCTTGCTAGGTTTTTGCTCCTTAAAACATTCTCGAAAAACCCTCGACATTTTTTTCTTAAGGAGTGGTTAATGATTTCTAATAAATTATCCTTAAAGACTTTCATTTTTTGTTCTTTAATTTTTTTTCTAATTCAATTTCCCTGTTCTGGAGAATCTCTTCCTGGCAATATTGAAATTGAAAATTCTTTAATGGTAGAATTTAAAGAAAAACCCAATCCTAATCAAATCCAGCAATTACTTTCAATCGGCAAAAAAATTAAGGCCTTTCAATTTGATAACTACCCTTCATCTTATTTTCAACGCCTTTATAAAATTATTTTTTCCGCAACCCCTGAAGAAAGAGAAAGTATAAAGGAAAAAATTCAATCCCTTAATTTTGTCCTGAAAGTAGAAAAGGTTTATGGAATTGATGCGTCCCAAACAGTTAAACCTGCTACAGATGCCATTGAATTAACCAATGATCTTCTCCTTCCTTACCAATGGGGACTTTACAACAATGGGCAAACAATTTTCAAAGATCTAGATGATATTCATCAGATTGAAATATTAGGCGTCCCATCTGTTGATATCGGAATATTTTCTTCCTTTAATTTAATTTCTTCCTTAATAAAAGAAGATGTAGTTGTCGCAGTATTAGACCATGGGGCCGATCTTGAACATCCTGACCTCAAAGATAATTATTTTAGAAATCCCACGGAATGCAATGAAAATGGTATCCCTCCTTTTAATCCCCAAAATGATAATGATGGAAATGGTTATAAAGGGGATTGCTTAGGTTGGAATTTTTCTACAGAAACATTAGAAGGAGATAATCGACCTTATGATGATGAGGGCCATGGAACTCATATTGCAGGTATAATTGCCGCAACTTCCAATAACAAAAGAGGAATAACAGGATTATCAAATCGAATAAAAATTTTACCCATTAAAGTACTTAGGAAAAAGGAAAATTCCAGAAATCAGGGATCTGGATCCATAACCTTGACCGATAGAATAGCGAAAGGAATCCTTTACGCCATTAAAAGGGGGGTCAAAGTAGTAAATTTAAGCCTAGGCTGGCCATCGGTTTTGGATACCAATTATTTAAGAGAAACTATTAGAGAGGCACAAAATCAAGGAATTACCATTATCGCTGCTGCAGGTAATAATGGAAATGATTCACAAATTTTTCCTTGTGCTTATCCAGAAGTTATTTGTGTTGGAGCTATCGAAGCTGATGGAAAAATTACAAGATTTTCAAATTATGGAGGACATGTTGATCTCCTTGCTCCTGGAGAAAATATACTTTCCACCTATCCCAGATTTATGGATCCAGAACACTTTTCCATAAAGGGATATGAAATTAAAAATGGAACCAGCCAAGCCGCACCATTTATTTCTGCTTCAGTGGCAATACTTAAAGGAATAAATCCCCACATAAGTGAAAATGAAGTAAAGGCCCGTCTTTTTTCCACGGCAAAACCAATTTTAGAAGAAGATTCAAAATTTTTTCTAAATGGTCTGGCAAATATTGGAAAGGCAGTAGGACAAAAACCAATTTCCGTTATTCGGCCTTTATTTAAAGACCTAAGACCGTTTTCTGTAAATCCAAATGATGGCACCTTCGAATTTCCGCTGACTTTTAAAAATTTTTGGTTGGATCAAGAAAATCCTATCACCATCCAGGTTTCTTTCGAGGATGAGAATATTAATTTAGAAAAATCTGAACTCACTTTAAACCCTTTAAAGGAAGGTCAGTCTCTATCCCTAAAATTTAAAGGCCAGTTTCAAACTCTTATGGGTGACTCCAATACAAAAACTAAAATTTCCTTGTTTGAGGGAGGAAAATTAATAAGCTCTTATAAAACTTCCCTAAGATTTGCGATAAAAGCGGAAGATAACCCGAATTTTAAAAACTTCCCATTGGTGGCACCAAATATCCCAGTGAATCCAAAAACCGGAATACCCAGGCTTATTACAGTCTCTGATCCCTATTTTAGAAAAAATACCCCTATCTATTTTTTTGAAGAAAAACTTGAGGAAGGTCTAAAACTCCATTTTATAAAATTTTCAGATAATACATTCTCTGAAATGGAAGAGGCCGTCTTCCTTCCTAAGGCCAAAAACATCATTTCCCTTTTAACTTTGGATGCAAATTATGATGGAAAACCAGACTTTTTTATAAGTTCCTTGGCAAAAGATGGGGAAAAATCATATCTTCAATATTCCTATTACGATGAAAACCTAAATCCCCTTTTTAAAAAAATTCCTTTAATAAAATTTTTCCCTGAAACAACATTTTTAAATTTTAAAAAATTATCCTTTATTTCTTTTTTGCCAAAAAACATTCCATCAATTGGTAAAATGGCAATTCCAATTTTTATGGAAGAGGCGGGAATTCCCAAAAAAGATCAATCCCTTGATCCATGGTTAGGGGCAAATAACTCCACTGAAAATCACATCTTTTACCTTCTTCCAGAAATAATTGATGGGGAATGGTCCTTTACAACTAGGATTATCGATAATGACCCTTGGAGAAAGGAACTAAAAAAATTATTAACTCTTGTCTGGAATGATAAGATTAATTTCCTTGAAATGGTTCCTCAATCTTTAGAAAACTTCAATAAGGGAAAGGCCCAATGTCTTGTAAGCGTTGGAAAAAATTTCTTTACCAAATTAATGTCAATTGACTTAAATTTAGACGGCATTCCAAAACCATCGCCAATAAGGGAAAATAAAAGTCATTTTGAAGGTTATGTTTACCTTACGGTAAATGAATTGACAAAAAATGGCCCCATCTACAATCAAAGCATTCTAGGTGCAGGACTTCTAAATAGTCATACACTTTATTTAAGTAATTTGGCCCAAACAAATGAAATTCCTGGATTGGAAGTAAATTTTTCCACCACCTACATTCAGGATAGTTATACTGATAACATTCTAGGGCCTTTAGCTGCCTATAAAAAGAATGGCGATTTAATAACTTTTTTTCAAACTAAAGGGCAACTTAAAGTCCATGTTCAAGGGACGGATGGAAAAGTTCAGATTGGTTCACGGCCCATTCAACGATTCTCTTTTCTACCTGGTGAACTCTTTTCCGAAACCTTTTATCCAATCATTAAGGGGTCGGGAGAAAATGCAATTCCGGCCCTTTATGTGGATACCACTCAATTAACTACTGATGCTGTCTATATTCTAACCTTGGATGAATTTGACCGACCCTACTCTCCACTAAAATATAATATTATCATCCCCAATAATTGTATCCCTCAAAATCCTACTCCATTTGGCAAGGGAGGATATTTTAATTTTATTCTCTTATGTAAAGAAGGATCCGGTTCGGAATTTAAACTTCGATTTATGGAGATCAAATAATGAAATTTAAAATTTATTTATTAATTAATCTTTTTATTTTAAATATTGGAATTTTTGCCCAGGATACTCAGGGTGTTTATATAGAACCAGGGGTGGAATTCAAATCTGGAATGGTTCCACTTGAATATGGACTTCCACCTGCATCTGATCTCTATCTTAATGGAAGACATCTTCTACCGGAAGATGCCCACCAAATGGTGATAGGAAGCTCTTTTGATTTAAGTACCATTGATCCTGATTCCACAACTGTTCTTTGGAAAAACCTAAGCCCGATGCCACTACAGGAGTCTTTTGATTCATTGGAATTAAATCCCAATAATGAATCGGATTATGAAGATACCGTGCCTACCCGCTCTGGGAGATTTCGATTCACAATTTCCCAAACCGACGAAACAGGAAACCGAAAAACGTTTATAGTTTGGGCAGCAAAAGAGGCCCACAATTTACTCCTTCGAAAAAATCTTTTAAGAAAACTTGGATATAATGTCCCACCTGTTAAATGGATGTCGAAATTAAAATTAAAATTTTCAAATCCAGTTGAAAAAGATGTGTTTTTTAGGGATTTATCTGATGCCACCTTTGGTGATCCTTCCAGATGGATTCCAGATTATAAGGATCACTTAAATGCGATTGACCGCCTTGAACGGGAAGAATTTAGAGAAAACTACCGAAACTTTCAGGAAAAAAATCTTAATCAAATAATAAATCTAGGATCTGGGCTATGCTTGGGAAGAAATCCTAAAAAATCTGGAAGTAGTATCGATGAAACTGAATGCGGAAATTTTTCGGTGAGCAATTGGTTCCTAGAAAAAACCCAAGAAGGTGATTTTACTATCATTTCACCTATGACTGGAAAATGCTTGGACATAAAAGGTGGATCGGAAATTAAAAAAACCAGGGTAATTGAAAATGATTGTAATAAAAAAGACAATCAACGATTCATCCTAGAGCAAATTGGTGAAAATTTTCAAATTAAAGTTAAGCATAGTGGAATGTGCTTGGCAATCCGGGGAGGGGTGATTCGAAAAAATTCAATTGTCCAACTTCCTTGTGAGAACCAGGATGATTTTCTTTGGAAAAAAGGTGAGGGAGTTTTAGGAGATGGCCCAAAACTCCATGAAACCTCCATAGAAATTCAAGATGTTTTGGTAATGGATTCATCCGATCACTTCTACAACCTATCGGTTGGTTTTATTCCCCAAGATTTAATTAATGGTCGAAGACTACTAAACTCCCTATTAGTTCCATATTCACTGGTAAACATTCCTGAGTCAGTTAATCTTTATAATTGGAATGCAGGCAGAATAATAAACAAGCAATTGAAACTGGAATATGAATCTGCAGAAAATTTTACAACACCATATGAAGATGCACGATGGATTATGAGGAGGATTCTAAAACTTTCAAGGAATGATTGGCAGGAAGTAGTTGAAAAATCTTATTTCCCTCCAGAAGTTTCTGCCTTATTGGTAGAAAAAATTATCGCTAGAAGAAATCATCTGCGAGAACTTTTAAATTTGGATTCTCAAGACCTCCCTTTTGATCCAAATATCACCATGGGAGAACTCTTAAAAAAGGGAAAACTATTGGCCCAAAATTGGCCAGGTCATGCGGCTCGCTACTCCTTTGGAGATCCAGAATCTCCTCTTTCCGGATCAGAAATAGGCCATTTTATTGGCTCCACAGTTATTTCCCAGGCACTTGAAAATGCAATTGGCTATATTAGTTCCCATTATTTAAATAATCAGCGCTGGTTGAATGCTGCTCTTCAAGAAAGAATGGGAAAACTTTTTTTTGACCAATTTGAAAATTTCATAAACACAGGAATTATTTCTAATATTCCTCTTGGTATATGGGCCTATCCAACTGTTAATGGAAACCTCATTTTAAGCCGAGATGTCGTTATCGGAAGTTATTTGGGAACCGATAACAAAATCCAATTGGCCGACGTTTTAGGATTTACAGTGGCCCTAGGTGCGTATGCTAGAGTTGAAGGGGTACCTACACCATGGTCGGTTTCCGGACAGGCACAGGTTTCATACACCAGGACCTATTCTCACCTTCGACCTGTAATAAGTTTTAAGGCGTCTTTCAAATATCCCTTTAGAAATATTCTTGTACCCTACCTTAAAAAGAAACAGGCCCGAATTTTTACAGAAATGTTAAGTGGAAAAATTGAGAACCTTAAGGAGGAGGAAAGACAAAAAATAATTTCTGACAATATGGCAATCTTTAAAAAGGGACTTGGTATAGGGGAAAGTCTAATCATTTCTGATTACCTTTCCTTTGGAGGAGGAGTCTCTGCAGGTGTTTCTCCTCATCGCCTTGTGCAAATTTCCGGTTCCATTGCTGGAAGCCACTTAAATATTTTCCGTTTACACATTTATCGCTCAGATGAAAACACAATCCAGGTTTATAAGGATATGGGGGACGTTTCTTCCCTTATCCTAACTTTCCAGTTTAGACCGGTGATGCCGGTTTTAAATGCGGCAGTAAAATTAAGCAAAGGATTGGCAAAAACGAAGTTTTATAGCTTAAATATTAACCCAGACCTAAAGAAAAATCCGGAAGTTTTGAAATCAATCCGCTCCCTGGAAAGCCTTTTTAGAAATAACTCCATAGAATTTATGAACAGTTATCAAAAGCCGTTTGTTTTAACCAACCATTTTAATGAAGCGTTAATCCAATTAGGACTTGGCCCTTATAAAATGTCCAAAGTTTCAGACAAAACAGATATTCAAATTGTTCATCCTGAGGGTGCAAAAAAAGATTTGTTTTTATCAACTGCAGCTTTCCGCAGGGGATTGGATATAGAATCTTTCGCCTTTGATGCAATTAATGGTGTTTTGGATTCTTTTACTGACATTGGCCTTAATACTGGTTCCCCATCAAATGGTGCACCTGGAGACTCAATTGGTGGATCTTCTGTACTTTACTCTGTAACTGTTGAGGGCGAAGTCGAAGGCAAAGTTAAAGAACACTTAAGAAAAAAAGGAAGTTTTATTACCCCATTTGGGAGCATCCTAAAAAGTTTTCGAGGTTTTGCAATTTCGCAAAAGAAGGCCGAGGAAATTATAAAAAAAATCAATGAAGAATACGGTCAGATACTCTTTCCCGAATTAAGTTTAAAACAAACAAAAAAGATATTTCTCTACGATATTTCTGTCGAAACCTACGTATATGAGGAGGGGATTCAACATCTTCTGGAGCTCTCCCCAGAAGAATTTAAAATTCTTATTGAAACCTATAAAAAAGGAAAGTTCCATCCTCTCCGGATGGCAATAATGCGGGCAAATTTCACCACCCTTAAAAAGGAACTGGAAAAGGATGAATACCAAAAAGTTGCCAAGGAATTGAGAAAAATTATTGACCGTTCCAATCGATGGCTTACCCGAGAAGGTTTTGAGGCGCTTTATGGAGGAAAAAATAATTTCTTTGTAATCGGCCGTCTCAATGGATTTAGAGACTCGGATGAGGGAGGTGATTCTCCAATACTTTCCAATTCAATAGGCCAATTTGGATCACCCAATTATCTGGGTCCCGTTAGGGCGATAATAAATAGGATTGGAATTAGCCCAGGTGAATTTTATGGTTATTGGGTTCGATCAAGATTGAATTAAAAATAGGAGGATGTAAAAAAACATCCTCCTATAAATATCTTAATGAAATTGAGCTGTTTCTGTAGAAGATTTCATGGCAAGAGTCGAGGATTTACCTCCGGAAACGATGTTACTAACTAGATCAAAATAACCCGTGCCTACTTCCCTTTGATGTTTGGTCGCAGTATATCCTATTCTTTCAAGAGAAAATTCATTTTCCTGAAGCTCAGAATACGCGCTCATTCCTCTATTTTTATAATCGTTTGCCAAATTAAACATTCCATAATTTAAACTATGGAAACCGGCCAAAGTTACAAATTGAAATTTATAACCCATAGCACCTAATTCAATTTGGAATTTGGAAATTGTTTGCGCATCTAAATGTCTCTTCCAATTAAATGATGGTGAACAATTATATGCCAACATTTTACCTGGGAATTGTGACCTTACGCCTTCAGCAAATTCCTTGGCCTGCTTTAGGTCTGGAGTACCTGTTTCACACCATATTAAATCTGCATAAGGTGCATAGGCCAATGCTCTGTGAATGGCAGTTTTTGTTCCATTTTGTATTCTAAAAAATCCCTCTGTGGTCCTATTTCTATCTACTATAAAGGAATGATCATATGGATCAATATCGCTAGTTAGTAGACTTGCAGATTCTGCATCAGTTCTAGCAATTAAAACTGTTGGTACATCCATTACATCTGAAGCAAGTCTTGCTGCCGTCAAGGTCCTGATAAATTGAGAAGTAGGTACTAAAACTTTTCCTCCAAGGTGCCCGCATTTTTTCTCTGAGGCCAATTGATCCTCAAAATGTACTCCTGATGCGCCTGCTTCAATCATAGATTTCATTAGCTCATAAGAATTTAGAGCTCCACCAAAACCAGCTTCAGCATCTGCCACAATAGGAACCAACCAATCTCTTGAGACTTCTCCCTCAGCAAATTCAATTTGATCGGCCCTTAATAAAGCATTATTAATTTTTTTAACGACTTGAGGAACACTATTTGCTGGATAAAGACTTTGATCTGGATACATTTCACCGGCCAAATTTGCATCTGCAGCAACTTGCCATCCACTAAGATAGATCGCCTTTAATCCTGCTTTTGCTTGTTGGACACCTTGATTTCCAGTTAAGGCCCCCAAGGCATTGATGTAAGGGGTATTTCTTAACAATTCCCATAATTTTTTCGACCCCCGCTCGGCAATTGAATATTTTAAATCAAAAGAACCTCTAAGTTTTAAAACATCAGAAGTACTGTAATCTCTTCTTACCCCCCTCCATCGCTCATTATTATTCCATGATTCTTCCAGTCGAGACATAAATCCACCTTTTTTATGTTGTTAAAAATTCTTTAAACTCATTTGATAAAAATATTTCTTCTGCGGCCATTGCTCCTCGGTGATAAGAATCCCGTATTTTGGGATAATCCGGGCTATCCTTCATTTGATCACAAATCTTTTTAAATTCTTCATCAAAAAGTTTTCGCAATAATTGGGTTGTCACCTTTTCTCCACCATCCAAAGTAATTTGATGATGTAACCATTGCCAGGTTTGAACTCTGGAAATTTCCAGGGTTGCAAGATCTTCCATTAAGTTATCAAAGGACACGCATCCAATTCCCCTTAACCAACCTTCCAAATATGCAATCCCTACTCGAATATTTTTTCTTAATCCATCCATGGTTTTTGGGCCCTTTCCATCCATTAAAAGATCAGGAAATTTCGGAAAATCCTCCAGCGTTCTTTCCATTTGATTTTTTTTGGGGAAACTTTCTAAGGCAGTCTTGATAAAATAAGGATGGGATACCCAGCATCCGTCATGACCAATTTGAAATTCATAACTTTTATCGGTTTTAACTTTTGTAGTTTGTTCCTCAATTATTTCTGGAGTTTTACCTGGTGTAAAAGCTGACATCCCACCTATGGCCATTGCACCTCGTGAATGACAGATTTTAATTAATCTTTTGGCATAATTATCCATCCAAAATTTTGACATATTTATAGTGGCCCGATCTGGAGCTATTTTATCTGGATAATTCCTCAAGATTTTTATATCGGAAAATATTTTATCCCACCTTCCTACATTCATTCCAATTATGTGTTCCTTAATTTCAAAAAGAATTTCTTCCATTTGAAAGGCAGCGGGAAGGGTTTCAACTAATAGTGTTACTTTAATTTTTCCAGGGGAAATTCCTAGAGTATCTTCAATTGAAAAAAGCAGATCATTCCACCATCTTGCCTCTTCAAAATGTTCACATTTGGGGATGTAGAATTTAGGGGTTTTACCTTGGGAAATTAATTTTTTGGCCACATGATATGAACAAACAATTAAATCCAAAAGACCACCTGAAATTGGTTTACCTTTTACCAGAACCTTCTTTTCATCCATATGAAGGCCTCGGACCCTAACCATTATACCGGGCATATCCTCTTTATTTAATTTATAAATTTTTTCTTTTTGAATATATTCAAGGGTTCCATCCACGGCACCAATCAAATTTTTATATCCTGCTATTACATTTTCCCAATCAGGTTTCATGGAATCTTCGAAATCAAGCATGGCCGTATCTGCCATAAGACCATCTTTATTTCGAGAAAGCATGTTAATTACCATTTTGGCATCACTAATAGGGCCAGTGATTTCCACTCTTCTACATAAATAATCTGAAGGCACGGGGGATACTTTCCAGGATGGGTCCAAAGCTCCTAAATGGTCCATAGTATAGGTAGGCAATGTTCCATTATCATAAGTTTTTTGGCGAATATTTCTATTTTCCAATAGAATTTTTCTTCGATTTTCAAACTGGTTGGAAAATTTATGGATAATCGCCATTAATTCTAATGGAAATATTTCCTGATGTTCCCAGGCAGACTCAATCCAAATATTATTTCCAATTTCTCTTCCATCATCCGGAGTTAATGAGATCAAAGGTAGCCTCCAATATTTATTTTTTTTACAAAGATTAATCTTTTTAAAATTTCCCAGTCAAGCGAAAATTCGCTGGAGGCGATTTTTCACTTGGCAGCATCTTTACTTCCCCAAATAAAAAAACTATAAGATTTTGAGGAAAAAAATTGGAAACGAACCAAGAAATCTTAAAATACACACTGAGTCTAAACCTAAAAAGGCTAAGAATTTTAAATGAATTATCATTAAAAGATCTGGCCGACTCAACAGGACTTTCAACCTCCTACTTAAATGAAATTGAAAAGGGTAAGAAATACCCAAAAATAGATAAACTACTACCCTTGGCAAATAGACTCGGTGTGCAACTAAACCAAATGATAAATCCTGCAAACGAGGAAGGACAAGTTTTTCTACTTAATTTTTTAAATTCAAAGTTTTTTCAGGAATTTCCATTTGAGGTTTTTGGGTTATCAAAACTTGATTTTTTTGAATTGATGTCAACCAACCCTGAAAAATTCGCTTCTCTTCTTAAAGCGGTATTTGGAATGGCAAATAATTTTCAGGTAGAGACCAATGATTTTTACAAAATGGCCCTAAGATCATATCAAGAAACAAATAAAAACTTCTTCCCGGATATTGAAAATAAGGCCAATTTATTTTACGAAAACCTAGATATCAAGGATTTTAAGATTTCCGAATTTGAAAATATTTTAAAGAATAAATTTGGCTATAAAATTGACTATAGTACTTTAACAAAAAATGATGCCTTAAAGGAAGTTGGTTCAGTTTGTAAAAAAAACAAGCTCCTTTATATAAATCAAAACTTAAATCCCACACAAAAACTATTTATCCTAGGAAAAGAGATTGGATATTGTGTGCTTAACTTAAAACATCAGGATGAAAGTTCATCTTATTTTGAACATTTATTAAATGAATTTAAATCAAGTTATTTTTCTGGATGTCTTTTGATACCAAAAAAAATGCTCATTCAGGATTTAAATACCCTATTCAAAGAAAAAAAATTTCCTGACAAGGAATTAATCAGATTAATGAAAAAATATAATACCAATACCGAGGTATTATTAAATAGAATCACCCAAGTTTTATCTGGTTATTTTAAAATAGATAATCTGTTCTTCTTAAGGTTGAAATCTTCTTTTCATGGAGAAAAAAGAACACTTGAGATTAATAAGGAACTTCACTTTTCAAAACTTCATTTCCCTCATGGGATAGGGCTTCCCGAGCATTACTGCAGAAGATGGATCACCGTAACAATTTTGGAGGAACTGGAAAAACTTCCGAAAAATACGCCCATAATCAGGGCACAAAGATCGATTATGGGAAGCTCTGGTGAAAAGTACTTTTGTGTTTCAATTGCACGAAAATCTAGTTTAAAAGAAAATACCTATTCTTGTATCACTTTGGGCATTCCCCTTGATCCTCAATCTGAAAAAAAAATAAAGTTTTTATTGGACGAGACTGTACCAGAGAAAGTTGTTGGGAGAACATGCGAAAGATGTGACCTTTCCGATTGTAAAGAAAGAGCACATCCTTCAACAATTGCCGATAAAATTAAAAAGAAAGAATTGATCAAACAGGCGATTAACTCCCTACCTACTGACAATTATTCCTAGCGGTAAAATCTTTTACTAAATTACATTTTCCGCTTCTACAATGAGCATCCACCTCACAATATTCACCGGGTCTACCCATTAATTTTTTTGGCACACACCTTCCCTGATAAAGGGTGAATATGGATTTTGAAACTGCACCACCCTCTATCCCTTTTAAGCATTCCCCAGAAGCACATTGTTTATCTCTCCAACAATATTGACCTGCCCACCGTTTTTCTCCCCACTCCTGACCCCGAAGATAATCTTCTTTGAAAACCCTATTACACCAGGACTTAACTACTTCCGGGCCTTCAATCACTAAGTTAAATTCTCTGGAGTTAAACCAGCTCTGCTCATCTAGGTTGGTGGAGCCGATAATTGCCACTTGTCCGTCAGCACATAGAAATTTGGTATGGTTGTGGTTGTAGAACATTTCATTTAATACAATTCTATTTTCATATCTTTCACCTGGCCTTTTACCACTAACAAAACCAGCTCTTGTTACAAACCAATTTACGTTAAAACTTCCCATTATTTTTCCTGGATTTGGCTTGGCTTTGGCCATTTCTTCTTTTAGTTCATTCAAGGAAGTTCTAACAGCCCTACTATTTTTTCCCATTTCTTGGAATTGATCATTATAGTCTTGGTAGTTTTTGGAGAGAAGTAAATTAACAGTAACCCCATTTTTGACTGCTTCAAGAACAAAATTTTTAAAGCCTAAAGAGTTGAAAGAGGGAGTAGTCATATTAATCTCTTTTTTGGCATATTTGAATACTCCACCAAAAGCCCTATTTTGATCAGTTACAGCAAAAGTTTCCATTACTTCCCCTGGGTGGTTACTGCGAACAAAGTCGTTACCATCCCTTGATGCAAAAATGGCCTTAACAGGTGACCTATTTGGAACTAAATTTATCAAATTAGGATTGAAGGATCGCCAAATTTCAGTACCTTTTGCAAAATTTGAATCAAAATAGTTTTCAGGATTATTTATTGAGAATAGATCATCCTTTAAATTGGTTTGTTGATAATTGGGAATATTCGTGCTGTAGAGGTCTGAAAATCCATCATCTTTTTCATGGTTTGTTAATGGATTATTTGGAGTTGGAGTATTTTTCCAAAAAAGATTATAGATATTTTCTGCCATACGATAGGCAATTTGTCCTGTTACCAAAAATCCATGATCAACCATAAGCTCCTGTTTAGCTGATTTTGGATTCTTTTCATCGTTAAAATGGTATTCAACCATATTTATACCGGTAACAATTCCCACTTGCCTATCAATGGCAAATGTCTTGGCGTGGGTAACGGCCCTTAGTGATTTATGTCGGTGTGCCCTTATTTGAAAGATCATAACCCTTGGGTCCATTTCCCGGTTTTTTAAACAGAAATTAACATCAAAACAGTCGCCAACACCGGTAATAACACCTTTGGATCTTTTTTCATCATATTTGGCCATTTCGTTGGCAATTTTGGCCCTTACTCCCATTCCTCGCTGCAAATCCTGAAGTTGGGTTAGGTTTAATTGTTTGTGGGTACCAATAATATCAAAAACAACCAGAACTCGAATCGGACGATAGTTTTTTTGTTTTTGGGGATCTAAAGAATCAAATTCTCTTTTCTTTTTTTCATATAAAGTTTCAATTGCCGGAAAAATATATTTAACTGGACCTGTAGTACTTCCATCAAAAAAGAAAGTTTGAATAGCAACTTCCCTATTTGCATTTACAATTAATTCAGCCGCCTTGGCGAAAACTGCGTGCCCATTTCTTAAAGGATCTAAGGATGCCTCTCCCACCAATGGGATATTAGGGTAAAAAAGAGTAGGCCCATATTCTTTGCCGGGAAGAACCGGGTTTGAAGGACCATCGGTCATAATCGCTGATGCTACTTTTTCAAAAAGATCGGAGGAATCGGGCACGGTTACATTGCACATTTCTTTTTCTACATAATTGTAATATTCTTCCGACCTTCCCGTTTCCCCTTCTTTGTAAGTTCTAGCAGCAAACACAGGGTTAATTAAAAAGGACAATAAAATAATTGTTTTTCCTAGGTTTTTGGATAATTCCATTTTTTCCCTCAATCTAGTTAAATGAAGTTTTGAGAAATTTTATAATAATTATGATTGGGAAGTAAAAGATTTTAAAGTTCATCATTTTTGTCTTGTATTCTCAAGAATATCTCAGGTTTGCCCGTTTTAAGGGAGTTGGAGAGGGTTTAAATTCCACCCATTTTGATTATTGGATAAAATCTAAAGGAGTTGGACCTTGCCCTGGATAAAATTTAGTCCGAATTTCTGAAATCCATTCTTTGTTAGCATAAGTGGTTGCATTTTTATCAAGCCAATCCATCATATTTTGGTCTATCATAAGGTTATCTTTAACGTGTTTGTACTTAAAAATCATACTTCCATCCAGTTCTCTCAACTCAAAACCCGTCCAAGCATCAACAACTGCGCCCTTAGGAAAAAAGGTAATTGGCTCTAAAACAATATAATTGTGGCTTAATGCCTTGTTGCTCCAAATTTTAAATTTTTTGAAACCCAAAGCATAGAGGTGTATGCCAACTTCCACAGACTGCATTTCACAATTGGCAAAATTTATTGCACGACATCTCCACAAACAAGATGTTAGCTGTGTTTCATTCATATGATGGGGGTCGCCTAATTGGTCTGTTTCTGGAATCCTATTGATGTAATTGCTTTGTAATATTGCCATGTTTTTAAGGGTTTCAAACGGAAATGTTTCTTTTGCCTTAGCTGTGTATTCTTTGGCCCTTTCTGGAGTGATAAAAGTGCCTTTTTTTAACATGGCAGTTTGGTAACCTGTTGTTGATAATTTATATTTTTGAGCTACTCGTTTTGATAAATAGTTTATTGCATTTTTAAACTTTTCTTTTTGTTCATTCTCTGCACCTGCTCCTATTGTTGTGTATAAAAAAACAAATAGAAACGTCATCCATATTTTTTTTGATCTCATATCCAAGGCTCCTAAGTTTTATCCAAATTTTAATAAAATTCATTTTTTAATAAGGGAGTTCTTTAATTTTAAAATAGTAAAATTCCTAAAACTTATTTATATCCCCCCTCCAGTTGGTTTAAGTTGGGAATCTAAGGGTGTAGAATCTTCACCTGGAAAGAATTTTCTACGAATATTTAAAATCCATTCTGGGTTAGCATAAGTAACAGCATTTTTTTTAAGCCAATCCATCATACTTTGGACGTCCAAGATATTCTCACTAGAGTGTTTAAATTTTAGCTTATTTGGTACACTTAGTTCAAAAAAACCAAGGCCTGTCCATGAATCTACAATAGCACCTTTAGGAAAAAGGTTGGTGGGCTCTAAAACAACATAATTATGGCTTATTTTCTTATTGCTTATAATTACAAAATTTTTGAAGCCTAAAGCGTAGATGTGAATAGCAACTTCAAATGCTTGCATATCACAGTTGGCAAAGTTTTTTTTCACGAACTCTGCCCAGACAAGAAGTTAATTGTCCTTCATTCATTTCGTGAGGAGAGCTCAAAAAACCTGATTCGGGTAGGCAATTAATATAAGTGCTTTGTAATAACGCGAGGTTTTTAAGGGTCTCTGTTGGAAACTTTTCTTTTGATTTAGCAGTGTATTCTGCTCTCCTCTCGGGAACAATAAGATTTGTTGGGGTGTCTTTCATACTGGATTGATACCCTGTAGTCGATAATTGATATTTTTGACCTACTAATTTTGACAAATAGGTTAATGCATCTTTTACTTTGTCGTTCCCTTCTCCTACTGTAGCAAATAAAAATAATAGAAATATCATCCCTGTTTTTATAGATCTCATATCCTAAGGTCCTTAATTTCTTTTAAATTTAAAAACAATTACCGTTAAAAAATAACAACATAAGTATATTTTACGGCCTTTTTAAATTTAAAAAAAGGGATTTATGTTTGTTTCACCTGAATTGTTCATTTTCATTTTTTTTAGAAATTGGGGTTTACATTTTTCTAAAAATTAACAACTTAATTACAGCCAGATAAGAGTCCGGTTGAATCAAAGTGGTTAAAACGAATAAATTTTGTTAAAGGTTTGTTTAACCAGTCGGGACGGGTTTAAATCCTCCTGCATTAATCGTTTGATAACAAAAGGTTAACTAACATATGCCCGAATTTCCAGACGTGTATCGGGCAATAGTGGCACTTCAATAAAAATGCGCACTTGCCTCTGAAAATCAGCTTTTTCACTTCAACAAACTTCATTTTATTTCACTCATTTTCACTTCATTTAATGGATTCGGACGGGCTGGACGGGCTGGACGGGCTGCGATTTAAATTAGTTCTTTTATCATATTTTTCGATTGGAACTGGCTTCTTTTAAATTTCAGCTTCACTCTATTTCACTTTTTTTCACACCATTTAAAGGAATCAGTCGGGATAGTGGTACCAAGTCGGGATGACCTGAATATTAACTTCTTGATGAACGAAATTATGACTCAGTCGCCACTTGGATCGATAACGGGACTTTTGTCGTTTGCGAAATTGGATCTTTTTGGGGGGGTGGGTGGCGAATTAACTGGAGTTGGAAATCGCAAGGATAAGAGTCAGGAGACCGGATTTTCTTTGGCCGTGAGAGATAAGGATGGAAGGCTTCACCAGGAAGCGATGAATAAGCTGGAAATCGAGCGGAGAACGGGGGTTTCAAGTGAGGAGTGTGGGGAGGATTCTTTCATGATAACCTAATCAAAGAGATTTCTGTAACCCCCAATGCTTTTGAAGCCAATGGTTGTAAATTATTTTGAATAGAATACTCTGTAATGGAGGAAATCTTACCTATTTAATCCAGAAATAAATTTACCCAGGCACCCTTGGCATGGTTAGCTAGGTGATTTATAAAGGATTAATTATTCAACAGCATTTAATTGGAGGTTAAATAAAATGATTAAAAATATTAACCGAATTATTTCAAATTTATTAATTTTTTTTATAATCTTTGGTTGGGTTAATGCCCTCCATGCTGATTGTAGTGAGGATGAAATAAAGGCGCTTTTTACCCAGGAAGTAGTGGAAATGAAAAGAAAAGGATTTTTCGATTTTAAAGAACACACACTACCCCCTGATCAAAATAAGGAAAGTAGATATTATTTTATTGCCAAAAAAAATAGTCTCGGAGGGGTTCAAGTATATGGGGGCGTCCTAGTGGCAGATATCCGGATCTGCGAGGGGTTAAAGGAATTAAATTTGGAAAGATTGAAACCCCTTTTTGTGTCCGATTTTAAAAAAGTATGGATAAATACAGAGGAGGATTGTTCGGAGAATAGGGTTAAAAATATTATTTATTATGAATTAAAGCCTTATCTGGAAAATGGATTCCATTCGTATTATGGTTCCTTAATGAAATCCTGGGGCTATTATGAATTTGTTTACACCGCAATCAATACAAATCCCGATCGAACTTACTCCGTCAATTATTTGAGTAGAATTGAAATCCCTAAGAATAATTGTTCCATAAAGGAACATCTAATGGTCCCATTCTATCCCCAATCACTTTGAATTACAGCTTAATACTTTTCCTTCACTAAGGGCAAATTGGTCACTAGTAAATGGATTTCAGAAATTGAATCAGCTGGTGGTATTTTTGGGACCCCTTTTCTATTCGGATTTATTATTTGGATTCATCATCTTCTATTTCCACATCTACCATTTGCATGATCACACCAGGCCCCTGGACCTTCACATACTCCTCCATTACAACAAACGGACCCTCCAGGGGCACATCGACCTAACCCACCTTGGCCGCCGCAAGGGGGGCACGTCCAAGGTCCTGCTCCCCTGCAAATGCCGTGATTACAACATCTCGAACCTTTTGGTGCACAACCGTATTGCCCCATTTGCTCCCCACAATGAATCCATTCCTGACCCGATCTACATTGGGTAAGCTTGGGATCAATACCTCTGCATTGATCAGCCTCAGGGCATCCCCCTCCCTTTTTCTCCGGACAATACAAATAGGATTTGCCATACTCGCATTTTGCAAAACCTCCACAAATCATCAAAGGTTCTTTTAGTCCCTCGGAAATTCTAAAGATATTGGGATATCCCTTCATAAACTCACAATGAAAATTTCCAACCGTTCTCCAATCCAACTCTCTTGGTGTACCTGGTCCATCGTTTAAGCATTCCCTTATTTCCTCACTAGAAATTAATTCAAGGTCAAAGCTTACACATTTGGTTGCGGTCGGGCATGGTTCTCTCTCACTTACCTTACAAGTAACCGGAACTGCCTTTCCCGCACAGACAGCTTGCCCAGTACAAATAAAATAATCTTTCCCATCTTTCCCCTTCGCTTTCACTTTTGTTTGATTAGCAGGTTTTAAATCACATTTTGAAATATCTGGAGTAACAGATGCCCCTCCTGTTGTGCTGCCTTGCCCTGGTGGAGGAGCCCAGCCTTGAACAGCAAACAATCCGAAAATTAAAATTGCCAATATATTTAAAATTCGCATAGGCTACCTCCAAATATAATAGTAATTCAATTTTCATTAACTTCAAGCCTTTGTTATTCTATGAACGGAGATAAACTTCTTTTGAAATTGTCATCAGCATTAAGAAGCATAAAAGTGGTTAAACCAATTAAATTTTGTTAAAAATTCGATTAAACAGTCGGGATAAGTCGGGACGGGTTTAAATCCTCCTGCATTAATCCTTTGATAACAAAAGGTTAACTAACATATGCCCGAATTACCAGAAGTCGAAACCATCAAATCCCAGCTATCGGAGATATTGCCAATCCAGATAATTGGAATTGAAGAATCAAAGCATGCAAAAAAAATAATTATTAAAAATCAATTCGATATTAAGAACAAAACTATCCAATCGGTTAAGCGCTTCGGAAAAGTTATTCAATTTGAGCTAGATGGAGATTGCTACATCGTATCCGGACTTGGAATGAGTGGAAATTGGAGAATTTCAAATACCCCTATCAATAATCCTCATAAACATATCGAATTCTTTGGAAGAAGAAATAAAAAGGATATCTATATTTCCTACATCGATCCCAGACGATTTGGGAAAATTCACTATCTCAAAAAGCCAGGATTACTGGAATATTTAGGGAAATTCGGTAAAGACCCAACCTCAGAAGAATTTACCCCAGAATATATTTATCAGACCTTAAAAAAATACCCTGAAAGAAAACTTAAACCTTTTTTGCTGGATCAAAAATTCTTTCCTGGAATTGGAAATTATATGGCCTCAGAAATTTGCGCTAGATCAAGCATATTACCTACCAGAAGGGCGAAAAAAATAAGTAAAAAAGATGCTGAAAACATTAAAGCTGCCACTGATTCCTTACTTAAACAAAGTATTCAGAATAAAGGTGTAACCTTTTCTGGTGGATATCTAGATGCCAATGGTTCCAAAGGTGAAGGGTTGAACAATTTGGTGGTTTTTTATCAAGAAGTATGTGGGCTTTGTAAGAAGGAAAGGGTTAAAAAGATCTTTCTCGCTGGTCGTGGAACCTATTATTGCCCTAAATGCCAAAAATAAAGATTCTTTAATCAATTCAAAGATGTTAATTTCAAAACTATGGAAAATCTTACAGTCAAAATCAGCCAAACCGTCGCTATTTTAGTGGATGGAAACAATATCGAAAGAAGCATACATAACATCACTAAAAATGATGCCACCATGATCAATTTTGATACTCTAATCCCCAAGTTACTAATGGATAGAGGATTAAATAGATTAATCTATTTTAGGGAAGGAAAAAATATTTCTTCAAAGCTATCAGAGAGATTACATCAAAATTATCATGGGTCCGTTGTCCCATGCCATAAAAGCGCGGACATCCCACTCTCCATTAAGGCCACTCAGCTAGCAAGCAAAGTGGATACTATTATTCTCCTCTCTGGAGATTCGGACTACGTGGAATTGGTTCGTCACTTAAAAGGCGAAGGGGTTAGGATTGAAATAGCTGCTATAAAAGAAACCACCTCCTCGCTCCTGATAGAAGAAGCTGATTATTTTCATCCTATCACCGAAGAATTTTGGTTTAAACTCGGCACCAAAAAAAGAAAATAGAATCTATTTTCCTATTGAGAGCAGTTGAAAGGCTGCCACCACCAGCGAATGGGTAATTTTTCCAGATTTAATTAACTGAGGAATTTCCTGTAATGGGAGGGTGGATACTTCTATTTCTTCAAAGGGATCCAAATTTTGGGAACTGCTATTTTCACATCCAGTGGCCAAGTAGGTGTAACATTTGTTGGTCATAAAGGCCGGATTGGCATCCACATAACCCAGAAGTTTCCACTCTTTTGCTAAATACCCAGTTTCTTCTTCTAATTCCCTTTTGGCCCCCATTAATACATCTTCATCGTTATGGATCACCCCTCCAGGTATTTCTAGGGTGATTTCATCTGTACCAACCCGATATTGCTTTACCATTACAACCCGATTATCCGTAGTTAGCGCAATTATATTTACCCAATTGCGGCATTTTAAAACATCAAAGCTTCCGGTTTTTCCGGACTCTGCACTTGTACGAGAAACTTTGAGATATTCAAATACCGAGGCCTTAAGGATTGGTTGTTCAGAATTTTTTTTCCATTTAGAAATCATCTGTAAAAATTAGCTAATTTTCTTAATTTTGCAAAGCAAAAGTGGTTTCTCAATTGACCAAGCGGGACAATTAAAGTTAGCTTGGATCAAATTATTTTTATTTTAAGGGAATTATATTATGGAACCTCTTAAGACTCCTAAGGTCCTTGCTCCTACTCCAAAAGAACAACCTTTATATAAAAAAGTAGTTAGAAATTTACAGGGAAAAGAGGTGGTCTTAGCTGATCCCAACGCCACAAGGGCTTTGGTAGCAATTATGAACCAATTTGCAATTAACGGAGGGGCCGCTGCACATTGGGGAGGACCTGCTGCATTTGCAGAAATAATGTCTTCCATCCATGCAATTATGTTTGAAGATAAAAGCAGACCATGGTTTGAACAATATAACTTTGTTAACGATGCTGGACATACCGAAAATGGTATCTATGCACTCAGGTCCCTTTACGGCTTTGATAACCTTAAAATAACTGATTTATTTAAATTTAGATCAATAAATTCCAAACTAACTGGCCATGGTGAGGCCCACTTAAATCCTGAAGGCGTCTTTATCAGCAATGGCCCATTGGGCTCAGGAGTGCCTCAGGCCCAAGGGCTGGCGATAGCAGATAAAATATTAAAAAATAATCGAATTACCCTTTGTGCCCTTTCTGATGGGGGAGCAATGGAGGGGGAAACAAAAGAATCATTTGCCTCAATACCTGGATTGGCCAAAAAAGGGAAAATGAATCCTTTTATTTTGGTCATCTCGGATAACAAGACAAAATTAAGTGGAAGAATTGAGGAAGACTCATTTTCAATGGAGCCCACTTTTGCCTCATTGGAGGCCTTAGGATGGGAAACTACAGTTGTGGAAAAAGGAAATGATATCCAGGAAGTATATCTAGCAATTGAAAAGGCAATTAAGACGGTTAAATCAGAAAAACCAATGGCCATAATTTTTAAAACCGTTAAAGGGTTTGGAGTTAAGGCAACAGAAGAGGATTGTTCCGGCGGCCATGGTTACCCACTTAAGGCCTATAGTGAAAAATTAATTCCCTTCTTAGAAGAAATTTTTTCACAAAAAGTCCCCACAGAAATGCTTGATTGGGCCCAAAATGCTATTAAAAAACCAGAAAGCAAGCCAACCTCTGAACCTGCTGTAAAATCGGAAAAAATCCAACCAGGTTTTTCAAGAGCTGCAATTAAAGCGGCAAAAGAAGGTTACCCCCTATTTTCAATTACTGCTGACCTTCAAGGTTCTACAGGTATTGAACCATTCCAAGAAGCATTTCCCGATCGTTTTATCGACATCGGAATTGCTGAATCAAATATGATTAGCTGTGCTGTTGGTCTTTCCAAACACGGACTAATTCCCATTGTTGATACCTTTGCCCAGTTTGGAATAACTAAAGGAAATCTTCCTTTAATAATGGCCTCCCTCTCAGAGGGCCCTTTGATTGCGTTATTTTCCCATACAGGCTTTCAAGATGCAGCAGATGGTGCTTCACACCAGGCCACTACTTACCTAGCAGCAACATGCTCAATTCCTCACACAGATTGTGTTGTGGTTAGTTGCTCTTTGGAGGCCGAGGCCTTCATGTACCAAGCAATTGAGCGCTTCGCAAAAACTAGAAATGAAGGAAAAACTCCAAATAGCACATTATTTTTCCTAGGAAGGGAAAACTACCCTCATTATTACGATTCAAATATGAAATATAATTGGGGTAAGGCACAAGTCTATAAATCTGGAACTGATTTAACCATTGTGGCATGTGGTTCTACCCTAATAAAGGCCCTAGAAGCTCACGAGGAACTAACTAAATTAGGTATAAATGCTTCAGTTATAAATAACCCCTTTATAAATTCTCCTGATATAAAAACCATTAGCGAGGAACTTAAGAAGACCAAAAATAAGTTAATTACCATTGAGGATCACCAATTAATCGGTGGAATGGGTGCCCAACTTATTCATGAACTTAAAATCAATGGATATGAATTCAAAGTTAAGTGCTTGGCCAATCATGGAAAGTTTGGTCAGTCGGCATATAAGGCAGATCATCTTTATGAAATTCACGGAATAGATACAAAATCATTGGTGAAGGCCGCTAAAGAAATTATCTAAACTAATGTTTCGCCGCCCTCTCCTCCCCTATTGATTATTGCCTTCCCTTTGGCCTCTAAATCTTTTATTTTTGCAACAATAAGGGCTTGAGTTTTTTCTACCTCTGAAAGCCTAATTGGTCCAAGTGCCGCTATATCCTCTTCTAATAATTTACTGGCCCTAGTAGACATATTGGAAAATATTTTGACTTTAATCTCATCTGGAGCTGTTTTAAGGGATATTGCCAATTGCTTAGAATCAACTTCTTTAAGTAAATTCTGGATACCAGCATCATCAACAAAAATAAGATCCTCAAAAACAAACATGAGTTTGCGAATTTCTTCTGCAAGCTCAGGATCTTTTTCTTCCACTCTGGACATAATATTCTTTTCGGTATTTTTATCCATTAAATTCAACATATCAGAAACGGGCTCCACCCCTCCTAGATGGGAAGTATCCATTGAACCAAGAGTTGAAAGTTCAGTTTTTAATAATTCATCTAAATGAGTAATTAAATCTGGGGATACATAATCTAGATTTGCGATTCTAAGGACCACTTCAGCTTGAAGGGCTTCAGGAAGTCTTCTTAACACTTCCACTCCCTTATCTGCAGCAAGATGAGCGATAACTAAGGCAATGGTTTGAGGATGTTCGTTTAATAGGAAATTTGCCAAAGATCTAGAATCCACCAATTCTAATGATTCCAATTTTCGGGCCTCTCCAACATCTACTGTTTGCCCCAGAAGTTGTTTTGCTCTTTCTTCCCCTAAGGTTCTAATAATAAAATCTTTTCCTTTATTATCTGCAAATAGAAAATCAGCATCCTCATTTATTCGGGAGTAAAACTCCTCCATCACTTTCTTTCCCATCCAAATAGGGGCCTGCTTGGTATCGGCCATTAGGCCAATCAATCTCTTTACATCGTTGTCCTTTAGATGTTGAAAGATTAGTTGGGAGGATTTTGTACCTAGTAAGGATAAAAGAATTGAAGCTTTTTCCTGTCCACTTAGGAGGGCATACTGAACTTCTGGATCCAGGGATGTTTCTGCCATTTTTATCTTCCTTGATGATTTCCCTTAATAAGAAAATCATAACATAAATTTGATACGGAGCAAAAGGGTAGGTTTTTGATTGAAAATTTGGTGGAATATTAATAAAAAAATATAGATGCTTAAAATAGGTATTACACCAGGTTTTTTCTACCCAGATCTTCATCCCCATGTTCATGGAAAAAAACCTTAATTTATGTGGAAAAAGACCTGGCCAATTATATTGGCTCTTCAGGTAATATGCCTATCCTAATCCCTGACCTCAAAGGTTCTGCATTAGTTTCATTTTTAGAGGAACTTGATGGAATAGTTTTTCAGGGTGGTGGGGATATATGCCCCCTTTCTTATGGTGAAGAACCTATTGAAAATGGGAAATGGCCAGGAGATCCATACCGGGATCAGTTTGAGCTTCAAATTATGGATTTTGCTTTTTTTAATAAAATACCGGTTTTGGGAATTTGTAGGGGATTTCAACTCCTAAATGTTTATTTTAAAGGAACTCTTTTTCAAGATTTAACCATCCAATCTGGGACCACTATTACTCATAGAGATGGCGATAAATATGATAAAATATTTCATGAAGTGAGATTTATAAAAGATGGCCTTTTGAATAAAATATATAAGAATTTAAAATCGCCCACCTTTATAAACTCCGTTCACCATCAAGGGGCCAAGAGCCTAGGTAAAGATTTGGTTGTTGAAGCTTTTTGCCCTGAAGATAACCTTATTGAAGCTTTTCGTCATAAAGACCACCTAGAACGATTTATTATGGGTGTCCAATGGCATCCTGAATTTTCTCATTCCTTAAGAGATAAAATTCTTGATCCACAACCTTTGATAGATTATTTTATCCAAGAAATCAGGGAGAGGAGAAAATGAGTAGTCTAAAAGATCAATTATTAAAGGCCGGCTTTAAACCTAGTCCCAAACCAGAAACCAAACCAAAACTAGAACCTAAAAAGGCGCCTCCTCCGCCTTCAAAACCAAAGCATTCTCACCAGGGACATCGTACTTTCTGTGAAAATTGTAAAAACATCCTTCCAGATGTGGAGTTTTATAATCATAGAAATCCTGATGTAACCGGAAAATGGATTTGCACCGATTGCGCAGACAAAAATTGGATTCCTGATGAGGTTAGAAAGACAGCACAAAGTGAAGCTTCAAGAAATGGGATTTTTAAAAGGGCATTTGGAAAAACAATTAGAATTAATCTTAGTTAGATATTGACCTCTTTTAACATTCCCTTGCGTAGGGTTAGAAAAACAGAGGTCCCTTTTCCTTCTTGGGATTGAATTCTAATATGACCACCATATGCATCAATAAATTTTTTCACTAATGGGAGGCCATAACCAGTACCCATTTCCCCACCAGTGCCCTCCCTACTCTTTTTTATACCTTCTAAAGAAAATAATGAAGTTAAAATATTTTCAGGAATCCCTATCCCCTGATCTTTAATCTGTATTACCACATGATCTTTTTCTTCTTTTGCCAAAATTTCCACAGTCGAACCAATTGGGGAAAATTTAAAACAATTTGACAGTAAATTAGGAAGAACAGATTGGACAAATGAAGGTTGGTGAACCATTACACATACTTTCTCTGGAACACCCGAATAATCAATTTTAATATCCTTTTTCTTAAAATTATAGGCCATTTGATTTACAACTGAAATAACTGATACTTTTAGCGGAACCGAAGAAAGGTCCCAAACTTTTTTTCTTCCTTCTAGAAAGATAAAATCTTTTATTAATTCCACGATGGTTTTGGCATTAGTTATAGATTCTTCAATTAGAGGCAAATTCTTGTAAAGCTCTTCCTGGTCACTTTTCCCAACCTCTAAAATTTCTGTTACTCCAACTAACTGATTGGATAAATCGTGCCCAACTATCTGTAATAGTTGTTTTGATTCTCTAATTTTATCCTCTAATTCCCTTTTAGTCCTATAATTATAAAGTTGGTTGTAAACCCTGGTTAATAGTTCGGAAGAGTTAAATGGTTTATGCAAAAAATCCGCAGCACCTAGAGAAAATCCTTTTTCAAAATCCTCTGTTGATGTTTTGCCAGAAATTATAATTACTGGAATATTTTGGGTTTTAGGTTCTTTTTTCAATTTGGAAAGTACTTCGAAACCTTCTAAACCAGGTAAAACTAAATCTAAAAGTACTATGTCCGGTTGAACTTTCTGTGTTCTTTTCAGACCTTCTTCCCCATCATTTGCCAAAAAAATTTGGTAATTTTGCTCTTGAAGGATCGTTCCAAGGTACTGGAGGTCCTTAGAATCATCATCAATAATTAGAACTTTTGGAGGTGTCTCAAATAATGACATTTTTTAATTATAGCTCAAAAAATTTCCTATAAATTGAAATTTTGGCCCTATTTAAAATTCAAACCGGTGACAAACCGACACCATGCTAAAATTTTGCAATACGTTAACATACTGTAACTACGAAAAAAAAGTTGGCATCAAGTCTGCTTTATTTTAACCAAAAATTTCATAAAAGGAGGAATTTATATGAAAAATTTAAAAATCCTGGTTTCTTTTTTAACCATGATACTAGCAAGCTGTACGATAGTAGTAGGCCCCACCAAAACCAAACTCGAATATGCACAAGAGTTTGTTAATAATCTTTCCAATGACCCCCTTGCCTATGACGAATTTTTTCTAGAAAAAACCAACACCCAAAGGGGCGGTGGATGGATTCTTGTAGAAGATGATTTCGGTGAAATAAGGGCAGTTGATATCTATTCTTTAATCAGGGATTCCTACACCTATGACCTGGATTATTTTACCGATTATAGCAAACCCGTAGACTATATTGGGAACAATAATTGGATGGACTATGATGGTTTCATTTATGAAGAAGGCGTAACCCCTAAAAAAGATCTTGAGAAAATTGCCGCCAACCTTGAAAAACTTAAAGTGGAGTCAATGGGCGAGTCCTTTTCCGAAAGATTTGGTTTAAGTGAGGAAAGAGGTCTTCAAGTAGCGAACCTAGTTAATAACTGGAAAAAAGTTTCTAGTACTAGAAGCCTAACTGAAGCGGATGCTGATTCATTTTCCAAAAAATTGCTTGGTTTCAACCTAAATGCAGGAATCAAGGCCATGGAAGAATTAAAAGAAGGCAACTCTAAGTCTTTGGAATCATTAGTAGCTACTGCTGCTAAAACCAATGGAGTAACTCCAGAACAGATGAATGAAATTATGACAGATTTCATGAGCAAGTAATTTATTTTATCCAGACCCCTCTATTCAGAGGGGTCTAATTTTACATTGTCTTATTATCCAAAAGTTATTATTCCTTGTTAAAAAGGAGTTTATTCATGAGGATTGAAGCACAACATATTTTGGTGAACCAAGAATTTGAAGCCTTGGATATCTTAAAAAAATTAGAAGAAGGAAAAACCTTTGATTCTTTAGCAAAAGACTTCTCAAACTGCCCATCAGGTAAAAATGGTGGAAGATTGGGGTTCTTTGGCAAAGGAGCAATGGTACCCGATTTTGAAAATGCAGCTTTCAAATTAGAAGTTGGACAGGTCTCGGGCCCAGTTAGAACACAGTTTGGCTACCATCTAATTAAAAGATTGGCCTAGTGAGAATTATTCAATTTAACCAAAGAACCCCTGAATGGTATGAGTGGAGAAGGTCCGGAATAGGAGCTTCAGATGTTCCTGTTCTTACTGGGAATAGTCCATACCAAAATAAAAGGCAATTATTCCTCCAAAAAAAAGGGTTAGGAAAACCTAACTTTGTTAACGAACATATAATTAAAATCTCCAATCAAGTGGAAGCGGATGCCATAAGTTTTTTTAAAAATAAAAAAAATATTCTTTTTGAACCTCTATGCGCAGAATATGACAAAAATCCATTTCTTAGAGCAAGCCTAGATGGATGGAATGACCATGAAGGAATATTGGAATGCAAATTTGTTTCAAATGATTATTTTAACAGTCTCAAAGAAAATGGGAAAATTAGATCTGATCATCAGGATCAAATGCAATTTCAAATGTTAATTACAGGCCACAGTTCGGTTAAATATTACGTTCAAAATTCCAATGGGGATTATATTATTATCACCCTTTTAGAGGATAAAAATTACCAGATTAAATTAGAGAAACTTGCCATTGATTTTTTAAAAGAATTAAATATTGGCCTTGATGGTACTTAATAACTCTTTAATATCATCATCGCTTAACTTACCATCTCGTCTGAAAATAGGCAGCCCATCTGAGTTAATAACCATAAAACTTGAGCTGTTATCTTTAAAATTCCATTGATTTACAAATGTTTTAGAGTAATCAAGTACATAAAGGGTATTTGGAAATTTTTTTTGATTTATTTTTAAAGCAGTTTTTAAAATTCCATCAGGTATCCAAGTGGCCTTGGCATTAATTATTACAACAGAACCATATTTAGGTCCTGAAAGCTTGGCCTCTTCAAGAGCAACTTGGGCCTTTTCATTAAGCGATTTTTCATCTGGGTCTATATGGACTAATAAAAACGTTTTTCCTATAAGACTATGGGAATCAAATGAGCCCCCTTCTAATAGCTCCCCCTCCTTTCCAGACAAAACGACTGGAGGAAGGCCCGCTTTTACTAAAAAAGGTAATAATATTAGAGATATAAAAACTAGCCTTTTCATACGATTGAAATTTTGCACTAAATTCTTAAAATCGTCTTTTTTTAAAATTAAGTATGTACTTTTTTCTACCAAATTACCTATTTTTACCCCTTAAATAAATGAAAAATCAATGACTTAGTTTGTTAAAAACGATACCTTTCACTTTGGTAATTTATTTTTTATGCTTTAAGCAAATGAAAATATTACTATTTTTTTTACTTTCAAACTTAGCTTTCCCCAAAACATATAATTGCGAATTTAATCTTGCTCCACCAGGAAAGACCCTAAATGCAGAAGAATCCAAGGAATTTGTTAGAGAAATCCAATTTGATACCAATCAAAAAGAGGGGAAAGTTTTAAATTTTAAAAACCAAAACATATTTATTTGGGCCAAAAATAACTTAATTAATATCCGCTACGAAGATAAATCCAACAATTTTGAGTTTACTACAAATTATATTCCCACCAGGGATAGCTTTTCATTTAATGTAGCCCCTAACAAAGAATTTAAATGCTTTGTGAAGAAGGATGAATCATCCCAGGAATCGGTAGAGCTAAGTCTCCAAAAGGAAAACCTAACTTTGGTGATTAATTCCGATTTAAAATTTATATTTTACCAATCCAAGGCCAATGATAGGATGCGAGCCATCATTTTTCAGGAGGGAGACCTATACTCCCTTGATTCTGAAAGGGAAAAAGATAAGGATTGGTGTATTTTTAACATACAAGTAAAACTGGATGAAGATACTTACATTTCTAAGAATACTAAAATCAAAGTCGTAGGGTTTAATTTATTGTCCAACAACGATCAACAAAACGTGTATGCATATGATTTCGTAGATATAGCGCAGGGAAAAAAAGTTACAGAAACATCGAGATATGTTCCATTTTCTTTGGAGTGCAAAATCGGAAAGGGGAATGTATTATCCCCCGAGTATTTCAAAAAAATTACCGGAAATCGGCTTTCTTTTATAATAGGAAATTAAAATGGGAACTTTCTCCGAATATGAGCAATATGATGGTTTAGGCATGGCAAAATTAGTTAAGGAAAAACATGTTACCCCAGGTGAGTTATTGGAAGAAGCCATTTCTAGAGCTGAAAAGCATAAAAAATTAAATACGATAATTTATCCCATGTATGATATGGCCCGAAAAGTGGCAAAAGATAAATTACCAGATGGACCCTTTACAGGAGTACCTACTCTTTTAAAAGATTTAATCGCCGAATATAAAGGCACTCCAATTTCCTATGGATCAAAAGCTTTACGAAATAATATTTCAAAAAAGGATAGTGAGTTAGTAAAAAGAATTAAATCTACGGGGGTAGTTATATTTGGAAAAACCAATGCTCCTGAATTTGGAATTATGGGGACTACCGAACCGGAGCATTTCAGACCGTGCCGTAATCCGTGGGATTTAGAACGATCCACTGGAGGGTCAAGTGGCGGTTCAGGAGCAGCGGTAGCTGCTGGTATTGTTCCATTGGCACATGGTGGAGATGGTGGCGGTTCTATCAGAATTCCTTCATCCATGTGTGGAATATTTGGTTTTAAGCCAACTAGAGGTCTTACTCCCCTTGGTCCTGATCATGGTGAAATTATGGATGGGGCTGTAGTCCAACACGTCTTAACAAGATCCGTAAGAGATAGTGCGGCAATGCTGGATTCAACCATGGGAAGTGAACCAGGTTCACCCTATAATATAATGTTCCCTAAGGAAAAGTTTTTAGATACACAACACCAATCCTTTAAAAAATTAAAAATAGCTTATTCTGCAAAATCAATTATGGGAGATGCTGTCCATCCTGACGTAGAGGCCGGCCTAAACCACACCGTCCAGATTTTAAAGGGTCTAGGACATGAACTTATTGAGGACCAACCAGAAATTGATGGTAACCAACTTTCCAAAGCCTATCTAATTAATTTGGCCGGTCATATAAGTAATGATGTAGAAGATACAAAGAAATTAGTCGGTAAAAATGTGGCCCTCTCAGAGCTTGAAATTCTCACCAAAACCTTGGCATTGATAGGAAGAAGTTTGACGGCGCTTGAATTTATTCAAGCAAAAAAATATTGGCATAAAATTAGTTATGAGATGGATATTTTCCATCAAAAATATGATGTTTACCTAACGCCTGTTGTGGCAGTTCCACCGCCTATTTTGGGATCTCAAAAACTAAAACCGATTGAAATTTTTCTGATGAAAATAATAAATTTCTCAGGTGCCGGAAGAGCTTTAATAAATTCCGGAATAGTGGAGAAAATAGCAAGGGAAAGCTTTGAAAAATTTCCTTTCACCCAAATATCCAATTTGGCAGGAACTCCTTCCATGTCTGTTCCATTATTTTGGAATAAAGATAACCTACCAATTGGCTCCCTTTTTTCCGCTAAAATCGGGGAAGATTCAACACTTTTTAGACTTGCATTTGAACTGGAAAAAACCTCCCCTTGGTTTAATAAAAAACCGAAAAGTCTAAATTAATAATTTATTCTTTATTTCTCCCGAATAGGACGTATTAATCTTAGGCCAATGATTAGGCCTATTATTCCGGGAGGGATTCCATGAAATTAATCATATTATTTTTACTAGTTTCCTTTAGGGCCTTTTCATCAACGGCCTTTACAGTAGACGGAGAATTGGTGTTGGACGACAAAGATAAAGGTCTAACATTAAAAACCGACACTGCGGATTTATCCATTGTAAATAAATCCTTTAATGCTTTTGGATGTTTAAATGGAACTTTTGTAGTGGTAAATAATCTAGAAAATAACGATACCTTTACCATTCTAGAAATTATTCAATGTAAAAAATTTAAAGAGGGTGAAAAAGAATCAACTTGCTCAAAAAATATTGAACTTTCTTGTGGGCAGCCAACTAGTTATTGTACCAATAGCGACCAATGTATCCAACAATGGCCTGAACCTAAGACATTTGAAAACAAATGCCTTTTAATTAAGTCCGGTGCGATTTACATGTATAAAGGCGCTTGCGAAGAGAAAAATCAAGATTAATCTTTTAGCTTTAATGAAAGTGTAAGTTTAAAAGTCGCTACTGGTTCATCCTTAAATTTATCCGGAACTGTAGCGACTACTATAATAGGCATATTCATTCTCTCACCAGACTTAACAACCTCAGCAACAAATTTTTTTATTTCCATACCTTGGATATTTTCAAAAAAAGTATCTCCCTCGGCCCTTTTCAAAAACTGGGCTTCAAAATCCTTAAAACTTAAGTGAATTTTTTTTCCACTATCGAAAATATGTTTCATGGCACCAAGACCGGAAGTAACATCTGCGGCAGTGGCCATTGCTCCAAAGTACATAGAGCCTAAATGGTTTTTTGTCCTTCTATTTAGTGGTACTTTAATAATGGTTTTTACATCACCTAGCTCTATTATTTTGGCCCCAATATAGCCGATCATCGGAACTTGAAAATGCCCAAAATAAAAAAGGGCCAATTTATTTTTAATTTTATCAGGTAACCGCTTTAAAATTTGTTTAAACATTTTAGTTTCCACCTGTTGAAAGATTGCGGCATCTTTTTATTGATTCCTCTAGGCTTGCCATAATTAGCCTTTCAAAACCACTTTCCTTTAATACCTTAAGGCCTGCTTCAGTAGTACCGCCTTTTGAAGTCACATTATCTTTAAGTTCTTCATAAGATTCATTGCTCATCTTCATCAATTTTCCAGAACCCAGAAAGGTTTGATCAATCATTTTTTTTGCAATTTCCGGATTGATCCCTTCCTCTAAAATTTTTTGGTACCAAATCCTAGCCAATTCAAAAAGAAAACCGGGACCTGAACCGGAAAAAACAGTGGAAATAGCAATTTGTTCTTCCAAAGGAAGCTCAATGACCACCCCGACAGATTGAAATATTTCCTTTACCAATTTATTTTCTTCCTTACTTATTTTTTCATTAAAAAAAATAGAGGTTACACCCGCACCTACTAAACATGGAGAATTTGGCATTACTCTTATGACTTTTTGAACATTAAGTTTTTCTGAAATCCTTTCCTCGGAAATTCCCGCCATCATGGAAATTACTAAGGAGTGTGAAGGTAGGGAAATCATTTTTGCTAAATCTTCAAATTGCTGGGGTTTTACCCCGATTAAATAAATATCTGAAAATGGTAGTTCATTTGGATTAAGAACTGACTTCCCATTTATTTTCTTCATTAGTTCTATGGATTTTTCGGGGGTTCGATTAAATCCAAAAAATTTTAAGTTTGGATATTTTTTATAAAACCCTATGGCCAAAGCTGAAGCCATTTTCCCGCAACCTATTAATGTAATTTTAAAATCTTTCATAGAACACTCATAGGAGCGCCATGTCTCATAATATTTACAGCAAATGACCTAACGAAAACAAACTTTTCAACTATTGAATCAAAATCTGAAACAGAGGGTGAATCAAGTGGAGTTAAAATTTGTTTCATATTTTTTTCCTTGTAGGAATTGTCATAAACGATGTCCAGAATTTCCTGAATTTCCTTTACTCCACCATCAACAATTATTGATCTTAGATCATCAGTTTTTAGGGATTCTTTTAAAATGTTCTTATTAGGAAAGAAGACATCAAAACATCTGTCCTTTCTGTGTTTATTAAAATTCGAATTTATTTTATTCCACCAAATATATGATTTTTGATTTCTTGCAAGGATGGATACCCCAATTCCCATCGAAAGTGCGATTAGGACTTCGACCAATGTAGAAAAATATGCTCTTTGTTCATAGGCCACGACCACCACTTTCTTTTCAGTTAGTCTGAAATCATTATAGGAAAGTTGACCGGGAATTTCCCTATTGGGATATTTCTTATTTTTAAAATCTCTTAAATTTTTAAAAGCATAGGACTTTAGGTTTTTTAAAACTTCCTTTTGATTTCCGTAAATTCCATCAAAAAGATATTCAAAATTCTGAATCAATTTTTCCATACCCTCATCAAAATCTGCATTAAGTTCCTTTTCTTCCAAATTTCCAGGTACACAAAGATCGAAAATATAGGATTCACCCTCTTCACTGGCGGGAACTAATCTAATATTTTCTCTTTCTTCGGGTAAATTTAAAGGTATCAAATGGAATGATGGAACATAGCTTTTTCCACCGGCCTTCGGTCCAGTACCAGATAATTTGAAGCCACCAAATGGTTCAATGGCCACTCTCGCACCGGTAATTCCTCGATTAATATAAATATTCCCAGATTCTAATTCTTTTGAAAGGAAATCAATATCATTTTGGGATTGAGAGAAAATACCACCGGTCAGACCATATTCCACACAATTATATAACTGGATGGCCTCTTTCAGGTTTTTATATCCAATCACATGTAATACGGGTCCAAATAGCTCCTTAGCACCAAAACTTTCAGGGTCTATAGCTCTATTTGAAGGTAACTCAATTAAAACTGGTCCAATACAAGTTCCAGGAAGTTCTTCTTTGGATCTATTTACGTGAATTTTCCCTCCATGGGTTTTCGCTTCGGAAACGGCGTTTTCAACATCTTTTCTTAAACGATCCCGCTCTTCAATTGAAATTATTGGATTCATCGTTGAGGAAAACTCAAATGCTTCCCCTACCTTTAAATCTAGACATGCAGATTTTAACCTTTCAACCAATTTATCTTTGATTTTTAGATCTACTAAAATTCTTGATGCTGCCGAACATTTCTGACCTGAATGACCAAATGCAGAGTATAAAATACCAGCAACTGCTTCATCTAATTCGGCTGAGGAAGTTACAATAATTGCATTTTTCCCCCCCATTTCAGTTATAACTTTGGCAGGTATAGAGTTTTCGTGATCATTTATTTTCACCAGTCTCTTGGAGGCCTTATGGGCCATTGCCATTCCTACTGCTTTAGAACCGGTAAAGACGATTCCACTTATATCCTTTGAAAGAACAATAGTTTCACCAACATCTGAACCTTTCCCAGGAAGATGTGCCAACACTTCTTCTGGAACACCTGCTTTATGGAGAATATCAATTAATCTCTGAGCAATCAGGGGTGTTGGTCTTGCAGATTTTAAAATTACCGAATTTCCGGCCGCGAGAGCAGATGTAACCATCCCACAAGGGATTGCGAGTGGAAAATTCCAAGGGGAAATTACTCCAATAACTCCCCTTGCCTTCACACCTAAATTTTCCTTTTGAATCCTTCCTTCTTCATGTGCGTAGAAGGTTAAAAAATCTATTGCCTCATCAACATCAGCAAGCGCTTCTGTAAATATTTTACCACCCTCGTAAACCATAATTGAGGCTAAATAGATTCTTTGGGCCACCATTATTCTAGCTGCTTTCAAAAGACAGCTGGCCCTATTTATCCAATCTGTTTTAGACCAATTTCCATTCTCATAGGCCTTTTTTAATATTTGGATGGTTTTTTCAGTATCTTCTTTATTGGCATACTTTATTTCTCCTAAACATAAGTTTAGGTCCGAATTACTAAAGATTTTATGATGATCCCCGGATAAGGGAAGTAGATTATTGAAAGGTTCATTTAAATTCTTTTTCCTGAATTCTTCCAACACCTTTTTCGAGTGTTCGCATTCCTTAGGCAAATACATCCTTATAGGAGCAACATTAAAAAACTCTCCCGCCATAGATGATCTTGAAATATCCTTTTCCAAATCATCCAAGTTTTTATTTTTTCTCAATATTTTTTCCGGAGTTTTTATTTTTTTCAAATCTTTATGGGAACGCATTATAGTTAAAATCCCGACTTGGGATGAATTTTCCATAATTCTTCTAACCAAATATGCCATCCCAACTAATAAAGACCCTACAGGAACATAATTTCTTACAGGATACCCACTCTCTGCTAAGGCGGTGGAAAGGGCCTCATAGGTCATGTGTAAACATTGATGTTCAATTATAGGTGCTTGAGGATAAAAGTGGGTCCTTAGGGTTTCTACATAACAATGGTCCGCATAGTTATGTGAGGCCAAACACAATTGAAGCTGTTCTTGTGCCTTTAAAATTTCTTCGGCCATTTGCCTAAAATTTATATCCGTTTCCTCTTTATTTAAAAATTGAGGAGCTTCATGTCCATGTGCCTCTGCCTCTATAGTTTCAGCATCCCAATAGGCGCCCTTAACAAGGCGAACCGGCATTAAAATTCCTCTTTCCTTGGCCAATCCCCTAATTTCCAGAAGGTGATTAAATGAATCTCTTAAATATGCCTGTATAACAATTCCCGTTGCCTTAAAATCATGTAGTTCTTTGGTCTCAATAAGAACTCTTTTATAAATGTAAAATACAATATCTCTATAATGAATATGTTCAGCATCTATATTAATAAAAACTTCATGTGCCTTTGCCTCCAAAAGAATTTTTCTAAGTCTTGGAGCAACAAGTGTGTAGGTATATTCTCTGGCATGTGGTTTAAAATCCGAACAAAGGGCGGAGACTTTAATTGAAATGTGAGCTCGATTTATCCTTGCTTTATTTTTGTCTCCCTTTTTTACATGTAGAGAAAATCCTTGAATCAATTTGATTACTTCATTCTGATAGTGGTCCGCTTCTTTCTCGGATACTACCAGCTCCCCTAGTTGATCCAAAGTGACATCCCTGCCAGTCTTATAAATATTTTCCAATGAACTTTCGGCCAATTCTATAGTCTCTCCTGCTATAAATCTTTTTGCCATAAACCGAACTATAAATTTAACGATTCCAGCGAGGATCTTTTGGGGAAAAAAGATTGATAAAAAGTTAACTATTTTAAATACAATTATTAAAAATACCGGAAGAGGTCGATCTTGACCTTTCTTTTTTTCATAAACCGCTTGTTTGTTATCCTTTAAAAGACGTTTAAGGGTTTCCAATAAAACCCTTTTTATTTCTCTTCCCGACTGGTCATACTCAAGGGATGGTAAGATGGCCAAAAATTTTAATAAGTGAATTCTAATTAGAGAGTATTTTGCGGCCAAAGAAAGGGCAATATCAGAAAGCTTTTCAAGAAGACTCGGTCGATAACTATTCATCTTTAAAAGCAATTTTTCAATTTTTTTATTGGTTTCTTTTTCTATCGGTCCATATTTTTCATCATTTTCTAGATTTTCCAATCCATAAATTTGATTGTTTATCTCCGATTGGGTAGGAAATTCTTTGGGAGATAGAGTGGCCACTTTTTTGGTGTGTTCCCTAAATTCAACAAATTCCTTCGTTTCCGCCAAGTTATTTAAAAGAAACAATTCATGATTTAATCTTGGGGTATAAAATCTAATTTCATTTTCCTTGGGAAAAATGCCTACCAAAAAGGTTATGGTTTTAAAGCTAATCTGGATCCTAAAGGGATTCGACTTAATTACCCTGTAGAGCTTTAAGGGATCATTATCTAGATCGTTGAAAAGGTCTTTAAATTCCTCATAAAAAAAGTAATTCCAACCTTGATGTTCTATTTTTAAAATTTGGGGAATCTGAGGTAAAACCTTTGACATATTCTGCTCTGAGTAAATTGGTAAATTTCTCCAATTTTTACCTTAATAATAAGAAAATGACTAGGTGAAGAATCCTAATTGACTCAAATCTTCAATATTAATAAAATGACATTATGAATCGTAAAATTTTCGCGTTAATTTTTGTTATCTTAGAGTTTTCACTTTTTGCAACTACCCCCTATGAAATGGGCGATTTGGAAACTCTCTACAAGGAAAATAACTTTCAAGAATTTTTAAAACATGCCTTAGATATAAGGCCAAGCATTCGAGATTCAAAGTGGAAAAAAATGGTTCTTGATATGAGCGAAGTCTACATCAAAGATAAAATCGCTCGAAAGGATTTTTCCGAGAAGTCGATGAATTTCATCGAATCATTAACAAATTGGCCCCTACTGAGGGAAGATGAAATTTTTTTCCTTAGAAGAAACGATTTTGGGGTAAAATATTTTCGTGAATGTTTCCAAAATAATAAAAAAGATAGTTGCTTTCAGGAAATTGAAAAATTTTGGAGCAATACTTCCCTTAAAAACCCTGACTTAGGGATAAGTTTGGCCTCACTACTTGAGGAAAATGGGTATGAGGGTGAACTTTGGGATTATATTAAATTTGCCAGTACTAGCAATGTTGCTGAATTCTATTGTAAAAATATCTTGATTAAAAAGGAAATTCTAAAAAAAATACAAAAAATAATGGGAGAAAACCTTTCCCAAGTGGATCAAAAAATCTCTATTCAAACCGCTCTAAGTGATAGTTGTCTTAAAACTTTGGTTCCTGAGATCAAAACCGCTTTTTTTGATGTAAACTCTGCAGTAATAAAGGAATTATACCTAAAGTTTTTGATAATTACCCATAACTTAAATCCAGAAGAAAATGATTTTTTCCTTACTCTTTATTACCTGCAGGGGCCGGTAATCGGAGATCTATTTAATGAATCATGGAATACAATACAGGTACTCGGACAAAATTATAATAAAAGAAAATCCGTTTTAAATAAGCTTAAGCAATTAACCCTACTTCCTGATGAAATTTTTGCAGGTGAAAATGAAAAGAAAAAGGAAACCTTGATCACCCATTTTTATAAAAATTTTCCCGAATATCTCGATTTTTATGCAAATACTTGCCTGGAGTTTCTTGAAGGTAAAAGGGACTTCCCCAAAGGAAACCCCACTCTTAGATGCCAGGAATTCTTCAAAGATTCAGAAGGAACTCAGATAATTGAACCTTCAGTACAGGCCAAATATAAAAACTTAAAAAAATTCGAAAAAAAAGCCTGACTGATGTCAGGCTTCCTTTTGAGAATATATTAAAAGCCCTAATTACTTAAGGTTTTTACCTACAATCCCTGCCAATTCAAACATGGTAACTTCTTTTTTTCCGCCGAAAACTATTTTTAGTTTATCGTCAGCAAGAATGTTTCTCATGTTTTTTGGGTTTTGAAGATTGTTCTTCTTAATGTAGGCCCAGATTTTTTTGATAGCTTCAGTTCTTGGCATTGGCTTGTTTCCAACGATAGCAGCCAAGTTAGCTGAAGGAGTCATTGCTTTCATAAAAGCGGCATTTGGCTTTCTTTTTGCTTTTTTAGTGGTTGTTTTTTTAGCCATTTTCTTTTTTGTTACTTTTTTCTTCTTAGCCATTTTTTCCTCCAAATATAATTATAATTAACTTAAATTGACTATTTTTGAAATTATGACCTATAGATTCATTAAATGTCTATAGGTAATATTATTTTAGCTCCTTAATCCATTCCACTACCTGCCCATCCTTCCCGATTTTTTTGTCTAATTTCTTATATCCATGAGACTCATTGAGGGAATACATCCTAAAATTGTCGATCCTACAAAAATGATGGATCTCCTTACAATTTAAGGCCCTGGCCTTTAATTCGAAGAAATCCTTAATTTGATGATTATAGCCCGAACCCTGGTGATGAGCAGAGATTGCGGTATTCTTTGTTAATAGCTTGCTTCCTTCTTTTTTAATAAAAACGGCTGCAATTACTTCACCTTGGAATTTAACGGAATAGAGCTCCCAACCATCCTTAATTTCATTTTTTAACTCTTCTAAAGTCCAATTAAAGTCGGGAGAATCAATGAAGGCATCAATATTATATTCAAAAACTTCCCGTATTGCCTTGTCAGTCCCGGCAGATTCAAAGGTTAATTCCATTTTAATCCTTATATTTTTAGGGTTGATACAAAAGCAGCAACATCCTTTATGTCTTTTTCTGAAAGCCCTTTTATATAGGGCATCATTTTAGGGTTGGATCTCTTTCCTGAAAGAAAGTTCTTTATTTGAGTCTCAATATACCAATTGTGTTGGCCTCCAATTCTTGGTCCCTCTTGATTTGGAACTCCTTCACCCTTGGGACCATGGCATAAAACACAATTTTGATAGATTTTTTCTCCTGATTTAGCATCTTGAGAAAATGCCTTTGGTGAGAGTAAAAGAAAAAATGCTAATAGAAATTTCATTTTTCGGCTCCATTTATTTTCTAGTTGTGAATTATAACTATCTAAAATTAAAAGTTACAGATTTTTCTCTAACCGTAGTACCAGTTGATCCCTTTTAAAATACCCCCGAAAGTGATCCTGCAAGGCCAATAAATATCCTTCCAATGGGTATTCCTCCATAAATTGCCCTTTGCCCACCTTAACAACCAACTCCCAGTCATCAATTTCTATTAGGTCCAATTTTCCCCCTATAACTTCCCTAATAACTTTAATTTTTTGGATAAGGTCAGGATTTCCTTCAAAATATTTCTTGGGCATGATGCAGGTAAAATAGGCCCTTACCAATTCTTTAATCCAATTATTGATAACCTTCTCTGATATCTCGTTTTCATGAAAGGCTCTCTGGTGATTTTCGTCCCTTAAAAAGCTCTCTATTTCCCTGGAAGATAGATTAAAAATCCTTCCTTGGTTTAAAAACTCCACCAAAACATCAAAAATTCCCACCTCAATGGAGGAAGGAACCGAAGATTTAAAGGAAAATCCTTTCTCGACATTCCACGAAAAACCAAAAAGGCCATCTTTTGTAATAAATGGTAATTGCCCTATAGATAAGGATACATTTTCAAACTTAGGATTTTTGGCCCTTTGAAGCAGCCTATTGGAAAAGTTATTCAGGTTTTTCTCCTCGAAAATTAGGATATATAATCAAGAAAGATTAAAAAGGCCAAGAAATGAAAATTAAAGAATTTAAAAAGTCCTTATCTTTAGCTAAAGAAGTGACCCTCATAGGGCCTCTTTTAAAAAAACATCCAAAAAAAATAGGACACCCATTTATTTTTGTAGATAGAGGGGCAAATTATAAAAAGTCCCTTTTTTCATCGGCAAAACCTGGTTTTTCTGCTTTTTCTGTAGGTGATGGGGATTCTTCCAGGGAGAAAATGGATATCCTTTTACCTAGCAAAAAAGACTTTTCTGACCTTAAATATGCATTAGATCTCCTTCCTGAAAATGTAATTAAGGTGAACCTATGGGGTTTTTTAGGTGGTAGACGCGACCATGAGATTATCAACTTTGGAGAGGTAAATAATTGGCTCCTTAAATCAAAAAGAGAGACTCTTTTTTCTTTTGAAGATAAGGTCTTTGCTACCGTAGGAGATTTTAAAAAAAATATAAAAGGCAATTTCAGTTTGATAGTCTTTGGAAAAACCAGGGTAAAAATCATTGGGAACTGTGAATATAAACTAATACAACCCAAAGAAATTACTCCCCTTTCCAGCCTTGGATTAAGTAATTTTGGGAAAGGGGAGATAAAAATTACCTCAAAAAGACCTTTCTTCATTTTTTTAAATTGAAAAAACATGGATTATAAAAGATTTCCCATTGTCGATCAATTAAGAGGATTTGCCATTGTCCTGATGATATTTTTCCATTTTTCTTTTGATTTGAATCTTTTTAAATTCGCTAAAATTGATTTTTCCAATAATTTTTTCTGGTGGATTATGCCCAGAATAATTGTTTTTCTATTCTTCCTAACTGTGGGTTTAAGCCTGGGCATAAGTCACAGGAACAAATTAAACTGGAAGGGCTTCTCTAAAAGATTTTTTAAAATTTTATTTTTTGCCCTTATTATCAGCCTAACAACCTATTTACTTTTCCCAGATAAATGGATTTATTTTGGAACTCTTCATTGCATAGCATTATCAAGTATCTTAGCACTTCCTATTATTCAAAGGCCGTACCTTGGATTATTAATTTTTCTAGGACTTTTTATCCCGAGCATATTTTTTGACTATAATTTTGGATGGTTTTCCCTAGACCATTATTCTATGGACTATATTTCTCCATTCCCCTGGTTTGGGGCCGTTACATTGGGAATTTTTCTTTATCACAAAGATTTCCATAAGTTAGATACTTCCATAAATGGACCATTTAAAATTTTAGGAATCTTAGGAAAAAATGCACTCCCAATTTACCTAATTCACCAGCCCCTATTATTTTTTTCCCTCTGGGTATTTTCAAAGTTAATTTAAGTTTCCATTGGCTTTATGTTAGTATGCCCCCGCACATGGAAACCAATTATTTTCAAAAACTTGAAAAATCTCTAGGCGGCCTAAAATTTGCCGTAATACTAATATTAATTTTTAGTGTTTTCATGATAGTTGGGACTCTTCTTGAAAGTAGCTCGGGAGCAGATTTTGCTAATAGAGTAATTTATAAACAACCAGCTTTTATGCTCGTTCAGTTTGGGATGTTTCTTTCAATCCTTTTTGCAGCCTTTGTTAGACTACCCCCCAAAAAAAGGCTTTATGGTTTTTATACAATCCACACAGGCCTTATTTTACTAGGTTGTGGTTCCTTTATTACCTGGTATGCAGGAATTGATGGCAATATTGCTTTAACTCAAAATAATCCCTCTAGATTGGTTGAGCTTACTGAGGATATATTTTTCCTAGAAGATGTCGCCAATGGGAAGGTATACACCAAAAAACTCCCTAATACTGCTTTTACGAAAGACCTTGATCTAGAAATAATGGGAATAAAATTAAAAAGATATCTCCCTTATAGCGACAATAAATTAGAATGGATGGAATCAGGAAAAAAAATTCCAAGTTCTCAATACCTCCTTTTTAATCAGAATATGACCCAGGACTTTGTTTTATCTCTAAACCCAGAAGCTTCTGATTTTCAATCTAGCCTTACTATGGGTAAATTGAATATCCATTATCTTCCAGAGGAATTGGCCAATTGTTTTAAAATAGATTCTCCATCAAAATTAGTGATTTGGAATTTAAAGAATCAAACTTGCTTTACTCCTGAAGAAAAGAAAATATCAATTAAAAAATCAAAAAGTGGAAAACGCTTTTTTATCTTACCTAAATCCATGAGTGCTGACCTAGTTTCATTTTTTCCAGAAATGTCCCCATGGCCACTAGATAAATCATTAAGGATAAATCAAAACAGCTCGTTTAGAGTACTTAGCAAAAAGCTTTTTGAGGAATCTCCCACCCTATTTCTTTTTGGGAATAAATTATCATATTTTTTTGACGGAGGATGGCAATTTAAAATATTAGATAAAATTGTCCAATTGCCATGGATGGGATTTGAACTAAAACTACTTAACCATTCCAAAGATAAAATACCGGCCTACATCCCCTACTATACAAGGCCAATCCAGGAGAAAGGGCAAATAGTATCTGGAGGACAAAAAGCAATTCTGCTTGAAGTACAGGGAAAAAAGCGATGGCTGACGGACAGTTCCAACCTTTCATTGATTATAGATGGAAAAAAATATTTAACGGGAATTAAAAAAGATCATCTAAATCTGCCCTTTGAATTTACTCTTACAAATTTTAAAATGGATCATAATCCAGGCACTCTAGATCCTTCTAGTTATGAAAGCTTTGTAAGACTTTTTTCAAAGAATGGTCCTACCGAACACCACATTTATATGAATAATCCCCTAAAATATTCTGGTTTTACCTTTTATCAAGCATCTTATTTTAAAGATGAGAATGATAATTTCGGAACAGTGCTGTCCGTTAATGCGGATCCAGGAAGATATATAAAATATTTCGGTGCTTTACTTGTTGTATTGGGTTCAATTTGGCATTTTCTTCTTAGAAGCGATTTTTTTAAAAGAAAAAATATCGCTACGGAGGGCTTATGATAAAAAAAATAATTTTTCTTATAACCATCATTATTTCTGCAAGCTCATATGCCATTGATACATATTTCTGTGACAACCAACTTGAATCTCTTCCAATTTTAGAGGGTGGAAGATTAAAACCTCTTTATGTTACAGCTGAAGAATCCATTAAATTTTTGGTTGGAAAGTATAAAACCCCTGGATTAACTAGGACCCAAATGTATTGCCTTCTAAGCTTAAAGAATTCTTTAAAAAAGGATGATTTAAACCTTAAACTTAAAATTGAACACGTTAAAATTTTAGAAATACTAAATCTAACCGGCCCTGACCATGAAATTTCATTTGAAAAACTCCTAGAAAATTCCCAAGAATTACGTTTTGCTGTTATGAGAGAAAAAAGGGAAACCTCACTTAAAAAGGCATTAGAAAAATTATTAAGTCAAATTAGTCTCTATCAAAAAATTGCAAATGGTGAACATTGGGAATTACCAAAGAGAATTGATGGAAAAATTCAATGGTTTCCATTGAATTCCTATTTTACCGAAGAAGATTTTAAAAATATGCCTTCTCAAAAGGAAATTTTTGAAAAAATAAAATCCGATTTTATTACGATAGAGGGAGACAAATATCTTTTTGAGCTTGGTTTTTTAAAACTAAATCTTCCCGGTTGGTCCTTACTTTTTACATTGTTGGCCCTGGGTTCCATGGTTTTATTTAAAAATTTTAAGTTTGTTTTAGGATTTTCCTCTTTAACAATCCTTGTTCAATTGGCATTGCTTATCTGTAGGATTTTTGTTTCCCAAAGGGCTCCCGTAACTAATATGTATGAAACTGTGATGTTTTCAGGATTTGGAGCGCTCCTCCTCTCTTTAATGCTTGGACACATTCTTAAAGAAAAAATTTATGTATATCTAGGACTAGCATATAATATGTGCACCCTAATGATGATGAACTTTGCCACGGGCCTTCTTTCTGAGTCCATATCCCCTTTAGTACCAGTTTTAAGAGATAATTTCTGGCTTTCAACCCATGTTACCTCCGTTGTTTTATCATACGGGGCCTTGGCACTCAGCTGGATTCTGGCCAATATTTCCATAATTAAAAAACGCTTTTTTAATCTTTCAAAAAATGAGGAAATTTATTATTCAAAAATAATCTATAATTGTCTGAAATTTGGAACAACCCTTTTATTTTTTGGAATAATTCTTGGAGGTATTTGGGCCGATTATTCATGGGGAAGATTTTGGGGATGGGATCCAAAAGAAACTTGGAGCTTAATTGTCTTTTGTATTTATACTGCCATCCTACATGGAAAATATACTTCCTGGCTCCCTACTGAGAAATTTATCCCTTCTGTTGCAATTGCATTTTTATCTGTGATGATGGCATGGTTTGGGGTTAATTATATCCTTGCCTCTGGACTTCATAGTTATGGATTTAGCCAAGGTGGAGCGGTATTTTTGACATCTTTTTTTATAATCCAAATACTTTTGGTATTAACAACCCGCTCATTTAAATTCAGTAATAAGTGATAGGTTGGCTAATTTATTTTTTTGAAGAATAGCAAGAACCTGAACAACTTTGTCATAAACGACATTCTTATCGATCCTTAATTCAACAGGTATGGATTTATCGGCCAAACCTTCACAATAAACTGAAAACTCTCCTAAAGAAGTCTTTTTAGAGTTTACCGCAAAACCTTCCTTATTTAATTCTATTAAAATATTTTTTGGGGTTTCTAATTTTTTTGACCCACCATCGGTTTTAGGTAACTGGACCTGAAGGATTGCTTCATTGGTTTTAAATACTGTATTTACCAAGAAAAATATAATTAAAAGGAACATTAAATCCATTAGGGGTGTGATATCTAAAGTTAGTTCCTCTCTTTTTCTTCTTCTCACTTTTTAGATATCCTTTGAAAATAATTGGTAATAATTGCCTTTTCCAAACCCACTTCATAGGAATTAAGCCAACCCATAAGGTAGTTGTAGGAAATATAATGGGGTATAGCTACAATTAAACCACCAATGGTGGTGATCAGGGCCAGAGAAATTCCCTCCGCAAATACTGAAGGGTCATTCATTCCATTTTGAGCAATAGATTCAAATGCCAAGAAAATTCCAACTACAGTTCCAAAAAGACCTAGTAATGGAGCAATGGTGGCTATAATTTTTACGGTATTAACTCCATTTTCTAAATCATGAGAGACGGTATAAATTTGATCTTTGGCCAAATCTAAAATACCCGTTTCATTGGAAACATCTCCCTTTGCTTCGGCAACTCTGTTTAAAATATTTTCTGCAGTTTGATTTATTTTCTTTTTTTCTTTTTTAAAGCTGGAAATTTTCCAACCTATTATGGCCATTCCAAAAATACTCATGGCCAAAAGTATCCACATAATTGAACCGCCAGCTAAAAAGTATTGATACATTTTCATTCACTTAATCCTTCAAGGTGAAAATATTTGATTGATTTTAAAATTTTAGCACAGGGAAATGAAATGGGTAAATATACAGAATAAATCGAAAAAGGTCGGGCATGTGATTACCCAACCTTTATAGAATGTTAAGCACCAGCTTCTTTTTTTACTTTGTCGTTAGATATAGTCCAAACTTTACACCAACCATCTTTATAGACAAATTTTCCATCAGCTTTACCGGTTGCTAGAACCATCGGACATTCACCGTAACCATCAGATTCATCTTTTCTAAACTGCATGCAGGTTTTGCATTGTGGAAGAATTTTTGAATCTTCTTTTTTAATCTCTTTGAGATAACCATTTAATTTTTCCACATGTTTTTCATGTGCAGCCTTCGCCTTCTTAGTTTCCTCTGCATCCTTACCCTTGATTTCCCCTGAGCCATCATGAAGATACCCCTGCTTGTCAATATTTGAATCATCGCGGACAAAAGCATAAGCTCTGTTTAAAAGACCCATTGCTTTTCCAAAAACTGGAATCGCCAGTAATGTTAAAGCTGAACTTTTAAAAAAATTTCTTCTTGTTAATTTTTCCATAGGAAAACTTCCTTTTAAGTGTTGATAATGGGCAATGATATATTATTTAAAACCTAGTCGTGAAATGATTTTTATCAGACTGTTAGATCAATAAAATGTTTGGTTTACCAAACAAAAAGGGCCCCTAAAAAAGGGGCCCTTTTAAAAAATTTAATCTTTAAAAAATTCTAATCGTTACTTAGTTTTTCTGCTCTTTCTTTAATTACCTTATCGGAAACAAAAGTTGGACATTCTAAATACTTGGCAAATTCCATAGTATAGGTGGCCTTACCAGCAGACATTGATCGAAGTTGGCTAGAATATCCAAACATCTCAGAAAGAGGAACTTCTGAGGTAATAGTGACTTCTCCAGCTGCATCGGTTTCAGAACCTTGGATAACACCTCTTCTAGAGCTTAGATCACCGATAATTGACCCCTGATATTGATCTGGGGTTACTACCTCAACCTTCATAATAGGCTCTAATAGGCATGGATTTGCGTTTCTAACGGCCTGTCTCATGGCCTGTCTTGAAGCGATCCTGAAAGCTAGATCAGAAGAGTCAACATCGTGATAACGACCGTCTTGAAGGGATACTTCACAATTAATTAAAGGGAAGGCCGCCAAGGGTCCTTTATCCATAACATCTTGGAAACCCTTCTCACAGGCTCCAATAAATTCTCCAGGAATCGATCCACCTTTAATTTCATTGTTAAATTTAAAGATTTGGTCCTCGGTTTCTTTGTTTTCTGGAGTAAGAGGTCTAAGGGTTCCAACAACTTGACCAAACTGACCAGCACCCCCGGTTTGCTTCTTATGGGTGTAATCAAACTTAGTTTCTTTTCGGATGGTTTCTCTATAGTTAACTTGAGGAGCACCTACTTGAACTTCAACACCGTACTCTCTCTTTAACCTTTCTACGTAGATTTCAAGGTGAAGCTCTCCCATTCCTGCAATTCTCGTTTCACCAGATTCTTCATCGGTATAAACATGGAAGGTAGGGTCTTCTCTTAAGAATCTATTAAGACCTTTGGCTAGTTTTGCTTGGTCGTTTTTATCTTTAACGGAAACGGAAAGTTCGATAACAGGAATTGGAATATGCATTCCTTCACAAGATAAGTGAGTATCATTTTCATTTCCAACAAAGGTATCCCCAGAAGCACATTCAACACCAATCAAGGCAATGATATCCCCGGAATGTGCTTCCTCAATATTTTCCCTGTCATTGGCGTGCATTCTAACCATTCTACCTACCCTAACCTTCTTTTTGGTCCTGGTATTGTAGATGGTATCGCCTTTATTTAAAGTACCTGAATAAATTCTTGAATAAGTTAACTGTCCAAACTGTTCATCAGTGATTTTAAAGGCCATTAAAACCAGGTTTGCTGAGGGGTTTGGTTCAAGGGAAATCTTCTCATGGGTATTTCCATCAATGGCAGTTGGTTTTTCTGCTTCTAGTGGAGAGGGTAGATATCTAGCAACACTGTCCAAAAGAAGTTGAACACCTTTATTTTTAAAAGCAGACCCCATGAAAACCGGTGTCAGTTTTAACGACTGAGTTCCGGCCTTGATCGCCTTATGAATATCTTCTTCAGATAGTTCATGACCTTCAAGATATTTTTCCATAACAGCATCATCAAATTCTGAAATAGCATCAAGCATAATCGCTCTTTGCTCTTCCATTTTATCTACCAGTTCTGGAGGGCATTCTTCTTGCCTTACATTTTCCCCATTATCGCCATCAAAATAGAAAGCTTTTTTGGTTATAAGATCGACTACTCCTCTAAATTCGTCTTCTGCTCCTATTGGTATCTGGATCAAAACAGCATTGTGCCCAAGTTTTTCCTTAAGCGCCTTAACACCATTCCAAGCAGAGGCTCCCATTCTGTCCATTTTGTTTAAGAAGCAAAGTCTTGGGACCCTATATCTTCTCATTTGTCTGTCAACGGTAATTGACTGAGATTGAACTCCGGCAACAGAACAAAGAACTAAAATTGCCCCATCCAAAACCCTTAAAGATCTTTCAACTTCAATGGTGAAATCCACGTGCCCCGGGGTATCAATTATATTGATCCTGGCATCCTTATCAATTCCTGAAGCAAAAGTGATTCCTTTTCCGTTAACACCATTCCAATGAACGGTAGTTGCCGCAGAGGTGATGGTGATTCCTTTTTCTTTTTCCAGTTCCATATGGTCCATAACAGCGCCATCTCCGCCGCCTCGAACCTCTTCGATTTTATGAATTTTTTCACAATAAAATAGAATTCTTTCAGTTAAAGTAGTTTTACCGGAATCGATGTGGGCAGAAATCCCAATATTCCTAGTTTTTGCCATCAATTTCATGACTATTCTCCAAAGGTATAATTTTAACCCTCGGATACTATTGAATACCATTCGATGAGTCAATGGCTTTTCCCAAATATTGAAGATTTTTTATAAAATTATTACCCTGCGGAAAAAAAGGATTTACAGGCTGCAACTTATCCCTTAATTTCCCGAGACCAAATTCTACTTTAGGACATAAATGGGAAGGTTAAATTACGAGGACTTGTCAAAAGAAGACCTCATTCAATCTATTCAAACCCTATTAGATATGCAGGATGTACCTCACATCCATCTGGGACAACATAAACTTTTCACTTTAAGCAGTATTTCAATCCAATTCTTGCTTCGACTTTCTATTATAAATCCAGGTTCTTATATAATTAGAATTGAAGATGGAATCCTCTATGATAAGTTAGTAAAGCGGTCAAAAGACCTTTCCACGAGAAATTTTTTACAATCCCTTCTTCTCCCCAGAAAACTTAAATTTAGAGATTCTCTTTTCTTCCTTGATTTTTTCCATGTAAGTACCTGGCAAAGAACTAATGAAATACCCAAGGAAAAAATTAAAGGTGCATTAATAATAAAAAATTCTACAGTAAGACCAATGGCAGAATCTCATTTTATAGATAAAAAAATCGAGGAGGAAAATATTCTTCCCAAAAACTTTTATTACTCATCCCTTCAAGAATTATCTCCAAAAACCATTATTGTCTCCTTTGGAGAAACCTTTGAAAATTGCAAGACAGTAGAATTCCCCTTCATCAAGAAAAATGAGGATAAAATTTCAGGTGTTACCTTTTCCAAAGACTTGAATTTAGAAATGATTAAATAGCTATAATCCACGATATTTTAAATAAATTTTTCTAAGGGTACCATCCCTTCTCATTACCCCTAATTCCTTATTTAGAATTTCAACAAGGGAATCTGGAGTCTTTATATTTAGGGCCAAATACATAAACTGATGACCTTTAAGAAGAAAAACCGGCTTTATTTTTTCTGCGCCAATTTTTTTTGAGTAATAATTCGCGATGGGCTCTCCGGTTGCCCATAGGTCAATTTTATTTTCTTTTAAAGCAAGGGCACAATCAAAACCACTTTCAAAAATTATTGGGCTAATTCCATTTCTTCTTAAAAAAACCTCAATTGCCCCGCCTTTTAAGGTTCCAATTCTTAAATTTTTTAAAATTGGATCGGTTATTTTTCTAATAATTTCCGTAAAATTTTCCTTTCCAACCAAAACCCAATCATTTGCGACCAAAGGCCCAACCCATTTGAATAATTCTTCTCGTTCAGGAGTGCGTGTAGTTGAAAAAATCCCAAAAGAATCTTTGGTTAGCGCTAATTTATAACCGTTATCCCAAATATCAATTCTCATCACATTAGGAATTTTAAGCCTATTAAAAAGAGCATTTAAAATATCCACGGATATTCCAGTAACCGGATCATCCTGGCGAAATCCCTTTAGTTCATTTTTTCTCATACTAAAAGGAGGTTCATTTTCGGTAAAAAGTATCAAATTTCCAAAAACCTGAATGGGCAAAACTAATAAAAATAAAATTAAGGCCTTCATTTAAATTATTATAAATCCCATAATGATTTCTAAAAAGGGGGGAGCCTTTTCAGGCCAGAAAATGATAATAGAATTAATATTGAAATTTTTTGAAAGAGATCTCTTTTAAAGATCCCTTTTATGGCCGGCATTAGAATTTATTGACTGAATCATTTTCTAAATTCCCCCAAGGATAACCATATGATGCCAACCGGTAGGATTTATCTATTAAACAGCACATCCCATGCCAACCTTAGTTTTCGTAATATTAAGTACTTATACGAAGGTGATCCCCAATTGCCACTTTTTCTTGGTGGCAAAAGGGGATACTGATTTTTTCCTAAAAACCCAGGAAGGGTTGGCAAGGATTTTTTCATAAATAATTTTTAACCCTTTGTTACTAAAGGTTTGTCAGGAAAAATTGAAATTATTGTAAAATCTCTATTTTTGAGGTTTGGAAAATACAGAATTTATTTTCTCAGAATATATTTTTGCTAATTCAAGGTCTAAATTTGGACCGAAAGATAACCTTATTCCAGATTTTGCTGCTTCTTCATCATAACCAAGGGACAAAAGAACTCTGTCAGGCTTCATGGTACCGGAACTGCATGCAGATCCATACCCGACGTTGATTCCTGCCAAATCAAATTTCATTCTAATTAATTCTGGGTAATTTAAACTTTGCACCAAACAAATTGTGTTAGCATTTCTAATTTTTGCATTTTTGGCCACTATTTCACCTTTCGTGCCAAGAATCTTTTCCAACTCGGATTCAATAAATGACTTCCCTGCTAGGGAATTTTCATAATTAAATTCAGAAATTAAGTCCTCTAGGGCCAATTTTAACGAGGCCACTCCAAGAGGATTTTCGGTTCCGGATCTTAGACCATTTTGCTGACCACCACCGCTAAGTAGAGGAGCAAATTGAAAATCCTTTCTAAAAAAAGAAAAACCTATTCCCTTGAAGGAACCAAACTTATGACCTGAAAAGGTATAGGAATCCAAAAGGGAATTTAAATGGCCCCAACCTTTAATTTTTCCTGGAGCTTGAACAGCATCCACATGAATTTTACAATTTGTTTCACTTTTTATTTTTTCTGCCCATTTTAAATCCCAAACTACTCCCAAAACATTATTCACGAAGGTATAGTTTAGAAGACATGGAGCCCCATTTAAATTTTTTATTTGTTTAGTTAATTCATCAGAATCAAAATCACCATTTTTATCTACTGGAAAAAAATGTGTAGTAACACCATAAAGTTTTAAAAAATCTGGAAGATTCACTATTGATGAATGGTCAATTTCAGAACAGAAAAAATGCCCATTTGGATTTAAATTTGCCCATCCTCTAATAATTGTATTTACACCTTCAGAAGCACCTGAATGAAAAAAAATCTCAAACTCTTTTAAATTAAAAGTATTTTTTAAATATTCAGAAGTTTCATTAATTAAATTTTTTGATTTTTGCCCCAAGTAATGGGCCGAGGCTGGATTTGCATATGGTAAATCGCCCCCTTTTAACCATTGAATTACTGATGGTGAAAGAGGGGAAGTAGCATTGTAATCAAAATAAAATCTTTCCATAAAAAAGGGCCCGATCTATTCGGGCCCAATTTAGGTTTTAACCGTTTAAAAGTCAATTTGCTAAATAATCTTTATAAAGGGGTTTCCATGTTATAAGGGGCCATTGGATTTGTTTTAGGGGCATTTTCCATTTTATTACCTGCTGGATTCTCAGAAACCTTGGCCATAAATTCTTTATCTTTTGATTTTCTAATTAAATCTCCAAGGGTTGTGGTTGAAAGATAATCCTTCATAATAATACCCAAATTCTGAAAGTAGTTTTTGGAAATATGAAATTCAGGAGTGTCAGCTGATTCTGCCTCAGATCCTAAAATATCCTTCGCAGGGTTTATATTTTCCCCCACACAATCCAAAATATCCTTAACTGCTATTTCATCCATTGGTCTTGCCAGAACATATCCACCACCAGGTCCTCGTACCGATTTTACGGTTCTTCCATTTCTTAGCTTTCTGAATAGCTGCTCAAGATAGTGAAGAGAAATGTTTTGTCTGTTTGAAATCTCTTGAAGTCTTACTGGGTTGCCGTTGCTATTAACCGTAAGATCAAGCATGGCCCTAACCGCATAGCGTCCTTTTGATGTTAGTCTCATTGGTCTTCCTCCATAAATCCAATTAAAATTTTTATTTAAAATTAAATATTTATTTCCATTTTTGAAATTATCGCTCGACAAAAAGTCTCAAGTCAACAATTCAAATATCTCTTTTTTCCACCATCCAACAATAATTTTTAAATTTTAAGGGCAATTAATCAAAAATAAATTACTAAAATAATCTGACAAAAAGTCCTAAATTGTTTTTATCGGATATTATAAACTGATTTTAAAAAGCTTAAAGTTTCTAAAATCCTTATCAATTTGAATTTGAAGCTCATATAATGAAAATTTCTCGTCCAGATATCTAATTAATTCCCTCAGGTATTGCCTTCCCCATTCAATGATTAAATATTCTTTTTCTTGAAGATAATGTTCAATTTCTAAATGGATAATTTCCTCAGGATCATTGAGTCGATAAAAATCAGCATGAACATATGGCCCTACCTCATTAATTATTGAATAAGTGGGGCTAAATATTTCATCCTCATTAGTTTTAACAAAATGTTTGGTAAAAGTTGTTTTACCAGCACCTAAGGGTCCTTCTAAAAAAATTACTGCTGGTCTTTGTACATTTTTTTTAATTTCATGGGATATATAATCCAAATCCTTTTCAAAAACTTTATCCCATTTTTTTATCAGAAGAGAACTATCCATTATCTTTTCCCTTACAAGATAAATTAAAAAGATAGGAAAAGGCGTTAGGAAGATTTTTGATCAATGAACCTGCTGTCATGGAAAAATTTCCGTATTTTTGTGACGCAAATTTTCCGGCCAATGTGTGAAGACAAACTGCTAGTGAAGTTGCATCATAAACTTTTTCTGTTTTTTTATAGACGTTTGACTCAGTTTTAACTTGGCCAATTATTCCTCCAATAATTCCAGAAAGAACATCTCCCGATCCACCTTTTGCCAAACCATCATTGGGAAAGTGATTTATATAAGTTTTATCATTGGGAAAACCTAAAAAGGTTGTTGGGCCCTTCATTACAAAGCTACAATTTGTTTCATCAATAAGATCTTTCATATAGGTTAAAGGATTTGATAAAACCAAGTCTAAGGGAACATTTGATAACACGGAGAACTCCGCCATATGAGGAGTTAATATCGTTGGTGCCTTTCTTTGGGAAAGGACTCCGGAATGTTCTTTAAGATTTAAAACCTTAATTCCATCAGCATCGAGAACAACAGGCCCCTGAAAATGATTTAACACTTCCAATACCACCTGTTTGGCCTTTTTAGTTTTGCCAAGCCCTGGGCCTAAAACTATGCAGCTAAATTTATCCATTTCCACAAAAATTGATTCAATATCAACTAAGTTACCTTCAACTGGAATAGTCCCGGTCATAACCTCTGGAGTTACACGAGTAACCAATTCTAGATAATTTTCCTCCCAAGTAAGGGCGGTTACAAGACCGGCTCCAACTTTTAAGGCAGATGTAGCCGCCAAAATCAAAGCACCCGTTAATCCTTTTGAACCACCAATTACTAAAACGTGTCCAAAACGATTTTTGTGGTCAAATTTGTCCCGTTTCTTGACTAGTTTTGCTACATCCTTGGGTAATAATAATTTTCTATCACCATCAATAAGAAGTTTTTTTGGAAATCCACCATCCAATACATGGATTGTTCCTGAATGCCTCATTCCTTGCGCCAAATAACAACCTGTCTTTGGCGCACCAATTGCAAGAGTGGTTTGTGCCTCTATAGCAACTGAACTCATCTCTCCTTTATCACCTGTAATTCCCGAAGGAATATCGATAGCTACAATGGTGGTAGCATATTGGTTGGTACAATTTATAATTTCAAATAGGAACTGAGAAAGAGGAAGCCTGGTTCCGGTTCCTAAAATAGCATCAATTACAAGAAAAGATTCCTGGGTTTGAGTAAAATAGGTAGTAATTTGTTCTGTATTTTGTACTTCGGTTATCTTTACCCCAAAGGCCCTGGCAAGCTTTATCTGTTTTTCAATTTCTGATCCTTTGGGTATTTCATTGGGAAAAAGTAAAAAGGCCCTAACGGTTTTGTCTGCATTTTTTAATTGGCGGGCAATAGCAAGTCCGTCTGATCCGTTATTACCCTTTCCCACCAAAACTACAATTTCAGAAAATTTATCCTTTTTAAGAAATTTTTTATCGATAAACGATGCACCTTGGAGTCCAACATTTTCAATAATTAAAGACTCATTCAAATGAAATTCATCATAAGAAACCTTTTCGATTTCTTTCATTTCTTTTGAAGTAATGACTCTCAATTTTCGATCCTCCAGGCTCATTATCGGAATTTTATTTTTCTTCCTTGACCACATGTTTTCCAAATAAATCGGAAAATTCCCTAACTACCGGACCTAATCCCCTAAAAATAGAATCTGCCACTATAAAATGTCCAATATTGTATTCCTCAAAATAACCTTCATTTAGAAGGGGCAATACATTATCCAGGGTTAATCCGTGTCCAGCATGACAAGCGATTTTGGTCTCTTTTAAAAAAAGATAAGCTTCCTTAAAGGAAGGTAAAAGTTTTTGATAATTAGATCCTGTATTAAAAAGTTTTGCGTATTCTCCTGTATGTATTTCAACTGCATCTATAGGGATTTCCTTTGCCAATTCCAATACTTTTTTATTGGGTTCAAGAAAAAGGGATATCTTCAAACCTGGAATTTCTTTCTTAAGCTCTTTGCAAGTTTTACTTATTCTCCCAAATGCATCCGGATTTAATAAATCAAGACCCCCTTCTGTCGTCCTCTCCTCTCTTTTTTCAGGAACGATGCAAACCCATTGGGGTTGATATCTATTGGTGATTTCAAAAATCTCGTGACTACAGGCTATTTCTAGGTTTAATGGAATATTAAATTTTTTGGTGATCTCTTTAACTAAGCCGACATCCTTCTCCTGAATATGCCTTCGATCTTCCCTAAGATGAATAGTAATTTGATCTGCCCCATTTTGAATTACTACCTGAGCGGCCTTGATTAGGTTAGGATAATCTTCTCCCCTCGCTTGTCTGAGAGTTGCTACATGGTCGATATTCACTCCTAATCGTGGTTTCAATAATAACTCCCAATTACTTTTTTGTTATTTTTACTTTTTCATCCCTTAAATCTTTAAAGAAAGCAGTATGCAAAGCATTTCTAAACAAATTCCAGTACTCTGTACTTTTCCTATTGTCTGAACTTGGTAATTCTAAAGTAAAAGTGGGTATTCCCCTTTCATTACCAGCATAATTTCCTAAACTTCCAGGAAAAATTGGATAATCCTTTATCGCATAACCATTCGCACTTTTACTCATTTGAAGCAATAAATTATTGGATTGTCCTTTTTCCCCTAATGGCCCATCATAATCAATCATGGTCAAAGGAGCGTGTACAGAAAATATTTTGTCTGGCCTATATCGCTTAATCAGGTTTACTTGAAAAACCACCTCAGGCTCACTCATGGGTGCTGTACCTGGATACCGTCTTTTATCCGATCCATAATTTTTTTTCCAAAGTCTAAGTGCATCCTTTTTCCAATCATTTGTTGGAAAATTCCTATTTACATCAACGCTATTAGCATTTGTTCTAGTTTTTCTTTCACTAAAAAAACCATCCGGGCTGACAAATGGGGCAATTATAATTAGTTGATTTTTATATAGATCCTCATATCTCTTTACATGGAACATAATATCGAAACAAAATTTATTGGGAGTAATTTCATCACCATGTACCCCACATAAAATTAGAATCGTATTTTTATTTTCATTTTCATCTCCAAAAGCGACCCACATTAATGGATCGCCTTTTTTAGAATTTCTTACATGATTCCACTTAAAATATTCACAACGACTTTCGCCCCAACCTAAATTAAGGAATTCTTTATTTATTTTTTTACAAAATGAAATAACTTCAGGAGTATTTTTTTCAGGTGTTTTTTGTTCCCAATTTATAATGTTATCCTTTTCGGGAAGAATTGGAATTTCTTGGGCGTGAAGATAAAAACTTGAAAATAATATTAAAAAAATTATGTTACGCATCACTAGGTACTAAAATTAATGTTAAAAGTCTTTTACCCAAATAAAATAAAATTGATAACAAAATTTGACTAAAATCTGCAAAAGATGAAAATGAAATTATGAAAAATTTGGTTATTGGACTTATCCTGCTAATTTTGAGTTTTTCTACCAAATGGTTTTTTTGGGATTTGAATATTTCCTCTGGAAAAATTATTGGAACGATCCAGCAAATTTCCCAAAAAGGAAACCTAATTTTCTTTAAACATTGGGAGGGTTCTCTCCTAACAAATGGAAAAATTGTTCCTTTTTCAATCAAGGAAAATCGTATTGGACTTGAGTTACTTAAAAACGAAGGTAAAGAGATAGTTCTATATTTTAACCAAAATTTAGTTTCTTGGCCGAGGAATTCGGATATCTCCATTACTGAATGGAAATTCCCCAAAGAGGGACCCGATAAAACCGAAATAATTTCAATTTTTGAGAAGAGCCTTTTTTGTTCCTTTCTCGGTTCACTCCTAAAAAATAAGGAATTATATCAACAGGTTAAGGAATATATTAGGGTAGAAAATATCTATCTTTACCACCAATATCAAAAATGCAATAACTAACCCATTGTTTTTATTTGGTTTTTAAAAATTAGTACAAGATCCCGAATAATTGTTTGATGAATAAAACATTTTTTAGTAGGATGCCCAGAAAGGGATTCAAAAGATGTATTTTTGTATATGTAAAAAAGTTACCGAGTCAGAAATGAAAAACCTTTCTGCGCAAGGTACAGCAGGAAAAGAAAAATTAAAACGATTAGGAGTTGGTAACGATTGTGGAATTTGTTTACTCTCTGAAAATGGATGCCCAAATAAACAAGAATCAACTCAATCTAAAAAAAGCCAAACCAATACTTCTAAGACTCAAACCTAAGTTAAACCAATTAAACCTAGGTATGTTTTGCCTTCAATTTAATCTTTCCATATAATCACTTTTATTTAAACAACTCAAAAAGGATGTCTATCGTGAAAGGGAATAAAAAAATTATTGATGCTTTGAATTCTGTACTAACAAAGGAACTTACCGCTATTAACCAATATTTTTTACATGCAAGAATGCTTCAAAATTGGGGCCTAGAAAAAATTGGCAAACTTGAATATAAAGCTTCCATCGATGAAATGAAGCATGCAGACCAAGTAATCAAAAGGATCCTGTTCTTAGAAGGACTTCCCAATGTTCAAAGGTTGGAAAAAGTAAATGTTGGGGAAGATGTAAAAGAAATAATTCAAAGCGATTTAAACGTGGAACATAGTGCTCTAAAAAATCTTAGAAATTGCATAGAACTGGCGGAAACTGAAAAGGATTTTGTAAGCCGAGAATTATTTTTAGATATTTTAAAAAGCGAAGAACACCATATTGATTGGTTGGAAACCCAACTTGAATTAATTAACAGAGTAGGACTCCAAAATTACCAACAATCCCAAATAGAAATGAATGATTAATAAATGCCAAATCAATCGGATATAGTGATCGAAACATTTGCCATCGGAACATTGGGCTGTAATTGCAGCCTAATTTATTCCAAAACCACAAGAGAAACGTTGGTAATCGATCCAGGAAATGACTTCCATGCATTTATGAACCATATCCATAATAGAGGTCTTTCTGTTAAAAAGTTAATTCATACCCATGCACATTTTGATCACATTGGTAGATCCCATGAAATTCAAAAAGCTACAGGATGTTCACTTGAGCTTCATGGGGAGGATTTGGAACTTTATCGCTCACTAAAATATCAAGGTATGATTTTTGGAATGGAAGTTGGAGATCCTGGAGAGGTTGATCATTTTTTTCAAGATGAAGAGATCATTGGATTAGAGTCACCAGGACTCCAAAAATTATTAAAAACCATTCATACACCTGGACACACTCCAGGATCATGCTGTTTTTATTCGGAAGATTTAGAAACCCCAATTCTTTTTTCAGGCGATACTCTTTTCAAAGGAAGTATTGGAAGGACAGACTTACCTGGCGGTGATTTTGAAAAAATTATGACTTCACTAAAAAAAAGGATCATAGGTCTACCTGATGAGACTTTAGTTATTTCTGGCCATGGGCCAAAAACCCAGATGGCCTTTGAAAAAAGACATAATCCTTTTCTTTCCTAAATGCCCTAAACTTCCTTAGGAATTTTGGGTAGGGCCCCAACCAAAATAATTGGAACTAATAATAAAATAGACCCAAGGAAATATGGAAAGGCGGAACCCCATTTCCAATAAACCAACGCTGCAAAGATTGGTCCTACCACCCTTCCTAAAGCACCAAGTGACCTAAAGATTCCAATACTTTTTCCCTGACGGTCATGAGGTGTATAAAGTGAAACTAAGGAAGTTAGACAAGGGACAATTATAGCGGAACCTACCGCCAAAAAAAGAAGGCCTATATATAAAATAAAAGTGGATTTGGTAAACCCAATTAAAATCAACCCCGGTATCAAAAGAAAAAGGCCCCTTAAAACCAATTTTTTCTCACCAACTTTATGAGCAACCCGTCTAACATATCCACCTTGCACCAAGGCCAAAACCGCCCCAATAAAAATAAATAAATAGGCATTATCCATCGGGCCATAACCCAAGCGTTCAAATGCCAAAAAGGTCAAGGTAAATTCCATTCCTGAAAAAATGGAAATAAATAAAAAATTTGTAAAATTTGTTAGATTTGCTCCCTTAAAAGGTAGCGGTTTGAAAAGTTCAAAAATATTAGAAGTCCTTTCAGATTCTTTTTTGCCTCTTTTTTCTTCAGGAAGGGTCTCTTGAAAATTTTTAACTAACAAAAATACGTTTAAGACTGAAAGAAGAAGGGCAACTAGAGCTGCCATCGAAAAAGGGTTAACTCCATATGATATCCATTCGGGATGAGTTAAAGTCAGATTAATTTTTGAAGAAATTCCTCCAATCGCAGGCCCTAAAATAAATCCCAAAGCAAAAGCGATTCCAATAATGGCCATTCCTTTGGATCTGTTATTATTATCGGTAACATCAGCAACTACAGCGGTTGCAGTGGAAATATTTCCACCCATTATTCCACCCAAAAATCTAGATAAAATTAAAAGAGTAAATGAACCAGAAAAAAACCAGATTAAATAACTTAGGGCCATAAATGAAATAGAAATTAAAAGTACCGGTTTTCTTCCAACTTTATCTGAAAGTGAGCCCCAAAATGGAGCTGCAATAAACTGAAGAAAACTATATAGCGCTCCTAAAAGTCCTCCGAATAATACTAAGGAATTAAAAATTTGCCCACCAGATGAAGGAACTATTTTATTAATTCCAGAAAAAATTAAATTCAAAAAATAATTATTGGAATCAACTTCCATATACCATTTGGCCAATGCCGGAAATAATGGGAAAATAATTGAAAAGCCAACTAAATCTAAGAAAAGGGTTAAAAAAACGACCTTCAAGGATTTTTTGGCAAGTGGGCTTAATGGATTGGATTGCATTTTCTGTTTAGGAATATTCTTCATCTCTTCTCCGGAAATTTCATACATTTTAGGTTTTTCACCTTTAATTTTCGCTTTTAAAAATTCATAAAAACCATCTACCCAAAAACCCTCAAAATTTACACAGGGAATTACTCCAAGATTGCTCCCTTTTTCTTTTGCCAGATTTTTAAGTTCATGGCCAATTTCATCAGTTGTTTCGAGACAATCAGAAACGAAACTGGGACAACAAACTGCAATTTCTTTTTTATTGCTTGATATTAACTCCAACATGGTCTCTTCAGTGGTTGGAGTTAACCATTCTTCCCTTCCAAAACGTGATTGAAAGGAAAAATGAGTATTAATTTTCAATCCTTTAGTTAGCATCTTATATGTGGCATAACATTGCTCGTAATAAGGATCTTTATCAATTAAGATTCTTCTTTTTGGGAGGCCATGAAAGGAAACAATCAAATCTTTACAACTACCAATATTTTCCTCTACCAATTTTCTATTTGAATCTATGAAAGCAGCCGAATTATGGAAATTATCTATAAATTCATATGATGGGATCTGGGTTCTTTTTTTAAGCTCGTTAAAAAATATATCCATCACCGAAGCAGTTGTTGCTGAACTATATTGAGGGAAAAGGGGTACAATTATCCATTTACTTGACCTAGTTTTAGCATCCTCTTTTTCCCACTTATCCCATAACTTAGAAAAGCGAGGTTCAGATAATAAAAAAACATGTTCCACTTCGATATTATCATTTTGGAACTTATCCTTAAGTTTTTGGGCCAAAATTTCAGTATTTTTAATTAAGGGGAAAGTTTCCCCATTCCAGATTCTTTCATATAATTTAGCGGACCTTTTAGGCCTAAATGGTAAAATAAATAAGGTAAGAATAATCTTTCTTAAAAAGGGATTGATGTCTAAAACACGAGGGTCGCCTAAAAATTCCTTAAGGAATGCCCTAACATCCTTTACGGAAGGTGACTTAGGGGACCCCAATTGGACTAGAATGATCTTTTGCTTTTCCATTTTTACTGAGAATTAACAGGTTATTGTACATGTAGGAAAGAAAAATATTTAGGGACCCTTGAGACAAATGTAGGTCTGCGGTATAAACCATCAGGATTATGAAAAAACCATCCAGATCTGAAAAAGACCTTACAAACCTAGGACTTGGTACTGGGAAAACTACCTATTCAACGACCTATTCTCCAAATCTTCTGGAAAGCTTTCCCAATAAAAACCCCCAATCTGATGCCTGGACGACATTTTTATGTACGGAATTTACCTCCTTATGCCCTAAAACGGGACAACCGGATTTTGCAAGGATTACCATAAATTATATTGCAGATAAGAAGATGGTGGAGTCTAAGTCTTTAAAATTATACCTTTTTAGCTTTAGAAATCATGGAGATTTTCACGAAGATTGCATCCAAACTATTTGTGATGACTTGGTGGCCTTAATCTCCCCCAAATATATTGAAGTAATTGGGGAGTTTACTCCTCGGGGGGGAATTGCCATTTACCCCTTTTGCAGTTATTCAAACTTAGGGAAAAAATATCAAGAGATTAAGGCCAGTCGTTTTGCTGAGTATTCTCCAGGAAAATACACCATGCCTTTCTCAAGAATTTACTAGGAGTTTTCAATGGGAATAGGCGGTACTGAATTCCTTCTGATTCTAATGATTGTTCTTCTTTTATTTGGTGGAAAAAAATTGCCAGAATTAGGTCGAGCCCTTGGAAAATCAATAGCTGAGTTTAAAAATACAATTAAAGAAAGAGACAAGGAATAATCTGGAAATTATTCAATAATTTCCAAAATCGACCTTCTTTTTATTTTAATGGAAGCAGCATTTACAATTGTTCTAAGTGCCCTTGCAGTTCTTCCCTGCTTTCCAATTACTTTTCCCAGGTCAGTCTTGCTCACTTTTAATTCATAAACAGTGGATTGTTCCCCAGGAACCTCGGAGACAGCAACTTCCTCAGGTGTATCCACCAATGCCTTACTCATATATTCAATGAGACTTTTAAGATCGGTCATTTAGAAAACCCTGATTTATAATTGGATTTTATTTTTTTTAAAGATAGTTCTAATGGTTTCAGAAACATGAGCGCCTTTTTGGACATAACCCTTAATGGCCTCAACATTTACACCTTTTAGAGGTTCTTTCCCTCTTGGATCATATTGTCCAAGTTGGGCCAAAAAGCCATTATTTCTTGGTTTTCTTGAATCAGTGGCCAATATTGTAAATATAGGCTTATTCAGTCTTCCAACCCTTGCTAATCTAATCTTAACCATTAAAAACTCCTTAAATATTGCAGAATCAAATAGATAAATTAACAAAACCCATAAGTCAACGATAACTCTATGGGCTAAAAATACTTCTTACCACCCCAAGGTCCTTTTTTAGGACCCTTTGGTTTTTGCATTTGAAAACCTTGAGCTCCTGCAGGGGATCCGCCTTTCATCATGGCCATCATTCCCCCCATCATCTTTTCCATCTGCTTGAATTTAGACAGAAAATCATTCACCGCGCCTATATTTGTGCCAGAACCATTTGCAATTCTTTTTATCCTGGAATCATTGATAATACGGTAATTTTCCCGTTCCATTTGGGTCATTGAGGAAATAATGACTTTCATTTTTTTCATTTCATTTTCAGCAGGAGTTAGGTCCCCTATTTGCCTTAAGGCCCCTCCCATTCCAGGAATCATTTTTAAAAGGGAGGTCATGGAACCCATGCTTTTAAGCATATTCATTTGCTTTAAAAAATCATCGATGGTGAATTTACCCTTTTCCATCTTTTTCATCATTTTTTCAGCATCTTTTTCATCAATTACTTCCTGGGCCTTTTCCACCAGGGAAACCACATCCCCCATATCCAAAATTCTTTTGGCCAGTCGGTCTGGATGAAAAAGTTCCAGATCTTTCATTTTCTCTCCATTGGAGATGTAATGGATTGGAACTCCTGTTGAATATTTTATGGAAAGGGCAGCTCCGCCCTTGGCATCTGAATCCATTTTGGAAAGTACTACCCCAGAAAGCTTGATGGCCTCATGGAAAACCTTTGCAACGTTAACGGATTCCTGGCCCGTCATGGCATCTGACACCAATAAAACCTCTGGATCTTGAAGTGATTCTCTGACCTCCTTAATTTGGGTCATCAATTCATCATCGACATGCAATCTTCCTGCGGTATCTATAATTACAATATTTTTATGGAGTTTTTGGGCCTGGGCCATTGCCTGTTTGGCTATTTCTTTGGGGTGAAGGGATAGGTCAGAATCAAAGCAATCCACACCAATACTAGACGCCAACACTTGGAGCTGTTTTTTAGCGGCGGGCCTGAAGGTGTCTGCTGGAACCAAGAGAACATCTTTCTTTTTTCTAGTGGTTAAATGGTAAGCAAGTTTTCCACAAAAAGTTGTTTTCCCTTGACCGTTTAACCCAACCACCAGAATAGGAAAAACACCTGGTCTATTTAGATTTATTTCCTCGTTTGCAATTCCCATGACATGAGTAAGCTCATCATGGACAATTTTAACGAATTGCTCACCAGGATTAACTCCAGAGATTACTTTTTCCCCGATGGCCTTATCTTTTACGGTTTGTATAAAGTTTTTAACTACTTTAAAATTTACGTCTGCCTCTAAAAGAGCAGTTTTTATTTGCCCCAAGGTTTCTTCAATATTGGATTCATTGATTTTTCCTTTTCCTTGAAGATTTTTTAAGGCATTTGCGAATTTTTCATTTAATAAATCAAACATTTTATCCTCTTAATCAAAGAGAGCAATGTTACTCATGTGAACATAAATTTCAACTATTGAATTTGATGCGTAAAGTTATTTCCGCCCTACTTGCCCTTAAAATCCATCTTTGATAGACCGCCTTAGAATGAAAATTTCATTTTCAGATTCACTAACCAAAAAGATAAGTCATTTTAAACAAAAAATGACTCCCATTCAATTGGGAAAAATCCATTTTGACTCTCCACTAATCCTCGCACCTATGTCTGCCATTTGTAATGCACCATTTAGATATCTAATGGAAGAATTGGGGGCTGGAGGAACAATCTCAGAACTAATTTCTTGCAATGGAATTAAATTTACCAATTCTAGAACTAGGAAACTTTTAGAAATTTCTCCCCTTGAAAAAAATGTTGGTATTCAACTTTTTGGGGATGATCCGGAAACTTTGGCACTGGCCGCGAAAATAGCCCAGGAATCCAACCCCAAGTTTATTGATATAAACATGGGATGTCCCGTAAAAAAAGTTGTCTCTAAAGGAGCAGGTTCTGCTCTTTTAAAAGATCCTTCAAAACTAGGAACCCTTTTTTCCACGATAAAAAAAGCAATTGATATACCACTTACTATAAAGATTAGAACTGGCTGGGATGAAACCTCCTTAAACGCCCACGAGGTCATAAAAATTGCAAAGGAAGAGGGAATTGAATTTGTATCAATACATGGAAGGACCAGAACACAAGCATACAAAGGCCATGCAAATTGGGATTACATTGAAGATGTAGCAATCAATTCAACGCTTCCGATAATTGGAAACGGCGATTTATCTCATGAAAAAATAATTAGGGCCCGCCTTTCAAAAACTAAATGTAGCGCTTTAATGCTTGGCCGGGGTCCATTAAGAGATCCTTTTTTGTTTTTAAAATCATATGACAATAATGATGAAATCCAATTTAGCGCGAAAGATTATCTTGAAGTTATAGAAAAACTACATCTTCTTCTCGGTGAATACCATGGACCTGAACGGGAGCGGGTGGTAATGATCCAAATGAGAAAATTTATTGTTTGGTATTCAATGGGATTTTCCCATGCAGTGGAATTTAGAGAAAGAATATTTAAAACCCCAAACCCAAATGATACTTTAAAAATTACAGAAGATTTTTTTATGACTCATGGAGATACTATTAAAAAATTAGATTTAGATACAACTTTCATTTCATCCACTCATGGTTAAATTTCAGTCTTTCAATTTTTTCTAGCTAGATGTAAATTTCCTTCATGAAAAAACTAGATTTAAAAATTAGTGGTATGAATTGTGCAAGCTGCGCATTAAATATTGAAAAATCCATAAAAAAGATTGATGGCATAAAAGTTTCAAATGTTAATTTTGCTACTGAAAAAGGCCACTTTGAATTTTCTGATTCGGCTTCAGAAGAGACCATAAAAGAACAAATATTGTCCTTAGGTTATGAAATATATGAATTAGATGAAAAACCTAAAAAGGATTATGAAATCATTAAATTTGGGATCGCCATTTCCCTTTCCATTTTAATAATGCTTTTGGATATGGGCCCTTTAATGCATTGGCCAGATTTCAAATCCAACTGGTATCTTCAATTTATTTTTTCCCTGCCAATTTATTTTTATTTTGGCCTCCATTTTCAAAAGGCACTTTGGACATTTATTCGGTCCGGCCAATCAAATATGAATACATTAATTGGGATTGGTACTTCGGCAGCCTTTATTTACAGTTCATTTGTAACTTTTTTTCCTAAACAAAGTACATATTTGGGATTGACCTCAAAAGTTTATTTCGAGGCAATCGGTTTTATTGTTAGCTTTGTAATTCTCGGACAATTATTGGAGAAAAAGGCCAAAAGAAAGGCCAAGGAATCCATCGAAGGCCTCCTAAAGGAGGCCACAAAATTGGCCACTGTCCTTAAAGAAAATCAGGAAATCCAAGTATCACTTGAAAAGGTTAAAAAAAATGACTTTATAAGAGTAAGGCCAGGAGAAAAAATACCAGTGGATGGTATTGTAAAAACAGGACAAAGCTCAGTGGATGAGTCAATGATTACTGGGGAATCCATCCCTGTTTTAAAAAAGGAAGGCGATAAAGTTTATGCAGGAACTATAAATTCAGAAAGTGTCTTAGATTTCACCGCAACCGAGGTTGGGAAAGATACTTTTATAAGTCACATAATTGCATTCATAGAAAAGGCCCAAAACTCAAAACCACAAATTCAAAGAATGGCGGATAAAATAAGCTCAATTTTTGTACCAGTGGTTATTGTTATTTCTATAATTACCTTTTTGGCCTGGTTTTTTTTAGGACCTGAACCTCGGTGGGGTTTTGCCATATCCAATATGATTGCGGTTTTGGTAATTGCGTGTCCCTGTGCTTTGGGACTTGCAACTCCTACCGCGGTAGTGGTTTCAACTGGCAGAGCATCAAGTAAAGGGATTTTAATTTCAGGCGGTGAAGTTATAGAGAAGGCACATAAGATAGATACCTTTATTTTTGATAAAACAGGGACACTAACTGAGGGACGTCCATCTATTGAGAAAATTAAATATTTTAAACAATTAGATGAGAATACTTTTTTAAAAGAAATCGCCTCCATTGAAAATTTTTCGGAACATCCAATATCCAAGGCAATTGTAAATTTTGCGCGTGAAAAAAAAATAGAAATCTCAAAACCTGAAAAATTTGAGATAATTCCAGGAAAAGGTATAAAAGCAACTATTAACCAAAATAATTTTCTCATTGGAAATGAGGATTTCCTCAAGGAAGAGGGAATAAATATAAAGAGTGAAAATTTTTTTGGTACGAAGGTTTTTGTATCCAAAAATAAAGAATTTCTCTGCCAAATTAATTTAAAAGATCAAATAAAACCTGGGGCAAAGGAATTAATCAAAGAGTTAAATAGTAAAGGAATCCAAACTTATTTGATTTCAGGGGATAATCAGGAGGTTACAAAAAGAGTTGCCGATGAATTAAAAATTTCAAATTTTGAGGGAAATTGTCCTCCGTTTAAAAAAACCCAAATAATTGAAAACCTCCAATCAGGTGGAAAAAAAGTTGCAATGCTCGGAGATGGAATCAATGATGCGCCTTCCTTGGCCAAAGCGGACCTATCCCTGGCAATGGGTTCCGGTACAGATGTTGCGATGAATACCTCAGATGTTACTCTGGTAAAGGGTGACCTTTCAAAGGCAATGGATTTTTTTAAAATTTCTGAAGAAACCATGAGAATAATCAGGCAAAATCTGTTTCTATCAAGCATTTATAATGCAATATGCATTCCTCTAGCCGCAGGAGTCTTTTACAATTTATTAGGCTGGACTTTCCCCCCCTCTTTGGCTTCTTTGGCCATGGGACTAAGTAGTATTTCGGTGGTTTTGAATAGCCTTAGGATTAAAAAAGGACATCAATGAAATTTATTTTTTTTGTTCTCGTTTTTGGAAATGCTTTTTCACAATCTTCTGATGAAAGATTTCAAAAAATAAATAAAAGTTACCTGGAAAAGGTAAAACCCATTTTTAAAAGGACCTGTTTTGATTGCCATAGCGACCAGGTTGTTTATCCTTGGTATTATAAAATTCCAGGAATAAAACAATTAATTGATCATGATATTAAAGAAGGGCTTGAACATCTGGATCTTTCCAAAGACTACCCCTTCAAAGGGTCCAAAAAAGGTTTAAAACACGATTTGGACGAAATTTGGGAATCTATAGATGAAAACGAAATGCCTCCTTTTATTTACAGAATTATTTCAAAAGAAAGAAAGCTTTCACAGGAAGATAAGACGATCATTAAAAGTTGGATTGATGAATCCCTTAAGGAACTAAATCAATGAGCGGATGGCAGAATTTTCCTTTTAAAATTGAGGTAAAAAAAGGTCAGACCATTAAATTCTGTGCTTGTGATCTTTCAAAACACGGCCCCTATTGTGACGGAAGTCATAGTAAGGAAAATACTGGAAAAAAACCTTATATTATTACCTTTGAAGAAGATAAAACCATTTTCGCATGCGGTTGCCAAAATTCAAAAAATCGTCCTTATTGCGATAGCTCACACAAGAAACTTTCTACTCAGTAATTTTAAAAATCAACATTCCGGTTAATAAGGATAAGAAAAACACAATTATTTTTCCATTAAGGAATAGCAAATTGGCTATGGCTGGTCCTGGACATATTCCAAATATTCCCCAACCTATTCCAAATAGGGCAGATCCAATTATTAGTTTCTTATCAATCTCATTTTTTGTTGGCAGGTCTAAAGCACAATCATCATAACCTTTACCCTTTTTAAGAATTACCCTAAAAGTTATAAGGTTGACCATTACCGCTCCGGCCATTACGAATAATAAAGATGGATTCCACTTTCCAAATATATCCAAAAAGCCCAAGACTATATTAGGATCCACCATACCAGAAATGGATAGACCTATGGAAAAAATAAATCCGGCCAAAAATCCCGTGAAGAGTTTCATAAAACGCCTTTTAAAAAAGCTTCATTAAAGCAACGGTTATTATTGCGGTAGTCATAAAAATTAAAGTAGCTAAAAATGATCTTTTGGATAAACGTGCTAGCCCACAAACACCATGTCCACTGGTACAACCACTTCCAAATCTGGTACCATACCCTACAAATAATCCTCCAATAACGGCTGAAGTCCAACCTCTTGGAATTTCGTAGGAAAAAAATTGTGGACTGAAAAAATTTAGAATAATAGGCCCAGAAAGAAGTCCCAATAAAAAGAGATATTTCCAATAATTTTCTTGTTGAATTTTATCCAGAGAAGATCCCAATATTCCACTAACCCCTGCAATTTTCCCATTAAAATAAAGAAGCACTGTCGCTGCAAGGCCAATTAAAATACCGCCTGTTAATGGCAAAAAAAATTGTTCCATTTCCTTCTCCTATTTAATGGGTAGTTTAAGATAGCTTACACCATTTTCTTCAGGTTGAGGTAATTTTCCTGCATTTATATTGACTTGAATACTTTGTAACAAAAGAGAAGGTGCCGCTAGAGTCTTATCTCTTTCCCTTCTGAACTGAACGTATTTTTCCTTTGAAGTATCTTTATTTAAATGAATATTTTTTTCCTTTTCTTCCCTAATAGAACTTAAAAATTTTAATTCTCTTCCATTTGGTTGGTAATCATGACCAGTATAAACCTTGGTATCATCGGGCAGTTTATAAAGTTTATTCATTACTGACTCATACATAAGTTCGGCATCTCCAGCAGGAAAATCACATCTTCCCGTTCCAAAATCCGGCATAAAAAGAGAATCTCCAGTAAAAATCATATCTCCAATCAAATAGGAGGAACATGCTGGTGTATGTCCGGGAGTGGAGATAACTTTAAAGGTTATGCTTCCAAATGAATAAGTTTGGCCATCCCTTAAAAGGACATCAAACTGACTTCCATCGATTTTAAATCCCTTTAAATTAAATGCTTTTGAAAAAGTAGCTTGAACTAAAGTGATTTTCTCCCCAATAGCTAATTTTGCATTGGGAAATCTTATTTTAAATTCTTGGGCCCCACTTAAATGGTCTGCATGGGCATGGGTTTCTAATATCCCTGTTGGATTAAGATTATTTTCTCTTATGAATTTTGTGACTTCTTCAACTGATTTAGTTGAAACCTTTGATGCTGCAGGATCATAATCTAATAAAGGATCAATTATTATGGCATCATTGGTTTTAGTATCATAAATCACATAAGTTAACGTAAAAGTTGGTTTATCAAAAAATTCTTTAACCTTCATAAGATTCCTTTTTTAAATTGAACTTCTTAACATCCATGCCGTTTTTTCATGTATTTCAACCCTTTGGGCCAGAAGTCCTGCACTCGCTTCATCTTTACATTTTTCTGCCAAATCAAGTAACGATCTAGCGTGTCGGATTATTATTTCATGACCTTCAAGAAGCTCCTTCACCATTTTACTTGAATTCAATTTTGAAACTGAATCGGAAATCGAAGTTAGTTCTCCTAACTCCTTGTAAGAACCTGGAGCATAACCTCCTAAGGCCCTAATTCTTTCAGCTATTGTATCAATTGCATTCCATAATTCTGTATATTGTGTTTCAAACATCAAATGTAGAGTCTGAAAGTAAGGGCCCTCAACGTTCCAATGGAATTTATGGGTTTTCAAGTAAAGGGAAAATGAATCCGCAAGAAGAGTTTTTAAACCATCTGCCATGGCCTTTCGATCTTTATCTTTAATTCCTACATTTATATTTCCCATAACTCCTCCTTATTAAATTTAATTTTCTAAAAATAAATTTGATTCTCTAAATTCTTTTTTCTTTGCATTTTCAAGGGAATCCAAAGTTCTTTGGTAATTATCATGATGTTCTTTTTCCACTTTTGCTAGTCCTTCAAAAATTTTTCCCATTTTTTCGAGAGTTTTTTGGAAAGTTTCGCTATGCTCTTTGCATTCTTCAATTCCTTCCTCAAATTCTTTGATTAATTTTTCATCAACACCTTCTTCCCTGGCGGTTCTAGCATAACTTGGATACATTTCAGTATATTCATATTTTTCACCAGCGACCGCAATTTTTAAACAATCTTGGGTGGTCATTTTACTCATGGGATAAAGGTTTCTCAAATGACCTTCAGCATGTTTTGTTTCATGGGAGGCAGTTTCTTCAAATAGTTTAGCAACTTCTTCATCCCCATTTCTTCTTGCTATTTTCGCAAAGTATAAGTATTTTTGGTATGCCATACTTTCTCCTGCAAAAGCAGCTTCTAGGTTTTTCCACGATTTAATTTCAATTCTTTTTTCCATTTTTTACTCCTTTTCTATAAATTACCCCAAATTATTATATTTACAAAATTAATAATTTTTATTAAAATATAGATAATATCTATGACAATAACCCAATTAGAATACATTATTGCTCTCGCTAAACATGAAAATTTCCTGGAAGCTTCTAAGCATTGCTTTGTTACTCAACCAACACTTAGCATCCAGGTTCAAAAACTTGAAGAATATTTGGGGATTATTATTTTTGATAGATCAAAAAAACCTCTTAAACCAACAGAAATTGGGAAAAAAATTATAGAACAAGCAAAAATAACAGTAAGAGAATTTAAAAGAATTGAAGAAATTTTAATGGAATCTAAGAAAATATTGGAAGGGGAATTCAAGCTTGGCATTATTCCTTCAGTTTCAGTAACCCTTCTTCCATTATTTTTAAAATCCTTTAATGAAAAGTATCCCAAAATCAAACTTATTCTAAGTGAGATTCAAACAGAGGAAATGATTAAAAAATTGCATGATGAAGATATCGATGCAGGGATAGCTTCAACTCCATTAGAGGATCCTCAATTAATCGAAGAACCTATTTATACAGAACCATTCTTCCTATTTATTCATCCAGATAATCCATTATTTTTAAAGCAAGAAATTTCTGAATCTGATTTAGTAAACCAAGAACTCCTTTTGATGAGCGAAGGTCATTGTTTTAGAAACCAGGCCACACAAATATGTAAACTGAGAAAAAATAAGGGAATTTTTTTTGAAAGTGGTAACTTTCAAACTTTAATTTCATTGGTAGAACAAAATCTAGGAATTACTCTCCTTCCTTCCCTTGTTGCAGAGGAATTAAAATCTTCCAATCTTAAAAAAATGCTACGTCAGTTTAAAGAATTTACCCCGAGCAGGGAAATTAGCCTGATTTATAGAAGAAAACATTTGAAAGAAGGAATCCTTTCTGCATTAAAAAAATCAATTATATCCTCCCTCCCTTCAACTCTTTTTGATCAAGAAAAAATGAACCGAAAAATTTTAAGCCCAAAAATTAATTGAAAGGATAAGGTCGCTAAATTAAAATTAACTAATTATGATTATAGGATTTTTACTAGCGGTATTAATAGGATTAAGTTTAGGGCTTTTGGGTGGTGGCGGATCCATTTTAACAGTTCCAATCCTTGTGTATTCTTTTGGAATGGATCCTAAAACTTCAATAGCCCTAAGCCTAGCAATTGTTGGTGTTACTAGCTTAATTGGTACCTTCACTCATTTTAAAGCTGGAAATGTAAATTTGGGGATAGTTTCTACATTTGCGCCTTTTGCAATGGTCGGAACCTTCACAGGAGCAAAACTTTCAGTTTTTTTTAGTGGTGAAGCACAACTAATTCTTTTTGCAATCATCATGTTACTGGCATCCATTTTTATGTTTAGAAATCCCGAATTCAAAAAAGCGGTAGGCGGAAAACCTAGTATCTTTATTATGGCCCTTCAAGGGTTTTTAGTAGGGATAATCACTGGGATTATAGGGATTGGAGGGGGCTTTCTAATTGTACCGGCCTTAGTAATTTTGGCACAGATTCCAATGAAACAAGCAGTAGGTACCTCCTTATTTGTAATTTTTTTAAATTCTATAACGGGGTTTTTTGGGTATTTGGGGCTAGTGGTTATTCCCTGGGTATTTCTGGGGCAATTTATCCTCGCCGCTGGTATAGGGATCATTATCGGCACACTTTTAGTAAAAAAAATTCCCGGAGAAAAACTAAAAAAAATCTTTGCTATTTTCTTGGTATTTATGGGAATTTTTATCCTTTATAAAAATAGGAAAACATTAGGTTTTCACCATGCCATATTAACCTTACCAAAATCATCATATTTTTCATCTTGACAATTTTCATTTAACTACCAACTTTAAATTGTAAGAAGTAAAACAAGGAGGAGAAATAATGAGAGGTCCATTAGTCAGATTTGAAAATTCTTTAAGAAACCCCTTTAGATTAATTGATGATTTTGAAAGAGAATTTGGAAAAATTTTAAACAATTTTCCCTCAAAGAATTATGAACTAAAAAATAGCTTTGGGGCATGTGATTTTGAGGAAAAGGAAAATCATTATTTAGTAACCATGGATCTACCCGGAATTCCAAAAAATGAAATAAATATTGAGGCCACCGATGGTAGTTTAAGAGTTTGGGGAGAGAGAAAATCCGAAAGAAAAGAGGGAGATTATAGCGAAAGATATTGGGGTAGATTTGAAAGAACAATTCCTGTTCCTAAAGGAGTTGATGAAAAACAAATTGAAGCCAGATTTGAAAACGGGGTCCTAAGTCTAAGGATACCTAAAACAGGGGAAGCAAAATCTAAAATGATCGAAATAAAATAAGGAGGAGTATTTTTACTCCTTGAGGGTTTTAAAGTCCCTCGTTTGGGGAAGGAGCCTCCCTCCTTCTCCAAATCTTATTAAATTTTGTTTACCTTTTTTTCTTTCTTTTGAAAAAATAAAATATAAATTCCTAGAAGCAAAACAACTAATTGAACCGCAACCACCTCCGCTGTTGAATTTAAAAATGGTGTTGAGGAAATCAAGGTAGTTTTCTGAAGGGCCCCGATCCCTTTAGAAATTAGCATTAAAACTAATCCCAAAATTAGAAGTGATGAAACGGTAAAAAAGTTTTTTAAGGGAATTTTCGTGGAGAATTTTAAAAATGCCAAACCTATTATTATGGTTACCAAAATTGCAAACAAAATTCCTAAAATAACTAAAATCAGGGAATTATATTGCATCATTAAGATCTTCACAAAAAGCATTGTTTCAAAAACTTCTCTAAAAACCACTAAAAAGGAAATGGAGGCCAATCCAAGTAAACTTCCGCCTGATAAGGAAGAAGATACCTTTTGATTTATAAGGACTACCCATTTTTTCATGTGAGATTGGCGCTGGAACCAAATTCCCACATAAAGAAGGATCGCTGCTGCGAAAAGGGAAACAAATCCTTCCAATTTTTCAATTTGAGTACCAGTAATGGGAAAGGCCCTATCCAAAATTATATAACCTATTATTCCCAGTATTATCGAAAAAATCCATCCACCATGTATATATTTTTCGGCACCTGTTATTTTTGCCTTTCTTACAATTGTCACAATTGAAATTATTAAGAGAAGGGATTCCATCGCTTCTCTGAATACAACCCCAAAACTTAACCAAAACGGCAAATATTTAGAACCTTCAATATTTTTTTGAATTTCTCCAACTGTTAATTTAACCTTATCAACTTTTTTTAAAATTTGATCAAAACTTTCTCTTTTTTTAATCCCCTCTCTCAAATTTCCCATATTGATTTCTATTTCAACCAAAAGATTTGTTCCTTTAAAAAAACTTTCAATCGGTTCAATTCCTTCCAAATATGCGTTTATGGCAAATTTTTCGGATTTTTCAAATTCTCCCTTTTTATAAAAATCAAGTGACTGATTTAAAAAATTATTTGTTTTATCAATAAAAAACTCTACATCTTCCTTTTTCTCAATATTAAGGGTTCTAAAATATGAAACTCTTGAGTTTCTTTTTTCTATCGGTAGATCGGATAACTTCGATTTTAAATCCCTATCTGATTTGGATGAAATCTCAACTAAATTAAAATCGTTATTTTTTTCTTTCTCAACATTTTCATGTCTTAATGAAACAACATAAAAGGATACGTCCCATTTTTCTTTTTCTGTTAATTCATTAAATCCCAGCATTGACGTTCCACTTACTCCGAGACTTATAGTATTAAAGGCCTGGAATGGGGATATTTCGTTCATCCTTTCCTTGTCATGAAAATTTCTAGGTGCAGGATCAAGCCCTTTACCATCTGGCCCATCTCCCCCACCGGAAATTCCATGGCAATTTAGACAATTTTTTTGATAAATTCTTTTACCATTTTCCAAGGAAGGCCAGGAATTTGGGGAAGTTGGAAACTGATAAAAAATAATTAACCTAGATTTAATGTTAACTGCTAACTGGGAAACTAAAGAAGGGTCGGACTTGGTTTCTATTTGTTTTTTTAAATCCAGTATCGATTTCATTATATCTGAAGGAAGTGAAATCTCCTTCTTGGCAATATTGACTAGGTCATCGGCAAATTCCAATTGTTCCCCATATTCGCTTTCGGAGACCACTTTTCCATCTACAACTGCATCCTTATAGTCTTGGGACAAATATGTAAGTAGGTGAATTACAGTTTGAATATTTGTATTTGCAAATATTGGAAATAAAAAAATAAAAAATAAAAATACCAATTTCTTCATAATTATTTTCTCTTTCGAACAAATCCTTCAAGTGTAACGAAGTACATTTCCTTATCTACCCAATATTTCACACAGTATTTGGTTGGATAATGGCCCAATTCTTCATATGAATCTGCCTGCTTGATGGGTAAGCAAATAGTTTTCTTTTTATTTAGTTCCTCCAAAGAAACCATAACTTCAAAAAAACTTAAATGGCCATCAAAGGATCCCAATATAAAACTTTGTCTAAATCTTTTTTTTGGATCAAATTCAAAACCATGGGTATCTACAAGGAGGTTCCCCACTTTACCTTCAATAATATTTAGATTTGAATACCCTTTTGGTAGATATTTTTCGGGCACGTCCTTAGAAGCAAGCGCATAATCTTCACAATTTGTTAATCCAGGACATGGCCCTAATTTAATGGAATTATTTTTTGAAAAATCCATTAGATTAAATCTAAATTCAAAAACTGGTAAATCATATGGAAGTGGTGGCAGACGTCCTACAGGACTGAAACTTATAGATGACCATTTTATGGGTGTTTTAAGATTTTTCTTGGGAAAAAAAAGGAATCTAAAATGACCACCTACACATTCTTTTTCCGAAATTGATCCATTTTCATCAGCATCAAAGCAATTTTGAAAATCATTTGGATTATCTTTTGATGGTAAATCCTCTAAAGTTTTGGCAGGAAAACCTAGTCCATATGAATAAGGAGTGCCGTCAGGGTTAACCTGTAAAAATGTTTGCATACTTCCATTAGCGAAAGTTACCCTATCTCCTAGTTGTGGGCAGGGACCTAAAAAATCCTGGGATGAAATAGCAGAGGATTTTTCAAAAAGGTGATTCACACCATTTCTACAAACAATTTGATAATCCTTGCTTGCACTTAATGCGGAAAAAGCTATTAAATTTAAAAAGAAAATAAGCTTCATTATCCTTAACTCCTAAAATGGGTTAAAACATTGCATCATTTTCCAATATTTGTAAATGAATTATGCTTTGAGCAATTTTTTTAAATCAAAAAAATAGTAAGTTCCGGCCAATATTTGGGAGGCAGCAGTGAAAATTGAGGATGTTAAATATACGCATAACGGAAAAACTCTTTTAGGTTATATGGCCTACAAGGAATCAAATTTAAAAATTCCAGCGGTTTTAGTTTCCCATGCTTGGGGAGGAAGGGATGAATTTGCCTGTAAAAAGGCAGAATACCTTGCTGAGCTAGGGTATCTTGGTTTTGCATTGGATATGTATGGAGATGCTAAAACAGGAAAAAATACACAAGAAAACTCAAATTTAATGTCCCCATTTATCCAGGATAGACAGCTTTTATTAGATCGAATCCTTATGGCCTATGAAAAGGTAAAATCTCTTCCCATGGTAGATACAACAAAAATTGGGGCGATTGGGTTTTGTTTTGGAGGACTTTGCGTTCTAGATCTTGCCAGATCAGGTACGGGATTAAAGGGCGTCGTAAGCTTTCATGGTTTATTAAATAGGCCAGAAAAAATAGACCGAAAACCAATAAATGCGCGTGTATTGGCCCTCCACGGTTATGAGGACCCTATGGGAACTCCATCAAAGGCCTTAGAATTTATGGAGGAAATGACCTCCCTAAAGGCCGATTGGCAAATGCATATCTACGGTAATGCTAAACATGCATTTACCAACCCTTCCGCAAATGACCCAAATTTAGGGTTAATCTACAATAAATTAGTGGAAGATAGGGCCCTTATATCCATGAAAAATTTTTTCCAAGAGATTTTTGCCTAAATAAATTTTATTTCAATTCCCAGTTTCCGAAAAACTTCTGGCGAAGGTGTGTAAATATGAATATTTGCTTTATTATAGAATCCTGGGAATATATGGATCCGGAAATTGATTCTTCATTGAGGCTAATCCATGAATGCCTAAAAAGAGGCCATAGGGTTGCCATTTTTTCCCCACTAAATTTGGCAATTAGGGAAAATATAACTTATGCCCTATGCAGATTCTTTGACATGAAAGGGCGGATTCCAGAAAAAATACCGGTTTTCCATAAAAAGGCTAAATTTATTAAACAAAGAGTCCCAGTCAAAGGTTTTGATGCCATATTTATAAGAAAAGTTCCTCCAATTGATGGATTAATGTTAAATTTTTTAGACTCAGTAAAAGAGGATACATTTATCTTCAATGATATTGAGGGCCTAAGAAAAGCCTCTAACAAAATTTATGTTACAACTTTTGAGGAGGCCAAGGAATTTATACCAGAAACCCATGTATCAAAAGATATTGATTATTTGGAATCGGTAATTAATGAAAGCAATCGGGAAAAAATGATTTTAAAACCTCTTGAGGGTTATGGTGGGCAAGGAGTAATCCTTCTTGAAACCAAAGCGAAAAAAAATATTAGATCCTTGTTAGAGTTTTACATTGGGAGCAAAGGTGAGAAAAATTATGTAATCTTACAAGAATATGTTGACGGAGCAGAAAATGGGGACGTAAGGGCATTAGTTCTAAATGGTGAACCTATTGGTGCCATGAAAAGAATTCCAAAAAAAGGAGATAGCAGATCAAATATACATGCAGGTGGAACAGCAAAAAAACATGTCCTTACCAAAAAAGAAATTGAGCTTTGTCGACTTATAGGAAAAAGACTTATAAGGGATGGGATTTATTTTGCAGGATTGGATATCATTTCGGGAAAATTGATTGAAGTTAATGTTTTAAGTCCAGGGGGAATCACTAGGATAAATCGTTTTAACAAAACTAAACTCCAAAAAAAAATAATAGATTTTGTGGAGGATTTGGTAAAACAACGAGAAGATGCCCATAAAAGAAAAATGAATTATAGAAAGGCCATTGAAAATGTTTAAGTTATCAATTCCTGAGATGTTGGATAAAATAAAAAAGGAGGAATGTTTTTCGGCAATATCAGCAGATGGTTCATTTTCCCTTTTTATTGATGAGTATGTGCCATATATTTGCGTTGCTTTACACAATGGAGGCAACCTTCGAGAAGATCTTCGAAAAAAAATTAAATTAAAAAAATTCGAAAGATGGATTGAAGAAGATGCCCTTACAGGTGAATTTATATTTTCCCTACCTATAAGAATTATCTCCAATGACTCTCGTTATGAATATGATTTGAATAGATCCCCAAAAAAATCGGTTTATGAAAAAGCCTGGGGTAAAGAAGTTTGGAAAAAACCACTTACCCAAGAGGATCTTGAAATTTCACATGCCAAACATAATGGTTTTTACAAAGTAATTGGGGAACTTGTTCAAAAAATTGAAGAAAAATATTCTTGCTGTCTTGTTTATGACATCCATTCATATAATTTTCAAAGAATAATCGAAAAACCTGCTCCGCTCTTTAATCTTGGCACTGTTAAGATTAACAAAAAATTTCGTACTTATTTGGACCATTGGCTTGAACGACTAAAAAAAATTAAATTGGAGGATATTGAAAATACAACAATGGAAAACGCAGTTTTCCAAGGAAAAGGATATCTCCTTCGATTTTTAACTAAAAACTTTTCCCATACCTTGGTATTGGCAACGGAAATTAAAAAAATATATTGCGATGAGCTTTCTGGAGATACTTATACAGAAATTGTAATGGATCTGAAAAAGGAAATGAAAAATGCAATAGTGGATAACTCAGCATATTTTCTTAACCATTATCCACATAAAAAGCCGGCAATAGGCCATAAACTATTAAGTTCTAGGCTCGAACCTAAAGTTAAAGAAATTGACCATCAACTTTATTCTGTAGTTAAAAAATTTGATGTTTTATCTTTCGTAAATCCAAATAATCTTGAATCCGAAAAGAAAATTTTTTTCAAATCCAAATTCCGAACTAACCCCAAATTTAAATATAAGCGTCTAAACCTAGATCCTGCTATTGTAAAAAGGGGTCTTTACCTTTTGGAAGTAGATTCCATTCATGACATAACTTTACAAAAAATTTATCGAGCAGTAATCGACGCCTGTAACTATGAACTAGAATTAATTAGGCATAGGGAAGATGAAAAATTTCTTTATACCTCCCTCAAAATATATGGAGAGCCGGATGAACATGACTTAAAAAATGCAAATTTTTTATTAATGTGTCCAGATAATGAATTTTCAGAGGCCCATACGGAAAAAATACCTGCTTCCGCTGCAGTTAAAATAATCAAGGAGATAATCCGTTCCTATAAGTTTCAAACCGCCATTAAAATAGTTAATAATATACCTTCGCATGCAGTTTTTATTCCTTCAAAAAATTTGCTTAGAGTGAAGAAAAATGGAGATTTTACTAAAGTTTATGCCGAGGCTTTAGGACACCATGAAATAGGTGTCCATAAATTAACCTCTGAAAATGCTTCACTTCAGCCACTAAAAATATTTAAGGCAGGATTTCCCCTCGCAACCCTTACTCAAGAAGGTCTTGCCATTCTTTCAGAATATCATTCCGGTCATTTGACTATTAGAAGGCTTAAAGAACTTGCTCTAAGGGTATTGGCAGTAAACCATATGGTTAAAAATAACAATTTCAAACTCACTTTTGAGTACTTAATAGATACCTTCAAAATCACTCCGGACAGGGCATTCTATATTACTGCTAGAATTTATCGGGGAGGTGGATTTACTAAAGATTACCTTTATCTTAAAGGATTTAAAAATCTAAAATATATTTATGAAACTAGTGACTCTTTTCAAAACCTACTAATTGGAAAAACCTCTTATCAGTTTTTAGACGAAATAAGTGAACTGGTAAACAGAGGGATTTTGATTCCCCCTAAATATATTACCCATCATTTTAAAAAACCTGATACCAAAAAAAATGAAATAATTGAGTATATATTAATGGGCCTTCAATAATAATGGGATTTTTATTAAAATCAAATTTAAAATAGACCATATAGACCCTTTAGGTAAAGGGGTTTCTAAAATTGGTGATAAAATAACTTTTGTACCAAAAACCCTACCAGACGAAGAGGGAACGGCAGTTGTAATTTCGGAAAAAAAAGGGGTGAGGTTCACCTCCCCTCCAGAAAGTTTTCAAAAAAAATCTCCCCTAAGAATTGAATCCATTTGTCCACATTTTGACCAATGTCCGTCATGTCATTATCTTCACACGGATTACCAAGAGGAGCTGCGTTTTAAAAAATCCACTCTAGAAAGGTCACTTAAAAGTGAAGTAACTATCCACCCAGCAAAAAACCGTCTTAATTATAGAAATAGAATTCAGCTTCATTATGATCTAAAAAAGGAAAAAATTGGGTACCTAGAACCCAATGGACATAATATCATTGAAGTACCATTTTGTATGATTGGAACTGATTTGATCTCCAATAAACTTAAATCACTATATGAAAATAAATCATGGAAAAATTTAATTAAGGATCATCCAAACAAAGGGCACATCGAACTTTATGAAAAAGAAAATAAGTGCGAAATATCCATAAACTCCCCATATGCATTTGGAGGTTTTACCCAAGTTAATCAGATAATGAATGAAGAACTATTAAAACTAATAATTGGAAAAATTAACGATTATCATTTAACCCATGAATCTTTAATTTTAGATTTATTTGGCGGCTCCGGGAATTTAACCAAGAAAATAAACAGAGGATCGATATTAGTGGTAGATAGCTTTCCTCCCCAAAAAAATATATTCGAACCAAATCAATCTTTCCTTCAAATCGATCTTTTTAAGCCTGATTTTATGGATTTGTTTCCTCATTTTCTAAAAACAAAAATTATTGACCTTTTGATACTGGATCCACCCAGATCGGGATTTAAGGGTCTTAACTTATTGGTAGAAAACTATTTAATCAACTATATCATTTATGTAAGCTGCAACCCTGCTACCCTTGCCCGAGATTTAAACTCAATTGTGGATAATTTTAAAATAGAGGAAATACATCTTTTAGATTTTTTTCCATCTACTTTCCATTTCGAATCGCTAGTATTTTTAAAATCAAGAAAATCCTAAAAACTTCGATAAGTTAACTAATGAAGTTTTTTAAGAATCTTACCCTGACAAAAAGGATTGCATTAATAATTTCAATGGCCGTTTTTATCCCTTTAATATCGGGTTCCTATTTTGCACTTAAAGCAGCTAAAAAAAATGCTTTAAGAATTACTCAGATCTCGATGGAATCTCTAGCAGACATTGAGGCAAGAGAAATAAAATCTGAGATCAACCGCCTTAGGAGCGAGCTAAATCTACTGGCGACATCAGAAAAATTACAAAATTTAATTTTACTCCGTGAAAAAAGGATAAATTTAAATCTAGCAAATTTTCATAAATTATTAAAGGAAACAAATTTAATAGATGATCTAAAAAATCAATTCAAATCGGCCCTTTTAAATAATCCAAATTTGTGGGCCATTGCAATTTCGACTCTTAAGAATAATAAAATCGAAATTTATCTATCTGCAGAACAAAATAGAAAAACAAATAAAATAGAATTTAAGGAGGAAGTTACCCTTAAGGAGGAGACAAGCTTAAAATATAAACAATATTTTGAGGCCCCTGAAGGGACAATTTCCTTTTTCTCCCCTAGTTTACTGTTTCCGTCAGATCCCAAAGATCGACATATTTTAGACTCCATCTTATTTTATTCAGGTAGATCTGAAAAAACAAAAGACCCATTCGTTTTGACTTTTTTTTACAACCCATTTTTACATATTGAAAAATTTCATCTCAATCAATTTATAAGTCGAGAAAAATCCTTCAATGTAATATTAAGAGAATTAAAAGATGGATCAATTAAAAACTTTACAGATTTCGCTGAAAATACCAATGAAATTTCCATGTTTTTAAAATTATTGCCAAAAGATTTCCTATCAAAGGACGAGGGTTCAATTATAAATAATGACCATAGTTCTCTAATTATTAGGAAAATACCTTTGCGAATAGAAAATGCAGAAAAACTTGTCATTCTATCCTTTTATAAAGGAACCAAGTTTAAATTATTTTTTGAAAGAAATTTTACTTTGGCTTTAATGTGGCTTGGATTTGTTTTAATTTTAACAATTCCAATATCATTCTTGGGTGCCAAAGTTTTAACAAGATCATTAGTGGAAATAACCAAGGAATTAGAAAAAACCAGTTTAACCCTGGAGAAATCTACTTTGGGTTTTAAAAATACAAGTAAAAAAATTAGTGAAACTGATCAAAAAAATAGCACTTCAATAAAAGAAATATTTGAAAAAATTGCAGGCGGAACTTCCCAAAATGAGACTATTATAAATAAAAATAATGAAATGAAGGCTCTTTCCAAATACACTTCAAAATCAGCTATTGAAGCAAGAAATGATTTAAATGAACTTACGATTTCTATGGAAAGGATTATCGAAAGTTCGAAAAATATTTCAAAAATAATTGGGATTATTGAAAATATCTCTATTCAAACAAATATACTTTCTATGAATGCCTCTGTTGAGGCCGCAAGAGCTGGGGAACATGGGAAAGGTTTTGCCGTAGTAGCAGAGGCAATAAGGGCCCTGGCCCAAAAAAGTTCCCAATCTGCATCTGAAATTGGAAAATTAGTTCGAAATTCTATTGAAATAAGTGAATTGGGTGCAAATAGCGCGGCAAAAAATCAATCAAAATTCCAATCCATAACTCAAAACATCGAAAAGTTGGATAATTTAGTGGATTTTTCATCGGAAATGACCATGAAAAGAAGTGAAGTCCTTAAACAACTTGAAAATCAACTAAAAATTGTTCTTTCTGAAATTACACTTAATAGCTCTGAAATTAAAAATAACGAAGAAATAGTTAGGGAACTTGAAAAGGAAACCCATTCCTTAAATAATACCATTGATAGCATCCTTATATTAGTGCAGAGCAAAAAGAATTAATAAGGAAATTTTTACTAAATAAGAATTTTGACATACTAATTACTCTTTTATCTAAGGAGATAACTTGAAGCCAAACTTCTTATTTTGGAGTTTAATTATATTCAGCATTACTTCATGGGGAGAGGTCCCTGAATGGCAAAACCCTGAAGTCTTTCAAATCAATAGAGAAAAAGGCCACCACCTAAGCCTCCCTATCTATGAAAATTTAAATAAAAAGGAAAAATCCGAAGATTTTCTACTTTTAAATGGTCGATGGGATTTTATTTTTAAAAATAATCCTCTGGAAGTTTCCCAAGAATTTTTTCAGACCGAAAAAAATTGGGAAGAAATTGAGGTTCCCTCAAATTGGGAAATGAAAGGTTTTGGATACCCACATTATACCAATTGGAAATATCCCTTTCCTGCAAAATTTCCAAAAGTCCCCACCGACTATAATCCTACCGGTCTTTATAAAAGAATTTTCACTCTTCCTGAAAATTGGAAAAAAAATAATCAAATTTTCATCCACTTTGCTGGGGTACAATCGGCGTTTTATGTTTGGATAAACAACCAGAGAGTAGGATATAGTGAAGGGAGCATGACCCCCGCAGAATTCAATATTACTGACAAGGTAAAGTCAGGTGAGAATTCAGTGGCCTTGGAAGTTATCAAATATTCAGATGGTTCCTACCTGGAAGACCAAGATTTTTGGCGTTTGGCAGGGGTTTTCAGAGATGTATTTATATACCGAACTCCAAATGTTTCAATTTATGACTTTTTTGCCAAAACCACACTGGAAAACAACTACAAAGACGGAGTTTTAAACTTATCCATTCTTCTTAAAAATTATAATCAACATCTTTTAAATGGACTTAATTTGGAAATGGAAATTGAAGAATTGGGAATAAAAAGAGAAGTTAAAGACATTTCAATTTCTCCAAAAAGTGAATTAAAAGAACAATTTCAAATAAAAATTCCAAATGTTAAAACCTGGAGTGCGGAAACCCCAAATCTTTATAATTTAAAAATTCGATTAAGAAATAAAGGAATTGTGAATTTTTCAACTTCAGCTAGAATCGGTTTCCGATCTCTGGAGTTAAAAAATGGGCAATTTTTAATAAACGGAAAAAAAGTATTCATCAAAGGGGTAAACCGTCATGAATGGCATCCCGTTTATGGGAGGGCAATTGATCGTGAAACCATGCTCAAAGATATCATTTTAATGAAACAAAATAATATAAATGCGGTTAGAACTGCTCATTACCCTAATGACCCGTATTTTTACCATCTCTGCGATGAATACGGAATTTATATAATGGATGAGGCCAATATTGAGGCCCATGAACTTTGGCTAAAATTATTTTTTCCAGGTTCTAGAAAAATTCTTACATCTTCATTCGTAGATCGGGGTATTACGATGGTAGAAAGGGATAAAAATCATCCTTCAATTGTAATTTGGTCCCTTGGAAATGAAACTGGTGGAGGAAGAAATTTTAAAACAATGGCCGAAGAAATTAAAAAAATTGATGATTCAAGACCCATCAATTATGAGGGAAGACATATATTCCTCTACTTACCGAGGGTTGCACCTAAATTTGATTTTATAGGGAACATGTATGCAAGTATTGAAGATGTTATTTCTTTAACCACCAAACATCCAGACAGACCGGTAATATTGATTGAATACGCCCATTCCATGGGTAATTCCACTGGAAACCTAAATCAATATTGGGATACATTTGAAAATCCAAAATATCCCAGACTACAAGGTGGATATATTTGGGATTGGGTTGATCAAGGAATATCTAGTAAAACTAAAGAAGGGGTTCCTTATTATTCTTACGGTGGTGATTTTGGGGAAAAGCCAAATGATGGCAACTTTTGTTTAAATGGAATTATTCAACCGAATCGTAAAGAATCCCCGTCCTTACTCGAAGTTAAGAAAGTACATGAGTTTATAGATGTAATCCCAAAGGATATTACCAAAGGTGAATTCATTATAAAAAATAAATATAATTTCACCGATCTAAATATCTTTGAACTTTACTATGAAATTTGGGGATTAAATAACACCTTAAAAACAGGTATAATTCAATTATCCCAATCTCCTGAAACTTCAAAAGAGATTGGAATTCCAATTCCAATTCAAGGATTTGAGCCTGGAAAAGAGTATTGGATAAATTTTAGTTTTAAATTAAAAAACAATACATCATGGGCCCCAAAAGGATTTGAGATGGCCAAAGAACAATTTCAAATCCCCAATCCATATCCAATTAAATCTAAATCATTGGTAAGCTCAGATAAAATTGTGGTCAAGGAAGAGGAAGAAAACCTATCGGTTCAAGGAAGAGATTTTTATTTAAACTTAAACAAAATAAAAGGATCACTATCCCAATTAAACTTTAAAGGACAAGAATTAATTAAAAGGGAGTTATTAAATAATTTATGGAGAGCTCCTACCGACAATGATAAGGGGTCTGTGGATAAAGGGCCTCAAGGAGCTTCAAATCTTTATGCGAGAAAATGGTATGTTTATGGTCTAAATGAGCTTGAAACTAAAATAAAAAGTTTCAAAATCCTTAAATCAACTAACACCTCAATTCAAGTACTCACCGAAGGTACTCTAACTGGAAAAAAAGGGATGACCTTTGAATTTAAAATTACCTATGAAATTTTAGGTAATGGAATTATTAAGGTAAATTCTGATATCGAGGCGAAAAATATAAATAAATTTAGGTCTCTTCCAAGAATTGGAATGAATCTAATCTTACCTGAAACTTTAAATAACTTTTCCTGGTATGGAAGGGGTCCTCACCAATCCTACTCAGATAAATACCAAAGTGCCCTTGTGGGAGTTTATAAAAATAAAGTTAAAGATAATTATTATCCCTTTATAAAACCCCAGGAAAATGGAAATAAGACTGATGTAAGATGGGCAACCCTCACAAATGATCAAGGTCTGGGTCTTTTGGTTCAATCTGCTGAAACCAACCTTTCAATAAGTGCACACCATTACTCTCTAGAAAATCTTTCAACTGCTCTACATACCCATGAAATAAAAAATGAAGGAGACGTAACCCTTAATATAGACCTGAAACAAATGGGTGTAGGTGGGGATGACAGCTGGAATCCCAGGGTGCACCCTGAATTTTTATTGAAGGATAAAATTTATTCCTATTCTTATTTTATTCGACCGATTGATCTAAATGAAAAAAATCTTGAGGACTATCTCTGATCTTTTTGATCGGATTTATTTAGGATCGACTATTAGAGCAAAAAAAAATATTCTTAATATTGATGCTCTTACGTTTTATCCTACTCCTTTTTGTTTTTTGGATATTCCCTGCTTTTAGCTGGTATTTTCCAGAGCATGCATTAATCACTGAAAAAGGTCTAATGACCGCTCCATTAACGGTTAAAAAGGTTCTTTCCGAAAAATATAAAGAATTGGTGGAAAATGAAACCAATTTGGAATTATGTCCGAATATTGATGCCCCCTTTTTCGATATAACAAAAATTACCCAGGATAAATGCATTCCATATAATACCCTTCCCGCTCTCGCTTCAGATCATTCAAGTTTTCCCGAAGAACTAAAAAATCATTTAATTACCAAAAATGGAAATTCTTTGGGAGGTAGGATTGTTCAGGGTGCTCAAGACCATTGGAAAGAAGTTTTGGCCCTAGATATAAAAAATATTTCAGAAGCAAAGAGAAGAAGCCTTATCAGAAAGCTGGATATATTTTTAACAATGGTAGATTCGGACTACATAAATAGGGCAGAAAATCACAGTTCCCATTTTGCTCCAGCAGATGAAATTTATTCTAAGGTTATAAAGGATTTAGTCCAGGATGGCAGGATAGACAATTTACTGAATCAATTTATTGTCCATCATCTAAGATCACTTCAATTTGCTCGTTTATCAAACCAAAAAGGAAAGAATCAAAATTTATACAGGTGGATTGCCTTCCTAGAACATGCTTTTGCCCTTCATTTCCTACAAGATGGATTTGCCTCCGGACATATTGTAATGTTTGCTCCCTATCTAACACCCGAAAGTAATTTCAATAGAATCATGAGGCATGATTACTTTAATAGAAACGGCTTAGATGTATCTAGGTCTAAATCGCCACTTTCATGTTCATATTTCAGGTTGATGGGGGAGTCCAGCATTCCAGGAATTGAAGATCCAAAAAGCGTTTGCTGGACCACATTCGGAGATGGCTTTTTAAATAAAACAGATGGATTAGATTTTAAATGGGCCGCAAATGCGGTCACCAAAATGGAAACTTTGTTTGCCATAGCTTTGGATTCAAACGAATTTAAAAAACTGTTACTGCCAGACCTATGCTTAAATCAAAAATCTATGGACCTTGATGAAATATTTTCATTTATTAATCCCTATCAACCTTGGATGATCCGGGAAACCAACTTAAGACTTAGAAAATGGGAGTGCTTTGATAAACAATTTATATTAAAAAAAACAATTGATTCGATTTCCTATTTAGAAAAAACGCCTCAAATTAAAGAAATAAATGCCAATACAAACCATCCCCTTCCAAGTGAATCAATTTCAAAAATCCAAGTTGGAGAGCCCTTAGAGGAATGTGTAGATTCCGTTAAAGAAAAAGTCGATAAGGATTCCGTGGAAAAGACGAGTAAATTTTGTCCTTCCAATAAAGCCGTCAATTTAGGAAAACCTGATGTTAATCTATTATCAGGAATTATTAGCTCGATGCCTATCACCCAAGCAGATAAAAAGGAACTCTTTGGAAGTGACCCATTTTCTTCAAATCTCTCAAGTCAATTATCCATAGGTTTCCCAATCCTCGCAAATTTTATTTCGGAGGAGTCAGTATATTTCGGTTTTAATTTCCAATTTGGAATTTCTTACAGGTTAGAACATGTTATTGCAGATAATCCTAATTTTGGGGCCGCTGAACTTTTGGTGGGAATATACAATGCAGGTCAGATTGGAAGAGGAGATCCTAATCCAGTAACGGTTGCAAACTTTGAATTCCGGTCGGCCCTCCCAAACTTTGGTTTAGATTATCTTTTTAATAAATTCTATTTTGGTCTCTTTAAAGAAGGCAAACCAAAATATAATGATATAGTTGGACAATTTGATTTTACTTACTCTTTTATAGATGGATTCAGATATTATACCCAATTACTTCAAAGGACTGGCCAACCTAGTTTAAGGGCCTGGGATATCGAAGTGTTTACCATTAACTTACCTTTAAATGATGAAATTAGGGGGCTTGAAAGGATTTCAAGGATACCATCCCAAATAAGATTGAGAATGGGAAAGGATGTTTCAAGTAAATCATTCATGATCGGATTAGAATTTGCTGTAGGTTTTAGTAGGTCTTTTTAAATTTTACGAGGAGAAGGTAATGCCTAGGAAAGTAACTTGTTCAATCTGCCAAAATTACAAGAACTTTAATGAGATTATGACCGGTTCGATGCTGGCGGGAAATACCTCTGAATTTATTACAACTCAAAACCCAGAATGGACGGAAGATAGTTTTATCTGCCATAACTGTTTAAATAATTTAAGGACTCTTCAAGTTGAACAACTATTAGAAGAAGAAAAAGGCAAACTTTCTAAACTTGAGAAACAAGTCTTTAAAAGTCTCCGAGAGCAGGAAATTTTATCCGAAAATTATCTTGAGGAATATGAAGAACAATTATCCTTTGGCCAAAGGCTTGCCGATAAAATAGCCACGATCGGTGGTAGTTGGCCTTTTATAATCGGATTTCTCTTATTCTTACTTTTTTGGACATTTTTTAACAGCTCTTTTATTACAAAAAATCCATACGATCCCTTTCCATTTATTCTTTTAAACCTAATGCTTTCCTGTTTAGCTGCCCTTCAGGCCCCAGTCATTATGATGAGTCAGGGGAGACAATCTGAAAAAGACCGCCTAAAGGCCGAAATGGATTATCAAGTAAATCTTAAGGCTGAACTACAAACTAGGGCATTGAATCGAAAAATGGATCAATTTATGACCCAACAGTGGCAAAGATTTATTGAAATACAGCAGCTCCAAACTCAAATTATAACCTCTAAAACCATGACTCAGCCTGAAAATCAACAACCTTAAGGATATGTCTAGTTTTTGATAAAAACTGTAATAGAATATTAATATGCTAATAAAAACTATTATTATTTTCCTTGTACTTTTTCCATTCCAAACTTTTTCTCAAGAGGGGGAAGGTGAATCAACTAGTGAGGTTTCAATTGGTTCCTCAGGTATTGATTTGGCCCCTATTGAAGAACTTGCAACTCCTACTGAAGAATCAAAACCGCAAGAAGCTGCACCTGCTCCTTCTGAACCTCAACCGGAAGCCACTACTCCGCCCCCTCCTCAAGAAGCTCCTCCTTCTGAGCCTCCTCCTCAACCAGCTCAATAGTTTGCGCTGATGGTCATTTCATTTTTATAGAATTGAAATAGAAAATCGCTTATTATCAAGATTAAATAAAAAGGATAAAAAACTATGAAAAAAATTTTATTATTTCTTTTAGTTTTTTCAATATTTATACCAACAAAAAATCGAGCCGAAGATGGAGAAATGGAATCAATGGGCTCCGAAGTTACTCCTCCGCCAGTAGAAGAATTATCTCCTCCCTCTGATTCTACTCCTACAGAATCTTCTCCATCTGCAGTACCAGAATCTATGGAAGAAGCCACTTTTGATGATGTTTCCTACGAATAATGTTTTGGACTTTTTTATTTCTCACCATTTCTAATATTTTCATGACATTCGCTTGGTACGGACACCTTAAAAATTTAAAAGGCAAAAATATCTTTTTGGTAATTTTAATCTCATGGGGCATTGCTTTTTTTGAGTATTGTTTTCAGGTACCTGCAAATAGGGTTGGGAGTAAGGTTTTTACCCTGCCCCAGCTAAAGATTATTCAGGAAGTAATCACAATGGTGGTTTTTTCCAGCTTTTGCCTTCTTTATATGAAAGTACCTATTTCAAAAAACTTTTTATATGCAGGAATTTGTTTAGTATTTGCTACTTTTTTCATTTTTAGGGACCTTCCTCCCCATTAAAGTGTAAATGAATCTTTGTATTGAGGCACAATACAATCCCATCCTAATTCTTTTTCCAGTTTATCTTTTAATCCATTGGCCTGTACGGGTTCTCCATGAGTAATAAATATTTTCGTAGGCCGATTAGGGATTTTTTTAACCCAATCAACTATTTCTGCCTGGTCCGGATGGGCGGATAAATTATCAATTAATGCGATTTCTGCATTTATTGGGACCATTTCTCCATGGATTTTAATTTCCCTTGCTCCATGAATAATTTTTTCCCCCCTGGTCCCTGCAGATTGGTATCCTGTAAATAAAATGGTGTTTTTTGGATTAGGACCAAATTGTTTAATGTGATGGATAACTCTTCCACCTGTTGCCATACCACTTCCAGCAATTATTATTGCAGGTTCTTTTAAGGAGTTTAAAGCCTTTGATTCCTCTATCGTTTTAATAAATTTAGCAGTGTTAAATATTTGATGACATTGCGCCGGATTAAGACGATTTATTTTATGAAATCTACAAAATATTTCAGTAGCATCTTGTGCCATTGGACTATTTAAAAAAACCGGAATTCTAGGTATTTCATTTTTATTAAAAAGTTTATCCAAATAATAAAGAACTAACTGAGTCCTCCCAACTGCAAATGCAGGAATAATTATAATACCTCCTCTTTTAACTGTTTTAATTACGATATTTTTAATTATTTCTTCTGGATCAGTTTTTGAGTGTGATCTATCTCCATAGGTTGACTCCATTACTAGATAATCGCAATCTCTTGGAATTTCGGGTGGATAAATAATGGGATCATTCGGTCTTCCAAGATCTCCGGTGAATCCAATTTTTCGTGATCCTGCGGACAAAATAACCTCTGCTGCGCCCAATATATGGCCGGCATTTATAAATTTAAAGGTAATCCCTTTAACTATTTCCATCTCTTTATCATAATCAAGGGGTTCAAAATATTTTAAAGATTTTTCCGCTTCTTCATAATTAAAAAGAGGAAGAGGTTTTTTATGTTTAGAGTACCCCTTTTTTAGGGCGTATTCAGCTTCTTCTTCCTGAAGATGTCCGGAATCAGGAATTAAAATTCTACAAAGCTCATAAGTTCCCGGTGTGCAGATAATCCTTCCATTGAAACCATCTTTTATTATTCTTGGAATATACCCTGAGTGATCAATATGAGCATGAGTTAGGATAATGGAATGAATTTCTTTAGGATCAAAAGGGAGTTTATCCCAATTTCTAAGACGAAGTTCTTTTAATCCTTGAAATAAACCACAATCAATTAATATTTTTTTATTATTGTGCTCTATTAAATATTTTGATCCTGTAACAGTTCCAGTTGCTCCGTAAAAAGTTATTTTCATTTACCACTCCAAAATTTTTCCATCCATAAAAAATTTCCCAGAAGGTCCGTCGGGTGGAAGGGTTGCTGCCCAAATTATTCCTTCTAAAGAATCATCGATACTTCTTAAGGCATTAGGTCCTCCCATATCTGTTTTTACCCAACCAGGGTGGACTGAATTTATCTTTATTTTCCCTTCAAATTCTTTTGCCAATATTCTTGTAAGGGCATTCAGGGCAGATTTGGACATTCGATAAGCTGCATAACCTCCTTGCATTTCCGCCAACTGTCCCATTTTTGAAGAAATATTAACAACACAAGGATTTTTTCCGGCAATTAAAAAGGGGTAAACTGATTTTATCATTCGATAAGCACCAATTGTGTTTGTATTAAAAGTCTCCAAAATTTCCTTGGTAGAAATTCCAAATTTTCCCTTTTCATCGGCGTCAAATAAAATTCCTGCATTATTAATTAGTATATCTAATTTTTGAATTTTTTTTCCTAAATCTTTTGATAAATTTTCAATTGAAACGTCATCACTAACATCAGCTATTAAAGCTTCTACATCTAAACCTAATTTTTTTAATTCCTGGTAGGCCTTATTAATTTTTTCTTCATTTCGGCCCAACATAAAAACCTTATATCCTAATTGGGCCAATTTTTTAGAAACACCAAATCCAATTCCCTTATTTGCACCTGTCACGAGAGCGGTTTTCATCTAATCCTCCTTGAAAAAAAAAGGGCCGAATAAATCGGCCCTCTATTAAAACCTTAGCTCTTTATAAAATTACTGAGCTTGTCCTTCAGCAGCTGGAGCAGCTTCAGCAGGTGCAGCTTCAGCTGGAGCAGCTTCAGCAGGCGCAGCAGCTGGTGCAGCAGTTTCTACAGCAGGTTGTTCACCTGTTTGTTCAGAAGCTTGTTTGTTACAAGCTACAAATGAGAAGGCAAGAGCAAGCATTAGTAAAACTTTCATTAAATTCTCCTGTTTATGGTTAACGTTAACTATATCCAAAATTAAATATTTTGATTAAATACACCGAAATAGATAAGAAATTAAGAAAAAAAATCATAATTCTTATGACTCAATGCATTTAAAAAGTAATAAAACTTTTAAAAAAATTAATGGAAAAATTTAAGAATGGAAACATCTTTTTATTTAAATTCTTTCAAACCAGAAAAAAATTTAAAAGTCCAAGGATCCTTGAAGAGGGAAAAAAATCAATTTTCCCTCACAATTCTTATAAAAGATCCCCAAGAATCTATAAAATTCTCCTATTTAAATCCCTCTGGACTCAAAAGGGAGTTTGGTCTTTGGGAAAAAACCTGTTTTGAGGTTTTTTTAAAAAAATCCAATGCCAACGAATATATTGAATTTAATTTTTCCTCAGATCAAGAATGGAGCTGCTTTCATTTTGATAATTACAAGGAGGGGATGAAGGACTACCAACCGGTAAGTATAAAAGAATTAACCTTTGACCCCAAACAACTAATTTTTAAGGCCTCCTGGGAATTTATATCTTTGGATTGGGAAATTGATTGTGGTGTTACGGCCATCCTTCAAAAGAAGGACCTATCAAAGACCTTTTGGGCCTTGTCTCATCCCAATTTAACTCCAGATTTCCATGATTTTAAATCTTTCAGTCTAAAACTTCCCCCACAGCTTTAAGCCATTTTTCTGTGGGAAGAATTAGCTTTCTTTTCTCCAAATCAAATAACCCTACAGATAAATCAAGGGTTGATGACTCAGTTCCGTCCTCTTTAACCATACGTTGGCCGAGTTTCATCACATACTTATTTTTCATTCCACATGGCCAGGACTCAATTCTAATAAAGTCATTATTTTTTAGTTCGGCCTTAAATGAAATGCTCAAATCCAAGATTACAGGACCGACCTTTAACTCCCTAATGGTTTGAAGGCCATATCCATTTTTTTCAATGAAATCCCATCGGGCCATTTCATATAATTGAAGGTAAACAGCGTTGTTTACATGGCCAAAAACGTCCAGGTGGGTGCCTAAAATTCTTGTTTCAAATTTAAATAACTTCATTTTTTTTCCTCAAATAATTGCTAACCTATTGAAAATACAGGACTTTTCTAATAACTCCTACAAATCAATGGTTCTAGCAAAATTTTTCTGCTTAAGCATTTTTCGTTTTGTATTGAAAATGATTCATGATAAATAGTTTTATTGTAAATGTTAACAGTCTCAGGAGTCCTAAGGGCATGGTGCCCATATCCTCTTTGAGCTCTAACCCGTTACTTAAGGAGTTTATATGGGTAAAAAATTGTACATTGGAAACCTTCCTTTCTCAGCAACTGACCAGACTTTGTCTGATTTGTTTGCTTCTTGTGGAACTGTAGAATCCACAAAAATTGTTACTGATCGTGAAACCGGTCGTAGCAAAGGCTTCGGATTCGTAGAAATGTCTACTGAAGAAGAAGCTGCAGATGCCATTTCAAAATTAAATGGTTCTGACTGTGAAGGAAGAACAATCACCGTTTCAGAAGCTAGACCAATGGTTCCTCGTGAAAAGAGACCAGGCGGTTTTGGTGGACCAAGAGGTGGAAATGGTGGAAACCGTGGCGGATTTGGCAAAAGATAATTTTAATCTTTGATCAAATAAAATTAGGGCCAGAAAAACTGGCCCTTTTTTTTTCCCTTAAACTAAAATTATTACAATTAGTTACACATAATTTACATTAAGTGATAATAAAGACGCTTTTAAATTGGAAAATAGTATGAGTTTAAATCTAAAGAATATTGCCATCGTTGCCCACGTTGACCATGGAAAAACCACTTTGGTCGATGGAATTTTAAAACAATCAGGTACCTTTGACCCTCGTGTCCAAATCGAGGAAAGAGTTATGGACTCTGGGGAACTTGAGAAGGAACGAGGAATTACCATCACTGCTAAAAACTGTGCTTTTTCCTGGAAAGGAACCAAAGTTAATCTTTTGGATACTCCTGGACACGCCGATTTTGGTGGTGAAGTTGAAAGATCCCTAATGATGGTTGATGGGATTTTATTGTTAGTTGATGCCTCTGAAGGACCACTACCACAAACAAGATTTGTGCTTTCTAAGGCCATGGAACGAGATCTTAAGGTTTGTGTTGTTATAAATAAAATTGACCGTCCAGATGAACGAATAAGTGAGGTTATATCTGAAATTGAAAATCTATTCTTAGATCTGGCCCATCTACTTGGCAAAGATGATTACGATTTCCATATTCCCATTTTTTATGCCTCAGCCAAATTAGGATTTGCAAAAGAAAAACTAACAGATGAAAGCGTAAATCTTCATCCATTATTGGATTTTATGATCAGCGATTTCTTCCCTCCTCCCAAAATAAGTGCAGGTGAGCATTTACAACTTTTAGTAACTAACCTGGGATACTCTGTTTATCTGGGAGCTCAAATCATCGGCAGAATTCAAAGAGGATCTATAAAAAAAGATATCCCTGTAGTCCTTTGTGACCGAGATGGAAAAAATAAACAATTTAAAATAACAAATATTCAAATATTTGATGCTCTTGGAACCAAAGAAGTTACCGAAGCTTCAGCAGGAGAAATTGTTATTGTGGCCGGAGCAGAAGGGGCCAGAATCGGAGACTCCTTATCATCTCCCGAAATTATAGAACCCCTTCCAAGGATAGAAATTGACCCGCCTACAGTATCGGTTACTGTTTCAGTAAATACGTCCCCAAATTCGGGCCAGGAAGGTGAATACCTTACAAGCCGAAAATTAGAAGAATTTTTGGAAAATGCCTGTAAATTAAATGTGTCCCTACAGTACTCTTCCACTTCTGACCCAAAGGAGTTTGAATTAAAAGGAAGAGGTGAACTTCAGTTGGCCATTGTCTTTGAACAGGTTAGAAGGGCCGGATTTGAATTAATGGTGGCCAGACCACAGGTTGTTATGAAAACCATTGATGGCCAAAAACATGAGCCATACGAACTGGTTGTAATGGATATTCCCAATAGAGATGTGGGTGCAATTACAGAAGCCCTTTCTACAAGAAAAGGGATTATGAAAAACTTGCAACAAATGGGAGAAACCCGAACCCGCTTAGAATTTGAAATTCCTTCCAGAAGCTTGATTGGCTATCGATCAAAATTTTTAACAGAAACCCGTGGGGAAGGCCTTATGTCCTCCCAATTCCTAGGATATAGGCCTTATGCTGGAGATATGCTTTCCAGACAAAATGGTGCCATTATTTCAGATAGGGCCGGTAAAACGACTCCATATGCGCTTTTCAATTTACTTGCTACTGGGAAACAATTTGTTGAACCTGGGGAAACCGTTTTTGAAGGACAAGTTATTGGGGAACATACTAGACCCCAAGACACTAACGTAAATTGTGTTAGGGAAAAGCATCTAAGTTCAGTTAGGACTGCTGGAAAGGATGAAAACATCATCTTACCTCCGGTCCAAAAAAGAACTTTGGAATGGGCAATGGATTGGATCGACAACGATGAATGGGTACTTGTTACACCGAGGGCGATCCGAATCCGAAAGAAAATCCTAGAAAAAAATAAACGCTCCGTTATACGCGGATCTAAAACCTAAGGTTTTTTATAGATTGCCCCTACTATCACACCACCCAAAATGGTTTGAAACATAGTAGCTGCTACCCATGACCATAAAATCCCTTGGGTGATGGGTAGGATAGCGTATTGCATAAAACATCCACCTATTAAAAGAAGGCCGACCAAAGTTCCATATCTGGCCCCCTCTCCAACACCTGAAGTTTCACAACCCCTGGCAAATATAAAAACAAAATATTTAGACATAAAAAAATAGGCAACAAACATCCATATGCACATGGATTTCATTTGCTCCTCAGTTCTCCATAAAGAAGCCGTTTCCTGATACATTCCTTTCAATAAATGTCCATGAATTACCCAATCAGAGGCAAATAAAAATGCATAAATTGCAAGCATGGAAAAGATAAACGTTTTTTTATCAACACCTTTACAAAGTTTTGAAAACATAAAGTTCCTCCAAAATTATATAAAGTTAATTTTAGAGAAAATTCTCCCAAGGTGTCATTTAAAAAGAAGATTAGTCAACTGTCCTAAATACATAGTCCCATAATGGATTGGAAACACCATATTTTTTTGGCACTTTAGAATAGTGGTGTTGAAGGTGATAGGCCCTTAGATATTTCCCTAATTTAGATGTCATAGGGAAATGGTGAGTGGCATAGTGAGTGTAATCATACCAGAGGTAACCCACCAAAAATGAACCCATAAAACAGGCAAAATATTTTGGGGCCACAAAAATGGCAAAGAAATTATAGAGAATGGTGAAAACAATAATTCCCATCGGCGGAGCAAAAACTAATCTTGTTGGATCTTGAGGATCATCATGGTGAACACCGTGAAGGATAAATATTAATCTTTGCCCCCATTTAGTTTTGGCCTCATAATGAAAAACCCACCGATGTAAGACATATTCCGTAAGGGTCCAAACAAAAATTCCAGCTAGAAATGTTAATAAAATTTCCAGATTTTCTAAATTTCGGGATTTGTAAAAAAAGTATCCAGATACAGGGCCCCATATCAAAATGGGCAAAATTGGATGAATATGGGTGAACTTCTCCAAAAAGTCGCTTTTAAACATTCTAATGCTTTGGTATTTCATAGGTAGAAAGCTAATTTCTTTATAAAAATTTGGCAAGTAAATTGCCACAATAAGACAATTGATTTAGGGTTAAATTCCCTCAGAATGCTTAGCGAAATGGAGAAATATTGACTAAAATCAAGCTTCACCCTTTAACCGTAAAGTCGCTTAATAATGGTCATCCCTGGATCACTAGAGATTCTTTCAGTGAAAATTTTCCAAAAGATAAATTTTTACTTAATCTTTATGACCCTAATTCAGGAAAATATCTTGGGCAATTTCTAAATGATCCGGAACACCCTCAAATTAAGGCCAGGTTTTGGTCTTCAAAAAAACTACCCTTTTATCCAGAACTACAAAGAAAATTAAAGGAATCAATCAAAAAAAGAGAATTTCTTTTAAATAAAAGGGATAACCTCTATTTGTGTTTTGGCGAGGCCGACGGACTTCCTGGACTCTTTATCCAAAAATTAGGAACCACGCTTTTAATTCAATATACCGCTTTTTGTTGGGAAAAAGAGTTAAGATTTGTCTGCAGACAATTTGAGGATTCTTATCCCTCAATCTTGATTCAAAAACGCCTCCCTGGGGAAAAAAAGGTCTATCCGGAAGTTTACAAAGGAACCTCCGACCCAATTATAATTTTAGAAAAAGGTATAAAATTCAAACTTATTTTTAACCAAGGCCATGACATTGGAATATTTACTGACATGGCCGCAGTAAGAGAAAATTTGGAAAAATATTTTTTAGGTTCAAAAAAACTTTTAAACCTCTTTTCCTACACTGGAGCTTTTAGTTTGATGGGACTTAATTTGGGGATGGAGGTTACCTCTGTAGACGTTTCTAAGGGTTACATGGATTGGCTGGAAGAAAATATAGAACTCAATAAATTTGATATGGGAAATCATAAATCCATAGTTTCTCCTTGTGATAAGTATTTAAAAAAAATAGATAAAAAATTTGATTTAATAATTTGTGACCCTCCAAGCTTTTCCTCAGATAAGAAAAAAACCGAAAATGCTCTTTCTTTTTATAAAAATAATCTTAAGTTATTGGCCAATTGCTTAGATGAAAATGGGGTTTTAATACTATTTTTAAATACGCATAGTATTTCCAGAGAAAAATTTAGAAGCTTAGTAAGAGAGGTTATTCCGGGGAAAAAAATAATTAAGGATCTTTCCACTTCAGAAGACTGCCCTAATTTGAAAGGCTTTCCAGAAGGAGACTACTTAAAAGGGTTGATTATTAAATAAGACCTTTTTTTTCTAGGTAATACTTGTAATTTCCAGGATAAATAATAACCCCGCCTTTATCCACCTCAAGTACCAATTGAGTTAGCTCATGAAGGAAATGTCTATCGTGACTTACAAAAAGTACTGTCCCTTCATACCTTTTCAGGGCATCCATTAAAATTTCTCTGGAGGTTATATCCAAGTGGTTGGTAGGTTCATCCAAAACTAAAAGGTTATTATTGGTTGAGAAGATAACTGCCAACACCAATCGGCTCTTCTCCCCCCCTGACAAAAATCTGATTTTTTTCTTAACCTCATCGCCCCTAAATAAGAATGCAGCTAAAAGATTTCTTATATAGCCGTCGGTGACATCTGGAGGAAGTTTCCCTCTTACTTCATCAAAAACGGTATTTTCAGGATTAAGAACTTCCAATGAATATTGACTGAAATAACCGGCTTTAATACTAGGTCCAAGTTTAACCGCGCCCAAGGTTGGGTCTGTTTCCCCAACTATAACTTTTAGTAAAGTGGACTTCCCTGCACCGTTAACCCCTACTACAGCTATTTTCTGGCCTCTTTTTATTGTGACCGTTAAATTTTCAAAAACTTTGTTTACATGACCTTCAGAATTTAACCAATGCTTTCCTAAATTTTCTATGACAACTACATCATCGGATCCTCTTGGAGGCCTGGGGAAATCAAAAATTACTTTTTCCTCCTCAGGAGGAAGTTCAATCCTAGTGATCTTTTCAAGCTTTTTTACCCTGGATTGAACTTGGGCCGCATGAGATGCCCTGGCCTTAAATCTAGCGATAAATTCTTCTTCTTTTGAAAGCATTTCCTGCTGACGAGAAAATTCCGCCTTTAATTGCTCTCTTTGGATTTCTCTTTCTCTAAGATAGAAATCATAATTCCCTGAAAAAGTCGTAATCACTTTATTGGAAATTTCTACGGTTTTTTTGCAAATATTATTCATGAAATCACGATCGTGAGTAGTCATGAAAATGGCGCCTTTGAAATTTTTAAGCCACTCTTCAAGCCAAAGGATCGTTTCCATATCCAAATAGTTGGTTGGCTCATCCATAAGAATTAGGTCTGGATTGGTAACCATTACCTTGGCCAAGGCAATTCTCATTTTCCATCCACCGGAGAAATTCTCAGTATTTTTGTGATGATCTATGGGTTGAATGCCTAGTCCAGTCAGAATTTCTTCGGCCCTACTTTCTAAATCATATCCGCCTAATTTCTCAAATTCTGTCTGGGCCTCTCCCATTTTCTCAAGAAGGGAGTTCATTTCATTATCTGAAAGATCCGGAAGACAGAGTTTCTCCTCATATTCGGATAATTTCTCCTTAAGTTTCCTAATATTATCATCTGCCTCCATTACCTCCTGTAATGCAGATTTACCCTTCATTTCCCCCACATTTTGGGAAAAATAAGAAATTCTAAATTTTTCAGACCGACTTATTTGGCCTTCATCTGGGCGCTCCTCACCCATAATCATTCTAAAAATTGTAGTTTTCCCTGCTCCGTTTGGACCTACTAATCCTACCTTTTCTCCAGGATTAATTTGAATTGTTCCGTTGGAGAAAAGTACCTCTCCGCTATGTATTTTCGATATATTAGAAATGCTTAACATAAACACTTCCGTACCCTATTCTTTCATTCTTTTCAATAAAAAAAGCCAGTGTGAAATAATTTGATAGGGCTTTAAAGTATCCCTTTCTCTTGACTTTCATCCGATTCGGATAAAGCATTTATAAATAAGGTTTTAATCTTGTAAAGGAATTACGACGATGAAACACTACCCTACCCTAGAAACTCAATCCAGACCCCCCAAAACTGAAATCAAAGCATCTACCCTAAGAAGGCAAAATAAATTACCTGGGGTAATCTTTGGCATTGGCATGAAGTCCATTCCCATCCAAATCGAATGGAAAAATTGGCAAAACATCGCTGAAATGGGCGAAAAGATTTTCGATGTTAAAATTGATAATGGAAAAAAAATGCTCGTAGCAATTGAAGAAATTGCCAGAGATCCAGTAAATAATAAAATAGTTCATATTTCCTTTCATAAATTAAATGAAAAACAAGAAAGCACAATAACTGTCCCTATCCATCTTGTTGGTCATGTTCAAAAAGGAGTAATGACCCATATAATTAATGAGGTCCAAATTAAAGGAAAGCCTCAGGATTTACCAGGACACTTAGATATTGAAATTTCCCACTTACAAGAAGGGGATCATTTAACAATTGCAGATATTAAACTTCCTAATGGTGTAAAAATATTAGAAGAGCCAGAAAAGGTATTTGCCATTTGTCAGCGTCCTAAAAAAGTAGAAGAACCTGTTGTAGTAGCAGAAGTTCCTGTTGCCGAGGTTCCATTGGTAGGGGAAGAAAAAGCAGCTGGCGTGGCAGAAGTAGTTCCTTTGAAACAACCTCCATCCAAAAAAGCTTCCTAAACAGTCTTACTGATCAACTTGGAAAATTGCTGGATTTTTATTTGAGTCATCTTGCTGTTGGCTATCAATTATTAAATCCTGGATTCTTTCTTCCCTTTCGGCCTCTTTTTCTGCTTTCTGTTGTTTCATTAACTCATCACATTTTGAGGCGCACTCCTCTACTTTGCACTCTATTGTGGGCCCCCCCATAGAACATTCCCACCATTGGTGGTCCATGGGCAACATCCCTCTTTCATTAAATCTTGCAAAAGAGGTATTAATTAGAAGGAAGAAAATAAACACTTTCATAGCTTATAATTCTTTTCGGGTTTCTTATAATTAAATTATACATTATTTTAAGGTAAATATTCTTTGTTTACCGACAACAAAGGATTGAATGAGGAATGCCCTTACTACTACTTATCCCTGCCACATATTCATCAACCCCACATTGGAGTTTCAAATTTCCTACCTGCCAATCTGATGGGCCCATAAATCCTCTATCATCACCCTTATCAAAGGATCGCTCCTGACATTTATTTCCTAAATTTTCCAGGGCCTCCACGCAAAGAACCCCTTTAATATGCCAGGAACTTTGAGCAATTCCTTTTAAATAAGAATTTCTTGGGCATTCAGTTTTATCAAATCCAATGGACCAGTCTAAGTGTGTCCTTAAGTTGTTATATTTTTTTTCTCCTACTTTAACTAATTCAAAATTCCCATTTTCTAAATTCATCCCTTCTTTAGAACAAAGTATTGCCTTTAAAGGACCTTTTTTCCTCGCACCAAGGCTTACCCCTACAACTCGCGATTTAACTCCACATGTTCCCTTTAATTCTCCTTTAGACCAATCAAAAAGGTTAATATCTTCATAAGCGTCACTCTGATCAAAACTTAAAACTCTATATGGAGGGTTTTTGCAGTAAGAATATTTGGACCAATCAGTTAAAGGCGGTTGAATACCCTTTAAAAGAGGAATTCGCCAATCTTTGGCAAGCCCCGACCAATCTGACTCTAATATCGAAAATCCTTCTGGATTTCCCTCAAATGTAAAGCCTGCATTTAAGGGCCAATATGCAAAATCCGCATCAGTTTCAGTTAAATATCGAATTATGTTTCCAAACCAACTTTGATTTCCAGTGGGACTTTCTCCAAATTCAGATAACCACACAGGGGCTTTTCTAGATAAATCCAAATTTAGAACATGGCCCCATTCCTCATCCATAATGTTTTTAAATTGTTCCCAAGACATTTGACCATAGGTCGGCCCTGTCAAAAGTCTGGGTTTTGTAAATGAATAATTATGGACTGAATAAACCAATTGTGAGGGACGTATTAATTGTACTGGATTTTCACGTACACCTCTTAGATGATACCTGGGGAAATTAATGCCTTCTACGACTATAAGTAGTTTGGGATTAACCCTTAAAATTCGATTCCCGGCTTCTTGTGCCGCCCTTTTCCAATCATTTTTAGTTCCTGTACCCCAAAAAGGTGGATTAGGAATAAAAGTTCCTCTCCATTTAGCAATTCTAATTTCATTTCTTAAGTCAGCAGCTGCAACTTGGGGAATATGTGCATATCTTTTAGCCATAAATTCCCAGTCATCCATCCACTTTTTTTCGCTATACTTTCTGGTATACCAAAGCCCATCTTCCTCAAAAAGACAGCACCATCCAGCTGCTGAGGTATGATTATTTAAAATTATTATGATGTTTTCCCTTGCCAAGGCCTCTACTGTTAAATCAAAAATTTCAAGAGGTGTTTTCCCAATTAGTTCTGGGTTTGCCTTTAAAAATTTGGGATCTACTTTTTTTTCCTCTAACATTTCGTTTGAAAAGGTCAATCTTACAGAATTAAATCCAGAATTTTTAATAAGCCTTACAATTTCATTTAATGGTTTTACATCCAATCCACCGACAACAAATTTTTTTTCATGTGCACCGTACCAGTTAACCGATGCCCATTTAACATGCATCCCATTGCTATCAACAATAAAACGATCACAAGTGGATAGTGGAAAAGTTTGAGCAAGTGCTAAAAATGGTATAAAAAAAATAAATTTAAACATTTTCATTTTCCTCAATATTTCTTTCGGATACCCTTAATTAAAGATTAAACTTATGAGAAAATCAATTTTTAAAAAATTAAATAAAAATTTTTTACTTCGTTGGTCACCTAGATCCTTTAAACCGAAAAATATTTCCGAAGAAGATTTAATGACAATTTTTGAAGCTGCAAGGTGGGCACCCTCTTGTTTTAATGAACAACCTTGGATGTTTCTTTATTCAAAGCTAGAAAATGGAAAGAATTTATTTTTGGAAATATTAAACGATAGCAATAAAATTTGGGCAAAAAATGCTTCGATATTAATCGCAGTTTTTTCAAAAAGAACTTTTGAAAAAAATGGGAAAGAGAATCGTTGGTCAGAATTTGATTGCGGCGCAGCCTGGATGTCAATTTCCTTACAGGCATTGGAGTTGGGATACCATTGCCACGGGATGGCAGGGTATGATCAAGAAAAAGCCTACTCCATTTGCAATGTTGATCCAAAAAAATTTAATTCGGTTTGTATGATTGCTATAGGAAAAATGGATTCACCTGAAAAATTGGATGAACCCTTAAAATCCAGGGAAATACCCAATGACAGAAAGGACTTAAATAAAATTATATTTGAAATTAAACTTCCAACCGAGGAAAAAAAGTGAAAACCGAAATTCATTTAGCTAATTCCAGAGGGAATGCAGATTTAGGGTGGTTAAAAACTTATCACACCTTTTCCTTTGCCACTTATTATGATCCAAAAAGAGTTCAGTTCGGACAATTGAGAGTTCTAAATGATGATTGGATTGCACCGGGTAAAGGTTTTGATTTTCATCCCCATGATAATATGGAGATTATCACCATTGTACTGAAGGGATCGATTAGCCATAGGGATTCTTTGGGAAATGAATTCGTTATATCTTCCGGAGAAATTCAGAGAATGTCAGCAGGAACTGGAATCGTTCATTCCGAATACAATGCTTCCGATTCCGAAGATTTAAATCTCTTACAAATATGGATTTTTCCAAAAATTCGGAATATCAAACCTAGTTATTTTCAGAAAAAATTTGATCATATGGGAAGACTGAATAAATTTCAATTAATTATCTCTCCTGATGAAAGGGATGGTTCAATTGGGATAAACCAAAATAGTTTTTTTGGCCTTTGTGATCTTAACAAAGGGAATACCATTAATTACAAAGTTAATATGGCCGGAAATGGGATTTACCTATTCTTAATTTCAGGTTCAATTAAAATATCAGAAAAAATTCTTAATTCCAGAGATGGATTGGAAATTTCAGAAACATCCGAAATTTCCTTTACCGCACAAAAGGATAGCTCCATTCTTTTAATGGAAGTTCCCCTTAAATAATTTATTTCTGACCTATAATTATTGATAGTGGCCCTTCCGTTTTGGAGACTCCTAGAAATTTAAACCCTGCTTTTTCCAAGAGAATTTTAAATTCCCGCTCAGTTCTTTCCTTTCCGGTACACATTGCCAGCATCTCCATATCTAGGAGTTTTCCAAGAGATGGCTCGTTTGGAGAACCAATAATATTCTCAGCAATAAAGATTTTTCCCGATTCAGGCAAAGCATTATGGCAATTTTTCAAAATTTTAAGTGAGGATTCATCATCCCAATCATGAATTATGAAACTCATAATATGAGCATTTGCTCCTTTTGGAACAGATTCAAAAAAATCTCCACCATAAATTTCAAAATTTGAATTTTTTATTCCAGATACCACATGGGGAAGATCATAGACCCCGCCCTTAATTTTTGGATTTGTTTCAAGAATCAACTTTATTAAGTGACCATGGCCACCCCCAACATCAAAAAGGACCTCAACACCTTCCAAATTTATGGCCTTGGCAATCAAGGAATGAATACCTTTTGCATTGCTAGTCATAGCCTGATTAAAAATTTCTGATATCTCCTTATTTTCTTTAAAATATTCAAAGATTGGTTTTCCGAAGGCCTTTTCAAAAGCTGGTTTTCCAGTTTCTATGCTATGAAGAAGTTGCTCCCATGCCCTGTCGTGTATAGGGTCGTTTATCCAAAGAAGCATTCCTCTTGGTGAATCTGGTCTATCTAAAAGACACTCTGCCAATTCAGTAAGCTCAAATCTTTCTCCTTCAATCTCTTTAAATACACCTACACTTGATAAGGCCCTTAAAAGTCTATAAAGAGATCTTTCATGAGTATTTGTTTTAACGGCCAAAGCAGACACAGATGTTACGCCCTCTGCAATAAAATCTGCTAGATGTAATTTTGCCGCAACATACATGGGCTTAGTGACCAATTTACTAGTTGCCATGGTTAAAAATTGCTGTGGTATTGGTAGCTCCTTCATTAAATTCCCCTTAAATTATTGATTGGAAGGATTGGTACTTTAAAGTTTAATAAAAAACAATACTAATTTTCAGAAGATATATATTAAATCAACAATTTAACCCATTTTTGCCCACCTCAAATACAACACAATAAATCCGATATAATTATTCAAAATGAAACTAATGTTGATTATGTTTTTTTCATTTAGGGCATTTTCCCTTGAAATCATTTCGGAAGTCCCAAATGATCAAAGGAAAATAGCTCTCACATTTGACGCTTGCTCTAACCATTTTTCCAAACCAAAATATGATAAGAAAATTACTCAGATCTTAATTGATACTAAGACACCGGCAACAATTTTTTTAGGTGGAAGATGGATTGAAAAACAAGAAGAAAATGTAATTGATCTAGCATCGAATCCACTATTTGAACTAGCAAATCATTCCTATGACCATCCTCATTTTATCAACTTAAAAGAGCAAAGAATTATTGAACAGATTGAATGGACTCAAGAAGCACTTTTTCTGGCCTCCGGAAAAAGAGGGAAATATTTCCGTCCGCCCTATGGAGAATATAATCAGAAAGTATTAAAAATTGTAAAATCATTAGGATTAATTCCTATTAATTATAGTGTTGCATCTGGAGACCCAGATCCTGCAAGCACCAAAGATAAATTAATTAAATGGGTAGTCAGTCAAACAAAGCCAGGCTCAATCATTATCATGCATATTAATAAAAATGGTAAATATACAGCAGAGGCCCTTCCTGAAATTATTAAAAAACTAAAAAGTAAAGGTTTTGAGTTTGTTACCATATCCGATCTTCTTGAATCGGCTAAAATGAAGAATCCGGCCCCTTAAGAAAATCTAACTCTTCTGGTGTAGATTTTCTCCCTAATATTTTATTACGATGAGGATATCTACCAAATTTATCTATTATTGCCTTATGTTTTAATTCAAATTCTAAACCTATTTCAAGTCCCTTTTGAGAGAAAAGCTTGACTGCCTCCTCATGAATAAATTTTGATTCACTATGCATTAGGGGAAGATATAGAAAGGGTTTCTTCTCTAAGGAAAGCTCCTGATCGGCCCTGGCCCTTATAGCTTCCTGTGCAAGAATTAGTGCCATTGAATCAAAAGCAAAGGATTCAGGTCTATCTCTATAAATATTTCTTGAAAATTGATCCAAAACAATAATTTCGGCCAATCTTCCAAAAAAATTTTCTCGCCATTCAAAAAGTTCACCCTTCGTGGCCTGTTCATGAATTGAAGAAAATTTTTTCTTAATGATTGAATCAAGTTCTGGATCTTTTTTAAACCAATCTTGGGGTTTTAATTCAATAAACCAAAATTTTATAATTTCTTTTGATTCCATTTTTAACCTTATTTTCCAATTTCTGGCGGAGCCACTAGAATAGCACATTGGTTGTCCAAATATTTTTTTCCAGGAGGACATTCATTGCAGCCAGGGTAATTAATAGCACCATTTTGACATTCTTTTTTTACACAAGAAAATAGGACTAATAATATAAGAAGCTTGTACATAAATCTCCAATTTATTGATATTTAAATACTACCATCTTTTCCAAACTCATTTCTCTCATTGATGGGCCAATACCACCGACCCCAAGGCCCGATTGCCTGTAACCTCCAAAAGGCATCCAATCAACCCTAAATGCCGTGTGATCATTAATCATCACTGACAATCCATCCAACTTTCTTGCCGCATCTAGAGTTAAACTCAAATCATTGGAAAATATTGAAGCTTGAAAAGCATAATCTAAGGAATTTGCCAATGAAATTGCTTGATCCACATGTTTATAACTGTACAAACAAACCACGGGACCAAAAACTTCTAATGTTGAAAGTTTAGAATTTTTTGAAGGATTAAGCACTACAGTTGGCTGATAACAGGAATCAGAAATCTTTTTCCCACCACATAGAATCTTTCCCTTTGAATCTTTTATCCATGCATGAATTCTTTCTACTTCTTTTGTTTGTATTAATGGCCCAACTTCAGTCTTTTTATCAAGCGGATCTCCTACCCTTAATTTTTTAACTCCTTCAACAAATTTTTCAATAAATTCTTTTTCAATATCTTTATGGAGGAAAACCCTTTGTACGGAAACACAAACTTGTCCTGCATGGTAAAACCCTCCTTTAATCAATGAAGGTATGGCCTTGGCAAAATCAGCGGTTTTATCAACAATTACAGGGGCCACTCCTCCATGCTCTAAAGCACAATTTGCACCGGGAGCAAGCTTAGAACGAAGATACCACCCAACCTTGGCAGACCCAATAAAGGATAAAAAAGCTATCCTTGGATCGGTCACCATTTTTACGGCAATGGAGCTCTCGCAAATTATCATTTGACAGTAGTTCTTGGGCAGTCCTGCTTCATATAAAATATCCACTAAATTTTTGCAGGAAATTGGGGTAGTGCTGGCAGGTTTAATGATAATGGGACAACCAGCTGCAATGGCCGGAATTACCTGATGAATAATTAAATTAAAAGGATGGTTAAAAGCACTAATGCCCAAAACTACACCTCTAGGTTCAAATCTGGTATATGCCATCCTCCCTAGAGATGAATTGGTAATATTCATTGGAATTTCTACCCCCCTAAGGTGGGTTAATTCCCTTATGGCAATTTTAATACCTTCAATTCCCCTTTCAATTTCTACCTTAGTGTCAATATAAGGTTTCCCTCCCTCTTTTATTGCATCTGCCGCCAATTTTTCAGATCGCAATTTTACTAGTTCGATTGCCTTTTCCAAAATCGCAATTCGATCAACAGGTGATAACCATTTTTTACGATTGATGAAAATGTCATGCGCGGCCTTGATCATTGAAAGCGCTTCCTTTTCATTTTTCATTTTAAAGGTGGTTATTAGACTTTGATCATAGGGTGAAAAAACCTTTAGGGTGGTCATTTATTTTTCCTCTTTAAATTAAACAGGTTCTATTTTTTAATTCTTCCATAAATACTTTTTCATTTTCTGAATAATCAATTGGAACTTCAATTACGTGGACACCTTTTTCTTTAAAGGAAGATTTCAAAACATTTACCAACTCGCCAGTTTTTGTAATTCGCTTACCTTTTGCGCCATAAGCCTGGGCATATTTTACGAAATCTGGATTGGTAAAATCAAGGCCAAAACTCGGGAGATTTAAACCTCCCTGCTTCCATTTAATCATCCCATATCCGTTATCCCTAAGGACCATTATTACCAAATTTAATTTTAACCTAATTGCAGTCTCTATTTCCTGGGAATTCATTAAAAAACCACCATCGCCACAAATGGCCAGTACAGGTCTTTTCGGAAATACTAATTTGGAAGCTATGGCACATGGAAGACCGGCCCCCATACTTGCAAGAGCATTATCCAACATAATTGTGTTTGGCCCAAATGTTTGAAAATTTCTTGCAAACCAAATTTTATACATTCCATTATCCAGAGAGATCATACCATCTGGAGGCAGGGCCTCTCGCACATCACTTACAATTCTTTGTGGGATATTTGGGAAAGATTTGGTCAGGTTTTTTCCCCAAATTTGAGCATCCATTTCGCTTTTTACTCTTTCAAAATATTTGGTATCCCACTTTTTGGAAACTTCCAAAGCATCAGACAGGGCAAGAATATTTGTTTTTAAACATCCAATTACTTCAAGCTGAGGAAAGTAGATATCATCCATAGTGGCCGGATTTCTGCTTATATGAATAACCTTTTGGCCATTTTCTTTCATAAAAAAGGGTGGTTTTTCACTTAAATCATGTCCTATATTTACAATTAAATCAGATCTATCGATAGCACAGTGGATGTAATCATTATCAGAAATGGCAGCTGTACCAAGACATCTCGGATGTCTTTCATCTATAGTGCCTTTTCCCATTTGTGTGGAAAAGAAATATAGTCCAGATTTATCAACTAGTTTCTTTAGGGCCTCGTGATTTTTGCCCCGATTTGCTCCACTAGCGATTAATATTAAAGGCCTTTTAGCCTGAGAAATCATTTTCCCCGCGGTTTTAATCACGGCCAATGAGGCCCTCGGAGGATCTACATACGTTACCTTAAATGGTTTTCTATCCACCTCTTCGGAGGCAACATCTTCTGGTAGTTCCAGATGGACTGGGCCAGGTTTTTCGCTTTCAGAAACTCTAAAACATTCTCTAACTAGGTGAGGAATATTATTTCCATTTACTATTTGTTTGGTAAATTTTGTGATGGGTTTCATCGAACTCACTATATCCACTATCTGAAATCTTCCCTGTTTGCTCTTTTTAATTGGTTTCTGGCCTGTAATGAAAAGTACAGGAATTCCCCCTAATAAGGCATAAGAAACACAGGTAAAGAAATTTGTTGCCCCTGGTCCCAAGGTTGAAAGACAAACTCCCGTCTTTCCAGTAAGACGTCCATAAGCTGCCGCCATAAAACCGGCCCCCTGTTCATGCCGGGTTAAAATGAGCTTTATTTTTGATTTTCTTAGGGATTCTAAAAAATCTAGATTTTCCTCACCTGGAATTCCAAAGATAAATTCGACACCTTCATTTTCCAGGGATTTTACAAACAGGTCTGAAGCCTTCATCAAAATTCCTTTTTTGATTTTTTTAAAATGTTAACTATTAAAAAAGATAAAGGAAAGTTGTAAAGTTTATAATTAACCTTATTATAAGATTGATTTTTGGATTAGATGAGATATTTAGTTCCTATGAAAATTTTAATTCTGGCCCTTTTAAGTTTTAACACCTTTCCATCCACCCTTTCACAAATTGATTTAATATACTCAAGTGATAAACTCGCTCAACATCTTGATTTTTCTTCAATTGAATCAGTTGAATTTAAAGGAAATAATCGCTATCTGGTAACCACAGTAAATTGCAAAACCTTTGTTGATTTTATTGAAGAGGAAATAAAATTAAACAAAGTCACTTGCTGGCCTTTATAAGAAGGCTTTAAACTTCTTGACCATCGCACAAAAAATAATATATCTCCATTAAATGGAATTTAAAAAGATAGGGATTGTACATTCTTGTTTTAAACAAAAGTTTGGAACTCCAAGACAATCACAGCTTGCAAAAAGCTCCTTTGGAACAATAGAAATTTTAAAAGAATTTTCTCACGAGGATATCGTTAGGGGACTTAATTCTTTCTCCCATATTTGGATCCTATTTCATTTTCACAAAGTTAAAAGTTGGAACCCAACAGTTAGGCCTCCTCGACTAGGAGGAAATTTGAAAATGGGAGTTTTTGCAACTAGATCACCCTTTAGGCCCAATGCTATTGGAATGAGCATCCTAAAAATAAAGGAGATTAGGCGGACAGAGGGACAGATTTTTATTGATGTAACCGGCCTTGATATTTTGGACAAAACCCCTGTGCTAGATATTAAACCATATATACCCTCTATTGATTCAATTGAAGCAAGTTCTGGATGGACCGACAATGAGTTTTCAAAAATTGATGATATTAAAATTCCAATGGAATTACCTGCTGCTGAAAAAGAAATTATTAAAGAAGTCATCGGCTTAGATCCAAGACCGCCTCATCAAAAAAAAATAAAAAAATTATTTAAGGTAAAAATTGGAGAAAAGGATTTTCATTTTAAGGCCCAAAATAATCAGGCGGAAATAATTCAAGTGATTCCTTCATATCAAGAACCTCTGTAATTTCAATATCTTATGGCCACAAAGGTATTTTTTATTTGGGAATATTTTTACCTTTTCTTTCGTGGTAGGTATTAATTTTAAAATTGCAGAAAAAGGTAAAAATGCTTCAACTTGGAAAAATAAACCGTCTTAAAGTTCTCTCCAAAAATAACAGGATTCTTACTTTAGAATATGGGGTTACCTTGTCGTCAACTCCAGAAGATCAATCCAAAATTGGAGAAGAATTGGATGTTTTTGTTTATTTAGATAGTAATGATAAACCGGTAGGAACCTGGAAAATCCCATATGCTCAGGTGGGGGATTTCGCTTACTTAAGAGTAGTCGAGACCTTAGATTTTGGAGCATTTTTAGATTTAGGAATAGAAAAACATCTTTTGGTTCCTGGAAACCAACAAAAAATTAAGATGGAATATAATGAATATTATCTTGTAAAAATCTGTCTTGAAGAACGAACCCATAAGATTTTTGGTACCTCTAAAATTGAAAGATTTTTAGAAAGAGAAGAAATAGATTTAACAAGAAATCAGGAGGTAAGTCTTCTGCCCTTTGAGTTTACGGACAAAGGAGTAAAAGTAATTATTGATAATCTTTACCAGGGGATGATTTATAAAAATGAAATTTTTTCTCCCGTAAATCTAGGACAAGTAATCCCAGGTTTTGTAAAAGAAATCCGTCCTGATGGTCTTATTGATGCGTCCATTCGGCCAGTTGGAATAAAAAATTTAAGCCATGGCCAAGACGAAATTTTAAAAGCATTAAATGAAAATGGAGGATTCCTTCCTCTACATGATAAAAGTAACCCCGCAGAAATTAAAAAAGTTTTAAATATGAGTAAGCAAACATTTAAGCGTGCAGTTGGAATGCTTTATAAAGCTCGAAAAATAACTATTTCGGATAAAGGAATTAAATTAATCCAATGAGATGCCTGAGATGTTTTAGGTCGATAAAGGCCTGTTTTTGTGAATCCATAGAACCTTTTTTTACCCAAACCGAATTTAAAATCTTAATGCATCCAATGGAAGCAAAAAGACAAAGGGTTGGAACAGGCAGAATCGCAAATTTAATTTTAAAGAATAGTCAGATAATAATAGGAACCGATTTTACAACCGACCCAGAAGTTAATGAGATAATAAATTCTCCTAAATATCATACGATGCTGCTTTACCCAGGTAAAAACTCCTTAAATATTACCGAAACCCCTATCCAAATTGATAAAAATAAAAAATTAATGATCTTTATAATTGATGGAACCTGGCCTTGTGCTAAAACGATGATGAGGGATTCTCTTAATTTGCAAAAACTACCAAGAATTAGTTTTAAAACGGATAATATTTCCTTGTTTAAAATAAAACAACAGCCCGCCACCTATTGTCTTTCAACCATTGAGTCTATTTATTATTTGTTAAACGGTCTTGAAAAATGGGGAAATGAAAATCTTCAAGGGAAACAGGAAATTCTGCCCAGTTCCTTGCAAAAGATTGTAGATTTTCAAATTAAATGCATTAACGATCCTACACTAAATAGTTATAGAAAGGGCCACTTTATAGAACCTTCAACTAGAAAACCGAGTGTGAAATGGGAATACAGAAAAATTTGTTTTGAAGATAAAAATTTTTCTAAAGAATCTTAGCAAGTCCAGTATGGATGAAATATCCTACCCCTAGTAAAAGTATTCCAAAAAAATATGTTGGCCAAAAACCCAAATTTAACCTCTCTGCCAAGAGAAATGGGACAAAAAATAATAAGGAAATTGGTACAGCTAAAAAAATGCTTTTTGCAAATTCAAAAGACTGTTTGGAATTCCCCCATTCTGTTTGGGAAAAAGCAAGTGCCAACATAGAAGTTAATGGTAATGCTGTCAAAAAACCCGCCAACATGGTTTTCTTTCCAGATAGAAAGGAAACAAAGCTAATTAAAAGGGCTGCAGTAATGGTTTTTAATAAAAACATTTCGCCTTAGTACCATTTATTGGGGTTAATTCAAAGAAAATATTTTAGGATTTTTTCGGTGAGGTCTTTACCTAAAGATTTATTATGGTTTCTTTTTTTAAATGACCAAAGCTCAACAAAACTTTCATCATTGCAGTCATTAAAAGAAAGTATTTTTGTAGAATCACCAGTTTCAATTTTCGTTTTGCAGTTATTTAAATTAACCCAAGGTAAAATACTATCCAAAGCTGATGGATACTTCTTTCTGGGATTGCCATTATATTTAACCACCCTATCGTTTTCTCCATGTAAGTGTATGATGGAAACAGGTTTTGAAGGTTTACAAGTATTTTCATCATAAAAATTAACACCTGATATGCTTACAATTCCTGTAATAAGATCTGAAGCCTCACATGCAAGTTTATAGGCTAAAAATCCTCCGTTGGAATGACCTACCAAAAGAACTTTCTTGGGATTTATTGAATATTTTTCCTGGGCCTTTATAATCAATTTTTTTAAATAATTAATATCATCTGGGTTTTGCTTAAACAAATCACAGCATTTCCCAGGGATATTCCAAAATCTTATTCCTAAAAAATTTCTATTTCCAAAGGGAGTTATTAATACAAACCCCATCTTGGATACCAAATCCTTGGCAGGGAAAATTTTTTCCTGAAAAGCAGGATTCGAAAGGAACCCGTGAATGGAAATTACTAAAGGCCAATCCACTCTTTTTGAATAATCCGATGGCAGATAAACAATGGCCGCTTTCCTATTATCTACCTGTAGAGTAGTGATTTCTGCTCTTAAAGCAAAGGAAAATAACAAGGCCAAATAAATCTTCATTTTGGTTTTCTACCAGGAAGTTTATTGCATTTAAATATGGTTGGGAATAAATACAAATCAAAAAAAACCATTAATATCAATAACTTCCCCACATTAATTTTGATGGGTCCAATAAAAAATGGGCTAGGTTGTTAAAAATATTAAATCATGTCCTAATAATTATATAAAAACATTGGACAGAATCTTGATAAATCGGATCGGACTATCTTTTTCCTCATTCTTAGGTGCATTTCTTTTATTTTATTTAGAACTATTGTTATCAAAAAGCTTACTTCCGGTTATGGGGGGAGCTTATTTTGTCTGGGTAGGGTGTGTAACTTTCTTTACTCTTACCATGCTCATTTCAAATTGGTTTTTTAAATTCTCGTTTGATAAATTCGGTGACAAAATATCCTATCTTATTTTTTTTCTTTTAAGTGTTTCGGGAATCTTTTTTTTCCCGATTAAAATCCCCCAGGAATTAAAAGGTGGGGAAATATACTTTATCTTTTCAACATTATTTTCCAACGTTGGAATATCCTTTTTTATTTTATCCGCTACAAGTCCGGTTATCCAAAAATTACATTCTAATTTATTTCCAGAGGAAAATTCCTATACCCTATATGGAATTTCAAATCTGGGCTCCTTTCTAGGACTTATTTTGTTTCCATTTGTCTTTGAACCATTCTTAAATACCGATCAAAAGTTTCTATTTGTATATATTTTTTATGGATTCTTCATCTTAACATTTGGATATCTTTTATTTTCAAACATTAAAAAGATATCTCGAATAAAACTGATTGAGGGTGGGAAAATAAAATTTTCATGGGTATTTCTTAGCGCCTCCACAACTACTTTCTTTTTGGCGACCACAAACTTTATTACCTATGATATTGGCTCGGCCCCCTTTTTCTGGGCATTTCCATTAGGTATTTTTCTTTTCACTTTTATATTAAATTTCAAGGAAAATCCGTGGCGTCCAAAATACCTAATAATATTTTCCTTCATGGTTGCAATTTTCTTACAAATTTTTGTTAAAAATTTTTTCGCTGAGGTTTTCGCTCAATACATTATTTTATTTGCGGGTTGTCTAAAAATTAACCAGTTGTTATATGATTCAAGACCGTCGGAAGAATTTTTGCCAAGTTTTTACTTTTCAATCAGCCTTGGCGGTGCAATTGGAAGCTTTACCATCTTATTTGCAGGACCTACTATTTTCAAATATAACAAATTACTATCTGCAGATTATATCCTAGTACTATTTTTTTTAATCATCGGGATATGGCTTCACTTAAGAAATTTTAAATATAGGAATTTCTTGGGAATCATTCTGGCTTTGGGAGTTATTGGCTACTCTTCCTATGGGTATTTAAAAAATGGTTCTGAATATTTTATGAGAAATTTTTATGGGATATACAAAGTTAAAACCGTTAATAACATAAAAACCTTGATCAATGGAACCATTATCCACGGTTCCCAAGATTTAGATCATCCAAAAAGGCCCCTTGCTTATTATGGTTATGACTCCCCTATCGGAAAAATTTTGTTAAACAGGAATTTTAATAACGTCGCATCCGTTGGTTTAGGAGTAGGAAACCTTCTTGCTTATGGAAAAATAAATCAAACATGGGATATATTTGAGATTGATCCTGAAGTAATCAATATTGCAAAAACCCATTTTTCGTTTATTAAAAATTGCTCTTCAAAAATAAATTTTTTGGTAGGGGACGGAAGAATAAATTTAGTTAAACAAGAAAATTCCAAATATGATTTAATAATTATAGATGCCTTTACTGGGGATAACATTCCCTTTCATTTGCTTTCACTTGAGGCAATGAAAATTTATTTAGAAAAAACCAGAAATTTGGGTTTAATCGCTTTCCATGTTTCCAATAAATTTCATGATTTTATTCCTCTCCTTAGAAATTCAGCAAAAAAACTAGGGATGAATTTTTACATACCAATATCGAAAAAAGAAAAACCCTATAAGGGGATTAGGGAATCTGTATGGTTTATATTGGAAAAAATGAATGTAAACCCTGAAACATCCAATTTGGATCCAGAACCTTGGACGGATTCGTATTATAATATTTGGGATACTTTAATATTGTTTAAATAATCAGGAGTTATTCATACCTTAAGGCCTCAATGGGTTGTAGAAGGGACGCTTTTCTGGCCGGATAAATTCCAAATATAATACCCACAGAAGCCGAAAATAAAAATGCCAAAAGAATTGATCCCAATGAGACCGAAGTGGTCCAACCAGCGATTAAAGAAAAACCTAAAGTAATGGCCATACCAAGGAAAATTCCTAATAAACCTCCTACGGTGCTTACCACCACTGATTCGGCCAAAAATTGTTGAAGTATATCTTTCCTTCTAGCGCCTATAGCTTTTCTCAATCCTATTTCTTTGGTCCTTTCTGTAACTGATACCAGCATAATATTCATAATTCCAATACCACCGACAAGTAACGAAATAGCAGCGATACTTCCCAAAAGAACTCCCATTGTTTTAGATGTTTGAGTAAGGGCCTCTTTGATGTCGGCCATATTTCTAATATCAAATGCTTCTTGTTGTTGGGAAACTGGTACCCTCTTTCTAGAATACATCAGCGGCTTAATTATTTCCTCAGCAGCATCCAAAGTTTCAGTATCCCTAAATTCCATATCTATGGAATCAACATAATTTTTCCCCAACAATCTAAACATTCCAGTTAGAAGTGGCACTATTACGACATCATCCTCATCACGCCAACTGGTAGCACCCTTTTCTGGAAGAATTCCAATAACCTGATAACTTGTTTTATTAATCTTGATCCACTCTCCTAAAGGATTCTTATCTCCAAATAATTCCCTGACTACAGTAACACCTACTACTGCGACCCTGGCCCTTTTTAAATTTTCAGCATCGCTAAAAAACCTACCTCTATCAGGTTTGGAAGATCTCATATCTGCATATTCCGAGGTAACTCCTAAAATTTGGGTACTCCAATTTTTATTTGCAAAGGTGACCTGTCCCCTACCTCTAACAGATGGTGCGATTGCCTTTATCCCTGGAATTTTTTCTTTTAATACCTTGGCATCCTCAAGAGTTAATCTAGTTACCGCTCCTGCTTCCTGTGCAACCCCTTCCCTTCTTATAGCTCCTGGCCTTAAAATAAGAAGATTGGACCCCAAAGATGCGAGTTGCTCCTCAATGGCCTTTTGGGCCCCTCTCCCTATTGCTAACATGGCCACAACAGCAGATACCCCTATTAAAATACCCAACATCGAAAGGCCTGTTCGTACTTTATTTGCCCAAAGGGAACTAAATCCTTCCTTAATATGTGCTAGCAATTCTGCCCATTCAGGTTTCTTTATAATATCCTCAGGAATAATTTTTTTAAATTTTGTACTTGGGATTGGGGCAATTCTTTCATCTGATTGAATAAGACCGTCTCTAACCCTAATTATTCGATTGGCATTTTGGGCTATATCCTCCTCATGGGTAACCATTATTATTGTAATCCCATTAGAGTTTAGCCCCTTTAAAATGGACATAATTTCTTTTGAACTTTTAGAATCTAGATTTCCTGTAGGCTCATCAGCTAGTAATATCCTTGGCTCATTAATAAGTGCCCGGGCTATCGCCACTCTTTGTTGCTGGCCTCCAGAAAGTTCATTTGGGCGATGGTGAGTTCTTTTTGTTAAATCCACCATTTCAAGTAATTCTTCTGCTTTTTTATCTTCTGAATTTGTTCCAGTATAGAGTTTTGGAAGTGCAACATTGGATTTAGCATCCATTCTTGGAAGAAGATGGAACTGCTGAAAAATAAATCCTGTTTCATTTCTTCTAAGTAGGGCCAATTCATCTTCATTAAAACCCGATACTTCTTTTCCATTTAATTTAAAGGATCCCGATGTTGGAACATCTAAAAGGCCTAAAATATGGGATAAGGTTGATTTTCCAGAACCAGAAGGTCCCATTATGGCAACAAAATCCCCCTCCTCAATTGTTAATGAAACACCTCTTAAGGCAAAGACTTCATTATCTCCAATTTTGTAGACCTTTTTAATATTTTCTATTTGAATCATTGTTTTTTATCTGTTTTTTCTTTCTTTCTTCTCATCGGAGAAAATGGATTGGTACTTTCACTGGATTTTGACCTACCTTTTTTTTCTTTTAAAACAATATCCCCTTCTTTTAAACCTTGGACGATTTCGGTTCTTTTACCATCCGTTATCCCAACTTGGACCTGCTTTTCCATAACCTCACCTGTAGATCCCCGGATCAGTACTTTTGATTTTCCCAAATCTTGGGAAATAAACTCATTGGGAATATTTGGAATATTTTCTTTTTCATTGATAATAAACTCCACATTGGCAGTCATCCCTGATCTCATAAATTCAGGTGTTTTTTGAGGTAGGACATCTACAATGTATGTTGTGACATTATTAATAGTTTTGGCCTCGAAAGCGATCTGATCCACAACAGCATTAATTTTTAAGGAAGGATATGCATCCAAAACAATTTCTGCTTCTTGTTTCAACTTAATAAGGGCCATATCCGTTTCATCAACTTGAGCCTTTACTGTGAGCCTGTCTGACATTACAAGAATAGGATCCTGGGTTGTAAATGACTGCCCTTCTTCAACATTTCTAAGAATAATAGTACCATCAATTGGGGCAACTATTGGAGTTGGACGAAATAATTCTTCCCATCTTTTTAATTCTTTAATACCTTGCGACCTGGCAGAATCTATGAGGGCCGCTCTTTCATTTGAACTCATCCAAGCAATTGTTTGACCTTTTTTAACCTTTTCACCTTCAACGACCAACACCTGTTCTATCCTTCCTGCAACAGGGGGTTTAATTTCAAGGCGATTTTCAGGCTGAACAGTACCTGTTGCAAGGATTTGAACCGAAATTTTGCCGATTTCAACAGAAATCTCCTCATATTCTCCACTTGAATCTTTTACTTTTAAAAAAATTATCAATGAAACAATTAGTAGAATAATTAAAGAAATTACTATTAATTTTTTTTTCATGGAATCACTCCTACACCTTGAGCATATTCCCAGTTCGCTTCTGCAACCACCCTATCTCTTTTGCTTAAAAGATAATTTTTTGAGTTATTAACGTATTCATTCTCAATAATTACCCAGTCATCAAAAATCAGAAGTCCATTATTATATTTTTTCCTGGCAATTTCTGCTCTTAACTTTGCTGCTTCCATATAAGTAAAATCTACTTTATTTTTTAATACCGCCTCAACAAATTGGGTGTGGGCCTTTTCAAGGTTTTGCACTATATTTCTACTTACATCTATTCGGTTGCTTACAGAGGAGGCCCAAGTATTTACTGCACTTTTAGTTCCGTAGTAATCCCTTCCACCATTAAAAAAGGGAAAGGTTAAAACCACCCCGGCCGTCCACCTATTTACGTCATTAGGCCATAAGGAGGTACCCTGCTGACCCAGAGTCCCATAGATTTCAAATCGGGGAAAAAACTCGGATTTGGAAATGGTGATTCCAGCATCCGCACTCGCTTCCTTAAAAGAGGCCTCCAGATAATAAGGAGACGATTTTGCAATATCTTTGAATTGGGGATTATTTGGAGGATCTGTTATTGGAACATCCCCTCTAATATCAATATCAGAAAATTCATCATACCCTAAAACTCTGGCCAATTGGGCTCTAGAGACTTTTTCTATGTTTTTGGCTACCAAGTCATCATATTTTGCCTGATCTAAATTTCCTCTCGAAAGTAAAACGGAACCTTTGTTTTCCATTCCACCGTGGTAACGAAGCTCAACTATATTTAAGTTTTCCTCTCGTCTCTTGATAAACAACTGGGTTAGTTTTTGATATTCCTTTGCAATTTTTAACCCTTCAAATGCGACTTTTAAATCATAACTCAGTTTAGATTTAGTGATTTTAATGGTTTCTCCCGTGGCCTTAGTATTAAAATCGGCCTGACGAATATTTCCCAAATCTTTAAGTCCATTAAATAAGTTCCATCTTCCGGTTAAAACGGCGGTATAGTTATTAGTATAAGATCTCGCGGAGGTACTCTCAGCGTTAATTGTTCTGATTACGCCTACATTCTCTCCTCGATCATTTAAAATATCCGCGGAAAGCTGGGGATAATAATTAAAATAAGATTTCCCTTCGAGGGCCTCAAAGGACTTAAAAGTTTCAATTTTTGAGTTAAGTTCTGCATTTTTCTGAACTACCAAATTAATACAGGTTTCCCAATTAAAAACCTGGGAAGCCAATAATTTTGGAGTGAAAAAAAGGAGAATAAAAATTAGAATCCTTTCCATATCAAAAAATTGTACTTAAAACTTTTTTTAGAGGAAAGATATTTCGTATTTTTTAATTTTAATTCAATTCCATCAAATAATTTTGGCAAAACGGTGTAAGATTTTATTAATATCCCATACTTTTTGACAGACAAAGATTTTACAAAAAACTTGTTGAATAATTTCCCCCTAATCACTATCATTTTTGGGAAGTTAATATGAGTATTCTTGAATTAAAGCTATTTTACCAAGGATAAAAGCCTCTTTTTTATTTCCAAAAAACGTTTTTTATTTTCAATGACCTTGGGATCAGGTTTCCGTTTTAGTCCTTCTAAAATTTTAAGGCCTTTTTCCAAACCTAAAAGGATTGAAGATACCTCAGCAAGGCAATTTTCAATTTCCTCCTCATTAAGGGGAGTTTTTTTATTTAATAGATCTTCGTAAAACTTTGGTTCTTTTTGATTCAGCATAAATATTTACCCATATATAAAGTGCTATCTTAGCATAAATCAATCGATTTTAATTAATAAATAAAATTTAATCATAAATTAAGATTTAAATAATTATGACGAACAGTTTTTTACAATAATAAGGAGGATCAAATGAAAAGCAGATTCAGCCATGCCAAAGTTCAGGCACAAAAATCAGATAAAGAAAGACTTGCTCAACAAAAACATCAGGAAAAAAATCTATCGCCAAAAGAAAAACAAAGACAAAGACAACAGGAAATTCGTACTGAGCACCATGAAGAGGAAGAAGAATAGTAAATTCTGCGAAAGCCCCAAAATTAAACAATTTTTTTTTAATTTTAAGGGGCTTTTTATTTATTTTAACAATCCAAATTATTTAAAATTGGATACATTTAACCCAATCAATTTAAAACATGCTATAATCCTAATATGAAACGAAAAATGGTGAAAACGAAGTCTCATCATGAAAAAATAGATGTTTTGGGTGGTGACATCGGAAATTTGAGAAAGGCCATAAAATCAAAAGATTTTGGAGCTTATTCTAAACATTTATTTTTCGAAATTGCTTATTTTTCTTGCTACTTTATTTACCTGGCCCTGGCATTTTTTATGTTGATAATTTGGGAGCCAGAGGCAAGATCTATAATAGTAAAATCCATTTTTTCTCTCTTCACTATAATTTTGGCAATTGGAACTTTTGTACTTCAACAAAATATGGATCTAGATATCGATGAAGACATAATTTCTCCCCATTTTAAAGAATCAAAACTGGCAAAAAAAAGAAAAGCTTCTTAAAATTTTAAATTGTTTTACAAAAAAGTCTGCTAATATCTTTCCATGAAGAGATTTTTACTTAACTTAAAATCCCCAATTTTGGAAATAAAAGATTTCAGAACTTTGTTAATCACCCGGGGCCTCCTAACCATGGCACTTCAAGTCCAGGCAGTAATTGTCGGCTGGCAAATTTATCAAATTACTAAAAGCCCTCTATTATTGGGATTAATAGGATTAACGGAAGCAGTGCCTGCAATCTCCACTGCTTTTTTTGCTGGACATTTAGTAGATATAAATAAACCCACAAAAGTTCTGGCAATAAGTGTATTGGTTATTTTTCTAAATACTTTATTTATTCTGGCTTCAGTGTTGCCCTTTTTTAATTTAGAGAAAGACCTAATCCTTTTTATTTTATTTTCTGGTATTTTTATTTCAGGTGCAGCAAGGGCCTTTTCTTCCCCTTCTATATTCTCTTTAATTCCCAAAATTGTACCCCGTTCATCGCTGCCATCGGCGGCAGCATTTAATGGTTTTGTTCATAATTTTGCTGCAATTGTGGGACCTGCCGTCGGAGGGTTGGTTTATGGATTTGCTGGCCCCATTTGGGCATTTCTTTTACCCTGCTGTTTAGGTTTTATCGCCTTTTTAAAATCTGCTTCTTTCTCGGAAGATCTAAAAAATTTTCCACTTAGTGAAGTTCGTGAACCTATGATTAAAAGTATTCAGACTGGTTTAAAATTTGTCCTAAATCACAAAGTACTTTTTTCTACAATGATTCTAGATATGTTTTCTGTTTTATTTGGCGGTGTAGTAGCTATTCTTCCGGTTTTCGCTGATAAGATATTTGGAGTTGGTGCAATTGGACTAGGTTTTCTACGGGCAACTCCTGCAATTGGCACAGTTTTAATAACCATATTTTTGGCAATTCGCCCCCTTAAAGTAATATCAGGCGCAATGCTTTCTTGGGTCATTGTGGGATTTGGAGTTTTTACAATTTTATTTGCCCTCTCACCTTATTATTATTTAGCACTTTTTTCCTTACTGATGACGGGTATCTTTGACGGTGTATCAATTGTAATAAGAGGAACTTTTATGCAACTTCTTGCCCCGGATAATATGAGAGGAAGGGTTTCCTCGCTAGGTTCAATTTTTATTACCTCTTCAAATGAAATAGGTGCCTTTGAATCTGGTCTTGCAGCCTCTATTATGGGCCTAATCCCGTCGGTAATATTTGGAGGGTCTATGAGCCTTTTGGTGGTGGCCATAGTGGCATGGATCGTTCCAGAATTAAATAAAACAGAAATTAGGACTTAAACCTATTTCATATTCCTGATTGAATTCAGGGCAATGTCATGTCTTGCCTTGCTTGCATTTGATAAAGTTTGATATTTTCTGGATTCCATTTGAGTAGCTTCCTGTAGTGCCAGAAATTGTATATTCATTTGGGCCATCTTTCCCACTTTATTTTTTTTATTCTCTTCTATACTAACTTTTATTTTTGGCAATTCAGAAATTGAACAACCGCGGTCTTGTTCACATTTTGATGCTCTCTCATTTAAATCTGCCAATGTCTTTTCCAACATGGAGATTTCATTTTTGATTTGGCCATAATTTTTTGCGGCCGAAAAAAGTTTTTGAGAGTCTTTTAGAAATGCTTCTTGTAGAATATAATTTGATAAGTCTGAGACATCAACCCTTACTCCATCTTTAAAAAGTAGGGCCAGTAAATTTTTAAAGGATTCATCACCTGAGCCATTTCTTGTTTCATCAATTACTCTTTTTAACTCCCCACCTCTCTGTTGAATTACATGGGCCAATTCATGTGCAGTGACCATGGCCACCTCAACTACATTGCCAATGCTATCAAATTGATTATTTAAAGTAGGCAAAGGTCTTATAGTTAAGGCCGATGATAAGATATTTCCACCAGGAACTCCGATCGCACCTACGTAGGTAGCAGGAGCAGAAAATACCTTAATGGAAAGAGCAATGGTGAAAATAAAAATAAAGGACTTCATTTATAACTCCATGAAGAATTTTTGTTAAAAATGATTTAAGGTTAAGGGGATAATTTGTCTAGTTATTACCAATCAATGGGAAAAAAATCCTTTAAAAACTTTCCACTCCAATGTTTTCCAGTATTTATTCCATCAAAAATAGGATCGCAAACACGGGCAGCGCCATCTACTATGTCTAGGGGGGGTTGAAAATCATGGATATCCTGTTTTCTTTTGGCCAATTCTGCTGGATCTTCATCAGTTACCCACCCGGTATCAACTGCATTAATGAAAATTCCATCCTTGGCAAAATCCGATGCTGCTGTATGGGTCATCATATTTAATGCCGCTTTGGCCATATTGGTATGCGGATGACGATCTTCCTTTTTAAAACGGTGGAACTTCCCTTCCATCGCGGAGACGTTAACAATATGTTTTTTACCAGTAAAATCCCTTCTCATTAAATTAACCAATCTATTACAAAGGACAAATGGGGCAACAGAATTCACTAACTGTACTTCAATCATTTCCGTAGTTTCGATATCTCCTAATTTCAACCTCCAACTGTTGGTTTTCCTTAGATCCACTTGCTGCAAATCTGCATCCAACTGGCCCTCTGGAAAAACTTCCTCATTTATCAGAGCGGAGTCAAAACTATATGGAATTTGGGAAAGTTCTGCAGATGCAAAAATACCCATCCCTGGTGTTTTACTATTCCAGGCAACAGGAAGCGAATTATCCGTTTGAACCAGTCCAAGACTTTTTATGCAATCTTTATATTCCCCTAAAAGGGAATCTACTTCAGGAGTATGAAAACTAGACCTTTCTAATTCCATCAAATGTGTATAAAAACCTATGGGCCGTCTAACTGTCTGGGCCGCATTGTTAATTAGAATATCTAAGCGATTATATTTTTTTCCAATATATGATGCAAAAATTTCAACACTTGGGATATGCCTTAAATCAAGACCATATATTTTCAGGCGATCTTTCCAAACATAAAAATCAGGTTCTTTACTATACCTTATCGCTGAATCTACAGGAAATCTGGTAGTAGCAATAACAGTTGCACCTGCCCTCAGGAGCATTAAGGTTGAATGGTATCCAATTTTTAAGCGCGAACCAGTTATAAGAGCAACCTGTCCGGTTAAATCTGTAGTTTGAAAACGTTTTTTATAATTAAAATCCCCGCAGGTTTTACACATGCTATCATAAAAGTGATGTACAGATGTAAATAGGGTTTTACAAACATAGCAATCCCTGGGTGTAGAAAACTCTAAATCTTCTCTACCAGGATTTAAATACATAATTTGATTTGGAGCTGTATAAACAGAGGCCTCTCTAGCTGTTCTTATTCCAGTATTCTTCCTAGCGAATTTATTTAAACTTTTAATATTTTCACGATTAAACTTTTTGACATCTTTTTGCCGTTTTCTAATTTCATCTTTAGATGGCCTGGATATTTTTCCTGAAGCTTTTAACAACATTACCCTTTGTTCTTCACTTAATAAGGTAAGTTGCTCGCTTTTTTCAGCAAAACTCTGAAGAACCTTAAGGCAATTTTCAATTTCCGAGGGGCTAAATTCTGTTTCCTTGACCATTCCTCTCCAATATCATCCATTCCATTTAAAATCCACTTATTTAGGGGTTAATATTTATCCATGGGCAAAATTTATTACTTTCTAGTCTCCGATGATCCGGGGCTTACACGCCTAAGGAAAGCAATATCCACCACACTTTCCACAGCAGTTAGTTCATTGATTCTTTTTCAATTATCCCAATTTATCCATCAGCCTCGAACCTTTATTTTCCTAGGTATATCAGTGGCGTTGTATGGCTCCTTAATGATAAATGATCCTTCCCTAAAACAAAGAAAAATAACCACTCTCCTACTTCCCTTTCCTGCAAGCGCCTCTTTAATTGCGGGAACCTTTGCCTCAAACTCATATTATTTAAGCATGGGAATTTTCATTTTCTTAACCTACATTTCCGTGTCCGGACGCAGGTATGGTCCAAGATTTGTGACCCTTGGATTTGTTGGGATTATGTCATTTTTTGGTGCAATTTATTTTCAGGCAAAGTCCCAAAATATTCATTGGAATATTTTGGCAATTTTTATAGGTACAATAATTTCTTATATATTCCAATTTTGGATTTCCCTTTCCAGGCCAAATTGGATTTACAAATGGTACCTAGATGCTTTTGATGCCAGAATATTTTATACATTAAAATTTTTATGTAAATCTTTTGCGTCTCCTGAAAATCTGACTCATATAAACAAAAATTTATATAAAATAACCGAATCCGCATTAATGTTAGAGGGATTTTTAAAAATACGAAATAATCCTTCTCTTGAAACTCAGATTTTTGAAACAGAATTTGGATTAAATAGATTGGTTGAATCTATTAGATCTCATTACAGTTCGTTAGATACTTCATCTAAATCCCAATTATCAGAAATACTTCTCTGTTTGGGTAAAAACGATCCAACCACTTCTTTAAAAATTGAAAAATTTGAGACTCATGAAGATCTGAAAGAATCGCTTTTAGATTTAACCCAAAAAAAAATCGGCCTTTTTTTAAATATACCACCGATGGAACCTTCCCAAAAGCAAATCAGCACACCTCCCTTTCCAACTCCAAGTAATGAGCTACATATCTATACAAAACATGCCATCCAGGCAGCTCTGGCGGTAGCGGCTGCGTCCGTAGTTGGAGGGATGCTTTCAACCTCCAGATGGGTATGGGCAGCAATGACAGCATTTGTGGTTTTTTCAGGAACAACTCGTGGAGATACATTTACCAAAAGTGCTTTTAGAATTATTGGAACATCTTTGGGATTATTTTTTGGGATGATCATAATTCAATTTAATTGGGATAAAAATTTTAATATCTTATTAATTTTTGTAGCAATTTTTTTTGGTTCATATTTTATAAGGATCGCATATTCAATTACAACTTTTTGGTTCACGCTGCTTTTATTTGGTCTTTATAAATATATGGGAATTTTAAATACGGAAATTATCATTCTTAGGTTGGAAGAAACATTTTTGGGGGTATTTTTTGCTATTTTGGCCGCCATTTTTATCCTACCAACTTATACTCAAAGAGGAATCGGATTAGCTGTTTCAAAACTCTTGGAGGATTTGGCAAATTTACTAGATGTAGCTAGCAATTTAGATGAACAGAAAAAAATAGAAAGAATTGCACGTAATATCGATAGAGACCTACAAAATTTAAATTTGCAGGCCCAACCATTTCTTTCTGGCTTTCCCGGACCATATACTGAACAAATCAAGGGATTACTCCATGATGTTTTTGCCCTAACTCTTTATACTAGGTCCTTCACGGGATTTCTGGTACGTCATCTAGAAGATGAGGGTTTGCGGCTCAGTCTTCATCATAGGACCAAGGAACTTTCATTAAAAGCGAATAAAGCCTATCATCAACTAAAAGATCATCTTTTAAAAAATAAAACTGTAGATATTTTAAAAAAGGAAATAATCGAACATCACCCCGAAAGTTCAGGGGATCATTATTCTAGAACACATTTATTACTGAACCGGATGGAACTATTAATTGAAACTATTTTGGGTAGGTTCAAAACTACGCAATGGGATCAATAAATTTTGCTTTACCTTTAGAAATTTCCTCTCCATTAATTGAAATGGTATAAGAGATTTCGCAGACCTTTGAAACCATGTAACTAACACCGCAATATTTAGTCAGTGATAGCTCTACGGCTTTTATAGCATTATTAGATTGGGTTTTTCCTTGAAGAATATAATGTAAATTAACAGCGGTATAATAAATTGGATATTCCTTATTCATATTGTAATCTATTTCCACTGAAAAACTTTCAGGAAGATCCCGCATTTTTTTCAGAATCGAAACAATATCCATGGCAGAACAAGTAGCAATACTACTTAGTAGTACTTCCTTGGGAGTCGGTCCTAAATCTAACCCGCCTTTTTCTTTGCTTACATCAAGGATAATTTCATGCTTTCCATTTTTACATTTAAATCCAAGATCCCCCATCCAAGAAATAGAATTTTCCAAAACTACCCCCTCTGTTTCCTTTTCTTATCTCTATAATTTTTAATAAAACCAAAAAAAATAGGTAAAAAAGAAACCAAAATTACTAATAGGATCAATTTATCCAATCTATTAGCAAATTTTGTTTCACCTAAAAAATATCCTACCCAAAGAAGGGAGGTTATCCAAAGCATCCCGCCAAATATATTCCACCAAAAAAATTTTTTGTAGGACATTCTGGCCATTCCAGCTACAAATGGAACAAAAGTTCTTAAAATAGGAACGTAACGGGCAGCGGTTATTGAAATGGCCCCATATTTTTCATAAAAGGCATGTGCTTCAACTAAATATTTCCTTTTATAAAATTTTCCATCTGGTTTCTGCCATATCCTATCTCCAGTTTTCTTTCCAAGGTAATATCCAACTTGGTCTCCAATTATCGCGGCAAAAACTAAATAAATATTTAAGGATACAATATCTAAAGATGGAATGTGGTTGGGATTTAAAGGATTAGATAAAACTCCTGCAGTGATTAAAAGGGAATCTCCAGGGAGAAAAAATCCAACCAGTAACCCAGTTTCAGCAAAAATAATTCCTATCAGTACAAATACTCCACCTGTGGCGATAATTTGGGAAATCCCTTGGGAAGTATGTAGCTCTTTTAACCATTCCAACATAGGAGTGGAATAATATCGTTTAATTTTTCAATTGTAAAAAAATTATCTAGGCCATTTCCGTTGAATTTGAAAGGTAAAACTTTTGTCTAAGGAAGTATTTAAAGGACTACCAATAAGTCCTTTATCAGAATATTTGGCCACTACCAACCATTCATTGGAGAAAAAATAAGTTACGGGAAAATCCAAAGAAGTGTATCTTTGGAGGGAACCCTCAGAATTGGTTTTTCCCCTTACCAATATAGGATCTTCAAATACCCAAGCAATCGAGGCCCCTAAACGTAGCTTTGAAAAATTAATGCCCCCTCCAAAGGAAATATTTTCTCCCCAGCCTGGAATCAGTGTTACTTCTTTTTCATAACTTTGATTAAAAGACCTGTGAATTCCCAGATCTGAAAAAAAATCAAAGCTACCAAAGGTTTTTGTAAGAAAAGTTCCGACACCTAAAGTCCAAAACCCCCTTCCTCGCGCGTCTAGTAGAAAATTTTCGGTGGCCTCTCCTAGTGACACCCCGGTTGGCATAATTAAATTGATGTATCCTATTCCTTTGGGTCTAAGAGGGTTATAATTCCAATCTGGAAGGTATTCATAACCTAAGGTGGCAGTTATATCTCCAATACCTGCAGAACTTTGTCCTAACCGAGATCTTTTAATAATGGGAATAGAAACTCCACCCTGGAATCTATCCAAAAAAATATGGGCACCTTCTAATTTAAAGGATTCAATGTTTTCTGAAAATTCTCGTTCTCTCCAGTATCCATTCTGATCAATATCCACGTTTATTTTATTGAATGTATAGGATGAATTAATTTGTGCTTTATCATCGCCAGTTATGAGGAAAGTATTTACTAATCCTCCGCCGCAGCAAGCAGCACCAAAAAGATTTGAAGCAAATACACTAGAAAGGATAATGTATAATAGATTCGTCAATAATTTCATTTTCTTTATTTATTTGAATATGGATGTCCCATTCTCCTCTCATAGTGAAAAAAACATCGCTTACAAGGTAAGTTCCAGAACCTAATTCATTTACTAAAACTGGAGAAGACCCATGTCCCATCGATGGCATCCATAGAAATACTTTGAGTTCCCCTTCCGGATCAAAAGCTTGTGAGAATTTTATTTTAAATTCTCCATATTCTTCCTCCGTAGGTTTGGATTCCCAAATCAATTCATAGCATTCATTTAGTTTTAAAAACTTGTGTGCGCAGGGATTTATATTTTCCCTTGTTAAATTTTCCTCTGGAAACCTTTTTTCAATACAGCCACTTAAAATTAGCGATAGGAGAATAAAATTAAATGGTTTCACTTTTCTTCCTTACAATGAAACATCCAAGAGTTCGTCCCTCTGCATTTCTAATTTTATTTCCCTTGGAAATATCTTCTAATGCTTCCCTAAGAAATAACTTATCTGAATTTTTAAATTCATGACTATTAGAAACTCCCCCTTGGTATAAAATTTCTCCCTTATTATCTAACAAAAATGCATGAGGTGTTTTGAACGCGGCAAATTTGTTGGCATAATCTGCATTTTTATCCTGGATCACAGGGAAATTAAGCTTTAATCCCTTAAAATATTTTTGAGAATCCTCATCAGTTTCATCCATATTTGAATGAATTCCCACAAAGGAAAAATTAGGAAAAGCTTCCTTTAAATTTTTAAGTTCTGAGATATGACTGTTTGAACAAGGACATTTTGAAGATAGAAAAACAACCACCAGTCCCTTTTTTTCACCGATATCAATTTTATTTAAATTTAACCCGGATAAATCCGGACCATTTATTGTTAATGGGAGAGATGGAAAGGCCCTAAAGTTAAGGGAAAAAAGGACAATAAATCCAATTAAAAATTTCATTTTTCGAGGTGAACTTAACTCATGACTTATGGCGTGGCAAGAATGTAAAAATTGTTGTAAGTTAAGAAGCAAAATGTAAATATGCCCTAAAATCTGGAGTATTTATGCAAAGAGTTATTTTGTTGATTATTTCCCTTTTTTTTGCCTCACCAGTTTTCTCAAATGAAGCAGATCACATCCTTAATTTCAATAATGGGGAGGTTAAGGCCCTTATAAATTGGAAAGTGGGTCCTTTTAATGAAAAAGAATCAGTTATGGAAGTTCAATTGAAATCCAATCAAGAACTTTTACCTACACCTCTTAAAGTTTCCTTATTTATGCCTACCATGGGACATGGTTCTTCCCCTACCAAAGTGGATAAAATTCCTGGGACCAATTCCTTTAGGGTATCAAAAGTTTATTTTTCCATGCCTGGAACGTGGGAAGTTAGAGTTGGGCTTAAGGCATCAAATGGTGCTTGGGAAACTCAAGCATTTTCCATAAATATTTAATTACCATGTCCGAATTCCACTTGTTCCTCAACCTGGTCTAGCTGGAATGGATTATCACTATCTCCCGTACTCCTGACGTAATTGGAATCATCATAGGAATCATATTTTCTACAGTAATCATCACATTTATTTTTCGGACATTTTATTTTTTTACCAGTCTTACAAGTATATTCAATGGTTTCTTGATTGGTGGCAGAAGAACAAGAAACCATTAATAGGAGGATAAAATATTTCATTTGCCCTTCTTTTCACCAAATATTTTACTATCAAGAGAGAATTTTCCTGGACCAATTATTAAAAACAAAATTGAAATCCCCAAATAAACCAATGCAAGCTCATAAGAAGGTCCACCTTGTCCTACAAAAGGATCTTTTCTTACAAAGGCATGCATACAAGTTGCCACGGTCATTGTGGCCGCCAAACCCATACTGGCCAGTGGAACTAAGAAACCTATTATTAAAGCTATTCCGCCACCAAATTCAGAAATTGCGGCCAAAAGTTGAAAAATTCCAGGAATCGGAGAATCTGGTCCCATCCAACTAAGGGGATTTTGAATTTTCCCCCATCCATGAAGAATAAAAGCAATACCCATAATTAAACGTAAAAATAAAATTGCAGTTGATGAAAAACTGGGTTGTTCAACAGACTTAAAGCATTCTTTAAAATTTTGCATAATAATTTCCATTTAAAAAGTTTTTAATTTACTTATGATAAAATTCTAAGGTGAAAATAAAAAAATAACAATTATAAACCTAGATTTACTGGCCAATAACCCCTAAAATATTTTTAATGGAAGAATTAGGTCTCCGAGTACTTGAGTTTATAAAAAATAATACCGGTACAGAACTCTGGTATGCAGTTTTAATTGTCATATTATTTATAGTCCCCAGAATACTTTTACGCTTTGGGATTCCAATGGCCCTTACTGCTTTTGCCTTGGGTGTTGGTCTCAATATTCCCTTTAAAATTTTAGGGGATAATGAAGTGATACCCCTTTTTTCTTCATTGGGCATAATTTCCCTATTTTTATTTGCCGGTCTTGAAGTTGATATTCAAGACCTAAAGAATAATTCCAAAAAACTTTTAAACCATCTTAGTTTTAGGCTGCTCATTGTTTTCATCCTAAGCCTTGTTCTTGGTAAAAGTTATGACCTAAACTTGTACCAAGCAGTTATTTTTAGTTTGGCAATTGCCACCCCCTCCACCGGCTTTATTCTAAATAGTCTTGATTCTTCAAATATCCAAGAAAACCAGAAATTCTGGATAAAACTCAAGGCCATTTCTGCTGAAGTGGTTGCCTTGGGAATATTATTGGTATTTTCACAAACAGGAGGGCCTGCAACAGTAATTAGCTCCTTTTTAATTATTGCTCTTATGATTTTAATATTGCCGTATCTATTGAAAAAACTGGCCACTTCCCTTGAAAAGCTTGCTCCCAATTCTGAATTTGGATTTATTTTAATTTTAGCAATAGTTTCGGCCATGATTACCAAAAAACTTGGGGCCTATTATATTGTCGGAGCCTTTTTGGTGGGAATTATCACCGGCCAATATAAAAGAAATTCTCCAAGCGCCCAGACCGAACAAATTCTTCAAACTCTCAGGTCCTTTTCTGCTTTCTTTATGCCATTTTATTTCTTTAATGCCGGGGTAAAAATGCCTGAAGGTATTTTTTCGAAAGAATCCTTTATCGTTGCCCTTACTCTTTTAACTATAACTTTACCCATAAAAATCGGAAGTGTTTTAATTCAAAGAAGGTTTTCCTTTTCAGAGGATTGGAAGGACAGTTTCTCAGTGGCCGTTTCTCTAATTCCTACGCTTATATTTGGTATGGTTTTGGCAGATATTTTAAGAAAAAAAATGGGATTGTCTGATACTTTATATATTGGATTAATAATTTATTCCTTGTTAACAACCATTTTTTCCCAATTAATACTCAAATTTGTTCCAGTAAAAAAAGAAATTGGTTTTTATGCTGGGGAGCCTTAAGATTTCACGTGAAATTGGAATTTTAAAAATTTAATTAATGGAGTATCAAAAAGAAATGAAAACAATATTATTATTATTAAATTTGACTTTCTCCTTAAGTACCTTCGCTGGCCTTCCCGATCCAATGGCCTGTACCATGGATTTAAATCAATGGGGCCATTCTTCAAACTGTGATTGTGGAGAAGATTATTTTTGGAATCAGGTTTTAGGAGTTTGCCAAATTAAAAGACCACTACCATGCACTCGTGATTACAATGAATGGGGAAATCCCAGCCATTGTGAATGTTATGAAGGGTATGAATATGATCAGGTGATAGGAAACTGCAATCCTGTTGGTCTTTAAATTTTGCGCTGCATTTTCTAATTAAAATCATGTAATTTTTGTTTCCCCAAGTGTAGTTTTTTCGGGGAGCAAAAAATGGACATTATCGACCTTATAATCCAAAAAGTTGGAAAGAAAATTATTGTAGGTACCCCTCTTGGGGCCGGAAAACCAAATACCTTATTAAATGCTCTTTATAAAAGAGCAAAAATAGACTCATCCCTAAGTCTCACTATTTATTCTGCTTTAACTTTGAATAAACCTAAAGGTAAAAGTTTTTTAGAAAAGAGATTTATGGCCCCATTTGTAGACAGAGTCTTTAAGGGATATCCAGACCTAGATTATGAAAATGACCGAATAAAAAACCAAATTCCTAATAATATAAAAATTATCGAATTCTATTACCCCGCAGGTAAATTTATGGGTAATTCCTATGCCCAAAGAAATTATTTATGTTCAAATTATACCCATGCTGCCAGGGATATAAATGAGAGGGGGATAAATGTATTACTCCAACAAATAGCTCCTTCAACAAACGAAGAAATATTTTCTTTAAGTTGTAATGCCGATATCACTCTTGAAGTTTTGGCAAGCATGAGAAAAAGAGAAAAAGATCATGGCATTCCTTCAATCTTTGTAGGGCAGGTCAATAAAAATCTTCCATTTATGCTTGGAGACGCGCTTATTTCTCGAGAGACATTTGATTATATTGTGGATTCTCCTGAAGGACATTTCCCTATTTTTGGAACACCAAAAACCTCAATTTCAGATGCTGATTATATGATTGGACTTTTCGCTTCAACTTTAATTAAAGATGATGGGGAGTTGCAGGTAGGAATTGGGGCATTAGGGGATTCACTAACATACCATTTAATCCAAAGACACAAAAACAATAATATTTGGAAGAGATTCCTCGAACATTTAGGAGTAGAAAAAAGATATTCTGAAATTATAAATAAAATTGGAGATAGGGGAACTTTTTCCCAAGGCCTATTTGCAGCAACTGAAATGATGATAGATGGATTCCTTTATCTATACAAAAATGAAATCCTTAAGAAAAAGGTTTACGACGACATTAAAATCCAACGACTTGTCAATGAAGGAGTTTTAAAAGACCAAATACCAAAAGGTATTTTAAAGATTTTTCTCCAAAAAGGAATAATTTCCAACCCTTTGACTGAAATCAATATTAATTTCCTAAAAAAATTTGGAATCTTTAAACCCCAAATTACATTCGAGCGAGGGAAAATTTTTCTTGAGGACGGGTCATCTTTTACTCCGGACCTAAATGATCCAGACTTTTTCAATAATGTTGATGATAAATGTTTAGGCGATAAACTTAATGGAGGACAAATTGTCCATGGTGGTTTTTTCTTAGGTCCAAATTCTTTTTATGACGAATTAAGAAAAATGCCTCTTGAAGAAAAAATACTCTTCAATATGAGGAGCGTAACCAAAATTAATCAATTGTATGGACATGAAGAAATTGATCGACTTCATAGAAAAAATGCTAGATTTGTAAATTCCTGCATGAAGGTTACCTTAAATGGATCTGTGGTTTCTGATGGTTTAGAAAATGGACAAGTCGTCAGCGGCGTAGGCGGGCAATATAACTTTGTTTCCATGGCCCATGAATTAGAAGGTGGAAGATCCATTCTACTTCTAAGGAGCACAAAAAATATTAAAGGCAAGGCCTTATCAAATATTGTCTGGAATTATGGGCATATGACCATACCCAGGCATCTGAGAGATATCATCATTACTGAATATGGAATCGCTGATTTGAGATCAAAAACTGATGAGGAAATTATTGCGGAACTACTAAATATCACTGATTCACAATTTCAAGAAAAACTTTTAAAAAAGGCAAAACAAATGGGTAAAATTTCGCTAGATTATGAAATTCCCCAAATTTACCGAAATAATTTTCCACACGTATATGAAGACATCTTAAAAGAATTTAAAAAATTAGACTTCTTTCCTCCTTTCCCCTTTGGAAACGACTTTACGCCGGAGGAATTAGAAATTGGAAAGGCGTTAAAATGGCTAAAGAAAAAAACAGAAACCAAATTTTCAAAAATCTTTTTAGTGATTAGGGCCCTTTTTCCAAAAACCCCATTAAGTAACCCCGAAATTCTTCTAAAAAGGATGGATTTGGCCAAACCCAAAAATTTTAGAGAATATTTATACAAAAATCTTTTAATTATTGGTTTGGAGAAGAAATGAAAAAATTTGAAATAGTGGTTGTAGGGGGTGGTACTGGAGGACTTTTTACTTCCTCTAGACTTAGCAGGTTATTTAAAACAGTCGCAATTATTGAACCTTCAGATACCCATTATTACCAACCTCTTTGGACTCTTGTGGGTGGAGGGATTGTAAAAAGAGATGAAACTGCCAGACCCATGGCAAGCGTAATACCAAGTGGTGTTTCCTGGCTTAGAAATCGAGCTGTCGAATTTTTTCCTCATCAAAATAAATTGATCCTTGATTCCGGCGAGGAAGTTTCTTATGAGTTTCTAGTAGTAAGTCCAGGTATCCAAATAAATTGGGATAAAATTGAAGGTATTGGGAATTCGGTTGGGAAAAATGGAATTTGTAGTAATTACCAATTTGAAACCGTCCTATCCACCTGGAAAACCCTACAAGATTTTAATGGAGGAACCGCGGTCTTCACCATGCCCCCTCCTCCTTTTAAATGTCCGGGAGCAGCACAAAAAATTATGTGGCTGGCTGAAGAATATTTTAGAAAAAGAGGCATCCGGAATAAAACAAAAATAGTCTTTATGAGTTGTGCAAAAGCAATTTTTGGTATTCCAAAATATAAAGCGGCCCTGGAAATATTAGTAAAAGAAAGAGGAATTGAAACTTATTTTGAAACTAATTTAACGGCAATTAATCCTGAAAGGAAAATAATAACCGGTACTAACCTTGTAAGCGGTAAAAAAATAGAAATGGATTATGATATGATCCATATAACTCCTCCTCAGGGTCCTCTAGATATTGTAAAAAAATCTCCACTTTCCAATCAAGATGGTTGGGTAGATGTTGACCAATATACCCTTCAACATAAAAAATACTCCAACATTTTCTCCTGTGGAGATAGCTCAAGCCTCCCCATAGCAAAAACCGGTGCGGGGATAAGAAAACAGGCCCCTGTCCTTGTAGGAAACCTCTATTCCTTCTCAAAGGGTCAAAAACTGGAGGAAAATTATAATGGTTATACCTCCTGTCCCCTTATAACAGGCCGAGGAAAATGTATAATGGCCGAATTTGGGTATGAAGATAAGGTAATGGAGAGCTTTCCATTTGACCAAGCCAAAGAAAGATGGTCTATGTACGTCCTTAAAAAGAATATTCTACCGTTTTTATACTGGAACTTAATGATAAAGGGATATTTATGATTTTAGGTATCGATTTAGGGGGAACAAAAATAAAAATTGCATTGGTTGAAAATGATAAGATCATTTTTTCAACCTCCCTGGATGCAAATTCCAATTTGGGATTTACTCCAAATATCCCTAAATTAAATGCGGAAATTAATAACCTTAGAGAAAAATATAATATAAAAGGTTTAGGATTAGCGACCCCTGGAGTTGTCGATGTCAATAACTTAAGAATTCTAGGGATAAATGAAAAGTACTCTGACCTTGTAGGATTTGATTTAAAATCTTGGGCCCAAGAATCCTTCAACCTTCCTTTTGTTTTGGAAAATGATGCTCGTGCAGCTCTTTACGGTGAATGGATTTATGGAACAGGTAAAAATTCTAAAAATGTTATTGGTATCACTTTAGGCACCGGTGTGGGTTCCGCAGCAGTTGTAGATGGTCGAATGTTAATTGGAAACAATTTTATAGCAGGTAACCTTGGCGGCCATATGGTAATCGACAGAAATGGTCTTGCATGCAATTGTGGAAATACAGGCTGTATGGAGGCCCAAAGCTCAACATGGTCTCTGCCAAATATTGTAAAAAACCATCCTGGGTACAAAAATTCTAAATTAAGAGACCTAAACCAGTTGGATTTTAAAAACCTCTTCACTCTTGCTAATGAGAATGACCAATGTGCTAAGGAAGTTAGAGATTATTGTCTTGAAATGTGGTCTGTGGGTATTTCCAATCTATGCATTGCCTATGACCCAGAAATGGTAATTCTAAATGGGGGAATTATGGCATCCCACCAAGATATAATTCCTTATGTAGAAGAGAGAATTAACCGGAAAACCAAACTAAGCCCAAATAATAAAATTGTAGTAAAGCTCGCTACAAATCTAGATTCCGCTGCCATATTCGGATTAAAATATCTTTTGGAAAAAAAAGAGGGCCTCTAAAAAGGCCCCCTTATTTAATTTATTATCTATCACGTCCTGGAGGTCTAGGTCTGGGATTTCTGCCATGATCATCCTCAAACAATTCTCTTCTAAGATCCTGAAATGCCCTTCTTATATCCCTTAGATCGTCATTGTATTCAGGATTTACGGGCCCTCTTGCTTCTTCCATTAGATTCCTAAAGGCCGGTTCTACGGATTGATAAAACATTCTAAATAGATCCCTACAATCAGCTCCATATCTGGCCGATTGGGCCATCTGCCTAGAAGCATGGGCCAACCTTCTGGCCTCATCGGCAAACCGATTTCCATATCTACCACCAAATCTTCCATTTCTTCCCCACCCTGTTTGTGCCAACTGTCTGGATTCTCTCGCTAGTTCAGATGCCTGGTAGGCGATTTGTTCTCCATTTCTGCAATAGCGTTCAGCAAAGACCGAAACAAAGGGAACAGATAAAAAGGTCAAAAAAAGCATTAATTTCTTCATTTGGCTCTCCTTGTTATTGTTGTAATGAAATTTATCCTTCAAAGTATAAAAATTCAATTTAGAAAATCATTTTGTCGTACAAGAATCCGTTGTCAGGGGTTGTTATTTAGATTTTTATAAAATTTTTGCTAAAATAATCAGGAATGAAAAAATCAAAGAAAACCAATTTTAAGAAAAAACTATTTTATGCCTCTGTATTATTGATAGTTTTTCTATTTTTCTTATTTGGATTGGTTGCTTTTTACCTAAAAATAGTTTTCACGGAAGAAAAAATCCGCAAAATAGCTTTTGATCTCGTAGCTAAATCAGTTCCAAATTCAAAATTATATTTACCCACTTTAAAAATATCCCTGGGTTGGGATTTTAAAGTCAAAATAGATGTCCTAAGCATCACAAAAAACACCTTTGATAAACCTTCATTAGTTGTAGAAGATTTAAATTTAAACTTACCACTTTATACTATCTGGTATCAAAAACCCTCAATTTCCTTAAAATTAAAAAAAATAGATTTTCGGATCTTTGAAAAATCTGAAAGCTCCAGGATAGAAAAAATAAATCCAGAAGAAAAAATTCCACCCACAAATGTTGATTCCCTCATTCAAAGATTAAAAATCAAAGCAGAAAATTATGGGGAATTCCTATTGTCCAAATCCTCCTTTCATCTAACTTCATCTGAATTTAATTTTTTGCAAGAATTTCCAATTGGCCAGCCAAAGATCACAAAATGCCAGCAAATAGATTTAAGTTTAAAAAATATCAACTTGCCCCTTCATTTAAAATTAACTTGCTCAGGAGATACCGGGGAGCAAGAGCCTGGTCTTAAAGGTACTATTTATTTGGAAGGAGAAGCTACCCTAAAAGAATTCTTGGAAAATGAAAATTTAATATTTTCTGGAAATTTTAAATTGGACCATGGCCGATATCCTGAAATTGGAAATATCCCGACTCTAACAGGTAAAATCCGTCATTTAACGCTTAACCAGGGGATTATTACGGTTCCCATAGAGGCCACCATTGAGAAATGGGGGAAAGGATTTTTAATTCTAACAAATAAAAATGGGGAAACTTTTCTTAACTCAATAAACTGGAAATTCAATATTGAATCATTAGATTTTCTTTTAAAAAAACTACCTTATTCAAAAAAGGGAGAATTTGAACTTAAAGGAAAAATAAGTTTTTTAAAAAAGGGAATATATCCTCAAATATCCTTAAAAACTAAAAATTTAATAATTTCCTCGAAAGAGAACTCGGTTCCAGTTACAATCCAAGGGGAAATCCTTGGAAAAAATTATAATGCCAACACCCAACTTAACATCCTAAAGGGAACCATCAAATCCGATATTCAAGGAACAATTAATTGGGATAATCTTTCAAAACCTTTCGGCCCAGTTAAAATTCAATCTCTGGTTTCATCTCTGGATCTCAAAATATCCAAAAAAGAAGGAAGTATGGGGAACCCAATTCCCGATATTCCCCTACAAGCAAAAATAAAATTCCAAGATATGACATTGGAAAAAATTAAAATAAATGGAAATTCCAATTTTTCAATTGGGAGTAATAAAAAATTAAAACTTAAAATGAATTTAAACTTAAATAATGCTCCATTAAATATAAATGCACGGGTTAATGGGCCAAATAAAAATGCAGAAGTGGAATTTGATTTAAAAAACTTTGAACTGACCCTTCTCGAGAACCTCCTTCCAGAAAAATATGGAAATTTAAAGGGAAAAGCAGATTTTAATTTTAAGGGTACCTCGCCGTTTCCAAATGTAAAAACCCATGAACTGAATTTCTTAATTAACTTCAGTGCTTTAAATGGTGAATATAATAATCCTTATTTGGGAGCACACTGGGGTGATTTTTTAAAAGAAAATAAAGGGCTGGAAAAATATATTTCAAAAGATGCCCAACCCTTTGCGGAATTTGAGAGAATTCTAATCCAAGGCGAAATCGACCAAGGGAAAATAAATATCAGGCAATTTCTTTTCCAGTCCCCAAATGACAAACTTTTGGTTCATGCAAATGGACATCTGGGTTTGGATGAAAAAATCAATAGCCTTATTTATCTCGATTTAAAAGATAAAATGGGAATTACCTTACCGACTCTTAAAAAATGGTTAGGAATGGAAACACTATATTTTAAATTGGTAGGAAAGGGTCTTAATATAAAACCGGATTTGGTTTACACTTCCTCAAAAGTCTTGGAAAAAACAGCAACTGATCTCCCCAAAAATCTTTTGAGCCCCATTGATTCCCTAATAATAAACCCGATTAAAAAAAGTTTTGGAAAGCCAAAAACCAATCCCTAAATAACTTACTTATTTAATCTAATATTTTAAGTAATTTCTTTAATCTTCAAACCATTATAAAATTTCTCAAAAGGATTTTAAGTATGTTTAAAAATTTTATTATTTTTTTTTTAATATTAATCACTCCAGCATTTTCCAAAGGTAATATTTTTTACACCGTTGCTGGAGGTGCTGCTCTAGGGATTTATGAAGGGGGACTCTTAAATTATAATTTTGAGTTAATCAAAACAAATCGAAAACTAAATCCTGGCTTAACCCCTGGTATAACCCATATGACCGGAACATCTGCCGGTGCATTTAATTCAGTTTTATCACTTTTTTCTGAGTGTTCCACAGATAACTATGATTCCTTTAAATCAAACTTTTACTGGAAAGGATGGGTTGATCTTAGTGTCGATGATATGTTCATCAAAAAAAATGTTAAGGCAGATCAGATCTTTACCACTGATGGATTCCCCATTTTGGGGGAACTTAAAAGGCAATGGCTAAAAGGTTTTAAAAAAGATTGTGAAATGGTCCTGGGAATGGCGGTAACCAGATTTATACCTTACGAGGTGGAGGTAAATAAAAAGATCACAGTCCCCAATATGACGGAACATATTGTAATCAAAATAACGGGACAAGGTCCAGGAATTGCTCCAAAAATAACCAATTTTAGATTCAAAAAAGGATTTAGACGACAATTACTCCTTCCCTTTAACAATGACGATGAAAACAATTTTGAACTTCTGAAAACCGGGACATTGGCATCCACATCATATCCGATTGCCTTTCCTCCTAGGGAAATCCCTAATTGCCAAAAAGAGGGTGAAGAAGATTATTTTCCATGTGAGGGCAAAAGAGTAACCAAGAATTTATTTATTGATGGAGGGGTGTTTGATAATTCACCTATTCTCCTTTCATATGACATAGCCAATGAAATTGGATCCACAATTGAAGATCGTTTTATTTGGGTTAATCCGCATATGAATATTTACGAAGAACAATTGGGGGAGCAGGAAAAACGTTATGATAGTTTTTTTGATTACATGGGTGCTTTCACTGGAAATTTTATTGAAACTTCTAGGACCCGTGACCTCTCGTTAGTTTCCCATTGGCATCCTGAAATTAAAAATAAAATCCTAAACACCTCGGTAAGCCTACCCTTGATGAGCAGACAATTGTCCGCATTTATTGGCTTTTTCGAGAGGGATTTCAGGATTTTTGATTTTTATGTGGGAATGGTCGATGCCCATTTATTTGTAGAATCCTTAAAAAAACAAAATCCAAATTATCCGGAAGATCCCAATTCTAAAGACTGGGCCCCTTATTATTGTATAAAAAAGGTAGTGGAAGGCTCCAATGCATTTGAAAAATATTGTAACGAAGAAAAATTGGATAGTAATCTTCTGATCCTGCTTCAAACCTCCATTACTGAACTGTACAATGATTGTGCCACCAGAAAAACCAAACCATTAAGAAAAACTTTCCACTGTCTTGAAGCCTTTAATAAAAAAGATCCTCCGGCAATAATTAAAGAAGCAATAGGTTTCAAGGAATGGAAAAAGGGGAAAGACGAGGAAATTTTAGATTACCATTTTCGCCTTCTTAACCAATTTGGTTATGAATTTAGGGATTTTAAATTAAGGAAAGACCAATCCAAAAAAGGACAATATGCTTTAAGAAATAAAATTGGTGAAATATTTTCAACCTATATGTCCAAACTTCCTACCAGTGAACAAAATACTTTAAAAAGAGCTGGAGATACTTTTTTAAATCAAAAGATATTTTATACCCCCATGGAAGACGCCATTTATATAACCCTGGGAAGGGCATTAGAATTTGGTTGGAACTACAAACGTGTGGATTTTATTTATCCTTCTTATTTTAAGTTAAGTACTGGCGCCCTCCTTCAGGGTGGATACAATTTGATTACAGGTGACAGGGATGTCTACGCTATTTCTCCATTGGTCGGGTTTGAATATGAATTTTATAAGAGCAATTATAAATGGCAGTACTTTTTAGGAGCAAAGGCTGGTTATCAATTCAGTAATGGAAATGGATGTGATGTTCCGGGTCAACCCAATATCATGGTAGAATGCAGAGGTATTACAATCCTGCCTTATGTTGGATTTTCATTATTGGAAATCCTAAGATTTCATTTAATTTATAACTGGTTGCCAGAATATTCATTTGGACGAATCCGAGACAATTTTTTAATCCAGCTTGGAGTACAATTTTAAATCTTATTCTAATGGTAGGATTCTTTGGATCAAAATTTTGGAAGTCCTTATTTAGGTAAATTCATCAAATAAGCCTGTATCCAATACCAGGTTCTGTCAAAATATGCTTCGGCTGGGCCGGATTTTTTTCAATTTTTTTTCTTATTAGTCCAACATAAACTCTCAAATAGTGGGTATCGGCCTGGGCAATTGCTCCCCAAATTTCCTTTAATAGGTCATTTTGTGGAACAACCTTTCCATTTCCCCTTACCAACCTCGCTAAAATTTCAAACTCGGTTTTGGTTAATTTTACGTTTTTTCCACCAACAAATACTTCCTTTGAATTTAAATCGATCTTTAAATCATCCGATTCAAAAATTGGAGTAGCTTCCACCAGTCCATGAGTTCTTAGACAAACCCTGATTCGGGCCAATAATTCTGGACCTCCAAAAGGCTTCGTCAAATAATCATCAGCACCAGAGTCCAATAGGGATACTTTTGTTTCCTCATCATCTTTTACAGTAAGAATTATTACTGGAACATTGGTCCATTGTCTGAGCTTTTTTAAAACTTGAAAGCCATCCATATCCGGTAAACCAAGGTCTAAAATTATTAAATGTGGATGGAAATCAAAGGCCTTTTTAAGGCCTTCCATTCCAGTTTTTGCCACATCTATTTCATAAAGTTGTCCTTTAAGCAGAAGAGTTAAAACATTAAGAATTGCAGACTCATCGTCTATCAAAAGAATTCTATTCAATCTTCCTCCTTGGGAATCTTGGGTTCAGATTGGTTAGGAATCTCTATAATAAATTTTGATCCTTTCGGCTCATTTTTCTGATAATAAACTTTACCGCGATGAAGTTCTATAATGCCTTTTACAATGGAAAGCCCTAAACCGGTTCCACCTGTTTGGGAGCCTGGAACTCTATAGAATTTTTCAAAAATTTGAGGAATAAAACTTTCGGATATACCAGGACCATTATCGGATACAATAATGTCATATTTATCTCTGGTTTTTCTAAATTGAACTTGGACAATTCCTTCTGGTCCAGAATATTCCAAGGCATTTATCATTAGATTTGAAATAGCATGTTCAAATAATCGGAAATCAATATAAAGCAATCCTATATTTTCGGGAATATCTATCTTTACCATCCTATTGGCAATTTCTTTGGAGATTTTTTTTAAAACAACTCCCATTAAATCATTTGGATCCTGCCATTCTAATTTTAGGCTTAATTGTCCGGAACTAATCCGACTCATATCTAATAGATTCTCTATCACTCTATTCATCCGATCCCCGGCGTGGCCTAAATCTTCAACTAATATTTGAAGATCTGGATTATTTTTAACCTTACTTTCAAGGGAGGAAATCGAACCTGTTATGGCGGTAAGAGGAGTCCTTATTTCATGGGAAATTGAGCTGAGTAAAGTTTGATAAAGTGCCTCAGAATCCTCATGTCTTTTTGCCTCAGCAAGGCGCCGTCTTAAGAAATGCCTTTCAATTGAAACGCCAAGTTGCCCTGTGATAGCGTATAACAATTCTTCCTCTTCGATGGTAAGTTTTCGTTTTACCTTTTTCGGTTTAAAAAGAAAGATACCCACTGATTCTGAAACTCCTCGAAGAGGAATGTGCAAATATCTTGAGTCCCCCAATGTATCCGTTGACCATCCAGCAGGTTTTTGTTTTTGGAAAGACCAAAGGGCAACTGCCCGCTCTTTTTCATCGAGTGGTGTTTCATTTATTTTTTCAAAGGTTAAATCCCCATCTTTGGTTTTCAAAATTACTCGACACTCTCCATCTAATAAATTTCCAACTCTTTCATTTATTTTTTTAATAAATTGTCTTTTTTCCTGACTGCCTGAAATATCCTGGGAAATTTGATACAAGAGATTTGTCTTTTCTTCTCGTTCTCTCATTAATTTTTCTTGGAGACGGATTCTTCTTGTTAGAAGCCCTGTAATCAGGGCGACTACAAAATAAGATAAACAGAGAATTAAATCTTCAGCGTGTGTTATTATAAATGTAAACTTTGGAGGAATAAAAGCAGCTTCCCAGGCCAGAGTACTTAGTAAGGCCCCAAAAAAAACGATACCAAAACTTTCAAATAAGCCCAAAATCAACACACCTAATAAAAAAATAAAACCGACTGCCCTATATCCGATTAGGGGCTCCAAAAGAACATTTACTCCTGTCAGTAGCAAAAAATACCATAAGGTTTTCCAATATTTTGAAGGCCCAGCTTTTATTTGAGGAACAAAAATATTTCTAAGAAAAACAGAGGTTTTTTCATTTATTTTTTCCTGTCGAATAACATGGACATCTACTTCTAAGCTTTCCCTCACCAATCTTTCAAGAAGGGGTCCACCTACCAAAATATCTTTAAACCATCCTTGTGTTGGCCTTCCTACAATAACTTGAGTAACATTTTTTAACCTACAAATCCTTTTTATCGCAGCAACCAAATCAGTTTCCGTGGTATTTATGACTTCAGCATTAAGTTCTCGCGCAAGATTTAGATTTTTTGTTAGCTGGGTTTCTTCCTTCTCATTTAAAGTTTTTCCAGTGTTTACATGGAGGGCAATCCAAGGTGCTTCAAGGTTATAAGCTAATCTTCTAGTGGCCCTAATAATTTTCTCTGAATATGGACTATGAGAAACCGCTACTAAAAGCCTTTCATTTGCCTGCCATGGAATTTCTTTTCTGGTAACTGTAAATTTTTGGAGATCCTGATCAACTTTTTCAGCAGTTAGTCTAAGAGCAATCTCCCTTAGAGCGGTGAGTTTATCCTCTTTAAAAAATGCATCTGCTGCTGTGACTTTTTTTTCTCCTAAATAAACTTTCCCTTCCTTAAGTCTTTTTAGAAGCTCAGAAGGAACGATATCCACCATCTCCAGTTGGAATGCGCGGTCTAGAATACTATCTGGCACAGTTTCCCTAATTCTAATACCTGTGATGGATTCAACAACCTCTTTTCTACTTTCTAAATGTTGGACATTTATTGTGGTATAAACATCAATCCCTGCATCTAGCAATTCCAAAACATCCTGGTATCTTTTTTGATGTCTTGAACCAGGAACATTTGTATGGGCCAGCTCATCAACCAATACTAGGTTAGGCTTTCTCCTTAGTATTCCATCGATATCCATTTCCTCTAAAATAGTTCCCCTATAATTTATTTTTATTCTTGGAACTATTTCCAATCCCTTGGTTAAAAACGCTGTTTCCTCTCTTCCATGTGTTTCAATTAACCCAACGACTACATCGAAACCTTCCTTTTTCTTTTGTTGTGCAGCTTCTAGCATGGTATAGGTTTTACCAACACCAGCCGACATTCCTAGAAAAATCCGAAGTTTTCCAGAAGAGCTAAACTGATCTTTAATTGCTTTTAAAAGTTCATCGGGGTCCAAAGATGCATCATCGGAAGCCAATTTTTTTCTCCAGGTTCTATTTTCCTATTTTATCCAATTCTAAGTTTAGACGTAAAACATTAACCCTTGATTTTCCTAAGAAACTAAACTGTTTGTCTTCTTTCACTTTATCAATAAGAGAAATTATTTCTGACTCAGATATTCCTCTTGTCCTAGAAATTCTATTAACTTGATACAGGGCAGCCTTTGTACTTATATGGGGATCAAGACCACTCGCTGAAGCAGTTAATAAATCCTTTGGTATCAGATTCAGTTGATCGCCAAATCTTTCCCCTCTTTCCTTGATAACTTTATTTAAGGAAATTGAGTTGGGAGAAAGGTTTGAGCCTGCAGATGCTTCCCCGGCGTAGGCAGCAGCACTTGGTCTAGGCCAAAAATATTTAGGAGATTGAAAATTTTGTGCGAGGATTGCAGATCCAATCGCCCTTTCGTTTTTAAAAGTTATCTGGCCTTCGGCCTTATCTTTAAAAAGTAGATTAGCTACTTGGGTAACGATATATGGATAAAAAACTCCAGTTATTAACAAAAACGAAATTAAAATTTTTATAGAAATAATTAATGGTTTCATAATTAAACAAGTCCTAGTGTGGAAATAATCACATCAATAATTTTGATGCCTAAAAACGGGATCACTAAGCCCCCAAGCCCATATATTAAAATATTTCTGGATAAAACCTTGTTTGCAGAAACCGGTCTATAGGGTACGCCTTTTAGAGCGAGAGGAATTAAAGCAATAATAATCAAAGCATTAAATATTACGGCCGAGAGAATGGCACTCTTTGGTCCATGAAGATTCATAATATTAAATTTTGCCAATGGCCCTTCTAAATTTCCTGATGTTATATATAAGGATCCAAAAATAGCGGGCAGAATTGCAAAATACTTGGAAACATCATTTGATATTGAAAATGTAGTTAATGATCCACGGGTCATTAGAAGTTGTTTTCCAATTTCGACGATCTCTATAAGTTTTGTTGGATTTGAATCCAAATCTACCATATTTCCAGCTTCTCTAGCGGCCTGAGTTCCCGTATTCATTGCCACACCCACATCTGCCTGTGCTAAAGCTGGAGCATCATTTGTTCCATCTCCTGTCATGGCCACTAAGTGCCCTTGTGCTTGTTCATCACGGATTCTTTTTAATTTTGCCTCTGGTGTAGCTTGGGCCATAAAATCGTCAACCCCTGCTTCTGCTGCAATTGCCGCTGCAGTAAGTGGGTTATCCCCAGTAATCATCACGGTTTTTATTCCCATTTTTCTCAGTTCTAAAAATCTTTCGCTGATTCCTCCTTTAACGACATCCTTTAATTCAATTACTCCTAAAATTTCTTTGGTATCTGCAACCACTAAAGGAGTACTTCCCTTTTTTGCTACGTTATCAACAATTTTTTCCAAATCCTGTGGAATGGGATGTCCCTCTTTTTTCATAAAATTAATTATTGTATCACTGGCCCCTTTCCTTATTTTCCTTTCCTCATTATTGATGTCTATATAATCGATTCCACTCATCCTCGTTTGTGCGGTAAAAGGAATAAATTTTGAATCATGTGAACGAAATGATTCTGCCCTGAAATCAAATAACTCTTTGGCCAATACCACAATTGATCTTCCCTCAGCCGTTTCATCGGCCAAAGAGGATAATTGCGCAGCCTCTGCAAGCCTTGATTCATCCACCCCCGCCACCGGAAAAAATTTAGAGGCCATTCTATTTCCTAGTGTAATGGTGCCAGTTTTATCTAATAATAAAACGTCTATATCTCCAGCAGCTTCTATAGCCCTTCCTGATGTTGCAATTACATTTCTTCTAATCAAACGGTCCATTCCACTAATTCCAATAGCACTTAATAGGCCCCCTATAGTGGTGGGAATTAAGCAGACCAAAAGGGCCACAAGCACTGGAACGGTGACTATATTACTTTGATTCCCGGATATGGTGGCAAAATCAATAAACGGTTTAAGGGTAATTACTGCCAATAAAAAAATCAGGGTTAATCCGGCCAGTACAATTGTAAGAGCAATTTCATTGGGGGTCTTTTGTCTTTTGGCCCCTTCAACAAGGGATATCATTCTATCTAGGAAGCCATGCCCAAGTTCAGCGGTAATTCTAATTAATATTTTATCGGATATTACTTTTGTTCCCCCGGTTACTGCACTTCTATCTCCTCCACTTTCCCTTATAACAGGTGCTGACTCTCCAGTAATGGCCGATTCATCTACGGAGGCAATTCCTTCAACAACCTCACCGTCTCCGGGGATGATATCTCCGGTTTCACAAACGACGATATCTCCAAATTTCAGTTCAGTTGCAGAGACTATTTCCTCCCGATCATTTTTTAATCGCCTTGCTTTCGTTGAAGTTCGGGTCTTTTTTAAACTTTCTGCTTGTGCCTTACCCCTGCCCTCGGCTATTGCTTCGGCAAAATTTGCAAAAATAACAGTGAACCAAAGCCAGAAAGTAATTTGTATTTCAAAAAACAAAGAAGAGCTAAAACCGAAAATCAAAAGAAAGGTTGTCAAAATTGCCCCAACTTCCGTAACAAACATAACTGGGTTTTTAATTTGAACCTTTGGATTTAGCTTTAAAAAAGATTCCTTTATTGCAGGAATTAAGATTTTTGGATCTTTCCATGGATTCTTTGAGGGATTATTAGTTTCACTCATAATTTTTTCCTTAATCAAAATGCCTTACCTTTCAACATCAAAAAATGTTCAACTATTGGCCCAAGGGATAAAGCTGGAAGAAAGGTCAACGCACCCACAATGAAGATAACGCCAAATAAAAGTACCACAAAAATAAAAGAATCAGTGGTAAAGGTGCCACTTGAGGCGGGAATAATTTTTTTACAGGCCAAACTACCGGCCACTGCTAGGACAGGAATTATCACCACGAACCTTCCTATAAGCATACATAAACCTAATACCGTATTATAATAGGGAACATTTGCATTTAATCCAGCAAAGGCAGAACCATTATTTCCCGCTGCTGAAGTAAAAGCATAAAGAATTTCTGAAAAACCATGCGGGCCCTTATGCAATAAACTACTTAAGCCAATGGGAATTACACATGAAACTGCGGAACCGATTAGAATTGCAGCACATGGGCCTAGAATTCCTATTATTACCCACTTTATTTCATAAGCTTCAATTTTTTTACCCAAATATTCAGGGCTCCTTCCAACCATTAGCCCTGATAAAAAAACCGTTAAAATTACAAAGAGGAGCATTCCATACATCCCAGAACCTACTCCTCCAAAAATTATTTCCCCTAGCATGATATTAAACATGGCCATTCCCCCGGCCATCGGAGAAAGAGAAGAATGCATGGTATTTACGGAACCATTTGAAGCCACTGTGGTTGCAGAAGACCAGACAAGGGAATTAATAACTCCAAATCTAACTTCTTTCCCTTCCATTCCCTCATTTATGGAAAAGGTTGGATTTTGAAAATATTCAAAATATGTTGATATCGCCAAGGAGCCCAACCAAACGGAAAGCATAACCATAAATAAAATCCAACCCTGCTTCAGAGAGCCAATCATCCTACCAAAAGAGAAGGTAAGAGCAGCGGGAATTAATAAAATGGCCAGCATTTCTAAAAAATTTGAAAATGGTGTTGGATTTTCAAATGGATGAGAAGAATTTGCATTAAAAAAACCTCCACCATTTGTCCCAAGTTGTTTTATAGCAACTTGGGAAGCTACTGGTCCTCCAGGAATTATTTGTTTTGACCCCTCGAGAGTAATCACTTCTTTGTAAGGTTGAAAATTTTGAATAACACCTTCGCCAATCAATAAAATCGCAAAAATTAATGAAAGCGGCAATAAAATGTAAACTACTGACCTGGTTAAATCGACCCAAAAGTTTCCAATTGTAAAAAACTTTTTTCTGGCAATCCCTCTTACCAATGCCGCAAAAACAGCAATCCCAGTACCTGCACTCAAAAAATTTTGAACTCCAAGTCCCAACATTTGGGAAAAGTAAGACATTGTCGATTCACCGCTGTAACTTTGCCAATTAGTATTTGTCATAAAACTAATCGCAGTATTTAGACTTAAATGCCAAGAAAGATTTGAAAAATTTTGAGGGTTTAAGGGAAATTTATTTTGAAAAAGTAAAATTAAAAATAAAAATAAAAAACCAATAAAGTTAAAAATAAGAAGGGATTTGGTATAGACCTTCCATCCCATTTCTTCATTTTCATCTACTCCACTTATTTTATAAACGCCTTTTTCCAACCAACCTAAAGGCTTAGTCATAAGATGGGTTTTCCCATTTAGGACTTTAGCTATGTAGGCGCCTAAAATGGGAGAGAGTGCAAATAAAGAAATTACATAAAAGGCCACCTGAAAAAAATCATTTGCTGTCATAATATTTCCTAGAATTTATCCGGATTAATTAATACATAAGTGAGGTAACCTAGAAGGGCTGCCCCTATCATTCCTGCAATAAGAAAATCCATAAAAATCTCCTATGAAAATCACTCTAAACCCCTTAGATGTAAAAAAGATATAAAAATCAATTTTTCCCTTTTTTTCCTTAAATTTAGGGAAGTTGCTTCAAAATTCAACATAATTTGATGCAGAAATTAAAAGAAATTTTTCAAATTCATATAAAATCGCATCATTTTATTTGCCTTTAATTTTAATACCTGCATTCGTTACCTGTAAATCAGCCTCCATCTAATAGGAAAATAAAATTTAATTACTCTGTTATTTAAAATCCAAAATTATTTTTTTATGTGATTTTTACTACTCTATCAGGAAATTCATGGAATTATTTTCATGATTTTCTTCTGGAATGCCCCTAAAAATTCAATGAGTTAAAATGTTAAAATTTCCAATTAGAATTTTTATATCAATTTTACGGTATTCCACTTTAATGTACCCCCAACCTCATTTTACTTGATCCTGGAGTCTTAAATGGAAAAACTAATCTTTTTAATAGTTATGGTTTTTAATTTCCCCTACTCATATGGTAATCCAATGGAACAACCCGTAGAGGATTCCCAAGGGATTGGTACCAATTCATATATATCGAATACTATAATGACCCCCATTTTTATCGATTTTAAAGGAGGGGCCACTTTTAACTGGAATTGGTGGGGATTTGATCCCCAAGGAGCATTAACTCCTCCTATCTCATGGGGAGTGACTTATAGTATGTACCCTGTTTTGGTGGGTGGAGGGGAAAAAACCCAGTACTTCATATCTTTAGCAAACTTAAATCAAAATGATGATATTTCCTTTGTCTCAGAAAATGATCCTTACCTGGTAGTAGAAAATAAAGATTTTCAAGTTGGAGGTTATTTTTCCGCGGGCCCGACCTTTCCAATGACCTTTGCGGTAAGTGGTTCACTTATGCCCCAAATTGGATCCAGGGTATATTCTGAAAGATTTGCTCCCAACCTCGAATCGGCCAGAAATTTACCACGAATCAGTTTCTCCCAACCGGAACAAATCGTTTTATCTTTAAAAGAAAATGATTTTCTTACTTATAACATACGAGGAGGGATTACTTTTGGAATTACCGGATCCTTCTTGGGACTTGCCGGAAACTTTTCGGTCACAGCAATGGGTACTTGGGAAGTGGCCCTTAAAAAATCGAAAGACCAAAAAGTATTTGTAAGAGTAAGCTCCATAAAGCTAAAAAATCTTTATGCCGGAGCTGGATTAAACGATACCGCTTTCTCGGCTGCGAGCTTAGGAGGTGGCGGAATTTTTGCTAAAATAAATACCAATGTTTTTGAATTTGACTTATCTAAACCGGAAGCCGTAGCTGCTTTAAATGACCTATTTAAAGGAAATATAAACCTTAAAGAAGAATTACCTTCAGGAATGAGACATCTTTTAAAAGAACAAGACAAAACAAGAGGACGCTATTGGGATGCTCAGGCCATGCTTCCATATATTGCCGCTGTAGAACATAGGCAATCACATTCTTTTACACAAGCGGAACTTATACCGCTCCAAAATGATTTAGATGTAAAAAAAGTAGAAACTAAATTAGGGGTATTTTCTGAAATAATTTCAACATATGGACCTTTAACCCGCCATCTTAATAAGGTAAGGATCTTTGCGGTATCAAAACAAACTTCAAGGGATAAAAATGATTACCTAAGGGAAGGATATACAGCTTCCCTTAAAATGGCCTATCAGAGGGAAAAAGTAAGAGATTATAATTGGAATAAAGAAATTAAAGAAATGGCAAAACTTTTAGGAAAAGTTGATGGGGAGCTTTTATTTGATCTTCCTGGTAAAAATCTTGGATTTTTAAGAATGCAAGTTGATCTTAGATTCCCCGATTCAACCATTAGAGGGATTTTGGAAAAACTTGAAAACTTAAATGGACAAATTGATGGTTATTTGTGGAATAAACTAGTTTTTGAAGTTGCTAAAGACCAATGCAGGGATACCAGAACCCAAATGGGTGGAAAAATTTGTATAAAGTATTGGACAAAATCCCATTCAAAAAGTACCAAGAAAAAATTGGAGAAACAATTTGCAAAAATCTTAGCTTCTTGGAGGTTAGAGGACAAAACTAATTTTATTAAAGATTTTGAAAAATTGGGACAATTTCTTTCAGAGGATCCATTATCCCTTCAATATTTTTTCATCTTATCCGGGAAAGGAAACTATTGTCTTGATTTTAGTGCCCAAGGAGAAAAAATCGAACCGGTTTCAAAATCTCTTGAAACAGGATTGGTTTGCAAGATGAATTTATGAAAATATTAAAATCTAATTTTATATTTTTAATTTTTTAAAAAATTGATAAACTATTTTTCCCCTTTATAATAAACAAATGCAAATAATTATCTTAATTTCAGTTGGTATTTTTATTTGGAAATTTTTTTTATTACTCGCACATTTGGTTTCTGATTTTGGTTCATATCCTAAATCAATTGCCACCTATTCTTTTATTCTTTTCTGGCTTATTTTCAGCGGATTTTTATTATGGAGTTCAGTTTCCAAACCGGGATCCAATTTTTTGGGGGAAGTTCAAATTTTTCTCCTAACCTTCCTTCCTCCCCCCCTATTAGCATTATTAGTTAGATATAAATATTTGACTTAAAACTCTGATAATAATCAGTTACTTGAGCATTTAGATATGGGACAAACTGATACAATAAATTAAGGAGAAATATATGATTCATGAAGTAGAAGGAGATATTCTTTTAACTAAGGCCCAAGCTATTGCCCATAGTGTTGCTCCAAATGATGATTTTAAAAAAGGGTTGGCCATGTCCCTAAGGGAAACATTCCCTGACCTTTATAAAGATTTTAGACATTTTTCACATACTCATCACCCAAAAGAAGGAACACTTTGGAGCTGGGAAGATGAAAATGGCAAAAAGGTTTACAACTTGTTTGTTCAGGAACATGCCAAAGGGCATAATACCCATCCAGGCCTTGCCACTTTACCCTATTTAAACAGCGCACTAAAAGAACTTCGACATAAAATAGAATCAGAAAAAGTTGAAAGTGTTGCCCTTCCGAAACTTGGTACCGGTGTTGGTCACTTGAATTGGAACGAGGTCAGACCCTTAATTGAAAAGCACCTGGGCGATTTGAAAATCCCAATTTATGTATACACTACTTTTCACAAAGGCCAAAAAGCTCAAGAATAACCAATTAGCTCCTTTAGTTTAAAAGGAGCTAATCAATTTCCCGTTTAGTTTTTTCAAATGTGAACAAGATGGCCGCCCAAATAAGGGGCCATACATTTAAATAAAATGCCACCTTATGGCCAATCGCTAATGGAAATTGTACCGCTGCATATAAATGGTTGGCAGCAAATAGGGCCGATAAAATAAGGATTGCTGGAAGAACTGTGTTTTTAAGGGATTGACCACTTTTAAAAACTAAAATGGAAAGGATTATTATTCCCAAGTTCCAAAATCCAATTTCCCTTTGCCAACCAGGTGCATACACCCAACCCGTGGTGGCCGCTAAATGACTTTGAAAAAAAACATGGAGAATGAAGGCCCAGGCCGAAAGTATCATCCAAACCAGAACTAAAATTTTATACTGTTTTTCCATTTTTCCCCCAATAAACATATCGGAGGAAAAAATTAATTAATAAACAGGACTACAATTTCCATTGGATGGATTGTAAGAAAAACCCTCATCACAAAGGCAATAACTTGGATTACCCCACTCATTGATATCTTTGGAACAAGGAAAATCATCTTTTAAACGACACTTTCCAATTATCGGATTATAAAAAAATCCATTTCCACAAATACAAGCGCTAGGATGTCCCCAGGGACCAATATCCATGGTGCAAATTAGAGGATTTTTTACACAAATTTCTTTTGAATACCAAAGGGCACATATTCTATCCCCTGATGCTCTACAATTATTATAAATTGTAGTTAAATAGCTGCCTTCTGGACATTCCTGCATTTGGCCCCACAAATTAAGACAAAAAAAGACGGAAAAAAGTACAAATTTCATAAATTCCTCCCGATTAATTTTTGCCGATATTATTTAAATAAAATTCGGGCTTCCATATCAAAATTAATAATTTTTACCATAAAATTTAATTTTAAAATTAATTTTTATTTGTTACATAAACGGGAATGAAATCTTTAACCGATTATTTAGATTATCGTGATTTTTTAAAATCCTATATAGATGCCCTTCCCAAAAACGGCCGAGGGTTTAAAAAGGAATTGGCCGAATTTCTCCTTTGTCAGAATACCCATATTTCCCAAGTCTTAGGGAAAAGAAGTAATTTTACTCTGGAACAAGGGATAAGGGTTGCTGAATTTATTCATTTAAATTTTAATGACAAGAATTTTTTTATGATTCTGTTAAATCTTGCTAGGGCAGGTTCAAAATCTTTACGAGAATATTATGACTTTGAAAGGCTGGAGTTTATCCAAAATCAAAAAAGCTTAAAGGAAAAACTCAAGAAGAAATTTATCTTGGATCAAAATCAACTTAATAAATATTATTCAAATTGGTATTATCCTGCAATTCATGTTCTCCTATCCGTCCCCCAATTCCAAAATCCTCAGTTCTTAATTAATTATCTTCCTCTTAATGAGAATAAAATTTTGGAAGCGTTAACTTTTTTAACTGAAACGGGATTAGCAATAAGATCTGGAAATAAATATATTATTAGTAAAGTGTTAATGGAAAAACCAACCAAAAATTCTGATTCCTATAAGAATTTTTTAAAAAACTGGAGAAACCAATCAATTCTTTCCATCGATGGAGAAAATAAGGATGACTATCATAATACCATTATTTTTTCCATTTCCCTCAAAGATGCTCAAGTAATCGAAAAAATGATTCAACAATTTTATGAAAAAGTGGATAAAATAATTCCAAATTCCAAAGAGGAAACCGTAAAGGCGCTTTCAATGGATTTTTTTACTCTTTAGATTAAATTTTCACATTTAGTGTTATTATTTAACGATGGCCTATGTAGTTACAGAAAGATGCATTAATTGCAAATATACTGAATGTGTTCAAGTTTGTCCGGTGGATTGTTTCCATGAAGGTCCCAATTGCGTTGTAATTGATCCAGATGTTTGTATATCCTGTGGTGCTTGTGGACCAGTATGCCCGGTAGATGCTATTTTTGAAGAAGGTGAAGTTCCTAATCAATATATGGTCTCCATAAAAATAAATGAAGATTTAAGCAAAATCTTTCCTGGAATTCATGAGGGAAAAAAACCTTTACCCGATGCTGATAAATGGAAAGATGTGCCAAATAAATTACAATTTCTGAAAAAAGACAAAGCTGCTTAAATCCATGGTGTTACAATTCCTACAAGCTCTGTTGCCTTAAGATCGCGGATTTCTTTTACGATATGATTTGGGATTTTAAATTCTATAGTTTCTACTTTATTTTGGCCCAATATTTTTGTAACCAAGGAAATTTCTCCGCCCCCACTTTTCTTTTTCCAAATTAGAAGGGATCCTGGAACCGGCTTATCCAACTTATGGTCCAAATGAATCTTTTCCCATAAGTCTAGAGGGTCCATACTTTCAAATATCGAAGAATGCCCTAATGAGGGAGAATAAGGCTTATTAAATCCTTCATTATCAGCGATATTGGCCATCCCCTCCGTAACATCACATTCTTCATCAACTTTCTTTACACCAAATTGAATTAAGGAAAGGGACGATGATAAATGTTCAATTTCTGATTTGTCTGTAAGATATCCTTCAAAAATTTTAACCAATAATTTTTGTTTATTTATCATAAATCCATCCCTTCATTTTATATTTTATCACATTCAGAAAAAAATAATTACCTACATAATTCTTGTTTATAAGATAAGTATCCCTATTGTATTTGAATTAGGTACTTTCATCAGGTAGTCTTATATTTAAAAGGCTTAATATGGAAAATCTAAGTTTAAACAACCCTATTTTTTCAACTTATTTAATCGCTGCCTCCATCATGTTGCTTAAAGTAGCATTAATGTCCTGGCTCACTGTATTTCGAATGATTAAAGTTAAGGGAGGTTATAGATCCCCTGAAGATATTAAAAAAACTATGCTTAATCCTGGGCCATCCAAAGCACAACTTGAGCCAAATGATTATGTTGACCGAGTACGGCGAATTCATTTAAATGATTTGGAAAATGTACCATTTTTCCTAATTGCTGGGTTTTTATTTATTTTTACTAGTCCCTCACTGATGGCCATGAGAATCCTAATGTATACCTATGTGGCAACCAGAATTCTTCATTTTCTGGCCTATTTAACTGAACAAATTCATGATATAAGAGCATTTTTCTGGACACCTGGATCCTTAATAATTTTATATATGTCTGGATCAATTCTGTTTAAGGTTCTTTTCTAAAAAGGAAATTTATGCAAAAGGATTTGATTATCCCTGGACGTGAAAGGGATATAGGGGGATTTAAGGTAACTAGGTCGATACCTGTTGCAGAAAAAAGAGCAATTGGACCATTTGTATTTTTAGACCACATGGGCCCCTTAAAATTGGCAAATGGACAATTTTTAAATGTAATGCCCCATCCACACATTGGTCTGGCCACGGTTACTTACCTTTTTGAAGGTAGGATTCTTCATCGTGATAGTCTTGATTCAACACAAATTATCACTCCTGGAGACTTAAATTGGATGACAGCGGGAAGAGGGATTGTACATTCAGAAAGGACACCATTAGAAGACCGAGCATCAAATTTAAATAACAAAATACACGGAGTCCAAATATGGGTTGGACTCCCTAAAAATTTGGAGGAGTGCAATCCCAATTTTACCCATTGGTCTAAAGAAAGTTTGCCTGATTTTTTATTTTCAGGCGAAAAATCGATTAAGGTTTTATTGGGAAATTATCATGGTTGTGCTTCTCCTGTTCCAATTTTCTGGCCGACCTTATTACTTGATTGCAATTTTAAAGGCAATGAGGAATATGAATTTTCCTTTCCGGAAAAAGAAATGGGATTTTTTATCACCTCTGGTAATTGTGAAATAAATGGCAATAAACTATCAATTAATGATTTATTTGTAACTGCAAATACTCAAAGAGTTTATTTTAAAACTAAGGAGGATTGTAGATTTATCGTTATTGGAGGGGACCCTTTTCCTGAAAAAAGATATATCTGGTGGAATTTTGTCTCTTCTAGTAAGGAGCGAATCCAAAAGGCAGCAGAGGAATGGAAAAATAACCAATTTGGGGAAATTCCAGGCGAATCTGATTTGACCCCTCTTCCAGTAAACTCACCCTTCCCTAAATAAAATTTTTAATATTAGTCTGCAGTGGTTAAGGTTGAAATTAATCTAAGGGCATCAATGGCGGTAAAAATACCTACCAGCTTTTTCTTATCCATTACCAGGACTGATCCTACTTTGGTTTTAAGCATTTGTTTGCAGACCAATCTAACATCATCAGTTTTTTCTACCTTTATCGGGTTTTCTACACATGCTTCTTCCACAGTGATTTGTTTGTAATCTTTGTCAATTCCTCGGATAAGTTGAATATCTCTTATGGAAAGAATCCCTATCAATTCATTTTCTTTTAAAACGGGCAAATGGCGTATTTTCCTTTCCTTCATTATCATTTCTGCAAAAATAAGTTTTTGATAGGCTCCTACCGTTTGAACATTCTTTGTCATATAATTTTCTATTTTATATTCCATAGACTTTCCTAGTTTTTTCATGGAATTCAGTAATTTAAAATGATGATTTCCATTATCTATAAATCGGCATATCAAGAGGTTTAAATTAGTATAAAAAAACTTTATTTATCTAAGTTAATGCTGGACTTTTACCTTTCTACGGGTATGTTATCCCAAACAAATTTCTTATATCGGGTTAAAAATGAAAGGAATATTTTTTGAAAATGCCTTAGAGCTAGTTCTTGATGTCGCAGGTGAATCTTGGAAGCAAGGTGATGTTGTAAGAGGCACTTTGCAGGTAATTAATAGGGGAAGTAAAAATTTTCCCTTAGATAAATATGGTGTAAAATTATGCTTTGGCCCAAGAAAAAAAGTAAAATCTAATGACCTGGATTTATTAAAAGAGGAAAATTTCTTAGGTTCTAATGAAATAAAAAAAGGAGAAACCAAAGAATTGCCTTTTAACTTTTCCCTTTCCAATAACTCTCCTATTTCCGAAAAAACATCGGGTATATTTTTGTTCTGCGGAGATAATAATTTTTTAGACCTAAATATCACTCCTCATAAAATCATCTCCAGTTTCTTTGAATTTTTGGAAGTTTTTTTACGTTTCAAAATAAAGGGTTTAAAAAACAAAAAAGATCAAATTGAGGCCACCTTAGCAATACCTGCCAATAAGGACTACACAGGAATTGAGGACTTAAAGATTTTGGTAAAATTAAAAGGTGAAAATTTGGACTTAGTATTCCAGTTTAAGCTTAAAAAAATAACTTTTGAAGGTGGTGGAATTAAAACCGAGGACAAAAAACAGGAAATCAAGAAATCTTTGACACCTAAAGACTACCTAATTTATGGAGATAATTTCAACCAGGACAAAGTATTATCCATTTTGAAAGAGATTTTAGAAGAGGTAAAGTTAAAACCCATGATTTAAGGCATTGGAATAGAATTTCAAATATTGGCCAACCCAGAAAACTTTCATATTTTATTGAAAAAAAAAGTCCCTTCCAAAATTTGAAGGAAATAGAAATTTATATTAAAATCGTTGGTAAAGAAAACTTAAGGAAAAGTTTATGCCAAAAAAAGAAAATAAAATTTCAAGAAGAAACTTTTTTGTCCAGGCAGGGCAAACAGCAGTTACCGCTGCTTATGCTGCAAATCTTTCATGGGCCCCAAAATTAGCTGCTGCCGACCAACCAAAACGTTCAGAACCTAAATCTCCCCTTAAGAAGTCAAGACCATCAACCAAATCAAATATTTTATATATTTTTACAGATCAGGAAAGGTATTTTAAAAAATTACCAAGAGGTCTTTCCTTGCCTGGACATGAAAGATTGGCAAAGATGGGAACCACTTTTCATAACCATTATATTGCCTCAGTAATGTGTTCACCATCCCGATCCATTATGATGACCGGCCTTCAAACAATAAATAATGGGATATTTGAAAATGTAGATATGCCTTGGGTAAAAAAATTATCCACCAAGATTCCCACCTATGGACACATGCTACGAAAGGCAGGATTTTATACTGCCTATAAAGGCAAATGGCATTTAAACCATGACATGGATGTTCACCAACCCAATCGTCTTTTTACCAAAGAGATGGATGAATATGGTTTCTCTGATTATTATTCCCCAGGTGATATCGTGGGACACACACTAGGAGGATACCACTTCGATAACTTAATTGCTGAAAGTGCCATAACCTGGCTTCGAAAGAATGGTCAGCCCTTAAATGATCAAAATAAACCCTGGTCATTAACTGTTAGCTTAGTAAACCCTCATGATATAATGTATCTTAATACCGACCCCAAAGGGATTAATCAGCAGGACACAGGAAAATTACTTATTCGATCTGCCAGAGTTCCCAACCATCCTCTTTTTAAAAAGGATTGGGATGTTTCAATTCCCTCAAATCTTAAGCAGTCTCTAAAAGAAATGGGAAGACCCCTGGCCCATTTTGAATACCAGGAAGCTTGGGATCAGGCCCTTGGGCATATTCCACCTGAGGAAGAACTTTGGAGAAATTTTAATAATTTTTATATCAATTGCCTAAGAACAGCAGATATGAATTTAATGAAAATTCTAGATGAACTAGAAAATTTAGGCCTTATGGAAAACACCATAATTGTTTATAGTTCAGATCATGGAGAAATGGCGGGCGCACATGGCCTTCGTGGTAAGGGCCCTTTTCCATATGAGGAATGTATCCATGTTCCCTTATATGTAGTTCACCCGGACGTGCGGGGTAATAACGATTGTTACTCACTTACAAGTCATATTGATCTTGCACCAACCTTTTTAAGTTTGGCAGGAGCAAGCTCTGATCAAGCAATAGAGTATGCTGGTCAAAAATTACCAGGAAAGGATTTATCGGGTGTGATTGGGGATCCCAAAAATTCAAGCATACATTCAGCTCGAGACGGAATTTTATTTACCTATAGTGGATTAAGTACGGTCGATAGTGATTTGATTAAACGGGCCGTGGCCGCAAAGATGGAAGGAAAATCCCCAAAATCAGTTATGGAATCAGGATTTAAACCCAATTTAAAAAAACGAGGGACGGTTAGAACTTTCTTTGATGGAAGATATAAATTTACCCGTTATTTTTCTCCTCTTGAGCATCACAAACCAATAGGATTAGATAAATTATATTCCTTAAATGATGTAGAATTATACGATTTAAATAACGATTCGTTAGAAATGCAAAATCTGGCATTTAAAAAGGGCCAAAATGATGAGCTGGCCAATTCGTTAAACGAAAAACTTGAAAATATCATAACAGCTGAAATGGGACTTGATGATGGACGTGAATTGCCCAAGTTTAAAAAAATGAAATGGGCCATTGAAAACCTTGATGCTTAACTCTGGCCAAGTAAAATTATAAAGTTTTTAAGTATTCCAATAATGCCTCAAGTTTTTCTGTCTCTTTGCCAAAATCAATACCATTAAAGAAAACTTGTGGATCTTCATGCCCTTGATGAGATAGACCTGGTATGGCCGTATTGAAAATATATTTCCCTTCCTTGGCCTTATCCCAAACATAACCCACTTTGTTGGAGTCATAAGTTAGGTTAGCACGATAAAAAGTTGTGGGGCGTTCTTTTGGTACAAGTAAATGATACAATGTCGGTACTGATCCATTATGTAAATAGGGAGAACGCGCCCAAATTCCATCTAAAGGTTGGGCCACATAACCTGGATTCCTTGACCGAGGAATAATGATTTCATCATCATTTAGATTACAGCGTTGATCTCTATATTTTCCCGTTTGCGGATCTTGACAAGATTTTTTTAAACCCTCGACACTTAATTTGCGAACTCTTTCCGTTAATCCTAAAGCTCGATTTGGATCAGTTTTTATAATATCAAGTGGAGTAAAGGTTCCACCCTGATTATGGCATTTTAAACATGCATCTTCATAAATTTTCTTCCCAACCTTCACTAAGGTTGAATCTACTTGAAAGGGATAAGGCGGGGGCGGTAAAAAATTTACAAAATCAGTAGCATTTTTTACCACATGAAAATCTACTAAAACAGGATCGCGGATAACTGCAATGGCAGACCCTAAATTTCTCATCAATTTTGTAGGAATATTTCCATCCCATTGGGCCCAATTTCTTACTTCCTGATTCCAAACGCTCATAATGTCAATCATGGGTGGCCCTTGGCCAAAATACTCTTTCATCATTACTTCTTGCCCTGATTCATTAAGTTCATCAAAATTATTTGGAACCTGGATAAAAGCTGCAGTTGAAAATGCATCAAGACCTCCTGGAATACCCTGATCCACTAAATAACTAGCTTGAGGCCCATAAAATCTAGACAAAAACTTTTTCCGTTTAATTTCAATGGAGGTGATATTTTCTTTAACTTTTGGTACTACCAAATCAGCCTTTTCATTAAAAACTTTGTTGTCGACCATTGCTTGAAATCGCTTAAAGATTGAATGATAGGGCCAATTTTTCCCATATTTTTTTTCCATTACTTTAAACTGATCTTTAAGATATTTCTCATTAAAATTTGGGTTGTTTGCCACCTTAAATAAAACATCTCTAAATTTATGTGCGTTAAATGTATTTGCCGGAGCACCTATAATTTTGATGATGTTTCCATCAGGACCAATGACTCTTGCAGTATGGCAGGCTGAACAAGTTAGATTGACGATATTAACTCTTATTTTATTTAGTAGAGGTTTATTTATTAATGGAATGGAACTTTTTCCAATAGCAAAACCTTCTGGAAGATTGTAACCATATTCTTTAGAAGGAAAGGCCCCCATTTCTTTTATTACCATTTCATTCCACAAATCAGGAAAGGCTTCCTGAAGCATACTCCATAACACAAAAGGAATACCGGTATTGCCGAGTGGCTCTTCCGAAAATGAATGAAAATTTTTCCGGTTTATATTAATATAATGATTGAGTTTATTTTGGCGAATTTTGCGTTCTTTTTCCCACCAGGAAAAATCTTTTGCTTGAAGTGTGGTTAAAAAAAACATAAAAAAAATAGTTAAAAAGGATTTCATTTTCTCCTCCTTTCAATATTCCAATTACACGGTGGAACTCTTAGATTTTAACAACTATCCACAAATTAAAACAAGTTATTCAAGATTTATTTGTGGGTTATGGCGAGTGAACATATTCATTATCCCTTAATTCTTTTTGAGCTCATATTTGAGGAGTCTAGAATCCAATCATTTGAGGAATATTGTCGGTTTCAAACCATAAACTTTTATCATTTGCAAATAAAGTTTATGTGAATTTTTATATTTCTCCAGTAGAAATTGGAAAATGACCAATAAATTTGGCAAAAGTGAATCTAGTTCCCAATAACCTAGAAATGGAGAAATACAATTTCTAATAAAATAAGGGTTCTGATTACAGCAATGATGATGGGAAGCGGATGAGTCCTAACATCGTTTGGCAAACGAATTGGAAAAAAAGGAAGCAAAGAAGTTAAGAATAACCTTTTAAGTTTAAAAAATTATTTAGAGATAGAAGAAATCCGTTCGATGTTAAAATTCATATTGGTAACTAGTTTACCTTTGAATTATCATTTTGATGTTTTAACTTCGTAGGTTAGAAGAAGAATACCATCTTTGGTGATTTTTGATTTTAAAAGCTTTAAATCTTGTTTGGGACCGCCATGTCGAAATAACTTTTTACCATCCCCTAACACCAAAGGATGAATCATCAGAAAATACTCATCTATAAGATTTTTCCGCATAAGAGTTTGGCAAAGATCACCGCTTCCAAACATATAGATATCTTTTCCAGCTTCTGCTTTAAGGCCAGCTATTGCTTTAGTGACATCCCCTTTGATCAAGATTGAATTTTGCCATTCAGTTTTTTTCAAAGTCTTTGAAGCTACATATTTGGTAATATTGTTCATAAAAGGGCCAAAGGTTTTTATATCCTTTCCCGTTGTGGGCCAATAGGATGCGAAGATATCATAAGTTTTTCGGCCGATTAGAAGAGCACCCATTTTTCCCAGTAATGATGAAACGGTATCATCATCCATAAACGGTAATTGCCAACCCCCATATTTAAATCCACCCTCGGTGTCTTCCTTATTTGCACCTGGCGCTTGCATTACTCCGTCTAGAGTTAGAAAGGATATAACTTTTAATTTTCTCATAGGGCCTTTTTTCATCATGCCACCTGCAAGGATCTAAAAGTTAGGGGCCTAAAGCGTAAAATTAAGCTCTTTCATAAGCTTCTCTCAGTTTTTTTAGATCCAACTTAATCATCTTCCACATTGCGTGCATAACGGCTTCTTTCTTTTTTTTGTTTTTACTAGTGTTCCACTTATCAAAGTCAGATGGGGTAATTTGCCAGCGAACTCCATATTTATCTATCAACCAACCGCATTGCACGGGCCTGCCTCCACCGCTGGTTAGTTTTTTCCAGTAGGTATCTATTTCATGCTGAGTCTTGCAGGGTACTACAAACGAAATGGACTCATTGAAAGGCATCTTTTCATATCCATTTAGGAGCATTATTTTTTGTCCCAATAGCGTGATATGCATGGTGAGGACAGATCCCTCTTTTACCCCCATTGGATTGCTGCCCCAGTAAGAGGTTTTGCCTACCTTGGTGCCTTTGAAGATGGATTTGTAGAATTTGGCCATCTCTGTGGCCTTATCGTTGGACCAGATACAGGCGTAAATTTTAAGCATGTTGCTGTTCTCCTAATTTATTAATCCAAGCTGCCTCATGTAGGTCTCATTGTCCCAAAAAAGATATTCCTCGTCGAAGGTTCCATCTTTCGTCCAATGACAAAATGTGGCCATTGGAAGTTTAAAACTCTTACCGGTTGGCGGAATTACCTTTCCATTTGGCAATTTCATTGGTTTGGTAAAGGTTCCCAACATGATTCCATAGACCGCGGTCCACTCACCTTGGCCGACTTTTATTGGATGCTCTTCGATCCTTGTGTCAGGGGCGTAGGTGAACATATATTTTAAATCCTCAATATGCGTTTTCAGACCTTTGGTTGTATGCCCGTCTGGCCAATGAACCAGTACGTCTTCAGAATGGCTATGTTTAAACCCGTCCCAATCCTGATGAGAGAACCGATTAAAATCCAGGTCATCAAATGTTGCAATGTGTGTTTCGACACTCTTTTTTTCGGCATCGGAGCTATTTCCGGTAGGCGCCGAGGAAGTGCATGAGAGGATCAGCGAAGCAATGATGGTTAATTGAAAAAATTTAGACATTAAATTCTCCTTATTATTTATAAGCAGAGTACCCGATTAAAAAAAAACTTTATCAGAAAATTTAATTAAAAGATATTTCAAATAATTTTAAAAGATTAGGAGCTGACAAATTTTTGACCCTATTTCATTTTCACCGAGAGATAAAGGTAATTTAGAAAAATTATCTACACTCAATACCTAAAGCATTGGCATCAACAATGGCTCCTTTCCTTCTACTTCCGGAATAAACCCCGCTACCATTATGATGTAAAATTACTTCCATTCCCAATGTGGTTTGGTAATGAACTTCCGAATCTGTTTTCACAATAGATTGACTCGGTAACCCTAAATTTTCTGTTATTTCCATAATTGGAGTTTTTGATTGAGGATCGTTTTTGAAAGCAATCTCCATTTTTCCCTCAGCAGATTTGCAAACAAAACCAAAAGGAGCTTGAGTACAATTTAACTTTAAACCTGATCTATTTTTTAGCCAATTACCGAATTGTCTTTTTTCACTAAGGGTAATTTGTTTTCCATCTGGACTTAATTGAAATTTATAATCAAATGCTTGAAAAACCTTAATAGCAACTGCTCTCACCATACTTTCACCTGAACCCTTTGAAAAAGTGACAGAAGGATCTGAATCCTGGATTTCTATTAATAAACCACTATTATCCTTTGATTTACAATTATAAACTCCTGCCCAAGCTGGAATGGTAAATAAAAAGACTATAACCAATTTTTTAATTCTCATATAAATCTCTCCCCTTAATTTATCGGAATAACCTGATCATTTTTGATAGTGTGAGTTAAGAATATAATAAAAAAAATCCTTTATTCTCCCGTTTCAATAAAATATGTTTATAAAATATGTTTCTTTAAGATTTATGGTGTCTTTTTAGAGATTATATTTGTTCATAAAGAAGGATACATTTAAACTATGTGTCCGGGTCAAACCCAGGTCAGATGGTGGAGGTGGTTGGAATCGACCCCGCATCCAAACTATCCTCTTATCAGTGCTATTTCAAAACTTTTCAACTTGGGGAATAGAATCAGTAATCTCAAACCATGGACATTTATCTTTTACAAAAATGTGTTTATTGGGCTTAATTCCAATATCTCCCTCAAATAAACCTGCACATATGAATACTTTTTCAGGAAATTTATGAAGAATATATTTTAAAGAAGATCCACAATTGGGACAAAAAGTCCTGCTGGCCCATTCACTTGAAGGATATAATTTCTCCCTTCTCCTTCGGATGAAGAATGGAATTCTTCCCCTATGCATAAGTCAACTTCCTCCAGTTACACCAACTCCTTCAGTACCTAAAAATCTACTGGGCCCATTTCTCCTATCTACTTCGGAAACGTACAACAAGTATTTTCTCGCTCTTGTGACTCCAACGTAGAACAGTCTTTTGTCAACATTATGATCCGTTGATTTAAAATGAGGGATTAATCCTTCTCTGAGACCAATCATCGCAACAGCGTCGTACTCTCTCCCTTTGGAATAATGAATTGTTGAGAGGCGCAAAGACTTCTTGGAATTGGCAAAAAGTCCAAGATCCAAGATCGTTAAAGTAGAAGGATCGATGTTTTGTCTTTTCATATCAGCTTTCATTTCTTGAACCGATACGTAAAGTAATCCAGACTCTGCCTTAGTAAGAAACTCAGCCTCCGTCAAAATTTTTCCTGCTTCCTTCGCCATGGAGTCTAGCCAGTCAACTCCGTTCATTGTTCGTGCAAGGTCTTTTGCCCTTCGCAATAATTTAGTGATTGTTACACGTCCCCCATATGAGTAAATATCCATTCTGCTGGACCCCGTTGCTTCCAATATGGTGTTGAACAAGACTCGCTCAAGTTGTCTCATTTGATCAGAATGTATTTCATAAATGGCAGCACAAAGCTGTTCTGCAAGTGTGGCAAAGGTGCGAGATCTTCGGTATGGTCGAGCACCTGGTCCTATCACAGGAATCCCAGTAGAGCGAAGCTTGCGGGCAAGTGGGAAAAGCATATTCCAGTTTGGAGCTATAATGGTTGCCTCTCCATATTCAATCCCATGCCGTTTTAATGCGGGTAAAAAATAGTTCGAGATTGCATCGTAAGGATTATTAACATGAACATATTCCGGTTGAATAGAACAGTCCTTGTAAGGGCCTGCGGCCTGCATGGAAGGAGAACGAGGAAATAGCCTTTCAGCATGATCTACGATGAATTGACTTGAACGAAAATTTTTAGACAATGATAAATCTGTTCTAGCCCTTATATGAGTGGCGAAGGGTTGAAGCAGTTCAGGCTTCGCTCCTGCAAACCCAAATATTGATTGAGCAGGATCCCCAACAGCAAAGAAATGTGTTTTTCCTTCAGAGTAAATCAATTTCAAAATCTCTGTCTGCAACTCAGTAGTATCCTGAAACTCATCAACTAATATCCAAGCGAAGCGAGAAGCTACTGATCTCCTGATTTCTTTATGATCTCTTAGAAGGCAATAAGATTGATAAATTATATTGCAAAAATCAATAAATCCTAAATCTCCACATCTTTTCCAAAAAAAGGGTGCAGCTTTCATTACAATTTCATTTGTAGTTGCTGCCCCTATGATTTGTCCCTGGATATCGAGATTGATGCTTTCAAAAAGCTCAATTTCTGCACGGGTGACATTGAAGTAATTAATTTTTGAAGCTGCATATTTAATAATCTCTTCAAATTCTTCTTTATCCGGCGTAATTACGACTGGAATTTTTTTGAAGTTCCCAAGTTTCCATGCAAAGGGCCTGAGAATGTTATTCAAACAAAAGGAATGGATCGTACACACAGAAAAATTAACATCATTTTCTATGCCAAGCTCAATTGTTGTTCTTCGCTCAATCTCTTGAACTGCGGTGTTTGTATATGTGATACACGCAGCTGCCCTTGGCGTACCAATAAGATCATCAATTTCTTTAACTAGCTTTGCCACTAAAGTTCTGGTTTTTCCGCTTCCAGGACAGGCTGTTAGGAGAAGATTCGTATTTTGTTTGACAGCTTTTATCTGTTCGTTAGTAAGTTTCATTCCTCAAGAAGCCATTCCACAGCATTTTTAATGTATTCAGGCAAGTATGTTGCTTCCTGAATATTTCTAGCTGCTATTTGAGCAAAACGACCTTTCCCAAATCTTTTGGCAGTTCGTAATACCTTATCTTTGATAGGCTCCATGTCCCCACTAAGGATTTTTTTTTCTTCCATTTCCGATGCAATTCGAGTTGCTCCCAAAGTACGAGCAGCTTCTCTAAACATTCCAAGATTGCCTATCTCTGTAAGATCTCTTTCGAAAGTAGAGGTTCCTAAAAATACAGATAAGTAGTCATTCTTAAGATCCATAAGGCTCTCTTCTTCTGGTAAACCGGGGTCTTCGTCTAAATCATCATCTTCTTTAATATCACCATCTGCCACAATTGCACATTTTTTCGGAAGGCAGTCTTGATTAAACAATCTGGCATAAGATTGGAAATGCTTACCATGAATTGCAATCAAAGAAATCCCATTCCTCTCAAGATCAATTTCCATAATTTTTTTCACGAGTGGAGGTATTAGAAAAAGTTCTGCAGCTCCCTCAACAAGCATTACCTTTCTAGCAAACAGCAGAGTAGATTTTGTAGAATCAAGGTAACGCTCCAAATCAGCTTTTTCATCTTCCGAAAGGGAATGATTGTTGGCAATTACCGAAGCAAATGCTGAATTTTCATCAGTATTCGTAAAAAGAACATGGGAGTCTATTGGGGCCTTAGAGGTAATATGGGCACTATGTGTTGTTACGATTGATTGAAATGGAAAACTTTTTAGAGATTCAAACAAAGTAACTTGAAGTTGCGGATGTAAATGGGCTTCGGGTTCTTCAATTAAAATTAACTCTCCTGCTGTTTTTCCAAGATCAGACCGTTTTTTAAAGTACTCAATTAATATGGAGATATATAGGATATTGTTCAAACCGAGACCATTTCTCCGAGGATCAAATTCCTTCATTCCGGAGTTGGTCAATAGGACTCCGATATTTCTTAAAATTGCTACAAGATTTGGATCAGATAGGCCTAAATCAACACCCATTTGAAAGGCGGGTCCCGTAATTTCCTTCATTCCTAAGTCAATAAATTTTGAAATCTCCCTGATAGTAGAAGATTTTCTTATTATTTGATTTGCTTGAATAATGGCATTTTTTAAATTTTCTTGCTCTTTATCTGAAATGTTGCTTGCTTCAAAGAGTTTAGCAAGAGGCGATTTGTAGTAGCTCTGTAAGTCACTTTCAACATCTCTAAGAGCTGGTAGGCAAACGACAAGAAATGCCTGAAGGTACTGAAATCCAATCGAGGTGGTGCCTATAAAATCATTTTCATCATACCATTCAATATCAGTCAAATCCACTTTCACATTTCCCCCACCAACAAGCTCCCAAGAATAGTCTTCTATAGTAAGATCCTCTTCTGAACGCTCTTTTGACTTCAATTCCTCACGTACTTTTTTTCGCGGTCTGAACCTATAGAATATTCTAGCTCTATCTTCGGCAATTTGAGTGCCATTTAACATTGCCTCCTCATTGTCCTTGTTAGAAAAGTCTGAAAATTCAATACCAATCAAAACTTGAAATGCTTTTGTCTGATCAACACTAGAATGTACATCTTCCTTAAGAAGTGATCGATAAGATGATGAAAGTGAGACATCTAAACATATTCTAATGGCCTGAATTAAATTCGACTTGCCGATGTTATTCTCACCGATCACACAGGTTGCTCCCTTCCCCATTGAAACGTCTATCATTTTAAGCGAGCGATAGTTTTTTACAACGATTCTATTAATATACATTTTCTTGCCCCGTCCTTTCCCGGCCCTTTTACGGTATAAATTTTTACCTTATATGTTGGATAAAAACCCTAAGAATTTTGGTGGAGGTGGTGGGAATCGAACCCACGTCCAAAGTATCCTCAGAATAACCCA